>NZ_JAGEOK010000013.1 GCF_017573545.1 Actinomadura nitritigenes | reverse complement strand
CGTCGCTTCGCGATGGACTTCGTCCACCCTTGACTTTGGAGCCTCTGCGGCCCCTGAGGCAGCGTTAGGGGCAGGCTCCGCCTGCCCCGCCCCGGGTCGCGCCACCCCACCACCCCCTTCCGTAAGGTACGAAGCCACCTCCCGGAAGGTGCCCCAAAGAACAGGGGCTGTAAGGTCCCGCTTGCTTTTCCGCCGAAAAGATACCGGACGGAATGTGCCGTGAACGGCCATGAATGTCGGTCACGCAGGGTACTATTTACGTATGCAATCAGTGACGGTCGAGCTTGAGGCCGCGTCCACCATGGAACTGGTGAACGCGCTCTCAATCATCGCCACTGAACTCGCCCAACGCGAGGCTCCTGAATCGGCGGCCGCGTGCCTGGAACTGACTGAAACCCTCGTGGCCGCGTCCGATATGCAGGAAAGCGCGCTCGCCGGTTTCATCGGCCGAGTCGACGCCACGAAAGAGCAGGCCCGGTGGGGATATCCCTCCACCCAGGCATGGCTGCGGTCCCGGCTGGGCATGCGCGACAACCGGGTGAAGGAGCGCCTCACTCTCGCCCGGCAGCGGCATCGCCTGCCCGAGGTCTGCGCCCAACTCGCCTCCGGACACCTGTCCCACGGCTACGCCCTCACGGTCGCTGACTCGGTCTCGCGCCTGGACGACACCGACTGCGTCGAGGCCGAGGCGACCCTGCTCGGCTTCGTCGACCAGGGCTTCTCCGCCGGGAAGGTCGCCGCGTTCGGCCGCCGGATCCGTGACCTCATCGCCGACCGCGACGACACCGAAGACGCCCCCGACGAGGATTCTCGGCGCGGCTACGACAAGTCGTGGCTCACCACCACCCGATCTCTGGACGGCGGCCGGTATGTCAAAGGGTGGCTGAACCCCGAAGACGCCGCGATCTGGGACGGCACCCTGGCGCCGCTGGCCAAGCCGGCCGGACCCGACGACCACCGCGACCTCCCCGAACGCACCGCAGCCGCCCTCTCAAGCGTGCTGTCCGGCGGGCACAAGGCTTCCAGGGTCACCGTGATCTGCGACCTGGACACGCTCACCGGCGGCAACGCCCCCGCCCGCCTCACCGACGGCACCCCCATCCCCGCCGCCCAAGCCCGCCGCATCGCCCTCTCGGCCGGAGTCTCACCCCTGCTCCTCGGCCGCGGAAACACCCCGCTCTACCTGGGATACCGGGAACGATTCGCCTCCGCCGCACAACGGCAAGTCCTTGAGACGCTCTACCCCTCGTGTGCTGTGCGGGGATGCGAAGTCCCCGGGACACTGTGCGAGGTCGACCACGTTCACGGGTGGGCGCTCGGCAACAGCCCCACTGATATCGACCAGCTCGCACTCGCCTGCGGGTGGCACAACCGGTTCAAGCACACCAACCCCGACCAGATCCAGATCACCAAGGATCGAGATGGGCGGTACGTCTACCGGCTGCTGCCACCGGCCGACGCCAGACGATCCGCGACCGGGGCCGGACCACCAGGGAGCATCGGCCCACCCGACAACCCCGCTCTCGACTGGGCCGCATAACCGCACCGCCCCGCCACACCGGACCCGGTCATGCCCTGCGCCGATCCGCCGCCCGCATCCGCCCGATGACGGGCGGCCCCGGCATGCCCACACCACAGGCGACAGCGAGACCTCACACCGACTGCACGTACCCCACAGACAGACCTCAGCGGAAACCACCCCAGCCCACCCAGCCACTACACCGCCCAGCAGCACCGACCCACTTCACACCGCGCTGGACAGGGACTGCATAACCCTCCCGCCGCACAACGCCACACCCGGCCATGCCCGGCGGCAGGTCCATTCGCGCCCGCCCGCAGGACGGGCGAGCTGGCCTCCCCGCATGACATCGCGATACCGGTGCAATGGCCAAGGCCGCCCAGCGAACGCAGCGCGTCACCCCTCCGGGCCGCAATGCCAGAGCGATCGCCAACACCGGATTACAGGCGGTTCAAACCGACGGGCCTGGCGAGGGCCGGGAGCGAACTGCCGGGAGGGGGCTTGGTTCCTTGCGGAAGGGGGTGGTGGGGTGGCGCGACCCGGGCGGGGCAGGCGGAGCCTGCCCCTAACGCTGCCTCAGGGGCCGCAGAGGCTCCAAAGTCAAGGGTGGACGAAGTCCATCGCGAAGCGACGCCGAAGGCGCCCTTGACTTTGGAGGGGCGGCCCCGTACGCCAGCGCCACCCCACCACCCGAACACCCTTTCGTCCCCCACCTCAACAATCTTTCGCGGCGCCACCCCCACATCCCAATGACCCTTTTTCATCCTCGGGCGGGCTGGTTGATCACAGCGTGATCGCGAGTTGATGGAGTCCCCTCAGATACAGAGAAGCTCCTGGTAGACGGGTTGATCACCACAACCCACGCCGTCTCACCAGGAGCTTCTGCATGCTGTTTTACCGTGCCGCCGTGGATTTGTCGCGTCCGACGCTGAACTACGTGGCGGGGATCGTCCGTCGCCATCGCCGGGCGATCAGGTCGCGGTGGCGGCTGCTGAACCCCGGCCAGCAGGCTCTCCTGGTGCTGGTGCATCTACGTAAGGGCGAGACGTTCGTCGAGGCCGCCGCGGGTTTCGGGGTGTCGGTGGCCACCGCCTGGCGCTACGTCGAGGAGATCGTCGCGTTGCTGTCGGCGCGTTCACCCAAGCTGTGGGCCGCGTTGCGCAGGGCCAAGACAGACGGGATGACGCACCTGGTCCTGGACGGCACGCTGATCCACACCGACCGGGTGAAGGCCGACCGCCCCTACTTCTCCGGCAAGCATCGGGTGCACGGGATGAACGTGCAGGTGATCGCCGGACCAAACGGGACGATCCTGTGGACCTCGGGGGCGATGCCCGGCAAGATCCACGACCTGACCGCCGCCCGCGTCTGGGGAGTCCTGCGCGAACTGGAGAAGGCGGGAATCCTCACCCTGGCCGACAAGGCCTACCAAGGAGCCGAGGCCTCGGTCGTCATCACGCCCTACAAAGGCAGGGACAAGCCCGAGTCGCAGAAGCAGGCGAACCGGGCGCACGCCAGGCTCCGCGGTCCCGGCGAACGCGCAAACGCCCAGCTCAAATCATGGCGAATCCTCCGCAAGCTGCGCTGCAGCCCCTGCAAGGCCGGCCACCTGGTCAAGACCATCGCCGTCCTACAGAACTACGAGCTCACCCGAGGATGAAAAAGGGTCAATGCATCTGTACGCATCTTTGATGTCCGCGCTTCTCGACGACGGTCCGCCAATTAGTCAATGCCTGTGCGTTCAGCGATCCCGAAACAGAAGACGCACGTCCCCGATGCTGACTCCAGCCCGCCCCCTCGGCGAGGCGCGCTCCCATCTGCGACCAACTTGATCTGGTTCGCAGCCAGGATGCAGGGACCCCATGCCGTAACGGCTACCCTCGCGCGATGCGCAGCCAATCCTGCCGGAGGATCTCGTATTCGACTTCGCCGTGTTCGGTGCCGGGGATGGGGTCGTCCCAATGCTGGTGGAAGGTGCGCACGTGGGTCAGGCCCGCCTTTTCCATGACGCGGCGGGAGGCGGTGTTGACGGCCATCGTCTGGGCGGTGATCCGTTGTACGCCGAGGTCGGTGAAGGCTTTGCGGATCAGGGCGCGGGACGCTTCGGTGGCGTAGCCGCGTCCCCAGTGGGCGGCGCGGAGGCGGTAGCCGAGTTCGGCTTCGTCGGGGCCGCGGCCGTCGATGGGGGCGAGGGCGAACCAGCCGGTGAAGTCGCCGGTGGCGCGTTCGTGCGCGGCCCATTGGCCGAGTGGGCCCGCGCCGTATTGGCGGAGGATCCGGGGCAGGACGTCGTTCTCGATCCGCGTTCGCGGGGTCGGTTTTCCGTTGGTGAGGAAGCGCATGACGCGGGGGTCGCCGTCGAGTTCGACGAGGCGGTCGGCGTCTTCCAGGGTGAAGTAGCGCAGCAGGAGCCGGTCGGTGGTGAGGAAGGTCCCCATGGCAATGGAGCCTAGGAGGGACGAGGCGGGCGGTGGCCGGTTCGCGTAGCGTGCCCGCGTGGTGGTGATACCGGAGGCGTTCGCGCGGAGCACCGTCGAGCGCGAAGGGGAGGCGGGCACGGAGTGGCTCGCCGGGTTGCCGGGGCTCGTGAAGGAGCTCCTGGACCGCTGGGACTGCGTGCCGGACGGCGACGTCATGCACGGGGGCGTCGGGATCATCGTTCCGGTGCGGCGGGGTGGGGAGCCCGCCGTCGTGAAGGTGTCCTTTCCGCATCCCGGCAACGTCCATGAGCCGGACGCGTTCGCGGTGTGGGGCGGGCGCGGCGCGGTGCTGCTGCATGAGCGCGACGACGAGCGGTTCGCGATGCTGCTGGAGCGGGCCCGGACGGATTCCCTGGCGCAGGGCGAGGACGTCGACGAGATGGTGCGAGTTGCGGGACGTCTGAGCCGGCGCCTGGGCGTCCCGGCGCCGCCCGGTCTGCCCCGGCTGCGGGACCGGGCCGACGCGTGGGAGGAGCAGCTGCACAAGGACGCGCGGGAGCTGGTGCACGGGCTTCCTCCGCGCGTGCTGGACGCGGCGGTGGCGACCGTGCGGGAGCTGGGGCGCGTCCAGCCGGACACGCTCGTCCACGGCGACCTGCATCCGAGGAACATCCTGCGGGCCGACCGCGAGCCGTGGCTGGCGGTCGACCCGAAGGGGTACGCGGGGGACCGCGCCTACGATGCCGGTGCGCTGCTCAAGGCGCTCTTGCTGTGGCTCCTCGACGCCGATGACCTCGGCAAGGCTCTGCACCGCGCGATGGACGTGTTCGCGGAGGCCGCGGAGCTCGACCGGGGCCGCGTGCAGCGCTGGGCGCAGTTGCACGCGGTCCAGGGCGCGTTCTGGGCGCGCCGCCACGGATTCCGGGTGGCTCGCGGCGGCCTGGCGCTGGAGCAGATCATCGCCCTCGCGGACGGGCTGGCGGAGGCGCTGACGGAGTGACCGGGGCGGGTCACCGCTTGGGCGGCCAGCCGGACAGCGGGAGCGGGCCGCGGTTGAGGACGGTGCGGATGGCGAAGGTGCTCCGCGCGTCGCGGACGGGGCCGATGGCGAGGATCTCGTCGAGGAGCACCCGCTCGTAGGCGGCGAGGTCGGAGACGGCGACCTCGACGAGGAAGTCGGCCTCTCCGGAGACGACGTAGCAGGCGACGACGGCCGGGATGGCGGTGAGGGCCGCCTCGATCGTCCGGGACGTCTCGCGCGAGTGCTGGTCGACCTTCAGGGCGATGAAGACGGTGAGGCCGAGCCCCAGGCGGCCCCGGTCGAGTTCCGCGCGGTATCCGGCGATGACGCCGTCGTCCTCCAGCGCCTTGGTGCGGCGCAGGCACGAGGAGGGGGAGAGGCGGACGGTCTCGGCGAGATCGACGTTGGCGGTGCGGCCGTGCTGCTGGAGGCGGTCGAGGATGGCGCGATCGATGCGGTCGTAACCCTGTTGCGGCATGTCGTGCAGCATATTGAACGGCTTGCGGCACAGCATTGCGTGCAGGAGGTCGTGCGAGTCACAACATGCCATCGCGTGCCGCGCGTTTCGGGCGATGCTCCTGGCATGACATCGAACCGGAACGATCTGTCCACGATGGGCGCCACGGCTCTGTACGTGGGTGCTCTTCTCGGCCCCAGCCTGCTGCTCCTGCCGGGCCTCGCCGCGCGGACCGCCGGGCCCGCCTCCCTGCTGGCGTGGGCCGGCCTGCTGGTGCTGTCCGGCCTCATCGCGGTGGTGTTCAGCCGCCTCGGGACCACGGTGGGGTCGACGAGCGGTGTCGCGGGGTATGCGGCCGCCGGGCTCGGTTCGCGCGCCGGGCGCGCGGCGGCTTGGTGCTTCCTCGGCGGGGTGGTCACGGGGGCGCCCGTGGTGTGCCTCATCGGCGGCGCGTACGTCGCGGAGCTGCTGCGGGCGGGGGACCGGACGACGTTCGTGGCGGCCGGGGCCCTGCTGGCGCTGGTGCTGGCGATGCGCCTGGCCGGTGCGAGGACGGGTGTGCGGGTGCAGTTGGCGCTGGTCGGGCTGCTGGTGGCGCTGGTGGTGCTCGCCGTGGGCGGGGCCGCACCGTCGGCGCGCGCCGGGTACTGGCATCCGTTCGCCCCGCACGGGTGGGGGTCGATCGCGCGGGCGGCGTCGCCGTTGATGCTGGCGTTCGTCGGGTGGGAGGCCGCGGCTCCGCTGACGGCGCGGCTGCGGGATCCGCGGCGGCAGCTGCCGCGGGTCGTGGGCGCGGCGTTCGCCGTGACCGCCGTCCTGTACCTGGCGCTGGCGGCCGCCACGGTCGGGGTGCTCGGTCCGCGGGCGGGGAGTTCGGTGCCGCTGGCGGGCCTGCTGGAGGTCGCCGTCGGCGGGAGCGGGCGGGCGATCGCGGCGGCCGGCGCGGTCGTCCTGACGCTGGCGGCGACCAACGCCTACCTGACGGGGGCCACGGCGATGGCGTCCGCCCTGGCCGGGGCGAGGCGGGGGCGTCCTGCGGGGGCGTCCGGCGGGACGGGGCGCGGGCGGACGGCCGGGCTCGTCGCCGCGATCGCCGCGACCGGCGGGCTGCTGCTCGGCCTGGCGGGGAGCGGGCTGGTCGGCACCGCGCAGTTCGTCGCCGTTCCGACGGCGCTGTTCCTCGTCGTCTACCTCGGGTGCATGGCGGCGGCGGTGCGGGTCCTGAGCGGTTTCGTGCGGATCGCGGCGGGGGTCGCGTGCGTCGCGGTCGTTCAGCTGCTGCTGTTCTCGGGATGGGCGGCGCTGCTCGCCGCCGCCGTCGCGGTGACGGCGGCGGCGAGCGAGGGGGCCCGGCGTTCAGTCCTTCAGCAGCGGCGACGGGACGGCGGCTGCGTCATGGGCGACGGCGCGTGAGGCCCGCCGGCCGGTGCCGAGCGCGAGGAGCAGGGAGCCGGCGGTCAGCGCGACGCCGAACCAGACGACGCTGGTGACGCCGAGGTTGTCGGCGAGCTGGCCGCCGAAGAGCGCGCCGAGCGCGATGGAGGTGTTGTACGCCATGGTGTTGAGCGACATCGCCGCCTCGAACGTCTCGGGGGCGGCGGCGAGGGTCATGTTGACCTGGGAGAGCTGGACGACGCCGAAGGACAGCCCCCACAGCACCAGCGCGGCGATCGCGCCGGCCTTCCCGTCGCCGGCGGCGAGCAGCAGCAGGAGGGACGCGACGAGCCCCGCGCAGCCGACGGCGAAGCTGCCGCGCAGGCTCTTGTTCACGGTGTAGCCGGCGACGAAGTTCCCGGCGGCGCCGCCGATCCCGAAGATGATCAGCACGACGGTGATGAAGAGGGGCGTCGCGGAGGTGCGGTCCTCGAGGAAGGGGCGGACGAACGTGTACGCCCCGAAGTGGCCGAGCACGAACAGCACGACGATGACCAGCACGGACCGCAGGGGTGCGTTCCTGAGCGGCAGCCCGAACACCTCGCGGACCGAGACGGCGTTGTCGGACGGCAGCGCGGGCACGATCGCGGCGACCAGGAGGAACACCAGCAGGCTGAGGCCGGACCAGATGAGGAAGGTGGTCCGCCAGCCGGTGAGGTCCTCCAGGACGGTGCCGAGGGGGATGCCGACCACCGTGGCGATCGAGATGCCGGACATGACGATCGCGGACGCGCGGCTGGCGTGCCGTTCCGGGACGAGCCGCATCGCCATGCTGACGCCGATGGCCCAGAACACGCCGCTGGCGAAGCCCATGACGAGCCGGGTCGCGAGGACGAGCGGGAAGTTCGGCGAAAGACCGGTGACGAGGTTCCCGATGGTGAGGACGGCCAGCAGCGCGGACAGCAGGACGCGCCGGTCGACGCGCCGGGTCCAGGCGACGATGAACGTGACGGCGAGGCCCGCGGAGACGCCGTAGAGGGTGACCATCAGCGCGGCGACGCCGACGGGGACGTCCAGGCTGGAGCTCAGCGGGGTGAGCAGGCCGACGGGCATCAGCTCGGTGGTGAGGAAGGTGAAGAGGCTGGCCGTGATCACGGCCACGCCCAGCCAGGCCCGCAGGAGCGAGTGCGGGCGCCCGGTGCGTGCGACCATCGCGAAGTAACCTTTCAACGTTGAAATGTTGAACGTTGAGGAAGGTAACCCGGTGATACCTTTGTGTCAAACAGTTCAACATTGAGGAGTTTTCGTGGCGCGTGACGCCGTCGACCTCGTCCTGGACCAGTGGGCCCGCGCGCGCCCTGACCTCGACGCGTCCCCCATGGGCGTGCTCGGCCGCCTGTCCCGGGTGACGCGCATCGCCGAGCGCGAGCTCAAGGCGCTGTTCAGCGAGTTCGGGCTGGAGCGCGGCGAGTTCGACGTCCTCGCCACCCTCCGGCGGGCGGGCGCGGACGGCGGCATGACGGCGGGCGACCTGGCCCGTTCGTCGATGGTCACGTCCGGCGCCGTGACCAACCGGCTCGACCGGCTCGTCGCCAAGGGCCACGTCACCCGCGACGTCGACCCCGCCAACCGGCGCAGCGTCATCGTCGCCCTCACGCCCGCCGGCCGCGACCTCATCGACCGCGCCGTCACCGCCCACCTCGAGAACGAGCGGCGCATCCTCGCCGCGCTCGACCGGGACCAGCGGGACGGTCTCGCCGCGACCCTGCGCACGCTGCTGCTCAGCCTCGGCGACGCGGCCGGCGACGAGCCGGGTGTCGCGGCCCACGACGAGGTCGGCGCCGCGACCCGCGACGAGGCGCGTGCCGCGGACGGGTCCTAGGCGTTCAGCCAGGCGGCGATGTCGTCCAGCACGGCCGGGTCGACGTGCTGGGGGCGGTCGTAGCCGGCGGGCGTCGACGGTTCGGTGCCCGGGAAGAACAGGTGGTCGTCGGCGGCGTGCACGCGGACGGTCACGCCGGGACGTCCCTCCAGGGCCGCCCGCCAGCGGGACAGGTCGTCCTCGACGGTGACCTGGTAGTCGCGCCCGCCTTGCAGGATCAGCATGGGCTTGCCGAACGCGAGGGCGGTCGCCACGGGGTCGTAGGACCGCATGTCCAGCCAGTACGGGGCGGAGAGGCCGAAGGGCAGGTCCGCCGCGGGCCGCGCCGGGGACAGCGCCGGGTCCGCGACCCTGGCGGCCTGCCGGATGATCGCCGCGACGGCGGCGTCCGCGTCCGGGCCGGGGTCCAGGGAGGCGAGGTGCCGCGTCACGCGGACGGCGGCCTCGTGCATCGGCTGAGCGTCCCCCGCCATGATCACCATGCCGGCGACGGACGGCTCGGCGGCGGCGACGCGCGGGGCCGCCTTGCCGCCCATGCTGTGGCCGATCACGAAGACCCGTCCGGAGTCCACGGCCGGATCGCCGCGGAGCAGGCGGACGGCCGCGACGGCGTGCGGGACGTACTCGTCCGCCATCGTGAAGGCGGGGTCGGCGGCGACCTCGGCGGGGTGGGCGTAGGTCGCCTTGTCGAAGCGCAGGACCGCGACGCCGCTGGTGGCGAGGCCCCAGGCGAGGTCCTTGAGCGGCTTGTTGGGGCCGCTCGTCGCGTCGCGGTCGAACGGTCCGCCGCCGGCGAGCAGGACGGCGCCGGGGCGCGGCCCGGTCGCCCGGGGCAGGGTCAGCGTTCCCGGGACGGCCAGCGGGCCCGATCCGACGGTGACCTCCCGTTCCTCGAAGGCGGACGGGTCGGCGTAGGGCGGCGGGCTCCACGCCGCGGCGCCGCCGGGCGCGAGCCGGAGGCCGTTCAGCAGGCCCGCGCCGTCCACGGACATGACGACGGTCAGCGCCCCGCGCTCGCAGGCGACCGGGACGCTCACCCGGGTCAGGTCCGCGCCGAGCGGCTCGGCCGCCGGGTCCCCGACGGAGGTCACCGGGCCGTGCCGCGCGATCTCCGCCGCCCACGCGGCGCCCACCGCCCCGGCGGGCGCGACGGCCCGCAGCGGGGCCGCGAACAGCGCCTCGACCTCGGCGAACCGCCCGTCCCGCAGCGACCGGGCGACCCCGGCGGCGACGGCTTCCGCGTCCCCCATGGCAACCCCTCTCAAGTTTGAGAAAGGTAACACGGATGAGATCGTAGGGCGATGGACACCCTGGAGCTGCTCGCCCACCCCGTCCGGCTGCGCGTCGTCCACGCGCTGCGCGGCGGCCGGCTGCTCACCACGTCCGAGCTGCGCGAGCGGATCCCGGACGTCTCGAAGGCGACCCTCTACCGGCACGTCGAGCTGCTGGTCGGCGGCGGCGTCCTGGAGGTCGCCGAGGAGCGCCGGGTGCGCGGCGCGGTCGAGCGCCGCTACCGGCTCCGCCAGGACCGCGCGATGATCGACCCGGCCGCGCCGCTGTCCCGGGAGGACCACCGGCGGGGGTTCGCGGCGGCGACCGCCGCCCTCATCGCCGCGTTCGGCGCCTACCTCGACCGCGACGGCAGCGACCCGGCCGCCGACCTGGTCGGATACCGGCAGCACGCCGTCTGGCTCAGCGAGGAGGAGCTGCTCGAACTGATCGCCGGGATGCGCGCCGCGATCGCTCCGCGACTCGCGAACGGCCCGGCGCCCGGCCGCGCCCAGTACCTGCTGAGCCCGATCCTCTTCCCGATCGAACCCCCGGCGGACCCCGGGGCCGCCTGACGGACCGCCTACTGCGGCGATCCCGCGTCCCGGGCCTCCTGCGTGTCCCGCGCGCCAGGGGCGTCCGGCACGTCGGATGCGCCGGGCGCCTCGGATGCCGCGGTGGCGTCGCGTGCCGCGGGTGCGTCCGGACTCGGCGGCCCGGGGATCTCCTGCCCGGGCCGCACGCGGGTCCTGATCCAGGCCGGGAGCGACTTGCGCCGCGGCTCCGGCCCGTACCGGCCGCGCGGCGCCACCGCCATGATCGCCGCCGCGGCGGCCTCCGCGACCCGCTCCGACGACGCCGGGGCGGGCCCGTCCGGCGGTTCCGGCACGGGCCGCAGCTCGCGGGGGCGTCCCACGATCTCCACCCCGCTCCGCCGGAGCACGGCCACGTCCTCCTCGGCCCACGCCGCCACGAGGTCCCGCGCCGAGTCCGGGACGGCGACCGGCCCGCCGCGCTCGCCGCGCACGAGCAGGCCGCCCAGCAGGATCTCCTCGCGCAGCGCCCGGCACTCGAACGTGCTCCAGCCCGAGCCCTCCAGCCGCCGGTTCAGCGCGACCATCAGCTCGGTCTCCTCGCTGGTCAGCCCGCCGTGGGTGCGGCGGGCCCGCACCTCGGCGGACGGCCGGCCGGCGCAGCCGCGCGCGCCGACGGCGGTGGCGAAGCGGCGCCACAGCAGGTCCGCAGGCGAACCGGGGTTGATCACGACGTGGACCCGGTCCGGGCCCACCGCGGCGGCCCATCGCCGGACCAGCCCGCCGAGCCCGAAGGCCCGCCACAGGTGCAGGTCGAGGTCCTCCTCGATCGCCTCCGGGCCGCGCTCGCGCTGCTCGACCAGCGCGTCGAAGTACTCCTCGATCGTGGAGTGCCGTCCGTTGCGGACGTGCTGCTGCCACAGCGACGGCAGCGACCGGTCCAGCCGCCTGGTGGTGATCACGATCTCGACGTCCGCGCCGTCGAACTCCGCGAGCAGCCGCGCCACCGCCGCCGACCGGATCACCGACAGCGCCTCGGCGGAGATCAGCACGGTGTCCGGCCAGGCGCGGACCTTCTCCATCAGCCGAAGCCACTTGTCGCGCTCCCCGGCGGCGTCGTCCGCCGAGACCCACGGGTACTCGTCGCCGAGCAGCCCGCGCGTCGCGCGCTCGTGGTTCTCGATGGCGTCGGGGAGGACCTCCCTTATCGAGTCCGGGTAGAGGACGCCCGCCTCCCGCGCGAGCGGTTCCGCGATGTGGCCGAGCACGTCCTGCAGGTAGGTGGTGCCCGACTTCTGCTGCCCGATGTGCAGGATGACCTTCGCTGCCATGGACCCGCCCCTTCCCCGGGCCCGGGACGTGCCTCCCCGAACCCGAGAGTGCTGAGAACCGGCGTTTTCCCTGGTCATCGCACCATAGGCGGGTTCGGGGCGGGGGCAGAAGGCGGGCGGGCGAAGGTTAGCGCAGGGTTAACGCGCTCTTCCCCCTTCACGCAGGCTTCTTTCAGGCTTCGCTCAGGGTCCTCGTCCACGCGTCCACGGTGACGACGTCGGCCTGGCGCGGGAAGACCTTCTCGGTGAGGACGCGGTGGACCTCGGGGTCCGCGTCGGCGCAGCCGTCGGCGAGGACGGTGATCTGGAAGTCGAGGTCGGCGGCCTGCCGCAGGGTGGACAGGACGACGCCGCTCGTCGCGATCCCCGCCAGCACCAGGTGGTCGATCCCGCGCGAGCGCAGGACGAGGTCCAGGTCGCTGCCCGCGAACGCGCTCACCCGCTTCTTGGTGATCACGGGCTCGTCGGGCCGCGGGCCGAGGTCGGGGTGGATCGCGGCGCTCGGGTCGGCCGGGGTGAAGGCGCCGTCCGGCAGCGCGCCGAACGCCTTGTTCCGGGGGTGCTTGTCGGGGTGGCCCTCGCGGAAGCCGACGACGACGTGCAGCACGGGCACGCCGGCCTTGCGCGCGGCGTCCACGGCGCCGACCACGCGCGGCAGGTAGGCGTCGTCCTCGACGCGCCCGACCATCGCGTTCTGCAGGTCCATCGCGAGCAGGGCGGTGTTCGTCATGACTGTCCAATCTCTCGGGTGGCGGGGCCGATGCGGCCCAGCGAGCGGTCCACCACCGTCACCAGCAGGAACGCGACGGAGATGGCGAGCATGAACCAGGCCAGGTGGTGCATCCCGGGGGTGCCGGCGCGCTGCCCGAAGAACGCGCCGTCGGCCGCGGACGCGACGATCGCGCCGAGGTAGCCGAAGGTGCGCAGCAGCCCGGCGGACGACGCCAGCCGCTCCGGGTCGGCCTGGTGGTAGACGGCGTTCTGGAGGGCGAGGCTGTTCAGGCCCTGCGGGACGCCGATGACGACGGCCACGGCCACGATCGACCAGATCGGGCTGGCGGAGTGCAGCACCAGCAGCAGCGCGCACGCGGCGACCTGCCCGGCGGCGCCCGCGAGGAGCTTCCCGCGGATCTCCGCGCGCCGTCCCGTGAGGGTGGACACGATGATCGCGGTGCCGAAGAGCGGGAGCTGCGCGAGGCCCGTCTGGGACGCCGACAGACCGCGTCCTTCCTCCAGCCATTGCGTGTAGCCGTAGAGGAACGCGTACGTGACGATGTAGGCGAGGAGCGCGCGACCGTAGGTGATGAGCAGCGGCTTGTTGCCGCCGAGGACGCGCAGGTCGATGAACGGCGCCTCCACCCGCAGTTCGCGGACGGTGAAGGCCGCCGCCGCCACGGCCACCACACCCAGCAGGTAGAGGTGCCCGATGGCGGGCTCCATCAGGAACACCAGCAGCGAGATGAGCATGACGGCGAAGAGGCCCATGCCCGTGAGGTCCAGGTTCGCCAGGCGCCGCTCGCCGTCGGCGCGTTCAGGCGGTGGCGTCCTGGGCAGCCGCAGGAGGCCCAGCGCGATCCCCGCCAGCGCCAGCGGGATGTTGAGCGCGAGCGTGGTGCGCCATCCGCCGAGGCCGATCAGCAGCCCGCCGAGGGACGGCCCGATGACCGCGATGGTCTGCGTGGTCACCGCGAGCGCCGTGAGGACGCCGGCGGGGCTGTCGTGCCCGGTCCGCCGCGCCTCGCTCCGGATCAGCGACATCGCCGCCGGATAGCCCGCGCACGTCCCGAACCCGAGCAGCACCCGCGCCCCGATGAGCACCCACAGGTCCGGCGCGAGCACGCCGACCACTCCCGCGAGGCCGGTCAGCGCCGTCCCGGCGAGGAACAGCCGGCGCGGCCCGAACAGGTCGATCAGCCGCCCGACCACCGGCTGCCCGATCGCCGTCGCCAGGTACAACGCGGAGATCAGCCAGGCGGTGCGCGACGGCGGCGCCCCGAACGCGGCGCCGATCGGCACCAGCGCGACCGAGATGATCGACGAGTTCACCGGGTTCAGGACGCTGCCGAGCATCATCGGCGCCAGGAGCCGCCGGTCGAACCCGTCCGGCGGGCCGCCCCGTCCGGGGCGGCGCCGCCGCAGGGAGCCCGCGACCTGGGTGAGGACCGAGGTCATCGGCCCCGCCGTCCCCGCGGCGCGGTCCCTTCCCGTGCTCGTTCCGTTTCGTCCGTCTCGTCCATGCCCTCCACGGTAGTTTCATCAGGCTGAGCTGTCCAGTTGAAACTGAACAAATGGAGCTGAGCAGGCCAGGCTGGCTGAATCGCGTGCTGGTTCGGCGTGCGTGCCGTCGCGTGCGGGATCGCGTGCGCCGCTTCGGGGGTCGAGCCGTTTCAGGGCAGGCGTGAACGCCCGTTCGGCCTCCGCCGACGGACCGGACGGGGCGCGCTCAGTAGACGAGCGCCTGCACGTCCGGTGCGGTGATCTCCTCGACGAACGTCGGGGCGCCGGCGATCCGGACGCCGGGCAGCACGTCGTCCGGGCCGATGCTCCGGCGCGCCGCGCACTGCGTGCACAGGGTGACGCGTCCGGCGGCGAGGATCACGGCGAGCAGGTCGTCCAGCGGCGTCGCGTGCTCGAGCTCGAAGCCCGCGGCGCGGCCGGGCAGGGCGAACCACGCGGACTCGCCCGTCAGCCACAGCGAGATGGCCACGCCGCTCGCCGCGGCGGCCGCCGCGACCGTGAACGCCTGGTTGCAGCGCTCCGGCGCGTCCGCCCCCGCCGTCACCTTGATAACCAGAGGTCTCGCCATAGGCGCACTCTAGCCCCGCGAGCACGCGTAGCATCGTGCGGCGTGGGCGGCATGGTGAACGCGGGTGTCCTGGTCCTCGCTCTCGCGCTGGTGGCGGTGGCGGCCGTCCTGCTGGTGCTGCGGCTCGGGCGCCTGAAGTGACCGCTACGCTCGGTGCCCATGGAGTTTGAGCTGCACCCCGACCTCGAACCGCTGAAGTTCCTCCTGGGCACGTGGGAGGGCGCCGGCGTCGGCGGCTATCCCACGATCGAGGGCTTCAACTTCGGGCAGGAGATCTCCTTCACCCACATCGGCAAGCCGTTCCTCGTCTACGCCAGCCGCAGCTGGCTGATCGAGCCGGACGGCACGCTCGGCCGCCCGCTGGCCGTGGAGACCGGCTACTGGCGCCCCCGCCCGAACCACGAGGTCGAGGTCACGCTCGCCCACCCGACGGGCATCGTCGAGATCTACCTGGGCAACGTCGCCTTCAACCGCGTCGAGCTGAAGACGGACGTGGTCGCGCGCACCGAGTCGGCCAAGGAGGTCACCGCGGGCTCGCGCCTGTACGGCCTCATCGGCGAGGACCTCGGCTGGGCCTACGACATGGCCGCCATGGGGCAGCCGCTCCAGTCGCACCTCTCGGCGCAGCTGAAGCGCGTCGGCTGACGACCCAGGACGGCGAGCCCCCCGGGGTCGGTGTCGCAGACGCGGAGGCCGCAGACGCGGGGGCCGGACATGGAACGATCCCCGGACCTTCCCGCGGGAGCGGGGCGATGGACAGGACTGGTCCATCGGTCCGGGGATCGGGTAACTGCCTGGTATTCGCCGGTCACCGTCGCGACCGGTTGCCACCGCCGGGGGCGGCGGCGCCGAGGCGGAACGGCGACTAGCGGACAGCCACCTCGCGAGTCCCAGAATCAACCATTTCTTGGACCACCTCCTTTCGCGCGTACCCCGCACGCTATGCGAGCCCCGGGCATGGAGGCAAACGAGTTTTCGGCGACCCCGTCCGGCATACACTCGGTGCATGGTCGAGTCGTGGCAGGAGGAGCTGCGGGCCAAGGGGTACCGGGTCACTCCCCAGCGGCAGCTGGTGCTCGAGGCGGTCACCAACCTCGAACACGGGACGCCCGAGGACATCTGCACCGAGGTGCAGCGCACCGCCCGCGGCGTGAACATCTCCACCGTCTACCGGACGCTGGAGCTGCTTGAGGAGCTGGGGCTCGTCAAGCACGCCCACCTGGGCCACGGGCCGCCGAACTACCACCTCGCCGCCGAGGCCGAGCACATCCACCTGGTGTGCCGCGGCTGCCACACCGTGCAGGACGTCGACCCGAAGGCCGCCGCCGGCCTCGCGGAACTGCTGGAGCGCGATTTCGGGTTCGAGACGGACGTGCACCACCTCACGGTGTACGGGCGGTGCGAGGACTGCCGCGCGACATAGTCTGGCTCCATGGAGAGCCCGCTGCTGCAGTCGCCCGGAGCCGTCGCCGCCGATGCGCCCGACCAGGAAGTCGCCGCGCACTACGGGGAGCCGTCGCAGGAGCAACGCGCGCTCGAACGCGGCACGGCGTTCGTGGACCGCGGGAACCGCGGCGTGGTGCGGATCTCCGGGCCGGACCGGCTGAGCTGGCTGCACAGCCTGCTCAGCCAGCATCTGGACGGGTTGAAGCCGTTCGAGCCGACCGAGGCGCTGCTGCTCAGCCCGCAGGGCCACATCGAGCACCACCTGTTCCTGATCGACGACGGCGAGGCCGTGTGGGCGCACGTCGAGCCGGGCGGGGCGCCCGCGCTCGCGGAGTTCCTCGACCGGATGCGGTTCATGCTGCGCGTCGAGGTCGCGGACGTGTCGGAGGAGTACGCGGTGATCACCGGGCCGGAGGGCGGCGGTCTCGCCTGGCCGGACGTCGCCGGAACGTTCACCCGGATCGTCCCGAGGTCGGACGGTTTCCCGGACGGCCTGCGCCCGGCCGGCATCTGGGCCTACGAGGCGCTGCGGATCGCCGAGCGGCGTCCCCGGTTCGGCCTCGACACCGACCACCGGACGATCCCGCACGAGGTCGGGTACGTCGAGACGGCCGTCCACCTGAACAAGGGCTGCTACCGGGGCCAGGAGACGGTCGCGCGCGTCCACAACCTGGGCCGGCCGCCCCGCCGCCTGGTGTTCCTGCACCTGGACGGCAGCGTGGACCGGCTGCCCGCGCACGGCGACCCGGTGGAGGTCCCCGGCGGGCGGACGATCGGGTTCGTCGGATCCGCGGCGCGCCACCACGAGCTGGGACCGATCGCGCTGGCGCTGGTCAAGCGGAACGTGCCCGTCGACGCGGAGCTGCTGGCGGGCGGCGTGGCCGCCGCGCAGGAGGTCGTGGTGTCGCCCGACACCGGGGCCAACGCGCAGATCGATCTTCGGAGGCGGCCCGCAAAACACGGGTAAAGCGGCGACCCGCGGGGCAAAATCGTCTGATATAGACGATTTCTGACCGGCCACCGCCCGGGGAAGGTGGATTCCTACCGATGGTCGCGAACCTGGGGAGAGAGAAGCCGCCGGCCGCGCGCAGGGGAACCCGCCGCCGCCGTCCCCGCCGGGAGTCCGCGCTGGTGTGGTGGACCCTGTTCGCGGTGGTCGCCGTCGCCGCCTGGTACCTGCACTCGTGGCGGGTGGCGCTGCTCGGGCTCCTCGGCTGGTGCCTCTACGAGTTCCTGCTCGTCCCGACGCTGTGCCGGGTGCTGACGCGCCAGGGAGCCCCCTGCATCGAGCGCGCGCGCGGACGGCTGTTCGCCTGCTCGGCAGGCCACCAGCGCATGAAGAACGACGCGCTGTGGAAGCTCATCGGGATGCGCAACCCGTCCCGCAGGAAGCCCGAGCCGGAGGAGCCGGACGGCGGCACCGGCGTGGTCGTGCACTCGGCCGGCGTGCGTGGGCGCCTCGCCCCGGCGGACCGGGCCCTGATCCTGCTCGCGGGCGCCGGAACCGTCGTCACCGTGGTCGGCATGGTGTACGGGTTCGGCTGACCCGGGGGACGGGCAGCACCGGTCCGGGTCGCCGTGCGCCGGTTCGTGGTGTCGGCGGCGCGGGTCAGATGTCGACGACGAGGGTGATCGGGCCGTCGTTCACCAGCGAGACGGCCATGTCGGCACCGAAGACGCCCGTCTCCACCTTGGCGCCCAGCGACCGGAGCTCCTGGACCACCGCGTCCACGAGCGGCTCCGCGATCGGGCCGGGCGCTGCCGCCGTCCAGGTCGGGCGGCGGCCCTTCCGCGCGTCCCCGTACAGTGTGAACTGGCTCACCACGAGCAGCGGCGCGTTCACGTCCGAGCACGACTTCTCGTCCTTGAGGATGCGCAGGCCCCACAGCTTGGCCGCCAGTTTCCGCGCCTTCGCCTCGTCGTCGTCGTGCGTCACCCCCACCAGGACCATGAGGCCCGGCCCGTCGATCTGGCCCACGACGCGCCCCTCCACGGACACGCTCGCCTGACTCACCCTCTGGACTACGGCACGCATGACCATGCATTCTGCCGCCTATGGGAGCAACGACGCTCATCACGGTGGCGCCCACGGGCGCGGAGTCCGCCAAGGCGGACGTCCCCGCCCTGCCCGTCACCCTGGATGAACTGGTTCAGACGGCCAAGGAATGCGAGGCGGCCGGCGCGGCCGTCATCCACGTGCACATCCGCGACGACGACGCGCGGCCCACCCTCGACCCGTCCCGGCTGCGGGACACGGTCGCGGCGCTGCGGGAGAGCACGGGGCTGATCGTCCAACTGTCCACGGGGGGTGCCGTCACCGACCCCTACGAGGACCGCCTGCGCGTCCTGGACGCGGAGCCGGACATGTGCTCGCTCACCTGCGGCACGGTCAACTTCGGCGACGACGTCTTCATGAACCCGTGGCCGTTCATGGTGGAGCTGTACCAGCGCACGCAGGAACTGGAGGTCGTGCCCGAGTTCGAGCTGTTCGACCTCGGACAGGTGGCGGCCCTGAACCGCCTCCTGGACAAGCACGGGCTGCCGTACGGCGGCCATGTGCACTGCGACCTCGTCATGGGCGTCCCCGGGGGGATACCAGGGGACGCGCGCTCGCTGGTCGCGGCCGTCGAGGCGCTGCCCGAAGGGGCGACGTGGTCGGCCACCGGCATCGGCCGGACGTCCCTGCCCGTCATGTTCGCCGCCCTGTCGGCGGGCGGGCACCTGCGGGTCGGGATGGAGGACACCGTCACCTTCGCCAAGGGGCGGCCCGTGACCGCCAACGTGCAGCTCGTGGAGCGCGCCGCGTCCGCCGCCGCGCTGGCGCAGCGCCCCGCGATGCCCGTCGCCGACGCCCGCGCCCTCCTGGCCGTCAAACGCCGCTGACCTGCGGAGACACCGTCCGTTCCGGCGAATTCCGGCTGGGGCGGGGCCGGACGGTTATCCACAGAACACAGTTCGGATTCACTTTGGTGCGGTGGGTAACCACCATGGTGACGCGCGGGCTCGGACGGCCCGCGTTCACCGATGACAGGGGGCGCAGTGGAGATCAATCCTGTACTCGTGGAGGTCGAGCGGTCCGGGTTCGTGGAGTCGCGGCACCGCGGCGCCGCGATCGGCCTCGACACCGGCGGCGAGCCGGTGGTGCGCGCGGGCGCGCCGGAGGAGCCGATCTTCCCGCGCTCGGCGAACAAGCCGATGCAGGCCGTCGCGATGCTCCGCAACGGGCTCGACCTCGACGGCGAGCTGCTCGCCCTCGCCGCCGGCAGCCACTCCGGTGAGGACTTCCACGTCGAGGGCGTGGAGAAGATCCTCGCCGGAGCGGGCCTCGGCGCCGCGGACCTGCGCTGCCCCGAGCAGTGGCCGCTCGACCCCGAGACCCAGCAGGAGGTGGCGCGGACGGGCGGCGGCCCGTCCCGGATGCGGATGAACTGCTCCGGCAAGCACGCCGCCATGCTCGCGACCTGCGTCGCCGCCGGATGGCCGGCCGAGGGCTACCTCGACCACGGCCACCCGCTCCAGCTCGCGGTCCGCGCCGTCGTCGAGGAACTCACGGAGGAATCCGTCGGCGCCGTCGGCGTGGACGGGTGCGGCGCGCCGCTGTTCGCCGTCTCCGTGGCCGGCGTCGCCCGCGCGTTCCGCGCCCTCGTCCTCGCCGGACCCGGCACCCCCGAGCGCCGCGTCGCCGACGCGATGCGCGCCCACCCGCAGTGGACGTCCGGGACGCGCCGCGAGGAGCGCCTGCTCATGGACGCCGTCCCGGGCCTGCTCGTCAAGTGCGGCGCCGAGGGCGTGGACGCGTTCGCCTTCACCGACGGCCGCGCCGGAGCCGTCAAGATCGACGACGGCGCCATGCGGGCCCGTACACCGGTGACCGTCGCGCTGGTCCGCGCCCTGGGCGTCGACCAGGACGCCCCGAGCGCCCTGGACGACCTGGCGACCGTCCCTCTCCATGGAGGCGAAGCGCAGGTGGGAGCCATCCGCCCGGTCCCCGACGTCTTCACCCCACCCGCCACATAACCGCGGACCCGCCGCCGACCCGTCCCACGACCCCGCAGCGACGCCGCGCCGGCGCATCCCACATGCACGCTGGCGCCCGGGCACCGTCGCTGCTCGGTACCAGCGCGCGCACCAAGGCACGACTGCGCAACTCCCGCCTCCCGGGAAGGCGGGATGCCGGTCCTCCGCACCACAGCCGACGGCCGGGCGGCGAGCGGGCAGCGCCCTCGCCAACGGCCCCTACAACGCGGCGCTGGCAGACGCCGAGCCCACCACCCCTCAGACCGTCGCCGCCGGCCGGTGGCAATGCCCAGCGTCGCCACACAGCGCCGCTGAACAGCCGCCGCGACAGTGCTCGCCGCCCCCGGCGGTCGGTGCGCGGTGCCCCCGGCGGGCACTGCACGGCGTCTTCGGCAGGCGGTGCGCGGTGCTTCCGGCGGTCGGTGTGCGGTGCTTTGGGTGGGCGGTGTGCGGCGCCCACAGCGGGGAGTGCGCGGTGCTTCCGGCGGCCTGCCTTCGGTGTGTGCGGTGCCATCGGCGGGGGTTGTGCGGCGTCGGCGTGGGGAGGGTTCGCTGGCCAGCGGTTCGCTCTGTGGTCACTGCCGTTTCGTCGAGCCGCGTTCGGCTGTTGCCGGGCTCGCGATGGCGGGTTGTGCTTCTGGGCCGGGGCTGGTTCGCGGGTCAGTGGAGCGGGGGAGACAGGGGAGGGCTCGGCAGGGGGCTTAGGGGATCGGGGTGGACAGGGGGAGGCCCCGGCGGGTGGGCCGGGGCCTGGATGGGGCTGGTGGTGTGGTCAGGTGTCGCGACCGCGGCGCTTCAGGGAGTCGACCTCGTTCTTCAGGGCCTGCCGGTCCTTGACGATCTTGGCCCGCTCCTTGAGGGTCTTGTTGGCCAGGCCGGGGCCGGTCTGGACGCGGGGCTCGCGGCCCGGCTGCGGGTTCTCGTACAGGAACTCCTCGTCCTGCTCGGAGGTCGGCGGGTAGCTGTGCGAGAACATGCCGGGCCGGTAGTAGTACAGCCCGCCCTGCTCCATGCCGCGGTGGTTCGTCTGGTCGTTGCGGCGCTCCGGATGGACCTTCCGGGACGAGGCGGTGACCGTGACGTAGAGCCAGGCCAGCAGCGCCACCGTGCCGATCAGTGGAATGATCCAGGCCCAGAAGACCGGTCCGATGGGATCGGTGTTGGCGTAGGCCATGGCGAGCATCCCGTCCACCTCCCGATGGTCGGCCGTTGCGACGCCTAAAGGTGTGTCCGCTCATTCGCCGCATTAACCTCAGGCGCCGGTATCGGGGGTGGTGATCCGAGCGTCCGGTTCCGTCCGGCGGGCAGGCCGGGGACGGCGAGCGCCCCGCAGACCGCCAGCACGACGATCATTGGAACGGTCCAGCCGCCGGTGGCGTCGTGCAGCGCGCCGATGACGAGGGGGCCGAGGGCCGCGATCACGTAGCCGACGCCCTGCGCCATGCCGGACAGCTGCGCCGCGACCCCGGCATCGTGCGCGCGCAGGCCGATGAACGACAGCGCGGTGGCGAACCCGAGGCCCTGGCCGATGCCGAGGACGATCGCCCACAGCCACACCGTGGCGATCGGCGCCCAGGCGATCCCGGCGAACCCGACCACGCACAGCGTGCAGGTCAGCGTCACCAGCGGGCGCTGATCGCGCATCCGGCGCTCCAGCAGCGGCACGCCCAGCGAGCCGACCGCCTGGATCGCCGCGGTCAGGGCCAGCACGTAGCCGGCGGCGGTGTCGCTCATCCCGCGGTCCTGGCAGATCGTCGGCAGCCAGCCGAGCACCACGTAGGCCAGCAGCGACTGGAGGCCCATGAAGACCGTGACCTGCCAGGCCAGGCCCGTGCGCCACACCAGCGCCGCGGCGGCGCGCGAGGGGCGCGCGGGCGGCGCCGAGCGCGCGGCCCGGGAGGCCCGCACCGCCTTCGGCAGCCAGATCAGGCCCGCGATCGCCGCGGGCACCGCCAGCAGCCCGAGCGGCAGCCGCCACGAGGAGCCGAAGGCGTCCTCGACCGGCACGGCCAGCCCGGACGAGATCGACGCGCCGCCGCTGACGGCGAGCGTGTACACCGCGGTGACGGTGGTGATCGAGTCCGGGTGGTCGCGCTTGATGATGGCGGGCATCGCGATGTTGCCGACGCTGATCGCGACGCCCGCGACCAGCGAGCCGGCGAACAGCGGGAAGGGGGCGTCCACGAGCCGCAGCAGCAGCCCGGCGATCAGCAGGCCCATCGCGATGACCAGCAGCGTCTCGCTGCGCGGGGGCCGCCGCAGGAAGGGGGCGACCAGGCCGTAGGAGCCGAAGAACACCAGCGGCAGCGTGGTGAGCGCGCCCGCGGCCGTCCCGGACAGGTGGAAGGAGTCCTGGATCTCGGTCAGCACCGGCCCGACCGCGGAGATCGCCGGGCGCAGGTTGGCCGCGACCAGGACGATCAGCAGTACGGATCCGAGCAGTCCGGTCCGCCGCGCCGTCACCGGTCCTCCCCGCGGGCGAGCAGGGCGTCCAGGACGGCGAGGGTCGGCTCCACGACCGCGGCGGCGGCCCGCGCGGCGGCGTCCGGGTCGGACGCGGCGATCGCGTCCAGCACGGCCCGGTGCCTGGCCGGACCGGCCTCCGGGATCTCGCGGTCGAGCCGGACGGCGCGCATCGCCTCGCCGAGCCGGACGATGAAGAACCGCATCGCCTCGATGAGCACCGGGTTGCCGCCGGCCTCGGCGACGCCGAGGTGGAAGCGCGCGTCCGCGGCGCCGAACTCGGCGGCGCCGTGCTCGTCCGCGCCGGTGGCCTCGTCGCGGGCGCGCAGCAGGTCCTCGAGCCGCTCCAGGTCGGCGGGGGTGCGCCGCCGCGCGGCCAGCCGCGCCGCCTGGACGTCGTAGGCGAGCTGCACCTCGAAGACGTCCCGGGCCGTCGCGTGTGCGACCCCGCCGAGCAGCGGGCGGGGGTCCGCGCTGCTGCGCACGTAGGTGCCGTCGCCGCGCCGTACCTCCAGGACGCCGCAGTGCGACAGTGCGCGGATCGCCTCGCGGACGGCGGGCCGGCTCACGCCGAGCTGCGCGGCGAGGTCCAGCTCGCCGGGGATGCGCTCGCCCACCGGCCAGGAGCCGCCGCTGACCTGCCGCTGGAGCTGGTCGAGCACGGCGTCGACGGTCGAGCCGCTCGGGACGGGACTCAGCGCCACCATGACCTCCCTCTGTAAGATGTCAGACATCTTACGAAATGCCCTTGCACGCCTTCGAGGGCGGGGGCGGCGCGAGGCGGGGCGCGCGCGGCCGGATGGTTGAAACGCGGACACCGGGTACCCACTCGTGGCGAGGAGGTGTCGCCACATGCTGGGCAGTTCCGTTCACATCGGGGACATCTACCTGTACACGATCGCCCCCGCGGTGATCTTCCTGGCGATCGCGGGCTGGCTCTTCCTCACGATCTTCGCGTCCAAGGACCCCCGGCGGTCGTCGGGCCGGGACCCGCAGATGCCGCACCGCGGCGAGGTGACCGGCGGCGTCCTGCGCGGCAGCCCGTCGCAGCGCAACCGCCGCGACCCGGCGCTCACCCCGGCCGAGCGGGAACTGGCGCGGCTCGAGGCCGAGCGCGAGGAGGCGGCGCGCCGGGAGGCCGCCGCGCGCGACGCCGCCGAGCGGGAGCGCGCCGCGAACGCGCGCGCCGCCGCGACGTGGCGCAAGTTCGGCCCGCTCCGCTGGATCCACAGGAGGCACGCGGGGAACATCCGCCAGATCAGGTGACGCGCCCCGAGGCCGCGGACCCCCCCGACGCGGCGCCTGCCGGAACGGCCACCCACCCACCCCCCGGATCGGCAGGCGCCGTCCGAGCCCGCGGCGGCCGCCGGGACCTCTCCCGGCGCCCGTCGCGGGTCCGATCCGCCCGGGCGCGGCCGCCCCAGGTCAGAGGCCCCGGGACTGGGAGATCGAGCCGGACGTGGCGAGGGTGAACGTGCGCATCGACTCGGCGAAGTTGGACAGGTCCCACTCGGCGGGGCCCTCGTACCAGTAGAGGTTGTCGGCGCCCTCGGCGCGCTCGCCGGCGTCCTTGACCGTCTCGGCCCACTTGCCGACGACGTCGAAGACGACCGCGTACGGCAGGAAGCGGGAGAACAGCGCGATGCGCTGCTGGGACGCGACGGCCTCGCCGTCCGGGATCGCGCCGCGCTCCAGGAACGCGCGGAACCCGATCGTGTGCGCGAGGACGGTGGAGCCGCGCGCGGTCTTGGCGGGCATGTACTGGCCGCCGTAGGCGAGGGCGGCGCCCGCGATGATCAGTGCGAGGCCGGCGAGCGCCCACTCGGTGGTGAGGGCGAGCGCGACGGTCGCGGCGATGCCGAGGACGGTCAGCGCGATGCCGAACACGGTCCACCGGGACCGGACGGTGTCGGGCCGGCGCGCGAACCAGCCCTGCTTGACCACGTCGTCGTACATCGCGGCGCGCACCTGCGCGAGCTTCGTGGCGAACGTGCCGCCGAGCTCGGACAGCTTCACCGCGTCGCGGGGCGCCCCGTCCCGGCCGGTCATCAGCGCGTCCAGCAGGATCCGCTCGTAGGGGAGCAGGTCGACGACGGGCCGGTCGAGGCGGCGGAGCGTCCAGTCGAGGCGGCCGGTCTGGGCCCGGTCCTCCTCCTCGATGAGCAGGTAGCCGCGGACGGCGAGGTCCACGATCGTCGCGGTCACGTCGATCACGTCGGCCTGCTCGTCGATCAGCGTGCCGATCTGGCCGGGCCGCACCCCGTTCGGCGGCTCGAACTGGGCGCCGACGACGGGCGCCTGGTCGCCCGCGGCGGCGTGCTTGCCGACGACGCGGGCGTCACGGCCCCGCAGCAGGTACAGCACGGCGACGCCGCCGCCGAGCAGCGCCAGCAGGCCGAGCAGGACGCCGCCGGTGACCGCGTTGACGGAGAACGCGGTCGCGACGGTGTGCCGCCGCTCGTAGATCGCGTGGCCGCCGGTGGTGCCGGGCGGGAGCCCGGCGACGACGGTGAGGTACTCGCCGGGCAGCATCTCGCGCTGGCTGTAGACGCCCTGCGTGTGGGCGTGGTTGGTGTAGTACTGCGTGCAGCCGATGGTGCTCTTCAGCGGTCCCGCGAAGCAGTTGACGCTGCGGATCATCGCGGTGGCGTCGACGGTCGCGGTGGCCTCGTCGACGGGGACCCTCCAGCCGCCCGCGGCGGGCCAGCGCAGCTCCTCGGCGGAGCCGAGCTGGTCGATGGCGCCGCGCAGGTCGTACTCGAGGACGACGGTGTGCGCGCCGGTCAGCTTGCCGCCTCCGGTCACCTTGACGGTGGTGTCGGTGTCGCCGGCGGACGTGGAGACGCGGGTGGGGCCGCCGTCCGGACTGGTGGCGCGCAGGGAGCCGAGCTCGTAGACGCGGTCCTGGGTGATGCTCTCGTGGCTGCGCGTCGGGAACGTCCGCTGCAGCCGGGACCCGCCCGCGAACTGGTAGACGATCGTCTCCTTGACCCGGATCACGCCGCCCTTGCCGGGGGCCAGAGCCACGTCGTCCTTCAGCACCCGCTCGGCGCCGGCGGCCCGCCCGGGCGCGGCCGCGGAACGCTCGTCCGCCGCCGCGGGCGCGCCGGTCGCCAGGGGGAGGAGGGAACCGGCCGCCAGCGCGAGCACCACCGGTCGCAAACGACACAACGCCGCAA
The DNA here is from genome assembly GCF_017573545.1 of Actinomadura nitritigenes. Taxonomy (GTDB): domain Bacteria; phylum Actinomycetota; class Actinomycetes; order Streptosporangiales; family Streptosporangiaceae; genus Spirillospora; species Spirillospora nitritigenes. Next base: position 263,102 of record NZ_JAGEOK010000013.1, on the reverse strand, counting down.
GAGCAGACATGGCCGCAAATGGTATCGGCTATGCGTGCGATGATTCTTCGCTATGGCAGGTCACTACCCCCCGCCTCGGCCGGCGCCTCCGTACGGTCCGCCTGCCTACGGTCCGCCGCCGCAGTACCGGTACGTCCCGGCGCGCAGGCCGCCGCGCCGCAGCGCCGGCGGGACGATCGCGGGGATCTTCGGCGGGCTGACAGCGGTGGTCGTCCTCGGCATCCTCGGCTTCTCGCTGTTCGGCGGCGAGGGCGGCATCGGCACCCACGTCCGTTCCGCGGAGCCGCGGACGGCGTCGCGCAGCACGGCGACCGGCAACAAGCTGTACGCGACGGGTGCGCTGACGCCGGTGCGGTGCGTCCTGCCCCGGCTCGTGCCGGGCCCGGTGTCGATGCGCCGGTTCATGAACGTCCTGAGCGACTGCCTGGACGCGTCGTGGAGCAGGCAGTTCAAGAAGGCCGGGATGCGGTTCGACACCCCGAACCGGGTCTTCTGGCAGACGCCGGGGTCGAGCCCGTGCGGCAGCTACCCGGCGCCGGGCGCGTCCGCGTTCTACTGCCCGGCGAACAACACGATGTACGTGGGACTGACGAACGTGGTGGCGACGTCCGGCGGCGAGCCGCTGTCGCACTACGCGGTGTTCGCGCGGGTCATCGCGCACGAGTACGGCCACCACGTCCAGGACCGGGCGGGCATCCTGCTGTACGGCGACGCCGAGATGGAGAAGGGCGACACCGCGACCCGGACGGAGGCGAGCCGCCGCATCGAGCTGCAGGCGCAGTGCTTCGCCGGAACGTTCCTCAGCTCGGAGCGGGCGACGCTGCCGATGACGCAGGCCCAGTACACCGCGATGATCATCGACGTGCGGGGGCGCGGCGACGAGCGGCTGCCGCCCGACCAGCGCGACCACGGGTCCGGACGGCACTACGCGGGCTGGGTGATCGCCGGCTTCAAGGGCCGTGACCTGTCGGTCTGCAACACCTGGACGGTCCCGCCCTCCGACGTCAGCTGATCCGGGCTACTCATGGGTGGTTGAGCCTCGGTACTCATGCCCGCCGCGCCGCGCCGTCGCAGACTCGGGCCATGACGAACTCCACACCGCCCGCGCAGGCGGGTAGCACCGCGTTCTTCGTCCAGGCCGCCATCTCGTTCGTGGTCTCCAGCGTCGCCGTCGCCGCCGGCGTGCTCTACCTGCCGGTGAGCGCGTGGGTCCGGGCGTTCCTGGCGCTCGGCCTGCTCTACGTGATCACCTCGACGTTCACGCTGGCCAAGTGCGTCCGGGACCGCCAGGAGAGCCAGGCGGTCACCAGCCGCGTCGACCAGGCGCGGCTCGACAAGCTGCTCGCCGAGCACGACCCCTTCGCCACCCCGTCCGCGTGACCCGGCGCCCGCCGGGCCGCGTGGCCGGATCCGGCCTCCGCGCGGCGCGCGGAGCCGCGACGAGCCCCCACGATCCGCAGGGTCGCGGGGGCTCGTCGCGTTCGCGGTCCGAGGGCCCGCCGGGCGGGCGGGTTCGCCGGGTTCTCGCGCGGCCGTCCTCCTAACGCGGCCCTCCTCTCGCCGCCGTCCTCCTAACGCGGCCCTCCTCGCGCGGCCGTCGCTCGCGCGTGCGCCCCCGCGTGCGCGACCCCCGATCCTGGTGTGCGTGACTGTGAGGGGACTCACGGCCGAGTGCTAGCTGAGGTGCTTGCAATAGCAAGCACGATGACGCAGGGTGGAGACATGGCAAGTTCGAAGGTCGGCTCGATCGGGGAGTACATCCGGGAGCAGCGGACGCGGGCGAAGATCTCGCTGCGCCAGCTCGCGGACGTCTCGGGCATCTCGAACCCGTACCTGAGCCAGATCGAGCGCGGGCTGCGCAAGCCGAGCGCCGAGATCCTGCAGCAGATCGCCAAGGGGCTGCGGATCTCCGCCGAGGCGCTTTACGTGCAGGCCGGAATCCTGGAGGAGCGCGAGGCCGACACCGACGTGCAGGCCGCCGTCCGGGCCGACCTCCTCCTCACGGAGCGCCAGAAGCAGGTGCTGCTCGACATCTACGAGTCGTTCCGCAAGGAGAACGAAGCCGCCGGAGTGTTCGGAGAAGCCGGGCACGACACCCCAGAGCAGGATGGAAAGGAAGAGGTCGGATGACGCTGGCCAGCAGTCTCCGCGAGAACAAGGCCGTCTACGCCGTGGCCGGCGCCGGCGACTTCGCGGTGGAGAAGCTCCGCGAGGTCCCCGAGCAGGTGACCCGGTACCAGGGCAGGGCCCGCGAGGCGGCGTCCAAGTACCAGGGCGAGGTCCGCGAGACCGTCGAGCGCTACCGCGGTGAGGTCCGCAAGACCGTGGACCGCTACCGCGACGAGGTCGGCCGCGTGCAGGAGCGCGTCGACGCGAAGGACCTGCCGGGCGCCGCGGTCGCGTACGTGACCCACGTCGGCACCCGCACCGTCGAGTTCATCGACGAGCTGACCGAGCGCGGCAAGCGCGTCGTGCACCGCGAGGCCGCCGAGGTCGCCGCGATCGCCGAGGCGGACGCCGAGGCCGCGCCGAAGGCGCGCACCGCGCAGCCGAAGAAGGCCCCGCAGGCCCGCTCCGCCAAGAAGAGCGACGCCTGAGGCGCACCCGCCTGAGCAGCGGTTTCAGGGCCCGTCCGGGAACACCCGGGCGGGCCCTGACGTCTTTCTCTGTGAACGGGGCCCGGCCCAGGAGGCCCGCCGGGCCCGGTCGCGGGCTCGCGGATCGGGGCCCGCCGCCGCGGATCCGGGCCCGTCCACCGCGGTTCCGGGCCGGGGCTGGACGGGCCGCATAGGGTTGGGACGCAAGGTGCGCGACGCGAGGGTCGCCGTCCGAGACGAGCGGGAGTGCTGATCACCGATGGCGGACTTCAGTGTGCTGGACTACTTCTTCTGGCTGCTGCTGATCATCGCGTTCGTGATGGAGGCCTGGGCGCTGATCGACGCGCTGACCGTGCCGCAGGGCGCGTACGCGGCGGCGAGCAAGCAGAGCAAGAAGCTGTGGATGATCATCCTGATCGTCGCGGCGGTGGTGGGCGGCGCGTACGCGGCCGTGCCCTACGCGCTCGGCGTGCACCCGATCGCGCTGCTGCTGAACATCCTGCCGGTCGCCGCGTTCATCGCGGGGGCCGTCTACCTGGCCGACGTCCGGCCGGCCGTCGCCCCGTTCAAGAAGCGCGGCGGCGGGCGCGGCAGCACGAACATGGGCCCGTACGGCCCCTGGTGAACCGGCCCCGCGGGCGGCGCCGGGCGTTCTAGGGTGATCGCATGAGCACGGAGACCCTGGGGCGGACGACCCGGCTGGAACTGGACGACCAGGCACTGCGCGAGTGGGAGGCCGTCGTCCTGGACGCGGCCCCGGACGCGATCGTCCTGGACCGCTCGGCGTTCTATCCGGGCGGCGGCGGTCAGCCGCCGGACCACGGCGTCCTGCTGTGGCAGGGCGTGCAGACGCGGATCGCGGGCGTCCGCAAGGGCGACGACCTGGTGCTGATCCCGGTGGAGGACGACCCGGTCCCGCCGGTCGGCACGGTGGTGCGCGGCGCGGTCGAGGACGCGCGCCGCACCGCGCTCATGCGTACCCATTCGGGGCTGCACCTGCTGTGCGGGGTGGTGTTCCGCGACTACGGCTGCCTCGTGACGGGCGGCAACATGGAGCCGCTGACCGCGCGGATGGACTTCGATCTGCGCGAGGTGCCGCCGGGGTTCAAGCAGACCGTCGAGGACGCCTGCAACAAGGAGATCGAGGCGGACCGGCGTATCGACGTCCGGACGCTGCCGCGCGACGAGGCGTTCGCGATCCCCGACATCATCCGGACGGCGACGAACCTGGTCCCGCCGGAGGTCCAGGACGTCCGGATCGTCGACATCGTCGGGCTCGACACGCAGGCGGACGGCGGCACGCACGTGGGCTCGACCCGGCAGATCGGCCGGATCGCGGTGGCGAAGGTGGAGAACAAGGGGCGCGGATTCCGCCGCCTGCGCATCAGGATCGAGGACTGACGGGTACCGAGGACGGGTCGGGCACCGGGAGCGGGCGCCTCCGCTCCCGGTGCCCGACGTTCTAGGGGGACGGTTCGTCCCAGGGCCGGTTCAGCGCCTCGACGGTGACCAGGCCGTTCTCGACGATGGTGACGGCGCGGTCCAGGGCCGTCCGCATCGAGAGCGGGTCGTAGCCGTGGCGGCGGCAGTGCACCACGACGGCCTGCATCCCCCCGACGGCGATGCCCGCCGCGGCGGCGGCGTCGATCTCGTCTATGCCGGGGCACAGGTCGTGGAGGAGGCCCTCGATCTTCTCCTGGGTGTCGGTGAGGCGCTGCAGCGCGCGCGCCTGGAGGCCGGGGCGTTCCAGGATCAGCGATATCTGGACGGCGCCGTACTCGCCGTGCTCGCTGACGATCGCCTCCAGGACGTCGACGACGCCGCGCCGGATCGTCTGGATGGGGGACTCGCCGGGGACGCGGTCGGCGAGGCGTTCGGCGACCTCCGCCAGCCGGTCGTCGACCTCGGCGAAGACGACGTCCTCCTTGCTCGGGAAGTAGCCGAAGAACGTGCGGGGCGCGATGTCGGCGGCGGCGGCGATGTCGGCGATCGTCGTCTCCTCGTAGCCGCGCTCGGCGAACAGCCGCAGCGCGGCGGACGCGATGGCGTGCCGGGTGCGGCGCTTCTTGCGCTCGCGCAGGCCGGTCCGCTCGTCCATGTGACGGACGTTACCACGACTGCAAAGTTGCATCTATTGCAAAGATGCATGGAGTCGTGCTGTTCTGCGAGCATGGCCCGTTTCCTGGACGCTCTGGGGCGTTTGTGCGTGCGCCGGCGGCGCACCGTCTTCGAGCTCTGGTTCGCGCTGATGCTCGGCGCCGGCGTCCTCGGCCTCGTGCACGGCGGCATGTTCGTCCAGCAGAGCAGCCTGCCCGGCACCGAGACGCAGCAGGCGATCGACACCCTCGCCCGGGACTTCCCGGCGCAGACCGGGCCCACCGCGACGGTCGTGTTCGCCCAGACGCCGGAGGCGAGCCCCGCGGACTGGCGCGTCGCCCTCACCATCGGCCAGTCGATCGAGAACATCGGGAAACTCGACCGGGTCGCGTTCGTTCAGAACCCCTACGCCACCGGCATGGGCGGGCTCAAGGACGACAAGGCCGTCGCCATCCAGCTCAACTTCAAGGGCACGATGAGCGACCTGACCGCCGCCGACCTCGACCGCCTCCGCGAGGCCGTCGAGCCCGCCCGGATGACCGGGCTGGACGTCAAGTTCGGCGGCATCGCCGCGATGCTCCTCAACCAGCCGAAGACCGGCCCGCAGGAGGGCGCCGGGCTCTTCCTGGCGATGCTGGTGCTGCTCCTCGCGTTCGGGTCGTTCCTCGCCGCCGGCATCCCGATCATCGTGTCGCTGTGCGGGCTCGCCGTCGCCTACTCGCTGATCCACTTCTCCGCGTCGCTCTTCCAGGTCGCGCCGACCGCGCCGGAGGTCGCCGCGATGCTCGGCATCGGCGCCGGCATCGACTACGCGCTGTTCATCGTCACCCGCTACCGGCAGCAGCTCGCCGAGGGCGACGACACCGAGACCGCCGTCGGGCGCGCCATGGCGCACTCCGGCCACGCCGTCGTGTTCGCCGGCGGGACGGTCGTGTTCGCGATCTGCGGGCTGTTCCTGTCCGGCGTCGCGTTCATCGGCCGGATCGGGCTCGCCACCGCCGTCGCCGTGGCGATCATGGTGGCGGCCTCGCTGACCCTGCTGCCCGCCGTGCTCGGCGCGCTCGGCCCCCGCATCGACCGGTACCGGCTGCCGCGCGTCCGGCCCGACCGCTCGTCCGCCCGCTGGACGTCCTGGGGCCGGCACGTCGACCGGCACGCCTGGCCGTACGCGATCGTCGCGACGCTCGTCCTGCTCGCCCTCGCCGTGCCGACCCTCAGCCTGCGGTTCGGCGTGATGGCCGACAGCATGTCGTCGAAGAAGCTGGAGGCGCGGCAGGCCTACGACATCGTCGCGCGGGAGTTCGGTGCCGGCCACTACAGCCCGTTCGTCGTGGTCGCGGAGGCGCCCGGCCCGGAACGGACCGCCAAGCGCAAGCCGCCCGTCGTGAAGGGCCCCCAGGGCCTCGGCGGCCTCACCGGCCCGGCCCCGGCCCCGGCCGCGTCCTCCGCGCCTCCCGCGCCGGCCGTGAAGGGCGCCCCCGACCTCAGCAAGAAGCCCGACAAGCAGGCCACGCTCATCGCGCAGGAGCTCCAGCAGCGCATCTCCGCGGTGCCGGGCGTGGTGTCCGTCGGCGAACCCGTCGTCATCGGCACCACCGCGACCCTGCTGGTCATTCCCCGCGACGCCCCGCACGAGCAGTCGACCACCGACCTCGTCCACCGGCTCCGCGACACCGCGATCCCCGCCGTCCGCGACGCGCACCCCGGCGCGAAGGTCTACCTCGGCGGCGAGAACCCCGCGATCATCGACCTCGCCGACACCGTCGGGTCCCGGATGCGGACCGTCGTCATCGCCGTCGTCGGGGTCGCGCTGCTGCTACTGGTGATCGCGTTCCGCTCGATCGTCGTGCCGATCAAGGCCGCGCTGATGAACCTGCTGTCGATCGGCGCGTCGTTCGGCGTCGTCACCGCCGTGTTCCAGTGGGGGTGGGGCGTCCACCTCCTCGGCGTCGACCAGGCCATCCCGATCATGTCGTTCGTGCCGCTGTTCATGTTCGCGCTGATCTTCGGGCTGTCCATGGACTACGAGGTGTTCCTGCTGTCCCGGATCAAGGAGGAGTACGAGCGGTCCGGCGACCCGCACGAGAGCGTCGTGATCGGCATCGGCGCCACCGCCCGGCTGATCACCTCCGCCGCGCTCATCATGATCTTCGTGTTCGCCGGGTTCGTCCCGCAGCCGGACCCGACCGTCAAGATGATGGCGCTCGGCCTCGCCGTCGCCGTCGCCGTGGACGCCACGATCGTCCGGCTCGTCCTCGTCCCCGCGCTCATGAGCCTGCTCGGCCACGCCAACTGGTGGTGGCCCGGCCGGGGCCGTCCCGTCCCGCCGCCCCCGCCCGCCCCGGCCCCCGTCGCCGAACAGCTCGAACTCGAAGCCATCCCGTGACCGCCGCGCGGCCTTACCGCCTCGTGATCGACAAGGGATACTCGGCGACGGCAGAAGACGAGGCGACATGCTGTTCTCGATCCCCGAGTCCGGCTGGCGGACGATCGCGATCGCCGCGACGGCGTTCTTCATGCTGGGCATCCGCGCCCTGCCGGTCGGGCTGGACGTCCCGGACGACGCGCGCGGCGAACGGGCCGAGCCGAACGGCCGCGGCAAGTGGGCGTTCTACCTGCTGACGCCGCTGTTCGCCGCGATCGTCCTGGGGACGAGCCTGCTCCGCCCCGGGGCGTCGTCGCCGATCCTGTTCCTCTACAGCGTCGCGTTCGCCTCCATCCCGATCGCGGTCCTCCCCGTGCGCGGCCGGTTGCTCGGGGCGTACCTCGCGCAGCGGGAGCACCCCGGCGCCGAGGAGAAGCCGGACCGGCCGGCGGTCGTCTGGATCGTCGCCGTCGTCTCCGTGGCGCTCCTCGCCGCCGTCATCGCCCTGATGAGCAGCCCCTACGGCTCCCCGGCCTGACGCCCGCGCGGCCCGGCTCGGGCGGGCGCGCCGTCGGACGTGACCGCTACCGTTCCGGCATGATCCCCCGTCCCACCGAGAACTGGCGGCCGCTCGGTATCCATTCCGACGCGTTCCTGAAGCGCGTCGACCAGGCGCTGCACGCGTTCGAGACCGAGCTGGCCGCCCTGGACGTCGCCTCCGACCAGGCCGTCATGGCCGCCGTCGAGCACGTGGTCGTCGCGCTGAACGAGGTCGACGGCACCGACGGCGGCGGCTTCGACACCGTCGACCGCGAAGAACTCTGCGACTACATCGACCACGCGGTCACGGACGCGGGCGTCGACGTCGAGGCACTGGCCCGCCGCCAGGGCATCGACCCGGCCGCTCTCACCGACCGATGGCGGGACTGGTGACGCGGGCGGGCGGGGCGGCGATGAGTTCCGGGGGTGGGGGTGGTCTGCCTGGGTAGTGACCACTCACGACCGTCAGGAGCGGGACATGGGGAAAGTCAGCACGTGCCTGTGGTTCGACGGCCAGGCCGAGGAGGCGGCGCGGTTCTACACCTCCGTCGTGAAGAACTCGCGGGTCACCGGCGTCGTGCCGTACGGCGAGGCCGGTCCGGGCGAGCCGGGCTCGGTCATGATCGTGATGTTCGAGCTGGACGGGCAGCAGTTCGTCGGCCTCAACGGGGGCCCGCAGTTCACCTTCGACGAGGCGGTGTCCGTCCACGTCACCTGCGACTCGCAGGAGGAGATCGACGAGCTGTGGACCGCGCTCACCGCGGACGGCGGCGAGGAGGGCCCCTGCGGGTGGCTGAAGGACAAGTACGGGCTGTCCTGGCAGATCGACTCGCGGGCGCTGCACGAGATGATCGTCTCGCCGGACCAGGAGGCCGCGGCCAGGGCGACCAAGGCGATGTTCACCATGAAGAAGCTGGACGTCCAGGCGCTGCAGGACGCCTTCGACGGCAAGTCCTGAGCACCGGCCCGCAAAGGCGCGGGCGGGGGGCGCCCGCGCCTTGTGGCGTCCTCACTCGGACGGGCGCGGCCTGACGGCCGGGAAGCCGTGGACGCGGGCGCCCGCGACGGCGGCGAAGGCCGGGACCAGGAGCAGCAGAACGCTCCAGGGGAGGGACGCCGCGCCGAGCGCGTCGAGCAGGACCCCGCCGATGATCCCGCCCGCGGCCATCGCGACGTTCCACAGGGTGACCAGCATGGCCTGGGCGGCGTCGGCGGCGCTGCCTCCGGCGTCGGCGGCGGCCGTCTGGAGCAGGGTGGGGACGCCTCCCCAGCCGAGGCCCCACAGCAGCGCCGCCAGGTAGACGAGGGCCTCGTCGTGGACGGGGACGGCGAGGACGCCCGCCGCGGCGCCGACCAGCAGGACGCTGACGATGGCGAGCGCGCGCAGGCGCCGGTCGATGCGGGCCCCGGTGAACCAGATGCTCACCAGCGAGGCGATCCCGAAGGCCAGCAGGACCAGGTCGGTCGACCCGCCCATGCCGGCATGCTTCAGGAAGGCGGCGATGTAGGCGTAGAGGATGGTGTGGGCCAGGACGAAGACGAGCGTCACGAACAGGACCGGCGCGACGCCCGGGACGGTCAGCGCCCGCAGCATCCCGGGCCGCTCCTGGGACGGGTGCCCCGGATGGTCCGGGACGATCGCCGCGATCCAGCCGAGCAGGACGACGGTGAGGCCCGTCATGATCAGGAAGGGCGACCGCCAGCCGAGCGCCCCGCCGACGAAGGTGCCCGCGGGGACGCCCAGGGAGAGGGCGACGGGGATGCCGGACATGGCGACGGCCACCGCCTTGCCCTGGAGGCGAACCGGCGCCAGGCGGCGGGCGTAGCCGGCGAGCAGGGCCCAGGCGAGCCCGGCGGCCACCCCGGCGACGAACCGGGCGACCAGGGTCAGCGGGTAGTCGGACGAGACGGCGGTGACGGTGTTGGCCGCGGCGAACCCGGCCATGGACGTCAGGAGCAGCCGCTTGCGCCGCCATCCCGCGGTGGCGGCGGTCAGCGGGATGGCGGTGAGGGCGGTTCCGGCGGCGTAGACCGTCACCGCCTGGCCCGCCGCGGACTCGCTCACATGGAGGCCGTCGCTCATGGCGGGAAGGACCCCGGCGGGAAGCGTCTCGGTCAGGCTGGTGATGAAGACGGCGGTGGCCAGGGCCGCCAGCGCGGCCATCGGCAGCTTCTCTTCGCGGACCGGCACCCGCGCACCGGCGGGCCGGTCGATGCTCTCGGTGGACATGCCGGGTATCGTCGAACCTTCACATCCATGTGAAGGTCAACCCGGCATCGCGTGAGGTGGGACATATGCGCATCGGGCGGCTCTCCGAACTGACCGGCGTCTCCCGGCGGCTCCTGCGCTACTACGAGGAGCAGGGCCTCATCGTCTCGCAGCGCTGCGCGAACGGCTACCGCGACTACGACGAGCAGAGCGTGGACCGCGTCCTGCAGGTCCGCGGGCTGCTGGACGCGGGACTGCCGACCCGCATCATCAAGCAGATCCTGCCGTGCCTCGACAAGCCGCGGAACATCGTCTTCTCCGACGCCACGCCGGAGATGCTCGCGACCCTGGAGGGCGAGCTCGACCGCATGAGCCGGCGGATCGAGTGCCTCGCCCGCAACCGGGACGCGATCGCCGACTACCTCGGCGAGGTCCGCGCGCACGCCCGCGCGGACGTCGCCTGAGCGCCCTCGCGCGGCTCCGCACTGTTGGCACGGCCAACGAATGGGCATATAGTTGGCGCAACCAATATTGGCCATGCCAATGAAGTGAGGAGACGTCATGCCCACGGATGCGCCGACCGCCGACCGCATCGAGATCGCCGACCTGTTCACCCGCTTCGCCCGCCTGCTCGACGAGGCGCGCTGGGACGACGCCGCCACCGTCTTCACCGACGACGTGGCGGTGCACTCGCCGCGCGGCGGCGAACTCCGCGGCCTCGACAAGGTCGTCGACTTCATGCGGAACGGGGAGGTCGAAGGCCAGCGAACCCAGCACACGACCACCGACCTGCTGGTGGACCTCGACGGCGACGAGGCGGCCGCCTCGTCCAACTCGATCGTGTACTACTACCGCGACGGCCAGGCGCCCCACTTCACGGGCGGCCTGCGGCAGAACTGCACCGCGGTGCGGACCGACGCGGGCTGGCGCCTCAGCGAGGTGCGGATCAGGCCCGCCTGGACCCGCGAGAACTGACCCTAGGCGTCCGCCGGATCGCCGGGCGGGTTCTGGAGGAACCACTCCACGATGCCCGGCATCCGCGGCTCGAAGGCCCCGGGGACGGAGATGTTGAGCGCCCCGGCCCGCTCGCCGGTGCGGTTCTGGAAGTCGTGCGGCGTGCCCCCGGGGGCCAGCACGAACGAGCCCTTCGGGGCGTCGATCCAGCGATCGCCCATGAGGAAGCTCATCGTGCCTTCGAGGACGTAGAAGACGTCGTCCTCCGGATGGTGGTGCGCGCCCGGCCCCGTGGTGTGCGGCTCGAGCCACCACTCCGAGATCGAGTAGCGGTCGGAGGTCTCCGCGCCGTCCGCCTTGAACACCGCGCTGATGCGTCCCATGTCGTAGTGGCGCCCCTCGCCGGGCGCACGGTGAACGGGAGGCCGCCCGTCCGAGTTCGTCGTCATGCCCGGACGGTAACCACCGTGGCCCACCCGAGTCTTGGACGAATGGGAGCTCGGCCCGTGGGGCGGGACATCACCGCCAGGGGCGGACCTCGCCGAACTGCACGAGCTCACCGTAGGTTTCCGGACGGACCGGGCCGAGAGCCAGCCGGAGCAGAGCGGCGGCGGCCGCCTCGGGCGTCTGGGCCTCGGACATGTTCTCGAACCAAGGCCGTGACGCCGCGGTGTCCACCAGCCCCGGGCACACCGCCGCGACGAGCGTGGCGTCCGCCTTGTCCCGCTCGCGGCGCTCGCGGGCCAGCACCCGCACGGCGGCGACCTGACCGACCTTGGACGGGATGTTGATCCACTCGGGCCAGCCCTCGGCGGCGGCCGTGCCGGCGATCACCGCGTCCCGCCAGGCCAGCATGGCGGCGTCGACGTCGTCGAGCGACATCGTCTCGGTGTCGAACCTTCCGTGCAGGCTCGCTGGGAGGCTGCGCAGGGTGCCGAAGTCGCTGGCGACCACCAGCAGCCGGCCGCCTGGCCGCAGGATGGGGGAGAACGACCGCAGCATGCGCGTGGTGCCCAGATTGTTGGTGTCCACGAACGGCCCCACCAACTCCGCCCATGGAGTGTCGGGAGTCAGCCGCGCCGCGGCGTTGGAGAACACGATGTCCACCCCGCCGTGCCGCTGCCGCAACTCGTCGGCGAACGCGGCCACCGCCGCGTCCTCGGTCACGTCCAGCACGCGGGTGCGGACTTCGGCGACCGGCGAGGCGATGCGTCCCGCGGCCGCCTCGATCCTGGCGGCGTCGCGGCCCGTCAGGTAGACGACGTCGGCGGCGGTGAGACCTTGCGCCAGCCCCTCGGCGAGAGCGAACCCGAGTCCCTGGTTGGCCCCCGTGACAACAGAGATACGACCCATAGCCGCATACTCTGCCCTAGCCAGGCACCGATCGGTTCCTAAGCCCCAGCCGCCTGCGAGGTGACGACTGCCGGCGCGCGGATTCGGCGTCGCCGTCGAGGAGTGATCCCTGCTCAGGGCAAGGTTCACGGGACGGAGGGTGAGGGTTTCGTGGACGTTTCGGGCATGTCGGGTTCGAACGGGTAGACCTGGCTTCGTGCAGGTGAGTTATGCGAGCGAGGCGACGCCGGGGCGGCCGAACGAGGACTTCGTCGCGGCGGGGCCGGGGTGGGTCGTGCTGCTGGACGGGGCGACGGCGCCGCCGGGGGTGGACAGCGGCTGCGTCCACGACCCCGCGTGGCTGGTGCGGCGGCTCGGCGGGCAGATCGCGGCGCGGATGGCGCTGGAGGACGGCAAGCCGCTGCCGGACCTGGTCGCCGAGGCGATCAAGGTGGCGGGGGAGGCGCACACCGGGACCTGCGACCTGGAGAACCCGGACAGCCCGTCCGCGACGGTGTCGCTGCTGCGGCGGCGCGGCGGCGCGGTGGAGTGGTTCGTGCTGGCGGACTCGCCGATCGTGCTGGACGTCGGGGAGATCCGGGTCGTCCGGGACGACCGGGTCGACCGGCTGCCGAGCTACACGCTGGACGCGGTCCGCAAGGCGCGCAACAGCCCGGGCGGGTTCTGGGTGGCGAGCACCAAGCCGGAGGCGGCGTACGAGGGGCTGACCGGGGAGGTGCCCGCCGCGGGGCTGCGGCGGGCGGCGGTGCTGAGCGACGGCGCGTCCCGGCTGGTCGAGCGGTTCGGCCTGCTGGACTGGGACGGCCTGCTGCGCGTGCTGGACGACGAGGGCCCGCGCGAGCTGGTCCGGCGGACCCGGGCCGCGGAGGAGGAGGCGGAGGCGGTCGCGCGGGGCAAGCGCCACGACGACGCCACCGCCGTCCTGGTGCGGTTCTAGGACGCGGTCAGCGGCCCGGCGGGTCAGCGGGTCGCTGGGGCGATGTGCGACCACCAGGCCGCGAGGTCGTCCGGCAGGTGCATGCCGTCGACGCGCAGGGTCGCGGGCATGCGCGGGAACCGGCGCCCGGCCGGGAAGGTGCGCTCGTAGGACGGCGGGTCGAGGACGACGACGCGGGTGCCGTTGACGGCCGGGACGTCGGCGGGCACGCCCTCGTTGTAGATCCACTCGCCGTGGGCGTCGACGAGGTTCCACGGGCTGGACGCGATCGGCGGGCCCGGCGGGACGTCCGCGTCCAGGAAGGACGCGACGATCTCGGGCGGCGGCGGGGTGCCCGGCATGCAGCCGGGACGTCCGATGAGGGCGCCGGCGAGCAGCATGTGCAGCTGGAAGTTGTCGCCGATGCCGCCGATGGCGACCGTCCAGCCGCGCCGGGTGGCGCGGTCCAGGACGAGGATCCGCTCGCCGTCCAGCACCCGCAGCAGCGCCTGGACGTGGTCCATGTGCGGGAGGTGCTCGGCGGCCTTGCCGGCGACGAACGCGCGGAAGTCGCGGTCGTCCAGGCCGGCCCGGGTGGCCGGGGACGCCTGCAGGACGGTGCTGGACGCCATCGCGAACTGCGGCAGCGCGAACCACGACATCATCGCGGTCACGGTGCCGTCGCCGAGCACCGGCCGGACGGTGTCGAAGACCTGCTGGGAGGGCTGCTCCTCCTCCATGTCGGGCGGCTTGCCGCCCGTCGCCTCCGTCCAGGCGTTGCCGAACGCGAGCGCCGCCGCGGTCGCGTCGGTGAGCCGGCGGACGACGGCGAGGCCGACCGGGTCGGGGTCGGCGCCGTCCTCGATCCAGGCGCCGGACACGACCGCGAGCCACCCGCCGAGGTTCACCGGCGCCTCGGCGATGCCCTCCGCCAGCCGGGGCAGCGCCGCCGTCTTCGCGGCGGCGGACGCCGCCTGCGCCTCCCCCATCAACCGGGGGAGGAGATCGCCGAAGGACCGGTCCTCGACGAGGGCCGCACGGACGATCTCGTCGACGAGCTGATGAAGAGCCGCACTCATGAAGATCACCCTGGCACAGCCGGGGCGCCGCGCGAACATCTTGGAATCTGATTCTAGAATGTCGCCATGGAGCCACAGGATTTCGCCGACGTGCTCAAGGCCGTCCGCAGCTTCGTCCGCGACGAGGTCGTCCCCCGCGAGGAGGAGATCGAGGAGACCGACGAGATCCCGGAGCCGCTGCGGCGGACGTCCCGGGACATGGGCCTGTTCGGATACGCCCTCCCCGAGGAGTACGGCGGGCTCGGCCTGTCGCTGAGCGAGGAGGTCCGGCTCGTCTTCGAGCTCGGCTACACCAGCCCCGCGTTCCGCTCCATGTTCGGCACCAGCAACGGCATCGCCGGGCAGGTCCTGGTGAACTCCGGCACCGAGGAGCAGAAGGCCGCCTGGCTGCCCCGCCTCGCGTCCGGCGAGATCGTCGGCGCGTTCGCGCTCACCGAGGCCGAGGCCGGCTCCGACCCGAGCACGCTGTCCACGTCCGCCGTCCGCGACGGCGACGACTACGTGATCGACGGCGCCAAGCGGTTCATCACCAACGCCCCCGAGGCCGACGTCTTCATGGTGTTCGCCCGGACCGGCGGCGCCGGCTCACGCGGCATCTCCACCTTCCTCGTCGAGAGCGGCACGCCGGGCCTCGCCGTCGGTCCCGCCGACCAGAAGATGGGCCAGCGCGGCGCCCACACCGCCGAGGTGTTCCTCGACGGCGTCCGCGTCCCCGCGACCGCGATGGTCGGGCCCGAGGGCACCGGGTTCCGCACCGCCATGGCGTCCCTCGCCCACGGGCGCCTCAGCATCGCCGCCCTCTGCGTCGGCCTCGCCCAGCGCATCCTCGACGACACCGTCGAGTACGCCAAGAACCGCAGCCAGGGAGGCAGCGCCATCGGCGAGTACCAGCTCGTCCAGGGCCTCATCGCCGACTCCCAGGCCGAGCTGTACGCCGGACGGTCCATGGTGCTGGAGGCCGCCCGCGCCTACGACGCCGGCGAGGACACCAAGCTCGGCCCGTCCTGCGCCAAGTACTTCTGCTCCGAGATGGTCGGACGCGTCGCCGACCGCGGCGTCCAGGTCTTCGGCGGCATGGGCTACATGCGCGGCGTCTCCGTCGAACGCTTCTTCCGCGACGTGCGCCTGTTCCGCATCTATGAGGGCACCAGCCAGATCCAGCAGCTCGTCATCGCCCGGAGCCTGCTGCGCTGACCTGCGGAGACGCCTGCCGGCGGAGTCCCGGGCAATCCAGTTCGCGCGCGGTCCCGAGTCCGTGTATCGTTTTCCCTGCGCGAACGACGCAAGCCCCTTTAGCTCAGTCGGCAGAGCGTCTCCATGGTAAGGAGAAGGTCTACGGTTCGATTCCGTAAAGGGGCTCAACGGCACCATGGCCGCCATCCGGAACGCTCGGACGGCGGCCTTCGTCGTTCCGGGCCGCCGTCCGTCGCGCGGGGAAGAACCTCCGCGCGCGCCGGGACGGGCGGGCGTGGACCGATTCGCTCCAAACCGGGCCCTGTGATACCGTCCCATCGGTTCCAGCAGGGCGTTCGCCGGATCACCCACATCCACCGGGTACTCTGGGGGACGGCCCGCGGGGCCCGCGGAACACCGATTCCCCGATCACGGTCCGGGAATTCGCGTTTCCGAGGTCAGGTGAGCATCCGGTATCCTTGATAACCGGTCCACACCGACCAGCGCGGCGGGGTAGCTCAGTCAGGCAGAGCAAGCGGCTCATAATCGCTGTGTCGCCGGTTCAAGTCCGGCCCTCGCTACTACCCATCTCTCTCACCCCCGCGGGGGTGAGCAGGGCTGGGTCGAATCTCCGGCCGCCCTTTCACGGGCGGCCGGGATGCGTAGTCCATGTTCCTAGCTCAGAAAGGCACTCCATCGTGGCTGCCACCGACGTACGGCCGAAGATCACGCTGGCCTGCCAGGAGTGCAAGCACCGCAACTACATCACGCGGAAGAACCGGCGCAACGACCCGGACCGCCTCGAGATCAAGAAGTACTGCCCCAACTGCCGGACCCACCGTCCGCACCGGGAGACCCGCTAACCAGGGTCCGGACGGCGAAGTACTGCCCGCTGCGCTCCCGCACGCGGCCAGGACCCACCGTCCGCACCGGAAGACCCGCTGACCAGGGTCCGGACGGCACGCGGCTCGGCCCGCACCGTCCCCGGCACAACAGCAGAACCGGCGATCACGGCGCTCCGGCGACCGGACCGCGACGGACTTCTCGGCACGCTTGCCCTGACATCGATCAGCCCGTTCCTCGCAGTGAGACCCGCGGGGGCGGGCTGAACGTCGTTCTGTTACGGTCCGTCGAGACGTTGCAAATGTGCTCGGACGAGGGCGACGCCGCCGCGCGACCCCGCCGGGACCTGGAGGGACGGACTGCATGGCACTCAATCGCGACTTCATCGGGCGAAGCTTCCCACCCACCGAGCCCTACGAGGTCTCCCGCGTGAAGATCCGCGAGTTCGCGGACGCCATCGGCGACCACAACCCGATCTACCGCGACCGCGAGGCCGCGAAGGCGGCGGGCCACCCCGACGTCATCGCCCCGCCGACGTTCCCGATCGTGGTGTCGCTCGGCAACGCCGGCCTCGCGGACCCGGACCTCAACCTCAACTACGCGATGGTCGTGCACGGCGAGCAGCGCTTCGAGTACACCCGCCCGATGCGCGCCGGGGACGTGGTGACCTGCACCTCGACGATCACCGAGATCAGGTCGATCGGCAACAACGAGAAGATGGTCGTCGAGACGGACGTGAAGACCGTCGAGGGCGAGCTGATCTGCAAGTCCTACAACACGATCGTGGAGCGGGGGGCCTGATGACCGCGAAGGTGAACTACGCAGACGTCGAGGTCGGCACCGAGATCCCCGCGCAGACCTACCCGGTCGACCGCGCGAACCTCGTGATGTACGCGGGCGCGTCCGGCGACTTCAACCCGATCCACTGGCGGGAGAGCTTCGCCAAGGCCGTCGGGCTGCCGGACGTGATCGCGCACGGCATGTTCACGATGGCGCAGGGCGGCCGGTTCGTCACCGACTGGGTCGGCGATCCGGGCGCCGTGGTGGACTACGGGGTACGGTTCTCCACGCCGGTCGTGGTGCCCGACGAGGGCGGCGCGACCCTGGAGATCAGCGGCAAGGTGGAGGAGAAGCTCGACGACAACAAGGTCGTCGTGGCGCTCACCGCCAGGTCGGGCGACCAGAAGGTCCTCACGCGCGCCAAGGCCGTCGTCCGGCTCGCCTGAGGCGCGCCGGGGCACGCACCGGCCGGGCGTCCGGCCGGTGCGGACGTGCACGTACGGGGAGGGGACAGCACGGTGGCGGTGTTCGCGGAAGAGGTGAACCTGGCCGGGTACACCACGCTGCGGCTGGGCGGTCCGGCGCGGCGCTTCGTCGAGGCGACGTCGGAGGCGGAGCTGGTCGCGGCGGTCCGCAAGGCCGACGACGAGGGCGAGCCGGTGCTGGTGCTCGGCGGCGGCAGCAACCTCGTGGTGGCGGACGCCGGGTTCCCCGGGACCGTGGTGCACGTCGGCGCGCGCGGTGTCGAGCGCGCCGCCGGCGACGGCGACACCGTCCTGGTCCGGGTGCGGGCCGGCGAGGACTGGGACCCGTTCGTCGCGCGCTGCGTGGCGGACGGGCTGGCCGGCGTCGAGTGCCTGTCCGGAATCCCGGGGCGGGTCGGGGCGACCCCGATCCAGAACGTCGGCGCGTACGGGCAGGACGTCAGCGAGACGATCGTGGAGGTCCGCGCGTATGACCGTCAGGCGCGCGCGTGTGTCACGCTCGACCGCGACGCGTGCCGCTTCACCTACCGGCACAGCGTGTTCAAGGGCAGCGACCGGTACGTGGTGCTGGACGTGACGTACGCGCTCCGCGAGACGGAGGAGTCGCAGCCGATCGCGTACGCGGAGCTGGCGAGGCGCCTCGGCGTGCGGCCCGGCGAGCGGGTGTCGCTGAAGGAGGCGCGCGACGCCGTCCTGGAGCTGCGGCGCGGCAAGGGCATGGTCCTGGACGCCGCCGACCCCGACTCGCGCAGCGCCGGCTCGTTCTTCACCAACCCGATCCTCACCCCGGACCAGCTCGCCGCGCTGGAGCGCCGCGTCGCCGAGCGCCTCGGCCCGGACGCGGCGTTCCCGCGCTACCCGGAGCCGGACGGGCGGACCAAGACGTCCGCCGCATGGCTGATCGACAAAACGGGGTTCGCGAAGGGCCACGCGCGCGGGCCGGTGCGGATCTCCACCAAGCACACGCTCGCGCTGACGAACCCCGGCGGCGCGTCCACCGAGGACCTGCTGGCGCTGGCGCGGGAGGTCCGCGCGGGCGTCCGCGACGCGTTCGGCGTGGAGCTGGTGAACGAGCCCGTCATGGTCGGCGTCACCCTCTGAACCGGCGCGCCGGCGCGCCCAGGACCTCGCTGAGCACCGCCCTCGCGGCCCTGCGCCGCGCGGGACTGGAGGACCAGACGGCCGGCAGCGCGATGCCGGCGTACGCCAGCAGCGCCAGCAGCGCCGCCCCTGCGGCGATCACGATGGCCAGATGCGGAACCGCGGCGAGCACGGCCAGTGCGGCTGCGGCCCTGGCCCGGCCGGCCGTCGGCGACTTAGGCTTCATGGCACGATCCTGAAGCGAGCGCGCCCCGGCCGGCTCCCGCTCCGGAGCACTCCGGAGTCCCGCGGATCCCCGCAGGTCGGGCGGTGTCCGGCAGCCGCTCGTTCCGGAGCGGACCGGATGCGAGGGACGCCGGAGGAGGTTCGGCGGTGGGGCCGTCCAAGGGAACCGCGCCGGAGCCTTTGGCCCGCTTCTGCGCGAGGCTGCGGCGGCTGCAAGAAGCGTCCGGGCTGGAGAAGAAGGCCCTGGCGGGCGCGGTGCATGTGAGCCCGCAGTCGCTGTCGGACCTCCTCAACGGCAACATCAGGAAACTCCCGCAGTGGGAGCGTGTGCAGGCGATCGTGGACGCCTGCCTGAAAGCGGGAGCGGGGCGGGTGCTTCCGCCCGACCTCGCCGATCGCGGCGGCTGGCGGCTGCGCTACACCGACCTGGAACAGGACCTGGACGCGCTTGCCCGCGTCCCGGAACTCCAGCACGACGACGACCGTGGCGCGGCGGCCGAGGCGGCGCTGAGGAACGGCTTCCTGCTGGCGTCGGGCGAGCGCGTCCCACGCGTCGACGAGGCCGATCCGGAGGCCCTCGGGGTGCACCCGGCCATCCGGGTCCCCCGGCAGCCGGCCGGTGAGCAGCCGCCGTACGTCCCGAGAGACCTCGACCCGGAATTGAACGGGCTGCTGCGCCGGGGCGGCCTGGTCGTGATCCGCGGCCGGTCCGGAGCGGGGAAGACCAGGACGGCCTTCGAGGCGGTGCGCGGCGCGTTCCCGGGCCACGACCTGCTGGTGCCCCGCAACGCGGCCGCGCTCCGCGCCCTCGCCGAGTCCGGAGCGGAACCGCGGGACACGGTCGTCTGGCTCGACGACCTGGACCGCTTCCTCGGCGCGGGGGAGGTCGGCCAGCAGCTGGACCAGCAACTGGTCGCCAGGCTGTGCCCCGGCGGACGCTCCGACGTGGTGATCATCGCGACCCTGCGCTCGCAGGCCCTGCTGGACCTGACCACCGCGTCGTCCCCCTCCGGGGAGACGCTCGCCCGCAGCGTCCGCGCGCTGCTGGCGTCGGCCGCCGTCCTGACGCTGGACACGGGCCTCAGCGACGCCGAACGCGACGGCGCCGAGTCGTTCCGGCACGACGCCCGCATCGCCGAAGCCCTCGACCATGCCGGCGAGAGCGGGTTCGGCGAGTACCTGTGCGCCGGGCCGGCCATCCTGGAACGCTGGCGCCTCGGGCGGGCCGCCGAGGGCGGCGCGGCGCTCGTGGGCGCCGCGCTGACGTCGGCCGCGGTGCACTGCCGCCGGGCGGGCTGCCAAGCGCCGCTTCCCCTCGCGGTCCTGGAGCGGCTCCACAAGGACCACCTCGATCCCCGCGACGCCCACCGGCCGGGCCTGCCGAGCGTCGAGGACGGCCTGGCCTGGGCGACCGAGAGCGTCCGCGGCGCGAGCTCCTGCCTGGTCGGCCACGAGGGCGGCCGCTACCGCGCGTTCGACTACCTGACCGACTCCCGGGACCGGGCCGACGACCTCGGACCGGTCCGGGACGCCGTCTGGACCGCCCTGCTGGAGGAGCTCGATCCGGGCGACCTGAACCTGGTCGCCCTGGCCGCGCGCAGAGCGGGCCGGGAGGACGTCTTCCGGCGGATGCAGGCGCGCTGGGCCGAGTCCGCGGACGACCCGGCGGTGTGGGCGCTGACCGGCTCGTTCTTCCTCTTCGACGGCCCCGGCGACCGGTTCCCCGAACGCGCGGCCGATGCCGAGCCCTGGCTCGTCCGCGCCGCCGGCGCCGGCCGCCCCGACGCCGCGCGGAACCTGTCGATCATGTTCGATCTGCTGGAGGACGCGGAGGCGGCGGAACGCTGGGCCCGGCGGGGAGCCGAGCTCGGGGACGGCGAGTCCATGGTCCGCCTCGGCGAGTTCCACGAGCAGCGCGGCGACCTCGGCGAAGCCGAACGGTGGTACCGGCGGGCGGCGGACGGCGGGCCGATCGAAGCGAGGCGGACGCTGCTCGCCCGCACCCTCCGCTTCGAGCTCGGACCGTACGAGACGAGGCTCTCGTGGATCAGGGGCGACTATCTCGAGGAGGACTGCGCCCCGTTGAGCGCCATCGCCCACCTCGGCCTCGTCCGCGCGGCACGGGGCGACTCCGCCGAGGCCGAGGAGCTCTTGCGGCGGGCCGCCGCCCATGGCCAGATGAACGATCTGCTCGCGCTGGCCGCGTTCCTCATGGGCCGCGGCAGGGTTCTGGATCTCCGGGACTGGTGCAGCGACGCCGCACGCGCCGGCCGGTTCGACGCCGTCACGGAGCTGCTGACGGAGCTGGCCGGAGCCGGCGACACGATCATGGCGCAGCGCGTGCGCGCCTTCGCCGTCGACGCGTGGCGGACCGAAGGCGGTGCCTTCCTCGCCCGGCTGGACGACCGCGGCGACGAGGACCGGGAGTTCTACCTGGACGGCGCCGGCCAGGCGATCCTGCTGTCCCTGGAGGCGGCGGCAGCGGCGGGCGTGACGGACCTGTGCGTCCGCGTGATGGGCGTGCTGGCGCTGGCGTCCGGCGAGGGCGTTTCCCGTGAACTCCTCCGCATCGCCGGGGCCGAGGGCTTGTTCTCCACGGACACCGTCGCTCCGCGAGCGGTCGACGACGCGATCCGCCGGCTGGCGGACGCCGCCCTGCTGACCTGCGACCGCGACGCTCCCGTCGTGACCGCGCACCCGGTGGTCCGGCGGGCCGTCCGGCACTGGCTCGCGGCCGAGGGCGGGATGACCGCCCTCGGCGGCGCGACCTGCGACCTGCTGCGGGCCGCCGCCGCGACCCTCGCCGAACCCTTGCTCAAGGGCCCGCGGGCCGCGGTCATCGCCCGGCACGCGGTCGCCCTCGACGACCACCTGACGCCTCACCTCGGTGATGGGGACCGGGACCTGGCCGAGAGCATGCTCGGGCTGCGGGGGTGGGCGTTCCAGCGCCTGCTGGAGAACGGCGAGGCCGTGCGGGCGCTGGAGACGGGCGAGCGGCTCGTCGCCGACGGCGAACGCCTGCTGGGCGACGCGCACCCGGACACGCTGCGGGCCCGCAACGACCTCGCCGCCGCGTACGTGGAGGCGGACCGGACGGAAGAGGCGATTCCCCTGATGGAGCGCACTCTCGCCGACCTCGAACGGACGCGGGGGGAGAGGCATCCGGAGATGCTGACCGTCCGCAACAACCTCGCGGCCGCCTACCTGCGCGCCGAGCGCACGGAGGAGGCGGTCGCGCTCTTCGAGCAGGCCCTCGCCGAACGCACCGCCGCGCTCGACCGCGCGCACCCCGAGACCTTCACCGCCTGCGCGAACCTGGCCGCCGCCTACGCGCAGGCGGATCGGAGCGCGGACGCGATCGCGCTCCTTCGACGGCACCTCCCCGCGAGCACCCGCGCGCTGGGCGAGACTCATCGCGTCACGTTGCATCTGCGTGCGACCCTCGCCTCGGCGTACCAGGAGGCGGGCCGGGCGGGCGAGGCGATCCCCGTGCTGGAGGGGACGCTCGCCGACCTGGAGAAGGCGGTGGGGGCGACGCACCCGCGCACGCTGGCGGTCCGCAACAACCTCGCGGCCCTCTACCGCGACGAGGGACGGCTGGACGAGGCCCTGCCGCTGTACGAGCGGGTCCTCGGCGAGGCCGAACGGGTCCTCGGGCCCGATCACCGGACGACCGTCCGCGTCCGCAAGGGCTTCGCCGAGGCCCGGCGCGAGGCCGAGGAGCAGGGCGGGAGGCCGCCCGGCTAGACGTCCTCGCAGCTCCCGGCGGTGACCGGGGTACGGCAGGCGCTCCGACGTTCTCGGCGCGGGACTTGATAGCCTGCGACGCGTCGAGGGGGAGTAGTCCCAATCGCGTGATCGACATGCTGGCGCCGCGGGTGGCGCCCGGTCGCGCGGGCCTCCGCGGGAGGCGGACGAGACCCTCGGCCCGGCAGTCGTGCCGGGCCGAGGTCGTGCGCCCGAAACGGCTCCCCGCCCTCCGCCCGGCATCCGAGCGAGAGGGACCCGGTGGTCACCGCATTCATCATCAGCCTGGCCGTGATCTTCGTCGCGGAGCTCGGCGACAAGAGCCAGCTCATGGCCATGACGTTCGCGACGCGCTTCCGCGCGATGCCCGTGCTGATCGGCATCACCGCCGCGACCGCGCTGGTGCACCTGGCGAGCGTGGTGGTCGGCGCGGTGCTCGGCGCGGCGCTGCCGACCCGCCCCATCTCGATCCTCGCGGGGCTGGCGTTCCTCGGCTTCGCGCTGTGGACGCTGCGCGGCGACGAGCTGGACGACGAGGAGCGCGACAAGGCCCGCAAGGCGGGCGGCTCGGCGATCCTGGCCGTCGGCACCGCGTTCTTCCTCGCCGAGCTGGGCGACAAGACGATGCTGGCGACGATCACCCTCGCCGCCGACCACGGCGGCGTCCTCGGGCTCACCGGCATCTGGCTCGGCTCGACGGTCGGGATGGTCGCGGCGGACGCGCTGGCCATCGTGGTCGGGCAGATGCTGGGCAAGCGGCTGCCCGAGCGGGTCATCAGGTACGGCGCGGCGGCCGGGTTCGCGATCTTCGGCGTGCTGCTGCTGGTCGAGGGCATCGCCGGCTGAGCCGCGGACGGGGGACGCGAGAAGACGTCGCCGGGCACTTGACGAAGTTAGTGATTGGACACTAACTTTCTCTCCATGAGCCCGAGGATGAGCGCCGGCGAGCGCCGCGAGATGGCGATCAAGGCCGCGATGGCCGAGTTCGCGCGCGGCGGCTACGAGGGCACGTCCACCGCGGCCATCGCCGAGCGCGTCGGCGTCTCGCAGCCGTACATGTTCCGGCTGTTCCCGACCAAGCGCGCGCTGTTCCTGGCCGCCGCGGACCGCTGCTTCGCCGACCTGGAGGACCTGCTCCGCGACGCGGCCGGCGGCCTCCGAGGCAAGGACGCGACCATCGCGATGGCCGATGCCTACCGGCGGACCCTCAGGGAGGACCCGGACATCCTGCGCTTCCAGCTGCAGCTCTACGCCGCCGCCGTGGAGGACGAGGAGATCAGCCGGATCGGCCACGCCCGGTGGGCGCGGCTGTGGCGGCTCATCGCCGACGTGTCCGGCGTGAAGCCGGCGGAGGTCACCCGCTTCATGTCCATCGGGATGCTGATCAACGTGCTCACCGCGTTCAAGGTCCCGTACGTCCCCGGCGAGATGGAACTCCCCGAATCGCTGCGCGACTGGGCGGAGAGCCTGCGGGGAGCCGATCTCGACACGACCGCCACGGTGCCGGAGGAGGAGTCGTAGGCGGGACGGCACCGGCGACCCGCCGTCCCCATCCCTTTTTTCTTGCCCACTGAAGTTAGTGAGTGATAACTAATGAACAGGCCGCACCCCCTCCGCACCTTCATCGTCACCGGCATCACGCTGTTCATGGTGGCGCTCGACAACCTCATCGTCACCAACGCCCTCCCCGACATCCGGACCGACCTCGGCGCCGGCCTCGAGGGCCTCGAATGGACGGTCAACGCCTACACGCTCACGTTCGCCGTCCTGCTGCTGCCCGCCGCCGCGATCGCCGACCGGTGGGGGCGCCGCCGGATGTTCATCGGCGGCCTCGCCGTCTTCACCGGCGCGTCCGCCGCCGCCGCGCTCGCCCCGAACATCGGCACGCTCATCGCCGCGCGCGCCGTCCAGGGCGCCGGCGGCGCGATCGTCCTGCCGCTCACCCTCACCCTCCTCGCCGCCGCCGTGCCGCCCGCCCGCCGCGGCGTCGCGCTCGCCGCCTGGAGCATGATGAGCGGCCTCGGCGTCGCGCTCGGCCCCGTCCTCGGCGGCGCCGTCACCCAGGCCGCCACCTGGCAGTGGATCTTCTGGATCAACGTCCCCGTCGGCGCCGTGCTGCTCGCCCTCGCCCCCGGGTTCCTCACCGAGAGCCGCGGCGCCGCCAAGCGCCTCGACCTCGCCGGGACCGTGCTCATCGCGGGCGGCGTCCTCGGCCTCGTCCTCGGCCTGGTCCGCGCCAACGAGCACGGCTGGACGAGCGCGCAGGTCCTCGGCTCCCTGATCGCCGGAGCCGTGCTGGTGGTCGCCTTCATCGCCCGCGAGCTGCGCGCCGCCGAGCCGGTCCTGCCGATGCGGATGTTCCGCAGCCGCGGGTTCAGCCTCGTCAACGTCCTCTCGCTGGTCATGTCGTTCGCCATGTTCGGCGCCACGTTCCTGCTCATCCAGTACATGCAGGGCGTCCTGCGCATGAGCCCGCTCGACGCCGGCGTCCGCTCCCTCCCGTGGACCGGCATGCCGCTGCTCGTCGCCCCGCTGACCGCGCCGCTCATCGCCCGCATCGGCGTCCGCAACGTGCTCGCCCTCGCGCTGGCGTTCCAGACCGCCGGCCTCGGCTGGCTCGCCGCCGTCCTGTCGCCGACCATCTCCTACGGCGAGATGGTCCCCGCGTTCGTCCTCGCCGGCATCGGGATGGGGCTGTTCTTCCCGCCCATCGCCCGCGCCGTCCTCGGCTTCGCCCCGCCCGAACTGGCCGGCGTCGCGTCCGGCGTCAGCAACTCGCTGCGCCAGCTCGGCACCGTCCTCGGCATCGCGGTCCTCGGTGCCGTCTTCGCCGCCCGGGGCGACTTCACCACCCCGCAGGCGTTCCTCGACGGCCTCCGGCCCGCCCTCTGGCTCGCCGTCGCCGCCCTCGCCGCCGGAACCGTCACCGCGCTGCTCATCCCCGCACTCCCCGGGCACGCCGAGCAGGTCCCGGGGCACGCCGAGCAGGTCCCGGTCCAGGCCCCCGAGCCCGCCGAGACGCCCGCCTGAACCCCGCTCACCGTGCGGCGAGCCGTCGTCATCACCCTCTGATGACGACGGCTCGCCGCACGCCGGCGCCGGAGGCGCTCAGGCGAGCCAGGCGTCGATGCCGGTCAGGAGGCGCTTGCGGACGTCGTCCGGGGCGGCCGACGCCCGCACCGACTGCCGCGCCAGCTCCGCCAGCTCGGCGTCGGAGAAGCCGTGCACGTCGCGGACGAGGTCGTACTGGCGGGCCAGCCGCGACCCGAACAGCAGCGGGTCGTCGGCGCCCAGCGCGATCGACGCGCCCGCCTCGAACAGCCGCCGCACCGGGACGTCCTCCGGTGTCGCCGCCACCCCCAGGCTCACGTTCGACGCCGGGCACACCTCCAGCGTCACGCCCCGGTCCACGATCCGCGACAGCAGCCGCGGATCCTCCACCGCCCGCACGCCGTGCCCGATCCGGTCGGCGTCCAGCGTCTCCAGGCACTCCCGGACGCTCGCCGGGCCGAGCAGCTCGCCGCCGTGCGGATCCGACAGGAGCCCGCCCCGCTTGGCGATCCGGAACGCCCCCTCGAAGTCGTAGGCCCGGCCGCGCCGCTCGTCGTTGGACAGCCCGAACCCCACCACGCCCCGCCCGGTGTACCGGACGGCCAGCCGCGCGAGCGTCTTCGCGTCGAGGGGGTGCCGGGTCCGGTTCGCCGCGATCACCACGCCGATCCCGACGCCCGCGGCCTCGCCCGCCTCCCGCGCCGCGTCCAGCACCAGCTCGACGGTCGGCGTCAGCCCCCCGAACTTCGCCGCGTACCCGCTCGGATCCACCTGGATCTCCAGCCAGCCCGACCCCTCCGCCGCCTCGTCCTCCGCCGTCTCCCGCAGCAGCCGCCGCAGGTCGTCGGGCGTCCGCAGGACGGAACGGGCGATGTCGTACAGCCGCTGGAAACGGAACCAGCCGCGCTCGTCGGTCGCGCGCAGCTTCGGCGGCCAGTCCTCCACCAGGGCGTCCGGCAGGTGGACGCCGTGCACGGCGGCCAGCTCCACCAGCGTCGAATGCCGCATCGACCCGGTGAAGTGCAGATGCAGGTGCGCCTTGGGGAGCAGGGCCACGTCCGGGCGGCCGGAGCCGGGCCGCGCGGCGGCGGGCTCCATGCGGGACGGCTCCGGATCCTCTCGCGGGGAACGGTCCTGCGGCGGGCGGGGTGACACGGTACGGGCCTCCATGGACCAATGTTGCCGGATCGTTCGACCCGCTGAACCCCCGCCCCACCAGGATCATCACACCGGACTACCCCGCATGGCACCCGGCGGCCATCCGCGCCCGTGGACATCACCGAAAAAACTTGGGAACCGCGTGCAACCCCGTTCCGTGGTCGCGCGTATACGAGGGGCGCAAGAGGAGAACACCGGACGGGCAGAGAGGGACTCAGAGATGATCACGCTGAAGGCCGCACTGATCGCGGCGGGCGCCATCGGGACCGTGGCCGTGGGCGGCGGCGCCACGTGGGCCATGACCGGCTCCCACCACAACGCGGACCTCCAGTCCGGCGACTCGAAGCTGCCGGCCGCGCACCGGGTCGTCGACGCCGCGCCGAAGACCGCGCCGACCTGCCTCCCCGCGCTCCCGAAGACGGGCAAGCTGCCGAAGACCGGCAAGCTCCCCGCGGACGGCAAGCTGCCGAAGACCGGCGACCTGCCCGCGACCGGCCTGCCGAAGACCGGCGAGCTGCCCGCGGGCAAGGTGCCGGCGAGCAAGCTGCCCGGGACGGAGAAGCTGCGCAAGCAGACCGACGCCCTGAAGAAGAAGGCCGAGGCCGGCAAGCCCGCGGTCAACGTCCCGAACCCGGGCGTCCCCGGCGTCGTCGCCCCCGGCGCCCAGCCGACCTCGCTCCCGTCCGGCCGGCCGGACCTGCCGGCCTGCGCGCCGTCCACCAGGCCGCTGCGCAAGGCCGGCGCCCCGGCCGCCAAGCCGTCCGCGAGCGTCCCCGGCAAGCCCGCGCTGCCCGGCGTGCCCGCCCTCGACTGCCGCACCCTCGCCCCCGCCGTGAAGGTCGGCGGCACCGTCGAGCGGACCGTCATGCTCGCCAAGGGCCTCAAGTACGTGTCCGCCACCCCCGGCACCGGCGACCTCAAGAAGCTCAACATCTGCGCCGTCACCCAGAAGTGGACCGGCAAGGCCGGCCAGTGGCTCACCGTCGAAACCCTGAAGACCCCCGCCGGGATGACGCAGAATCAGCTCCGGCAGGCCCTGAAGCTCCCCGAGGGAGGCACCCCGATCACCGTCGACGGCGTCGCCGCCTACCAGGGGCCGCGCGGCGGCGGGGTCCTGGTGTTCGACCCGAGCGGCTACTCGCTGTTCGTCAACGGCAGCCCCGTCCTCACCGGCGGGCCGAAGGACATCGCCACCGCGCTGCGGCAGGCGCAGTAGCAGGAAGACCCGGGCGGACGGCCAGGCGCGGGGCCGTCCGCCCAGGACGCGGGATCCCCTCCACCCGGACGGAGCACAGTGGGGCGTCGAGACGACGAGTCGTTCGTTGAGTTCGTGGCGGAACGCGGCGATGCCCTGCTGCGCACCGCCTCGCTGATGTGCGGTGCCCGGCAGGACGCCGAGGACATCCTGCAGACCGCGCTGGAGAAGGCGTACCGGCACTGGGGGCGGCTGGACGCCGACACCGACCCCGAGCCCTACGTCCGCCGGATCCTGGTCAACCTGGTGATCAGCCGGTCCCGGCGGTGGAAGGTGCTGCGGGAGATCCACATGGCGAAACCGCCCGAGACGCCGACGCTCTCGGGCACCCACGCCGTCGAGCTGAGGGGGACGCTCATGGACGAACTGCGCAGACTCGGCGCCCGCCAGCGGGCCGTGCTCGTGCTGCGCTTCTGGGAGGACCTCTCGGAGGCGGAGACCGCGCGCGTGCTCGGCTGCTCCGTCGGCACCGTGAAGAGCCAGGCATCCCGGGGGCTCGCCAGACTCCGGGAGCGACTCGGCGCGAACCTGGCGCCACTGGGGAGCTGAACGATGGACCTGGAGAGCGAACTCCGCGCGGCCATGGCCGAGCAGGTGGCGGGGACGGCCGCGCCGCCCTCGCTCGTGGCCGACGTGCGCCGCCGCCACCGGCGCCGCACGAACCGGATCCGCGCCACCGTCGGCGTCGCCGCCGCGTCCGTCGCCGCGCTCGCCCTGGTGCCCACCTACCAGTCGTTCCGGGCCACACCTGCCGGGGACTCCGCGACCTCCCGCCCCACGGGCGGGCCCGCGGTCCTCGAGCAGCCGGAACGGCCGTCCGCCTCGGGCCTCCCCGCGTCCCCGTCGCCAGAGGGGAGGCCCGAGGCGGGGTCGACGCCGAAGCCGTCCGCGCACCCGCGGCCCGGCGGCACCGCCGGCGGGGGAGGCGAGCGGCCCGGCGCGCCCGGACCCGCGGTGAAGCTCCCGGGGTGGGTCACCTACCTGCCGGGCGGGCTCGCCGCCACCGGCCCCTGCACGGCCACCGGCGACGCCAAGCGCCGCACCACCACATGCAAATGGGACGGGACGGCCGGCTGGGTGCAGATCGCCCTCGTCAAGGGCAGCGGCGTCGGCCTCACCGACCTCGCCCCCGTCGGCGGCGTCCCGACCCGCACCACCGTCCGCGGCATGCCGGCGCTCACCGGCGACCGCCCCGGGTCCGGACGCCAGGTCTCCTGGATCGCCAAGCCCGGCACCGGCGTCACCGTCACCGCCGGCGGCGCCGTCAAGGACCAGCTCATGCGCATCGCGGAAGGCGTCCGCCCCTAGGCCACGCTCCGGCGGGGGCGTCCTCGAATGGCGGAGAGGGGCCGCCAGGACACCCCGCCGGAGCCTTCCCTGTTCATTGCATCGCCCTTGGCGTCAGGCCCTGGAGGCCTTCCTTCGGCGGGCGATGCGTGCGACCGCTGCATCGCTTCGACTCGCCCTGGGGGCTCGCTGCGCGATCAAGTTCTCGCAGGCTCGAACTTGGCTTCGCTCGCGATCGCGACGGTCGAGGTCGTCGCGTGGCTGGGGTGCGGGTCGGGGTCGCTGTGCGAGGCGCTGTCCAAGAGAGCACCGGCCCCGGACGCTTCCGCGTCCGGGGCCGGTGTGTTCCTGCTCGGGTTAGCTCGCCTCGTTCAGGAGCTTCGCCACGCGGGAGACGCCCTCGACGAGGTCGTCGTCGCCCAGCGCGTAGGAGAGGCGGAAGTAGCCGGGGGTGCCGAACGCCTCGCCGGGCACCAGCGCGACCTCGGCCTCCTCCAGGATCAGCGACGCCAGCTCCACCGACGTCTCCGGGCGCCGGCCGCGGATCTCCTTGCCCAGCAGCGCCTTCACCGACGGGTACGCGTAGAACGCGCCCTCCGGCTCCGGGCACACCACACCGGGGATCTCGTTCAGCATCCGCACGATCGTCTGGCGGCGCCGGTCGAACGCCTTGCGCATCTCCGCGACCGCCGACAGGTCGCCGGTCACCGCGGCGAGCGCGGCGGCCTGCGAGACGTTCGCCACGTTGGACGTCGCGTGCGACTGCATGTTCGCGGCGGCCTTCACCACGTCCGCCGGGCCGATCAGCCAGCCCACCCGCCAGCCGGTCATCGCGTACGTCTTCGCCACCCCGTTCAGCACCAGGGTGCGGTCGGCCAGCTCCGGCACCACGACGGGCATCGAGTGGAACTCGGCGTCCCCGTACACCAGGTGCTCGTAGATCTCGTCCGTGATCACCCAGAGGCCGTGCTCGTCGGCCCACCGGCCGATCGCCTCGATCTCGCCGCGCGAGTAGACCGCGCCCGTCGGGTTGGACGGGGAGACGAACAGCAGCACCTTCGTCCGGTCGGTGCGGGCCGCCTCCAGCTGCTCGACGCTCACCTTGTAGCCGGTGGTCTCGTCGGCGACCACGTCCACCGGCACGCCGCCCGCCAGCTTGATCGACTCGGGGTAGGTCGTCCAGTACGGGGTCGGGACGAGCACCTCGTCGCCCGGGTCGAGCAGCGCCGCGAACGCCTCGTACACCGCCTGCTTGCCGCCGTTGGTCACCAGGACCTGCGACGCGTCCACCTTGTAGCCGGAGTCCCGCTCGGTCTTCTCGGCGATGGCGGCGCGCAGCTCGGGCAGCCCGCCCGCCGGCGTGTACTTGTGGAAGCGGGGCACCCGGCAGGCGGTGACCGCCGCCTCGACGATGTAGTCCGGCGTCGGGAAGTCGGGCTCGCCCGCGCCGAAGCCGATGACCGGGCGGCCCGCCGCCTTCAGGGCCTTGGCCTTGGCGTCCACGGCCAGCGTGGCGGACTCGGATATCGCGGCGATGCGCTTGGAGATGCGAGGACGGTCGATGCTCATATCCCTATCGTTACAGAAGCGAGGCCATGACCTGAGCGATATATCGGGGCCGGTGGCGCGGCGTTCGCGGCGGCCGCGCGGGTTTCCGCGCCGTCCGGTTCGACGCGGAGCCCTCGGCGACGTAGACTCCTCTCCCTAGTGACGCGTCACCGGCATACGACCCTGTCCGCACACGGGCATCCCCAAGAGGCCGTAAGCTGGGGCACGGCACCGACCCGGTCCCGCGGCCGGGGTGTTCTCCTTAGCCGGAGAATGAAGGGCAGTGGCTCAATTGGTAGAGCTCCGGTCTCCAAAACCGGCGGTTGGGGGTTCGAGTCCCTCCTGCCCTGCGAGGTGCGGTGCGCGCACCGGTGCCGGCCGCGCCACGGCACCCGCCGTGGCGTTCCGCGGCGCGGGTCCGCGCGACAACCACTCGGTGGTTGGAACACGACCTATGAGGTGAACGGCGGCAATGGCGACTGAGACGCGCGGCGAGGCCGCGGCCAAGGACGAGGGCAAGGGGAAGTCCGCTCCCACGCGGACCACTCCGGCGCTGTTCGTGCGCCAGGTCATCGCCGAACTGCGCAAGGTCATCTGGCCGACCCGCCGGGAGCTCGTCACCTACACGACGGTGTCCCTGGTGTTCGTGCTCATCATGGTCGCGATCGTGTCCGGCTTCGACTACGGCCTGCAGCAGGGGATCTACAAGATCTTCGGCTGAGGCCGGTCGCGGAGCGGCCACCGCCGCCCGGCCGCACCACCCGCCGAGAAGCACCGCCAATCCATCACCGCAGACGTCCGGAGAGAGAGTCACCGTGTCCGAGCCCTCACAGCCGCCCTACGACGAGGCCGTTGACGAGGCCCAGTCCGCCGCGGCTGCTGCGGCCGGCCAGGCGGCCGAGCCCGCCGAGGACGCGGCCGAGGCCGCCGTCGCCGCCGGCGAGGCCGAGCCCGCGGACGAGAAGCTCGAGGGCGAGGGCGTCGCGCCCGACGCCGCCGCGGACGCCGCCGACCTCGCCGAGGCCGTCGAGGGCGCGGACGCCGCGGACGTGCCCGCCGGCGCGGAGGGCGAGGACGAGGAAGGCGAGGCCGAAGAGGCCGAGGCCGAGCCGCCCGCCGACCCGTACGCCGACTTCAAGATGCAGCTGCGCCTCCAGCCGGGCGACTGGTACGTCGTGCACTCCTACGCGGGGTACGAGAACCGGGTCAAGACCAACATCGAGACCCGCACCCAGACCCTCAACATGGAGGACTACATCTTCCAGATCGAGGTCCCCCAGCACGAGGTGACCGAGATCAAGGGCGGCAAGCGGCAGAAGGTCAACGAGAAGGTCCTGCCGGGCTACATCCTCGTCCGGATGGAGCTGACCGACGAGTCGTGGGCCGCGGTCCGCAACACGCCGGGCGTGACCGGGTTCGTCGGCCTGCTGAACAAGCCGTCCCCGCTGAGCCTGGACGAGGTCGCGAACCTGCTGGCGCCCGAGCCGGAGGAGGGCGTCGCCAAGGCCAAGGAGCAGGCCAAGGTCGCCGCCACCGTCGACTTCGAGGTCGGCGAGTCGGTCACCGTCATGGACGGCCCGTTCGCCACCCTCCCCGCCACCGTCAACGAGATCAACGCCGAGCAGCAGAAGCTCAAGGTGCTGGTGTCGATCTTCGGCCGCGAGACCCCGGTCGAGCTGAGCTTCAACCAGGTCTCCAAGATCTGACCGCCGCCCGGACGGCGCGGTCCGATCAGCACGTATTCTTGACGGGCCGTCCTCGCCTCGGCGGGACGGCCCGGTGCTCGTCCCGATCGTCGGACGAGCGGCACCGATCGGCCCCGCGCACGCGGGGAGATTCCAGCGGTTCCTACACGGCGGACGCGTCCCAGCGCCGTGTTGCCCGGGTGACCGGGAGTCGGAACCACCGATACATGGGACATAGGGGTTCGCATGCCTCCGAAGAAGAAGATCGCCGCGCTGGTCAAGGTCCAGCTCCAGGCGGGCCAGGCCACCCCGGCGCCGCCGGTGGGTACCGCGCTCGGCCCGCACGGCGTCAACATCATGGACTTCTGCAAGCAGTACAACGCTGCCACGGAGTCCCAGCGCGGCAATGTCATCCCCGTAGAGATCACCATCTACGAGGACCGGTCGTTCTCGTTCGTCACCAAGACCCCGCCGGCCGCGCAGCTCATCCTGAAGGCCGCCGGTGTGGAGAAGGGCAGCGGCGAGCCGCACAAGACCAAGGTCGGCTCGGTCACCGCGGACCAGATCCGCGAGATCGCCACGACCAAGATGCCCGACCTCAACGCCAAGGACCTGGCGGCCGCGGAGAAGATCGTCGCGGGCACCGCGCGGTCGATGGGCATCGAGGTCAAGTAGTTCACCACCCAGTGGCAGGGCCGGGCGCGGCCCGTACCACGAGTTCCTTGGAGGAACGAGCATGAAGCGCAGCAAGGGCTACCGCGCGGCGGCCGAGAAGATCGACCGGGAGCGGCTGTACAGCCCGGTCGAGGCCGTCAAGCTGGCCAAGGAGACCACCGTCACCAAGTTCGACGCGACCGTCGAGGTCGCGCTGCGGCTCGGTGTCGACCCCCGCAAGGCCGACCAGATGGTCCGCGGCACCGTCAACCTGCCGCACGGCACCGGCAAGACCGCCCGCGTGCTGGTGTTCGCGGGCGGCGCGAAGGCGGAGGAGGCCCGCGAGGCCGGCGCCGACCTGGTCGGGTCGGACGACATGATCGAGCGGATCCAGGGCGGTTTCCTGGAGTTCGACGCGGTCGTGGCGACGCCGGACCAGATGGGCAAGGTCGGCCGCCTCGGCCGGGTGCTCGGTCCGCGCGGCCTGATGCCGAACCCGAAGACCGGCACCGTGACGATGGACGTGGCCAAGGCCGTCAGCGACATCAAGGGCGGCAAGATCGAGTTCCGGGTGGACCGGCACGCGAACCTGCACTTCATCATCGGCAAGGCGTCGTTCAACGAGCGCCAGCTGGTGGAGAACTACGCGGCGGCGGTCGAGGAGATCCAGCGGCTCAAGCCGTCCGCGGCCAAGGGCCGGTACGTGAAGAAGGCGGCGCTGACGACGTCGATGGGGCCGAGCATCCCCGTCGACCCGAACGCGGTCCGCAACCTCACCGCGGAGCTCGACGAGGCCTGATCACGGGCTTCCCCGCCCGCGGGTGAAACGGGCGAAACGGCAGGGCGTCTCCATTCCGGAGGCGCCCTGCCTGCGTCTGCGGGGCCCGTTCCGCTGAGCGGCATCGGCGGGTCCGGCGGTCCGGCCGGCCGGTAGATTGCGTCGCCGGATCGCGAGGAGAGGGGCGTGATGGGCGGATCGCCGCGCGGGGACCTTCACCGGCTCTACGACGTGCTCGACGCGGCGGCGGACGCCGCCCCCGACGCTCCGGCGCTGTCGGTGGACGGGACGACCTGGACGTTCCGGGAGTTGCGCGCGCGGACGGACACCCTCAGCGCCTATCTCGGCGAGCGGTGTCCGCCGGGGGCGCGCGTGGCGCTGCTCGCGCACAACCGGCCGGAGTACGTGGCCGCCTACTACGGGGTGCCGCGCGACGGCCGCGTCCTCGTGCCGCTCAACCAGCGGCTGCATCCGCGCGAGTGGGCCGACCAAATCGCGCGCAGCGGCGCGTCGCTCGTGCTCGGCGAGACGGACCTGCTCGACCGGCTCGCCGCCGAGGGGGAGCTCGGCGACGATCGTCCTCCGCTCGTGCTCGTCACCGACCTGCCCCGGGACGCGCCGGGACGTCTGGCCCGCACGGAGACGGGCCCGGACGGCGTCGCGTGGCTGATGTTCACCAGCGGGACGACGGGCCGTCCCAAGGGGGTGCGGCTCACGCACGGGAGCCTGCTCGCGGGCCTGCGGGTGTCGGCGTCGGGGCGGCCGGTCCGTCCGGGCGACGTGTTCTGCACGCCGTTCCCGCTCTGCCACGTGGCGGGCTACCAGGTGATGCTGCATCACCTGTACCGGAGGCATGCCGTGGTGATGCGGCGGTTCCGTCCGGCGGACCTGGTGGAGGCGGTGCGCCGGCACGGCGTCACGAACGTGTCGCTGGCGCCGACCATGCTGGAGGACCTGCTCGCGCACCTGGGCGACGACCCGGCGGCGCTGGAGGTGCTGCGCGGCGGCCTGCGGGTGGTCTCGTACGGGTCGGCGCCGATGCCGGTCCCGCTGCTGCGCCGCGTGCACGGCGTGCTCGGCTGCGACCTCAACCAGGGCTTCGGCATGACGGAGCTGTCCGGGAACGCGACGTTCCTGTCCCCGGACGACCACCGGGCCGCCATCGCGTCGCGGCCGGATCTGGCGGCGTCGGCGGGACGTCCCGCCGAGGGCGTCGAGATCCGGGTGGTGGGGGAGGACGGGGCGCCCGTCCCGCCGGGCGCGCTCGGCGAGGTCGTGGTGCGGGGCGCGCAGGTGACGCCCGGCTACTGGGACGATCCGGACGCGACGGCGGAGGCGTTCGCGGGGGGCTGGTTCCGCACCGGCGACGTCGGCCGCGTCGACGAGGACGGCTACCTCTACCTGGTCGACCGCCTCAAGGACGTGATCGTCACCGGGGGCGAGAACGTCTCGTCCCGGGAGGTGGAGGACGTGCTGCGCACGGTCCCGGGCGTCGGGGAGGTCGCCGTGGTCGGGCTGCCGGACCCGCGCTGGGGCCAGTCGGTGTGCGCGGTGATCGTGGCCGACGGCGCGCGGCCGGCGGACGAGGAGCTGATCGGCGCGTGCAGGGCGAGGCTCGCCGGGTTCAAGACGCCGCGCCGCATCGAGTACGTCGACGCGCTGCCGCGCACCGGCACCGGCAAGGTCCGCAAGTCGGTGCTCCGCGACCGCCTCGCCGAGGGCTGAGGCTCCGTCGCGCAGGGGGCCGGGTCGGGGGGCGCCGCGCCGTGATCATGCCGCCGACCTGCGGGATACCGCGCTCCGGGGCCGGATCAGGACAATCCTATTGGACGGATTGTTTTGTTGTGGTTGGTGTGTTTGGTGTTGAATCGTCCCTGTGAAGCGCCGAACCGACCGGATCATCGCCGTCTCCGCCGTCACGGCCGTGGCCGTGGTGCCCACCGCGATCCTGATGGCGGTGAAGACCGGCGTCATGTCGTCGAAGGACTCGGGCGCCCTGCCGCCGAGCGCGCAGATGGCGCAGGCGGATCCGGCCGACCCGAACAACGCCGCGTCGGGCGCGGTGGCGCCGTCCGCCTCCGGCGCACCGGGCACCGGCGGCGGCGCGGGCGCCGGCGCGCCGGGCGGGCGGACGGCCGGACCGGGCGGCACCGCGGCGAACCCGTCGCCGAAGCCGGGCCCCGAGCTGAGGTCGTTCGTCCGCAAGACGAGCGTGAAGCTGACGATCGGGACGGGCGGCGACTACAAGCAGGCGTCCGAGACCGCGACGATCAGCCTGTGGCCCGCGTTCTCGATGAACGCGGTCGGCGTCACGCAGACGATGAAGGACGGCACGCTCAGCAAGATCACGCAGAAGGTGATCGTGAGCGGGAGCACGCTGTCCGGGTTCGACGGCGAGAAGTGGACGAAGTCCAAGCTCAGCGCCGCGCAGCTGGAGAAGCTGCGGACGGGGTCGGACCCGCGGCAGTTCACCTACATCATCCGCGGGGTGCCCGGCAACGTGGTGACCGGCCCGGACACGGGCGGCCGCACCCACTACCTCGCGCAGGCGCTGATGGGCAGCGTGTACGGCCTGCTGCCGAAGGAGTCCGCGGACGAGGTCCGCAAGGTCGTCCCGGACGACGTCGGCGTCTCGCTCGACCTGTGGTCGGGCAAGCAGGACCGTCCGGCGACGATCGGGCTGTCCGCGACGGCGCCCGACGGGACGTTCGCCGGCTCCATGACGTTCGGCTCCTACCGCTGACGCCCCCGAAAAGCCCGCCGCGCGCGCTCTGGCACATGGCCGTTCGGCCATGCGAGGGGTACGCCGATGGTCGTACCGGTCTCAGCCCCGTTCGTACCACCGGGGGATGTAGCGCCGTTAGCGCCTCGACAGACTGGGAACACCAGCAGGGCGACAAGGGAGGCCGAAACCTCATGAACCGACGACTGGTAGTGGCCGCCGGAGGCACCGCCGTAGGTGCCGCGCTCCTCCTGTCCGGGTGCAACGGGGACGGGTCGGGCTCGAACGCGAACATGAAGCTCAGCGCCAACGAGGCGCTGCTGAGATCGTCACAGAAGACGGCGGAGTCGGACACCTTCAAGGCCGACCTGACCGTCACCGGCAGCGGCTCGGACTCCGGGAAGATCCACGCGACGGGCCAGTTCCGGCTCAAGCCGGCGCTGAAGTTCAGCGCGCAGCTCGACGACGTGACCCACAACGGGCAGACCGTGCCGGGCGCCAAGGGCCAGGCGATCTTCACCGACAACACGCTCTACGCCAAGGTGCCGCAGCTCGCGCAGTTCATCAGCGGCGGCAAGCCGTGGGTGAAGATCGACGTGAACCAGGTGTCCCAGCGCACCGGCTTCGACGTGCAGAGCCTGGTGAACCAGGTCGAGAAGGTGAACCCGGCCGAGCAGACCAAGATGTTCACCGGCTCGAAGGACGCCCACCGGGTCGGCACCGAGACGATCGACGGCGTCAAGACCGTCCACTACGCGGGCACGGTCACCGTCAAGGACGCGCTGAACCGGCTCGACGCCCAGACCCGGGACAAGGTCGACGGGTGGCTGCCGAAGGACCACGCCAACGGCAAGATCGACTTCGATCTGTGGACGGACGGGAACAACCTGCCGCGCAAGCTCGTGTCCAAGGCGTCCGACAAGCAGGGCGACAACGGCTCGGTGACGGTGCTGTACAGCGACTACGGCAAGTCCTTCGGGGTGAACGCGCCGCCGTCCGACCAGGTCGGCACCATGTCGCTGGGCTCGCTCCTCCGCGGTAACTGACACACGGGTCACACCGGGCGACACGGGACAGATCGAACCCCGCTAGTCTCCCCTGCGTCTCATAGAGGGTCCGGTCCGAGCGTCCGGGCCTCATGACGCAGACCGAGGAGATGCACCCATGATCCGACGTTTCGCCGCGGGCACGGCGGTCGCCGCCGGCCTCGCCCTCGCGCTGACCGGCTGTCTCGGCGACGCCGGGAACAAGGTGGACGAGGCCGGCAAGAACATCAAGCTGACCGCCGCGGAGGCGCTCGGCAGGACGGCCCAGAAGACCGGGAAGATCGACTCGTTCCAGGCCGACATGTCGATGACGTCGACGGGCTCGCCCACGGGCGACATCACCATGTCCGGGACGATGCAGTACCGGACCAAGCCGGACCTCGCCTTCAGCATGGACTTCGGCAGCATGTCGGTCGGCGGCAGGTCGATGGCCGGCATGAAGGAGGTGCTGGTCGGCCGCACCATCTACATGAAGATCCCGCAGCTGGCGCAGCTCGGCGGCGGCGCGTCCGCCAAGCCCTGGGTGAAGATGTCGCTGGACGAGGTCGGCAAGCGGTCCGGCCTGAACGTCGACCAGCTGCTCCAGCAGTCGCAGCAGATGGACCCGGTGCAGAACACCAAGATGCTGACGGCGTCGAAGGACGCCCGCGAGGTCGGCAAGGAGACGGTGAACGGCGTCCGGACCACCCACTACACCGGCACCTACCGGATGGCGGACGCGGTCGCCAAGCTCCCCGCCGACCAGCGGCAGGCGTACGAGAAGAACCTGGCGAAGTCCGGCATGAACGGCGACATGCACTTCGACCTGTGGGTGGACGGGCAGCAGCTGCCCCGCAAGATGACGATGAAGACCGGCCAGACGGCCGCCGGCGTCATGACGATCACGACCGCCTACCGCGACTTCGGCAAGCCGGTGCAGGTCGCCGCGCCGCCGGCGAGCCAGGTCACCGACTTCAGCTCGCTGCTGAAGGGCCTGGGCAACGGCCTGGCCCCGGGCGCCTGACGGGCGACGAACGACGGAACCAACGACGGCACCGATGACGGAGGGCCGCGCCGGCGGACCGGCGCGGCCCTCCGCGCGGATGCGGCCTCGCGCCGATTTGGCCTCGTGCCGTCCCGGCACGTACTCTGTTGTCTACCGAAGACCGCCGGTCGCCGTTCCGCGAGGGACGGCCGAAGGTCCCGATCCGTTCGGGCGGCCTGCGTAGGTGAGACGAGAGCCTTCCGCTCGGCCTTTCCCGGGCCTGGCATGACGCCCCGTGCACACCTGCGCCGGGGCGTTTTTTGGTGGATCGGCGCCTGACCCGCGAGGGCCGGGCGCGGATCGTGACCACCCAGGTAATCGGAAGGAGGCCACATGGCTAAGGCCGAGAAGGCCGCGGCGATCGCCGAGCTCAAGCACGAGTTCGAGAGCTCCAACGGCGCCGTGCTGACCGAGTACCGCGGGCTGACGGTGGCGCAGCTCAAGGAGCTGCGCACCAACCTCGGCGAGACCGCGAGGTTCGCCGTGGTGAAGAACACGCTGACCATGCGCGCCGCGAACGAGGCCGGTGTCGACGAGCAGTTCCGTGAGCTGCTCGAAGGCCCGTCGGCCATCGCGTTCGTCCGCGGCGACGTGGTCGAGGCCGCCAAGGGCCTGCGTGACTTCGCCAAGGCCAACCCGCTGCTGGTGATCAAGGGCGGCTTCATCGACGGCAAGTCGATGGACGCCTCGGAGATCACCAGGCTCGCGGACCTCGAGTCCCGCGAGGTCCTGCTGGCCAAGCTGGCCGGCGCGATGAAGGGCTCCATGGCCAACGCGGCCGCGCTCTTCAACGCCCTGCCGACGCAGGCGGCCCAGCTCGCCGAGGCGCTGCGCGCCAAGCGCGAGGCCGGCGGCGAGTCCGCCGAGGCCCCCGCCGACGCGCCGGCCGCCGAGGCCGCCGACGAGGCACCCGCCGAATAGGCACCCGCGGTTCCCCTTACACCCCAGATCCTGAAGCCATAGCGGAGGAAACATCATGGCGAAGCTCAGCACCGACGAGCTGCTCGACGCGTTCAAGGAGATGACCCTCCTCGAGCTGTCCGACTTCGTGAAGCAGTTCGAGGACGTCTTCGACGTCAAGGCCGCCGCGCCCGTCGCGGCCGTGGCCGCCGCCCCGGCCGCCGGTGGCGCCGGCGGTGGCGAGGAAGCCGCCGTGCAGGACGAGTTCGACGTCATCCTCGAGGGCGCCGGCGACAAGAAGATCCAGGTCATCAAGGAGGTTCGCAGCCTGACGAGCCTCGGCCTCAAGGAGGCCAAGGACCTGGTCGACGGCGCGCCGAAGCCGCTGCTCGAGAAGGTCAACAAGGAGACGGCCGACAAGGCCAAGGAGGCCCTGGAGAAGGCCGGCGCGACGGTCACCGTCAAGTAAGGCCCTCCGGAGCGTCCCGGAGCCGCGCGGCTCCGCTGCTCTCAAGGCGGCCGTCCCACCCTCGGGTGGGGCGGCCGCCTTTTCGCGTCGGTGGGCTTGTTCGCGTGGGTCCGCCGGTTCGCATTGGCGCGCCTTTTTCGGGTCGGCGGGGGCCGTCCCGACCGGTGCTCGCGCAGGTGAACGAGGTTACGCCCAGGGCCCGGCGCAAGCGCCTTGTCGGGATGGCGCAACAGAGGGCCCGTTCCGTGTGCGTTTCCTGTGGGCGAGTGATAAAGAGCTGGTGAAAAGCGTGTGCCGGGGCGGGTTGTGCGGTAGTCGGCGGGCGGCGTACCGTCCCGTTCTGACGCTGTGGCCACACCCGGCCGCCCTGTCCCGGCCGACGGCTCCAGCGCGCCGCCGCACCCCCTGGCTTGAGGCGCCGGTTCTTGGACCACTAGTCTCATAGGGCACGTAAGTAACGATTGTCTTACGACGTCGGATTTTGCCGCTGATCTGGGGCGGAACCCCTTCCATTTGGACGGGGGGCCGCTACGGTAGTGGCACCCGTCACGGCTACCGGGCGGTAGCAATGGGACGGACACGAGGTGTGACGGGCAGACAGAGCCAGAGTGCTACTCGCTCATTGGTTCGGGATTCCCCCCGGCCTGGACGAAAGGTGACGAGTGGGCGTCGAGATCAGAGTCGAGGGCCTGACCAAATCCTTCGGCCGCCAGGTGATCTGGCAGGACGTGTCGCTGACCATTCCCGCAGGTGAGATCTCCGTTCTTCTGGGCCCGTCCGGTACCGGCAAGTCGGTCTTCCTGAAGTCCCTCGTCGGCCTGCTCAAGCCGAACCGCGGGCACATCTGGATCGGCGACAAGGACCTCCCGTACCTGCCCGAGTCGCAGCTCTACGAGACCCGCAAGCTGTTCGGCGTGCTGTTCCAGGACGGCGCGCTGTT
Organism: Actinomadura nitritigenes; assembly: GCF_017573545.1. Lineage (GTDB taxonomy): Bacteria > Actinomycetota > Actinomycetes > Streptosporangiales > Streptosporangiaceae > Spirillospora > Spirillospora nitritigenes. Next base: position 222,121 of record NZ_JAGEOK010000013.1, on the reverse strand, counting down.
CGGGTCGATGAACCTGTTCGACAACATCGCCTTCCCGCTGCGCGAGCACACCAGGAAGTCCGAGTCCGAGGTCAAGCGCATCGTCCTCGAGAAGATGGACATGGTCGGCCTCCTCGGCGCCGAGTACAAGCTGCCCGGCGAGATCTCCGGCGGTATGAAGAAGCGCGCCGGCCTCGCCCGCGCCCTCGTGCTGGACCCCGAGATCCTGCTGATCGACGAGCCGGACTCCGGCCTCGACCCCGTCCGCACCGCGTTCCTGAACCAGGTGTTCATCGACCTGAACGCGCAGCTCAACGCGACGTTCCTGATCGTCACCCACGACATCAACACCGCCCGCACCATTCCCGACAACATCGGCCTGCTGTACCAGCGGCACCTGGCGATGTTCGGGCCGCGGGAGATGCTGCTGTCCAGCGAGGAGCCGGTCGTCCGGCAGTTCCTCAACGCCAGCAAGATCGGCCCGATCGGCATGTCGGAGGAGAAGGACGCCTCCGAGCTGGAGGCCGAGTCGAGAATGGGCCTGGACTCCGGCAAGCTGCCCCCCATCCCGCCGCAGCAGATGCCCAGCAACGGCATGCTGCGGGCCGGCATGCACGCCCCCGGCGCCTGGTGCGCCGCGCACGGCGTCACGCCGCCGCCCGGGTCGTTCATCGACGACCTCGGCCGCAACTGGGTGGAGGAGTGGCCGCGGTACGTGGCGTCCATGTCCGCCGGCGCGGCCGCCGCCCCGGCGGCCCCGGGCGGACCGCCGCCCGCGGGCCCGCCGCCCGGCGGTCCCGGCGGCCCGGGCATGTTCCCCGGCAGCCCGCCGCCCGGCGCGCCCGGAGGTGCGGCGTACTGATGTCCACTCCTGGTATCGGCGCGGACCAGCGAGGGGGCAGGCGGGCCGGAAGGTCCTCCGGCACGCTCCGCAAGATCGGGGACGGCGCGGCCAACGTCGCGATCAAGGAGCCCGGCCGCTTCTTCGGGATGTGCCTGGACACCGGGTGGCAGCTGTTCCGCCCGCCCTTCCAGTGGCGCGAGTTCATCGAGCAGGCCTGGTTCATCGTCAGCGTCACCGTCGTCCCCACCATGCTGGTCGCCATCCCCTTCGGCGGCGTGCTGTCCCTGCAGGTCGGCGGGCTCATCCGGCAGCTGGGCGCGCAGTCCTACACCGGCGCGACCGCGGTGGTCGCGATCGTCCGCGAGGCCAGCCCGCTGGTCACCTCGCTGCTGGTCGCGGGCGCCGCGGGGTCGGCGATGTGCGCCGACATCGGCTCCCGCAAGATCCGCGAGGAGATCGACGCCATGGAGGTGCTCGGCATCAACCCGCTGCAGCGCCTCGTGGTGCCGCGCACCCTCGCGTGCGCGTTCGTCGCGCTGTTCCTGAACGGCCTGGTGTCGGTGGTCGGCCTTCTCGGCGGCTACTTCTTCAACGTCGTGCTGCAGGACGGCACGCCGGGCGCCTACCTCGCCTCGTTCAACGCGATCGCCCAGCTGCCCGACCTGGTGCAGGCGGAGATCAAGGCGTTCGTGTTCGGCATCACCGCCGGCCTGGTCGCGGCCTACAAGGGCCTGAACGCCAAGGGCGGCCCGAAGGGCGTCGGCGACGCGGTCAACCAGACCGTGGTCATCACCTTCATGCTGCTGTTCGTCGAGAACTTCATCATCTCGGCGCTGTACACCCAGTTCGTCCCGGCGAAGGGCATGTGATGGCGGCCCCAACGAAGGCGGGCAAGGCCGTCGGCCGGGCGATCAGCGGGCCCCTGGACCGGCTGGACGACTTCGGCCACCAGATGTCGTTCTACGTCCGCGCGTTCGCGTGGACGTTCCGGGTGCTGCGCCGGTACCGCGTCGAGGTGCTGCGGCTGCTGGCCGAGGTGAGCCTCGGCACCGGCGGCCTCGCCGTCATCGGCGGCTCGGTGGTGATCGTCGGCTTCATGACGTTCTTCACCGGCAGCCAGGTCGGCCTGGAGGGCTACGAGTCCCTCGACCAGATCGGCACCGCCGCGTTCACCGGCTTCATCGCCTCCTACTTCAACACCCGCGAGATCGCGCCGCTGGTGTCGGCGCTGGCGCTGTCGGCGACCGTCGGCTGCGGGTTCACCGCCCAGCTCGGCGCGATGCGGATCTCCGACGAGATCGACGCGCTCGAGGTGATGGCGGTCCCGTCGATGCCGTTCCTGGTCACCACCCGGATGATCGCCGGAATGGTCGCGGTGATCCCGCTGTACGTGGTGGGCCTCCTCGCCTCCTACGGCGCGACGCGGGTGATCGTGACGATGTTCTACGGCCAGTCGTCCGGCACCTACGACCACTACTTCCATCTGTTCCTGCCGCCGCACGACATCTACTGGTCGTTCGGCAAGGTGATCATCTTCTCGGTGCTGGTGATGCTGATCCACTGCTACTACGGCTACAACGCCAGCGGCGGCCCGGCCGGCGTCGGCATCGCGGTCGGCCGCGCGGTGCGCACCAGCATCGTGGTGATCAACGTGGCGGACCTGCTGCTCGGCATGGCCATCTGGGGCACCAGCACCGGCGTCCGGATCGCGGGGTGACGCGGCCATGAGCGAACGCATGCGCTACCGCGTGCTCGGGCTGTCCATGATCCTCGTGATCGTGCTGCTGCTGGCGCTGACCGTGGCGTTCTACAACAAGTGGTTCACCCCGGTGACGAACGTGAAGGTCGCGACGGAGCGGGCCGGCCTCCAGCTGCTGCCGCACGCGGACGTGAAGGTCCGCGGCATCGTCGTCGGCGAGGTCCGCGGCACGCACGTCTCCGGCGGCGGCGCGACGCTCGACCTCGCGCTGGACCCCGGCAAGGCCAAGCTGATCCCGAACAACGTGCAGGCGCGGCTGCTGCCGAAGACGCTGTTCGGCGAGAAGTACGTCGACCTGGAGATCCCGCAGCAGCCGGGGCCGCAGGGCCTGCGCGCCGGCCAGACGATCCAGCAGGACCGCTCCCAGCAGGCCGTCGAGATCAACAAGGTGCTGGACGACCTGCTGCCCGTCCTCCAGGCGGTGAAGCCGGCCGAGCTGAACACCACCCTGAACGCGCTGGCGACCGCGCTGCAGGGCCGCGGCGACCAGATCGGCCAGGACATCGACGAGGCCAACACGCTGCTGCAGAAGATCAACCCGCAGCTGCCGACGCTGGTGCACGACCTGCACGGCCTCGCCGACGTCTCCGACATCTACGACCAGGCCGCGCCGGACCTCCTCCAGACGCTGCGCAACATCAACGTGACCAGCAGGACGATCACCGACAAGAAGGCGACGATCGAGCAGCTGATCCCGGCGACGACCGCGCTCGCGCAGGACGGCGACGCGTTCATGACGCAGAACGCGCCGAAGATCGTCGGGGTGAACATCGCGAGCCGCACCGGGCTCTCGCTGATCGCCCGGTACTCGCCGTCGCTGCCGTGCGTGCTCGCCGGACTGGTGAAGCTGCGCCCGGAGGCCGAGCGGGTGGCCGGCGGCAACGGGTCCAAGACCTTCAACCTGACCGTCGAGATCGTCAAGCCGCGGCCGGGCTACAAGTACCCGCTGGACCTGCCCGAGGCCAAGGACCAGCGCAACCCGCGCTGCTACGGGCTGCCGAACCCGAAGGTGCCCTCGCCGGACTACCTGGCGCTGGACGGCACCCAGGACGACCTGTGGTGGAAGAACCCCGATGACCCGAACGGCGGCAGCGGCGGCGGCTCGCGCGGCCGCGGCATCTCCGACGTGTTCGTCGACCCGGGCTCGATGAGCGAGAACGACAAGATCAAGAACATCGTGGGGCCGATGACGCGGACCCCGGCCGACGAGGTCTCCGACGTCGCCTCGCTGATGTACGGGCCGCTGCTGCGCGGATCGGTGGTGACGATCAAGTGAGGACGACCAGCGCCGCGATCAAGCTCGGCATCTTCGTGGTGCTCACCGCGCTCGCCACCGGCGTGCTGGCGATGACGATCTCCAACGCCCGGTTCGGGCCGTCCCGCGAGTACAAGGCGATCTTCACCGACGCGACCGGGCTGCTCGACAACGACGACGTGCGCGTCGCGGGCGTCCGGGTCGGCCAGGTGAAGGGCGTCAAGCTCTACCACGGCAACCTGGCCCAGGTGACGTTCAGCATCGAGAAGAACGGCGTTTTCGAGGCGGGGCTGCCGTCGTCCACGCAGGCGCAGATCCGCTACCGCAACCTGATGGGGCAGCGGTACCTGTCGCTGAGCGACGGCGCCGGGCAGGCCAACAGCTACCTCAGGACCGGCGGCACGATCCCGGTCGCGCAGACCCAGCCCGCGCTCGACCTGACCGCGCTGTTCAACGGGTTCCACCCGCTGTTCCAGGCGCTGGAGCCGAAGGACGTCAACACCCTCGCCACCCAGATCATCCAGGTGCTGCAGGGCGAGGGCGGGACGGTCAACAGCCTGCTGTCGCACGTGGCGTCGCTGACCAACACCCTCGCCGACCGCGACCAGGTGATCGGCGACGTGATCGACAACCTGAACACCGTGCTCGGCACGATCGACGACCGGCACCAGCAGGTCGAGCAGCTGATCACCGACCTGCGCGGGTTCGTCAGCGGGGTGTCCGGCGACCGCCAGGCGATCTTCGACTCGGTGTCGGCGATCAACCAGCTGACCGGGACCACCGCGGGCCTGCTGAAGCAGTCCCGGCCGGGGATCAAGAGCGACATCGCCGGGCTGAAGCAGCTCACCGGCACCCTCGACGCCAACAGCGGCCAGCTGAACTCGGCCCTGGAGGGCTCGCCGAGGACGCTGCAGAAGCTGGTCAGCATCTCCCAGTACGGCTCCTGGTTCAACATGTACATCTGCGGCCTCGACGCGCGGGTGCGGCTGCCGGGCGGACCGGTCTACCAGACGCCGGCGATCGTGAACGAGAACGCGAGGTGCAAGTAGATGAGGATCCCGTTCCGGGAGCGCAACCCGGTCCCCATCGCCCTCATCGGCTTCGCGGTGATCATCCTGGCGCTCGTGCTGGCGATGAATCTCGGGAACCTCCCGTTCGTCAACGGCGGCACCACGCACACCGCCACGTTCGCGGAGGCGGCCGGGCTGAAGTCGGGGGAGGAGGTCCGGATCGCCGGCGTCAAGGTCGGCAAGGTCACCGGCCTCGACCTCGACCACGGCCACGTTAAGGTCACCTTCCGGGTGGACGACGGCGTGAGGCTCGGCGACCGCACGCAGGCCGACATCAAGATCAAGACGCTGCTCGGCCAGCACTTCCTCGCGCTGACCCCGAAGGGCACCGGAAAGCTCGGCCGCAACATCCCGCTGGCGGACACCCACACGCCGTTCGAGGTCGTCCCGGCGATCAGCCAGCTGAGCCAGCGCGTCGACCAGATCGACACGGTGCAGCTCGCCAAGTCGTTCGACACCCTGTCGGACACCTTCAGGAACTCCCCGCCGGAGGTGCGGGCGTCCCTGCAGGGGCTGCGCCGGCTGTCGAACACCGTCGCGTCCCGCGACGACCAGCTGCACGAGCTGGCCGGCAAGGCCAAGGACGTCTCGCAGCTGCTGGCCGACCGCAACCAGGACTTCGCCAAGCTCGTCCAGGACGGTGACAAGGTGCTCCAGGCCGTGCAGGCCCGCCGCGCGGTGATCCACCAGCTGCTGGTCAACACGGTCACGCTGTCGCAGCAGGTGAACGCGCTGATCAGCGAGAACCAGGCGCAGCTGAGGCCGATGCTGGACAACCTCACGAAGGTCAACCGGATCCTGCTGAAGAACCAGGACAACCTGGACCGGACGATCCAGCTGTTCGCGCCGTACGCCCGGCAGTTTTCCGACGTCGTCGGTACCGGCCGCTGGTTCGACTCCTACATCCAGAACCTTCTCCCGATCCCCGCCTCGATCCAGGACGCCCCGAAGAGCTCGGGCACCGGGACGGGCGCCACGACCCAGGGCGGCGGCCGGCAGAAGCAGAACGGCCAGACCGGCAACAGCAGCGACAACCCGTTGCCCTTCCTCCCGTGAGCAGGCAGGTCATAGTGCGTAACTCCGCGTTGATACTTCGCCTCGGCGGCGCGATCCTCGCCGTCGCGGTGCTGGCGGCCGCGCTCGTCCTGCTCCTGCAGGAACCCAAGCAGCGGCACATGACGGCCTACTTCACCAAGACCGTCGGCCTGTACAAGGGCGCCGAGGTCCGCATCCTCGGCATCCCCGTCGGCGAGGTCACCAGCGTCAAGCCCGTCGGCGACGCCGTGAAGGTCGAGCTGAAGTGGGACGCCAAGTACAAGGTCCCGGCGGACGCCAAGGCCGTCATCGTCAACCAGACCCTGGTCGCCGACCGGTACATCCAGCTCACCCCCGCCTACACCGGCGGGCCCGTGCTGGCGGACGGCGCGACGCTGACCACCAGCCGCACCCAGATCCCGGTCGAGGTGGACGAGGTCGGCGGCAGCCTGAACGACCTCACCAAGGCGCTCGGCCCGCAGGGCGCGAACGCCACCACCCCCGACAAGCAGCAGGGCTCGCTGTCGCGGCTGCTCCAGGTCGGCGCGCAGAACCTGCAGGGGCAGGGCGAGGACATCCGGCAGACGATCGCCGACACCTCGCAGATGCTGAGCACGCTCAGCACCGACCGCGGCGACATCGCCACGACGATCCGGAACCTGCGGATCATCACCGACACGATGAAGGCCAACGACCAGCAGATCCGGTCGTTCAGCACCCACCTGAACGGGGTGTCCGGCCAGCTGGACGGGGAGAAGGAGGAGCTCAGCGCGGCCCTCAACACCCTCGCCCCGACGCTGCGGAACGTGCAGAAGTTCATCAAGGACAACCGCACCGAGCTGTCGTCGAACGTCCGGCAACTCGCGCAGGTCACCGGCGTGCTGGTCAAGGAGAAGGACGCGCTGGCCGAGGTGCTGACCGCCGGCCCGCTCGCCATCAACAACCTGGCCCGCGCCTACGACCCGATCAGCGGCACCATCCACACCCGCGACAACTTCCGCCAGTTCAACAACCTGGCCGACTGGGTGTGCTCGCTGGCGTACTCGGTCGGGACGCCCGCCAAGCAGTGCCTGGACTTCGTCAAGCCGTACAACGGCATCGGCAAGGCGCTGGCCGGGGTCAGCCTGGACCTGTCCTGGATCACCGCGCTGACCACGCACTACGACCCCGTGCCGATCCCGCCCGACGCCTACGGCCCCGGCGGCCGGAGCGGTTCCACGAGCACGAAGACCTCGAAGACCGCCAAGACGACGAAGACGGGCACGGCGACCGCGCACGACCCGAAGAGCATCACCTCGCTGCTGCCCGGAGGTGCCGGATGAGCAGGACACCCCGCAGGCGCGCCGGGACGGCCGCGCCGTCCGGCACGGCGGCCCAGGGCCGGGCGCCGGTCAAGGGCACAGCGCCGGTCGAGGGCCGGGCGCCGCTCCGGCGCGGCAGGCTGGTCGGCGCCGCCGTCCTCGCGGGCGTCACGGCGCTGTCGGGCTGCTCGTTCAACGGCGTCTCGTCGCTGCCGCTGCCCGGCGGCCCCGACCTCGGCTCCCACCCCCGCACGGTGAAGATCGAGTTCGCGAACGTGCTGGACCTGGTGCCGCAGTCGGTGGTCAAGGTCAACGACGTGTCGGTCGGCAAGGTCACGAAGGTCGACCTGGCCGGCGGCAGCGCCGGCTGGCACGCCGTCGTCACCGTCAAGGTCCGCGGCGACGTGAACCTGCCGGACAACGCCCACGCGACGATCAGCCAGACGAGCCTCCTCGGCGAGAAGTTCGTCCAGCTCGAGCCGCCGACCACCGAGCCGCCGACCGGGCGGCTCGGCTCCGGCGACGTCATCCCGCTGTCGCGCACCGGCCAGGGCACCGAGATCGAAGAGGTGCTGTCGGCGATGTCGCTGCTGCTGAACGGCGGCGGCATCCAGCAGGTCGCGACGATCAGCCACGAGCTGCAGGCCGCGATGAGCGGCCGGGAGGGCTCGATCCGCGCGGTGCTGCAGCGGGTCGACACCTTCGCCGGGACGCTGGACACCAACCGCGCCGCGATCACCCGGGCGCTGGACAGCCTCGACCGCCTCACCGGCAAGCTGTCCGACGAGCGCAAGACGATCAGCGACACCATCGACGAGACCGGCCCGGCGATCACGATCCTCAAGCGCAACCGGGCCGACCTCACGAAGATGCTGGTCGCGCTGAACAAGCTCAGCCGCACCACCACCGACGTGATCGACAAGTCGCAGGCCAACTTCGTGGCGAACCTGAAGGACCTGAACAAGATCCTCGCCAACCTCAACAAGGCCGGCTCCGACCTGCCGAACGCGCTGCAGTCGCTGATCACCTTCCCGTTCCCGCCGACCTTCGCCAACGTCATCCAGGGCGACTACGGCAACGTGAAGCTCACCGTCGACCTGGACTTCAACGACCTCGCCCAGAACCTGCTCGGCGGCACCGACCTGGAGAACCAGATCGGCAGCGGCAAGCAGATGCGCAACATGCTGCAGGTGCCCAACGTGACCCTTCCCGACTCGCCGCTCGGCTCGCTGCCGCAGTCGTCCGGCGGCGGCGCCGGCGGGCTGCCCGGCCTGCCCGGCGCGACCACGCCCACGCCGACGCCGACCAAGGGCGCGAAGACGAGGGGCTCCGGCGGCTCGAAGACCGGCGCGCTGCCCCCGGCCTCGGGTGACGACGGTCTGCGGACCCTGATGGGGGGCCTCTGGTGATCCTCAAGCGCGGCGTCATCGTCCAGCTGATCGCCTTCGCGGTGATCACGATCGTCGGCGTGACGATCGTCCTGGTGAACTACATCGGCGTCGGTCGGCAGGTCCTCGGCAAGCAGTACACCGCCTACGTCGACCTCACCGACTCCGGCGGCGTGTTCACCAACGCCGAGGTCACCTACCGCGGCGTCCCCGTCGGCCGGGTCGGGCCGATGTCGCTCACCAAGGACGGCATCAAGGTCAAGCTGCAGCTCGACCGCGGCAAGCGCATCCCGCGCGACGGCACCAAGGCGATCGTCGCGAACCGGTCCGCGGTCGGCGAGCAGTACATCGACCTCGAGCCCAGCAAGAGGACCGGCCCCTACCTCGACCAGGGCGAGCCGTACACGATCCCGGCGAACATGACCACGCTCCCGGTGCGCACCGAGGAGCTGCTCCGCAACGTCGACCAGCTCGTCGGGTCGGTGAACACCAAGGACCTCGGCACGATCGTCGACGAGCTGGGCCGGGCGTTCAACGGCTCCGCGTCGGACCTGCAGTCGATCCTGGACGACACGCACCGGCTGCTGGAGACCGCGAACCAGGCGTACCCGGACACCAAGCAGCTCCTCGACAACAGCGTGACGGTGCTGGACACCCAGCGCAGCGAGGCCGCGAACATCCGCGGCTTCGCCCGCAACCTCAACGACTTCACCGCCTCGCTCCGCAAGGACGACCCGGCCCTGCGCCAGACGATCGACAACGCCCCGGGCGCCGTCGACCAGACCCACAAGGCCATCGACCAGCTCGCCCCGACGCTGCCGACGCTGCTGGCGAACCTGTCCACCACCGGGCAGGTCATCACGTCCCGGCAGGCGGGCCTGCGGTCGCTGTTCATCCTCTACCCGGTCGAGGTGGCGGGCGCGTTCACCGTCACCCCCGGCGACGGCACCCAGCACCTCGGCCTCGACCTGAACATCAGCTCGCCGCCCGCGTGCACCAAGGGCTACGAGGGCGTGAAGCACCGCTGGCCGCAGGACACCTCGCTGCGCAACCCGCCGCTGAACATCGGCTGCAAGGCCCCGCACGACTCGTCCACCGCCGTGCGCGGCGCCCGCAACTTCCCCAAGGACGAGCTCTCGCCCGTCCCGGTGCTGCCCCCGGGCGCCACCGCGGGCGCGGGGTTCCCGGCCGGCGGCGCGTCCGGGACGGGCTCGGACGCGGGCTCCGGCTCCGGCTCGTCCGAGGCGAAGGGCAAGGGCAAGAGCTCGGGCGACGGCGGGACGGCCGCGGCCGCGGCGGCCCCGACGGGCCAGCTGTCGAATGGTCGGCTGTACCTGTCGTATCCGGCCAATTCAGTGGAATTCGCTGGATACGATCCGTCGACGGGCGCGCTCTACGGCCCGGACGGCAAGAAGTACGTCATGCCGCGGACCGCCGGCAACCGTGAGTTGGGAGATTCCTCGTGGAAGTGGCTCATGCTCGGACCCCTGAGCCAGTGAGGCGGGGCCGATGAGACGCCTCTCACCGCAGATCGCCACGATCGCCCTCGGCGTGCTCGTCGTCGCGCTCGCCGTCTTCACCGGCGTCTACTCCGTCCGCGTGTACCACGGCGAGGACGCCGCCGACCAGCGCGCGAAGGCGACGCAGTCGGCCCGCCAGATGGGCGTCAACCTGATGACGATCAGCGCCTCGTCCGCGCAGAAGGACCTCGACCGGATCGTCGCGGGCACCACGGGGAACCTGAAGAACAAGCTCTCCTCCCAGTCCAAGACGCTGCTCGGCACGCTGAGCCAGACGCAGGCGAAGTCGACCGTCAGCCAGGTCGAGGCCGGGGTCGTGTCCATGGACGGCGACTCCGCGGAGGTGATGGTCTCCCTCAACGGGACCGTCACCAACCCCAAGGTGAAGGACGGTGCCCCGCGCGCCTACCGGTACCTGATGGAACTCAGCCGGGTCGGTGACCGCTGGCTCGTTTCCGATCTGGAGGTGGTCCCGTGACCATGCTCGGCCGGGGCAAGCGCTCCGCACCGGAGAAGGGCAAGGGCTCCCGCAAGAACGGCGCGGCGGGCAAGGACGGCGCCGCCGGCAAGGGCGACGCCGCGGGCAAGGAGGGCGGCGAGGGCCGCACCCGTACGGCCGCCGAGCAGGCCGCCAAGGCCGAGGAGGCCGCCGAGGCGGCGCGGCTCGCCGAGGAGGCAGCCGAGCGCGCCCGCGAGGCCGCACGGCTGGCGCAGATCGCCGCGGAGGCGGCCGCAGCGGCCGACGAGGCTGAGGAGGCCGGCGACGGCGACGACGCCCCTGCAGGCTCGGTGAAGGCCGTCAAAACGGCTGTGAAGCCCCGCCGCACCAAGAAGGCCCCTGAAGTCGCGCCTGAGGACGACGAGCCCGCAGCGGACGCCTCAGCGCCCGCAGAGGCATCGGCTGCCGACGTCGACGAGGTCGAGACGGGCGCGAAGCCCGAGAAGACCGGCCTCGAGAAGACCGAGAGCGACTCGGCCGGCATCGGCACCGAAGAGGAGACCGAAGCCGAGGACGAGGACGACGAGGCCGACGAGGACTCCGAGGGCGACGCCAAGGCGGAGGCCGCCGAGGACGACGAAACCGACGACGACGCCGAGGACGAGGACGACGCGCCCAAGGCGAAGCGCGGCGGCAGGCTGACCCTCAAGAAGGCCGCCAAGGTCGAGGCCGACGACGACTCCGACGAAGACGACGACGACGCCGAGCCGGGGCGCCGCTTCAGCACCGGCGGGTTCACCCTGCTCGCCGTGCTGGTCGTCCTGGTCATCGCGTTCGGCACCGCGTCGACGCTGCTGTTCCTCAAGGCGCAGAAGCAGAGCGCCACGGACGATGCCCGCAAGAACGGCCTGTGGGCCGCGTCCAAGGCCGCGCAGGAGCTGTCGTCCTACGACTACCGGACGATCGACACCGACACGAAGGCCGCCGCCGCCATGACGACGGGCAAGCTGCACGACGACTACGTCAAGCAGATCCCGTCCTTCAAGGCGCAGGCGACCGCGCAGCAGCTCATCGGGACCACGACGGTGATGAAGACCGGCGTGGTCAGCGCGACCCCGGACCGGGTCGTGGCGCTGGTCTACGCCGACCGCTCGTCCGCCACCAAGAACGACAAGACGCAGCAGCTCCCCGAGTCGCTGCGGCTGAAGATGACCATGGTCAAGGTCCACGGGAAGTGGCTGGCCGAGAAGGTCGACGTCATCTCCTGACCCGTTGATCTCCGTCGGAGACGACCGTGCGGCCACCCCTTGAAGGGTGGCCGCACGGGTGAAGCCGGACCGTGATCAGAACGGTCACGGCGGTGCGGATGGCGTGGCCGGCGCTCGCGGCGGTGTCACAAGGTGGCGTTCAGGTGGCGGGCGACGTGCTCCACCGATTCGGTGACGGTCCGGTCGTCGTCATAGAAGTCGAATTGGGTGCGGTCGTCGAGCCAGACGGTTCGGAGCGGGGCGTGGAGGCGGGCGGCGAAGCGGCGGATCCCGTCCGGGATGGCGGCGGTCTCGCTGTGGACCGACAGGGTCGGGACGGTGATGCGGTCGGCGCTTTCGGCGGGTTCGAAGGTGAGCCATTCGGCCCAGGCCATCAGGGCGAACCGGTTGCGATACTGGGGGATGGCGCCCCTGGACCGGTCGAGGTAGTAGGTGAACGGGCCGTACATCGCGGCGGTCGGGTCGGTGTCGCTGACGGCGGGCACGTACTGGACCTCGCCGGTCTCCTCGTAGTGGGCGCGGGCCTTCTGGCCGATGACCAGGTGCTGCTGGAAGGACTCCTCGCCACCGAGGGCCATCCGGGCGAACTCGGCGTCCTGCAGCCCGGCCGCGACCATGGCCAGGGATCTGACCCTCGGATCGCCCGATGCGTGCACTGCGGCGAAGGCACCGCCCGCGCAGACGCCGACGGAGCCGATGCGGTCCGGATCGATGCCCGCGGCACCGGCCAGGAAGCTCACGGCGTGTTCGAGGTCCTGGTTCTTGAGCGAAGGGGACTCGACGTCGCGGGGCTCGCCGCCGGACTCGCCATAGCCGGTGAAGTCGAACGCCAGCGCGGCGAAGCCGTGGGCGGCGAGCCGCTGCGCGTACAGCCCGGCCATCTGCTCTTTGACGCTGGTCCAGGAGCCGGAGACCACCACCGCGGGCAGGTCGCCGGAGGCGTGGTCGGGCCGGTACAGGAGGCCGGCGAGGGGGACGCCGACGGCGTCGAAGGTCACATGCTCAACGGTCATCGGGAGACTCCTTGTCGTTCTGGCGCAGGTGATCCACAGGTGTGGGCGGTGCCGGCGGTCCCGCCGGCGAAACGGTCCCCGATCCAGGCGAGGATCTCCGGCATCGCACCGTCGTCGATGCCGGTCGCGCCGCCCCAGGTGTCATGCTCGAGGCCGGGACGGACCCGGTAGTCGATCCGCGAGCCGGTCCGGCAGAGCGCGGCGGCGGTCCGGTCGCTGACCTGGCGGGTGACGACGGTGTCGGCGTCGCCCTGCAGGAACAGGACCGGTCCGGCGACGTACCGCCGTCCGGTGCTGTTGCGGGCGAGGTAGCGGGAGAACGGCGCATCGGTCAGGTATCCGGGCCGGGTCAGCCGCTCGCCGGTCAGATCCGAGTAGACGGCGAGGGCGACGTTCAGACAGCCGGTGCGGGTGGTGCCGATCCGGTCGAGTGCCGCCGGGGTGAGCAGCTTCCTCAGCCGGATGCTCGGGTCGCTGAACGCCGCGCCCTGGGCGATGAGGGGGACGAACCCGCCGTAGGGCGAGGTAGCGTCCAGATGGTCCACCAGGGCCGTCAGATCGGTGGCGGGTGAGGTGACGACCGCGCCCAGGTAGCCGGGTTCGGGCCGCGAAACCTGGCGTTCGGCGAAGCCGAGAGCCGCGCCGCCGCCCTGGGAGTGGCCCCACAGGACCCAGTCACGTGACAGGCCGGGCACTGCCTGGCGGGCGGACCGGAGGGCGCCGACGATGTCCGCTGCCTCCGCGGTCTTGTTCACGAACTCCGGACGCCCGTCGGTGCCGAGCCCGGCGTAGTCGGGTGCCACGACCGCGTAGCCCCGTTCGAGGAACCGCGTCATCTGGTTCCCGTGGTAGAGGTCCCTCATGAGCGACGGCGCGCAGGCGGCCCCGATGCCGCTGGAGCCGTGGGCGTCGACGACGACCTTCGGGTGCTTGACGCCCGGCGGTAGGAGGACGACACCGGAGGCGGCGATGTCCCGGCCGGCGGAGGTGCGCGAGTGGTACAGCACCCGGACACCCCGCACCGGCCTGCCCTCGACGACGTAAGCCGACGTCCGCTCCTGCTTGATCAGTGCGCCCAGCGATGCGGGGCGCAGCGGGTGCGGAGCGTCGTAGAGCGTCGTCCGGGGCAGCGCGTTCCGATGCTGTGCCTCCCACGCCCAGGCGACCTGGCACGCCTGGTCGCAGGAGTCGGCACGGACGGCGACCGCGAACGCGGTTCCGGCCGCGCCCGTCACAGCGGCCGCGAGTGCGGCGCGAACGGCCCTTCCCGGGGCGTTCACGGGCGCCGCCCGTCGACACGCCGCCCGACCGGGCCATAGACGAAATCGGTGGTGGCCGCGCTGAACTCGCTGGGAAAACCCAGGTCGATGGCGCTCGCCTCGTTCAGGCGGGCGAGCGCGTCCTCGGGCAGGGACAGCCGGAGCGCGGCGAGGTTGTCGGTGAGCTGGGCGGCGTCGCGGACGCCGATGATCGGATGGATCCGGGGGTTCCCGGCCCGCGTCCAGGCCAGGGCGACCTGCGCCGAGCCGGCGCCCAGCTCGTCGGCGACCGCGTCGAGGGTTCGCGCCACGGCCAGCTCGTGCGCGGGCACCTCGACGCCGCGGCTGGTCCGCGGTGCGGCGGCGCCGCGGGTGAACCGGCCCGAGAGCACGCCGCCCGCCAGTGGTGACCAGGCCGCCACCGACAGGCCGAAGGCGTCGGCCATCGGCAGGAGTTCCCGCTCGATGTCGCGCTTCACCAGGCTGTAGGGGACCTGGATGGCGGCGAAGGGCGTCCGGCCGCGGAAGGCGGCGATGGTGTTGGCCTGGGCCACCACCCAGGCGGGCGCGTCGGAGATCCCGACGTACAGCGCCTTGCCCGCCCGTACGACGTCGTCGAGCGCCCGCATCGTCTCCTCGATCGGGGTGTGCGGATCCCAGATGTGCACCCACAGCACATCGACGTGGTCGGTGCGCAGGCGCTCCAGACTCGCCTCCAGCGAGCGGACCAGGTTCTTGCGGTGGTTGCCCGACGCGTTCGGGTCCGTCCCGTCCATGGTCAGCGTGTACTTGGTCGCCACCACGAAGTGGTCGCGGTCCGCACCGAGCAGTTCGCCGACGATCCGCTCGCTGGCCCCCTCGGTGTACCTGTTCGCCGTGTCGATCACATTGCCGCCCGCCTCCGCGTACGCGGTGAGGATCTTGCGGCATTCCTCGACGGGAGCCCCCCAGCCCCAGTCTTCGCCGAACGTCATCGTCCCGAGGAAGGCCTCGGAGACGCGCAGGCCGGTTCGGCCCAGCATCCGGTAACGCAACGAACCGCCTCATCCCGTGAGAAGAACTCGTGAACGGGAAGAATGATCGTCCGGTGCCGTCGCCGCCTGTAGTGCCCCTGTACGTGATCTGAGCGTGCATTTTGCATAGTCGTGGGATCATGGTGCGGTGATCCGGCTCCTCCTCGCCGAGGACATGTCGCTGCTCCGCGAGGCCCTGGCCGAGCTGCTCGACCAGGAAGACGGTTTCGCGGTCGTGGTGCAGGTGTCCTCCGGGGCCGACATCGTCCGGCAGGCCGAGCTGCACCGGCCCGACGTCGCCGTCATCGACATCGACCTGCCCGGCCAGGACGGCATCAGCGCCGCCGCCGCGCTGCGCGAGCGGCTGCCGTCGTGCGAGGTGCTGATCCTCACCGGGTTGAGCGGGCCGGGGCAGCTTCGGCGGGCGCTGGAGGCGGGGGCGGCGGGCTTCCTGCCCAAGGACGTGCGGCCGGCCGAGCTGGTCGAGGCGATCCGCACCATCGCCGCGGGCGGCAGGGCCGTCGATACCGCCCTCGCCCTGACCGCGCTGCGCACCCCGCCCAGCCCGCTGACCCGCCGCGAGACCGAGGTGCTCCGGCTGTCGGCGACCGGAGCCCAGCCCCTGGAGATCGCCGAGCGGCTGTTCATCGGCTACGGGACGGTCCGCAACTACCTCACCTCGGCGGTGACCAAGTTAGGCGCCCGCAACCGCATCGACGCCATCCGCATCGCCACCGAGCGGGGCTGGATCTGACTCGAACTCGGCGACCAGCTCGTACCGGCCGCCTGGCCGGGGGCTCGCTGTCAGCCGCCCTCCGGTCCGCGCCGCCAGGCTGTCCAGGCCGGTCCCGTCGCGCTGCGCGGCCACGGGCGGGGGCACCCCGTCGTTGGCGATGGTCAGGCGCACCAGCCCGCCGTCGGTCACCACGGTGATCGCGCATTCGCGCGCTCGGCTGTGCCGCAGCACGTTCGTCACGCTCTCCCGCAGCACCGCCGCCAGGGCCGTGTCCGTTTCCCGGTCCAGCGGCCCGGTGTCCACCAGGGTCTCCACCATCACCCCGGCTGCCTCCAGCACCTGCCGGGCCGTATCGATCTCCTCCGCCAACCGCAACCGGATCCGGCCATCGGTGATCGAGTCCAGCTCAGCCGCCGACCTGCCGACCAGCTCCCGCAGCGAGGCCAGTTCCGCCTCGGCCCGCTCCGGATCCCGGTCCAGCAGCCGCAGCGCCAGCTCCCCCCGCAGCGCCACCGCCGACAGGCTGAACCCGAGCACATCGTGCAGATCCCGGGCTATTCGCACCCGTTCCTTCGTCACGGCCTCCTCGGCCAGCTCGTGCCTCGCCCTCTCCAGAACGGCCACCAGCTCGCCGAGCCGCGTCATGCTGTAGACCAGCCCGCCCAGGATCAGATCGGACACCAGCCCCGAGCCGATCTGCACCGGCGGCAGCACCGGCGGTGGGGTGACCCACAGCACGACGTGCAGGCAGAGCACCCCGGCCACCACGGCCAGGGACGCCGGCGGCCGCAGCCGGACCAGCGCGAGCCCGATGAAGAACCCCCACATCCCGTCGACAAGTCCCCAGGTCGGCACGAGATAGGAGCCCGGCCAGGCCAGCGGGAAGGTCAGCAGGGCGATGAGCAGGAGCCGGAACCGGAAGTGCGGAACCAGATACAGCACGATGATCGTGGCGACGATCGGCAGGATGACCGGTAGCTGGGCCGGATCGGCCGACGCCACGGCCGCGGTCCTGGCCAGCCCCTGCATGCACAGCACCCCGAGCAGCACAAGCCACGTGATCCGCGGCGACCGTGGGCCCGGCCGGTCGGCCGCGACGCCCTCCGTCCGGTACTCGGCCGCCGCCTCCCGGATGCCGGTCAGCGTCCGCCGTGCCCGCTCGGCGGCGTCCCGGACCCCTTCCGGCCCACCGGGGGACAGCAACTCGCCGATCGCCCGTAGTCCACCGCCGACGATCGTGCGCAGCTCGCTGTCCAGGCGCAGCCGCTCGCGCAGTGCAGCCAGCCGCGCCAGTTCCCCCTGCGCGGCGTTCAGATCGCGGATCATCCCCGCCAGCGAGTACAGGCTGAAGACGATGAGGGCGTCGTTGACGGTCGCCGTCGCCCGCGAGATGGCGTCTACGGCCCCGTCGTGCTCCAGCAGCCCACCGGCCAGCACCGCCCCGAGCAATCCCAGGAAGAGCGCCGTGGCCGCCCGGCCGGGCAGGGCCACCAGGAGGGCCGCGCCGACGGTCCAGGGGATCCAGTCCCAGTCCGTCCCGACGACCTGGAACGGCAGAGCGGCCAGCCCCGTGACGACGACGACCAGGCCGTACCTCAGCCGCCGCGGCCACGGCCGCCACAGCAGCGCCACCAGTGGCGGATACGGGAGCATCGTCAGGGCCAGCGCGCAGCCGCCGCGATGGTGGGTGATCCCGTTGAGCAGCCGGATGAGAACGATCAGCCCGAGCGCGATCCACATCATCCCGCGCGCCACTCGCGGCGACACCCTGTCCATGCCCAGACTCTAAGCTCCTGCCGACCGGCCGCCGACCAGGAGATTGCGCAGCGTTCTCATGCTGGGTTCTGGTGCGAGGATGGTCGGGATTCCGGGCTTGAACGTGCGCCTCCGCGGCCCTACCCGGCGCCGGGCGTGGGGGCCTTAAACTATGGCCTTCCTCACTGCAGGTCAGGGCCTGAAAAGTCCAAGTCCGCTCTTGACTGCAAGGCCCTGAGGGGCGATGCTCCATGGCAACGTGATGCATACTGCGGCGCTAGAGTTGCGAGCGGTGTACCAGTCGGCTACACTGCCCCTTTGCGCTGCCCTCTGACTATCCACGTGTGAGAGCACTCCCGAGCGGGTCCGTTTTGGACCCTAACGCACGGGTCTTGAACGTGGGTCGTCTGGCGTGCGTGTCGTCAGTTACGCCGCGAGCCCTCGGAAGGACCACCACTCTTGGCAGCCTCGCGCAACGCCTCGAATACCGCAACCGGTCCGAACCGCGTCTCCTTCGCGCGCATCAAGGAGCCGCTCGAAGTCCCGGACCTCCTTGCTCTGCAGACCAACTCCGTTGACTGGCTGCTGGGCAACGAGAGGTGGAAGGCCCGGGTCGAGGCGGCCCAGAAGGCCGGAAGTAAGAGCGTCCCGACGCAGTCGGGGCTGGAGGAGATCTTCGAAGAGATCAGTCCGATCGAGGACTTCTCCGGGACCATGTCCCTCTCGTTCCGCGACCACCGGTTCGAGCCGCCCAAGTACTCCGTCGAGGAGTGCAAGGACAAGGACATGACCTACTCCGCCCCGCTGTTCGTCACGGCGGAGTTCATCAACAACACCACCGGTGAGATCAAGAGCCAGACGGTGTTCATGGGCGACTTCCCGCTCATGACCCCGAAGGGCACCTTCATCATCAACGGCACCGAGCGCGTCGTCGTCTCGCAGCTGACCCGCTCGCCCGGCGTCTACTTCGACCGCGCCCTCGACAAGGCGTCCGACAAGGACATCTACGGCTGCCGGGTCATCCCGAGCCGCGGCGCCTGGCTCGAGTTCGAGATCGACAAGCGCGACAACGTCGGCGTGCGCATCGACCGCAAGCGCAAGCAGCCGGTCACCGTGCTGCTCAAGGCCCTCGGCTGGGACGAGGCCCGCATCCGCGAGCACTTCGGCGCCTACGAGTCGATCAACGTCACCCTGGAGAAGGACCACACCTCCGGCCAGGACGACGCCCTCCTCGACATCTACCGCAAGCTGCGGCCGGGCGAGCCGCCGACCCGCGAGTCGGCGCAGACCCTGCTGGAGAACCTGTACTTCAACCCGAAGCGGTACGACGTCGCCAAGGTCGGCCGCTACAAGATCAACAAGAAGCTCGGCCTCGACCTGGACATGCGCCAGGGCACCCTCACCGAGGACGACATCGTCGCCACGATCGAGTACCTGGTCCGGCTGCACGCCGGCGAGGAGGAGGCCACCCTCGGGGCCGTCTCCGTGCCGATCGAGGTCGACGACATCGACCACTTCGGCAACCGGCGCCTGCGCACGGTCGGCGAGCTCATCCAGAACCAGGTCCGCCTGGGCCTGGCCCGCATGGAGCGCGTCGTCCGCGAGCGGATGACCACCCAGGACGTCGAGGCGATCACGCCGCAGACGCTGATCAACATCCGGCCGGTCGTCGCCTCCATCAAGGAGTTCTTCGGCACCAGCCAGCTGTCCCAGTTCATGGACCAGACCAACCCGCTCGCCGGGCTGACGCACAAGCGCCGCCTGAACGCGCTCGGCCCCGGTGGTCTGTCCCGTGAGCGCGCCGGCATGGAGGTCCGCGACGTCCACCCGTCGCACTACGGCCGCATGTGCCCGATCGAGACGCCGGAAGGCCCGAACATCGGCCTGATCGGCTCGCTCGCCGCGTTCGGCCGGGTCAACCCGTTCGGGTTCGTCGAGACCCCGTACCGCAAGGTCGAGGACGGCCGGGTCACCGAGCAGATCGACTACCTGACGGCCGACGAGGAGGACCGCTTCGTCATCGCGCAGGCCAACTCCCTGCTCAACGAGGACGGCACCTTCCAGGACGACCGCATCCTGGTCCGCCGCAAGGGCGGCGAGGTCGAGCTGGTCCCGGCCCGCGAGGTCCAGTACATGGACGTCTCGGCCCGGCAGATGACCTCGGTCGCGACCGCGATGATCCCGTTCCTGGAGCACGACGACGCCAACCGCGCGCTGATGGGCTCCAACATGCAGCGCCAGTCCGTCCCGCTGCTGCGCAGCGAGGCGCCGCTGGTCGGCACCGGCATGGAGTACCGCGCGGCGACCGACGCCGGCGACGTGATCACGGCCGAGAAGGCCGGCGTCGTCGAGGAGGTCTCGGCCGACTACGTGACCGTCATGAACGACGACGGCACCCGGACGACCTACCGCGTGTCCAAGTTCAAGCGCTCCAACCAGGGCACCTGCTTCAACCAGAAGCCGATCGTGGACGAGGGCCAGCGGGTCGAGTTCGGGCAGGTCATCGCCGACGGCCCGTGCACCGACGACGGCGAGATGGCGCTCGGCAAGAACCTCCTCGTGGCGTTCATGCCGTGGGAGGGCCACAACTACGAGGACGCCATCATCCTCAGCCAGCGGCTGGTGCAGGACGACGTCCTCTCCTCGATCCACATCGAGGAGCACGAGGTCGACGCCCGCGACACCAAGCTCGGCCCCGAGGAGATCACCCGGGACATCCCGAACGTCTCCGAGGAGGTCCTGGCCGACCTCGACGAGCGCGGCATCATCCGCATCGGCGCGGACGTCGTCCCCGGCGACATCCTGGTCGGCAAGGTCACGCCCAAGGGCGAGACGGAGCTGACCCCCGAGGAGCGGCTGCTGCGCGCGATCTTCGGCGAGAAGGCCCGCGAGGTCCGCGACACCTCCCTGAAAGTGCCGCACGGTGAAGAGGGCAAGGTCATCGGCGTCCGGGTGTTCTCCCGCGACGAGGGCGACGAGCTCCCGCCCGGCGTGAACGAGCTGGTCCGGGTGTACGTGGCCCAGAAGCGCAAGATCACCGACGGCGACAAGCTGGCCGGCCGGCACGGCAACAAGGGCGTCATCTCCAAGATCCTCCCGGTCGAGGACATGCCGTTCCTGGAGGACGGGACGCCGGTCGACATCGTGCTCAACCCGCTGGGCGTGCCCGGCCGGATGAACGTCGGCCAGGTCCTGGAGACCCACCTCGGCTGGGTCGCCTCCCGCGGCTGGAAGGTCGAGGGCGACGACGCCGACTGGAAGCGGGCGCTCAGGGAGATCGGCGCGGACGAGGCTCCGCCGTGGACCAACACGGCCACCCCGGTCTTCGACGGTGCGCGCGAGAACGACGTCACCGGTCTGATCGAGAGCACTCTGCCCAACCGCGACGGCAACCGGATGGTGGGCCCGGGCGGCAAGGCGCGGCTGTTCGACGGCCGCACCGGCGAGCCGTACAGCGACCCGATCTCGGTCGGCTACATCTACATCCTCAAGCTGCTCCACCTGGTCGACGACAAGATCCACGCCCGCTCGACCGGCCCCTACTCCATGATCACCCAGCAGCCGCTCGGCGGTAAGGCCCAGTTCGGCGGCCAGCGCTTCGGTGAGATGGAGGTGTGGGCGCTGGAAGCGTACGGCGCCGCCTACGCCCTCCAGGAGCTGCTGACCATCAAGTCCGACGACGTCCTCGGCCGCGTGAAGGTGTACGAGGCCATCGTCAAGGGCGAGAACATCCCCGAGCCCGGCATTCCCGAGTCCTTCAAGGTGCTCATCAAGGAGATGCAGTCGCTCTGCCTCAACGTCGAGGTCCTGTCGAGCGACGGCATGTCCATCGAGATGCGCGACACCGATGAGGACGTCTTCCGCGCAGCGGAGGAGCTCGGCATCGACCTGTCCCGGCGCGAGCCGAGCAGTGTCGAAGAGGTCTGATCAACTCAAGGGGAAAACAGTTGCTTGACGTCAACTTCTTCGACGAGCTTCGCATCGGCCTGGCGACCGCCGACGACATCCGCCAGTGGTCCCACGGCGAGGTGAAGAAGCCGGAGACGATCAACTACCGGACCCTCAAGCCGGAGAAGGACGGGCTCTTCTGCGAGAAGATCTTCGGTCCGACCCGGGACTGGGAGTGCTACTGCGGCAAGTACAAGCGCGTCCGGTTCAAGGGCATCATCTGCGAGCGCTGCGGCGTCGAGGTGACCCGCGCCAAGGTGCGCCGTGAGCGGATGGGCCACATCGAGCTGGCCGCGCCGGTCACGCACATCTGGTACTTCAAGGGCGTCCCGTCGCGCCTCGGCTACCTGCTGGACCTGGCCCCGAAGGATCTCGAGAAGATCATCTACTTCGCGGCCTACATGATCACCAGCGTGGACGCCGAGCGCCGCGACCGCGACCTGCCGACGCTGGAGGCCCACATCTCCGTGGAGCGCCAGCAGATCGAGCAGGCCCGCGACGCGCAGGTCGAGGCCCGCCAGCAGAAGCTGGAGGGCGACCTGGCGGAGCTCGAGGAGGCCGGCGCGAAGGCCGACCAGAAGCGCAAGGTGCGCGACGGCGCCGAGCGGGAGATGAAGCAGCTGCGCGACCGCGCGCAGCGCGAGCTCGACCGCCTCGACGAGGTGTGGAGCCGGTTCAAGAACCTCAAGGTCCAGGACCTGGAGGGCGACGAGCTGCTCTACCGCGAGATGCGCGACCGCTTCGGCAAGTACTTCGAGGGCGGCATGGGCGCCGCGGCCATCCAGGCCCGGCTGCAGAACTTCGACCTCGACGCCGAGGCCGAGAAGCTGCGCGACATCATCCGCACCGGCAAGGGCCAGAAGAAGGCCCGCGCCCTCAAGCGGCTGAAGGTCGTCTCGGCGTTCCTCAACACCCGCAACAGCCCGCTCGGCATGGTGCTGGACTGCATCCCGGTGATCCCGCCGGACCTGCGTCCGATGGTGCAGCTGGACGGCGGCCGCTTCGCGACCTCCGACCTGAACGACCTGTACCGCCGGGTCATCAACCGGAACAACCGGCTCAAGCGCCTGCTCGACCTGGGCGCGCCCGAGATCATCGTCAACAACGAGAAGCGGATGCTGCAGGAGGCCGTCGACGCGCTGTTCGACAACGGCCGCCGCGGCCGCCCGGTCACCGGGCCCGGCAACCGTCCGCTGAAGTCGCTGTCCGACATGCTCAAGGGCAAGCAGGGCCGGTTCCGGCAGAACCTGCTGGGCAAGCGCGTCGACTACTCCGGCCGTTCGGTCATCGTCGTCGGCCCGCAGCTGAAGCTGCACCAGTGCGGCCTGCCCAAGCAGATGGCGCTGGAGCTGTTCAAGCCGTTCGTCATGAAGCGGCTGGTCGACCTCAACCACGCGCAGAACATCAAGTCCGCCAAGCGGATGGTCGAGCGCGCGCGCCCGGTCGTGTGGGACGTGCTGGAAGAGGTCATCACCGAGCACCCGGTGCTGCTGAACCGTGCGCCGACCCTGCACCGCCTGGGCATCCAGGCGTTCGAGCCGCAGCTGGTCGAGGGCAAGGCCATCCAGATCCACCCGCTCGTCTGCACCGCGTTCAACGCGGACTTCGACGGCGACCAGATGGCGGTGCACCTGCCGCTGTCCGCCGAGGCGCAGGCCGAGGCGCGGATCCTGATGCTGTCGACCAACAACATCCTGAAGCCGTCGGACGGCAAGCCCGTCACCATGCCCACCCAGGACATGGTCATCGGCCTGTACTGGCTGACGACGCAGAAGGACGGCGCCGACGGCGAGGGCCGCGCGTTCGGCTCGATCGCCGAGGCGATCATGGCCTACGACCGGCACGAGCTGGACCTGCAGGCCAAGATCCAGATCCGGCTGAAGGACGTCCCGCCGCCGCGCGGCTGGCAGGCGCCCGAGGGCTACGAGCCCGGCCAGCCGTACCGGCTGGAGACCACGCTCGGCCGCGCGCTGTTCAACGAGGCGCTGCCGGACGACTTCCCGTTCGTCGACGACGAGATCGGCAAGAAGCAGCTGTCGGCGATCGTGAACGAGCTGGCCGAGACCTACCCGAAGGTCGCGGTGGCCAACGCGCTGGACGCGCTGAAGAGCACCGGGTTCCACTGGGCCACCCGGTCCGGTGTGACCATCTCCATCGACGACGTCGTCACGCCGCCCAACAAGCAGGACATCCTGAGCGGCTACGAGGCGCGCGCGGAGAAGGTGCAGCGCGAGTTCAACCGCGGTCTGATCACCGACGACGAGCGCAAGCAGGAGCTCATCGAGATCTGGAACAAGGCCACCGCGGACGTCGCGGTGGACATGGAGAAGGCGTTCCCGAAGGCCAACCCGATCTGGATGATGATCCAGTCGGGCGCCCGAGGCAACCCGCTCCAGCTGCGCCAGATCGCCGGTATGCGCGGCCTGGTCTCCAACCCGAAGGGCGAGACCATCCCGCGCCCGATCAAGTCGTCCTTCCGCGAGGGGCTGTCGGTCGTCGAGTACTTCATCTCGACGCACGGCGCCCGGAAGGGCCTCGCGGACACCGCGCTGCGGACCGCCGACTCGGGTTACCTGACCCGGCGCCTGGTGGACGTCGCGCAGGACGTCATCGTCCGCGAGATCGACTGCGGCACCGACCGGACGATCCCGTTCGAGGTCGCCGAGAAGCTGCCGGACGGCACGCTGGTCAAGCTGGCCACCTCGGAGACCGCGCTGATCGGCCGCACGATCGCCGAGGACGTCGTGGTCGACGGGACGGTCATCTTCCCGGCCGACACCGACCTGTCCGACGCGGTGGTGACCCGGCTGGTCGAGGCGGGCGTCGAGTCGGTGCGGACCCGCAGCGCGCTGGTCTGCGAGGCGAAGATCGGTGTCTGCGCCGCCTGCTACGGCCGCTCGCTGGCGACCGGCAAGCGGGTGGACGTCGGCGAGGCCGTCGGCATCATCGCCGCGCAGTCCATCGGTGAGCCCGGCACCCAGCTGACCATGCGGACGTTCCACACCGGCGGTGTCGCCGGCGGTGACATCACGCACGGTCTGCCGCGCGTCCAGGAGCTGTTCGAGGCCCGCATCCCGAAGGGTGTGGCCCCGATCAGCGAGGTCGCCGGCCGGATCAAGATCGACGAGACGGAGAAGACCCGCAAGGTCGTCGTCGTCCCGGACGACGGCTCCGACGAGATCGGCTACCAGGTGCCCATGCGGTCCCGGCTGCTGGTCAAGGAGGGCGAGCACGTCGACGTCGGCCAGCAGCTCATCGCGGGTGCCATCAACCCGCACGAGGTGCTGCGCATCCTCGGCCCCCGCGCGGTGCAGCTGCACCTGGTGCAGGAGGTCCAGGAGGTCTACCGGTCGCAGGGCGTGTCGATCCACGACAAGCACATCGAGATCATCGTCCGCCAGATGCTGAAGCGGGTGAACATCCTCGAGTCGGGCGACACCGAGCTGCTCCCGGGCGACCTGGTCGAGCGTCCGATCTTCGAGGAGACGAACCGGAACGTCGTGGCCGAGGGCGGCACGCCCGCCGCCGGCCGCCCCGTCCTGATGGGCATCACCAAGGCCTCGCTCGCGACCGAGTCGTGGCTGTCGGCGGCGTCCTTCCAGGAGACGACCCGGGTGCTCACCGAGGCCGCGATGCACGCCAAGAGCGACCCGCTGCTCGGCCTCAAGGAGAACGTCATCATCGGTAAGCTCATCCCGGCCGGTACCGGCATGCCGCAGTACCGCAACGTCCGGGTCGAGCCGACCGAGGAGGCGAAGGCGGCGGTGTACTCCGTCGGCTCCTACGACGACGGCGCCGAGTACGCCTTCGGGCAGGGCTCCGGCGAGGCCGTGCCGCTGGAGGAGTACGACTTCGGCCAGTACAACCGGTAACACCTGAGCCGGGGACGCGTCCCCGGTGGCGAGGGCCCCTTCCGCTGCGGCGGGAGGGGCCTTCCGCGTTCGGGGGGCCGTTCCATCCGGATCGGCGCCGGCCGCGTACAGGTGATCTACCTGCGGTTTCGCCGACTTTCTTGACCCTTGAGCGTGTTTTGCGGTGCTGTGCCCGGGGACGACCCAGATGCTGGTTGAAGTCGCGTCGGGGGAGGAAATCGTATGAAGAGGGTCATGACCGCAACGCTGCTCGCCACCGCCGTCGTGCTCGGAGGGGTGGGCACCGCGAGTGCCGCCCAGCCGTCCGGAGGCGGCCAGGGGACGCAGCAGGACTGCCGCACCTACTCCAGCGTGAAGGCGTGCGGCAAGATCGACCTCAACGCCAAGCAGCGCGCTTGCGCGGAGAAGTACGTCAAGCTGGGAATGACCCACGCGCGGGCCGAGGTGGAGTGCCACGCCTTCGCCTGACCGGTTCGGCTGATCGGTTCGACTGACCGACGCACACGGAAAAGGGCCCGCTCCAGGGGAGCGGGCCCTTCCATGTCGCCGGAGCCGGAGCCGGCCCCGCGATCGGGAGCGGGTTCAGCGGCGCGGCGGCGCCTGGTCGGTCCACTGCGCGACCTCGAACGCCTGGTAGGACGCCAGGTCACCGGGACGGCTGAACCGGTCCGGCATGTTCTTCGCCGCCAGCGCGCGCGGCTTCCCGTCGTCCCCGGGCGGCAGCGGACGGCTCCCCTTCGGCGGCGTCGCCACCAGGTCCCGGACGGCCAGCAGCGCCCCGCGGGCCGGGTCGACGATCAGCTCGCGCGTGTAGGTGCCGAGCTGCTTGGGCGCGGTGTACAGGCCGAGCGGGACCGTGGTCTTCAGCGGCAGCGAGATCACGGTGCCGGCGCGGCCGAGCGGGTCGGTCGTCCGCCCCCCGGCCCGGACGCCGGGCTGCGCCGCCAGCATCCGGAACGCGGCACCGCGCACCTTCGGCGGCGCGGGCGCCGTGGACAGCAGCGCGGTCGTCACGTCGCTCAGCGCCCGGAGGCGCTCCTGCCCCCGCAGGGAGCGGATCGGCTCCTTCGTCCGCTTGGCCGAGTACGCGTGCCAGTCGCCCCGCAGGTTCAGCAGCGCGTCCTCCAGGGCCTTCGGCTCCGTGGGAAGCCGCGCGAGCTTCGCCGGCGTGAGTCCGTAGGCCAGGTCGCCGGACGACACGGGGAACGGGCCCGCGGTCATGGTGCGGGGGCCCATGTCCAGGAAGACGGAGCCGACCGCGCCCTCGGGGTCGGGCACGCGGGCCATCTTGGGCGCTCCCGCCGCGCGCCACTTCCGCGCGTCCTCCGCGGTGAGCGGGACGTCGGCCATGTCGAGGTGGAACATGCTGCCCTTGCCGTCGCGGCCCGTCCAGGTCTCGTTGCCCTGCCGCGAGTCGACCTTGTAGAAGTCCTGCGCGCTCCTGCCGACCGCGAAGATCTGGCCGCTGATGCTCCGCGTGTGCCAGTACGAGCCGAGCGGGGCCTTGTCCGCGTTGGTGGCGGCCACCAGCAGCACGTTCCCCTCCTTCGGCGGCTCGGTGCGGCCCTGCGCGCGGTCCCCGGGTTGCGACACGACGACGGCGGCGGCGGCGGCTCCGGCGGCGAGGGCCGCCGCCACCGCGCCCGCGAGCGGGAGCCGGAGACGGCGGCGGAGCGGCCGGGATCGGGTGGCGCGGGCCTGGGATCCGTCCGTCTCGTCCGGGTGCCAGTCGATGCGCGCGGCGAGCGCGTCCGGAGGCTCCTCCTCGGCCAGGGCCGTCCGCATGTGACGCAGCGCGTCCAGTTCATCCATCGTTCTCCTCCAGGGGGAGGGCCTTCCGGAGCTTGGTCCGGGCCCGGTGGATCTTCGCCTTGACGGTGCCGAGCGGCAGTCCGAGCGCCGCCGCGATCTCGCCGTACGACATCTCGGCCCAGGCCAGCAGCAGGACCGCGTCGCGCTCCTGCGCGTTCAGCGACGCCAGCGCCCTCGCCAGCTCGGGACCGAGCGCGGCGGCCGCCGCACGGTCCCCGGCGCGCTCGGCGACGCCGTCCTCGGCGGGGTCCACGCCGGTCCGCGCGAACGCCCGGTACATGCGGGTCTCGTGCCGGTGGTGCTTGGCGATCAGGTTCGAGGCGATGCCCCACAGCCAGGCGCCGAACTCCGCGCGCCCGTCGAACCGCTCCCGCTGCCGGAACGCCGTCGCGAACGACTCCGACACCAGGTCGTCGGCGAGGGCGGGCCCGAGCCGCCGCCGGACGTAGGCGTGCAGCCGCGGCGCGTGGCGGCGGAACAGCTCGCCGAACGCCTCCGGGGTGCGCAGCGACGCCGTCACGATCTCGGCGTCGCCCAGTTCGCCGGGGGCCCGGCTCACCACGGCCATGGGCGTCTCTTCATGGTGGGTCTCCGTGACTCTGGGGGGGTGCTGACACCCCCTCTATCCCGAAGGCCGCCTTCCGGTTGCGCCCTGCTCGGGCCCCGCGGTCACGCGGTGCTCCGCGCGCCCGTCCGGATCCGGCGGAAACGGGTTGGCCAACGGCCGTCTCGTTCTGCATGGTGGGGGACGCTGAACCGAGAGGAGAGACACATGGAACAGGTGCGGCTCGGGACGACCGGGACGAGGGTCTCGCGGATCTGCCTCGGCATGATGAGCTTCGGCGACCCCGCGCAACGGCCCTGGGCGCTGGACGAGGAGGCCGCGGAGCCGATCGTGCGCCGGGCGGTCGAGGCCGGTGTGACGTTCTTCGACACCGCCGACATGTACTCGCGCGGTGTGAGCGAGATCATCACCGGCCATCTGCTGGCGAAGCTGTTCCCCCGCCGGGACGACTACGTCCTCGCCACCAAGGTCTGCCTCCCCGTGGGCGACGGGCCCAACGACAAGGGGCTGTCCCGCAAGCACATCATGGCGGGCATCGACGACTCCCTGCGGCGCCTGGGCACCGACTACGTGGACCTCTACCAGATCCACCGCTGGGACTACGGAACGCCCATCGAGGAGACGATGGAGGCCCTCCACGACGTGGTGCGCGCGGGCAAGGCGCGGTACATAGGCGCGTCCAGCATGTTCGCGTGGCAGTTCGCCAAGGCGCAGCATGTGGCGGACAGGCACGGCTGGACGAAGTTCGTCACGATGCAGAACCACTACAACCTGCTGTACCGCGAGGAGGAGCGGGAGATGAACCCGCTCTGCGCCGACCAGGGCGTCGGCCTGCTGCCGTGGAGCCCCCTCGCCCGCGGCCGGCTGGCGGGCAACCGCGACCGCGGCGGGCGCACCAACACCGTCCGGGCGGGCAACGACGCCTACGGCGAGATGATGTACGAGGAGGCCGACTTCGACGTGGTCGACGTCGTCCGCGAGGTCGCGGGGGAGAAGGGCGCCCCCATGGCGCAGGTCGCGCTCGCCTGGCTGCTCGGAAGGCCCGGTGTGACGGCCCCGATCGTCGGTGCGACGAAGGTCGCGCACATCGACGACGCGGTCGCGGCCGCCGGGCTCGCGCTGGACGACAAGGACGTCGAGCGGCTGGAGGCGCCGTACCGGCCGCACCCGGTGCGCGGGCACGGCTGAACCGCCCCCCGGACGTTCCCGCAGGTGGTGCCCCCGGTCGGAACGGATCGGGGGCGCCGGACGTCTATCTTGGGCGATGATTTGCGATACCACCGGCGATCGGGGCAGGCTGGGGGCCAGAACGCCCACGGGCGGCCAGACCGCCACGGGGCGAGACGAGTGACAGGTCCGGGGAACCGCCGAGCGGATCTCCGGACGACCGGGACTGAGGAGCCCCGGGACGACGGCGCTGAAGGAGCCCGACGATGACCGAGAATGACGGCACGCAGGGACCGCAGCGGCCGTTGCCGGAGGACGAGGGCCGGCCGGCCCCCGAGGAGCGGGGCGAGCCCCCCGCGCGCCCGCTCGGCGACCGGACCGTGGTGTTCGGCGCCCCGCAGCTGGGCGGCGCGGCCGGCGGGCAGCGGCCCGCGGCGCCGCAGGAGCCCGGCGAGCAGGAGCGGCAGGCCCCTCCGCCGCCGCCCCCGACGATGGTCGAGCAGCCGCTGCGGCAGTACGGCGAGCAGCCCCCGCCGCCGCCCCAGCAGCAGTTCGGCGCCCCCCAGTACGAGCAGCAGCAGGAGCGGCAGCCCTACGGGCAGCAGCCCGGAGGCCAGGCGCCCTACGGCGCGCCTCCCGCTCCTGGCGGCTTCCCGCCGCCGGAGCAGCAGTACGGCGGCCAGCCGGGCCAGCAGTACGGCCGGCAGCCCGAGCAGCAGCAGTACGGTCAGCCCCAGCAGCCGGCGTACCCGCAGCAGCCGATGCACGGCGCGCCGCAGGAGCAGCAGTACGGCCAGCCGCCGTTCGGCGCCCAGGGCGGTTACGCGCCGCCCCAGGAGCCGCGCTCGCCCGAGGGCGGCTCGCCCGCCGAGCAGGCGCCTCCCGCTCCGGGGCAGCCGCAGGACGCGGGCAACGAGCGCACCCTGATCGTGCCCGGCCCCGGTGCGGGCGGGCAGGAGCCCGAGCGGCCGCAGCGTCCCCCGGTGGACGACCAGGCGACGCTCCACTGGTCGCCCGGCACCGACGTGCCCGTCGCGACCGGCCCGGAACGCCGGCAGGAGCCGCCCGCCGAGCCGTGGCAGGCGCCGGTGCCACCGTCGACGCCGGAGCCGTGGTCGCCCGAGGCGTCCCAGCCGGGGCAGCGGCAGGGCGGGCCGGGCCAGGGCCAGGCCGACCACGAGCGGACGATGATGGTCCCGCCGCCCGAGTCGGGCTTCGGCGGGTCCCCGCAGCCGGAGGAGCCGCCCGCGTTCGGCGCCCACGCCGACCGCGGCGTCGAGGACGCCCGGCCGACCGAGGCGTTCGACCCGTCGGCGCAGTCGCAGGGCCGGCACGCCGCTGAGCCGTCCGGCGGGCTGGGCGAGCACACCCGGCTGGACATCGGGCAGCAGTCGTGGCAGCCGCAGTCCCAGCAGCAGCAGCCGCCGCAGCCCGGCGCGCAGCAGTTCGGCCAGGACTACGGGCAGCAGCAGGACTACGGCCAGCAGCAGGGCGCGCAGCAGCAGTACGGTGCGCAGCATTTCGGCGCCCAGCAGGACCAGCAGCAGTACGGCCAGCAGCCGGGCCAGCAGTTCGGTCAGCAGGAGTACGGCCAGCAGCAGGACTACGGGCAGCAGGGCTTCGGCCAGCACCAGCAGGGCGGGCAGCAGTTCGGCCAGCCGGGCGAGCAGCAGCAGTACGGCGAGCAGCAGTACGGCGGCCAGCCCGCGTTCGGCCAGCCGGGCCAGCCCGCTCAGCACGGCCAGCAGGGACAGTTCGGGCAGCCGGGTCAGTACGGCCAGCCGCCCGCGTACGGGACCGACGAGGGCAAGGGCGGCAAGAGCAACACGCTCCTGTACATCATCGGCGGCGCGGTCGTCGCGGTGATCCTCATCGTCCTGATCGTCGCGTTCGTCCTGTAGCGGGGGCCGGCGGGGGAGGGCGTAAAAGATCGTCGACGTCTTCCCCAAGGGCCGGGGTGTGAGTCACAATGCCGACGGGTCTTCCCGCCACCGGGCGGGAACACCCGTCGGCCTTCTTCCGTTGATCCCTGCGGGTGAGTCGGCTTTCGAGGGCCCTCCGGGGTTGCGCCGGACCGGGCTCGCGCGGTAGTGCGCTGTTCGCTTTGCACTTTGGCGAAGGGGTCGGTAACCTCTTCACTTGTGCCCGCTGTATGCGGGCCGCTATGCGTGCGCGCCGGCGAGGTTCGATCAGGACCGGCCCAGCGCCGCATCTACTCCCCGGCTTGATTCGGCCCTGAGATGGGCCGGGCGGTCTGTGTCGGTTGTTCGCGGGCAATGCTCCGTGAACCGGCGACACGCCCGACCGCGTGGGTCGGAGAGGTCGGGAAACCGGCAGGTCACAGCCTCGCCTGAGGTGGTGATTGCAGCAACAGGACTTACCGGCTCGGTACGAGGGAAGACGGAGACGCGGTGCCCACGATCCAGCAGCTGGTCCGCAAGGGCCGCCAGGACAAGGTGACCAAGAACAAGACGCCCGCGCTGAAGGAGAGCCCCCAGCGCCGGGGTGTCTGCACGCGCGTCTACACGACGACGCCCAAGAAGCCGAACTCCGCGCTTCGCAAGGTCGCCCGTGTCCGGCTGACCAGCGGGATTGAGGTCACGGCCTACATCCCCGGCGTCGGTCACAACCTGCAGGAGCACTCGATCGTGCTCGTGCGCGGCGGCCGTGTGAAGGACCTCCCGGGTGTTCGGTACAAGATCATCCGCGGGTCGCTCGACACTCAGGGCGTCCGCAACCGCAAGCAGGCGCGCAGCAAGTACGGCGCGAAGAAGGAGAAGAGCTGATGCCGCGCAAGGGCCCCGCTGGCAAGCGCCAGCTGATCGCTGACCCGGTGTACAACTCGCCGCTGGTCACCGCGCTCATCAACAAGATTCTCCTGGACGGCAAGCGTTCCATCGCGCAGAGCATCGTGTACGACGCTCTCGAGGGCGCCCGCGAGAAGACCGGCAACGACCCGGTCGTCACGCTGAAGCGCGCGCTCGACAACGTCAAGCCGACCCTGGAGGTCCGCAGCCGCCGTGTCGGTGGCGCGACCTACCAGGTCCCCGTCGAGGTGCGGCCGGCCCGCAGCACCACCCTCGCCCTGCGCTGGCTGGTGGTGTACGCCCGGCAGCGTCGCGAGAAGACCATGACCGAGCGGCTGATGAACGAGCTGCTCGACGCGAGCAACGGACTCGGCGCGTCTGTCAAGAAGCGCGAGGACACCCACAAGATGGCGGAGTCCAACAAGGCCTTCGCCCACTACCGCTGGTAACCCCGGCGGGTTGAGAACGACGAGACGACGCGAGGACGCGAGGACACTGTGGCTACCAAAACCGGTGTAGACCTGGCCAAGGTCCGCAACATCGGGATCATGGCCCATATCGACGCTGGCAAGACCACGACGACCGAGCGGATCCTGTACTACACGGGCATCAGCTACAAGATCGGCGAGGTCCACGACGGCGCCGCCACCATGGACTGGATGGAGCAGGAACAGGAGCGGGGGATCACCATCACCTCCGCCGCCACCACCTGCGAATGGCCCGTCGACGACGTCAAGCACACGATCAACATCATCGACACCCCCGGGCACGTCGACTTCACCATCGAGGTGGAGCGCAACCTGCGGGTGCTCGACGGCGCGGTCGCGGTGTTCGACGGTGTCGCCGGCGTCGAGCCGCAGTCCGAGACGGTGTGGCGCCAGGCCGACCGTTACGGCGTGCCCCGCATGTGCTTCGTCAACAAGCTCGACCGCGTCGGTGCGGAGTTCCACCGCTGCGTCGACATGATCGAGAACCGCCTCAACGCGGTCCCGCTCGTGCTGCAGCTGCCGATCGGCGCCGAGGCGGACTTCAAGGGCGTCATCGACCTGGTGAACATGAAGGCCCTCCTGTGGAACGAGGAGGCCAAGCTCGGCGAGATGTACGACACGGTCGACATCCCCGAGACGCACGCCGAGTCGGCCCGCGAGTGGCACGACAAGCTGGTCGAGACGCTCGCCGAGAACGACGACGAGATCATGGAGCTGTACCTGGAGGGCAACGAGCCCACCGTGGAGCAGCTGCACGCCGGCATCCGCCGCGCCACGATCTCCGCCGCCGTGACCCCGGTGACCTGCGGCACCGCCTTCAAGAACAAGGGCGTGCAGCCGCTGCTGGACGCGATCGTCCGCTACCTGCCCTCGCCGCTGGACGTCGAGGCCATCGAGGGCCACGCGATCCGCGACGAGGAGAAGGTCCTCACCCGCAAGCCGAGCGAGGACGAGCCGTTCTCCGCGCTCGCCTTCAAGATCGCCAGCGACCCGCACCTGGGCAAGCTCACCTTCGTCCGCGTGTACTCCGGCGTGCTGGAGTCCGGCGCGAGCGTGATGAACTCCGTCAAGGAGCGCAAGGAGCGCATCGGCAAGATCTACCGGATGCACGCCAACAAGCGCACCGAGATCGAGCGCGCCGGTGCCGGCGACATCGTCGCGGTGATGGGCCTCAAGCAGACCACCACCGGTGAGACGCTGTGCGACGAGAAGGACCCGATCGTCCTCGAGTCGATGAACTTCCCGGCGCCGGTCATCCACGTGGCGATCGAGCCGAAGACCAAGGCCGACCAGCAGAAGCTGGGCACCGCGATCCAGCGGCTGGCCGAGGAGGACCCGTCCTTCCAGGTCCGCTCGGACGAGGACACCGGCCAGACCGTCATCTCCGGCATGGGCGAGCTCCACCTGGAGATCCTCGTCGACCGGATGAAGCGCGAGTTCAAGGTCGACGCGAACGTCGGCAAGCCGCAGGTGGCCTACCGCGAGACCATCAGCAAGAAGGTCGAGAAGGTCGAGTACACCCACAAGAAGCAGACGGGTGGCTCCGGCCAGTTCGGCCGCGTGATCATCGACCTGGAGCCGCTCGGCGGCGGGTCCGACGGTTACGAGTTCGAGAACAAGGTCACCGGCGGCCGCATCCCGCGGGAGTACATCCCGTCGGTCGACGCGGGCTGCCAGGAGGCCGCGGAGTTCGGTGTCCTCGCCGGCTACCCGATGGTGGGCGTCAAGGTCACCCTGCGAGACGGCGCCTACCACGAGGTCGACTCCTCGGAGATGGCGTTCAAGGTCGCCGGATCCATGGCGTTCAAGGAGGCCGCCCGCAAGGCGTCCCCCACGCTGCTGGAGCCGATGATGGCCGTCGAGGTCACCACGCCCGAGGACAACATGGGCGACGTGATCGGCGACCTCAACAGCCGCCGCGGCCAGGTCCAGTCCATGGACGAGCGCAGCGGGATGCGCGTCATCAAGGCGCTCGTGCCGCTGTCCGAGATGTTCGGCTACGTGGGTGATCTGCGCAGCAAGACCCAGGGCCGGGCTGTCTTCACCATGCAGTTCGACTCCTACGCCGAGGTTCCGGGGAACGTCGCGCAGGAGATCATCGCCAAGGCGCGGGGCGAGTAAGCACCCGGGCCTGCCCACAGATCACACCAGACGTACATCGAAGCGGTCGTTCCAGACGGCCGAGGATCGCAACAAGGAGCAACCAGTGGCGAAGGCCAAGTTCGAGCGGACGAAGCCGCACGTGAACATCGGCACCATCGGTCACATCGACCACGGTAAGACCACGCTTACCGCGGCGATCACCAAGGTGCTCCACGACAAGTACCCGGACCTCAACCCCTTCACGCCGTTCGAGGACATCGACAAGGCGCCGGAGGAGCGCGAGCGCGGTATCACCATCTCCATCGCGCACGTGGAGTACCAGACCGAGTCCCGGCACTACGCGCACGTGGACTGCCCCGGTCACGCGGACTACATCAAGAACATGATCACCGGTGCGGCGCAGATGGACGGCGCCATCCTGGTGGTCGCCGCGACCGACGGCCCGATGCCGCAGACCAAGGAGCACGTGCTCCTGGCCCGCCAGGTCGGCGTCCCCTACATCGTCGTCGCGCTGAACAAGTGCGACATGGTGGACGACGAGGAGATCCTGGAGCTCGTCGAGCTCGAGGTCCGCGAGCTGCTGTCCGAGTACGAGTTCCCGGGCGACGACGTCCCGGTCGTGCGCGTGTCCGCCTTCCAGGCGCTGCAGGGCGACGAGAAGTGGTCCGAGTCGATCGTCGAGCTGATGAACGCCGTCGACGAGAACGTGCCGGAGCCGGTGCGCGACACCGAGAAGCCGTTCCTGATGCCGATCGAGGACGTCTTCTCGATCACCGGTCGCGGCACGGTCGTCACCGGCCGCATCGAGCGCGGCGTCGTGAACGTCAACGAGGAAGTCGAGATCATCGGCATCAAGGACGCGTCGTCCAAGACGACCGTCACCGGTGTCGAGATGTTCCGCAAGCTGCTCGACCAGGGCCAGGCGGGCGACAACGTCGGCCTGCTGCTGCGCGGCATCAAGCGCGAGGACGTCGAGCGCGGCCAGTGCGTCATCAAGCCGGGCACGAACACCCCGCACACCGAGTTCGAGGCGCAGGTCTACATCCTGTCCAAGGACGAGGGCGGCCGCCACACGCCGTTCTTCAACAACTACCGTCCGCAGTTCTACTTCCGGACCACGGACGTCACCGGCGTGGTGAACCTCCCCGAGGGCACCGAGATGGTCATGCCGGGCGACAACACCGAGATGCGCGTCGAGCTGATCCAGCCCGTCGCCATGGAGGAGGGCCTGAAGTTCGCCATCCGCGAGGGTGGCCGGACCGTGGGCGCGGGTCGCGTCACCAAGGTCATCAAGTAACACCCCTCGTGGACGCGGCGGCCCGGCCGCCGAGCACCGGCAGCCGGGCCGCCGCGTCACGACCAGGAAGTAAACAGCGGCACTACAGCAAAGGACACCGAGGCCACCATGGCGGGACAGAAGATCCGCATCCGGCTCAAGGCCTACGACCACGAGGTCATCGACACCTCCGCGAAGAAGATCGTTGAGACGGTGACGCGGACGGGCGCCAAGGTCGCGGGCCCGGTGCCGCTGCCGACCGAGAAGAACGTGTACTGCGTCATCCGCTCGCCGCACAAGTACAAGGACAGCCGCGAGCACTTCGAGATGCGCACGCACAAGCGGTTGATCGACATCATCGACCCGACGCCCAAGACGGTCGACTCGCTGATGCGGCTCGACCTTCCGGCCGGCGTTGACATCGAGATCAAGCTCTGAGGGACGCACCAGAAATGAGCACGCAGAGGAAGGGCGTCCTGGGCGAGAAGCTCGGCATGACCCAGGTCTTCGACGATGAGGGCCGGATCGTTCCGGTGACCGTCGTCCAGGCCGGGCCGTGTGTCGTCACGCAGCTCCGCACCCAGGAGAAGGACGGCTACACCGCCGTCCAGATCGGGTACGGGCAGATCGACCCGCGCAAGGTGAACAAGCCGCGCACGGGCCACTTCGAGAAGGCCGGCGTCACGCCGCGCCGCTACCTCGTCGAGCTGCGCTCCGATGACACCACCGAGTACGAACTCGGCCAGGAGATCACCGCTGGCGTCTTCGAGGCCGGCCAGAAGATCGACGTCACCGGTACGAGCAAGGGCAAGGGCACCGCCGGTGTCATGAAGCGCCACGGCTTCAAGGGCCTCAGCGCTTCGCACGGCACCCAGCGCAAGCACCGCTCGCCGGGCTCGATCGGCGGCTGCGCGACCCCGGGTCGCGTCTTCAAGGGCCTCCGCATGGCGGGACGGCACGGGAACGCCCGTACCACCGTGCAGAACCTGACCCTCCACGCCGTCGACGCGGAGAAGAACCTGTTGCTCATCAAGGGCGCGGTTCCCGGTCCCAACGGCGCCGTGGTGCTGGTCCGCGACGCAGTGAAGGGGACGGGCAAGTGACCTCCAAGATCGACATCGATCTGCCCGCCGAGGTCTTCGACGCGAAGACCAGCGTGCCGCTGATCCACCAGGTCGTGGTGGCGCAGCTGGCCGCGGCGCGGCAGGGCACGCACTCCACCAAGACCCGCGGCGAGGTGTCCGGCGGCGGCAAGAAGCCGTACCGGCAGAAGGGCACCGGCCGGGCCCGCCAGGGCTCGACCCGCGCGCCCCAGTTCGCCGGCGGCGGCGTCGTGCACGGCCCGCAGCCGCGGGACTACTCGCAGCGGACGCCCAAGAAGATGAAGGCCGCCGCGCTGCGCGGCGCCCTGTCGGACCGCGCCCGCTACGGCCGGGTGCACGTGGTCGACCACATCATCGAGGGCGACACCCCAAAGACGAAGACGGCGCTGACGGCGCTGCGCTCGGTCACCGAGGCCAAGCGCGTCCTGCTGGTCCTGGACCGCGAGGACGAGCTGACCTGGAAGAGCCTGCGCAACGAGCCGAGCGTGCACGTTCTCGTCTCCGACCAGCTCAACACCTACGACGTGCTGGTGAACGACGACGTCGTCTTCACGCAGAAGGCGTACGACGAGTTCATCTCGCGCGCGGCGAAGAAGTAAGGAGGGTCGCACAGTGAACAAGATCGCCGACCCCCGCGACGTCATCATCGCGCCGGTCGTCTCGGAGAAGAGCTACGGCCTGCTGGACGAGAACAAGTACACGTTCGTCGTCCGCACCGACGCCAACAAGACGCAGATCAAGCAGGCGGTCGAGTCGGTGTTCGGCGTCAAGGTGACGAACGTGAACACGCTCAACCGGCCCGGCAAGCGCAAGCGGACCCGGTTCGGCTACGGCAAGCGCAAGGACACCAAGCGCGCCATCGTCAGCCTCGCCGAGGGCGAGCGGATCGACATCTTCGGCGGCCCGGCCTAAAGAGCCAGGGTCGTTCCGGAGACTGAAATAGGGATGAACGAAAAAGATGGGCATCCGTAACTACAAGCCGACGACTCCGGGTCGTCGCGGCTCCAGCGTGGCCGACTTCGTCGAGGTCACGCGCAGCGAGCCGGAGAAGTCGCTGCTGCGTCCGCTCCCCAAGAAGGGCGGCCGTAACAACCACGGCCGCATCACGACCCGGCACCAGGGCGGCGGCCACAAGCGCGCCTACCGCGTGATCGACTTCCGCCGGCACGACAAGGACGGCGTCCCGGCGAAGGTCGCGCACATCGAGTACGACCCGAACCGCACGGCCCGCATCGCGCTGCTGCACTACGCGGACGGCGAGAAGCGCTACATCCTCGCGCCGCGGAACCTGCGCCAGGGCGACCGCGTCGAGAACGGGCCGGGCGCGGACATCAAGCCGGGCAACTGCCTGCCGCTGCGCAACATCCCGACGGGTACCGTCATCCACGCCATCGAGCTGCGGCCCGGCGGCGGCGCCAAGATCGCCCGCTCCGCGGGCGCCGGCGTCCAGCTGCTGGCCAAGGAGGGCAAGTACGCCACGCTGCGCATGCCCTCGGGCGAGATGCGGATGGTGGACGTGCGCTGCCGCGCGACGGTCGGCGAGGTCGGCAACGCCGAGCAGTCGAACATCAACTGGGGCAAGGCCGGCCGGATGCGGTGGAAGGGCAAGCGCCCGACCGTCCGCGGTGTGGCCATGAACCCGATCGACCACCCGCACGGTGGTGGTGAGGGCAAGACCTCCGGCGGTCGGCACCCGGTGAACCCGAACGGTAAGAAGGAAGGCCGCACTCGCCAGGCGAACAAGTCGAGCGACCGGCTGATCGTCCGTCGTCGCAGCAAGAAGAAGCGGTAGGAGTCGCTCGTCATGCCACGTAGCCTTAAGAAGGGTCCCTTCGTGGACGACCACCTGATGAAGAAGGTGGACGTTCAGAACGAGAAGGGCACCAAGAACGTCATCAAGACGTGGTCCCGGCGCTCCATGATCGTGCCGGACATGATCGGTCACACGATCGCCGTGCACGACGGCCGCAAGCACGTGCCGGTGTTCATCACCGACGCCATGGTGGGGCACAAGCTCGGCGAGTTCGCGCCGACGCGGACGTTCCGCAGCCACGTCAAGGAAGACCGCCGCAGCCGTCGCGGCTGAGCAGGCAGAGGCGCTCGCCCGTCAAGGCGGGCGAGGATCGCAACGTAGGAGAGAGGGAACAGCGATGGAAGCCAGGGCCCAGGCGCGGTTCATCCGCGTCACGCCCATGAAGGCCCGCCGCGTGGTGGACCTCATCCGCGGCCTGCCTGCCGCGGAGGCGCAGGCGGTGCTGCGGTTCGCCCCCCAGGCCGCCAGTGAGCCGGTGGGCAAGGTGCTGGCCAGTGCCATTGCCAACGCCGAGCACAACTTCAAGCTCGACACGGGCACGCTCGTCGTGAGCGGCGCGTGGGTCGACGAGGGCCCGACGCTGAAGCGTTTCCGCCCCCGCGCCCAGGGTCGGGCTTACCGCATCAACAAGCGCACGAGCCACATCACCGTGGTCGTCGCCCCGAAGGACGAGGTCGCTTCGGCCGGCGGTAAGAAGACGAGGAGGGCCCGGTAGTGGGTCAGAAGATCAACCCGCACGGGTTCCGTCTGGGCGTCACCACCGACCACAAGAGCGTGTGGTTCGCCACGAAGCTCTACAAGGACTACGTCAAGGAAGACGTCCAGATCCGGCGCATGCTGCAGAAGGGCATGGACCGGGCGGGCATCTCCAAGGTGGAGATCGAGCGGACCCGTGACCGTGTCGAGGTCAACATCCACACCGCCCGGCCGGGCATCGTCATCGGCCGCCGCGGCGCGGAGGCCGAGCGGCTCCGGGGCGACCTGGAGAAGCTGACCGGCAAGCAGGTCCGGCTGAACATCCTCGAGGTGAAGAACCCCGAGATCGACGCGCAGCTCGTCGCGCAGGGCGTGGCTGAGCAGCTGTCCAGCCGGGTCGCGTTCCGCCGCGCCATGCGCAAGGCGATCCAGTCGGCGATGAAGTCCGGCGCCAAGGGCATCAAGGTGCAGTGCGGCGGCCGTCTCGGCGGCGCCGAGATGTCGCGGTCGGAGTTCTACCGCGAGGGCCAGGTCCCGCTGCACACGCTGCGCGCCGACATCGACTACGGGTTCTACGAGGCCCGGACGACGTTCGGCCGCATCGGCGTGAAGGTGTGGATCTACAAGGGCGAGGCCGCGGCGACGCGCGCCGAGCGTGAGCAGAAGGCCGCGCAGCAGCGCGCCGCCGGCGGTGGCGGCGGTGGCCGCGAGCGCCGGGGCGGCGGCGGTGGCGGTGAGCGCCGGGGCGGCGGTCGCGGTGGACGCGGCGGACGCGGCGGCGAGCGCGGCGGTGCCCGCGGCGGCGAGGCCCGCGGCGGCAACGAGGCGCCGAAGCAGCAGCAGAGTTCCGAGCAGCCGGCGCAGACGGCCGACGCTGCTCCGCAGGGTGAGGGGAGCTGAGTAACCCATGCTGATCCCTCGCAAGGTCAAGCACCGCAAGCAGCACCACCCGAAGCGCCGCGGCATGGCCAAGGGCGGCACCAAGGTGACGTTCGGCGAGTACGGCATCCAGGCGGTCGAGGCCGCCTACGTGACGAACCGGCAGATCGAGGCCGCGCGTATCGCGATGACCCGTCACATCAAGCGTGGCGGCAAGGTCTGGATCAACATCTTCCCGGACCGTCCGCTGACCAAGAAGCCCG
This sequence comes from Actinomadura nitritigenes, assembly GCF_017573545.1. Classification (GTDB taxonomy): domain Bacteria; phylum Actinomycetota; class Actinomycetes; order Streptosporangiales; family Streptosporangiaceae; genus Spirillospora; species Spirillospora nitritigenes. The sequence continues at coordinate 181,695 of NZ_JAGEOK010000013.1, read as the reverse complement.
CGGAGACCCGGATGGGTTCCGGTAAGGGCTCCGTGGAGTGGTGGGTCGCGAACGTCAAGCCGGGCCGCGTGCTGTTCGAGATCTCCTACCCGAACGAGCAGATCGCCCGCGAGGCGCTGACCCGCGCGATCCACAAGCTTCCCATGAAGTGCAAGATCGTTAAGCGAGAGGTGGGTGAGTCCTGATGGCCAAGGGTCTTACCGCCGACGACCTGCGGACCGAGCCTGAGGACGTTCTGGTCACCAAGCTGAAGGAGGCGAAGGAGGAGCTGTTCAACCTCCGCTTCCAGGCCGCGACCGGCCAGCTTGAGAGCCACGGGCGGCTGCGCACCGTCAAGCGCGAGATCGCCCGCATCTACACCGTGATGCGGGAGCGCGAGCTCGGCATCGTCACGGTCGCCGAGGACGCCGTGGAGGGCACCGAATGACCGAGCAGACCGAGACGCGGAGCAGCCGCAAGGTCCTGGAGGGCCTGGTGGTCAGCGACAAGATGGACAAGACCGTGGTCGTGTCCGTCGAGGACCGTGTGAAGCACGCCAAGTACCACAAGGTCATCCGCCGCACGAAGAACTACAAGGCGCACGACGAGGCCAACGAGTGTGGCGTCGGCGACCGCGTCCGTCTCATGGAGACCCGCCCGCTGTCGGCGAGCAAGCGCTGGCGCGTGGTGGAGATCCTGGAGAAGGCCAAGTAGGAGCCGCGAGGCTCTCGCGGGACGCGAGTCCCGCATTGAACACCGATGGTTCCACCAGGCTCCTCGGACCAGGTCCGGGAGAGAACCGGTGTGACGAACAGGAGTTGACGTGATCCAGCAGGAGTCGCGACTCAAGGTCGCCGACAACACGGGTGCGAAGGAGATCCTTTGCATCCGCGTTCTCGGCGGCTCGGGTCGGCGCTACGCGGGAGTCGGCGACATCATCGTCGCGACGGTGAAGGACGCCCTTCCCGGCGCGGGCGTGAAGAAGGGTGACGTCGTCAAGGCGGTCGTCGTGCGCACCCGCAAGGAGCGCCGGCGCCCGGACGGCTCCTACATCCGCTTCGACGAGAACGCCGCGGTCCTGATCAAGGACGGCGGGGACCCCCGCGGCACCCGCATCTTCGGCCCGGTGGGCCGTGAACTGCGCGAGAAGAAGTTCATGCGCATCATCTCGCTCGCGCCGGAGGTGCTGTGATGAAGATCCGCAAGGGCGACGAGGTCGTCGTCATCGCCGGCAAGGACAAGGGCGCCACGGGCAAGGTCCTGCGCGTCCTCCCGCGCGAGGACCGCGTGGTCGTCGAGGGCGTCAACCTCATCACGAAGAACATCAAGGCCGACCAGCAGCGTGCCGGCAAGGAGAGCGGCCGCGTGACGGTCGAGGCGCCGCTGCACGTCAGCAACGTCGCGCTCGCCGAGGACGGCAAGCCGGTCCGGGTCGGCTACCGCATCAACGAGGACGGCACGAAGGTCCGGATCTCGCGCCGTAGCGGTAAGGAGATCTGAGACCGATGACCGAGACCGTCACCGAGCGTCCCGTCCCGCAGCCGAGGCTCAAGCTCCGCTACCGCGAGGAGATCGCGAAGCAGATGCAGGAGCAGTTCGGCTACGCCAACGTCATGCAGATCCCCGGGCTGACCAAGATCGTGGTCAACATGGGCGTCGGCGACGCGGCGAAGGACGCGAAGCTGATCGAGGGCGCGATCCGCGACCTCTCCCAGATCACCGGGCAGAAGCCGGCCGTGAACCGGGCGCGCAAGTCGATCGCGCAGTTCAAGCTGCGCGAGGGCATGCCGATCGGCGCGCACGCGACGCTGCGCGGCGACCGGATGTGGGAGTTCCTCGACCGGCTGCTCGCCACCGCGCTGCCCCGCATCCGTGACTTCCGCGGCCTGTCGCCGAAGCAGTTCGACGGCAACGGCAACTACACCTTCGGGCTGACCGAGCAGGTCATGTTCCACGAGGTCGACCCGGACAAGATCGACCGGACGCGGGGCATGGACATCACGGTCGTGACGACCGCGAAGACCGACGACGAGGGCCGGGCGCTGCTCAAGCTCCTGGGCTTCCCCTTCAAGGAGAACTGAGCAGATGGCGAAGAAGTCGCTGATCGCCAAGGCGGCGCGGAAGCCGAAGTTCGGCGTGCGCGCGTACACTCGTTGCTCGCGCTGCGGGCGCCCGCGCTCCGTCTACCGGAAGTTCGGCCTGTGCCGCGTGTGCTTCCGGGAGATGGCCCACCGCGGCGAGCTGCCGGGCATCACCAAGTCCAGCTGGTAGGAGCCTCCCCCCGGCGACGGGGGGAGCCCGCCGGCGTGTATCAACCACCGGGCACCCGCACGGGTGCCCACGACCACGCCAAAGGTCCACGGGACGACATCACCCCGAGGAAACCGTGGCGAGGGAGGGCCAGCAGGCCATGACGATGACCGACCCGATCGCAGACATGCTGACGCGTCTGCGGAACGCGAATTCGGCGTACCACGACTCGGTGGCGATGCCGTACTCGAAGATCAAGGCGCACATCGCCGAGATCCTCCAGCAGGAGGGCTACATCTCGGGCTGGACCGTGGAGGACGCCGAGGTCGGCAAGAGGCTCACCATCGAGCTGAAGTTCGGACCGACCCGCGAGCGTTCGATCGCCGGCATCAAGCGCGTCTCGAAGCCGGGTCTGCGCGTGTACGCGAAGAAGGACAACCTGCCGAAGGTGCTGGGCGGGCTGGGCGTCGCGATCATCTCGACGTCCTCCGGCCTGATGACCGACCGGCAGGCGGGCAAGCGCGGCGTGGGCGGCGAAGTCCTCGCCTACGTCTGGTGAGGGGAGGGCTCTAACAATGTCGCGAATCGGACGTCTCCCCATCACCGTGCCCAGCGGCGTCGAGGTCACGCTCGACGGCCGGGAGGTCACCGTCAAGGGGCCGAAGGGCACGCTGTCGCACACGGTCGCCGAGCCGATCGAGGTGGCGATGGAGGACGGCAAGGTCACTGTGACCAGGCCGAACGACATCAACACGGTGCGCGCCCTGCACGGGCTCACCCGCTCGCTGATCAACAACATGGTCGTCGGCGTCACCGAGGGCTACAAGAAGACCCTGGTCATCCAGGGTGTCGGTTACCGTGTGGTGGCCAAGGGCAAGAACCTCGAGTTCTCGCTCGGCTACAGCCACCCGATCACGGTCGAGCCCCCCGAGGGCATCACCTTCACGGTGGAGCGGCCGACCCAGCTGACGGTCGAGGGCATCGACAAGCAGAAGGTCGGCGAGATCGCCGCCAACATCCGCAAGCTGCGCAAGCCCGACCCGTACAAGGGCAAGGGCGTGCGGTACGAGGGCGAGCAGATCCGCCGCAAGGTCGGAAAGGCTGGTAAGTAGTCATGGCAGGCACCAAGGCCCTGGCCGCCAAGGCCACGTCGGCGCGGGCCAAGTCCCGCAAGCGCCGGCACCTGCGGGTCCGGAAGAAGGTCGTGGGCAGCGCCGCGCGTCCTCGCCTGGTCGTGACCCGCTCCACCAAGCACGTGTTCGTCCAGGTCATCGACGACAGCAAGGGCCACACGCTGGCCTACGCGTCGACGATGGAGGCGGACCTGCGCGCCGACTCCGGCGACAAGACGGCTAAGTCCCGCAAGGTCGGCGAGCTCGTCGCCGCCCGCGCGAAGGAGGCCGGCGTGTCCGCGGTCGTGTTCGACCGCGGCGGCAACAAGTACCACGGCCGCATCGCCGCTGTGGCGGAGGGTGCGCGCGAGGGGGGCCTGGAGCTCTGATGGCCCTTTCCAAGGCAAACGAGAGGAACCACTGATGGCAGCGCAGAGGCGTGGTGGCGGTCAGGGTGGCGACCGTCGCGACGGCCGCCGCGACGACCGCCGCGGTGGCGCCGACAAGGGCCAGTCGTACATCGAGAAGGTCGTGGCGATCAACCGTGTCGCCAAGGTCGTCAAGGGCGGTCGCCGGTTCAGCTTCACCGCTCTGGTGATCGTCGGTGACGGCAACGGCACCGTCGGCGTCGGCTACGGCAAGGCCAAGGAGGTGCCCGCGGCGATCGCCAAGGGCGTCGAGGAGGCCAAGAAGCACTTCTTCAAGGTGCCGCGGATCCAGGGCACCATCCCGCACCTGGTGCAGGAGCGGGACGCGGCGGGCGAGGTCCTGCTGCGGCCGGCCGCCCCCGGTACCGGCGTCATCGCCGGTGGCCCGGTGCGCGCCGTGCTGGAGTGCGCGGGCATCCACGACGTGCTGAGCAAGTCGCTGGGCAGCGACAACGCCATCAACATCGTGCACGCCACGATCGCGGGGCTGAAGGCGCTGAAGCGTCCGGAGGAGATCGCGGCCAAGCGCGGCCTGCCGATCGAGGACGTCGCGCCGGCGGCCATGCTGCGGGCCCGCGCCGCGGGCTCCGAGCCGAGGGCGGAGGCCGCGACCTCATGAGCAACCTGAAGATCACGCAGACCAAGTCCGTGATCAGCGAGAAGCAGAACCAGCGTGACACGCTGCGCACCCTCGGCCTGAAGAAGATCGGGCAGAGCGTGGTCCGCGAGGACCGCCCCGAGGTGCTCGGCATGATCCGGACGGTGGCCCACCTGGTCACCGTCGAGGAGGTCGACTGACATGGCCGCCGATCTGGAGAAGGACGGCACGCCGCTCAAGATCCACGACCTGCGTCCGGCCCCCGGCGCCAACAAGGCCAAGATCCGCAAGGGTCGGGGCGAGGCGTCCAAGGGCAAGACGGCGGGCCGCGGCACCAAGGGCACCAAGGCCCGCAGCACGGTGCCGGTCGGGTTCGAGGGCGGCCAGATGCCGCTGATCCGCCGGGTGCCGAAGCTGAAGGGCTTCAAGAACCCGAACCGGGTCGAGTTCCAGGTGGTGAACCTGGACAAGCTCGCCGCGCTCTACCCCGAGGGCGGCGAGGTCACCGCCGAGGACCTGGCGGCCAAGGGCGCGGTGCGCCGCGGCCGGCCGGTGAAGGTCCTCGGCACCGGCGAGATCTCCGTGGCCGTCCAGGTGAAGGCGCACGCCTTCTCCGGCGCCGCCAAGGAGAAGATCGCCGCCGCCGGCGGGACCGCCGACGAGCTGTAAGGCGACACCTTCGATGCCGGGGCCGTCTTCGCCGTGTCCCGCGGGCCATGGGGCCCGCGGGTCGGGCGGGGCGGCCCCGGTCTCATCTGCTGTTAGAGTCACACCGGCGGAGGCGACGCGCGTGAGATTCCCCACGATCTTCGTTTCCGCCGGATCTCATGGACCTGTAACCGGCCCCTCGGCGGCCATGTTCTCGCCAGTCGCGCAGGAGGAATGGTGCTGACCGCGTTCACTCGGGCTTTCCGTACGCCCGACCTGCGTAAGAAGCTGTTGTTCACGTTGTTCATGATCCTGGTGTTCCGGATCGGGGCGACCCTTCCGACGCCGAACGTGAACGTGAGCGTGCTGAAGTCGACCGCGGACGCGGCGAAGAAGAGCAACCAGCTGTACGGTCTCGTCGACCTGTTCAGCGGCGGCGCGCTGCTGAAGCTGTCGGTGTTCGCGCTCGGGATCATGCCGTACATCACGGCGAGCATCATCCTGCAGCTGCTGACGGTGGTGATCCCCCGGCTGGAGGCCCTCAAGAAGGAGGGCCAGGCGGGCACCACGAAGATCACCCAGTACACCCGGTACCTGACGATCGGGCTGGGCATCCTGCAGGCCACCGGCATCGTGGCGATGGCGAGCACCGGGCAGCTCTTCCAGGGGCAGTCGGGCAGCGACAACATCCTCTACGACACCGGCGTGTTCCCGATCATCACCATGGTGATCTGCATGGTGGCGGGCACCTCGGTGATCATGTGGCTGGGCGAGCTGATGACCGACCGCGGCGTCGGCAACGGCATGTCGATCCTGATCTTCACTCAGGTGGTGGCGGTCTTCCCGTCCCAGTTCTGGAGCATCTACAAGGCCAAGAACGGGTTCGTCTTCGCGCTGGTGATCATCGTCGGTCTGGCGATCATGGCGGGCGTGGTCTTCGTCGAGCAGGCGCAGCGCCGGATCCCGGTGCAGTACGCCAAGCGGATGGTGGGCCGGCGGATGTACGGCGGCACCTCGACCTACATCCCGCTGAAGGTGAACCAGGCGGGCATCATCCCCGTGATCTTCGCCTCATCGCTGCTGTACCTGCCGGTGCTCGCGACGCAACTGTGGCCGAACACGAAGTGGCTGCAGAAGGTGCAGCCCTATCTCCAGCAGGACAATCCCTGGCACATGGGGATCTTCTTCGTCTTCATCATCTTCTTCACCTACTTCTACGTGGCGATCACCTTCAACCCCACTGAAGTGGCCGACAACATGAAGAAGTATGGTGGATTCATCCCAGGTATCCGTCCTGGCCGGCCGACCGCCGAGTACCTCGACTACGTGCTGACCCGGATCACCACACCCGGTGCGCTCTACCTGGGGCTCGTCGCCCTGATCCCCATGGTGGCGTTCGCACTCCTGAACGCGACCCAGAACTTCCCCTTCGGCGGCACGAGCATCCTCATCGTCGTCGGCGTCGGACTGGATACCGTGAAGCAGATCGAGAGTCAGCTACAGCAGCGCAACTACGAGGGCTTCCTCCGGTAGTGCGTATCGTGCTGGTGGGCCCCCCTGGAGCGGGCAAGGGGACGCAGGCCCAGTTCATCGCATCTCATCTGTCCATCCCGAAGATCTCGACAGGTGACATCTTCCGCGCCAACGTGAGCGGCGGCACCGAACTCGGCCGGCAGGCCAAGGAGTACATGGACCGCGGCGACCTCGTCCCCGACGAGGTGACGATCGCGATGGTGCGCGACCGGCTGGCCGAGGACGACGCGCGCGACGGGTTCCTGCTCGACGGATTCCCGCGCAACGTCCCGCAGGCCGAGACGCTGAAGAAGATCCTCGCCGAGTGGGACACCCGCCTGGACATCGTCCTGGAACTGGTCGTCGACGAGGACGAGGTCGTCCGGCGCCTGTCGGGCCGCCGCACCTGCGACAAGTGCGGCCGGATCTGGCACGTCGACTTCGACGACAAGCAGGACGACATCTGCGACGACTGCGGCGGGCGGCTCTTCCAGCGCGACGACGACAAGGAAGAGGTCGTCATGCACCGGCTGGAGGTCTACCGGCACGACACGGCGCCGCTGGTGCAGTTCTACGCGGACGAGAACATCCTCGTGGGGATCGACGCGACCGGCCCGGTCGAGGAGGTCACCAAGCGCGCGCTGACGGCGCTGCGGCCGCTGGAGAGGGACTGAGGGACCGGGCTTCGGGACCGCGCGTTCGCGGTCGCCGGGACCGGCGCGTCGGCGGGTGACGGAGCAGGGAGACGGCGGCAGGCCGTTCTCGGCCCGGGGCCCGCGCGAGGCGGGTCCCAGAACGGGTACAGACGGTGGATATGGACGCCGGGGCCGCTTCGTGGCGGTCCCGGCGATCTTTGTCAGGGGGAGAGATGTTCAAGCGGCGCAGGCCCGCGATCCAGGTGAAGACGCCCGAGCAGATCGAGCGGATGCGCGCGGCAGGGCTGCTGGTCGGCCGCACCCTGGAGGTGCTCCGGGAGGCGGTGAGGCCGGGGATCAGCACCCAGGACCTCGACGCGATTGCCGAGCGGCACATCCGCGACCACGGCGGGGTGCCGTCGTTCCTCGGCTACCACGGCTTCACCGGGACGATCTGCGCGTCGATCAACGAGGAGATCGTGCACGGCATCCCGCGGCCGGACAAGATCCTGCGGGACGGCGACGTCATCTCCCTCGACTGCGGCGCGATCGTGGACGGCTGGCACGGCGACGCGGCGATCACCGTCCCGGTCGGGGAGATCACCGACGAGCTGCGGCGGCTGCTGGAGGTCACCGAGACGTCCCTGTGGCACGGTCTGGCGGCCGGAAAGGCCGGGGCCCGCCTCACGGACATGTCGCACGCGATCGAGTCCCACATCCGCTCTCAGGGCCCCTACGGCATCGTCGAGGGCTACGGCGGGCACGGCATCGGGACCGAGATGCACATGGACCCGCTGATCCCGAACCACGGCGCCCCCGGCCACGGCCCGGAGCTGGAGGTCGGGATGTGCTTCGCGGTGGAGCCGATGGTCAACCTCGGCACCAAGGAGACCGCGGAGCTCGACGACGGCTGGACGGTGATCACCACCGACGGCCGGGCCTCCGCGCACTTCGAGCACACGTTCGCGGTCACCCCGGACGGCCCCCGCGTCCTCACGGCCCTCGACGAGGGCCGGGAGTGGTTCGCCAGGCTGGAAGTAGGCTGATCGTAGGACGTATCGCGTCGTGACGATCGGGAGGGCATCGATGGCGCCGAACCCTGACATCCGGGCCTCGGACGCCGATCGCGATCGGGTGGCGGAGAGCCTGCGCGAGCACTGCGCCGAGGGCCGGATCACGATGGACGAGATGCACGAGCGGCTCGAGGCCGCCTACGCGGCCAAGACCCTCGGCGACCTCCAGGAGATCACCTCGGATCTTCCGGAGCACGACCTCTACCAGTACCCGATCCCGGCGTCGCGCCCCAACAGCACCGCGAGCCCGGCCGTCCGGCGCTCCGGCGGCGACCTGTACCGGCAGGGCGGACGGGCGGTCTGGGCGACCTGGGCGACCGTCAGCGCGATCAACGTCGTGGTGTGGCTGGCCCTGGCGCTCACCGGGACCATGGTCTACCCCTGGTGGATCTGGGTGGCGGGGCCCTGGGGCGCCCTGCTCCTCATCAGGACGGTCTTCGGCCCGAAGCGCTGACCTTCCGGCGCTACTCCACGTCCATCAGCGGGCGGTAGTTGCCCGTCGGGACGAAATGGGTCGTGGCCGCGCCCTCCTCGGATACCAGGTGCACCGCGAAGCCGGCGGGCTCCCCGGTCACGGCCGCCCGCCCCGGGTGCGTCAGATCCAGGAACAGCTGCCGGTAGGTGCTCGGGCACGTCGTGCTGACCGTCCCGGCCAGCGACCCCACCGACCCCCGGTGCACGTGCCCCGAGATGATCCGCACCACCTGCGGGTGCCGGGAGATCACCTCCGCGAACCCCGCCGGGTCGACGAAGCGCATGTCGTCGATGAACCTGATCCCGATCGGGAACGGCGGATGGTGCGTCGCGACCACCGTCGGCGTGGCCGGCGCGGCGCCGAGCGCCCCGTCCAGCCACGCGAGCCGCTCCTCGCTCATATGCCCGTGCGGATGCCCGTCCACCGTCGTGTCGCAGCACACCAGCCGCACGCCCGCCACGTCCACCGCGTACTGGACGGGCGCCTGCGGCCAGGTCCCGGTGGCCACCACGGCGGGGTGGTCGCCGAACGCGGCGCGCATGGCGTCCCGGTCGTCGTGGTTGCCGGGCATCGGGTAGACCGCCATCGGCAGCGGCGACAGCAGCGCGTGCAGCCGCGCGTACTCCTCGGGCCGCCCGGCGTCGGCGAGGTCGCCGGTCAGCACCACCGCGTCCGGCCGCGCCGGCAGCGCCAGCAGGCTGGACACCGCCGCGCGCAGGGCCCGGACGGGCCCCGACCCGTCGTCCACCTCGCCGTCACGTCCGGCGGCCAGGTGGATGTCGCTCAACTGCGCGATGATCGCCATCGATCCTCCCCTCGCCAGGGCACGTCCCAGCACATCACGGCCCCGCCTTCAGGACACCCCCGGCCCCCGCGCCGCAGACGATCTTCGCGTCCGAGCGCCTCCCTGTCGAACCGGCGCCGCTAGGCTGCGGCCCGCCCCTGCACAAACGCCCCAGGAGTGATGTTCGTGCCGCCCTGGACCCTGGAGAGCCTGGGCACCTGCGCCCCCGGCCGGCACGCGCTCGCGACGCCCCGCCTGTTCCTGCGCACCGCCACCCTCGCCGACGCCCTCCCGCTGGTGGCGGCCGGAAGCGACCCCGAGGCGCAGCGCGGCCTCGGCTGGCCCGCCAGGGAGGTCGTTCCCGCCTGGCGGAGGCGCCATGCGCTGCGCTGGCGCATGGCGATGCGGCCGTTCTCGGACGGGGCGCCCGCGATTCCGCTGCCGAACCTCTTCGTGGCCCTTGATCGGGAGCGGCCGAGGCTCGCGGGCGCACTGGGGGTGAGTCCGACGGGCGAGGACGTCGGCCTGGCCGGCGGCTGGCTGGCGCCCGCTTACAGGGAGGGTGACCTCTTCGGGGAACTGGTCGACGCGTGGCGTGAGCTCGCCCATCGTCACCTCGGTCTCCTCGAGGTCCGTTCGGCCGTGGCCCTCGAGAACGCGGAGGGCGCCGAGGCCGTGCGGCATGCCGGCTTCGCCGCGGGGGAGAGCGAGGATCTCACCTTGGAGGACGGGCGGACGGTCTCGGTGGTCTGGTACGTGTCGTCCGTCACGTCTCCCGTGCAGTGCGCAGCAGGCCGGGGACCGGAATGGAAGGGCACTTCGCCCTGGACGACGGGCGCCTTGCGACCCGCGCAGGCGTCCCGGGGCGGCGGCGCACGCCACTGAACGGCCGTGGAGCGGGGGCGGGCTCGGAGCCGCCGGGTCAGGCGACGTGGGGGATGACCAGGGACAGGGCGGAGGTGACGTCCTCGGGGGCGGGCGCGATGTCGGGGACCACGTCCCGCAGGGCCAGCCAGCCGTTGATCGCCTGCACCGTCGGCTTGGCCTCCACGAGCTGCGGGTCGTCGACGCCGTACCAGGCGGCGACCTTCGACCAGCGCCACAGCCGGTGGCCCGCCGTGGAGATCTCGGACGCGGGGAAGCCGGTGGCGCCGCGGGCGCCGGTGATCGCGTGCCGGACCGAGTCCGCGGACCTGCCGACGCGGTCGGCGATGTCGCGGATCGTCAGCAGCGGGTCGGCCTCCACCTGCAGCACGTGCAGGCCCTCCGCGCTGGCCTCGACGTGCTCGACCACCTCCATGATGGCGGCGGCGAGGGTCGCGCCCTGCCAGGCGCACGAGGCGTTGCCCGGACGGTCGGCGTGCTGCGGCTCGCTGATGATGGACACGGTGACGGCGCCGTGCGTCCGGTCGAACAGCGGGTCCAGCTCGTCCTCGTAGAGGGGACGGCTCAGGATCAGCGCGAAGTCATAGCTCGGCATGCTGACCCTCCTCCGACGTATCTCTCCTGAAAGGTACAACGCGCGAGCGGGGTATGCTTGACTCGGAAGCAGTCTCCGGACCCATATCATGCGTTGATTTCGCATTGGGCGGTTCGGTGACGTAGACTGCTGTGCCGGTCCGTTGTCGGCCGCCTGTTCCCTTTGTTCTCGATGCGTCCGCGTCGTGGCACGGGCGCGGCCACACCCCTCGCGGGGTCTCCGGGCCGGGTCCAATGAGCCGATCAGTGAAGCGCGGAGGACATGCCCAAGAAAGAAGGGGCCATCGAGATCGAGGGCACCGTCATCGAGTCCCTCCCGAACGCCATGTTCCGGGTGGAGCTCGACAACGGGCACAAGGTGCTCGCCCACATCAGCGGCAAGATGCGGATGCACTACATCCGGATCCTGCCGGACGACCGCGTCGTTGTGGAGCTGAGCCCCTACGACCTCACGCGCGGTCGGATCGTCTACCGCTACAAGTAATCCCACTGGGGTTGCCTTCCCCGTGCGTGGCGGCGCGGGGGTGACCCTTATCTCTAGGAGACCCAGTGAAGGTCAAGCCGAGCGTCAAGAAGATCTGCAACAAGTGCCGCGTCATCCGCCGGCACGGCCGGGTCATGGTGATCTGCTCCGACCCGCGCCACAAGCAGCGCCAGGGCTGACCGGCACCAGCCGGACGGTCCACAACAGCAAGCGCATCGCAGCCTTCGCACAGGTCGCCGTACAGCCCGACCCCTGGTCGGAAGCCGGGGCTTCCTCCCCGGACTTCCGTGTCTTCCCGGGGAGCGACCCCCGGACCCCCGGGGGCCGACCCCGGACTTCCGGGGCCCCGGAACTCCGGGTGATCGGGTTGTACGGCACCACTGTGTGAAGGGAGACCCTCGGACGACGGAGGCCGAGGCCGCCACCCGGGCAGGGTGTGTGCGGGCGCGATGCGTCCATACCTCCGCGAAATGAAGGGAACTGCCCAAGATGGCACGCCTCCTCGGCGTCGACCTCCCGCGCGAAAAGCGCCTCGAGGTCGCTCTCACCTACATCTTCGGCATCGGCCGGACCCGGGCCCTGGCGACCCTGGAGGGCACCGGCATCAGCGGTGACCTGCGGGTGCACCAGCTCGGCGACGACGAGCTGGTGCAGCTCCGCGACTGGATCGAGAAGAACTACCAGATCGAGGGCGACCTTCGCCGCGAGATCCAGGGGAACATCCGCCGGAAGATCGAGATCGGGTGCTACCAGGGCATCCGGCACCGCCGCGGTCTGCCCGTCCACGGCCAGCGCACCCAGACCAACGCGCGCACCCGCAAGGGCAAGAAGAAGACCGTGGCCGGCAAGAAGAAGGCCGGCAAGAAGTAGTCCGGAGTCGGTCCTCCGGATCGATGACCTCGAGAGTAGAGAGAGCAGATGCCTCCTAAGAGCCGTGTCGGCGCCAAGAAGGTGCGCCGCAAGGAGAAGAAGAACGTCGCTCACGGGCACGCCCACATCAAGAGCACGTTCAACAACACGATCGTCTCGATCACCGACCCCAACGGCAACGTGATCTCCTGGGCCTCCTCGGGCCACGTGGGCTTCAAGGGCTCGCGCAAGTCGACCCCGTTCGCCGCGCAGCAGGCCGCCGAGGCCGCCGCCCGGCGCGCGATGGAGCACGGCATGCGCAAGGTCGACGTCTTCGTCAAGGGCCCCGGCTCCGGTCGCGAGACCGCGATCCGCTCCCTCCAGGCCACCGGCCTGGAGGTGGGTTCCATCCAGGACGTCACGCCCGTTCCGCACAACGGCTGCCGGCCGCCCAAGCGCCGCCGCGTCTGAGGCCGTAGGGGAGATCACAGAACAATGGCTCGTTACACCGGTGCGGACTGCAAGCTCTGCCGCCGCGAGAAGATGAAGCTGTTCCTCAAGGGCAGCAAGTGCGAGGGCCCGAAGTGCCCGATCGAGATCCGTCCCTACCCGCCGGGTGAGCACGGTCGCGGTCGGCCCAAGGAGACCGAGTACCTGCTGCAGCTGCGCGAGAAGCAGAAGGCCAAGCGCATCTACGGCGTGCTGGAGCGGCAGTTCAGCAACTACTACGTCGAGGCGAACCGCCAGGGCGGCAAGACGGGTGAGAACCTGCTGCGCCTGCTCGAGCGCCGGCTCGACAACGTGGTCTACCGCGCGGGCTTCGCCAAGTCCCGCGACATGGCCCGCCAGCTCATCCGCCACGGCCACATCCGGGTCAACGGCAGGAAGGTCAACATCCCGTCCTTCCTGGTGAGCGAGGCCGACATCGTCGACGTCAAGAGCAAGTCGCTCGAGATGACGCCGTTCCAGGTCGCCAAGGCCGAGGTCGGCGAGCGCCAGGTCCCGGCGTGGCTCGGGATCGACGGCGAGAAGATGCGGATCCTCGTGCACGCGCTGCCCGTCCGGCAGCAGATCGACGCTCCCGTCCAGGAGCAGCTGATCGTCGAGCTCTACTCCAAGTAAGAGCCCGGTTTCACGCAGGACCCCGCGTTCCACCAGGATGCCGCGCTCCGCGTGGCATCCTGGTGGGACGGGGAACACTCCAGAACGCGGTCGTCAAATAGCGGGCACCGCGGGAAGAAGGCACCAACATGCTCATCGCTCAGCGTCCAACTCTCACCGAAGAGCAGGTCGACGAGTACCGGTCGCGGTTCACCATCGAGCCGCTGGAGCCGGGCTTCGGCTACACGATCGGCAACTCGCTCCGCCGTACGCTGCTCTCCTCGATCCCCGGTGCGGCCGTCACCAGCATCCGGATCGAGGGCGTGCTCCACGAGTTCTCCACCGTCCCGGGGGTGAAGGAGGACGTCACCGACATCATCCTGAACCTCAAGGAGCTGGTGGTCTCCTCCGAGCACGACGAGCCCGTGGTGATGTACCTGCGCAAGCAGGGCCCGGGCGAGGTCACCGCGGCCGACATCGCGCCGCCGGCGGGCGTCGAGGTCCACAACCCGGACCTGCACATCGCCACGCTGAACAACAAGGCCAAGCTGGAGATGGAGCTGACGGTCGAGCGCGGCCGCGGCTACGTCTCCGCCGCGCAGAACAAGCAGCCGGGCCAGGAGATCGGCCGGATCCCGATCGACTCCATCTACTCGCCCGTGCTGAAGGTCACCTACAAGGTCGAGGCGACCCGAGTCGAGCAGCGCACCGACTTCGACCGCCTGATCCTGGACGTGGAGACCAAGCAGGCGATGCTGCCGCGCGACGCGGTCGCCTCCGCCGGCAAGACCCTCGTCGAGCTGTTCGGGCTGGCCCGGGAGCTCAACGTCGAGGCCGAGGGCATCGACATGGGCCCGTCCCCGACGGACGCCGCGCTCGCCGCGGACCTGGCCCTGCCGATCGAGGAGCTGAACCTGACGGTCCGCTCCTACAACTGCCTCAAGCGCGAGGGCATCCACTCGGTGGGCGAGCTCGTGGCCCGCAGCGAGCAGGACCTCCTCGACATAAGGAATTTCGGCGCCAAGTCGATCGAAGAGGTCAAGCAGAAGCTCAACGACATGGGCCTGTCGCTGAAGGACTCCCCGCCCGGGTTCGACCCGAGCGCGGCGGCCGACAACTACGGCGACGACGACCAGGGCTACGCCGAGACCGAGCAGTACTAGAACCCGATTCCGGGCGGCCGGGGGCGCGTTCCCCCGGCCGGTCCGGAACCAGCTGACACCGGTACCTGACACGGCCGGTGCAGGAAGGAAGAGACATGCCGCAGCCCACCAAGGGCCCCCGCCTCGGCGGTAGCGCCGCGCACCAGAAGCTGATGCTGGCGAACCTGGCGACCGCGCTGTTCGAGCACGGCCGCATCACCACCACCGAGGCCAAGGCCCGGCGGGTGCGCCCGCTGGCGGAGAAGCTGATCACCAAGGCCAAGAAGGGCGACCTGCACAACCGTCGCCTGGTGGCCCGGACGATCCGCGACAAGAGCGTCGTGCACGAGCTCTTCACCGAGATCGCGCCGCGCTTCGAGAACCGTCCCGGCGGCTACACCCGCATCACCAAGATCGGGCCGCGCAAGGGCGACAACGCCCCCATGGCCGTGATCGAGCTGGTGCAGGAGCAGCTGTCGGCCGGCCCGGCGACCGCGCAGGCCGCCCCGGCGACCGAGGCCGCCCCGGCCGAGGCCCCCGCCGAGGAGACCGCGGAGGAGACCGAGGCCCCGGCGACCGCCGAGGCCACCGGCGCCGACGAGGCCGAGGCGGAAGAGGGCAAGGACGAGAAGTAGCCGACGAGGCTACGGACCGCCGTCCCCCCGTTCACCGCGCCTGCGGGGTTCGCGGGACGTCAAGAGTAGGCACGAGATGAACAGGCCCACCGTCGGAGTAAGACGGTGGGCCTGATCTTTGTCAGACTTGAGGGCATGGTCAGGTCAGGCGGCTGCGGACGGCGGGGGAGCGTGTCAATGGAACACCCGATGAAACCACGGGCTCATCGGGGGGAACGGACGGGCAGTGGCGAAGGACAGTCCACCTGACATGACCGCACTGGTACGACTCCGCCTCGACATCGGATACGACGGGACGGACTTCGCGGGCTGGGCCCGGCAGCCGAACCAGCGCACCGTCCAGGGGGTGATCGAGGACGCCCTGGCGCGGATGCTGCGGCTGGATCCGCCGCCGATGCTGACCGTCGCGGGACGCACGGACGCGGGCGTGCACGCGCGCGCGCAGGTGGCGCATCTGGTGGTGCCGGTCGCCGCGTACTCGGCGATCAACGGGACGATGCCGCGCCGGCTGGCCGGGCTGCTGCCGCCGGACGTGCGGGTGTGGCGGGTGTCGGTGGCGCCGGAGGGGTTCGACGCCCGGTTCTCGGCGCTGGCGCGCCGGTACGTGTACCGGGTGTGCGACAACCCGGTGGGCGTGGAGCCGCTGCGCCGCCACGACGTGCTGTGGCATCCGCGCCCGCTGAACCTGGACCGGATGAACGAGGCCGCGCGGCTGCTGGTGGGGGAGAACGACTTCGCCGCGTACTGCCGCAAGCGGGAGGGCGCGACGACGATCCGGGAGTTGCTGCGCTACGAGTGGGCGCGCGACGACCGGGACCCGCATCTGGCGCTCGCGACGGTCGAGGCGGACGCGTTCTGCCATTCGATGGTCCGCGCGCTGGTGGGCGCCCTGCTGATGGTGGGGGACGGGCGCCGCGACGTGGAGTGGCCCGCGCAGGTGCTGGCGGCGCGCGTCCGGGACTCGGGCGTGAACGTGGCGCCGGCGCACGGCCTGTCGCTGGAGGAGATCCGGTACCCGGACGACGACAGCCTCGCCAAGCGGGCGCAGGAGACGCGGCGGGTCCGGACGCTGAACGCCGCGGCGGCGGCCGCGGAGCACGCGGGCACGGCGAACGCGGGCGCGGGCGCGGCGAATGCGGGCGCGGAGCGGCCCGGCACCGCCTCCTAGCCGAGACGGGAACGGCGGCGGCCGAGGGGGATCGTCCCCTCGGCCGCCGCCGTTCTGTGCGTCAGCCGTTCCGGTGCGTCGGCCGTTCCGGTGCGTCAGCCGTGCGCGCGGGCCTCGATCGGACGGGCGTCGTAGCCGAGGAACTCCTGCGCGATCTGCTTGGCGAGCTGGTCGCCGGGCTTGATCTGCTTGCCGCTCGGGTCCTGGACGTAGGCGTAGATGACGTACCGGCCGCGGACCGTGACGGCCGCGTAGCCGCCGGCGCGGTCGATGTCCTTGGCCTCCTGGCCGGACATGCCGCGGAACCACTCGTACTTGGCGGGGTCGCCGGCGCGGCTCACCCGCAGGGCCGCCGCCCGGTTCGGCATGACCGCGATCCCGGTCGTGACGGCCCACGTCTTGATCTTGTTGACGAAGGTGGCGCGGACGACCTTGCGGCAGCTCTCCCGCTGCAGCGCCTTCAGCATGGAGCCGCGCGCCGCGTAGCTGAGATCCTTGTTGACGGACCAGCGGTCCCGGCCGAAGGTGCGGCTGCCGAGTTCGACGGTCGTCTCGGGGAAGGCCTCGGTGAACGACAGGTCCTTCGGGTCGGTCTTCTCGTCGTTGATGTCGGTCGGCTTCGGCTTGGGCGGCGTGCTCGCCTTCGGCGGCGCGGACGCGGCGTGGCTGGGCTCGGCGGCCTTGCGGGTGGCGCCGTCGCCCTTCGAGCCCGTCCCGCCGAGGACGAACAGCGCCACGAGGGCGGCGAGCACGAGGCCCGCGCCGCCGCCGATGAGGACGAGGCGCTGCCTGCCGTTGCCCCCGCGCGGCCGGGTGCCGGGCGCGGACGGCCCGCCGGGCCCGCCGGTGCCCGCCGGGGCGGACTCGTCGATCGGGACGCCGCCTTCGGCGTGGTAGACGGGGGTGATCACCGTGGCCATGGCGGGCTGCTCGGCCGTGGCGGTCGCGTCGCCCCCCTCGCCGTGCGGGTACGGGCCGCTGCCGGTGGGCGGCAGGACGCCCGGCGGCAGGATCGCGTCGGGGACCAGAACGGGGGCGACCGCAGCGGACGCCTTCTCGGCCTCCACGGCCTTCTCGAACGCCGCCGTGCCGTCCGTTCCGCCGCGCGGCGGGGCCGGGGGTTCCGGCGCGGGCCGGGGCTGCTCGGCCGTCTTCGCCGCAGCGGCGGGCCGGCCCTGTGCGGCCGCCTTGGCCTGCGCGGCGGGCTGGGGCTGTCCGGTCGGCTGGGCCCGTGCGGGCGCGGGCCCGGCGGGCTTGCCGTTCTTCGGCGGGACCGGGGGCGCGATGCCCATGGGGCCGGTCGTCGTGGAGGGGCGCGGGGCCTCCTCGGCCGGGTCGCCGTCCGCGCCGGAGGGGGCCGGCCCGGGGGCGGCGTCCTCGTCGGGGCGGATGGCGGGGAAGCCGTCCGGGTCGGTGTCGCCGAAGGCGAGCGGCCCCTTGCGGAGCGGCTCGGACGGGACGGCGCGGCGGGAGTCGACGTTCGGGACGCCGACCCCGGCGACGAGCGTGCCGGGCGGGACCGTTCCGGCGGGCGCGTCGGTCTCCGCGGCCGGCGCCGTGCCCGGAGCCGCGGCGGCTCCGGCCGGTTCGCCGGTGCCGCCCGTGTCGGCGGCGGGTTCGGAGGCCCACCAGGGGGTCTGCAGGCCGAACGCGGGCAGCCGGAGGGGGGAGGACGCGGACGGTGCCTCGTCGGCGGCGGCCGCGCCGCCCGCGGTGGCGGGCGCGGCGGCCTCGTCGATCGGGGCCTGGCTGGCGGGAGCGGCCTCGGTGGCGGCGGAACCCCCCGCGGGAGGGACCGCACCGAAGCTGGGGGGCGCCGAGGAGGCGGGGGCGGCGGCCGTCCCCGCCTCCTCGGCGGTCTCCCGGGTGTCTCTAGGTCCAGACATAAGCAGACAGGGTATTCAAACCGGTCATTTCTTGAGGGGTTTGCCTTCTGTTTCCCTGTAGTGCAGGGCGAAGGCGAGGTCGCTGCCCTTGTACAGCTCGGCGCCGAAGACGCTGACCGCCTTATGGTACTTGGCGGCGATCGCCTTGCCGTCCGGCCGTTGCACCCAGGTCATGACGAGGTAGTGGCCGCGCGCCTGCGAGGTGCCGAACGCGAGGCCCTTGCCCGCCTTCTTGGTGACGCCCTTGCCGGGCAGGGCCAGCAGGAACGCGTCCTTGGCGGACGCGGCCTTCAGGGCTGCCTTGGCCGCGTCCGCGGACTTGAGGTTGAGGACGCCGATGGTGCCGATCAGCGACCCGCTGCTGAGCGCGTAGGTCGCGCGGAGCGCCTGCGTGCAGTCGCCCTTCTTCAGCGCCTTCTCCAGGGCGACGCCGCCGACGACGGCGCTGCACTTCGTCGTGGAGTTCGCGGCGGTCCGCACGTACTTGAGGCCCGACGCCTTGAACGACGCCTTGCCGAACACCTCCGACAGGGTGAGCTTCACCGGGTCGGTGGCGCGGCTCTGGAGCTTCACCGCCTGCAGCGGCGGGACGGTCGGCGACGCCGGCGCCGTCGGCTTGGTGGACGCGGCGGCGGGCGGCGCCTTCTTCGCGGGCTTGGAGTCGTCCTTCATCATCGACGCGACGCCGACGCCGCCGCCGATGAGGACCAGCCCGGCGACGACCGCGCCGCCGATGATCAGCGGGAGGCTGCGGCGCCGCCCGGACGGGCCGTCCTCGCCGGACGGCCCGGGAGGCGCCCCGTCGAAGTCGCCCTGCTGGTAGCCGCCGGGCATCGGGGCGCCGTAGGGGTCGCCCCCGGGGTCGCCTTGCCCGAACTCGCCGGGCGGCTGCCCGAACTGCTCCTGCCCGAACTGCTGTTGACCGAACGGCTCGTGCCCGAACTGCTGCTGCCCGAACTGGTCCTGCCCGAAGCGGTCGTGCCCTGCGGACCCGAAGTCGCCTGGCGGGAACGCGTCCTGGCCGCCCTGCGCGGGCGGCTCGCCCCAGGCGGCCGTCGGCCCGCCGGGCGCGCCCGGGGGCTCGGCCGCCGAGGACGGCGCCGCGAAGGGCTCCGCCTCCAGCGGCCCGGTCCCGAAGGGGTCCGCCTCCAGCGGTCCGGTGCCGAAGGACTCGCCGCCGAACGGGCGCGCGCCGGACGCTTCGCCGTGCGGGGCGGAGGTCTCGTCGTTGTCGTTGCCGTACGGTGGCGCCTCGGCTCCGGAGCCGTACGGCGCCTGCGGCGACGGCCCCGGTGGCCGGCCGCCGGGCCTGCCTTGATCGCCCGGATAACCCATGGCTCTGGACCTTACCGTTCCTCGTTCAGGGCTCTGGACCTTCGGAACACCCACCATGACATGGGGGCGAACCGGACGCCGGTGCTTTGCGGAAGGTCGCGGAGCGGGTCCGGGCCGTCACGTCCAGCCGAAGTCCTGGGTCCACAGGCGGCCGCCGGGGCCCGCGGCCATGCCGACGCCGATGGCGCGGAGGCCGCAGTCGAGGATGTTCGCGCGGTGGCCGGGGCTGTCCATCCACCCGCCGACGACCGCGGCGGCCGTGGCGTACCCCTTGGCGATGTTCTCGGCGCCCGGCGCGGGGTAGCCGGCGTCGAGCATCCGCGTCCAGGGGCTGGCGCCGTCGAGGGAGTCGTGGTCGAAGTAACCGTGCGCGGCCATGTCGGCGGAGTGCGCGCGGGCCGCGGTGGCGAGCCGCTTGTCGACGCGGAGGGGCCTGCAGCCGGCCTTGGCCCGCTCCGCGTTGGTGAGCGCCACGACGGCGCTCGCCGGATCGGACGCGCCGGGAGCCTCGCTCGGGCCGTCCGCCGGCGGGTCGGCGTCCTCGACGGGTGGCGTCGTCTTCGCCGTCGACGGCCTCGGGGACGGCGACGGGGCGTGCGCCGTCCTCGGCGGCGCCGTCGCGACGACGCCGGCCGGGGCGTCGGCGGGCGCGGTGCGCGTACCGCGCCCCGGGCCGGCGACTCCGCCCGTTCCGGTGCCGGGCTCGTCCCGTCCGCCCGGGGCCCCGGTGCGGGACGGGCCGCCGCCGTGGTCGGACGCGGCGATCGGCTCCGACCGCAACTGGGGCAGGACGAGCCGGTCGAGCGCGACGCCCGTGCCGATGGCGAGGGCCGACGCGCCGATGGTCACCGCGATCGCGAGGAGGGGCCGGGAGCCGGGCCGCCCCTTCCGCGCACGGCGCCGCCCGGACCCCGCGGGCCGGTCGGGCCGCACCTGCGAGAAGTCCCGAGCGGGAGGAAGAGGAGAAGAGCCGCGCGCCGCGGACTCGCCGAAGTGCCGGGCCTGGTGGCGTCCGGGCCGTCGGCCGGAACTGCGCCGTCGGCCGGGTCTGCGGGCAGGGGACAGCGGGGGCTCCCGGGTGCGGGCCGGCGGCGCCGGCGTGGACCGGTCGGCGGCACCTTATCCCTATAAGGGGGAGCGAACACGAAGATCGTCTGAAACGGCGCGCCGGGCGGGGCGGGGCCGCCGGGCCCGGCCCCGCGGACGATGCTGCATACTGGGAGGCGGCTGGGAGACTGCCACAGCGATCCGCGTTTTGACCCGCGTGCGTCCGCGCGGGTATCCTGCGGGTTTGTTGTATGCGTCGACGCCTGTCCGGGCGGGAGACGAATCGCAACGACGTGTCGGTGTGCCCCACAGCGTGTCCGTCCCGGGGACGGGTCCGCGCGTTACGGGCCCCGGCCTCCCGGAGCGCCAGGTCGGAGATCCAAGTGTCCTGATCGGCGCGAGCAGGATATCCGCTGTGAAGTCGACGAGAAACGAAGGCTGACGACCGTGCGCACGTACACCCCTAAGCCCGCTGACGTACAGCGTCAGTGGTACGTCATCGACGCGACCGATGTCGTGCTGGGCCGTCTCGCCAGTCAGGTCGCGCAGCTGCTTCGGGGTAAGCACAAGCCCATCTACGCCCCGCACCTCGACACCGGTGACTTCGTCGTCATCGTGAACGCCGACAAGGTGGCGCTGTCGGGCAACAAGCTGGAGCAGAAGAAGGCCTACCGGCACTCGGGCTACCCGGGCGGTCTCCGCTCGGTGGCCTACGGCGACCTGCTGGCCAAGCACCCCGAGCGGGCGGTCGAGAAGGCGATCAAGGGCATGCTGCCCAAGAACACCCTCGGCCGGAAGATGTTCGGGAAGGTGAAGGTCTACGCCGGTCCGGACCACCCGCACCAGGCGCAGAAGCCCGTCCCGTTCGAGATCACCCAGATCAGCCAGACCGCGAAGTAACGCGGACGCGCGACGGCGCGCGCCCGTGGAGGCCGCCGGGGCACCCGATCACCGGGCCAGCCGCCCTGGCTAGAACACCTGAGGAGAAGCGTGACCGAGTCCACCGAGACGCCCGCCGAGGGCGTCGAATTCGACTCCTACGAGGACGCTCCGTCCGAGTACAGCACCGAGACCCCCGAGGCCGCCGGCGAGAGCTTCCTGGGCCAGCCGGTCGCCACCGGCCCGGCCGCGGGCACCGGCCGCCGCAAGCAGGCCATCGCGCGGGTCCGGATCGTCCCGGGCTCCGGCCAGTGGAAGATCAACGGCCGCACCCTGGACCAGTACTTCCCGAACAAGGTCCACCAGCAGATCGTGAACGAGCCGTTCGTCCTGCTCGGCCTGGAGGGCCAGTTCGACGTCCTCGCCCGGGTCAACGGCGGCGGCACCACCGGCCAGGCCGGCGCGCTGCGCCTCGGGATCTCCCGCGCGCTGCAGTTCGCGAACATCGAGCACCGCCCGGCGCTGAAGAAGGCCGGGTTCCTCACCCGCGACGCGCGGGTGCCGGAGCGCAAGAAGGCCGGCCTCAAGAAGGCCCGCAAGGCTCCGCAGTACAGCAAGCGCTGATCGACGGCACGAGCCGCCGCACCCCGTGGACGTTTCCGCGGCCGCCCCGCACGGGCGGCGCACCGGGTGCGGCGGCTCGCCCGTGTTCGCAGGACCTGGCCCACTAGATTTGACCGCATGGGCGGACGGGGCGCGCACCCGCTCCGGACCGCTCGCGCGGTCTTTTCGTCTTTCCGGGAGTTGAACTGTGGCTCGTCTGTTCGGGACCGACGGCGTGCGAGGGCTCGCCAACCGCGACCTGACCGCCCCGCTGGCCATGGACCTGTCCGTCGCGGCGGCGCGGGTCCTCGGCGAGCAGGGCGCGTTCCGGGGGCACCGGCCGATGGCGGTGGTCGGGCGCGACCCGCGGGCCTCGGGCGAGTTCCTCGAGGCGGCGGTGGTCGCCGGGCTCGCGAGCTCGGGCGTCGACGTGCTGCGGCTCGGGGTGCTGCCGACGCCGGCGGTCGCGCACCTGACGCACGAGCTGGCCGCCGATATCGGCGTCATGCTGTCGGCGTCGCACAACCCGGCGCCGGACAACGGGATCAAGTTCTTCGACCGCAGCGGCTACAAGCTGCCGGACGAGATCGAGGACCGGATCGAGGCGCGGCTCGGGGAGGCGTGGGAGCCGCCGACCGGCGCGGGCGTCGGCCGGGTCCGGGAGGCGCACGGCGCGGTCGAGCAGTACGTCGCGCACCTGCTGGCGACGCTGCCGGTGTCGCTGGACGGGCTGCGCGTGGTGGTGGACTGCGCGAACGGCGCGTCCAGCGAGGTGGCGCCGGAGGCGCTGCGCCGCGCGGGCGCCGAGGTGATCACCATCGGGACGGCGCCGGACGGGCTGAACATCAACTCCGGCTGCGGGTCCACGCATCTGGACGCGCTGTGCGCGGCGGTGCGCGAGCACGGCGCGGACGCGGGCATCGCCAACGACGGCGACGCCGACCGGTGCCTGGCGGTGACCGCGTCGGGCGAGGTGGTGGACGGCGACCAGATCATGGCGATCCTGGCGCTGGACCTGCGGGAGGCGGGCGCCCTCGCGGCCGACACCGTCGTGGCGACGGTGATGTCGAACCTCGGCTTCAAGCTGGCGATGCGGGACGCCGGGATCGCGGTCGTGGAGACCGCGGTCGGCGACCGGTACGTGCTGGAGGCGATGAAGGAGCGCGGGTTCGTCTTCGGCGGCGAGCAGTCCGGCCACGTGATCATGCTGGACCACGCGACCACCGGGGACGGGGTGCTGACCGGCCTGCACCTGCTGGCGGCGATGGTGCGGCGGGGCCGCCCGCTGGACGAGCTGGCGAAGGCGATGACGCGGCTGCCGCAGGTGCTGATCAACGTCAAGGACGTGGACAAGGGGCGCGCGAAGACCGACCCGGGCCTGGCGTCGGCGGTGGCGGACGCGGAGGCCGAGCTGGGCGAGACGGGCCGGGTGCTGATCCGGCCGAGCGGCACCGAGCCGATGGTGCGGGTGATGGTGGAGGCGGCGTCGCACGACCAGGCGCAGGCCGTCGCCGAGCGGCTGGCCGCGGTCGTCCGCGACCTCCTCGGCTGAGGCCGGTCAGGGCCGGGGTGCGAGCCGCCGGGCGAGCACCCCGGCCGCGGGCCGGGGGCGCGGGAGCGCGGTCAGCGCTCGTCGATCTCCAGGCGCCCGACCTTGAGGTGCCGGATCTCGACGGTGCCCGCCTCCAGGTGGCCGATGATCGCGCGCTTCACGGCCAGCTTGCCGATGGCGACGGCGCCGATGGCGATCGCGCCGAGCGCCATGGAGCCGAGGGCGAGCGAGCCGAGGCCGTTGCCGAGGCGCAGGGTGAGGCCGGTGGCGGACGCGCCGGTCACCTCGGCGCCGACGGCGCGGGCGCCGACCCCGCGCTCGGTGCGGACCCGGGGCCGGTCGGCGGTCTCGGCGGTCTCGGCTTCGGGCCGGTCGTCGGGTTCGTTGCTCATCCGACGAGCATATGCGGGCGGGCCGCCGTCATCCGCCGCACAGTTCGAGCATCTTCTGCTTGTCGGCGGACGTCACGGGCAGGTCGTACTTCAGCGACACCTGCGCGACGCGGACGCCGTAGGAGCAGCGGACGCGCTTGTTCGGCGGCAGCCACGACGCCGGCCCCGAGTCGCTCTTGGCGCCGTTCAGCGGCCCGTCCACCGGGATGAGGTTCAGCGGGTCGTTGGCGATGGACTCGCGCTTGTCCTTCGTCCACCGCGACGCGCCCATCTGCCAGTCGTACGACAGCGGCATCACGTGGTCGATCTGGATGGCGGTCGCGTGCGACTTCGTCCAGTGGATGGTCTTGCCGGAGTAGGGGTCGTCCAGCGTGAGGGAGACGATGACGCAGTTGGACCCGGACCGGTACTTCACGTCCTGCCCGTCGCGCTTCAGCAGGTCGTTGCGGGTGTCGCAGCCGTTGTGCGCGAACGGGACGTCGGGCGCGTTGTCCATCCAGGCGTAGCCGAACTCGTCGCGCTCGTAGCCGGTCTTCGGGCCGCGTCCCTTGGTGGCGACCTTCTTGATGAGCGCGCGCGCCTTGCCGAGGTCGCCGGAGGAGGTGATGGGGGCGAGGCCCGGCTTGGTGCCGTCGGGGTTGTCGAGGGGGCTCACCGCGTGCCCGTCGCTCCGGGACGGCCCGGACCCGCCGGACGACCCACCGGACGATCCGCCCGCGCCCGCGTTCGTCTTGCAGCCGGACGCCGCGAGGGGGACGGTGAGCGCGAGCGCCGCCGCCGCGAGGGCCGTCCCGTCCCGGCCGTGTGCCCGTCGAGGCGCCCCTTCCCGTCGTCGCACGCGTTCCCGTCGCAGACCGTCGCGCCGCGTCATGCCCTCACCACCCGGAGTTTTCTGTCGTCTTTCACCCAGATGCGGGTAAATAAACGATCAAATCGTACGGACTCGCGCCGACGCCACGGTCACCGGGCTTTTACGGCAGCATGTGGCGGGTGCTGCACCTCAGAGCGATCGTCCCGCCGGACCGGACGGAGGCCGTCTGCGCGGCCCTGTCGGACTGCACCGGCGCCACGAACGTCGTCGTCCTCCCCGGCGCCGCGCGCTCCCCTCGCGGCGACCTCGTCCAGATCGACGTGGCGCGCGAGTCCGCCAACGAGGTCCTCGCCGCGCTGCGCCGGCTCGGCATCGACAAGGACGGCTCCATCGCGATGGAGAAGATCGACCTGTCGATGTCGGAGGTCGCCGAGCGGGCCGAGCGGCGCGCGCCCGGCCACGGCGACGACGCGGTCGTGTGGGACGAGTTCGACCGGCAGGTCACCGAGGGCACCATGCTGACCTGGTCGTTCATCGCGTTCCTCGCGCTGGCGACGCAGCTGGCCGGGATCGCCGCGCTGATCGACTCACCGGTCCTGGTGGTCGGCGCGATGGTGCTCGGCCCGGAGTTCGCCGCGATCGCGGCGATCTGCTACGGGATCTTCCGGCGGCAGCCGGGGCGGATCTGGCAGGCGGTCCGGGCGCTGGTCGTCGGGTTCACCTCCGCCATCGCCATCACCTACGTCTGCGCGCTGGTCAGCAAGTGGACCGGCGTCATCGAGAGCGACCGGCTGCCCGCGAACCGGCCGCTCACCGCGTTCATCTACAGCCCGGACCGCTGGTCGTTCATCGTCGCGCTGCTCGCGGGCGCCGCCGGGGTGCTGTCGCTGACGGCGGGGAAGTCGTCGGCGCTGGTCGGCGTCTTCATCTCGGTCACCACCGTCCCGGCCGCCGGGAACCTCGCGGTCGCGATGGCGCTCCGGCACGGCGCCGAGATCACCGGGTCGCTGGAGCAGCTCGGCGTCAACCTCCTCGGGATGATCATCGCCGGGACGGGGACGCTGTTCCTCCAGCGCGCCGTATGGAGCGCGGTCCTCCGCCAGAGGGGCCGATCGGCGGCCAAACGGTCGACCTAAGGCGCATCCGCGTACCACCTAAGGGTGACGCCGCGGCCGCACCCAGCCGCTAGGTTCGGGGACATGCCGATTATCGCCACCCAGGGCCTGACGATGAGGTTCCCCCGGGTGACCGCCCTGGACGACCTGACGGTGGCCGTCGAGCCCGGCGTCGTGGGGCTGGTCGGCGCCAACGGCGCCGGCAAGTCCACGCTGATCAAGATCCTGCTCGGCCTGCAGCCCCCGTCCGCCGGCACCGCGACCGTGCTGGGCATGGACATCGCCCGCGAGGGCGTCAGGATCCGGGAGAGCGTCGGGTTCATGCCCGAGTACGAGTGCCTCCCGCCGGACGTGTCCGCGACGGAGTTCGTCGTGCACATGGCGCGGATGTGCGGGCTGCCGCCGGCCGCCGCGCGCGAGCGCGCCGCCGACACCCTCCGCCACGTCGGGCTGTACGAGGAGCGCTACCGTCCCATCGGCGGCTACTCGACCGGCATGCGGCAGCGGGTGAAGCTGGCCCAGGCCCTCGTGCACGACCCGAAGCTGGTCTTCCTCGACGAGCCCACCAACGGCCTCGACCCGGCCGGGCGCGACGAGATGCTGGACCTGATCCGGCGCATCGGCGCCGAGTTCGGCATCAGCGTGCTGGTCACCTCGCACCTGCTGGGCGAGCTGGAGCGGGTCTGCGACCACGTGGTCATCATCGACGGCGGGAAGCTGCTGCGCTCGCAGGCCGTCGAGGCGTACACCGCCGAGAGCGGCGTGCTCACCGTCGAGGTGGACGAGGGGCGCGACACGCTCGGGCGGCACCTGTACGACCAGGGCGTCTCCGTGCACCCCGAGGGCCGGTTCCTGGTCATCGACATCGCCGGGGAGGCGACGTACGACCTCGTCCGGGACGGCGTCGCCGACCTCGGGCTGCGGCTGATCCGGATGGAGCAGCGCCGCCACCACATCGAGGAGGTCTTCCAGACCGCGCCCGCGGAGACCGTCCCGCCGGGCATGCCGGGTCCGCCCGGTTCGCCGGGGACGCCGGGCCTGCCGCCGCCCGGCCCGCCGGACGCCCCGCCCGTCCCGATGCCGCCCGGCGCGCCGCAGGGAGGTCCGCGATGAGCACCAGCACCATCCACGACATCGGCTACCGCCACTACGAGGGCCGCCGCAGCGGCCGCGCCTACGTGATGCGGTCGCTGTACGTGCACAACCTGCGCGCCGCCTTCGGGCTCGGACGGCCCGCCCGCGCGAAGGTCATGCCGTTCCTGCTCGCCGCGATCATGCTGCTGCCGGCCGCCGGGTCCGTCGCGGTCGTCGCGGTCGCCAAGCGGCCCGAGGCGCTGATGCGCTACTCGTCGTACGCGGTCACCCTCCAGGTCATCATCGCGATCTTCCTGGCCACGCAGGCGCCCGTGCTGGCGTCCCGGGAGATCCGCTTCCACGTCGTCCCGCTGTACTTCTCCCGGCCGGTCGGCCACCTCGACTTCGTCCTGGCGAAGCTCGGCGCGCTCGCCACCGCGCTGTTCGCGCTGATGGCGGTGCCCGTCACCGTGCTGTACGTCGGCGGCCTCGTGACGAAGGTGCCGGACTCCTGGCACCAGTTCCTGCACTACCTCGCGGGCCTCGCCGGCTGCGTGCTGTTCGCGCTGGTGCTCGCCGCGATCGGGATGGTCGTCGCCGCGTTCACCCCGCGCCGCGGCCTCGGCGTCGCCGCCGTCATCGCCGTCTACATGATCACCAGTACGTTCACGCTGATCATCCAGGGCATCGCCGAGCACCAGACCAACTTCACCCTGGCCGGCTGGATCGGGCTCCTCGCCCCGTTCAACCTGATCGACATCGTCCAGGTGCGGCTGCTCGGGCAGGAGAAGTCCTCGGTGGACGTGCCGTCCGGCACGCTCGCCGGCGTCGTCGCGCTCGCGCTGTGCGCGGTGATCGTCGTCGGCTCGGTCGCGGTCCTGTACCGCCGGTTCCGGAAGGCGGGCCTCTCATGAGCGGAGCGAACCGGGGGGCGCGGGGGGCCGTCCCCCCTCGAAGGAGCAGGGCATGAGCGAGATCCGGTTGGAGAAGGTGTCCCGCTGGTACGGCAACGTCGTCGCGGTCAACGGCGTCTCGATGACGATCGGCCCGGGCGTCACCGGCCTGCTCGGCCCGAACGGCGCCGGGAAGTCCACGCTCATCCACATGATGGGCGGGTTCCTCGCCCCCTCGTCCGGGACGATCACCCTGGACGGCGAGCCGATCTGGCAGAACCCCGGCATCTACCGGCGGCTCGGGCTCGTCCCCGAGCGCGAGAGCGCCTACGACTTCCTCACCGGCGAGCAGTTCGTGCTGTCGATGGCGAAGCTGCACAAGCTGCCCGACCCGCGCGCCGCCGCGCGCCAGGCCATCGACCGGGTCGAGATGGCGTACGCGGCGAACCGCACGATCGGCACCTACTCCAAGGGCATGAAGCAGCGGATCAAGATGGCGTCCGCGCTCGTGCACGACCCGCCCGTCCTCCTGCTGGACGAGCCGTTCAACGGGATGGACCCGCGCCAGCGCCTCCAGCTGATGGACCTGATCACCCGGATGGCGAACGAGGGCCGCACGATCCTGTTCTCCTCGCACATCCTGGAGGAGGTCGAGCGGCTCGCCGGGCACATCGAGGTGATCGTCGCGGGCCGGCACGCCGCGTCCGGCGACTTCCGCAAGATCCGCCGGCTGATGACGGACCGGCCGCACATCTTCCTCGTCCGCTCGTCCGACGACCGGGGCCTCGCCGCCGCCGTCATCGCCGACGGCTCGGCCCGCAGCGTCCAGCTCACCGACAAGGGCCTGCGGGTCGAGGCGGTCGACTTCCAGCGCTTCACCTGGCTGCTCCCGCAGGTGTCCCGGGACGCCGGCGTCCGGCTGTGGGAGGTCTCCCCGGCGGACGAGTCCCTCGAAAGCGTCTTCTCCTACCTGGTGGCCCGGTGATGCTCCGATGAACGCGACCATAGCGATGATCACCTTCCGGGCGATGCTCGGCCGGCGGCGCGCGCTGCTCCTGCTCGCGCTGCCGGCGCTGCTGGTCGTCCTGGCGGTCGTGCTGCGCTGGACCGGCAACAACGACCTGGACGTCTCGGCGAACGTGCTGCAGAAGTTCGGGCTGGCCACGCTGCTACCGCTGCTCGCGCTGATCGCGGGCACCGGGGTGATCGGCCCGGAGATCGACGACGGCCAGATCATGTACGTGCTGACCAAGCCGATCCCGCGGCAGGTGATCGTGCTGACGAAGCTGGCGGTCGCGATCGTGCTGGTCGCGGCGTTCTCGGTCGTCCCGACCCTGCTGGCCGGGCTGGTGCTGACCGGGACGACCGCGCAGCTGGTGCCCGCCTTCACCGTCGGCGTGCTGGTCGGCGGCATCGCCTACAGCGCGGTGTTCGTGGCGCTCGCGGTGCTGAGCCGGAACGCGGTGACGATCGGGCTGCTGTACGCGCTGGTCTGGGAGACGCTGCTCGGGAGCTTCGCGCCGGGCGCCAAGTCGGCGTCCATCCAGCAGTGGGCGCTGTCGGTCACCGACGCCCTGACCCCGGCGTCGCCCGTCAGCTCGTCGGTCGACCTCGGGGTCGCGATCCCGCTGCTCGTCGCCGTCACGGTGGGCGCCGCGTTCCTGGCGGCGTTCCGGCTGCGCTCGCTGACCATCGCCAGCGCCGAGTAGAGCGGACCCTCCGCGTACGACGTCGGGCCCGGTGCGCGTGCGCCGGGCCCGACGTCGTACGCGGGCTCAGGTCGGCTCGGGCCTGGTGAGGGGGAGCAGGACGAGCGCGACGAGCAGCCCGGCCGCGGCGAAGCAGGCCCCGGTGAGGAAGGCGTCGTGGAACACGGTGGTGCGCGCCTCGACGACCCGGGCCGGCACACCATGGGCCCACGCGGTGAGCTCGGGGACGCGGCGGAAGGCGACGGTGGCGGCGACGGCGAGGCCGAGGGCGCCGCCGACCTCCTGAGCAGTGTTGATCAGCCCGGCGGACAGCCCCGAGTCCTCCGGTCCGGCGCCGGCGAACGCCGCGACCTGCACCGGGACGAACGAGGTGCCGAGGCCGAGACCGGCGATCAGGAAGGCGGGCAGCAGGCCGGTGAGGTAGGACGCGTCCGAGGGGGTCCGCCAGAGCAGCACCATGCCGGTGGCGGTGAGCGCGAGCCCGGCCGCGAGGACGGGCTTGGCGGCGACCTTCGTCACCAGCCGGGACGCGAGGCCCGCGCCGACCGCGACGATCACGGCGAGCGGGACGTAGGCGAGGCCGGTCCGCAGCGGCGAGTAGCCGAGGACCTGCTGCATGAACAGGCTGGCGAAGAAGAAGAGCGTGACGCACGTGCCGAGCAGCAGGACGGCGACCAGGTTCGCGGCGCGCAGCGACGGGCGGCGGAACACGCCGAGCGGGATCAGCGGGGAGCGGGCGCGGCGCTCGATGAGCAGGAAGGCGGCCAGCAGCACGGCGGACAGCGCGAAGCCGCCGTAGGTGCGCGCCGCTGGGGCGCCGGAGTCGTCGACGGCCTGCCCGAGGCTGAAGATCAGCAGGACGAGCGCGCCGGTGAGCGCCACGGCGCCGGCGATGTCGAAGGAGCGGCGGCGCTCCGCGGCGCGGCTCTCCCCGACGATCGCCGGGGCGGCGACGGTGCCCAGCACGCCGATCGGCACGTTGACGAAGAAGATCCAGCGCCAGCCGGGGCCGTCGGTGAGCACGCCGCCCAGCGTGACGCCCGCGACCGCGGCGATCCCGCTGAGCGCTCCCCAGGCGCCGAGCGCCCTGGTGCGCTCCGGTCCCTCGGCGAAGTTCGCGGTGAGCAGGGACAGCGCGGCGGTCGCGATGAACGCGGCGCCCAGTCCCTGCGCACCGCGCGCGGCGATCAGGGTCGGCGCGTCCTGGGCGAGGCCCGCGAGCAGGGACGCCAGGGAGAACACCGACAGACCGGCCTGTAGCATGCGGCGGCGCCCGAACGCGTCGGCGAGGCGCCCGGCCAGGACCAGGAAGCCGCCGAGCAGCATCCCGTACGTGGTGACGACGTACTGCAGGGCCGTCTGCGCGATGTGGAGCTCGCCCTCGATGGTGGGCAGCGCGACGTTGACGATCGACACGTCGAGGAAGGTCATGAATCCGGCCAGGCACAGGAACGCGAGGATCGGTCCTGGACGGCGGGCTGGCGGCGCCTGGGCGTCGCGCGGGGGCGAGGTCTGCTGGGTGGGCATGTCGGCTCCTGGTTCGCGGGGTGTCGCGGAAGCGGTCGGGGCGGGGCGGGCGTCCCGTGGCGCGGCGGGGCGCGCCACGGGACGCCCGGGGGCGTGCTGGTCGCGGGACGGGGAGGGGTCAGCGGAACGCGGCGGCGTTGCGCCGGGCCCAAGCGGCGAAGGTGCCGGCGGGCCGGCCGAGGAGGGTGCGGAGGTCAGGGCTGACGCGCTGCTCGTCCGGCGTGGGGTCGCCGAGGATCGCGAGGGTCCCCTCCACGACGGGTGCCGGCATGAACCGCGCCATCTGGGCGTGCGCCTCCTCGCGGGTCTGCTCGACGAACCGGACCGGTTCGCCGATCGCGTCGGCGATGGCGGCCGCACGCGCGCGCGGCGTGGTCGGCTCCGGTCCGGTGAGGACGTAGGTGCGGCCCTCGTGGCCGTCCTGCCGCAGGACGGCGGCGGCCGCCTCGGCGACGTCGTCGGGGTCGACGAAGGGGAGGCCGACGTCGCCGAAGGGCGCGGCGGCGGTCCGGTGCGTCCGGACGGGCTCGGCCCACGCGACGGCGTTGGACGCCATCCCGCCCGACCGCAGCACCGTCCAGTCGAGCCCGCTCGCGGCGACGGCCGCCTCGAACCGGGCCGGGTGCCGGTAGGACTGCGGCCGGGTCCCGACGCCCTGGGAGGACAGCAGGACGACCTTGCGGACGCCGGCGGCCCGCGCCGCGGCGAGGAGACCGTCGGGGTCGTCCCCGGCGACCAGGAGGAACAGCGCATCCGCGCCGGCGAGGGCGGGACGCAGGCTCGCAGGTTCGGCGAGGTCGGCGGGGACGGCCCGCACGCCCGCCGGGACGTCCGCGGGCGTGATGCGGCGGGCCGTCGCCGTCACGGTCTCGCCCGCCTCGGCCAGGACCCGCACGAGGGCGCGTCCGACGTTCCCGGTGGCGCCGGTGACCACGATCATGTCGTTCTCCTCAGTTAGTTAGTTAGCTGACTGACTGAGGAGGACGGTAGCACGGAACCGGTATCGGTTGTCTATAGTGAGTCGGGTGACTGACTCAGTGACTCGACCGAGGGCCCGCGGGGCGGACAAGCGCCGCAGGCTGACGGCCGCCGCCACGAAGGTGCTGCACGAGCAGGGCGTCGAACGCACCACCCTCGCCGACATCGCCCGCGCGGCCGACGTCCCCGTCGGGAACGTCTACTACTACTTCAAGACCAAGGACGAGCTGGTCCAGGCGGCCCTCGCCGAGCACACGGCCCACCTGGACGAGCTCACCGCCGGGCTGGACCGGCTGCCCGACCCGCGCGACCGCCTGAAGGGCCTCGTCGAGGCCTGGATGGGGGGAAGGGACGTCGCCGCCCGCTACGGCTGCCCCACCGGCACCCTGGCCGCCGAGCTGGACAAGCGCGCCGACGGCGTGCTCGACGTGGAGGCCGGCCGGGTGATCCGGCGGCTGCTCGACTGGGCCGAGCGCCAGTTCCGCGAGCTTGGCCGGCCCGACCCCGACCGCCTCGCGGTGACTCTCGTCGCCGGCTACCAGGGCATGTCGCTCCTGGCCAACGCGCTGCGCGACCCCGAGATCATGACCGGCGAGGGGACCCGCCTCATCCGCTGGCTCGACACCCTGCCCGCGCCGCCGTCCGCCCCGCGTCAGGCGTAGATCCTCACGGCCGGGCAGCGCCCGCGCGGCCGGGCCCTGATCAGAGCCGGGTCAGCACCCCGGAACCGGCGACGATGATCGCGCCGATCGCCATGAAGACGAGCGGGACGAGCCAGCGGCCGTAGCGCTCGACGACCTCGATGACCTTCCTGTGCGAGCCGAGCCATGACCCGGCCAGGCACCACGGCGCCACCCCGGCGGCGAACACCGCGATCGTCACGGCCGTCGCGCCGGGCCCGATGGTCCGGAACACGGGCGTGTAGACCGCGATGTTGTCGGCGCCGTTGGCGATCGTGACGGCGGCCACGGCGGCGGTGCCCGACGCCACGGGCGGCGGGTCGCCGTCCCCGGACCGCACCGCTCCGACCAGCCCGCGGACGCCGAGCGCGAACGGGACGAGGCCGAGCAGCCCGATCCACGCGTCCGGGACGACGGCCAGCCCCAGCGCCGCGACCACCGAGACCAGGACCAGGACGCCGACGCCCGCGTACTGCCCGGCCCAGATCTTCCGGACCCGGGGCGCACCGCCGGTCCGCGCGGTCAGGAAGAGGACGGTCAGCACGATGATGTCGTCGACGTTGGTCCCGGCGAACATGCCGATCGCCGCACCGACGGTCGCTCCCATAACGGACGAACCTACCGCCGCGCCCGGAAAACCACATGCCCTGCCGGCCGCCCGGCTGGTACTGCTTTGGGGCATGGAGGAACTTGTGACGGACCGTCTCGTGCTGCACCCGTTCACCGTCGCCGAGGCGGAGCGGCTGGTGGAGGCCGGGCCGGCTCCGGCGGACGGCTATCCCACCGCCGTGGACGTGGCGGTAGCGCGCCGCTATCTGGGGGTCTGCGCCTCCGACGGTGATCCGCGGCCCTTCGGCGCCTACGAGATCCGGGTACGGGCCGACGGGCGCGCCATCGGCGGCGCGGGCTTCCACGCGGCCCCGGACGACGACGGCACCGTCACGATCGGGTACGGGCTGGTCGAGGCGGCGCGCGGACACGGGTACGCCGCCGAGACGCTCCGGGAACTCCTCCGCTTCGCCCGCGCGGCCGGCGCCGCCCGCGTGAGGGGCGACACCGACCGCGGCAACGTCGCGTCGCAGCGCGTCATGGCGGCGGCGGGCATGCGCATGGTCGCCGAGGACGACGCGCTGAAGTACTACGAGCTCGCCTGGACGTCCTGACGCGCCCGGGTCCGGGGACTCAAGCCGCGGGGCCGGGGCGGGGGGCGGCCGGGGCGGGGGTCTCCTTGCGGCCGAAGGCGCCCGGGCCCGCGTGGAACAGGCCGATGAGCAGCACGCCGGCCGCCGTGGACCCGAAGGCCCAGCCAGGGTGCCGGCCCGGGTCCGCCCAGTGGACGAGCAGGAGCGCCATCACGAGCCCGGCCCAGCCGCCGACGAGGTTCGACAGCGGTCCGTTGCCGGTGAGGTTCGGGTAGCGCTCGCGGGTGATGCCGCGCACGAAGTGGGGGAGGGCGTTGCCGCCCAGCACTCCGCCGAGGCCGCTGAGAACGATCGTCTGCCACATCGGATGCTCCTAGGTCGCGCTGGTCCGGTGGTGGAGAAGGGGCAGCAGCACGTCGTCCACCAGGCGGCGGACGAAGGCGTCGTCGAGCGGCTCGCCGGCGACGAACAGCCGGGAGAACAGCATCGACGAGCTGATCTCCATGAACAGGGCGGCGTCGAGGCCGGCCGGGAGGTCGCCGCGCGCGATGGCCTGCGCGATGGCCGCGCCGAACATCGCGTGCTTGTCGTGCACGAACCGGGCCCGGACGGCGTCGGCCAGCGCCGGGTCCCGGTGCATGGCGACCATCAGGCCGAGGATCAGCGCGGCGTCCTGGGCCAGCAGGCCGTCGCGCATCCGCCCCAGCACCGCGAGCAGGTCGGTGCGCAGCTCCCCGGTGTCGGGCGGGGTCACCGCGGCGGCCCCGGCGCGCCCGCGGACCGCCGCCACCACCAGCTCGGCCTTGCCGGGCCAGCGCCGGTAGATCGTCGCCTTGCTGGCCCGCGCCCGCGCGGCGATCGCGTCCATGGTCATCTGGTCGTAGCCGACCTCGGCGATCAGGTCGAGGACCGCTCGCAGGATGGCCTCCTCGCGGGCCGCGCCCCGTGCGTCCGCCATGCTCACCCTCCACATTCGAAACGAAACGGTTTCGTACACTACGCGCCCGGAACCGGGTCCGGCAAGAGCCCGGCGTCCCGACTTCGTGATCTTGAAAGCCTTCCGGGCGGCCGTCCCGCCCGGGAAGGATCGGGCGGCCGGGCCACCCCCTTCAGGAACCGAGGTGAGCGTGCACCCCCCTCCAGCAGAGATCATCAAGCCGCCGCGGGCGGCGGCGCTCGTGGCGGTCGGGGCGCTGACCGGGAACGCCCTGCTGCTCTCCGCCCTCGCCGCGGCGGGCCTGTGGGCGATCGAGCTGGTCGACCGGGACGGCTTTACGCGGCGGACCGACGACGTCCTCGACGCCCTCGCCTACGGGGCGACCGGGCAGCTCGCGCTGACCGTCCTCACCGGCGTCGCGGTGATCGTCTGGCTGTGGCGGGCGCGCGGGGTCGCCGACGTCATCGAGGCGCCGTACGGCTGGGGGCGACCCTGGGCGGTCATCGGCTGGTTCGTGCCCGTCATGAGCTTGTGGATCCCGCGCTCGATCGTCGCCGCCCTGTGGCGCGCGAGCGGCCCCCGGCGAGCGGCCTGGCCGGTGAACGCGTGGTGGGCCGCGTGGGTCGTCTACCTGCTGGGCGGCCGGGCGGTGGACCTGGACCTCTCCGGCTCGAGGGCGCATCCGGCACGAGCTCGCCTTCTACGTCGCCGATCTCGCTGCCGGGACCGTGGCGGCCGCCCTCGCGGCGCTGGTCGTCTGGCGGATCACCAGGTTCCAGGAGGCGCAGGCGGTCCGGCTGGCGGAGGCCGTCGCCGCGCCCGCCCCGAGGGCGCTGGAGTCGCCGGCACCGGCACCGGAGAAGACCGGGCCGGCCGTCTCGGATCCCACCGGCGCAGCTCCGGCGGTGTCGGATCCGGCGGTGTCAGATCCGGCGTAGCCGGACGCGCTGCACGGCGTGGTCGCGGCCCTTGTGTAGGACGAGGGTGGCGCGGGCCCGGGTCGGCAGGATGTTGGACACGAGGTTGATCTCGTTGACGTCCCGCCAGACCCGCTTGGCGAACGCGGCGGTCTCGTCCTCGTCCAGTTCGTGGGCGTACTTGTGGAAGTACGAGCGCGGGTCGGTGAACGCCGTGCGGCGCAGCGCGAACAGGCGCTCGACGTACCACTGCATGATGTCCTCGACCCGGGCGTCCACGTAGATCGAGAAGTCGAAGAAGTCGGACACGCCGAGGGTGCCGGGCGGCGGCGCCTGCAGCACGTTCAGCCCCTCGACGATCAGGATGTCGGGCCGCCGGACGGTCTGCACCGCGTCCGGGACGATGTCGTACTCCAGATGGGAGTACACCGGGATCTCCGCCTTCTCGGCCCCCGCCTTGATCGACGAGACGAACCGGACCAGCGCGCGCCGGTCGTAGGACTCCGGGAAGCCCTTCCTTTCCATGATCCCGCGCTCGTTAAGGATCGCGTTCGGATACAGGAAACTGTCCGTCGTGACGAGTTCCACGGTCGGGTGCTCGGGCCAGCGGGCCAGCAGGGTGCGCAGCAGCCGCGACGTGGTGGACTTGCCGACCGCGACGCTGCCCGCGACGCCGATGATGAACGGGGTGGGGGCGACCTCGCCGCCGAGGAAGCCGCTGACGGTGTCGCGGAGCCGCCCGTCGGACTGGAAGAACAGGTTCAGCAGCCGTGACAGCGGCAGGTAGACCTCCTCGACCTCGGTGATGTCGATCGGGTCCCGCAGGCCGCGCAGGGCGTCCAGCTCACCGGGGGTGAGGGGCAGCGGGGTGTTCTCGCGCAGGGCCCGCCAGGCCTCGCGGGAGAGTTCCACGTAAGGGGTCGGCACGCTGTCCCATCCGCTCGTCATGGCCAGAACGGTAATCGTTCGTTCAGGCCGGTCTCCGGGTTTTCACCGGGCGTCCAACCTAGCGCCACCCGTCCGCGCCCTCCGCAGGTAGGTCCGGGGGGAGACACCGAATAGAGTTGCCGCCATGTGCGGAATCGTGGGGTACGTAGGCGGCCGGCCCGCGCTCGACGTCGTGGTCGACGGGCTGGCCAGGCTGGAGTACCGGGGCTATGACTCGGCCGGGGTGGCCGTGCTGGCCGACGGACGCCTGGCGACGGCGAAGCGGGCGGGGAAGCTGGTGAACCTGCGGGAGGCGCTCGCCGAGGAGCCGCCGCCCGCCGGGACGCTCGGCATGGGGCACACGCGGTGGGCGACGCACGGCGCGCCGAACGACCGCAACGCCCACCCGCACACCGACTGCACCGGCTCCGTCGCGGTGATCCACAATGGGATCATCGAGAACTTCGCCGAGTTGCGCGCCGAGCTGGAGGACGCCGGGCACAAGCTGAAGTCCGACACCGACACCGAGGCCGTCGCGCACCTGCTGGAGGACGAGCTCGCGGCGGTGGACGGCAACGCCCAGGGCGGCCTCGCGGAGGCGATGCGCCGGGTGTGCCGCCGGCTGGAGGGCGCGTTCACGCTGGTCGCGGTGCACGGCGAGGACGACGACCTGGTGGTCGGCGCGCGCCGCAACTCGCCGCTGGTGGTCGGGGTCGGGCAGGGCGAGAACTTCCTCGCCAGCGACGTCGCGGCGTTCATCGAGCACACCCGGGACGCGATCGAGCTGGGCCAGGACCAGGTCGTCGAGCTGCGGTCGGGCGGGGTGACGGTCACCGACTTCGAGGGCCGCCCCGCCGAGGTGAAGGAGTACCACGTCGACTGGGACGTGTCGGCCGCGGAGAAGGGCGGCTACGACTACTTCATGCTCAAGGAGATCGCCGAGCAGCCGCGGGCGGTCGCCGACACGCTGCTCGGCCGGATCGGCGCGGACGGCCGGCTGCACCTGGACGAGATGCGCATCTCGGACCGGGAGCTCCGCGAGGTCGACAAGATCATCATCGTGGCGTGCGGCACGTCCTACCACGCCGGGCTGATCGCCAAGTACGCGATCGAGCACTGGGCGGGGCTGCCCTGCGAGGTGGAGCTGGCCAGCGAGTTCCGCTACCGGGACTCGATCCTGTCGCCGACGACGCTGGTCATCGCGATCTCCCAGTCCGGGGAGACGATGGACGCGCTGATGGCCGTCCGGCACGCCCGCGAGCAGAAGGCCAAGCTGCTCGGCATCTGCAACGTCAACGGCTCGACGCTGCCGCGCGAGTGCGACGGCGTGCTGTACACGCACGCCGGCCCGGAGATCGCGGTCGCCTCGACCAAGGCGTTCCTGACCCAGCTCGTCGCGGTCTACCTGATCGCGCTCTACATCGCGCAGGTGCGCGGCACCAAGTGGGGCGACGAGGTGTTCGCGATGGTGCAGCTGCTGGAGCGGATGCCGGAGAAGGTCGACAAGGTCCTGGAGACCATGGAGCCGGTCCGCGAGCTGGCCCGGTCCCTGGCGGACGAGCGGTGCGTGCTGTTCCTCGGCCGGCACGTGGGCTTCCCGGTGGCGCTGGAGGGCGCCCTGAAGCTCAAGGAGCTGGCGTACATGCACGCCGAGGGGTTCGCGGCGGGCGAGCTGAAGCACGGCCCGATCGCGCTGATCGAGCAGGGGCTGCCGGTCGTGGTGGTCGTGCCGCCGCGCGCCCGGGACGTCCTGCACGACAAGATCGTCTCGAACATCCAGGAGATCCGCGCCCGCGGTGCCCGCACCATCGTGATCGCGGAGGAGGGCGACGAGTCGGTGGAGCCGTACGCGGACACGCTGATCAGCGTCCCGGCCGTCCCGACGCTGCTGCAGCCGCTCGTGACGACCGTCCCGCTGCAGGTGTTCGCCTGCGAGCTGGCCACCGCGAAGGGCCACGACGTGGACCAGCCCCGCAACCTCGCGAAGTCCGTCACGGTCGAGTAGCCGCCGACACGGGGGGCGGGGGAGGCGGTCGCCTCCCCCGCCCTTCGCGTGCGGAGTCTCAGCGTGCCCGCCCGTCCGCGCCGGTGCGGATGGGCGGGGAGCTATTCGCGGTCGTTTCTGAGAATCTCAGTAAATGCAAGTTTCAGTGCAAGTCGAAGGCTCCCCTCCGGACGGCCGCGACGAACCGCCGCCATTCTCCGCGAGCGAAGTCCAAGCACGTATCGTCGGCTGCTCCGTCCCGTACGGAGACGATTCCGTCGTCGTGCCCGGCCACCTCGACACAGGTGTTGCTCGCCCCGCAGCGGGTGCTCTTCCTCCAGCGTGGGGGCGGTGCGGCATGGAAACTCATCCTGGCTCCCGAATCGGAGACGCATTCTGCTCACGGCGGCGCTGCCGATGCCAGGAACAAGGTAACAAGATCCGCCGGAAATGCCGATGATCAACGGGGGCGCCGGTACGGCTGCGACCCCTGGTACGCAAGAGCGGCCCGCCCCGGCGGCAGCCGGTGCGGGCCCTCGGTCACCTCTTCGCCCCGCGGACCCCCTGGGTCAGCGGGCCAGATCGAAGCGCCCGGCCTTGGCGGCGGACGCGAACGCCCGCCACTCGGCGGCGGAGAACGTCAGCACGGGCCCGGTATCGCCGTGGAAGGCGTCCCGTGCGGCGACCGCGCCGCCGCGCAGGCTCCCGATTTCCACGCAGGCGCCGTTGCCCGCGCAGCGCGCGCTTTTCCGCCAGCCGGTCACGCCGTTGTCGGACGCGCCGGCGGCGGGCACGGTGAGGTCAGGCGACATTTTGAACGAGGACACGCGTTGGCCTTTCCGGATATATGCACCGCTATAGCGGGCGGTGCTATCGCCAGACGGCCCGCGCTTGCGCAATGAATTCCATGGACTCGGCGCTGTCGAGTGCGACCCGTGCCATTCCCCCGAAGGCGAGCCGATACATGTGCGTGATCTTCTCGTCGAGAAACTGGCTGACCGTGAGACTTTCCGTGTGAACGATGTCCGGAAAGACGACGTCGTGAACCGGGTCGAACTCCAGCAACTGGAACGACGCCTCCATCAGAGGATGGGCGACACCCAGCCGCAGGACGCGCAGAGTCACGTTCGGCATCTCCGCGACCTCGAGGAGATGGTCGAGCTGCGCTCGCATCACCGCGTGGTCGCCGACGAGGCGCTGCAGCACGGACTCGTCCAGCAGGACGGTGTATTCGACAGGTTCTGCTCTGTGCAGGATTCCCTGGCGACGCATCCGCACCTCGACCCTGCGGTCGATCTCCCGCGGCGGGACGGTGTCGAAAAGATGCAGCCCGGAGATCGTCGCGCGCGCGTACGCCTCGGTTTGCAGGAGGCCCGGAACGATGTAGGTCTCCCATTGCGTGATCTTGTTCGCTTCGTCTTCCAGTGCGATCAGTGCGGAGTAGCCGCCGGGCAGTTCCCGGTAACCCTCCCACCAGCCCTTCTCCGCGGCATCGTGTGCAAGGGCGATCAGCTCGGATCGGTGGGATTCGGCGATATCGTAGAGGTCGATGAGCGCGTGGATGTCGTCGATCTTCGCGCCGGTACGCGCGTTCTCCAGCCGGCTCACCTTGGCGGTCGACCAGGCCAGCCGCTCGGCGACATCGTCTCCGGTGAGTCCCTTCTGTTCCCTGAGCCGCCGGAGTTCGGCGGCGAGCCGGCGCTGCCGGACGTTGGGACCCCGGAACGGACTCATGTCCCCGGAGGCACCCCGAGACGCGACCACCGTTCCGACCCCCTTCTCGTCCGGGGAGCGGTCCCGTCGCAGTGTGCCGCATCGGGACCGTCCGTCGCTGCACGTTGGCTGATCATTTTACGGGTTTTTCCGCGCCCGCGCCGCACTGCAACTTCCGTGAAAACACACGCTAACCCACCTTTCGGGTAGCGCACCATGAATCGGACCCCGGCGGGGCGGTGCCATTGCGGCGGGATCGCGGAACGGCTCCGGCCGGTTACGCCGGGGTGGAGCGTGGCAGGCTAAGTCATGTGATCGTCCGGACGGCGCGCTTGGGGAGCAGCGGATGAGGTACGCGCACGAGGTCGGCAAGGTGCGGGCGGCGGAGCGGGCGCTCATGGCGCGGGTGCCCGACGGCGCGCTGATGCAGCGCGCCGCCGCCGGGCTGGCGTCCGTCTGCGCCCGCGTCCTGCCCGCCGTCTACGGGTCCCGCGTGGTCCTGCTGATCGGCGGCGGCGACAACGGCGGCGACGCCCTCTACGCGGGCGCCCGGCTGGCCCGCCGCGGCGCCCGGGTGCACGCCGTCCAGGCCGGCTCCAAGATCCACGACGCCGGGCTCGCCGCGCTGCGCGCCGCCGGCGGCCGCCTCCTCGACGGCGACCCCGAGCCCGCGATCGCCGGCGCCGACCTCATCGTCGACGGCCTCACCGGCATCGGCGGCACCGGCGCCCTCCGCGACCCGCACGCCCGCCTCGCCGCCCTCGCCTCCGCCGCGCCCGGCCTCGTCGTCGCCTGCGACGTCCCGAGCGGCGTCGACGCCGGCACCGGGTGCGTCGAGGGCGAGGCCGTCCACGCCGACATCACCGTCACCTTCGGCACCCACAAGCCCGGCCTGCTCATCGACCCGGGCGCCGCCCACTGCGGCGTCGTCGAACTCGTCGACATCGGCCTCGGCGACGACCTGCCCGACCCCGACGTCGTCGCCGCCCGCCCCGCCGACGTCCGCCCGCCCGAACCCGGCCCCGAGTCCGACAAGTACCGGCGCGGCGTCGTCGGCATCCTCGCCGGCGGCGACGAGTACACCGGCGCCGCCGTCCTCAGCACCGGCGGCGCGGTGCACGGCGGCGCCGGGATGGTCCGCTTCGCCTCCGTCGCGCACCCCGTCGAGCTCGTCCGGCAGCGCTGGCCCGAGGTCGTCACCACCGTGATCGAGCCCGGCCCGCACGAGCCGAAGGTCCTCGAACGCGTCGGGCGCGTCCAGGCCTGGGTCGCCGGTCCCGGCCTCGGCACCGGCGACGCCGCCGAGTCGCTGCTGGCGGCCGTCCTGGCCACCGAGCTGCCCGTCCTCGTCGACGCCGACGGCCTCACCGTCCTCGCCCGCCGCCGTGACCTGCTGCTGCGGCCCGCGCCGACCGTCCTCACCCCGCACGCGGGCGAGCTGTCCCGCCTCCTCGGCGTCCCCCGCGAGGACGTCGAGGCCCGCCGGCTGGAGCACGCCCGCCGCGCCGCCGCCGAGCTGTCCGCGACCGTGCTGCTCAAGGGCTCGACGACGCTCGTCGCCGAGCAGGACCGGCCCGTCCGCGTGAACCCGACCGGCACCCCGCGGCTGGCCACCGCCGGCACCGGCGACGTCCTGTCCGGCCTGATCGGCGCCCTGCTCGCGGGCGGCATGTCCGCCCTCGACGCGGCCGCCTCCGGCGCCTACCTGCACGGCCTCGCCGCCCGCCTCGCCTCCGCACCCCACCCGTCCGCCGCCGAGGCGCCCATCAGCGCCTACGACGTCATCACCGCCCTCCCCGACGCCTTCCGCAGTATTTGAAGCAATCCCGGCCCAGCGGGCTCGCCTGGCGGCTCGCCCGCTGACCGGCCTTGGGCGAGCGCGACCTCGCTTCGCGAGCTTCCCGGTGGGGGCTGATAGTGCGCTCGCGTGCGGGCCGAGGTCTGCGGCCCGGGCCTTGATCAGCGCGGGTCCCCGGGGCTGAACCAGGGGCGGGGAAGGTGCGTCATATCGGGCAAAGGGCGCACGGGGGTGGGCCCTCCCGGGGACGGGTCCTGTCCGCGATGCTTCGGGCACGGCCTGGGGAACGGCACACTGGGTAACCATGAGGGTTCCTGCGGAGGCGCGCGTCGATCTGGACGCCATTGCCGGGAACGCCGGCCTGCTGCGCGAGCGGTCCGGCGGCGCCGAGGTGATGGCGATGGTGAAGGCCGAGGCGTACGGGCACGGCCTGGTGGAGGCGGGGCGCGCGGCGCTGGCCGGCGGCGCGACGTGGCTGGGCGTGGCGAAGCTGGCGGAGGCGCTGAGGCTGCGGGACGCGGGCGTGGACGTCCGGACCCTGGTGTGCCTGGGGGTGCCCGGCGAGCCGTTCGAGCAGGCCGTGGCGCGCGACGTCGACCTCACCGTGGGCGCGATGTGGCTGGTGGACGAGCTGGTCCGGGCGGCGGAGCTGGCGGGGCGCCCGGCGCGGGTGCACCTGAAGGCCGACACGGGCATGACGCGGGGCGGGGTACGCGGGCAGGACTGGCACGACCTGGTGGACGCCGCGCTGAAGGCGGAGGCGGCCGGGCACCTCCAGGTGGTCGGCGCGATGTCGCACTTCGCCTGCGCCGACGAGCCGGGCCACCCGTCGATCGGCACGCAGATCGGGGCGTTCACCGAGATGGTGGAGCACGCCGAGAAGGCGGGCGCGCGGTTCGAGGTCCGGCATCTGGCGAACTCGGCGGCGGCGCTGACGCTGCCCGAGGCGCGATTCGACCTCGTACGGCCGGGTATCGCGACGTACGGGCTGACGCCGGTGCCGTCCCTCGGTACCTTCGGACTGCGGCCCGCGATGACGCTCGTCGCGGACGCGGCGCTGGTCAAGCGGGTGCCGGCGGGCAGCGGCGTGTCCTACGGACACACCTACTTCACGCCGCGGGAGACGAACGTGGCGGTGGTGCCCGCCGGGTACGGGGACGGCATCCCGCGGCACGGCTCGAACGTGCTGGAGGTCCTCGCGGCCGGCCGCCGCCGGACGATCGCCGGTCGGGTCTGCATGGACCAGTTCGTCATCGACCTCGGTGACGACGAGCTGGCGCCGGGGGAGGAGATCGTGCTGTTCGGGCCGGGGGACCGGGGCGAGCCGACCGCGCAGGAGTGGGCCGAGGCGCTCGGCACCATCTCGTACGAGATCGTCACCCGCATCGGGTCCCGGGTGCCGAGGGTCTACCGGGAGCGGCAGGGGGCGTGAGCATGGACGTCAAGAACAGGCGGCGGATCGGCGTCGCCGGGGTCGTGGCGGGCGTCGGCGCGGCCGGGATCGGCGCGGCCGTGGGCCTGCGGCACCTCGCGGTGGGCCGGGTGCGGCTCCGTCCCGACCCGGACGCGGACGAGCCGTTCGGCGAGCTGCGCGGCCGGGAGCTGACCGTCC
The DNA here is from genome assembly GCF_017573545.1 of Actinomadura nitritigenes. GTDB lineage: Bacteria > Actinomycetota > Actinomycetes > Streptosporangiales > Streptosporangiaceae > Spirillospora > Spirillospora nitritigenes. The sequence continues at coordinate 137,832 of NZ_JAGEOK010000013.1, read as the reverse complement.
GCGCCTCCGACGGCCTGGAGCTGCACGCCGAGGTGGACGGCCCGGAGGACGCCGAACTCACGGTCGTGTTCTGCCACGGCTACTGCCTGAACCGCGACTCGTGGCACTACCAGCGCCGCGACCTGCGGGGACGGTTCCGGATGGTCTTCTGGGACCAGCGGAGCCACGGCCGGTCGGGGCGCAGCGACCCGGCGACCGCGACGATCGAGCAGACCGGCGAGGACCTGTACGCGGTGCTGCGGGCGACGGTCCCGGAGGGGCCGGTGATCCTCGCCGGGCACTCGATGGGCGGGATGTCGATCATGGCGCTGGCGGACGCGCACCCGGAGCTGTTCGGGACGCGGATCGTCGGCGTCGCGCTGGTGAACACCTCCTGCGGGGACCTCGCGGAGATGACGCTGGGGCTGCCGCTGCTGCTGGCGAAGGTCGTCCGCCCGCTGGCGCCGCGGACGCTGCGGGGCCTCGGGCGGCGCGCCGAGCTGGTGGAGCGGGCCCGCGGGCTGGGCGCCGACCTGGCGTTCGTCGTCACCAGGAAGATGGCGTTCGCCGACAAGCACGTCAGCCCGACGGTGGTGGACTTCCTGGAGCAGATGATCAGGGCGACCCCGATCGACGTGATCGCGGAGTTCTATCCGGCGCTGATGGTGCACGACAAGCTGGACGCGCTGGACGTGCTGGGGCGGGTGCCCGCGCTGGTGCTGGTGGGCGGCCGGGACCGGCTGACCCCGCCGGAGCACGGCCGCCGCGTCGCGGCGGCGCTGCCGGACGCGGAGCTGGTAGAGGTGGACGAGGCCGGGCACGTGCTGCCCCTGGAGTACCCGGGCGTGGTCACCGGCGGCCTGCGCCGGCTGGTCGAGCGCGTCCGTCCCGGCTGCGACGAGGACGAGGAGGAGCGCACGGCGTGAAGGGCATGACGGCGTGAACGGCATGACGGTGACCGTCCCGACCGACCGGGACATGCGCGAGCTGGGGGTCCGGCTCGCCGGGCTGCTGCGGGCCGGGGACCTGCTGGTGATGACGGGGCACCTCGGCGCGGGCAAGACGACGCTGACGCAGGGGATCGGCGAGGGCCTGAAGGTCCGCGGGCCGGTGACCTCGCCGACGTTCGTGATCGCGCGGGTGCACCCGTCGCTGGCGGGCGGGCCGCCGCTGGTCCACGTGGACGCCTACCGGCTGGGCGGTTTCGCCGAGCTGGACGATCTCGATCTGGACGCCTCGCTGGCGGAATCGGTGACGATCGTGGAATGGGGAGAAGGGCTCGCGGAGGGCCTCGCCGACGACCGGCTGGAAGTGATCATTTCTCGCGGGGAGGGGCCGAGCGAGATCCGCGAAGTAAGGATCGAAGGGGTTGGTGATCGCTGGCGCGACCTGCCCGTCGACCTGGTCTGAGAAGGATCGGAGATCTTCTCCGAATTTGGTAAGTGCCCCCGGACCACTTTGCTGTGAGATGTCGTACTCTTTGCCGGAACGAACCTCACCTTCGCGACATATCAGAGATTTCCTCACAGCAGGAGTGGGATCCGGTGAGTGGCAGCCATCGCAGCGGCGACGACCGCATGGGGGACGGCGAGTACGGGCCGTACCCGGGACAGGACGGCCGCCGTGCCTCGGGCACGGGCGGCCACCAGGTGAGCACCGGGGGCTTCGAGAGCGGCTCCGGCGGCTACCCGTCCGCGCCCCGCTCCGGCGGCAACCCGGGCGGCTACTCCACCGGCGGCTACCCGACCGGCGAGTACCCGACCGGTGACTCCTCGACCGGCGGCTACTCGACCGGCGGCTACTCGACCGGCGGCTACTCGACCGGCGGCTACTCGACCGGCGGATACCCCGTGCAAGGCGGCGACCGGTCCGCCGGCAGCGGCCGCTACTCGACGAGCGGCGGCTACCCCGCCGAGAGCGGGGGCTCCGCGTCCGGAAGCGGGCGGTACTCGACCGCGGGCGGCGCGTACGTGTCCGAAAGCGGCCGCTACCCGCCGGGCGGCCGGCCCTCCGGCGGCCACCCGGCCGGGAGCGGGAGCTACCCGATCGGCGACTACCGGACGGGCGGCAGCTACGAGACCGGCTCCGGCAGCGGCAACTACCCGGCCGACAGCGGCGGCTACTCGCGGCGGGACCGCTACGAGTCGGACAGCGGCGACTACCGCTCCGGCAGCGGCGGCTACCGCACGGAGGGCGGCGGCGGGCGCTCGGGCAGCGGCGGCTACGGCTCCGGAAGCGGCGGCTACGCCTCCGAGAGCGGGGGATACGCGTCCGGCAGCGGCGGTCACCGGGCGGGAAGCGGCGGCTACCGGTCCGGCAGCGGCAGCCACCGGGTCGCCCGCGAGCGCCGCGGCGGCCGGCGCGGCGCGGTCCTCCTGGCGGCGGGCGCCACCGTGGCGGCCTGCGCGCTCGCCGTGTTCGTCATCCTGCACGGCGTCGGCGGCGGCTCCGAGCACGGGACCGGCCAGGCCGTCGGCAGCGGCGCCGACAGCTCGCCGACCGCCGGCGGCGAGCGCACCGAGGTGCCCGACTCCTGCTCCGTCGTCGCCGACGACCTGGTCAACCGGCTCGCTCCCGGGGCCGAGCGCAACCCGGCCGACAACTACCAGAACAACGAGCAGCAGAACGGCTGCGTCTGGGGCGCCTACGCGGGCGACAACAAGCGCCAGCTCACCGTCGAGCTGCGCGCGATCGCCGGGACCGCCTCGCAGACCCCGACCGCCGTCGCGCAGGGCACCATCTCCTCCGAGCGCAGCGCCGACGAGTCCGGAAAGTCGCTGCTCGCCGGCCAGGAGCTGACCGAGAAGAGCGACCTCCAGGGCGTCGGAGACGAGGGCTACCTGGTCTACAGCGTCGACAAGGGGCAGGGGTCCGGCGAGGCGATCACCAACGTGCGGCTCGCGAACGTCCTGGTCACGATCCACTACTCCGGCTCCGACGGCGGCGACCCGCTGTCGTCCAAGGACGCCGGCGACGGCGCCACCGAGGCGGCCAAGACCGTCCTGCAGGCGCTCGCCAAGGCCTGAACCGGCCCGATCCGCCCGCCCGCCGGGCCGCGCACCCGGCGGCGTGCGGGTGGCGGAGCCGTCCCGTCGCAGATGAGGACCGTCCAGGGCGGAGTCTGGACTAGGCTTACAACCCGTGCTGGTCTTGGCTTTCGACACCGCGACCGCCGCGATCACGGTGGCGCTTCATGAGTGGATCCCCGGCGAGGGCGCGCGGCGCCGCGGCCACGCCGAGGCCGTCGACCGGCGCCGGCACACCGAGCTGCTCACCCCGTCCATCAAGGCGGTGCTGGCGGAGGCCGGCGCGGCGCCCGACACCCTCAGCGCGATCGCCGTCGGCGTCGGCCCCGGCCCGTACACGGGCCTGCGGGTCGGGCTGGTCACGGCCCGCGCCATTGGCGCGTCCCTGAGCATCCCGGTGCACGGCGTCTGCACCCTCGACGCCATCGCCTGGGCCGCCGGACGCGACGAGCCCTTCGCCGTCGCCACGGACGCCCGCCGCAAGGAGGTGTACTGGGCGCGGTACGACTCGTCCCGCGCGCGCGCCACCGAACCCGCCGTGGGTCCCGCGTCCGACGTCCTGGAGGGCGCGCCGGAGGGCCTCCCCGTCATCGGCGAGGGCGCCGCCCTGTACCCGGAGGTGCTCGGGGAGTCCGGGCACGAGCCGCTGCTGCCCACCGCGTCCGCCATCGCGGAACTCGCCGTCGCGCGGCTCGCCGGGGAGAAGGGCCCCGACCTGCTGCCGCCCGAACCGCTCTACCTGCGCAGGCCCGACGCGCGGGAGCCCGGCCCCCGCAAGCAGGTGACGCCTCGGTGACCGGCATGGCGACCGGCGTCGTGCTCCGCGGGATGACCCCGAAGGACCTGGCGGCCGTCCACCTGCTGGAGCAGGTGCTGTTCCCCGAGGACGCGTGGAGCCGGCAGATGCTCGCCGAGGAGCTCGCCGGGGCGCCGGACACCCGCCACTACGTCGTCGCCGAGGAGCCCGACGGCGAGATCGTCGGCTACGCGGGCCTCGCCGCCGCGGGCGGGCAGGCCGACGTGCAGACGATCGGGGTCCGCGCCGACCGCCGCGGCGCCGGGATCGGCGCGGCGCTGCTCACCGAGCTGATCGACGAGGCGTCCCGGCGCAACGCCGAGGCGGTGTTCCTGGAGGTCCGCGCCGACAACCCGGCCGCGCGCCGGCTCTACGAGCGGTTCGGGTTCTTCGAGGTCGGCGTCCGCAAGCGCTACTACCAGCCCGCCGACGTGGACGCGGTCGTCATGTGCCGCCGTCTGGAGCGCCGCCCGGTGGGCTTCACCAGGGGGAACCAATGATCCGCGAAGAGCCGCTGGTCCTCGGCATCGAGACCTCGTGCGACGAGACGGGCGTCGGCATCGTCCGCGGGCACACGCTGCTGGCCGACGCGATCGCCTCCAGCGTCGAGCAGCACGCCCGCTTCGGCGGCGTGGTGCCCGAGGTCGCGTCCCGGGCGCACCTGGAGGCGATGGGCCCGACCGTCGAGCGGGCCCTGAACGAGGCGCGCGTGACGTTCGACGACATCGACGCGTTCGCCGTCACCGCCGGCCCGGGCCTGCCCGGCGCCCTGATGGTCGGCGTCGCCGCCGCCAAGGCGTACGCGCTGGCGCTCGGCAAGCCGCTGTACGGCGTCAACCACCTCGCCGCGCACGTCTGCGTCGACCAGCTGGAGCACGGCCCGCTGCCGAAGCCGTGCGTCGCGATGCTGGTGTCCGGCGGGCACTCCTCGCTGCTGCTCGTCCCGGACGTGGCGGGCGACGTCCGCTCGCTCGGCAGCACCGTCGACGACGCGGCGGGCGAGGCGTTCGACAAGGTCGCGCGGGTCCTCGGCCTCGGCTTCCCCGGCGGCCCGGTGATCGACCGGATGGCCCGCGAGGGCGACCCCGCCGCGATCGCGTTCCCGCGCGGCAAGTACAACGACGGCACCTACGACTTCTCGTTCTCCGGCCTGAAGACCGCCGTGGCCCGGTGGGTGGAGGCGAAGGAGCGCGCGGGCGAGGCCGTCCCCGTCCCGGACGTCGCCGCGTCGTTCCAGGAGGCCGTCGTGGACGTCCTCACCCAGAAGGCCCTCAAGGTCTGCAAGGACAACGGCGTGCGCGACCTGCTGATCGGCGGCGGCGTCGCGGCGAACTCCCGGCTGCGCGCCCTGGCCGCCGAGCGCTGCGAGGCCGCGGGCGTCCGGCTGCGCGTCCCGCGCCCGAAGCTGTGCACCGACAACGGCGCGATGGTCGCCGCGCTCGGCTCCGAACTCGTCGCCTCCGGCCTCGCCCCGTCCGACCTGGACCTTCCGGCCGACTCCAGCCTGCCGATCGAGTCCGTCACCCTCTGAGGGCGGCCAGCAGGGCGTCGAGGTAGTCCTCGAAGAGGGGGACCTTGGCCTCGTCGACGATGCGGCCGTCGTCCTCCGGGAGCAGGTCGAGCAGGCAGCGGACGTCCCAGTACGGGTGGTGCGCGTAACCGCCGGAGACCTGGTCGAACGAGCCGAGGAACCGGTCGGCGACGGGCACCCCGTAGCGGAGCGCGAGGGCGCGGCGCATGCGCGCGACGTCGACGGCGACGGGCCCGGACGAGGCGTCCGACCAGTCGACGACGCCGGTCAGCTTGCCGTAGGACCACAGCGTGTTGTCCGGGTGGTAGTCGCGGTGGACGAACCGGGCGGGCGCCTCGGGGGCGGGGCCGGCGGCGACCTCGAAGGCGCGTTCCCACAGCTGCGGGCGGAGCGCGTGCTTCGGCGGGAGCCGCTGGTCGAGCCGGTTGTAGGGGACGTACGGCGGCATCGTGGCCGCGCCGTTCAGCGCGTGCACCGGCAGCAGGGCTGCGGCCAGCTGGATGAGGTACTCGGGCAGGTCGTCGGGGGACGGGCGCGGCGGGTGGCCGGTCAGCCGGGTGATCAGCAGGGCGGGGACGTCGCAGTGCGCGCCGGACGGGTCGGCGGCGACGAGCTCGGGGGTCGGGATCTCGCAGCCGGCGAGCAGCGCGAGCGCGGCGATCTCGCGCTCGGGGGAGAACTCGGTGTCGCCGTAGGAGCGGCGGCCGGGGCCCGCGTCCAGGCCGGAGTCGCGGCCGGTCCAGCGGCGCAGCACGAGCCGGTGCGCGCTGCCGGACGGCGTCTCGACCACGAGCGCGTGGTTGGCGTGCGCGGTGCCGCCGGGCAGGGGCCGCACCAGCCGCACCTCGGCGCCCGCGCCGAGACAGCCCTCGACCCAGCGCAGGATGGCGTGGCCGGGCAGGGTGCCGGTCGGCAGGCACTGGGCCGGTGTGGGAGTCACGAGATCCATGAAAACGGATTCCGAAGGGTATTGGGAGTGATTTTGCGAAGACGGAACGTAACAAAATGCACGTCATCGCGGGGTCTTGGCGGAGGCTCTCCGGTCATCGCACCGGTTACCCGGACGAACTCAACGGATCCGGTTGAGTATCCGGAGCTCCGGCCGAGACGCGGCGACGGCGCAGGGTGGGGCCGCGCCGCGACCCCACCCGACCCGCTTCCCGGAGCCCGCGCCCCTCACTAGTCCTTGCCGTCGCGGCGGGGGCGCAGGAGCGCCTCGGCCAGCGCGAGCATCGTCTCCTCCAGCGTGGACAGCCGCTTCAGCACGTCCTCGTGCACCGCGTTGACCTGCTTCGACACATCGTCGTGGACGCCGTCGACCTTCCTCCCGACCTCGTCCTGCACGTACGAGAACCGCTTGGCGAACTCGGCCTGCACCGCCTCGGCCCGGCGCGTCACCTCGTCCTGCACGCCGTCCACCCGGCGGCCGAACTCCTCCTGCGCGCCGCCGACCTGGCGGGCCACGTCCTCCTGCATCCCGGCGACCTGCTTGGCGACGTTGTCGTTGATGGCCCCGACCTGCCGGCTGACGTCCTCGTGGATGTCGCCGATCCGCTTGCCGAAGTCGTCGTGCACCCCGCTGACCTGCCGCACCACCTCGCTGTGCACGGACTCGACCTGCTTGGTGACGTCGGTGTGCACCGACTCCACCCGGCGGGACACGAGGTCGACCTGCGCGGTGAACTCCTCCAGTGCCACGTCGACACGCTTGGCGACCTCCTCGTGGATCCCCTCGATCCGCTTGCGGACGTCCTCGTGCACGTCCTCGAACCGGCGGGAGAACTCGTCCATGCGCCGGGCGACGTCGCTGTAGGCCGTCTCGGCGATCTGCGACATCGTGGCCTTGACCTCGTCGCGGTCCGGCCGGGCGCGCAGCTCCTCGATCAGCGGGTCGACGGCGTCGGCCAGGTGCTTCTCCAGCGCGTCGAACCGGTCGCTGTGGTCCATCGGCGGGCGCCGCGCCAGCTCGCCCAGCACCCGGTGCATCTCCGCGATCTCCAGCGTGGCAGGGAGCCGGGCGATGCGCTCGCCCACGCCGTCGATCCGGCCGTCGATGCTCTCGAACCGGCCGTCCAGGCCCTCCAGCTTGCCCGACAGGCCCTCGAGGCGCCCGTCGACCCCGTCCAGCCGCCCGTCCAGCCCGTCGAGGCGGCCGCCGACGCCCTCGACCCGGCCGTTGACCGCCTCAAGACCCTGCTCCATCCGCTCGGCCATCTCCCCGAGCGACTGGTCGACCCGTGCCGTGACGCCGGTGATCGAGTGCTCCAGCCGCTCGGACCGGTGCCCGAGCTCGGCCAGCGACTTGTCCAGCCGGTTGAAGCGGACGGACGCGGCCTCCATGCTGCCCTGGAGCTTGTCCAGCCGCTTGGTCATCTCCTCCATGCGCTGCGACGCCTGCTGGGTGGCGTCGGTGATGTGCTGCGCGGAGTCGAGGACGGCCTGGATGCGGGTCAGTCCCTCGTCGACGTTCTCGGCGACGACGCCGACGTCGGCCCACAGCGCGGGGAGCTCGGCGACCGGCTTGACCCGCTCGCCGAGGCCGTCGATGTGCTCGGCCAGTCCCTCGGCCCATTCGGGGGGCTTGCCGACCAGCTCGTCGACCTGGCCCCGCACGCTGTCGAGCTGCCCGGTCAGCCCGCTGAGCTCGCGCTCGCGGACCTCGCGGAGCAGCCACTCCATACCCTCCAGCCGCTGGCGGATCTCGTCCAGGACCTGACCCTGTGAGCGCTGTTCATAGACGTGGTCCTGCGCCGCACGGGCGAGCAACTCCCGCATCCGATCCGAGACCGGTTGACCCCCCGTCTGCAGGAAGTTGTGATTCGTTTCCACCCGATGCTCCTTCGTGTGCCGGACGCGTCGAAATGGCGCACGGCAATGAATCGTGAAGTCGCCACTGTAGTGCGTGTGAAGCGCCGCTATAACGGGTAGCAGGGAACGTCGCGGGTTCTGCGGAATGCGCCTGTTATCCCGATGATGAGAATTGACGTTGAGCGCCGTCCAAAAGGTGATTTCAGGTATTCGAGGGCTTCGCGGCGATCGTGGCGATCGGTTCCGTCGTCGCGCCGGCGACCGGACAGGGTCAGAGCCCCTGCGGCGGGGGCTCTGTCCGTACATCTCGTCCAACATCGGCAGTTCCCGAGCCGCCCTCCACGCGCGGCGCGCGGGCGCGGGGCCGGTCCGCCGGGCGTGCGCCGCCGCGCCCGCCGCCATTTCAGGCCGGCATTCGTGGGAGCCCGGAACCCGATCGCTGAACCTGCCTTGGTGTTCTGCCGCCCGTGGATCTCGCCGCGCCGTTTCCCCGGCCGCCGTGCTCACCTTGCCGGGCACCCGGAATCCCTGGCGAACGCAATGCCGGAAAGTGTGAATGATTTGCACGGGCATGGTGCGTCGCACGAACGCCCTTGGCATTGCGGTGCCGTGCGGAAGATCTTTGGACCGTTTAGCCGGCGCGGCCCGCCCTGGGCGGGTCGGCGGCCGCCGGCCCGGGCCGCGGGACGGGCCGGGCGAGCAGCGCGACCGGGTCCCGGCCGACCCGGGTCACCACCACCGTGGTCTCGGCGGCGCCGTACCCGGCCCGCCGCCCGCCGAAGCCGAGGTCGCGGCGGAGCCGGTCCACGTCGACCGCCGACCCCCGCTTCTTGACCGTCAGCACGCCGGTCCCGCGGCGCCGCAGCTCGGCCTTGAGCCGCTTCACCGAGAACGGCAGCACGTCGTCGATCTCGTACGCGGACGCGAACGGCGTCGGGCGCAGCTCGTCGGACGTGACGTAGGCGATGTGCGGGTCCGCGAGCCCGCCGCCGACCAGGGCCGCGACCTCGGCGACGAGATGCGCCCGGATGACGGCCCCGTCCGGTTCGTAGAGGTAGCGGCCCCAGGGGCGGACGTCCGGATCGCCGAGCCCGGCCGGGACCAGCGTGACCGCCTCCCCGTCGGACGGGTCGCCCGAGGGGGTGCCCGAGGGCAGGAGCGTGGCGCGCCACCCGACGTCCCCCGCGAGTCCGCCCAGCCACAGGGCGGCCTCCTTCACGTCCCCGGCGACCGACACCCACTCCGCCTCCGCGCCCGCCGGCACGGCCTCGTGCGGGATGCCGGGCGCGACCTTGACGCACGCGGCCGGCGCCCGTCCGGCGAGGCCGAGGACGGCGTCGAGCGGCGGCTCGTAGGAGCGCGGGTCGAAGACGCGGCCCCGCGCCGTCCGGCGTCCAGGGTCGGCGAACACGGCGGCGTACCCGTCCGGGTCCTCCTCCAGGGCGTCGCCCACGCGCACGCGTGCGAGGCCGTCCAAGCCGAACGCCGTCACGTTGGCCCTGGCGACCTCGGCCGTGAGCGGATCGCGTTCAACGCCGTCGCCCGTCAGACCCACCTGCGAACGCGCCATAAGGTCGGCACCGATGCCGCACCCCAGTTCCAGCACGCGCGCGCCCGCGGGCAGCTTCGAGGCGAACCGCCGCGCGCGATGCGCCGCCACGCTCGCGCGCGTGGACTGCTCCAGGCCGGCCTGGGTGAAGTACATGCGGCCCGCGCTGGAACCGAACTTCGCCTCGGCGCGCCGCCGGAGCCGCACCTGCGTCAGCGCCGCCGCCACGAGGTCCGCCCCGTACCGCTCGCGCAGCCGCGACGCCGTGCCGAGCAACCCGGCCTCCGAGATGTCCGCTTCGCCCGCCTCTGCCAGAAGTGCCTGGCCGACGGGGGTGAGCAGCTCCCGGAACGACGCGATGTCCATGCCTGGACCGTACCGAGCGCGGCGCCGGGTGATCCGCGGGTGAACGCACCGGAACGCCGCGGGCCGTGCCTCCGTGTCCGTGTTGACGGGCCAACGGGCACGGCATAGTCTCACTGACTGGCACTCTCACCGCGAGAGTGCCAACACAGCGACAAGGTCGGTCTGGCACCCGCGACGGCAGGCCGGTCCAGGGTCGCCTCTCTGTCACATTGCCGGCGGCCGGCCATGGCCGCCGAGGACCAATCGAAGGGGAGGTCAGATCGTGACGACCGCCACCAAGGTTGTTCTCAAGCCGCTCGAGGACCGCATCGTCGTCCAGCCGCTTGAGGCCGAGACCACCACCGCCTCCGGCCTGGTGATCCCGGACACCGCCAAGGAGAAGCCGCAGGAGGGCACCGTCCTGGCCGTCGGCCCGGGCCGCGTCGACGACAAGGGCGAGCGCGTCCCGGTCGACGTCAAGGTCGGCGAGGTCGTGCTCTACAGCAAGTACGGCGGCACCGAGGTCAAGTACAACGGCGAGGACTACCTCGTCCTCTCGGCCCGCGACGTGCTCGCGGTCATCGAGAAGTAATCACCGAGACGTGATGCGCCCGCCCCGGCCCGCGCCGCCCACCGGCGGGGCGGCCGGGGCGGATCGCGTGACATAGGAGTTAACCCCATGGCGAAGATCCTGGAGTTCGAGGAGGACGCTCGCCGGGCTCTTGAGCGCGGCGTCAACGCTCTCGCGGACGCCGTCAAGGTGACGATCGGCCCGCGCGGCCGCAACGTCGTCATCGACAAGAAGTTCGGCGCGCCGACCATCACCAACGACGGCGTCACCATCGCCCGCGAGGTGGAGCTGGAGGACCCCTACGAGAACCTCGGGGCCCAGCTCGCCAAGGAAGTGGCGACCAAGACCAACGACATCGCGGGCGACGGCACCACCACGGCGACCGTCCTCGCCCAGGCCCTGGTCCGCGAGGGCCTGCGCAACGTGGCCGCCGGCGCCTCGCCGCTCAGCCTCAAGCGCGGCATCGACGCGGCCGCCCAGCACGTGTCCGACCAGCTCCTGAAGTCGGCCCGCGAGGTCGACGAGAAGGGCGAGATCGCGCACGTCGCCACCATCTCCGCCCAGGACGCGCAGATCGGCGAGCTGATCGCCGAGGCGTTCGACAAGGTGGGCAAGGACGGCGTCATCACCGTCGAGGAGGCCCACACCATGGGCCTCGAGCTGGAGTTCACCGAGGGCCTCCAGTTCGACAAGGGCTACCTGTCGCCGCACATGGTCACCGACCCCGAGCGCATGGAGGCCGTCCTGGAGGACGCCTACGTGCTCATCGTGGACGGCAAGATCTCCAACGTGCAGGAGTTCCTGCCGCTGGCGGAGAAGGTCGCCCAGACCAAGAAGCCGCTGCTGGTCGTCGCCGAGGACGTCGAGGGCGAGGCCCTGGCGCTGCTCGTCGCCAACAAGATCCGCGGCACCTTCACCTCCGTCGCCGTCAAGGCGCCGGGCTTCGGCGACCGCCGCAAGGCGATGCTGGGCGACATGGCCACCCTCACCGGCGGCCAGGTCGTCAGCGAGGCCATCGGCCTCAAGCTCGACTCGATCGGGCTGGAGGACCTCGGCCGCGCCCGCCGCATCACCGTCACCAAGGACGCCACCACCATCGTCGACGGTGAGGGCTCCGCGGACGAGATCACCGCGCGGGTCAACCAGATCAAGGTCGAGATCGAGAACTCCGACTCCGACTGGGACCGCGAGAAGCTGCAGGAGCGCCTGGCCAAGCTGGCCGGCGGGGTCTGCGTGCTGCGCGTCGGCGCCGCCACCGAGGTGGAGCTGAAGGAGAAGAAGCACCGCCTGGAGGACGCCATCTCGGCGACCCGCGCGGCGATCGAGGAGGGCATCGTGTCCGGCGGCGGCAGCGCGCTGGTGCACGTGGCCAAGGAGGGCTTCGACGCCCTCGGCCTGTCCGGCGACGAGGCCACCGGCGCGGAGGCGGTGCGCCGCGCGCTGGTCGAGCCGCTGCGCTGGATCTCCGAGAACGCCGGCCAGGAGGGCTACGTCGTCGTCTCCAAGGTGCAGGAGCTGCAGCCGGGCCACGGCTACAACGCCGCCACCGGCGAGTACGGCGACCTGATCGCCCAGGGCGTCATCGACCCGGTCAAGGTGACCCGTTCGGCCGTCACCAACGCCGCGTCGATCGCGGGCATGCTGCTCACCACCGAGGCGCTCGTCGTGGACAAGCCCGAGGAGGAGGAGCCGGCGGCCGGCGGCCACGGGCACGGCCACGGGCACGGCCACTGATCGTCCGTTCTCGGCGGGCGTGCGGCTCGCCCGCCGCGGAGATCGCCGAGGCCCCCGTCCGACACCGGGCGGGGGCCTTCGCCGTTCCCCGTTCCTTTCCGCCGTGCCCTCCGAACGGGGAGGGCCGCATCGCCACTCTCGGCACTTGGGTGACAGCAATGCGTGGTATTTCCGGGCTCGTCCCCGCACTGTGACCATTCCGTTGCCGACGACAGTGGCGACACGCCCGGCGGTGCTGGGCATCATGCTTGACGTGACCGAGGGAAGCTACGCCGGGACCATGACCGCGCGCGCTGTGGAACCCTCGGGGGGACCGGCCCCTCCGCCGCGCCACGACACCGGCCGCCGCATGCGCGTGCTCCGCGCGGCGAACGAGGGCGACGGCGACCTCCGGGAACTCGCCAACCTCGCCGTCCAGGGCGACCCGGGCGCCATCGAGGTGCTCATCGGCGAGGTCCGCCCGATGATCGTGCGCTACTGCCGCGCGCGTCTCGGCCGGGTCTCCGGGCAGTACCACATCGCCGACGACGTGGCCCAGGAGGTCTGCATCGCGGTGCTGTCGGCGCTGCCCCGCTACCGCGACATGGGGCGCCCGTTCGCGTCCTTCGTCTTCGGCATCGCCTCGCACAAGATCGCCGACGCGCTGCGCAGCGCGGTCCGCGCGGCCGTGCCCACCGAGGACCTGCCCGACGGCCCGGACGACCGTCCGGGACCCGAGGAGACGGTGGTCCGCTACATCGAGGCGCAGCGCGCCCGCGACCTGCTCACGCGGCTCCCCGAACACCAGCGCGAGCTGGTGCTGCTGCGCGTGGTGGCGGGCCTGTCGGCGGAGGAGACCGGTAATGTGCTGGGCATGTCCGCGGGGGCGGTACGGGTCGCGCAGCACCGGGCCCTGGCCCGGCTCCGCGCGATGGCCAGAGAGGAGTCGATCGCTTGACGGAGCGGAGCCCTGGCGCCCCGGATCCGGTCGGGCCTTCGAACTCCGGCGGGACCCGCGAGCCGGGGAGCAGGCCGCCGGCCCCGGCGGTCACCCTGCTCGCCGACCTCGGCGCGGTGCGCCGTACCGACGCGCTCATCGACGCGCTGGCGGCTCGGCGCGCTGCCGGCTCCACGGGCCGTCCCGCGGCTGACCGCGCCGCCGGGGAGTGCGCCCGCGCCGCCGACGCCGACGAGGGCTCGGCCGACCCCGCCGTCCGGCTGCTGCGCGCGCTGATCGCGGACGTCGACGACCAGGGCCCCGGACGCGACGCCGCCGGGCCGTCCGATCCCGGCCCCGGCACGCCGCCGCCGGCCCCCGGACCGGGCCCGCGCCGCCGCGGCCCCCGCACCATCGTCGCGCTCGGCGTCGCCGGAGCCGTCCTGGCCAGCACCGGCGTCGCCGCGGCGGGCGGCGGCGTCACCGAGCGCGCCGCGGCGTCCCCGCCCGCCGACGCCGGGGTGTCCGGCACCGCCGGACCGCACGCCAAGGACACCGACGCGGGCACCCACGCCGCCCCGCGCACCACGTCCCCGACTCAGGCGCCCGCGTCCATGCCCTCCCCGGCCCGTCCCGCGGCCAGGACCCCCGCCGCCGACGACCCCGGCCGCCGGGACTACGACCGCATGAAGCGTCGCCTGGAGCAGATCATCCGCGACGCCGAGCGGCCCCGCCGGTCCGGGGCGCGCCGCCCGGACGCACCGCGCTCGGCCCCGGCGATCCGCCCCGCGTTCCCGCAGTTCCCGTCCGACGACGACCCGCGCCGCACCATCGACGACATCCGCAAGCGCACCCAGCAGCGCCTGAGCCCGTACGAGCGCCCGGACCCGGAGTAGGCCCCGCCAGGGCTCCCGGCGTCGGGGTGGCCGCCGTCGGCGTGCCTGCGGGCGGCTGCCCGGCCATCGGGCCACCGGGCCGCGCGGCGTGCCGGCGCTCCGTTGCGGGGCGCCGGTCAGTTCTCGTCGCGGCCCTCTTCGCTGTCGATCACGCCGTCGACGTAGCCGCGGGCGTACTCCCAGCTCACGTAGTCGACGGGATCGGGGGAGAGGGCGGGCTCGTGCACGCGGGGCAGGCCCTGGTCGAGCAGGTGGCGCAGGTTGCCGTGCAGCAGGTCCCAGTCGATGTAGTGCAGCTTGCCGCAGTCGGCGCAGTCGACGGTGAGGCCGCGGACCCCGAGGGGCTCCAGCAGCGCCCGGAAGACCTCCAGGTCGGCGAGGTCGGCCAGCACGTCCTCGCGCTCGGCGACGCTCAGCGGCGCGGCGTCCTCGCCGGGGTCGCCGAGCGACGCCGCCGGATCCTCCGGGTCTCCGGCGAACGGGTCGAGCGGGGCATCGTCGTGCACACCCTTACGCTACTGCGCGCCGCCCCGCCAGGTGCACCCCCCGGTCTCCTCTGTGCGCGAACAATCACTCCGCGTGCCCGCCGGGGACCCCCGTGCAGGCCCGGAACGCCCGTCACGCGGGAATGCGGCCGGGTCGGGTGCGCGTTACGGGGTGTCATCAAGGCCACGTGCCCGGTGTCCGCAACAGCCCGTCCCGGCGCGGGGCGACGGCCTACCATGGGGACAGGGTCGCCGTGACCTGGCCGGATACCGCCACCCCTATGGAAGGCAACCATGAACCCCGCCGCCGAGCCCGCCAAATTCCTCCCGCAGGGCCTGACCTTCGACGACGTGCTGCTGCTGCCGGGCTACTCGGACCTGCAGCCGGGGGAGGCCGACACCACGACCCGGCTGACCCGCGAGATCTCGCTGCGGATCCCGCTGGTGTCGGCGGCGATGGACACGGTGACCGAGGCCCGCACGGCGGTCGCGATGGCGCGGCAGGGCGGCATCGGCGTGCTGCACCGCAACATGTCGATCGAGGAGCAGGCCGGCCAGGCCGACCGGGTGAAGCGGTCCGAGGCCGGGATGATCACCAATCCGGTGACGTGCCTGCCGGACGCGACCCTCGCCGACGTCGAGGAGCTGTGCGCCCGCTACCGGATCTCCGGCGTGCCGGTGACGGACGTCCGGGGCGTGCTGGTAGGCATCGTGACGAACCGCGACATGCGCTTCGAGTCCGACCTTTCCCGTCCGGTGCGCGAGGTCATGACCCCGATGCCGCTCGTCACGGCGCCGGTGGACGTGGCGCGCGACGACGCGTTCCGGCTGCTGGCGGGCAACAAGGTGGAGAAGCTGCCGCTGGTGGACGGCGAGGGCCGGCTCAAGGGCCTGATCACCACCAAGGACTTCACCAAGAGCGAGCAGTACCCCGACTCCACCAAGGACGCCGACGGCCGGCTGCTCGTCGCCGCGGCGGTCGGCGTCGGCGAGGACGCGATCAAGCGCGCGCGGGCGCTCATCGAGGCCGGCACCGACGTGATCATCGTGGACACGGCGCACGGCCACTCCAAGGGCGTCGCCGACACCATCGCCGCGATCAAGGCCCGGGCGGCCGTCCAGGTCGTCGGCGGGAACGTCGCGACCTACGCGGGCGCGAAGCTGCTGATCGACGCGGGCGCCGACGCGGTCAAGGTCGGCGTCGGACCCGGCTCGATCTGCACCACCCGGATCGTCGCCGGCGTCGGCGTCCCGCAGCTCACGGCGATCTTCGAAGCCGGGCGCGCGGCCAAGGAGGCGGGCGTGCCGGTGATCGGCGACGGCGGCCTGCAGTACTCCGGCGACATCGCCAAGGCGCTCGTCGCGGGCGCCGACACCGTGATGCTCGGCAGCCTGCTCGCCGGCGTCGAGGAGTCCCCCGGCGAGCTGATCTTCGTGCACGGCAAGCAGTACAAGTCGTACCGGGGCATGGGCTCGCTCGGCGCGATGCGCAACCGCGAGCGGGGCGGCTCCTTCTCCAAGGACCGCTACGCGCAGGCCGACGTCACCGCCGAGGAGAAGCTGATCCCCGAGGGCGTCGAGGGCCAGGTGCCCTACCGCGGTCCGCTCGCCAACGTCGCGCACCAGCTCGTCGGCGGCCTGCACCAGTCCATGTGGTACGCCGGAACCCGCACCATCCCCGAGCTGCAGGAACGCGGCCAGCTCATGCGCATCAGCCCCGCCGGCCTGCGCGAGAGCCACCCGCACGACATCCAGATGACCGTCGAAGCCCCCAACTACCAGGGCCGCTGACCCGGCCCTGCACCGGCGCCCGCCGACACGTCCACCGCCGCCCCTAGGCACGTTCACCGCCACCCCGCCCGGCATGGTGAGGCCGGGCACGGGGCGGTGCTCGGCGTGGTCGCGGACGGGACGGGATCCGTCCTGGTCGCGGGGTACGGCGCGGCCTGCCGTAAGCTCTTGCGGGGCTTGTTCCCGCCACCGGCGGGAACACCACGCTTGTCCGCGAGGTGGAGGAAGGGCGCAGTGGCTGCTGAGGTGGAGATCGGCCGGGGCAAGAGCGGTCGGCGGGCGTACGCCTTCGACGACATCGGCATCGTCCCGTCGCGCCGCACGCGCGACCCCGAGGAGGTCAGCGTCGCCTGGCAGATCGACGCCTACCGGTTCGAGATGCCGCTGGTCGTCGCGCCGATGGACAGCGTGGTCAGCCCCGCCGTCGCGATCGCGATGGGCCGGATGGACGGCCTCGCCGTGCTCGACCTCGAAGGCCTGTGGACCCGCTACGAGGACCCCGAGCCGCTGCTCGCCGAGATCACCGAGCTGGACGACGCCCGCGCCACACAGCGGCTCCAGGAGATCTACACCGCGCCGATCCAGGAGGACCTGATCGGCCGCCGGATCCAGGAGATCCGCGACGCCGGCGTCACCGTCGCTGCGAGGCTGTCCCCGCAGCGCACCGCCCAGTTTCACAAGGCCGTCATCGACGCGGGCGTCGACCTGTTCGTCATCCGCGGCACCACCGTGTCCGCCGAGCACGTGTCCGGGCGCGCCGAGCCGCTGAACCTCAAGCAGTTCATCTACGACCTCGACGTCCCCGTCATCGTCGGCGGCTGCTCCACCTACACCGCCGCGCTGCACCTGATGCGGACCGGCGCGGCCGGCGTGCTCGTCGGGTTCGGCGGCGGCTCCGGGCACACCACCCGGACCGTTCTCGGCGTCGCCGTCCCGATGGCCACCGCCGTCGCCGACGTCGCCGCCGCCCGCCGCGACTACATGGACGAGTCCGGCGGACGGTACGTGCACGTCATCGCCGACGGCGGCATGACCAACAGCGGCGACATCGCGAAGGCGTTCGCCTGCGGGTCCGACGCCGTCATGGTCGGCTCCCCGTTCGCCCGGTCCAGCGAGGCGCCCGGCCGCGGCTACCACTGGGGCAGCGAGGCCCACCACGGCGACGTCCCGCGCGGCACCCGCCTGAACCTCGGGACCATCGGCTCGCTGGAGGAGATCCTGCACGGCCCCTCGCACGTCGCGGACGGCTCGATGAACCTGATCGGCGCGCTGCGCCGCGCGATGGCGACCTCCGGGTACACGGAGTTGAAGGAGTTCCAGCGGGTACAGGTGGTGGTGGCGCCGCGCCGGTCCACCGACTGAGAGCGACCCCACGCCGAATCGGGCGTTTCGAGGGTGGACCTGTCCTTACTGTTGGGTAGGTACTGCTCGTAAACGAACCGATCTGGGGGGAATCGCGATGACGGGATCACCGGTGACCGGCCTCGGCAGCTCACGGCTCGGCCCCGCCGAACGGGCCGCCGCGCTCGACCGGATGGGCCGCGAGGAATTCGACGTCGTGGTCGTGGGCGGCGGGATCGTCGGGGCCGGCGCGGCGCTGGACGCCGCGACCCGCGGCCTCTCGGTCGCGGTCGTGGAGGCGCGCGACTTCGCGTCCGGGACGTCGTCCCGGTCGTCCAAGCTGATCCACGGCGGGCTGCGCTACCTGGAGCAGTACAACTTCGACCTGGTCCGCGAGGCGCTCACCGAACGCAGCCTGCTGCTGCAGCAGATCGCACCGCATCTGGTCCGTCCCGTCCCGTTCCTGCTGCCGACCACCCACCACGTGTGGGAACGCGCCTACTTCGGCGCCGGCGTCGCCCTTTACGACCTCCTGTCCCTCCAGATGGGTCTGTCGCGCGGCGTCCCGCACCACCGGCACCTGACCCGTCGCGGCGCGCTGCGGCTCGCGCCGTCCCTGCGCAAGGACGCCTTCACCGGCGCCATCCAGTACTGGGACGCGCAGGTCGACGACGCCCGCTACGTCATGACGGTGCTGCGGACCGCCGCCGAGTACGGCGCGCAGATCGCGTCCCGCACCCAGGTCCTCGGTCTCCTGCGCGAGGGCGAGCGCGTCACCGGGCTGCGCATCCGCGACCTGGAGGGCAACACCACCAGCGAGGTCCGCGCGAAGCAGGTCGTCAACGCCACCGGCGTCTGGACCGACGACATCCAGGAGCTCGTCGGCGGCCGCGGCCAGATCCACGTGAAGGCGTCCAAGGGCATCCACCTCGTCGTCCCGAAGGACCGCATCCACTCCTCGACCGGGATCATCCTGCGCACCGAGAAGTCCGTGCTGTTCGTCATCCCGTGGGGACGGCACTGGATCATCGGCACCACCGACACCGCCTGGGACCTCGACAAGGCCCACCCGGCCGCGTCCAAGGCCGACATCGAATACGTCCTCGACCATGTCAACACCGTCCTGACCACCCCGCTCACCCACGACGACGTCGAAGGCGTCTACGCGGGCCTGCGGCCCCTGCTCACCGGCGAGACCGAGGAGACGTCCAAGCTGTCCCGCGAGCACGTCGTGGCGCACCCCGTCCCGGGCCTCGTGCTGGTCGCGGGTGGCAAGTACACGACGTACCGCGTCATGGCGAAGGACGCCATCGACGCCGTCGCCCACGGCCTCGACGGCAAGATCCCCGAGTCCTGCACCGACCGGGTCCCGCTCGTGGGCGGCGACGGCTTCCAGGCCATGTGGAACGCCCGCCACCGCCTCGCGTCCCGCTACGGCGTGCACGTCGCCCGCGTCGAGCACCTCCTGGGCCGCTACGGCACCCTCACCGACGACCTCCTCGAACTCATCTCCGACAAGCCAGACCTCGGCAAGCCCCTGTCCGGCGCGGACGACTATCTGCGCGCCGAGGTCGTCTACGCCGCCACGAACGAGGGCGCCCGCCACCTCAACGACGTCCTCGCACGCCGCACCCGCATCTCCATCGAGACGTGGGACCGGGGCGTCGGCGTCGCGCAGGAGGCCGCCGACCTCCTCGCGCCCGTCCTCGGCTGGTCGAAGAAGCAGCGCGACCGGGAGATCGAGTACTACCGCAAGCGCGTCGAAGCCGAACGCGCCTCCCAGACCCAGGACGACGACCAGGAAGCCGACGCCAGCCGCCGAGGCGCCCCCGACATCGTCCCCACCGCCATCTGACCCGCCCACCTCTACGACCAGACTCCCCCCAGCAGCCGAAACCCCTCGGGAGCTGCACCAGCCGGGCAACTCCCCAAAGCCGAGCCGCCCCCCGCAGCCCGCCCGGGCCCGCCCAGGCGCGCCGCCCACCCAGGTCGGCCGCCCATGCCCGCCCGGTCGGGCCGTGCCCGTGTCCGCCCGGTCGGGCCGGCTGCCCGCGCCGGGTAGGCCGTGCCCGCCCAGACGCGCCGCCCGGTCGGATCAGCCGCCCGTCCCAGCCCGCTCAGGCGCGGCACCCGCCCGTGCAGTCCGCCCGAGCCCGTCCAGGCGTGCCGCCCGCCCGTGCCCGCCCAGGCGTGATCGCCTGGTTGGGTTGGCCGCCCGTCCCAGCCCGGTCGGGTTGGCCGTGTCGGGTTGGCCGCCGTGCCCGTCCAGGCGGGTGGGTCGTATGGGTGGGCAGGGCCGTTTGGCCTAGCGGCAGGCCGGATCACCCGCGCTGCCCGAGCAAGCAGGTGGGGCCACTCGACCGGCGCACCGGCACGCCGGTTGAGTGGCCCCACCGCCCGCGACTGCCCAACCACCTCAGCCGTTTGCGCCGAGGGCGTGGGCTGCCCGATCTTGCCACCCGGGGGCCAACCGCCCGCGCCGCCCGGGCCGCGCAGACCGACCGTCGCCCATGCCGACCGGCCGGGCCAGCGAGGGCTTGACTGCTCGCACCCTCAACGGTGCGGCCGACAGGGGCGCCCGGGCGACCCTGTCGGCCGCGTGGGCTGACGGTTCCGGTTGTGCCTCGCTCACCGGGCGTGCCGACCCGCCAGATGGTGGTGGGGCAATGTCCGCGCTGTTCGACCCTGCCGCCCGGGCGGGTCGGCCGTGCCGGGGGGGCTTGGTCACCGGTGGTGCAGGCCGCCGGTTTCGTGGGGCCTTCTTCCCCGCTGCTCGGCGGTGCCGCCCGGGCGTGCGCCTGACCATGCCAGCGGGGTGGGCTGGCCCTGCCAGGTGGGCGGCCCCGCCCGCCTGCGCCAGGTGTGCACGCCAGGCGGCGGTGCCGGCTGGTCGACCGCGCCTGTCCGGTGGGCCGGAAAGGCGGATCAGCTGGCTGCTCGCCCCAGCATGAGGTCTATGCCGGTCGAGTAGAGGTCGGCGGGGACGCGATCGGGGTCGAGCAGGTGCTGGAAGGCCAGCCCGAAGTCCAGCGCCATCGCCAGCGCCGCGCGCTCGGACGGGGCGATGCCGTCCACGTCGCGCAACTCGCTGGCCAGATGCGCCCGGCGTTCGGCGTACCAGTCGGCGATCCGCCAGCCCGCCGCGTAGTCGCGCATGCCGTAGAGCCAGAACTCCACCAGCAGGAGCGCGAGTCGGCGGGCGCGGTCGTCGGAGCCGTCGCGCGAGGTGTTGCGGCCGGTGCGCCCGGCGTCGTCACGCGCCTGGTCGGCGGACCGCAGTTCGTCGCAGACGTCCGTGCCGAGGCGGTCGCTGGTGAAGCGTTCGAGCAGGGCCAGCAGCAGGTCCGTCTTGCCGGCGAAGTTCGAGTACACCGCTCCCTTGGTGAGACCCGCCGCCGCGGCGATGTCGTCGAGCGAGGCGCCGTGGATCCCGCGCTCCGCCCACAGGCGCTCCGCGGCGGACAGCAGGGCGGTCCGGGTCTGTTCGCGGCGCTCCTGCCGCACGTTCACCTGGCCCGCTCGTCCCGTCCCGCGGGCGGGCTGCCGTGACTGGCCGGCGTCGCGCTCGAGTGTTCGCGGCTCGGTGGTCACCGGACGCCCTCCAAAGCCCGGAGGCAGTGGTGCCTGGCTTCCGCTCTCCGGTTCGCCAGGTCGCGCGGCGGGCACGGCGGCGCGCGGGGACGCACCGTTGCCGACCTTGCCAGGGTCCCCGGTGAGGGTGGTCGCCTCATCGGGGCGGGTGGTCGTGGCGAGCGCTCCTCCGACGGTGGGGCCGTCCGGAAGGGCGGCCGTACCGGCGGTGGTCTCTGTGGGGGGTGCGGACGGGGTCGTGCTGCCGCCGCTGGGCGGGCGCGGGGTGCGGGGGTCGCTCGCGTCCGTCGGGTCACCCTCGGGCCGTAGGTCGCCGTGGGCGTCGTTCATGTGCTGTTCCCTCCGCTGCCATGGCGCGCGTCCACGGCGCTCCTGACGCGCGGCAGCGGACGTCCGGGAGCGGCGGGATGGGCGCCGGATTCTCCTCCTGTTCTCGGAATACACCGGTCGGACGCGGTCAGTCCCGGAGTTGCGCAACTCCGCCGGGGTTGGAACGGTCCGTTCGGTGGATGGTTGTCAGTGCCGGACGGGAAAACCCATGGAAGGTGGGGCATTTCACGGCAAGTGCGCTGTTACCTGCGGGTAGCCAAAAATGGCCAGGGGGTCATACCCTGCCTGCATGGCATCCCCGACGGTCCCTGCCAAAGGCGAGGCAGAGCACGAGCTCCCGCAGTCCCTGATCGACCGGCTGGCCTCCCATGTCGCTTCGGGCGGCGCCGAGACGGTGACGATCCCCAGTCCGTTCACGGGCGAGCCGCTCGCGACGGTCCCTCGGTCCGGAGCCGATGACGTCCGGGCCGCCTACGAGCGGGCCCGAGAGGCGCAGCGCGCGTGGGCCGCGCTGCCGGTGAGCGAGCGCGTCAAGCCGTTCCTGCGGCTGTCGGACGCGCTGGTCGACCGGCGCGAGGAGATCCTGGACATCATCCAGCTCGAGACCGGCAAGGCCCGCCGCCACGCGATGGAGGAGTTCCTCGACGTGGCGCTGTGCTCGCTCTACTACGCCCGCCGGGCCGCGAAGCTGCTGAAGCCGCGGCGCCGGCAGGGCATGATGCCGGGCCTCACCCGCGTGCAGGAACTGCGGCACCCCAAGGGCGTCGTCGCGCTGATCTCGCCGTGGAACTACCCGTTCGCGCTCGGCGCCAGCGACATCGCTCCGGCGATCATGGCGGGCAACGCGGTGATCCACAAGCCGGACACCCAGACGTGCCTGTCCAGCCTGTGGGTGCTGGACCTGCTGGTCGCGCTGGGGCTGCCGCGCGACGTGTGGCAGATCGTCGTCGGCGACCCGGGCGAGATCGGCGACCCGCTGATCGACGACGCCGACTACGTCTCGTTCACCGGCTCCACGCGCGGCGGCAAGGCGATCGCCGAGCGCGTCGCCCCCCGGCTGGTGTCGTACTCGCTGGAGCTCGGCGGCAAGAACCCGATGATCGTGATGGCGGACGCCGACGTCGAGCGGACCGCGCGCGGCGCCATCCGCGCGTGCTTCACCAACGCCGGGCAGCTGTGCATCTCGATCGAGCGGATGTACGTCCACGAGGACATCTACGACCGGTTCGTCCCGCGCCTCGTCGAGCTGGTCAAGGGCATGAAGCTCGGCACCGGCCTGGACTTCGAGGCCGAGATGGGCTCGCTGACCTACCAGCGCCAGCTGGACGCGGTGACGCAGCACGTGGACCAGGCCGTCAAGGAGGGCGCGACCGTCCTGGCCGGCGGCAACGCCCGCCCCGACATCGGCCCGCTCTTCTACGAGCCGACGCTCCTCGCGGACGTCAACGGCGACATGGACTTGTGCGCCAACGAGACGTTCGGCCCGGTCGTCGCGATCTACAAGTACCGGGACGAGGACGAGGTCGTGGCCCGCGCCAACGACACCGCCTACGGGCTGAACGCCTCGGTGTGGACGAAGAACCCCGCGCGGGCCCGCCGGCTCGCCGCCAGGATCCAGGCCGGCACCGTCAACATCAACGACGGGTACGGCGCCGCCTACGCGTCCTACGACTCGCCGATGGGCGGGATGAAGCAGTCCGGCGTGGGCCGCCGCCACGGCGCCGAGGGCATGCTCAAGTTCACCGAGGTGCAGACCGTCGCGAGCCAGCACATCATGGACCTCGAGCCCCCCGGCTCCCTCGGCTATGACAAGTTCGCCGACTTCATGGCCACCGGCATCAAGCTGATGAAGAAGCTGCGGATCAAGTAAGGATGGCCGTGAAGCACGACTTCGACGTGCTCGTCGTCGGGTCAGGGTTCGGCGGCAGCGTCTCGGCGCTGCGGCTGACCGAGAAGGGGTACAAGGTCGGCGTGATCGAGGCGGGCCGCCGCTTCGACACCGCTCCCTCCGCGGCGCCCGGCGCCCGGTACCCCGCACTGCCGAAGACGAACTGGCGCGTCTCCCGGTACCTGTGGGCGCCGGCGCTCGGCCTCACCGGGATCCAACGGCTGCACCTGATCCGCGGCGCGAAGTCCAGCCGGGTCCTGGTGATGGCCGGCGCGGGCGTCGGCGGCGGGTCGCTCAACTACGCCAACACCCTGTACGTGCCGCCCGCGCCGTTCTTCCAGGACCGGCAGTGGGCGCACATCACCGACTGGCAGGACGAGCTCGCCCCCTACTACGACCAGGCCAAGCGCATGCTGGGCGTCGTCGAGAACCCGACCACGACCGAGGCCGACAAGGTCATGAGGAAGGTGGCCGACCGGATGGGCGCGGCCGGCACCTTCGTCAGGACTCCGGTGGGCGTCTACTTCGGCCGTGGCGCGGGCGTCGAGAGCGGCGACCCGTTCTTCGGCGGCGTGGGCCCGCGCCGCCGCGGCTGCCTGGAGTGCGGCGAGTGCATGGTGGGATGCCGCCACGGCGCGAAGAACATGCTCACCGAGAACTACCTGTACCTCGCCGAGAAGGCCGGGGCCCGGGTGATGCCGCTCAGCCGCGTGACCTCGGTGAAGCCGCTGGCGGGCGGCGGCTACGCGGTCGAGATCGTGCGGACCGGTTCGTTCGGGCGCAACCGCAGGACGCTCACCGCCGGGCAGGTGGTGTTCGCGGCCGGAACCTACGGCACCCAGAAGCTGCTCCACAAGCTGAAGAGCACCGGCCTGCTGCCGCGCCTGTCCGACCGGCTCGGGGCGCTGACGCGGACCAACTCCGAGGCCATCCTCGGCGGCGGCCGCCGCAACGGCACGCCCGGCCCGGACTTCTCCAAGGGCGTGGCGATCACCTCCTCCTTCCATCCGACTCCCGAGACCCACATCGAGCCCGTCCGCTACGGCCGCGGGTCCAACCTCCTCGCCGGGCTGCAGACCCTGCTGATCGACGGGGACGGGCCCGGTGAGCGGCACACGCCCCGGATCCTGAAGTTCGCGCGCGAGGCGGTGCGCCGCCCCCGTGATCTGATCCAGCTCTTCGACGTCCGGCACTGGTCCGAGCGGACCGTGATCGCGCTGGTCATGCAGACCCGGGACAACTCGATCACGCTCCGCCCGAAGAGGGGCCCGTTCGGCTGGGACGTTCGCGCGTCCGCGGGGCACGGGGAGCCGAACCCCACCTGGATCCCCGAGGGGCACCAGGCGACCCGGCTGATCGGCGAGGAGATCGGCGGGATCGCCGGCGGCACCTGGGGCGATCTGTTCGACGTCCCGATGACCGCGCACTTCCTCGGTGGCTGCGCCATCGGCGACTCCGCCGAATCCGGCGTCATCGACGCCTACCACCGGGTGTACGGGCACCCCGGCCTGCACATCGTGGACGGCTCGGCGGTCTCCGCCAACCTCGGCGTCAACCCGTCCCTCACGATCACCGCGCAGGCC
The DNA here is from genome assembly GCF_017573545.1 of Actinomadura nitritigenes. Classification (GTDB taxonomy): domain Bacteria; phylum Actinomycetota; class Actinomycetes; order Streptosporangiales; family Streptosporangiaceae; genus Spirillospora; species Spirillospora nitritigenes. The sequence goes on along the minus strand of NZ_JAGEOK010000013.1, from coordinate 112,672 downwards.
GAACGCGCGATGTCCTTCTGGCCCAACCGGGGCGAGGCCGACACCCGCCCCGAGCCGGGCGACACCTATCGAAGAATCACCCCCGTCCTTCCGAAGAATCCCGTCGTTCCAGCGGACGCTCCAGCGGCACTCCACCTTCCCATCGTCGAGATCACCTGACCGGTTCGCCTTCCGGCTCGTCCCCGCCTCCGAACCGGAACGCGGCCGGCGCCTCCTGGCAGGCCCACCGCGTCCCATGCTCACGCCCCGCCCACGGCCGGGGAAGTGGAACGTCATTCTGTGGATAACCCTCCGCCGCCCCGGCGGTGGAGGCGGTGGTCATTCGGCTGGCGAAGCCGCATCGTTCCTGGTCGCGAGGCCCATCGCCAGGCTCGATCGTGATCGTGGAGTGGATCGGCGAGGGACGGAGAACGTCCGCCTGTAGGCGCTCGGGGTCGTGCCCATCTCGTCGGCGAAGCGGCGGCGGAAGTTCGACGTGTCCGGGAACCCGGTGGCGGACGCGACGGACTCGATGGTCGCGTCCGTCCGTTCGAGCAGGGCGCAGGCCTCCTGGACGCGGCGCCGGAGAAGCCATCGTCCGGGCGTCGTGCCGAGCCGCCGGTCGAACAGGCGCGCGAGCGTGCGCGGGGAGACGGCGGCCCGCTCCGCGAGTTCGTCGATGCTGATCGGCCTGTGCAGGTTCGCCTCGGCCCATTCGAGGACCGGGGAGAGCGCCCGTTCGTCGCCGACGTCCCGGGACGGCGGGACGCGGGAGTACTGGCGTTGGCCGCCGTCGCGGTGCGGCGGAAGCACCATGTGCCGCGCGATGTCGTTGGCGTACGCGGCGCCGAAGTCGCGACGGACGAGCTCCAGCGCGAGGTCGATCGCCGCGCCGGTGCCGGCGCTCGTGGCGACGTCACCGTGGTCGACGTACAGCGCGTCAGGCTGGACGGTCACGTCGGGATAGCACCGGGCCAGTTCGTCCGCCATGCGCCAATGGGTTGTCGCGGTACGGCCGTCAAGGAGCCCCACGGCGGCGAGCAAGAACGCGCCTGAGCAGACGCCGACGATGCGGGCGCCGCGTTCATGGGCTCCCGTGAGGGCGCGCGCGAGGCGTTGGGGTGGCCGCGCTTCCCGGTCCGGCCAGCCGGTGAGGCACGCCGAATCCGCCTGGGCGAGTAGCCCGAGGCCGTGCTCGACGAACATGCGGTAGCCCGCCTTGGTCGCCACCGCCCCCGGTTCCTACGGCGCAGATGCGGAAGGGGTAGCGGATCTCGACGCCGGGATGGTCGATGCCGAAGACCTCGGCCACGCATCCCAGCTCGAACGTCGACTGAGGCGGCGTCACCAGTGCCGCGACGCGGTGCAGCATGGGCGGCAGGATAATCCCGTATCGCGACTATTCGGCCACTGGCTAAGAGGGTTCGCGACGATGATCGTGAAGGCATGAGCAACGACGACACCGTGAACTGGGTCGGCACATGGCGCAATCAGTACAGGTCGATCCTGGTCATTACCGGCGACACCGGCGGCAGGCTGCGGGGCACGTTCCGCACCGCGCTCGGCGACAGCGCGTTCGCCGGCGAAGAAGCCGAGATCATGGGATTGCACGTCGGCGCGTGCGCGCACTTCGCGTTCGGCCGCTCGGCGCCGCATGGCGACTCCGTAGCGTCCTTCACCGGACTCCTGCGGGACGGACGGCTGGAGACGGTGTGGCATGTGGTGTCCGATGCGGCAGTGAAGCCGCCCTCACCAGGACGGCCGCCCGAGCTGATCGAACTGCCATGGGCGCATGCGGTCCTGACCAATGCCGACACCTTCACCCGCGTATAGCGCCGTGAAGGAGCAGGGCCCGGCGCCGGAGGGGGTGGGTCTCCGGCGCCGGGACCGGGCCGGTTCAGGCGCGGTAGGCGGCCCACTGGTCGCTCATGCGCTGGGTCTGACCCGGCGTGAACTCGTACATGCAGGAGTCGTAGCTGTAGTCCATGAAGTTGTGGATGGGGTCCAGGCCCGACGAGGAGCAGGTGTCACGGCCGGTGGGGCAGCCTGAGGCGGGGCTCTGCTCGGCGGGGGTGTCGGACACCCGGTCGCCCTGGCCGCTGCAGCCGCCCTGGAACGTGTGGTAGAGCCCCATCCAGTGGCCGACCTCATGGGTGGCCGTGTCGCCCTCGTTGTAGTTGGTGAGCGATCCGCCGGGGACGCTCTGGTAGTGGACGACGACGCCGTCCATCTTGGGCTTGGAGCGGTAGTCGCTGGGGAACGTGGCCCAGCCGAGGAGACTGTCGCCTAGGTCGGCGGTGTAGAGGTTGAGGTCCTGGGCGCCGCCGGTGTGCAGCGCGGTCTTCATCGCCGTCTCGTTGCCCTCTGGGTCGGAGAACCATGCCGCGTTGTTCGTCCGTGTGATGGAGGCGAGGGTGAAGGAGACACCGCTCGGCGCATAGGCGGCGTTGAGGACGCTGAGCTGCTTGTTGAGCGTCGCGTCGGACAGCGAGCCCGTGCTGCCGCTGGTGATGACCTGGAAGTGCACGCGGACGGTGATCGAGGCGGCAGCAGCGGCCTTGAGGCGGCCGGACGTGGCGAGCTGTCCGAGACGGTTGTGGAAGTCCTTCTCCATGGCCGCGACCTTGGCGGCCCCGGGCTGGTGCCGTTCTGTGGCGTGAGAGCCGGCACGGACGCGGGCCTGCGCGGCGGACGTCTCGGAGCTGCACTTCGCACCCGGGACGGGAGCGGAGAGGGCGGGGGCGGCCGCGGGCGCGTAGGCGGTGAACGCGGCGAGCATGCCGATGGCGGTGGCGATTCCAGCGCGTTTCATGGAACTCCTTGGGGGCGGCGCGCCCGGTGAGGGGCGCGCGGGGGAGCGGAGTCATCGCTGGAACCAGGGTGATTGCCGACAAGGAGTGCGTCTTTGGCAAACCTGGACGAATAGGGATGAGAAATGCTGAATGCGGCGCCGTAGCGCGAGCGCCGGAATGTCGGACCGGCGGCATAGCGTGGACGCCGGATCGTCGGGCCACCGGCGTGCGCACCGGATTGTCGGACGGACCGCGTAACGTCGTCGCATGGACGCCGAGGACGAGGCCGAGCGGATCTTGGGCGAGCTGCGCGCCCAGGCCGATCCGGTGCGTGCCGACAGCGAGAAGCGCTACCTGAAGAGCGACCTCGCGCACATCGGAGTGCCCGTCCCGGCGCTGCGGAAGATCGCCGTGTCGGCGGTCAGAGTGCGGCCTGCGCGTGACGAGCTGCTCGGGCTCGTGGACGCGCTGTGGACGGCGACGGACGACGGCCGTCCCGTCCACGAGGCACGCATGGCGGCCGTGGAAGTGCTGGCGAAGCGAGTGGAGCTGCTCGTGCCCGGCGACCTGGCCGTGGCCGAGCGCCTCATCCGCGACTCGGCGGGCTGGGTGATGGTGGACCAGCTCGCCGACAGGGTCGTCGGCCGCTTGATCGTCCGCCATCCCGACCTGGGGGCGGTGCTGGACGTGTGGGTCCGCGATCCCTACATGTGGATACGGCGCACGTCGCTCCTGGCGCTGCTACCGGGCATCCGCGCCGGAACCGCCGACCTGGACCGGCTCACCCGGTACGGGGACGTCCTGATAGGCGAGAAGGAGTTCTTCATCCGCAAGGCACTGGGGTGGGTGCTGCGCGAGCTGTCGAAGAAGGACCCCGCCTGGGTGACGGCATGGGTGGAGGGGCACATGGCCGACGTCTCCGGCGTCACGTTCCGCGAGGCCGTCCGCCGCCTGCCAGCCGCCGATGCCGACCGCCTGCTCGCGGCATACAAGGCCCGCTGACCACCTGCTCACCCGCGCGCAGCACGATCCCACCGGGCCGCCCGCATCAGCCCGCCCGCCCGCGCACCCGTACCGTGCACTGGTGCCGGGCCGCCGGTGCCGGGCCGCTTGGTGCCGGGCCGCTCCGATCAGCCCACCCGCCCGCGCACCCGTACCGTGCACTGGCGCCGGGCTGCCTGGTGCCGGGCCGCTTGGTGCCGGGCCGCCTGGTGCCGGGCCGCCAGTGTTGGGGTCACCGGGGACGTGCGCTGGTGCCTTGTTAGCGGTGTCGCTTGGCCGTGCTGGGCCGCTCCTGCTGAGGTCCCACCGCCGGGCCGTCCGCGTTGCCGACCACCTGCCGGACGTTGCTGCCCGGCGGTGCTGGGGCCGCCGGTACTGGGGCCGCCGGTACTGTGCGCTGGTGCCGGTCTGCTGGTGCCGGTCCGCTTGTGCTGCCGCCCGTGCTGCTTGATCGTGCTGGACCACCGGCGTCGGGCCGCTCATGCTGCACGCGTGCCGTGCGGCCGTCGGGCGACGCCCCGGGGCCGGGCCAGCGGGCCCGTCCCCGGCGGTCTGCCGCCGCGCCGGGAGAGCCTCGCCGCAGGACTCCGGCCAGAGGCGGGCACACGTGGCGCGTCTGTGGCGCGCATCTGTGCCGGGCCGCTGGAAGCGGGGTGACGTGGCGTGTCTGTGCTGCTCGTTCGTGCCGGGCCCCGCTTGGGCTGGGTGGCCGGGGGGTGTGCGTGGTGGTCGAGTGTGACTCGCGTGCGTGTTGGGGGCTTGTGGCGCGCGGTGGTGGGGTGGGGGCTCGTTGGTGGGGTCAGCGGCGGTAGGCGGCCCAGACCTTGTGCATGCGGGCGCCCTGACCGGCGGTGAAGGAGGACATGCAGGTGTCGTAGCTGTAGTCCATGAAGTTGTGGACGGGGTCGTTGCCGAAGGCGGGGCAGGTGTTCTTGCCGGACGGGCAGCCGTTGGTGGGGTCGCGCTCAGCCGGGGTGTCGGACACCCGGTCGCCCTTGCCGCCGCAGCCGTCCTGGAACGTGTGGTAGAGCCCGAGCCAGTGGCCGACCTCGTGGGTCGCGCTGAACCCGCGGTTGAAGTTGTCGATCGGGCCGCCGGGCATGCTGCCGTAGTGGATGGTGACGCCGTCCATCTTGGGCTCGGACTTGTACTTCCACGGGAAGGTCGACCAGCCGAGCAGGTCGCCGCCGATGCGGGCGCTGTAGAGGTTCAGCGTTCCCTTGCCGCCCTTGCGGAGCATCGGCTTGTAGGTGCCCTCGTAGCGCTCCGGCTCGTTGAACCAGGGGGCCTTGTCGGAGCGGCTGATCGCCTTCAGGTGGAACGTCACGCGGGTGTTCGCGCCGCCGTACCGGCCGCCGTAGGACGCGTTCAGCACGCTGATCTGCCGCTTCACCACCGATGTGGGGACGTTGCCGGTGGAGCCGTCGTGCAGCACGTGGAAGTACACCGGCACACTGATCTCGCCGGCGGCGCGCAGGTCGGACGGGGCGGACTGGTCGTCCGGCCGGTCCATGGCGCCGAGGCCGAGGCTCCTGAGTGCCTGGCCGAGGCGCTGCTCCACGCTCGCGGACTCAGCCCGGGTGAGGGCGTTGCGTTCCCGCACGTGCGCGCCGGGCCGTCGCAGCCGGGCGTCCGAAGGCGCCGCGCACGCGTTCGGGTCGGCGGGACCGGCCGGTGCGGCGGCGCGCGACCCGGCGAGGCGGGCCGGCGCGGCGGCGCGGGACGCGTCGGGGTGTGCTCGCCCGGCCGTGGCGCTCGCTCCCGCCGGACCGGTCGGTACGGCGGGGACGAGGGCGGCGATGAGGGCGGCGGCGGCGAGCAGCTTCACGGCACTCCTAGGGAGGGGCGCTGAATGCGTACGGACAGCGACTGGACACAGGGCGTTATCAAGACGTATCAGAGAGAAGTCCTGCTGCGCGTGTGATCAAGGTAAACGGAAGCCGACCGTTTTCGGCCAGTCGCCCCATGTGACCGCCGTGACCCTGCCGGGCGCATCGGCCCTGGATGCGGCCCCGTAGACTGGTGTTTCTTCCAGGCCCGTGCGAAAGGCGTTGTTGGTGGCCGTAGACCAGTCCTTTGACACCGTTCTCGTCGTCGACTTCGGCGCGCAGTACGCGCAGCTGATCGCGCGGCGGGTCCGTGAGTGCCATGTGTTCAGCGAGATCGTGCCGTCCACCATGCCGGCGTCGGAGATGCTCGCCAAGCGGCCGAAGGCGATCATCCTGTCGGGCGGGCCGGCGTCGGTGTACGAGCAGGGGGCGCCGGCGGCGCCGGACGGCCTGTTCGAGCTGGGCGTGCCGACCCTCGGGATCTGCTACGGCCACCAGGTGATGGCGCAGGCGCTCGGCGGGGCGGTGGAGAACTCCGACGTCGCCGAGTACGGCGGCGCGACCGTCGCCGTGACGTCGCCGGGGATGCTGTTCGCCGGGCTGCCGAACGAGCAGGCGGTGTGGATGTCGCACCGCGACTTCGTGCGCGAGGCGCCCGCCGGGTTCACGGTGACGGCCAGCACGGACGTGACGCCGGTCGCCGGCATGGAGGACCGGGAGCGCGGCTTCTTCGGCGTGCAGTTCCACCCGGAGGTGCTGCACACCGAGAACGGCATGGAGATCCTGCGGCGCTTCCTCTACGAGGGCGCGGGCTGCCGGCCGAACTGGACGATGGTGAACATCGCGGACGAGTCGATCGAGGCCGTCCGGGAGCGGGTCGGCGGGAAGCGGGCGATCTGCGCGCTGTCGGGCGGCGTCGACTCGGCGGTGGCCGCGGCGCTCGTCCAGCGCGCCATCGGCGACCAGCTGACCTGCGTGTTCGTCGACCACGGGCTGCTGCGCAAGGGCGAGCCGGAGCAGGTCGAGAAGGACTTCGTCGCGGCGACCGGGGTGAACCTGCACGTCGTGGACGCGCAGGACCGCTTCCTCGCCGCCCTGGACGGGGTGAGCGACCCGGAGGAGAAGCGGAAGATCATCGGCCGCGAGTTCATCCGGGTGTTCGAGGAGGCGGCACGGGAGATCGTCGGCGAGGACGCGGCGGAGCCGGTCGAGTTCCTCGTGCAGGGCACGCTCTACCCGGACGTGGTGGAGTCGGGCGGCGGCACCGGCGCGGCGAACATCAAGTCGCACCACAATGTCGGCGGGCTGCCGGAGGACCTGCAGTTCCAGCTGGTGGAGCCGCTGCGGACGCTGTTCAAGGACGAGGTGCGGGCGCTCGGCGAGCAGCTCGGCCTGCCGTCGGAGATCGTCTGGCGGCAGCCGTTCCCGGGTCCCGGGCTCGGCATCCGGATCATCGGCGCGGTGACCCGCGACCGGCTGGACATCCTGCGCGAGGCGGACGCGATCGCCCGCGAGGAGCTGACGCGCGCGGGCCTGGACCGCGACATCTGGCAGTTCCCGGTGGTGCTGCTGGCGGACGTCCGCTCCGTGGGCGTGCAGGGCGACAGCCGGACGTACGGCCACCCGATCGTGCTGCGCCCCGTGACCAGCGAGGACGCGATGACGGCCGACTGGGCGAAGCTCCCGTACGACCTGCTGCAGAAGATCTCGACGCGGATCACCAACGAGGTCCGCGAGGTCAACCGGGTCGCCGTCGACATCACCTCCAAGCCCCCGGGCACCATCGAGTGGGAGTGACCTCCGGCCCCGGTCGCGGGGACGGCCCGTCGCGGATGCCGAGCACCGGTGGCCCGGCGGCGTCGGGCCCGCGATAGCGGGGACGGGTGAGGCCCGGGTGCGGATCGCACCCGGGCCTCGCGCATGCGCGGGGGTGTCAGACGGTCACGGGGGCCAGGGCGGCCTCGGCGTCCAGGGTCGCGGCGGCCGCGTTGACGACCGCGGCGATCCGCAGCGCCTCCTGGACGAGCTCGCGCGACAGGCCGGCCTCGCGGACGACCTTCTCGTGCGACTCCAGGCACCGGCCGCAGCCGTTGATCGCCGACACGGCGAGGCACCACAGCTCGAAGTCGACCTTCTCCACGCCCGGCCTGCCGATGATCGACATCCGCAGCTTGGCGGGCAGGGTCGCGTACGTCTCGTCGCCGATCAGGTGCGTGGCGCGGTAGTACACGTTGTTCATCGCCATGATCGACGCGGCGCCCTTGGCGGCCTCGAACGCCTCGGCGGACAGGTTGTCGCCGGCGTCCTCGGCCAGCTCGCGGATGACGGTGGCGCTCCGGGTGGCGAGGGCGCAGGCCAGCACCGTCCCCCACAGCTGCTGGTCGGTGAGCTGCGAGGTGGAGGTGAGCGAGCCGAGGTTGAGCTTGGTGTCCTTGGCGTAGCCCGGGAGGGCGCTCTTCAGCGCGTCAACGCTCATGATGTCGAGTCCTTTCCTGCGGACGGCCGGCCGCGGGCGCGACCGGCCGTCGGGGGCCGGGACCGGTGGCGGCGCGGCGCGTCGCGGCGCCGCGCGGACCGGCCGGCCGGCGGGGTGAGGCGGGTGGGGGATCAGGCCTCGGCCATCAGCTTGGCGGCGTCGAGGGTGTCCTCGCCCTTGTTCCAGTTGCAGGGGCACAGCTCGTCGCTCTGCAGGGCGTCGAGGACCCGCAGGACCTCCTTGACGTTCCGGCCGACGGAGCCCGCGGTCACCATGCTGAACTGGATCTCGTTGTTCGGGTCGACGATGAAGGTCGCCCGCTGCGCGACGCCGTCCTCGGTGAGGATGCCGAGGGCCTCGCACAGCTCGCGCTTGAGGTCCGACAGCATCGGGAACGGGATCTCGCGCAGGTCCGGGTGGTCCTTGCGCCACGCGAAGTGGACGAACTCGTTGTCGACGGACGCGCCGAGCACCTGGGCGTCGCGGTCGGCGAACTCCTCGTTGAGGCGGCCGAACTCGGCGATCTCGGTCGGACAGACGAAGGTGAAGTCCTTGGGCCAGAAGAACACGACGCGCCACTTGCCCTCGTAGGACTTGTGGTTGATCGTCTCGAAGGCGTTGTCCGGGTCCAGCGAGACGCAGGCGGTCAGTTCGTACTCGGGGAACTGGTCACCGACAGTAAGCACGCATGCTCCTTTTGTCACGAGAAAAGTGCGCGCCTCTCGCCCGGAGAGGCGTGGGAAGGCCGCCGCGGCGGGGATGGTGCCCGGCGGCTGATGTCACTCAGCGTGCCGCACCGGCAAAGAAAAGAGAAATCGATCTATCGCAACGGATTGATAGGAGCTTCTTATTGGAAGTCGGCAAACCCGATCGGACCGGGGCAGAGACCCTCTCGGCGAGGCCCGGTCGGCGCCACGAGTTGATCGAAATCACATTCGCGCCCCGGAACGGGCGACACGCTCCGTAACGGATGAGGATAGAGGATCTCCGGACAGGGCCGGCATCCCGGGTCCTCGAACCGGGGCGGCGGACGAATCCGGCCGCCCGGAGCTCGCTGGGGCCGTGGTGGCGGCCCGGGCGCCCGGCGGTCGGCGGGCACCCGGGCCGGAACCGCAGCGGTCGTGCTACCGGCGGGCGGGGGGACGGGTCACCAGGCGAGGTCGTCGTAGTCGGCGGCGCGGCTCAGCCAGGCGAACGCGTCGCCGTCGACGCGCCCGGGCCGGCCGTCGACGAGCTGCAGGAAGTGCGCGCCGGAGCCGTCGGACTTGACGAAGAAGGAGTCGCCCGGCAGCCGGACGACCCGCCCCGTCGGCCGCCCGTCCGCCGTGGACAGCGTCGCGAGGACGAACGAGGCGTCGTCGTCCGGGCCGTGCTTGGCGCCCTGGAGTTGCGCCGTGGCGGTCCGCCCGTCGGGGTTGAGGACGAACACGTTGATCAGCCCGTTCACCCGCGTCCCGGTGACCTCGGCGGGGCGCAGCACGCGGGACGACAGCAGGTCGGTTCCGGGCCGGCCGGTGTCGAGTAGCCGGAGCACCGCCCGGCCGGACGGGCCGCCGGGGGTGTGGACGAAGCCGAGGGTGCGGTTGTCGGGCGCCCACGTCGCGCTGGTGACGGACCCGCCGCTGGTGCTCCAGGTCCGCCGGCCGCCGGTGCGGACGTCGATGACGACGGCCTCGGGGCGCCCCCCGGCGGTGCCGACGACGGCGAGCCGGGAGCCGTCGGGGCTGGCCGCGAGGTTCTCCGGCTTGCCGAATCCCGAGTCGAGCCGGACGGTCCCGCCGGGGACCCGTTCCGGGGCCGACGGGGTGCCGTCCGCGGCGAGGGTGAGCCGGTAGAAGGCGTAGGAGGCGCCGCTCGCCTTGCCGGCGAGGAAGAACGTCCGCCCGTCGCCGGTCGCGACCACCGCCTCGTACCGCCCGCCGAGCGAGGCCGCCTTCGTGAGGCCCTGCGCGGTGGCGTTCTCGACGACCGCGCGCCCGTCGCGGATCGCGAGGACGTGCCGGGGCCCGGCGGCGCCCGCGGCGGGGCCGCTGTGCACGGCCCGCGGAATCGCCCCGCCGACCGCCGTGCCGCCGATGACGACGGCGGCGAGCCCCGCCGCGACCGCGGCGGGCACCGTCCAGGGACGGCGCCGACGCCGGGACGGGACGGTGAGCGGGTCCAGTGAGCCGTTCGGCATGCTTCGGGCCGCTGCGCCGAACGCGTCGCGGAGCCGGTCCTCGGTCCTGGTCATGCTTCCTCCCCGAGCAAATCGGCGAGCGACGCGAGCGCCCGCGAGACGGTGGACCGGACCGTGCCGACGCCGATCCCCATGATCTCGGCGATCTCCCGCTCGTCCAGGTCCAGGTAGTAGCGCAGCACCAGGGCCTCGCGGCGGCGCCGCGGAAGGCGGCGCAGCGCGAGGAACACCTCGCGCCGCTCCTCGCCGAGCATGGCCGCCGACTCCGCCGACCACACCGGCGGTTCGTGCGCGTGTCCCGTCCGGAACGCCAGCCTGCGCCGGCGCAGCACGGTGCGGCACTTGTTCACCACCGCGGCGCGGGCGTACGGCAGCATCCGGTCGTGGTCGGTCAGGCGGTCGATCCTGCGGTAGAGGTCGGTGAAGGCGTCCTGCACGACGTCCTCGGCGGTGGCTCGGTCCCCGACGATCATCAGGGCGGTGCGGGCCAGGCCGAGCTGGTGCTCGCGGAACAGGGCGGTCAGGGCGGCGGTGGCCGCGGCGCGATCGTCCGCCTCGGGGGCGTCCGCCTCGGGGACGGCGCCGGCCGCGCGGCGGGGGTGGCGCATGTTCGCCACTATGTCGGTTTCCACGCTCCTTACACTCACGAGCCGCCCGTTCGTTGCCCGCTGCGGCCGAGTGGATGGGCCGGGCCCCTGGGGCCGCCGGGTAGTGTGAGGCGCCGGTTATCTGTCGACGATGCGGTGATAGGGGACGGTTATCAGCAGGCCGACGGTGTCGCAGCTCCGGGCGTTCCTGGCGCTGGCCGAGCATCTGCACTTCCGGGACGCCGCCGCCGCGCTGCGGATGAGCCAGCCCGCGCTGTCGGGCTCCGTGGCCGCGCTGGAGGAGAGCCTCGACACCCGCCTCGTCGAGCGGACGACCCGGAGGGTGCTGCTGACGCCGGCGGGCGAGCGGGTCGCGCGGCGGGCCGAGACCGTCCTGGCGGAGCTGGACCGGCTGGTTGAGGAGGTCAGGGCGGTGCGCGGGCCGCTGGTCGGGCCGTTGCGCGTCGGGGTGATCCCGACCGTCGCGCCCTATCTGCTGCCGGTCGTGCTGCCGCGGCTCGCGGCGGAGTTCCCCGACCTGGAGCTGTCGGTGCACGAGGAGCAGACCGACCACATCGTCGCGGAACTGCTGGCCGGGCGGCTCGACGTGGTGCTGCTCGCGCTGCCCGCACCGGCCCAGGGCGTCACCGAGCTGCCCCTCTACGACGAGGACTTCGTGCTGGTCACCCCGGCGTCGTTCGAGCTGGACGCCGAGGGCGTGCCGCGCGAGGCGCTGAACGAGCTGGACGTGATCCTGCTGAACGAGGGGCACTGCCTGCGCGACCAGGCGCTGGACGTCTGCCGGGAGGTGGGCGCGCGGGCGCCGTCGGCGACGTACGCGACGAGCCTGGCGACGCTCGTCCAGCTGGTGTCGGGCGGGCTCGGCGTGACGCTGGTGCCGGAGACGGCGCTGCCGGTGGAGACGCGGCGGGCGCCGAACCTGTCGCTGCACCGGTTCGCCGACCCGGCGCCGTTCCGGCGGATCGGGCTGGGGTTCCGGTCGACGTCGCCGCGGGCGGAGGAGTTCGAGGCGCTGGCGGCGGGGGTCCGCGCGGCGATCGCGGAGCTCGGCACCGGCTCGCCGGGCATCCGGCCGGCCTGACGCCCCGGCACCACCGGGCGCCTTCAGGGCGGTCCCGCGCGGCCGTGGCCCGGTGCGGCGGGCGGGTCAGGACGCGGTAAAGGGACGGCAGGGCGGGTCAAGTCTGCGTCAGGGGACGGACTGGCAATAGCGATCCGCGTTCGTCTGATCACTTCGTGTCACCATGCTCGGTGTGGCGGGGTTTCCGCTCTCGCTCGGCGGCGGCCCCCGTCAACCGACCTACTGGCACGAGCGAAGCGAACCGGGGGGTGCGGGGGCTCGTCCCCCCGGCCCCTAGGAGGCCGCATGTCCCCGAAGCTCAGCGTCGTCGTCCCGTTCCACAACACCGAGGAGTACCTGCGCGCGTGCCTGGAGTCGATCGCCGGGCAGTCGCTGCGCGACCTCGAAGTGATCATGGTGGACGACGGGTCGGACGACAACGGCGCGGTGATCGCCAAGGAGATGTGCGACCGCGATCCGCGGTTCCGGCTGCTGGTGCGCGACAACGAGGGGCCGGGGCCGTCCCGCAACGCGGGGGTGCGGCTGGCGAAGGGGGAGTACCTGGCGTTCGCCGACGCCGACGACGTCGTTGAGCACGACGCCTACAGCAGGATGGTCGGCTCCTTGGAGCGCACAGGGTCGGACATGGCGTCCGGAAACGTCGAGCGGATGGACGTCGACCGGACGTGGCAGTCGGTCCTGCACAGCGGGGTCTTCACCGAGACCCGCCTGAAGACGCACGTGTCGTCGCACGGGTTGCTGATCCGCGACCGTACGCCGTGGAACAAGGTGTACCGGCGCGCGTTCTGGGACCGCGCGGAGTTGAAGTTCCCCACCGGCTTCTATGAGGACCCGCCCGTGACGGCGCGCGCGCACGCGCTGGCCGGTTCCGTGGACGTGCTGAGCGACACCGTCTACTACTGGCGCAAGCGGCCGGGGTCCATTACCGAGGACCGCTACGACTGGGACAACCTCTGCCAGCGCCTGCGCTCCGCGCGCGTGGTGCGGGAGGGACTGGCCTCCTACGCGCCGCAGCTCGTCGCCACCTACGACGAGCACGTGCTCGTCGACATCGAGCTGCGCGTCGTCCTCGACGCACTCCCCAGGACCGACGACGAGAACCGCGAGGAACTCGTCGCCATGGGCGCGGCCCTCGCGGAGGGCATCAACCCGCGCGTCATCAGGCGGCTCCCGTCGATGACGCGGCTCCAGATGCATCTGCTGTGCCGCAAGAAGCTGCCCGAGCTGATGGACGTGCTGCGGTTCGTGCAGCTCGGCAAGCACAACGACACCGCGCGGGTACGGCGCGGGCTGCGGCACCGCTGGTACGCCGAGTACCCGTTCTTCGAGGACGAGGAGTGCGGCGTCCCGCTGCACGTGTACGACGTGACCGACGAGCTGAAGCCGGCGGCCGTGATCGACCGGGCGACCTGGGTCGGCGGGCGGCTGCGGCTCGAAGGGCACGCCTACATCCGGCACCTGGACTCCTCCAGCGAGGACGGCTCCCGGATCCGGCTGTGGCTGCTCGCGTCCAACCGGCGCGGGCTGATGCGGGTGCCGATCCGGCGGGTGCGGCGGCCGGACGTGACGGCGCGGACCCGGCAGTCGGTGGTGTCCTACGACTGGTCGGGGTTCGTCGCGGAGATCGACCCGGCCGCGCTGCGGATCTTCGGCCGCTGGCGGGACGTCGACTGGATCCCGTGCGTGGAGATCGTCAACCGGGGGCTGCGGCGGCGCCGCACGTTCGCCAACCCGCGGCTGAGCGCCCGGCAGTGGCCGGACGACCAGGAGTGCGCGCCGGGCGTGCTGGTGCAGGGCGTCGCGGCGAAGCGCCGGTTCGTCGTGCAGGTGCGCCGGACGGAGGCGACGGTGGCGGGATCCCACGTCGAGGGCGGCGAGCTGTGGCTGGACGGCTGGAGCCGCACGCCGCTCGACGGGGACGCGCGGGTCACCGCGGTGCCGAAGGCGGGGCGCGCCACGGTGGTCGGACCGGTCGAGCCGGCCGAGGGCGCGGCGGACGGCTGGTACGGGTTCCGCGCGAAGCTGCCGGTCGGCGCGCTCGCCCGGCATCTCGGCGACTGGGAGATCAGCCTGCCCGGCGGCGTCCGCCCGTACCTGGAGGAGGACGCGGCGGGCGCGGTCCACCCGGCCCCCTGCGGGGAGCTGGAGGTCGCGCGGACGCGGCGCAGCGAGGTCCGCGTCGTCGCGCGCGACGGCGGGCCGGTCGTGGACCGGGTGTCGTGGTCGCCCGATGGGCTGCTCCGACTATCGGGGACCTGCACGGATCCGGCGGCCCGCCCTGAGGCCCTGGTCCTGCGGCGGCGGCGGTCCTGCGAGGAGCACACCGTCGCGCTGCGCTGGGAGAGCGACCGGTTCACCGCGAAGTTCGCGCCGGAGCGCATGCCGGTGCTGGGGCTGTCGCGCCCGCTGGTGTCCGGCCGCTGGGACGTGTTCGCGTCGCTCGGCGGGACGGAACGGCCCATGGCCGTCCGGCGGCACGCCCTGCGGCGCCTGCCGGAGCCCACCGAGACGGGCCTGCACCGCGTGGACGTCCGCGTCTACAAGACCGACCAGCTCCAGCTCCACATCCAGACGGCCCTCGACGACGACGAGCGCGGCCCCTACGCGCAGGCGAGGATCCGGTCAGGGCACTACAGGCGCCACCTGAACCTGCCCGTGCGGGATCTGGCCGTGTTCGACGCGTACAAGGGACGCCAATACGCGTGCAACCCGCGCGGCATCTACGACGAGCTTCGCCGCAGGGAACTGGACGTCGACTGCGTATGGGTCACGGAGAACGGCCAGTTCGGCAAGCCCGCCGGTGCGCGGACCGTCCTGGCCGGTTCCCGCGAGCATTACGAGGTCCTCGCTAGGGCGCGCTGGGTGTTCGGCAACTGGTCGCAGCAGGAGTGGTTCACCAAGCGCGAGGACCAGACGTACGTGCAGTGCTGGCACGGTACGCCGCTCAAGAAGCTCGGCTACGACGTCAAGAAGATGCCCTACAAGCGGACCGAGGGCATGGACTGGATGCAGCACGACGTCCCGCAGTGGGACCTCCTGCTGTCCCAGAACGCGTTCTCCGTGCCGCTGTTCCGGCGCGCGTTCGGCTACCAGGGGGAGGTCCTGGAGAGCGGCTACCCGCGCAACGACGTCCTCAACAGCCCGCACCGCGGCGAGATAGCGACGGCGGTACGACGGCGCCTGGGCATCCCCGAGGACAAACGGGTCGTGCTGTACGCGCCGACGTGGCGGGACGACTTCCACTTCGCCATCGGCAAGCGGGCGTTCCGCCTCGAACTGGACGTCGAGCAGTTCCGGAAGGCGCTGGGCCGCGACCACGTGCTGCTGCTCCGCACCCACTACCTGGTGACGGACCGGCCGAAGTGGCGGCCCGGCGACTGCGTCATGGACGTGTCGGTCTACCCCGACATCTCCGAGCTGTTCCTGATCAGCGACGTGCTCGTCACCGACTACTCCTCGGCGATGTTCGACTTCGCCGTCACCGGCCGGCCGATGCTGTTCTACACCTACGACCTGGAGCGCTACCGCGACCACGTGCGCGGCTTCTACTTCGACTTCGACGCCGAGGCGCCCGGGCCGCTGCTCCGCACGTCCAAGCAGGTCGTCGAGGCGCTCGCCGAGCCGGCGGCGATCGAGTCCGGGTACCGCGGCGCGCGCGCCGCGTTCGCCGCCCGGTACTGCCCGCACGACGACGGCCGGGCCGCCGCCCGCGTCCTCGACCGCGTGCTCTGACGTCCGCGCGGCGCCGTCCCGAGCGGCGCCGCGCGGATCCGGCGCGTCGCGCGGTGCCGTCCCGGGCGGCACCGCGCGCCACCACGTTCGACACCGTCCTCACCATCACCGTCTCATCACCGCGCGCACCACCCCGCAACCCCTGGAGAACCCGTGTCACCGAAGATCAGCGTCGTCGTACCGTTCCGCGCCGCCGGGGACCACCTCGCCGGATGCCTGGAGTCGCTGGCCGGGCAGACGCTGCGCGACCTGGAAGTGATCATGGTGGACGACGGGGCCGCGGACGAGGCCGCCGCCGTCGCCGAGGCGTTCGCGCGCCGCGACGACCGGTTCGCGCTCGTCCCGCCCACCGACCCGTCCGCGGGACCGGTGCGCAACACTGGCGTCCGGTACGCCGGAGGCCGCTACCTGGCGTTCGTCGACGGCGAGGACGCGCTCCCGCCGTACGCGTACGAGCTGCTGGTCGGGACGCTGGAGTCGACCGGGTCGGACATCGCCGGGGGCAACGTCATGTGCCTCGACGACGAGGGCGTATGGCAGTCGTGGCTGCACGCGGAGCCGTACGCGGCGACGGCGCGGTCCACGCACATCTCCCGGCAGCCGGCGCTGCTGCAGGACCGGACGGTGTGGAACAAGGTGTTCCGCCGCTCGTTCTGGGAGGCCCACCAGTTCGAGTTCCCCGCGATGCAGTACGGCGACCTGACCGTGGCGATGGAGACGCACGTCCTCGCGTCCTCCGTCGACGTCCTCGACGCCACCGTCTACTTCTGGCGCCACCACCTGGGCGCCTACGAGCGGGAACGGCAGGAGCTCGGCGACATCATCGACCGGATGGCCGCGCTGGGGATGGTGCGCCGCGTCCTGCGCGACCGGGCGCCGGAACTGCTGCCCGCCCACGACATGTACGCGCTGGACCTGGACGTCCGCGCGCTCGTGCACGCGCTGCCCGCCGCGTCCGAGCAGGAGCGCCGCCGGCTGGTCGGCCTCGGCGCGGAGATCGTCGCGGAGGCGCACCCGGCGGCGGTGTCCGGGCTGGAGGCGATCAAGCGGCTGGAGCTGCACCTGCTCGGCGAGCGGATGCTGCCCGAGCTGCTGGAGGTGCTGCGGTTCGAGGAGGGCGGCCTGGACGAGGTCCCGCTCGTCGCGAAGGGCCGGTTCCGGCAGCGCTGGTACGCCCGCTACCCGTTCTTCGGCGACCCGCACCGCGCGGTCCCCGACGAGGTGTACGACGTCACCGACGAGTTCGAGCTGTGGGCGGGGGTGGAGCGGGCCGGCTGGGACGGGGACGTCCTCACGATCGAGGGGTTCGCGCACCTCGCCCGCCTCGACGTGTCGTCGGCGCACGACTCCAAGATCCGGATGTGGCTGCGCGACGCCCGGACCGGGCAGGAGGTCCGCCTCGACGTGGAGCGGACCCGCTGCCCCGAGGCCACGGCCCGCTCCGGGCAGGCGCTGGTCTCCTACGAGTGGTCGGGGTTCGCCGTCCGGATCGACCCGGAGGCGCTGCGCGACGGCGAGGAGTGGCGCACCGCCGCGTGGGAGCTGTACGCGGAGGTGACGACGGCGGGGCACAAGGCCGTCCGGCGGGTCACCGCGGCGGCGCCGCGGGTGCGGTGGACGGCCGCGCGGCAGCCCGCCGAGCACGTCGCGGTCCAGCCGGCGGACGGCGACGAGGGGTTCGCCGTGCACGTCAAGGCGTCCCGGGCCGTGCTCACCGGGTTCCGCCGGCTGGGCGACGTGCTGGAGCTGACCGGGTGGACGAACCGGGCGCTCGGCGCCGGGGCGGCGATCACGGCGGCGCGGCGGCACGGCGGGACGGAGGTGTTCGGCGACGTCACGGTCCGCCCGGCGGCGGTGACGCCGGCGGCCGAAGGGACCGGCTTCAGCTTCACCGCGACGCTTCCGCTGGACGGCCTGCTCTCGATCCCCGAGGCCGCCGACGACGCGTCCGCCCCCGGCGTCCGCCCGGTCGGCGGGCCCGGCGGAGGGCCGGATCACGGCTCGGAGGACGGCATCCCGCGCACCGCTCCCGGCCACGCGCACCTGCTGGACGTCATCGACTGGGACATCCGGCTGAGCGGCGAGGGCGGCCCGCTCCGGCTCACCATGGCCGCGAATCTCGCCGAGGCCAGGTTCGCCTGGCGGGGCCGCGAGTTCGTCGTGACCCGCACGGCGTACGGCAACCTGCGCGGCATCGAGCGCGGCTTCCGGCCCGTGGTCACGCAGGCCGCATGGGACGCCGAGGGCCGGCTCACCCTCACCGGCACCTACGCCGACCCGGAGGACCGGCCCGGCCGCCTCGTCCTGCACCGCAGCCGCTCGGGCGAGGCGCACGAGGTGCCGCTGACCTGGGAGGGGAACCGGTTCACCGCCGCGCTCACGCCCGCGCGCCTGCCGGTGTTCGGGACGGACCTGCCGCTCGCCGAGGGCGCCTGGGACCTGATCGCGCCCACCCGGTCCGGGGACGTCGCCGTCGTCGCCGAGCGCGCCGGGATACCCGCCCTGCCCGAATGGCGGCGCGTCGGGACGCACGAGTTCGAGGTCGGCGTCCACCAGACCGACGCGGTGCAGATCCACAGCCGTCCGGCCCTGTCGGAGGACGAGCGCGGACGGCACGCGCAGCGGCTCCTGCAGCAGAACGACTATCCCGTCTACCTGCGCAGCCCGCTGTCGGACATCGTCGTGTTCGACAGCTGCAACGCGTCCCAGTACAGCTGCAACCCGCGCGCGCTCTACGAGGAGCTCGCCAAGCGCAGGCCCGACCTCGAATGCGTGTGGGTCTCACGGGACGGCCAGTTCGCCGTCGAGGGCGAGGCCCGGACCGTCCAGGCGGACACACGCGAGCACTACCGAACGCTCGCGCGCGCACAGTACATCGTCACCAACTACGGGGCGCCGTACTGGTTCGCCAAGCGACCGGGGCAGATCTACCTGCAGACCTGGCACGGCACCCCGCTCAAGCGGCTCGGCTACGACCTGAAGGACCTGCCGTACCGGCGCACCGAGAAGCTCGACTGGATACAGCGCGAAGTGCCCCGGTGGGACTACCTGCTGTCGTCCAGCCCGTTCGCCACGCAGGTGATGCGGCGCGCGTTCCACTACAGCGGAGAGGTCCTGGAGACCGGGTTTCCGCGCAACGACGTCATGAGCGCTCCCGAGTGGCAGCGCGTGGGCGCGGACATCCGCAAGCGCCTCGGCATCCCCGAGGGCAAGAAAGTGGTGCTGTACGCGCCGACCTGGCGGGACGACGAGCACCACACCCCGGACCGCCGCGGCTTCCACCTAGAGCTGGACGTCGAGGCCATGCGGCGCGCGCTCGGGGAGGACCACGTCCTGCTCCTGCGCGCGCACTACCTCGTCACGGACCGCGCCCATCTGGCGTCCGACGACTTCGTCATCGACGTCACCCGCTACCCCGACATCGCCGACCTCTACATGGCGTCCGACATGCTGGTGACGGACTACTCGTCCGCCATGTTCGACTACGCGGTCCTGGGCCGCCCGATGGTCTTCTACACCTACGACCTGGAGCGCTACCGCGACCACGTCCGCGGCTTCTACCTGGACCTGGACCTGGAGGCGCCGGGGCCGCTGGTCGCCACGTCCGAGGAGGTCGCCGAAGCCGTCCGGGAGGCGCCCGCCCTGGAGGACGAGTACAGCGGCCGGTACGACGACTTCTTCGTCAAGTACTGCCCGCACGACGACGGCGAGGCCGCGTCCCGCGTCATCGACCACGTCTTCCCCCGCTGACCTGCGGCGAGCCGCCGTCATGAGCCCCGCCATGACGACGGCTCGCCGCGCGTGAACGCCGCCCGGTCAGCCGGGGCGGCGGCAGCGGGCGAACAGCCAGGTGCCCGGCCACGACCACAGCGGCAGCCGCCGCTCCACGGCCATCGACAGCCGCAGGGCGTCGTTCGCCAGCGGGTGCAGGGGAGCGAGGTCCTCGCGGCGCGTCGTCCGGTGCCGGAGCCGGCGCAGCACGGGACGCAGCAGCACGCCGCGGCTCCACAGCCGCTCCAGCAGCAGGCCGGCGCCTTCGAGGAGTTCGGTGAGGGCGCCGCGGGTGTAGCGGCGGACGCGCCCGAGCGCGACGTCGTGCGCCGACCACAGGCTCATGTCGCACGGGACGCACACCAGCGCCGTCCCGCCGGGCTTCAGCACCCGGGCGATCTCGGCGGCGGCGCGCTCGTGGTCGTCGACGTGCGCCAGCACGTCCATCGCGAGCGCCAGGTCGTACTGCTCACCGGGGAGCGGGAGGTAGCGGGCGTCGCCCTCGTACGCCTCGACGCCCTGTGCGCGCGCGAGCGCTACCGCGCCCGGGTTCAGGTCGATGGCGGTCGCCCGCCAGCCGTGCCCGGCCAGCGTCCGCGCGTCCGCGCCCGCCCCGGCGCCGATGTCGACGGCCGCGCCGGGCACGCTGAACCGCAGCAGCTCACCGGAGATGATCGCGCGCCGTTCCCGGTACCACCAGTTGTCGTTCTCGATCCCCGAGATCCGCTGCAGCTCGATCGTGTCCACGGGACAAGGCCACGCCATCGCGGCGGCGCGTTCCACCGTCGTCGCCGATCGCATGCCGATCGTTGACCCGCGCTTGAACCGGCTCCGAGCCTCGGCGGGCCGTCAGCGCCTGCGGCGCCGCACCAGCCAGCGGATCAGCAGCAGCAGGACGACGAGGCCGCCCGCCGCCGGGACGGCCCGCTTCACCAGCGACGGCCCCGCGACCTCCAGCAGGTCGATCGCGTCGTCGTCGCGCGCGAGCCGCAGGGGCGGCCGCTCGGACGGCGCCGCGTGCCGCGGCGGCGCGGCCGGCGCGGGGCGCGCCACCTCCGCCTTCGCCGGTTCCGGCTCCGGCGCCTGCTCCGGCTCCGCGGCCTTCTCGACGGCCGGTTCGGGCACCGGGGCCGGCTCCTCGGCCGGGGTCTCCGGCACCGGTACGACCTCCTGGACGGGCTCCGCGGGCGCGGCCGCCCCGGCCTCCGGGGCCTCCGGCTCGGCCGGCGACTCCAGCTCCGCCGCGAGCGCCTTCGCGAACCGCGCGATGATCTTCGAGCCGACCTCGGACAGGATGTTGCGGCCGAACTGCGCGGGCCGCCCCGTCACGTTGAGCTTGGTGCGCACCGACACGAGGGTCGTGCCGTCCTCCTGCTGGTGCAGCTTCGCCTGGACGGTCGCCGACGCCGTGCCCGAGCCGCGCGCCTCCTTCGCGGACGCCTCCATCGTGACGGTGCGGGACGGCTCGTCGGCCGCGACGATGCGCGCGGTGCCCCGGTAGGTGATGGTCATCGCGCCGACCTTCACCTTCATCCGGCCCGCGTACTCGTCGCCGTCGACCGAGTCGAGGGTCGCGCCCGGCATGCACGACGCGACGCGCTCCACGTCGAGCAGCACCGACCAGGCCCGATCCACCGGCACGGGGACGGTGAATTCGTGGTCGAGCTCCATGATCATGGTCCTTATCGTCCGGTGTTCTTCCTCGCGACCTTACGGCGATCACCTGGGCGCCGCCAGTGCGGGGTGGCCCCACGCCCCCCGGGGGACGGGCGGGCCGCGCGGCCGGGCCCCGGGGCGCGGGGACCCGGCCGCACGGCCGCGACTCAGCCGCGCGCCGCGTGCGAGGGGACGATCCCGCGCACCCGCCGAGCCGGCTCGTTCATACGTTCGCCGCCGCGCTCAGCGCCCGCGCGGTCAGCACGGACGCCAGGTGCGTCCGGTATTCGGCGGACCCGTGCAGGTCCGCCGGCGGTTCGGTGCCCTCGGCGGCGTGCGCCGCGGCGGCCTGGAACGCCTCCCGCGACGCCGCGCGCCCCCGGACGGCCTCCTCGACCCCGCTCGCCCGGACCGGCGCCGGCCCCATGTTGGTCAGCGCGACGCGGGCGTCCTCCACCGTGTCCCCCGACCGGCGCACCGCGCAGGCGACCCCGACGATCGCCCACGCCTGCGCCGTCCGGTGGAACTTCTCGTAGTGCACGCCCCAGCCCTCGCCGAGCTTCGGCACCCGGACCCCGACCAGCAGCTCGTCCGGCTCCAGCGCCGAGGTCATCCAGTCGACGAAGAACTCCGCCGCCGGGATCTCCCGCTCGCCGCGCACCGACCGGGCCAGCAGCACCGCGTCCAGCGCCAGCGCGACCGCCGGCAGGTCGCCCGCCGGGTCCGCGTGCGCCAGCGACCCGCAGAACGTTCCGCGGTGCCGGACCGCGGGGTCCGCGACCGTCTCCGTCGCCCGCGCCAGCAGCGGCAGGTGCTCGCGCACCAGCGGGTCGCCGACCACCTGGTGATGCGTCGCCATCGCGCCGATGACCACCGCGCCGCCGTCGTCGCGGATCTCCCGCAGCCCGTCCAGCCGGTCGAGGTCGATGAGCGCGTCGGGATAGGCGAGCCGCATCCGCAGCAGCGGCATCAGGCTCTGCCCGCCGGCGAGGACCTTCGCGTCCTCGCCGGCGTCGGCCAGCGCCCGCGCGGCGTCGTCCACCGACGCGGGCCGCACGTAGTCGAACGTCGCGGGGATCACTGGGCACCTCCGGCCGATCCGAGACCGCCGCCCGCTCCCGGTTCGGCGGTGTCCGGCGTGGACTCCGAGCGGAGCGCGCGCCACACGCGCTCCGGCGTGCACGGCATCGGGACGTCGTCCACCCCGAACGGGCGCAGCGCGTCCACGACCGCGTTCACGACCGCCGGGGTCGAGGCGATCGTGCCGGCCTCGCCGACGCCCTTCACGCCCATCGGGTTGGACGTCGCGGGCGTCTCGGTGCGGTCGGTCGTGAACGACGGCAGGTCCGCCGCCGACGGGATCAGGTAGTCGGCCATCGTCGTCGTCGTGAGGTTGCCGTCCGCGTCGTACACGGCCTCCTCGTACAGCGCCTGCGCGATGCCCTGCGCGAGCCCGCCGTGCACCTGCCCCTCGACGATCAGCGGGTTCACGACCTTGCCGACGTCGTCCACCGCGACGTACTTGCGGATCCTCACCATCCCGGTCTCGGTGTCGACCTCGGCCGCGCACAGGTGCGTGCCGTGCGGGAAGGAGAAGTTGTCCGGGTCGAACGTCGCGTCGGAGTCCAGCGACGGCTCGATCCCGTCCGGCAGGTCGTGCGCCGCGAACGCGGCCAGCGCGACCTCCTGCAGCGTCCGGCCCTCCTGCTGGACGCCCCGGACGCTGAACCGCCCGCCCTCGAACTCCAGGTCCTGCTCGGACGCCTCCAGCAGGTGCGCGGCGACCTTCCGGGCCTTGTCGACGACCTTGTCGCACGCCGAGTACAGCGCCATCCCGCCGACCGCCAGCGACCGCGACCCGTAGGTGTCCATGCCCTTGTGCGACACGGCCGTGTCGCCGTGCAGCACCTTCACGTCCTCGAACGGGACGCCCAGCCGGTCCGCGGTGATCTGCGCCCACGCCGTCTCGTGGCCCTGCCCGTGCGCGGACGACCCCGTGACGACCTCGACCTTCCCGGACGGCAGCACCCGGACCGACGCGTGCTCCCAGCCGCCCGCGCCGTACGACAGCGACCCCAGCACCCGCGACGGCGCCAGCCCGCACATCTCCGTGAACGTCGACACGCCGATGCCGAGCTGCACCGGGTCGCGGCGCTCGCGCCGGTCCGCCTGCTCCGCGCGCAGCTTGTCGTACTCGAACAGCTCCAGGGCCTTGTCCGTCGCCGCCTCGTAGTTCCCGCTGTCGTAGGTGAGGCCCGCGATCGTGTCGTACGGGAACTCCTCGTGCGCGATCCAGTTGCGCCGCCGCACCTCGATCGGGTCCATGCCGAGCTCGGCGGCCAGCTCGTCCATCAGCCGCTCGATCGCGAACGTCGCCTCCGGGCGCCCCGCGCCCCGGTACGCGTCCGTCGGCGTCTTCGTGGTGAACACGCCCGAGCACGTGAAGGAGTAGGCGTCCATCTTGTAGATGCCGTTGAACATGAACGCGCCCAGCAGCGGGATGCCGGGCGTCACCAGCATCAGGTAGGCGCCCATGTCGGCGAGCAGCTCCACCTTCACGCCGCGGATCCGGCCGTCCCGCTCCGCCGCGAGCGTCAGCCGCTGGATCTGGTCGCGGCCGTGGTGGACGGTCATGTTCCCCTCGCTGCGCGACTCCGTCCACTTCACCGGACGGCCCAGCCGCCGCGCCAGCAGCAGCGCGAGGACCTCCTCGCCGTACACCTGGAGCTTGGACCCGAAGCCGCCGCCGACGTCCGGCGCGACGACCCGGATCCGGTGCTCGCCGATCCCGGTGACCGTCGCCAGCATCAGCCGCAGGATGTGCGGGATCTGCGTCGCCGAGTACAGCGTGAACTCGTCGCCCTCAGGGACGCACAGCACCGACCGCGGCTCCATCGCCGTCGGGATCAGGCGCTGCTGCACGTACCGGCGCTCCAGCACGACCGGCGCGTCCCGCATCGCCGCGTCCATGTCCCCGTTCTCGAACACCCACGTGTACGACGTGTTCGTCCCGAGGCCCTCATGGACCAGGTCGGCGCCGTCCGCGACCGCCGCCTCCATGTCCACCACGGCGGGCAGCGGCTCGTAGTCGACGTCGATCTCCTCCAGCGCGTCGAACGCCGCGTACCGGTCCCGCGCGACCACGCACGCCACCGGCTCGCCCACGTACCGGACCTCGTCCACCGCCATCGGCGGATGGTCCGGATGCTTCATGTCCTCGGTGACGACCCACGCGCACGGCAGCGTCCCCTGCTCGTCCGCGAAGTCGGCGCCGCTGAACGCCGCCACCACCCCGGGGCGGCTCCTCGCCTGCCCGACGTCGACCCTGGCGATGCGCGCGTGCGCGTGCGGGCTGCGCAGGAACGCCACGTACAGCGTCCCCGCCGGCGCCATGTTGTCGGTCCATTTCGTCCGCCCGGTGATCAGCCGGGCGTCCTCCGACCGTTTCCGGGGCGAGCCCATCTCCTTCGCGGGGCCCTCGGCCGTCGCGGTCATGGCGTCACCTCCCGCTCCTGCGCGGGCGTCCGCATCTCCGCCGCGGCGCGCCGGACGGCCTTCACGATGTTCTGGTAGCCGGTGCACCGGCACAGGTTGCCCTCCAGCCCGTCCCGGACCTCCTCCTCGGACGGGTCGGGGTTCTCCCGCAGCAGATCGATCGACGCCATGATCATGCCGGGGGTGCAGTAGCCGCACTGGAGCGCGTGCTCCTCGTGGAAGGCGCGCTGCATCGGATGCTCCGCGCCGCCGATCCCCAGCCCTTCGACGGTCGTGACGTCACGGCCGTCGGCCTGGACGGCGAGCACGGAGCAGCTCTTGACGCTCATCCCGTCCATCAGGACGGTGCAGGCTCCGCAGTTGCTGGTGTCGCACCCCACCGGGGTGCCGACCTTCCCCAGCCGGTCGCGCAGATAGTGGACGAGAAGAAGCCGCGGTTCGACGTCGTCCTCGTACGTCGCACCGTCGACCTCGACACGGATACGTGGCATGCGTTTCTCCCAGGGACGTCTCGGGGTGGACCGGAGAGAGGACGTCCCCGGGCGGACCGCGCTGATCTGGCCACGTCATCGGGGCCCCGCCTCTCTGGAGCACTCCGCGGCGTGCCTGCCGGAACCGCTCCGCGACATGCGACCTTACGAAGGTATGCCGCGGTTGAATCGCGTACTAGACCCCGACGTGGGTTATTTGCGCGGGACCGGAAAGAGTTCCGGTCCTCGTGAACGCGGGTCCTAGTGAACGCGGAGGAGGACCGGCCAGGTGTCCGGCCCGACGATCCCGTCCGCCGTGACGCCGCCCCACTTCTGGACCGCCTTCACCGCCGCCTCCGTGGTGTCGTCGAAGTGCCCGTTGACGGCCACCTCGGGATGGCTGCGCGCCAGCAGCAGCCCCTGCACGCTCTCGACGTGCTCGCCCGTGTCGCCCTTGCTCACCTGCGGCAGCTTGCCCACGATGGCCTCCGTCCAGTTGTCGCCGCTGTAGTCGGGCCGTCCGTAGCCCGCGATCACGTCCGCGCCGCGCACCCTGCGCTTGCAGGCGTCGGAGGTGTTGCCCTCGATCGTCTGGACCCGCCCGCCGCCGAGCGCCTTCTCGACCACGCCGACGTGGTCGATCGCGGAGACGCTGTTGGACGCGCCCCAGTCGAAGAAGACGATGTCGCCGGGCTTCGCCGCGTCGACCTGCGCGGTCGTGCCGGCGTGCCAGCGCCCGGCCTTCTGGAAGTCCTCGGCGTGCCAGACGGTGTACGCGCGGTCGCCGCCGAGCAGGACGGCGCCCGCGTTGCCGCTGTGCCGCGCCCAGTAGGTGACGGCCATGTCGCACCAGGACGCCTTGAGGAACTCGTCCCCGTGCCTGGCGGCGTACTCCTTGGTGATGGTGTTGGGACGGCCCGACATCCCGAGGGACTTGCGGGCCTCCGCCAGCATGCTCGCCGCCGTCACGAGGCCCCCTCCCCGCGGTGGATCCCGTCCTCGCCGGGCTCTCCGTACAGCTCGCGCAGGACCTGGTCCTCGTCGGGCTCCGTCGCGCGGTCGACGCCGGGGTTCACGTCGACCCGGTTCATATGCGACGCCTCCACGGCGTCCGTTCGTGCTTCGGGGGTCACTGTCACTCCTCGCCGGTCGCGGCCGCCCCCGTTCCGTGGGCGATCACCAACCGACCGTAATCGGATACCCCTTACTTTTCCGGATTTCCGCCCTCTTCACATCAATGCCGTCTGACCTGCCCCAAGGGCCGCTCGATCGTCACCTGCGGGTGAGCGGACGGCGCCCGGCCGGGGCGCGGGCGCCGTCCGGGCGTCACTCGTCGTCCGACCGCGGCGGGGACGTGGTCGTCGAGGTGCCGGACAGCGACCCGTTCGCGGAGCCGGGCGACATCCCGCTGGACGCGCCGCTGACCTCGTTGATGATGTCGCTGCCCGGGCTGCCGTCGCCCTTGGCGAGGTTGAACGAGCGGTCGATCTCCAGCCAGCTGTCGTTGCCGGCGTCGTCGCCGGTGTTGTTGAACGCGCTGACGAGGCTGTCCCCGTGCGAGGCCGGGGCCGCCGGGGCCGCCGGGGCGGAGGGGGAGGTGGACGCCCAGGTGACGCCGGCCGTCGCGACCGCGGCGGCGCAGGTGAGGGCGGACAGGACCAGAAGTCTGATGAGCATTTGCATGGTGACCCCTTTATTCATGGGCGGACGAAACTCGTGCAAGGAAGAAATGCGTGCAGGAGGAAACTCCTGCAGGACGAAACATCGCGGCGACTCCCGGGTGGGGAATCACCGCGATGGGCGGATGCCGGTGTTCGGAGGGCTCAGGCGGGGGTGCCCGCCATCTCCCGGCCGTTCGGCCGGTGGTGCCGGCTGATGTTGCGTTCGAGCAGTTCGATGGACTCCTTGACGCCGACGGCGTCGGGCGTCATCTCGGGCAGCCGGCCGTCGGCGGCCTTCAGTTCGAGCAGCGCCGCGTCCATCGCGCTCTGCGCGGCGAACAGGCACGGCGTGCTGTAGATCGCCACGTCCACGCCGAGCTCGGTCAGCTCGGGCAGCGAGATGCGCGGCGACCTGCCGCCCGCGATCTGGTTGAACAGCAGCGGCTTGCCGCCGATCACCGACCGGACCCGGCGGATCCAGTCGACGCTGCGGACGCCGTCGACCAGGACGACGTCGGCGTCGGTCTCCGCGAGGGCCTGCGCGCGGCGCAGGATCTCGTCCTCGTCGGTGGCGTCGGTGCGGGCGACCACCACGAGGTCGCTGCGGGTGCGCAGCACCATGTCGAGCTTCTCGAGGTACTCCGGCAGCGGGAGGATCCGCTTGCCGTCGACGTGCCCGCAGCGGCGCGGCCGCTGCTGGTCCTCCAGGATGACGCCGGACGCGCCGATCATCTCCAGCTGCTCGACGACGTGGCAGGCGACCTCGGGGTCGACGTACCCGTCGTCGATGTCGACCAGCAGGTGCCGGCCGGGGAAGGCGAGCCGCAGCCGCTGCACGAACGCGACCAGGTCCGGCCAGGCGATGAAGCCGATGTCGGGCAGCCCGTAGTGCGACGCGGCGAACCCGAATCCGGACACGAAGAGGCCGTCGTAGTGCTTCGCGGCGACGGAGGCGGAGAACATGTCGAACACTCCGATGAGCGGGGTGACCCCCTCCGACATGATCTCGCGTCGTAGCTCGTCTCCGTAACTCACGTGTCACTCCTCTGTTCTGGGGTGTGGCAGGCCCGTGCCGCGAGGGCACCGGACCGGGGGAACTGTCACGCCTCGAACAACGCGAATGTGTCGCTATTCCGCGTCGTGAATAGTTACTCATCCAGAACGTATAGGAGGGGTAAAGTGAATGTAGCGGTCCACTAAAAACCGGTGATGCGTCGCCGGTAATGAAGTGTCATATGGTGATTTGTAAAAGGCGTCTACGGGGCGACGTCGACCGGCGTGCTCGGGGCGTCCTCCCGCGCCGACGGGGCCGGGCGCAGGACGAGGAACGCCAGCACGGCCGCGGCGATGCCGGCGACCACGCCGACGACCGCGATGGTCGCCATCGAGTCGGTGAACGCGTCCCGCGCCGCCGCCGCGAGCCCGGCGTCGCCCTTGGCCGCCGCGACCGCGAGCGCGTCGCCGATGGACTCGCGCGCCGCGCCGGTCACGCCGTCCGGCATGTGGGCGGAGAACGCCGCCGACAGGACGCTGCCGAGCACCGCGACGCTGAGCGCCTGTCCGACCTGCTGGACGGTGTCGTTGACCGCCGAGCCGACGCCGGCGCGCTCGGGCGGCAGCGCGCCGAGCAGCGTCCCGTACGCCGCGGGCCCCATCGTCCCGCTGCCCATCCCCATGACGACCAGGGCGACGGCGAGCCTGGGGTAGCCGTCGCCGGGCGACAGCGTCGCCAGCACGCCGAAGCCGGCCGCGAGCAGCAGCAGGCCGGCGGCCACCGCGACGCGGGCCCCGAACTTCTTGTCGACCACCACGCCGACCCCGTTGAACGCCATCGCGGCGACCATCAGCGGGATGAACGCGGCGCCCGCCTTCAGCGGGCTGTACTCCAGGACGAACTGCAGGTACTGGGTGAGCGCGAGCAGCAGCCCGCCCGCCGAGAACGACATCAGCACCACCGAGAGGCTGGCGCCGCTGAAGTTGCGGTCCCGGAACAGGCCCATCGGCAGCATCGGCTCCGCGCAGCGCCGCTCCCACAGCCCGAACGCGGTGATCATGACGACCGCGACGGCGAACCCGCCGAGGGTGCGGCCGGACGACCAGCCGTCCCGCGCCGTCTCGATCACACCCCACACGAGGGCGGTCATCCCGGCGGTCGACAGCACGGCGCCGACCACGTCCGGGCGGGCGGCCGGGCCCCGCGACTCGGGGATGATCAGCAGCGCGGCGACGACCCCGAGGACCGCGATCGGGATGTTCAGCAGGAACACCGAGCCCCACCAGAAGTCGCGCAGCAGCAGGCCGCCGACGAGCGGGCCCGCGACGGCGCCGACCATCAGCACCGAGCTCCAGATGGCGAGGGCCTTCTTGCGCTCCTCGTCGTCGAAGACGGTGGTGAGGATCGACAGGGTGCCGGGCATCAGGAACGCGCCGCCGACGCCCATCAGCGCCCGCGCGGCGATGAGCTCGCCGGACGAGTCGGCCAGCGCGGCGAGCCCGGACGCGCCGCCGAACAGGACGAGGCCGGTGACGAGGCCGCGGCGGCGCCCGAACCGGTCCGACAGGGCGCCCGCGGTGAGCAGGAGCCCGGCGAACACCAGCATGTAGGCGTCCAGGATCCACTGGATGTCGGAGTTGCTCGCGTGCAGGTCCTTCACCAGGGACGGGATCGCGACGTTGAGCACCGTGTTGTCGATGACGACCACGAGCAGGCTGAGGCAGAGCACGCCGAGGATCACCCAGCGGCGCGGGTTGCGGGCGGACATGGCATCCCCGTTCGTACGGCGATCGAATTTTCGCACACTGTACTAACTTTGGTACGTCGTTCGTCAACCGATAATCTGGGGCGGCCGAGCATCCCCTGGTCAGAAGGACGTCGCATGGCCCCTGAAACCGATCCCGTCGCCGGCTCGGTCTGGCTGCGGCCGGGCCGTCCGCGCCGGGGCCGCCCGCAGCTCAGCCGCGAGGAGATCGTCGGCGCCGCCGTCGCGCTGCTGGACGCCGAGGGCATCGAGGGCTTCAGCATGCGCCGCCTCGCCGCCAGCATCAGCGCGGGCGCGACCTCGATGTACTTCTACGTCGCCAACAAGGACGAGCTGCTGGAACTCGTCGTCGACGAGATCCTCGGCGAGGTCGAGATCCCCGACCCGGACCAGGTCGGCTGGCGGGAGGCGGCGGCCGGGGTCGTCCGCGCCTTCCGGACGGTCCTGCTCCGCCACTCCTGGGTGCTCGGGCTGTTCGGCAACCACCCCGCCATCGGCCCGAACGCGATGCGGGTCAGCGACCGCACCATCGCGCTGCTGACCGCCGCCGGCCTGTCCGGCGCGGAGGTCGGCTGGGCCAGCAACCTGCTGATGTCGCACGCCATCGGCTACGCGACGTCCGACGCCGCGCTGGAGCGCGCCACCCGCGACGCCGGGAAGTCGCCCGCCGACCTCGTCGAGCAGCTCCGCCCGTTCGTGGAGCGCGTCGCCGACGACTACCCCAGCTATGCCGCCTGGTGGCGGCAGAATCCGACCATCCGCGTCGAGCCGGACGAGAGCTTCGAGTTCGGCCTCGAACGCATCCTCGACGGCCTGCAGGCCTGGCTCGACCGGAGGCCGTGACCGCTCAGTTCCGCGCGCCGGGCGGCTTCTGCGCCGGCGGGGTGTCGGTCCACCCGGCCGTCCGCTGCAACGTGTAGTACTGCGCGGTCCCGGCGGGCACCCGGCTGTTGGCCTCTCCCGGCCGCACCACCACGGCGCGGGTCGCCATCAGGAAGTCCTCCGACGGGCTGAGCAGGATCTGCCACTGCAGGGTGCCGAGGTCGCGGGTGGTCTCCTCCATCGCGACGCCGAGCGCCGGGCGCCCGAGCGGGTCGCGGACCGCGCCCAGGTCCCGCACGCCGGGCAGCCCCGCGAGCATCCGGTACACGGCGGCCCGCAGCTTCTGCGACGGCTGCGACACCGGATCGGTCAGCAGCTTCGGCGCCTCCCGGAACAGCCACGCGTCCGGGTCGTGCGGCAGGCCGCCGCGGTCGCGGACCCAGGTCAGCATGGCCGTCCGCAGCCGGGCCGGATCCGTCGGGAGCCGCGCCGGGTTCCCCTCGAAGACGCTGTCGTCGGGCCGCGGGCCCGCCGGGACGTCCGGGACCGAGACGCCCGCGTCGGGGTCCGGGTTCTCGTTCGGCTGCGGCGACCCGTCCAACCGGTACTCCCGGGCGTCGGCCGGGCTCACCGGCCGCAGCCGCACGGCGCCCATGTCGTAGTAGTGCACGCCGTCCCCGTCGGCCGGGTCGCGCGGCAACCACGTCGCCGTGGGGAACGACGCGAGCAGCGTGTACCGGTGGCCGCGGTGGTCGCGCTGGATCAGCTGCCCGACCTCGCCCTCCGCGTGCCAGAACCGCTTCGGCTCGGTGCGGTCGGCCTTCTCCGCAGCGGCCATCAGCACCGCGTGCGCGGGCCCGGACGTCACGAACCGCTGCCTGGGGATGGGCTCGGGCGTCACCGCGTTCCACGCCACCACCGCCGCGGCCGCCACCGCCGCCACGGCGGCGGCCGTCCCGGGCAGCGCCCACCTCCGCCGCGGCCGCGGGCTCCACTTCGGGTGCCACCGGCCGCGCCGCCGGGCGGTGATGCCCCGCAGCACCGCCTCCTCCCGCTCCCCGTACTCCAGGTCCTCCGCGCGCACCGGGTTCGCGGCGGCCAGCAGGCCGTCCAGGTCGTTCATCGTGCCGCCTCCTCTGCGGGGCTGGTCTCGTCGGTGAGCAGGGCGGCCAGGCGTTTGCGGGCGCGATGCACCCGCACCTTGAACGCCGCCGCGGAGCAGCCCGCCACGAAGGCGGCCGAAGGGTGGTCGAGGTCCTCCCAGCCGACCAGCATCAGCGCCTCCCGGTCGGCGTCCGGCAGCCGCCACAGCGCCTCCCGCAACCGCACCTCCTCGACCACGCCCGCCGCGTGGTCGGGCGCGTCCTCGTGGTGGAGGGCCAGCCGCCCGGCCAGCCGTTCGCGCCGCCGCCGGGACCGCCGGTCGTTGTTCAGGCAGTTGTGCGCCGCCCGGTAGAGCCAGGGCAGCGGATCCTCGGGCAGCCGGTCGATGTGCCGCCACGCCGCGGTGAACGCCTCCGCCACCACGTCGTC
Organism: Actinomadura nitritigenes; assembly: GCF_017573545.1. GTDB lineage: Bacteria > Actinomycetota > Actinomycetes > Streptosporangiales > Streptosporangiaceae > Spirillospora > Spirillospora nitritigenes. The sequence continues at coordinate 80,827 of NZ_JAGEOK010000013.1, read as the reverse complement.
CGCGCGTTCCTCGTCCGCCCTGCGCAGCACGTACGCCCGCACACGCGCGTGGTGCCGCCTGAACAGCACCGTGAACCGTTCCGCCGCATCGTCCGCCACTCCGACTCCAAACCCGAGATGGGGCCCCTCACCCCTAAAGGTCCGCGGGGCCCGCACGGGTTACCGCCGATCCCGGGCCGTCGGACCGGGCCGTCGAACCGGCCGGGGCACTCGGCCCGGCGCGGCGTCAGGGGGACGGCGTGCCGCAGGTCTTGGTGATGTCGTCGGTCGCCTTGCTGAAGCGGAGCGCCTCGGAGTCGGACAGCAGCTTCCCGCCGGTCTCGTCGCCGCCGCTCTTCTTCAGCTTCGCGCCCACGTCCAGGACGACGTCGACCTGCCCGGCCAGGTGGTCGTCCTTCAGCTCCGGGCGGACGCGGCGCAGGGCGCCGATGATCCCCTGGACGTCGTCCGACTCCGACGGGGTGCGCAGCGCGGCGGTGATCTTCGCGCAGTCGGCCTTCCGGTGGTCCCCGCCGCCGGAGCAGCCGGGGACGAGGAGGCACAGGGCGAGCACCGCCACGGGCGGGACGAGGGTGCGCACGGGGTTCACAGGGTCGATGATCCCAGGTCGGGGACTGTGCCCCGATCTGCGGGGTATGTGCGTTACGTGTTCGCCAGGTACCTCATCGTGACGGCGGTGCTCACCGTGATCGCGTACGTCCTGATCACCCGCTGAGCGCCGCCGGCCGCCGGAGACCGCGCCATGGGGGAGGCGCGGCCTCCGGCGCCGTTCAGCGGGCGGGGTTCAGCGTCTCGGTGTGCAGGACCTTTCCGTCCAGGTCGCGGAGACGGACGGTGAGCGTCGCCGAATGCGCGTCGATGTCGACCTCGCCGAAGAACTGGTAGCCCTCGGCGGGCGAGGTGTTGGCGTGCGGCGGCGCCTGGACGAACTTCGCGACCGGCCCGAAGGTGCCGTCGAGTTTGTTCGGGCCGAAGGCGCCGGCGTTCAGCGGGCCGGAGACGAATTCCCAGAACGGGTCGAAGTCCTTGAACGCCGCCTTGGCCGGGTCGTAGTAATGGGCGGCCGTGTAATGGACGTCGGCCGTCAGCCAGACCGTGTTGCGGACATGGTTCTTCCTGATGTCGGAAAGGATCCCGGCGATCTCGCGCTCGCGGCCGAGCGGCGCGCCGTTGTCGCCCTGGGCCGCCGCCTCCTGCGCGGTGCCGTCGGGGACGACGAGGCCGATGGGCAGATCGTTCGCGATGATCTTCCAGGTGGCGCGGGAACGGCGGAGCTCGCCCTTGAGCCAGGCGGTCTGCTCGGCGCCGAGCAGGCCGTCGCGCTGGGTGGGCGAGTCGTCCGCGTCGTTCGGCGACTTGTAGGTGCGCATGTCCAGCATGAACACGTCGAGCAGCGGACCGTAGGAGATCTTGCGGTAGATGCGCCCGCCCTTCGCCGCCGGAACGGCGATCGGCGTGTACTCGAAGGCGGCGCGGCGGGCCCGCGCCGACAGCACGTCCACCCGCTTCTCCGTGTACTGCGGCAGGTCCAGGATCTCGCCGGGGTACCAGTTGTTGAGCGTCTCGTGGTCGTCCCACTGGTACAGCATCGGGACCTGGGCGTTGAACGCGCGGAGATTGGCGTCCTCGAGGTTGTAGCGGAACTGGCCGCGGTATTCGGCGAGGGTCTGGGCCACGGCGGACTTCTCCGCCGTGGTGAGGTTGCGCCACGTCGACCCGTCCGGCAGCTTCACCGTTTCGGAGATCGGGCCGTCCGAATAGACCAGGTCGCCGCTGCACAGGAAGAAGTCGGGGTCGACCGCGGCCATCGCCTTGAAGATGCGGTAGCCGCCGAGGTCGGGGTTGATGCCCCAGCCCTGCCCGGCGAGGTCGCCGGACCAGACGAACCGGATGTCGCGGCGGGCGCGCGGCGCCGTGCGCAGCCGGCCGGCCACCGGCTCGGACGCCAGGCCCCGGTCCAGGTCGTCCAGCCGGACGCGGTAGTGCAACTCGCGGCCGGGCGGCAGGCCGCGCAGGAACGCCTTGCCGGTCAGGTCGGTGTCCGGGGTGAGCACGGGGCCGCGGAGGGTCCGGGCGTTCCGGAAGTCGGGGCGGTCGCCGATCTCGACGAGCATCCGCGCGGGCCGGTCCGAGCGCGCCCAGATCACGGCCTCGTTCGCGGTGACGTCGCCGCTCTGCACGCCGTGGGTGAGCCGCGGACGGCCCGTCCGCAGCAGCCCGGCCGCGCGCGCCGGGCCGTCGTTCAGCAGGGCAAAGGCCGCTCCCGCGGTCGTCACGAGACCACCGCGCAGCACGGTTCGCCGGTCCATCGCAGACTCCGTTCCTTGATCCGTTATCGGACGGATCGTGACGGACCGGGACGGATCAAGGGTGCACGGCGGGTGAACGGAGGTGTTCGGCTTGACAACCGTTGGTCACGGAGTGTCTCCTTGTTCCCATGCCAGCGCGCGTTCCCGCCGACAGCCCCGTGGCCCTCCGCCGCGTGGCGAGCGCGCTGTGTCCTGCCTGTAGCCGCTGATCATCCCGTTGCTCCCGGGTGGCGCTCACCCGGATCCGGCTCACACCAGGACATCCAGGACATGGTTCCCGATCTCACTATGCGTGGCCAGGACGACCCGCACGGCCGCACCGTCACCGCCCGCCCGCCCACCGTCGGGCAGCTCGCCGTCCGCGTCCGCGAACTGGCCGGTCACCCGTCCGGCTGGTGGCGCCGCGTCGTCTTCGACGAGGCCGGCCCGGTCCACGTCGCCCTGGACGCGCCGGACGGCGTCCGGCTGTGGCTGACGACGTGGCCGCCCGGCCACGGCGCGACCGTGCACGGGCAGGTCAGCACGCTGATCGCCGGCGAGCTGGCGGAGGTCGCGATCGCCGCGGACGGCGTCACGGAGCGGCCGCTGCGGGCCAACCGGATCCGCGTCCACGGCGGCCCGCAGACGTTCACGAACCCGGGCCCCGCCTTCGCCCTCAGCCTCCACGCCGCCTAGCAGCCGACCGCACAGCGCCCGCGAAGGCCCGCCCAGGCAGGCGCGGGCGGCTGCGTTCCGGGCTGTGTTCCGGGCCGTGCGGGCTGTGTTGCGGGCTTGTGCAGGCAGGCGCGGGCCGTGTCCGGGTACCGGTGCGGGCTGCCCGGCCGGCAGTGATTTCGCCCTGCTGGCGCGGCAGGTCCGCGCGAGCGGACTGCTGGACCGGCGTCGTGCGTGCTGCGTCCAGGCCGGTGCGGGCTGCGTGCGGGGCCGGTGCAGGCGGGCGCGGGCTGCGTGCGGGTGCCGGTACGGGGTTGCTGCGGGTGCTTGCGGGTCAGTGGCGGTGGAGGGTGTCCTGCGGGCCGTTCTGCCAGCTGACGACGAGCGCGCCGGACCGCAGTACGGCGCGGCCGCTCGTCCGGGTCCGGGAGCCCCTCGCGCAGGTCAGCCTGATCCGCGCGGACGCGTCGATGGTGCCGGTGCAGAACCCGGGCGAGTTCAGCGCCGCGGCGCCCCGGTAGAGGTAGAGGGCGACCTTCTCGCCGCCCTTCGCGGACGTCCAGGTGCCGTCCAGCGCGGTCTTCTTCTCCGCGCCGGGGCGGACGCCGTTGGTGACGACCGCCCCGGGCCTGGTCGGAAGCGGAGCGCTGCGGGCGGTGCCGCCGGACGCCGCGGCGCCCCCGCCGGACGCCGCGGCACCGTCGTCCGAGCCGCTGCAGCCGGACGCGAGCAGGGCCAGGACGGCGAGACCGGCGAGGGCGTACCTCCGCATGTGCGCTCCTTCGGTGATGCGTCGAGGTCAGTGCCGGGCCTTCAGCCGGAGCGTGACCTTCTTCGGGGCCTTGGCGACGTGCGCGGGCTTCTTCGCCGTCCGGGCGCTCTTGAGGAGCTGGGACGCCTTCGCCTTGGCCGTGGCGGACGGGGCGAGCCCCACCGGGACGTTGCTCGGGTTGATGCCGCTCGCGAGGCTCAGCACGCCGGTGAGCGACATGGAGTTCTTCGACTCGGGCGACGGCAGCCCCATCATCTGGTTGATGACGCCGTCGAGGATGCCGAACGGGCCGCAGCCCTTCGCGGCGGGCACGGCGACCGGCGCGCTGATCGAGATCTGCCCGGCGATCCAGGAGATCGCGTCGTCGAAGGTCAGGGAGCCCGCGGTGAACGTGGGCGACAGGCTCGCGTTCAGCGGGCCGATCACGCAGGACGAGCCGAGCAGCTGGTTGTTGAGGTGGATGTTCAGCGACGCGTTCGCGCCGATGCCGCCGCCGGCCAGCGACACGTGGATCGGGCCGTTGAGGGTCTGCGTGACCGTCAGCTTGTTGACGTCCCACATCGCGGCGGGCGACTGCCCGAGGATCGGGCCGACGAGCGGGAGCTGGCCGATGAGGCCGCCGGGCACGTCCACCGGCGCGGACTCGAGCTGCTGCCCGATGACCGGCGGGGCGAGCACCGGGTCGCCGGTCGCGTCGGCGGCGCCGAGGTAGCCGGTGATGCGGATCGCGCCGGCCGGGAGCGTCTGCTTGAACGAGCCGATGGTGACGGTGCCGCCGGTGGTGACCTGCGTCTGGCAGATCTGCCCGGCCGGGCAGCGGTTCATGAACGCGGCGGCGCCGTTCGGGTAGGCGCCGGGGGAGAACGGGGGGACGGCCGGGTTCGGGTTGGCGGGCGGCGGCGCGGACGGGTCGAAGCGGCCGATGAGCCCGCGGCCGGGCTCGGTGATCCACAGGTCGCCGCCGGGCGCCGCGGTGATCTCGGCGGGCGCGGAGAGCGTCTTCGGCAGCCCGTACTCCTGGATCGCGCCGCTCACCGGGTCGACGCTCGCGACGTTGCTGGTCGCGGACTCGGTCACCCAGAGCCTGCCGTCCTTGCCCGCGGCGATGCCGAACGGGCGGGAGTCGGCGATGGGGGTGGCGTACTCCTGGATGTCGTGGGTGGCGGGGTCGATGCTGCCGACCTTGCTCACGCCGGGCTCGGTGAACCAGAGCTTGCCGTCCGGGCCGGCGACGATGCCGCCGAGCGCCGGCGACCCGTGCCCGCCGGACGGGGTCTGGTAGGAGGTGACGGCGCCGGTGGCCGGGTCCAGCCGGCCGATGGAGCCGGACTTGTCGGTGAACCAGACGGCCTGGTCGGGGCCGAGGGTGACGGCCGAGGGGGCGAGGCCGGTGGCGTAGGCGGTGACGTTCCCCGAGGAGTCGATCCTGCCGAGGGCGCCGGAGTAGCCGCCGGTGAACCACATCGCGCCGTTCTGCCCGGCGGTGATGTCGGAGACCTGCGCGTTGGCGAAGTTCACGTCGCCGGTGGTCGGAAGTTCGTAGAGGGTGGGCTTGCCGGTGGCGGTGTCGACGCGGCCGACGCGCGGGACGACGCCGGACAGGTCGGTGAACCAGACGGTGCCGTCCGATCCGGTGGCCATCCCGTCGGGGATGCCCGCCAGCTTCTGCGAGTTGTCCGGAACGGGGTACTCGGTGACCTTGCCGCCGGCGTCGACGTGCCCGATCCCGCCGGCGTTCGCGGCGAACCAGGCGCCCCCGTCCGCGCCGGCGGCGATCCCGACGGGCACGACGTCCGCGACGGGCAGCGCGGCCTCGGTCACCCCGCCGGTGTCGGCGGAGGCCGCGGGTGCGTTGAAGGCGGCTAAGGCGGTCATCCCGAGGACCGCGGCCAGCGCCAGCGACCCCGTCCTGCTGTGCCGATGGCGCATGCCATCGCCTCCCTTGGCGAGAAGTCCCCCGAGGCGGATGAGAAGTGATCGCGCACACACAAGATCCACCGACACTAGAAACCCGTAGGTTTTTCAGGTCAACGGGATCGGCGATCTTCGGCCGCATCCGGTCAGCGCGACAACCGGGATCGGGCGGGGGGTGTCCCGACCTGCGAAGCGACCGACTATCTCAGTGTTCGCTGGTCAGGTAGGGGGAGGCGGCCTCGCGGCCGATCAGCGGCAGCAGCACGAAATAGGTGAGGGCCGGCAGCAGCGACGGCAGCTGCTCCGCCTCGCCCGTCTCCATCTGCACGTGGATCGCGCTGTAGATCCCGCCCACGATCGCGTCGATCACCGCGACCGGGACCGGGGGCAGGGACGGGTCCTCGAAGAACGCGCGGAACCGGGCGAGGTTGTCGATCCGCGCCTGCCGCACCTGCGGACCCGCCGCGTTCACCTCCACCAGCGACGCCCGCGCGAACCGCGGCTCCGCCGCCAGGATCGCGAGCATCCTGCGCAGCGCCGCCCGGATCCCGTCCGGCCACGACGGCGCCGCCTCGTACGCCTCCGTCATCCGCCGCAGCAGGATGTCCATGCCGCGCTGGTAGGCGGCCAGGAAGCAGTCGTCGAGATCGGTGAAGTGCGTGTAGAACGTCTTCTTCGTGACGCCCGCGCCCTCGGTCACCCGTCCGATCGTCGTGTGCGCGAACCCGCGCTCCGACACCACCTGCACGAACGCGTCGATGAGCCGCTCGCGCTGGATGCCGGCGACCGTCTCGGGGGACAGCCCGTGCCGCCCCGGCTTGATCGCGCGGCCGGGATCGAGGGCGGACCGCGAGCCCGGCAGCACGTCCGTGCCGCCCGCTTCCGGGACACCGGGCTGCCCTGCCATCACACCTCGATCCCCGATCACCTGCCGTTGGGATCACACTACTTCGCGTCCCCACCGGACGGGGATGTCCTGGCGGTGCGGCACGGGTCACACGCGGAACGCCCGCACCTGTCCGGTGCGGGCGTTCCCGTGGTGGGAAGGAGCGGTGGCCTCGCAGGGGCGCCTCCCGCGCTCCCGGCGCAGGTCGGTCAGGCAGGGACGGGCTCGGCCGCGCGGTCGCGGGCCGGCGCCTCCTCGTCCACGCCGGCCGCATCGGTCCCGTCCGGCGTGGACGGGGCCGAGGTCAGCTCCCTCGGCGGCCCGTTGAACACCGCCTCGTCCAGCAGCCCCTCGGACCGCGCGACCAGCACCGGGACGGTCAGCTGGCCGGTGACGTTCAGCGCCGTCCGGGCCATGTCGATGACCTTGTCGATCGCGATCAGGTAGCCGACGGCCTGCAGCGGCAGCCCCACCGTGGTGAGGGTCAGGGTCAGCGCGACCAGCGCCGGGCCGGGCGTGCCGCCGGTGCCGAGCTGCCCGATCACCGCGGCCAGCGCGATCAGCGCGTAGTCGGCGACGCCCAGGTGGACGCCGGTGTACTGGGCGACGAACACCGCCGCGACCGCGGGGTAGATCGCGCCGCAGCCGTCGAACTTGATCGTCGCGCCGAGCGGCTGCGCGAAGCTCGCGTACTCCCGCTGGACGCCGTTGCGCTCGACCGACACCCGCTGCGCGATCGGCAGCGTCGCCAGCGAGGACGACGACACGAAGCCGAACTGGATCGCCGGCCAGGAGTTGCGCAGGAACTTCAGCGGGCTCACCCGCCCGAACGCGCGCAGCAGCACCGGGTACCCGACCAGCAGCATGATCACGACGGCCAGGTAGATCGCGCCGGTGAACTTCGCCAGCGGCGCGAGCGAGCTCGGCCCGTAGGTCGCCACGACCGAGCCGATCAGGAAGAACGAGCCGATCGGGGTGAGCCGCACGACCCACCACACGACCTTCTGCATCACGACGTACAGGTCGTCGATGAGGCTCGTCAGCCGCTCGCCGCGCGGGCCGATGGCGACCAGCGCCGCGCCGAACAGCACCGCGAACGTCACGACGCCGAGCACGTTGCCGTCCGCCATCGCCTTCACGATGTTGGACGGGAACAGGTTGTGGAGCACCTGCGTCCAGGTGACGGGGTCGGTGGCGGCGGACTCGCTGGCGAGCTTCCCGAGCCCCTGTCCCGGCTTGACCAGCAGCGCGACGGTCAGGCCGATCGCGGTCGCGATCGCCGAGGTCACCACGTACCAGCCGAGGGTCTTCGCGGTCAGCCGCGCGACGCTGCCGACATTGCGGAGCCGGCCGACGCTCACCACGATCGCGGCGAAGACCAGCGGCACCACGACGACCTTCAGCAGGCTGACGTAGACGTCGCCGAACGGGTCGAGCCAGTCGGCGGCGGTCTTCTCCCCGCCGCCGAAGTTGTTGATCAGGGCGCCGGCGGCGACGCCGAGCACCAGCGACAGCACGATCTGCTGCCAGAACTGCCATTTCCAGACACGCGGATTCATCGAGGGGTTCTCCAGGGCAGCCGTGAACCGGCTGTGACGAGGGGGACGAGCGGTGGGCGCGGAGGAACTCAGCGGCTACACAGCACGCTCGCGAGGCGGCACAGGTCCACGTGCAGCCGCGCCACGAGCAGGACGCTCTTCCCGGAGAACTTCACGAATCCTTCGAACAGCCGCTTCCGGAGCGGATGTTCCCGGCCTCGCAGGTGACCCCTGTCACCTCAGCTGCCTGCGGCGGGACCGGGTCAGCACCCGGACGGTCCCGACGATCCCCAGCCCGATGAGCACGACCGGCGCCATCACCTCCGCCGCGACGGCGTCCCCGCCGGACAGCCCGTCCGCGAGGAAGATCCCCGCGAGCACGAGGAAGAAGATCCCGGTGACCGGGCCGGCCGGGTCGAACCTGCGGCGCCGCTCAGACACGGTGCACGTCCACGTCTCCGACCTTGCCGCGGATGCGCAGGTCGATCTCGGGCGGGTTCTTCACGGTCGCCCCCTCCGGCTCCAGCACCCGTATGACCTTCGCGTTCGGGCCGCTGGTCGTGCGGTACTCGATGCGCAGGTCGCCGAGCGCGATCCGGGCGTCCAGCCGGACCCGGACGCCCTGCGGCACCTTGACCTCCAACCCGCCGAGGCCCACGCGGGCGTCGACCGAGACGCGCTGGCCCGTCGACAGCGGCAGCGCGGTCAGGTCCACGGTTCCCTGCCCCACGCCGATCCTGTACTCCTGGTGCGTGCTGGTCGCGTTCATCGGCCGCCACTCCATGTCGCCGTACTTCAGGTTGTTCGGCAGTTCCGCCGCGGCCGAGGTGGCCAGCAGCGCCAGGGCGAGCAGGGTCCCCACGGCGGCGAGGCCGCGCGTCCGGAACCAGCCGCCGACGATCAGGCCCAGCCCGACGACCGCGAGCGCGGGCGCCATGACGACCAGCGCCGCCTCGGGGGCCGGGTAGCCGCGGGCGACGGGGATCAGTGCGGCGCCGGCGGCCATCGCCGCCAGCAGCGTGATCGTCGCCGCGGGCGACTTCGGGCGCTCGCGCCGCCGCTCGGGCGGAGGCGCGTCGTCCCAGGGCTCCGCGGGCGGCTCCACGAGTGGCTCCGCGGTGCGGGGGCGCCCGAAGGTGGCGAGGTCGATCATTCCCTCGGGGAGGCCGCCGCCCGTCCGGACCGGCGCCTCCTTCTCCAGCGAGACGCTCGCCGCCGGGGCCCAGTCGCCGGAGGGTCCCGGCGGGTGCCCGGCGAACCGTTCCGGCAGGGACCTGGCCGCGCCGACGAGGTCGACGCCCCGCGCGTGAGCGACCAGCATGACCAGCCCGAACACCACCAGCACGGCGATCGAGTCCGTCGAGACGCCGCCGAACAGGCTGAGCGCGACGCCGAGGCACAGCAGCGCCCCGAGCGCCGACAGCACGGCCGGCGCGTCGAACCACCGCCGGAACAGCCGCTCCGCGGGCGACGACTCGCCCGGGCTCGACGGCATCAGCAGGGCGGCGACGATGTAGAGGAAGACGCCCTGCCCGTGCGCGAGGACCAGCAGCCCGAACCCCACCCGGAAGACGACGGGGTCGATCCCCGTGTACCGCCCGAGCCCGGTGCAGACCCCGGCCAGCACGCGCCGCTCCGGATCCCGTGCCAGCCGCCGGTGCTCGCCGGCGTTGCGTTCCTCGACCATGCCCACCATCGTGTCCGCTCCCGCCGCCCGCCGGTATCGGGGACGACCCTGACCCGTCCCGGATATGGCCCCTCGCCGCGCGACCGGCCACCGGAAACGGATTGACGGCACTGCGACGATCGCACCATGGGAACCGATATCAGCGGATACATCGAATGCCGCGAACGGCCCCTCCGGCCGGACGCGTCCGGGACATGGCGTGCCGCCATCGACCTCGACCTGCTCTACGGCGATCGGGACTACGACGCGTTCGGCTGCCTGTTCGGGGTCCGCAACTACGCCACGTTCCGCCCGCTGGCGGCCGGGCGCGGCCTGCCCCGGGACCTGTCCGACACCGTCCGGCAGGCGGCGGAGAGCTGGGAGCACCACGACGCGACCTGGATCAGCTGGGCCGAAGTGGCGAGGGTGGACTGGGACGAACCCGCCGAGGGCGCCGATCAGCGGATGCGCCAGTACCTCCGCCGGCCCGACGGCACTCTGGAGCCCATGGGAAAGAGCCTCTGGGGGCCGCGCCTCATGGAGGCGACCGGTGCGTCCTACGAGGACGTCCTGGAGGGCCGGGTGCGCTGGTCCGAAGGCCAGGAGTTCGAACTCGGCGACACCGTCTTCCGGGCGGCGACCCTCCGCCGCCGGGACGTGGTGCCTCCGGACGGGGCGTGGCGGCGCGTCTGGCGGGTCATGGAGACGCTCGCCGAGCGGACCTCGCCGGACGACGTCCGCCTGGTGGTCTGGTTCGACTCCTGACGAGCCCGGCGCGGGGGACCCTGAGGGAAATCGGGGTGCGGCCCTGATGCGGTGCGGCCCGGGGCGTGTGACGATCGGTGACGTGGGAGTACGTGGCGAAGGCCCGCAGGACGCGGGAGCGGCGGGCGGGGTGACGGCCGCGCCGCCGGCCGGGCCCGAGGGGGCGCGGCTCGAACGGGTGCCGGAAGGGCGGCTCGTCGCGGGGGTGGCGCGCGGGCTCGCCGCGCACCTCGGCGTCGACGTGCTGATCGTCCGGTCGGCGTTCGTCCTGCTGACGATCGCGAGCGGGCTCGGTCTCGCCGCGTACGGCGCGTTCTGGATCCTGGTGCCCGCGCGGGAGGGCGCGGCGGTGCGGCGGGGCCGCGACTGGGGGCAGCTCGCCGCCTACGCCGCGGTCACGCTCGGCCTGGCCGCCCTGCCGTGGGGGGCGGCGGGCCAGGCGGGCGGGCTGATGCAGTGGGCGATCTGGCCGTTCGTGCTCGGCGGCGTCGGCGTCGCCATCCTGTGGCAGCAGGCCGACCGGGACCAGCGGCAGCGGTGGGTGCTGCCGCTGCGGCAGCGCTGGCTGCGCAGCCTGCTCGGGCTGCTGCTGGTCGTCGGCGGGATCGGCGGGTTCGTGGCGCAGCGGGTGGACGTCGGGCAGGCCCGGTCGGTCGTCATCGCGATGCTGATCATCCTGACCGGGGTGACGCTGATCGTGACGCCGTGGGTGGTGCGGCTCTGGCAGGACCTGGACACCGAGCGGGCCGAGCGCGTCCGGTCGCAGGAGCGGGCGGAGCTGGCGGCGCACATCCACGACTCGGTGCTGCACACGCTGACGCTGATCCAGCGGAACGCGCACGACGCGCGGGAGGTGCAGCGGCTCGCGCGCTCGCAGGAGCGGACGCTGCGGACGTGGCTCTACCAGCCGCGCTCGGATCCGGACCAGACGTTCGCCGCCGCGATCAAGGCTGCGGCGGGCGAGGTCGAGGACGACCACGGCGTGCCGATCGAGGTGGTGTGCGTCGGCGACACCGAGCTGGACGACCGGCTGGGCGCGGCGCTGCAGGCGGCGCGGGAGGCGATGGTGAACGCCGCGAAGTACGCGGAGTCGCCGTCGGTGTCGGTGTACGCGGAGGTGGAGGGGAAGAAGGTCGCCATCTTCGTACGGGACCGGGGGAAGGGATTCGACCTGGATCAGGTCCCGGAGGACCGGATGGGCGTCCGGGGGTCCATCATCGGACGTATGGAGCGCAACGGCGGCAAGGCCGCCGTCCGCACCGCCCCTGGGGAAGGCACAGAGGTCCGGCTGGAGATGGAAAAGGCATGAGCGAGCCGGGGGGAGTGGGGGTCGTCCCCCCTCGAAGGAGCAGGGTGTGAGCGAGCTGAAGCGGGTCGTGCTGGTCGACGACCACCAGATGTTCCGGACCGGGGTGAAGGCGGAGCTCGGCGGCGGCGTCGAGATCGTCGGGGAGGCCGGCGACGTCGACGAGGCGGTGTCGGTGATCCGCGCGACGGCCCCGGACGTGGTGCTGCTGGACGTGCACCTGCCGGGCGGCGGCGGCATCGAGGTGCTGCGGCGGCTGAACGGGGTGGTGCCGTCGCGGTTCCTGGCGCTGTCGGTGTCGGACGCGGCGGAGGACGTGATCGGGGTGGTGCGGGGCGGCGCGCGCGGCTACGTCACCAAGACGATCTCGGGGCCGGAGCTGACGGACGCGATCGGCCGCGTCGCGGAGGGCGACGCGGTGTTCTCGCCGCGCCTCGCGGGGTTCGTGCTGGACGCGTTCGCGGCGACGGACGTCCCGGCGGTCGACCCGGAGCTGGACCAGATCACGCAGCGGGAGCGGGACGTGCTGCGGCTGATCGCCCGCGGCTACGCCTACAAGGAGATCGCCAAGGAGCTGTTCATCTCGGTGAAGACGGTGGAGACGCACGTCAGCAGCGTGCTGCGCAAGCTCCAGCTGTCGAACCGGCACGAGCTGTCCCGCTGGGCGGCCGCCCGCCGCCTCGTCTAGCGGGCGGCCTCGGCCCGGGCGGGCGCGGGTGCCCGGTCCAGGCCGAGGAGCTCCGGCCTGCTCGCCCGGGTGCGCCACGCGTGCCGGGGGTCGGCGACGAGGCGCCGCGTCTCCAGGTCGAGCAGGCCGCTGACGTGCGTGACCTCGGCGGCGACGGTGCCGTCCGGGCGCCGGAACGCGTGGCGGACGCGGTAGGTCTTGCCGCCGCCCCACTCCCATTCGCAGGTCACGTCGACCTGGTCGCCGCCGCGCAGCTCGTGGTGGTACTTGATGACGGTCTCCAGGTTGACGGGTCCGAGGCCGCCGCCGATGAGGTCCTGGACGGAGACCCCGGCGGCCTGCACGCAGGCGAAGCGCGCGTGGTCGGCGTACTGGACGTAGAAGCCCCCGTTGAGGTGCAGCTGGGGGTCGATCTCGTAGACGCGGACCTCCATCCGGACGCTGAACGGTTCGGCGGTGACGGTCATTCGGGGTCCTCCTGTTCCGCCCGCCAGCGGAGCGAGCGCTCGGTGAGGTAGCGGCGGCCGTCGTCGCGGACCTCCAGCCAGTCGCCGCGGACCCAGCCGCCGGCGGCCTGCGGGGAGAAGCCGTGCTTGCGGAACAGCGCGCTGGCCTCCGCCCGGGTGAGGCCCTGCCGGCCCCATTCGGAGATGAGCCCGCGGTAGCGGCTCTCCTCCGTGGGCTCGGCGGGGTCGGCCGCGACGGCGTCGGCCAGGGCCGCGAACCCGGCGCTGATCTGGCGCAGCGCCGCCGCGATCCGCTCCTCGCGCGGGGTCGGCGGCGTCGTGGGCGGCTCCATGCGCATAGCTTAGCAATCGATAGCGATCGCTAAGCTATGGCGGGAGCCTCCGCCGCCCGTCCGGGGCCTACGCGACCGCGGCGGGCGTGAGCAAAATGTAATGTCCGGAATGTCGCGCATCATGATCACGTGGTCCGCGGGGTGTGGCAGGGTCGCTCCCCATGAGTTATCCACCTCCGGGGCCCGGTCAGCCGGGCCCCGATCCCATGGCCCCCTATCCGCCCCCGCCGATGCCGTCCGAGCCCGCGTACGGCTCCGGCCCGCCGCAGGACAAGACGAACGGCATGGCCATCGCCGCGTTCGTGACCGGACTGCTCGGCTGCTGCGGCGTCGTCGGCGCCGTCCTCGGCGTCATCTCGCTCCGCCAGATCGGCGAGCGCGGCGGCAAGGGCCGCGGCCTCGCCATCGCCGGCATCGTCCTGTCCGCGCTGTGGATCGTGGGCGGGGTGATCGGCTACCTGGTGATCCCCGGCTCGGACTCCTCGTCGTCCGCCACCGGCCCGTCCGGCACGCCGAAGCCGAAGACGACGAAGCCGAAGAAGATCGACGCGTACACGATGAAGGTCGGCGACTGCATCAACGACCCGGTCTCCTCCGGCGCGCCGGCCGGCGAGTCGGCCCCGCCGGTCGAGGTGGAGAGCGTCAAGAAGGTGCCCTGCACCGGCCCGCACGACGGCGAGGTGCTGGCCGTCTTCAAGCTGACGCAGGCCGTGATGCCGGACGATCAGCAGATGAGCCGGCTGGCCTCCACCGGATGCAGGCTGCGCATCCAGCGCAGGCTCGACCGCGACCCGGCCCGCGCGCACCTCGGCCGGTCGTTCTACTACCCGACGGCGGACTCGTGGCGGGACGGCGACCGCACCGTCACCTGCCTGGCGGTGAACGCCGCCGAGGGCAAGAAGCTCAGCCGCCCCATCCGCGGCTGACCTCCGGCGGTCCCCGCTGGGCGGCCGGCCCGCCGCTCAGCCCGACCCCGGACCCCCCTTCAGTAGTCGCGGAGCTTGTAGGAGTTCGTGACGGCGTAGACGTCGTCCATCCGCTCCTCGCCCGCCACGCCCATCTCAGTGACACCCGTCTCGGTGCCGCCCGTCTCGGTGGCGAACCGGTCCCGGTTCCGGGCGGCGTTCCTGATCCCGAGCTCCTGGTTCGCGGTGACGAAGTCGCGGAGCTCGGCCTCGTAGGCGGCGAACGCCGCGCGGTGGTCGCCGTCTGCGGCCTTCAACTCGCCCGCCAGCACGTACGCGCCGACCATCGCCATGCTGGTGCCCTGCCCGGACGCGGGGGAGCCGCAGTACCCGGCGTCGCCGAGCAGCACCACCCGCCCCGCCGACCAGGCGTCCATGCGGATCTGCGCCATCGCGTCGAAGTGGAAGTCCGGCGCGTCCCGCATCGTCTCCAGCAGCCGCGGGATCTCCCCGCCGGCGTCCGCGAAGCGGCTCGCGAGCAGCCGCTTCTGGTCCCGGACGTCGCGCGGATCGTAGGAGACCGGGTCGGGCGAGTCGAACCCCATGTAGACGCGGAGCTCGGTGTCGCCGCGGACGCTCATCGCCATCGCGCCCCAGGCGTTCCCCGGCACCGGGAAGATCGTCTGCCAGCGGCGCAGGCCGAGCAGGTTCGGGGCCGTCCACACGCCGAGGTGGGAGCCGAGGTGGCGCAGGTAGGAGTCCTCGGGGCCGAATGCCAGCCGCCGGACGCCCGAGTGCAGCCCGTCGGCGCCGACGACCAGGTCGAACGTCCGGGTGCCCCCGCCGTGGAAGATCACGCGGACGCCGTCGCCGTCCTGCTCCAGCCCGGCGATCGAGTCGTCGAAGAGGTACTCGATCCGGTCGCCGCCCGCCCCGGCGATCAGCTCGGCGAGGTCGTCGCGGAGGATCTCCACGTCGGGGCTCGCGAGGTCGCCGCCGCTGGCGGTCCGCTCGGTGGTGCGGAAGAGCTCCTCGCCGTCCTGGCCGACGACCGACATGCCACGCAGGTCGGTGCTCAGCCCGCGGACCGCGTCGAGGATCCCCATCCGGCCGGCGACGTCCAGCGCCGGCCCCCGCACGTCGATCGCCTGCCCGCCGGGACGCATCGCGGGCGCCCGCTCCACCACCGTCACCGCGAACCCGTACCGGTCGAGCCAGTACGCGAGGGCCGGGCCGGCGATGCTCGCACCGGAGATCAGGACGTTGCTGTTGCGCATGAGCCGCTCCTTCGGGAAGTTCGTGCCGCCTTCCCGTAGGCTCACCGCACGCGCTGACAGAACGCTGACGCTCCGCTCACAGCCCTGACGGCCCGCTGAGAGCCGCGGATCAGCCGGCCTCGCGCCCCGCCTCGCGCAGGGGCGAGACCACCATGGACGCGAGGTGCTCGACCGTCGCCACGCCCTCCGCCATCGTCGGGCTGTCGGCGCTGAACACCGCGACGACGAAGTCGTGCCCGCGGCCGGTGATGCGGCCGATGCTGTTGACCGCCCAGCCGTTGCCCTCGTACCGCAGCGGCACCCACCCGTTCTTGAGCGCGACCTTCTCGCCGGGACGCGCCGCCGCGCTGATCCCCCACGCCTGGGACGGCGTCACCGAGCCCATCAGGCCCAGGACGTACCGGCGGTTCGCCGCGGTGAGCGGGCCGCCGCCCGAGGCGAGCATCCGCACCAGCCGCACCTGGTCGGACGGGCTCGTCCACGACGACCCCCACGACACCGGATACGGGTCGGTGCGGTCGAGGCCGAACGCCGCGTCGGCGCTCCGGAGCCCGGCGTCGCGGCCGATGTCGGCGTACAGCGCGTCCGCCGCCGAGTTGTCGCTCCTCCGGATCATCCGCGCCGCCAGGGCGCGCTCGCCGTCCGACATGGCGACGCCCTGCCGCTGGTGCTGCAGGAGCAGCGCCGCGAGGATGTCGACCTTGATGACGCTGGCGGTGACGTACCGGGACGTCTCGTCCACGCCGAACGTCATGCCGCTGCGCAGGTCGGTGGCCATCACGCCGGCGCGCCCCGGCCGGCCGTGCAGGTAGGCCAGGACGTTGCCGCGCAGCCGGAGCGGGTCGAACACCGGTGCCTTCGCGACCGTCACCACCCGCTCTCCGGAGGAGCCGTGCTCCGTTCGGCGGACGGTTCCGGGCGGATGCCCGTGCGTCATCGTCCAGGTGAGTCCCGTCGCGGTCACGGCGCCGATGGTGATGCCGAACACGGTGAGGCTGCGTCGCATGCGATCCCCCGATTCGCGCGACGGCGGCCCGTCCCCCGAGGGCCGCCATGATCACCTGGCTCCTACCCGCCGCGACGGGAAGATCACCTGCGCGGGACGGCGGCCTCCGCGCCGGCCCGGGAGCGGCCGGCCGTCGGGCGGTCCGTGCTCAGAACTCGACGGGCAGCCGGGCGGGGCAGCCCGGCTCGCAGCGCTCGGCGTGCCAGGCGACGCGGCGCGCGAACGACCCGAAGCGGCGGCGCAGCATCGCGCCCTTCAGCGGCGCGGTGCCCGGGATCCGGCCGTCGAACGACCCGCGCCAGCGGATCAGCGTGTTCACGCCGTGCGGCTCCAGCGTGATGTCGACGCGGTAGCCGCGCGGCAGCCCGGCGATGGCGACGTACCCGCAGTGGTGCGGCGGGTCGTAGGCGACGACCTCGTGCCGGGCGCGGGCCCAGAACGCGGCCCACTCGTTCCAGGAATCCGCCACGAAGAGATGCTTGAAGATCACTTCCGGGGCGGCATAGGTGGTGGCGGTCGCCTCGATCTCATGCGGCATGACATCCCCCCGAATCAGGACACGGGGGGTGCATGCCCGATTCGATGGAGATTACGGCATGTGACGCGATGAATTTGCAGCGTGACCGTTCGGGCGCTCCGCCGAGGGACGCTCCGGGCGCCGGTCAGGCCGTGTCGACCACCTGGAAGGCCTCGGCAAGGCGGCCGTCCGCGAACCCCGCCGCCTTGGCGTTCGCCGACAGCCAGCCGCGCAGCATGTCCGGCAGCTCGTCGCCCATGTGGGCGGTCTGGCTGGCGTGCGACCGCAGCGCGTTCACCTTCCGGTCGAACTGGTCGGTGATGTCGACGTAGTGGTTCACCACCGGGCCGCCGCTGAGCCACGCCTCGCGGGCCGTCCACGCCTCCAGGCCCTCGTCGGCCAGCAGCTCCGGGAACGCGTACGGGTTGCGGGCGTCCGGGTACACCGCGTCGAGCGCCGCCGCGCCGACCGCCCGGTGGTCCGGGTGGCTCGGGTAGATCCGCTCGTAGTTGCGCTCCGGGCTCGGCATCAGCACCCGGTCCGGCCGCACCTGGCGGATCACGCGGGCGATGTCGCGGCGCAGGTCCAGCGTCGCCTCGACCCGGCCGTCCGGGTAGCCGAGGAACCTGACATCGGTGACGCCGACGCACTTGGCCGCCGCGCGCTGCTCCTCGCGGCGCAGCGACGCCATCTCCTCCCGGGTGACGCCGTCGTCGAAACCGCCCGCGTCGCCGTCGGTGACCATCAGGTAGACGACCTCGATGCCCTGGTCCGTCCAGCCCGCCACCGACCCGGCGCAGCCGAAGTCGACGTCGTCCGGATGCGCCATCACGGCGAGGATCCGCTGCAGTCCGCTGTCGTCCAGAACGTCGGTCACGGATTCAACAATAAAGTCTGCGGCCGGATACGGGCACACCCAAGATCGGCCAATTCCCGAAGGCTCCGGCGGCCCGCGCCGGGCCCCGCGGGCGTTCCCGGGCGGTCGTGCCACGGCGGTGCCACGGCGGTGCCATCAAGGCGCGGGTCAGAGCGACAGGACCGCGGCGAGCAGCCGTTCCTGGAACGCCCGCACGTCGCTGCCGACCGCGATCTTCAACGGGCGGCGGGTGTCGTCGGCGGGCAGGGACCGCGCGTCCCACACGGTCGTGCCGCGCGTCAGCTCGCCCCGCAGCTCCACCCGCACCGGCCGCTGCACGTACTCGCCGAGGCCGGGGTCCATCGCCAGCATCGCGGCGAGCGCGTCGTGGATGACCGCTCCGCGGCGCCGCAGCACCGGCGTGTAGGCGTCGGCGTAGAACTCCAGGATCCGGGCAGCGAACCGCGCGACGGGGGAGCCGTGCGCCGCCAGCCGGTCCAGCCAGTCGTCGTGGACGGCGGTCGGGTGGGTGGCGTCCAGCGGCACCAGGACGACCGGCCAGTCCGCCGCGAACACCAGGTCGGCGGCCTCCGGGTCGTGCCAGATGTTCGCCTCGGCGTGCGTGGTGATGTTCCCCGGGTGGCCGAACGCGCCGCCCATCACGACCACCTCGCGGACCAGCGACGGCAGCTCCTCGTCCAGCAGCAGCGCCGCGCCGAGGTTGGTCAGCGGGCCGGTGGCGAGCAGGACCACCTCGCCGGGCCGCTCCCGCGCCGTCCGGACGATCTGCTCGGCGGCCGACCCGGGGACCGGCCGTCCCGCCGGCTCGGGCAGGTTC
Organism: Actinomadura nitritigenes; assembly: GCF_017573545.1. GTDB lineage: Bacteria > Actinomycetota > Actinomycetes > Streptosporangiales > Streptosporangiaceae > Spirillospora > Spirillospora nitritigenes. The sequence goes on along the minus strand of NZ_JAGEOK010000013.1, from coordinate 62,131 downwards.
GTGTCGCCGAGGCCGTCCCTGCCGTGCCAGTCGAGCGCGTAGTGGACGTCCTGCGCCATCGGGCGGGTGGCGCCGACCGCGACCGGCACCCCCTTCCCGCCCGCCTCCACCCCGGCCGCCTCCAGCACGCGCAGTGTGTTCAGGGCTCCGGTCAGCGGGTCGATGTTGCCGTGCACCGTCCCGACCCCGGCCAGCTCCGCCTCGCCCGCGCGGACGAGGGAGGCGAGGTACAGCAGGGTCAGGGCGTCGTCGATGCCGGTGTCGCAGTCGAACAGGAGAACGGGGGCTTTCGTCACCCGAGCAACCTATGACGGGCGGGACGTCCGAAGCATCCCGGTAAAACCGGCGCATGAAGATCGCGGTTGGGTCTGGGACGGGAGGCCGTGCCGGGGTAGAGCTGAGACATGCGCAAACTCATCAACGATCCGGAGAACGTGGTCGCCGACGCGCTGCGCGGCCTCGCCGCCGCGCATCCGTCGCTGCGGGTCGATCCCGAGAACGGCACGGTCGTGCGGGCGGACGGGCCGCGCGCCGGCAGGGTCGCCCTGGTGTCGGGAGGCGGCTCCGGGCACGAACCGCTGCACGCCGGGTTCGTCGGCCACGGCATGCTCGACGCGGCCTGCTGCGGCCAGGTGTTCACCTCTCCCGTCCCGGACCAGATCATCGCCGCGACGATGGCGGTGAACGGCGGCGCGGGCGTGCTCCACATCGTGAAGAACTACACCGGCGACGTCCTGAACTTCCGGATGGCCGCGGAGCTGGCCGAGGACGAGGACATCGAGGTCGAGTCGGTGATCGTCAACGACGACGTCGCCGTGGAGGACAGCCTCTACACCGCCGGCCGGCGCGGCACGGGCGCCACCCTGTTCGTGGAGAAGATCGCGGGTGCGCTCGCGGAGGAGGGCGCCGACCTCGCGTCCGTCGCCGCCGTCGCCCGCGAGGTCAACGAGCGGAGCCGCTCGTTCGGCGTCGCGCTGTCGCCGTGCACCGTCCCGGCCGCCGGGGAGCCGACGTTCCGGCTCGAGGAGGGCGAGATGGAGCTCGGGATCGGCATCCACGGCGAGCCCGGCCGCGAGCGCGTCCCGCTGGCGGACGCCGACGCGATCGTGGACGCCTCCCTCAGCGCGATCGACGCGGACATGCCGGTGTCCGGGTCCGAGCTGCTCGTGCTGGTGAACGGGATGGGCGGCACCCCGCTGATGGAGCAGTACATCGCCTACGCGGCGACGGCCCGCTGGCTGGAGGAGCACGGCGCCACGGTCGCCCGCCCCCTGGTCGGCCCGTACGTCACCAGCCTGGAGATGGCCGGCAGCATGATCAGCGTGTGCCGGCTGACGCCCGAGCTGACCCGGCTCTGGGACGCGCCCGTCGAGACGCCGGCGCTGCGGTGGGGCCGGTGACCGCCCCGATGGAAGGACGGGCGGACGAGCAGGCGGGCGGGGGGCTGGACGCCCGGGGCGCCGCGGCGTGGATCCGCCGCGCCGCCGAGCTGGTCGCCGCCGAGGCCGAGCGGCTGACCCGGCTCGACGCGGCCATCGGCGACGGCGACCACGGCCACAACCTGCACCGCGGGTTCACCGCGGCCGTCGCCGCCCTCCCGGGCGACGCGGAGCTCGGCGAGACGCGGCCGGGCAAGGTGCTGATCGCCGCCGGGCGGGCCATCGTGTCCAAGACCGGCGGCGCGTCCGGCCCCCTCTACGGCACCGCGCTGCGCCGCGCGGGCAAGGCGCTCGGCGGCGCGTCCGAGGCGGACGCCGCCGCGGTCGGCGCCGCGCTGAAGGCCGCCCTGGAGGGCGTCCAGGAGCTGGGGCAGGCGAACGAGGGCGACAAGACCATGGTCGACGCGCTGGCCCCGGCGGCCGCCGCCTTCGCGGCCGCGCTCGCGGACGGCGCCGACCTCCCCGGCTGCGCCCGCGCCGCCGCCGACGCCGCCGACGCGGGCGCCGCCGCGACGGTCCCGATGCAGGCCCGCAAGGGCCGCGCGAGCTACCTCGGCCCGCGCAGCGCCGGCCACCTGGACCCCGGTGCCTCGTCCACCGCACTCGTCCTGCGCGCCCTCGCCGACGTCACCGGGCGGGAGTGAACCCGTGGTCGGAATCGTGATCATCTCGCACAGCCGGACGCTCGCCGAGGGCGTCGCGGAGGTCGCCCGCGCCATGGGCGTCGGGAAGGCCGTCGTCGAACCCGCCGGCGGCGACTCCGAGGGCGGCCTCGGCACCAGCATCGACCTCGTCGAGGACGCCGTGCAGCGCGCCGACGGCGGCGACGGCGTGCTGCTGCTCGCCGACATCGGCAGCTCCGTCCTCACCGCCAAGATGCTCATCGAGGACGCCGAGGGCGAGGGCGTCCTGCTCGCCGACGCGCCGCTGGTCGAGGGCGCGGTCGCCGCCGCGTCCATGGCCGCGACGGGCGCCGACCTCCCCGCCGTCCACCTCGCCGCCGAGTCCGCCCGCGAGCACCGCAAGACCTGATCGGCCGGGCCGCCGAATCCGGGGCCGCCGGGCAGGGCGCCGAGCGGGAAGGCCCGGACGGGACGCCGCGCACCTCGCCACGCGGGGCGCGGCGGCGCCGTCCGGGCCGTCCGCCGCAGCCCCTTGCCGGGCGGCTCCGCCCCGATCCCGCTGACGCCCGCGGCGGCGAGGCCGCCGAAAACGTCGGCGCGGCGCCGTACACTCGCACGTGATGTCGAAGACCGAAGCTCACCCCTTGCTCGACGGCCTGAACGAGCAGCAGCGCGCCGCCGTCGTGCACTCCGGCGGCCCCCTGCTGATCGTCGCGGGCGCCGGGTCGGGGAAGACCCGCGTGCTCACCCACCGCATCGCCCACCTGCTGGGGGAGCGGGGCGCGCACCCCGGCCAGATCCTCGCGATCACCTTCACCAACAAGGCCGCCGCCGAGATGAAGGAGCGCGTCGACGCCCTCGTCGGGCCGCGGTCGCGGGCCATGTGGGTGATGACGTTCCACTCCGCCTGCGTGCGGATCCTGCGCCGGGAGGCCAAGCGGCTCGGCTTCCCCACGAGCTTCTCGATCTACGACCAGGCCGACGCGCAGCGCCTGATGGCGCTGGTCTGCCGCGAGCTGGACCTCGATCCCAAGCGGTACCCGCCGAAGTCGTTCAGCGCCCAGGTGTCGAACCTGAAGAACGAGCTGATCGACTACGAGACGTTCAAGAACCGCGCGTCCACGCACATGGAGCAGACGCTCGCCGAGGCGTACGAGATGTACCAGGCGCGGCTGCAGCAGGCCGGCGCGATGGACTTCGACGACCTGATCATGATGACGGTCAACCTGCTGCAGGTGTTCCCGGAGGCCGCCGAGCACTACCGGCGCCGGTTCCGGCACGTCCTCGTCGACGAGTACCAGGACACCAACCATGCGCAGTACGAGCTGGTCAGGGAGCTGACCGCGCCGGTCGAGGGGGTCGGCGCCGCCGAGCTGTGCGTCGTCGGCGACGCCGACCAGTCGATCTACGCGTTCCGCGGCGCGACGATCCGCAACATCCTGGAGTTCGAGCGCGACTACCCCGACGCGACGACGATCCTGCTGGAGCAGAACTACCGCTCCACGCAGACGATCCTGTCGGCGGCGAACGCGGTCATCGAGCGCAACGCCGACCGCAAGCCGAAGCGGCTCTGGTCCGACCAGGGCGAGGGCCACAAGATCACCGGCTACGTGGCCGACAACGAGCACGACGAGGCCGCGTTCGTCGCGCACGAGGTCGACCGGCTCACCGACGCCGGCGACGCCCGCCCCGGCGACGTCGCGGTGTTCTACCGCACCAACGCGCAGTCGCGCGTGTTCGAAGAGGTGTTCATCCGCGTCGGCCTGCCCTACAAGGTCGTCGGCGGCGTCCGCTTCTACGAGCGCAAGGAGATCCGCGACCTCCTCGCCTACCTGCGCGTCCTCGCCAACCCCGAGGACACCGTCTCGCTGCGCCGCATCCTGAACGTGCCGAAGCGCGGCATCGGCGACCGCGCGGAGGCGTGCGTCGAGGCGTACGCGTCGCGCGAGCGCATCTCGTTCTGGCAGGCGCTGCGCGTCCCCGAGGACGTCCCGGGCATGGCGACCCGGTCGATCAACGCGGTCCGCGAGTTCGTCCTGCTGCTGGACGAGCTGGGCGCCGCCGCCGCGTCGCTCACCCCCGCCGACCTGGTCGTCCAGATCCTCGACAGATCCGGCTACCTGGCCGAGCTCCAGGCCTCCAAGGACCCGCAGGACGAGACCCGCGTGGAGAACCTCCGCGAGCTGGAGGCCGTCGCCCGCGAGTTCGAGGAGCGCCTCGACGGGGAGTCCGCCGAGGGCCGGCTGCCCGACTTCCTGGAGCAGGTGGCGCTGGTCGCCGACGCCGACTCCATCCCCGGCGGCGCGAAGGGCGGCCCGGTCCCGCCGGGCGAGCAGCCCGAGGAGACCGACCAGGGCGTCGTCACGCTGATGACCCTCCACACCGCGAAGGGCCTGGAGTTCCCCGTGGTGTTCCTCACCGGCATGGAGGACGGGGTCTTCCCGCACCTGCGCGCCATGAGCAACCCCAAGGAGCTCGAAGAGGAGCGCCGCCTCGCCTACGTCGGCATCACGCGCGCGCGGCAGCGGCTGTACCTGTCCCGCGCGACGATGCGCAGCTCGTGGGGCGCGCCGCAGGTCAACCCGCCGTCCCGGTTCCTCGGCGAGGTCCCCGGCACCCTGATCGACTGGGAGCGGGAGGCGTCGTCCGCGTCGTCGTCGGCGATGTCGCGGATGGCGGCCCGGCCCGGCGTGAAGTCGCCGGGCAACCGGGAGGTCCCGGCTCTGGCGCCGGGGGACAAGGTCACCCACGACTCGTTCGGCCTCGGCACGGTCGTGTCCGTGGACGGCGCCGGCGACAAGGCCGCCGCCAGCGTCGACTTCGGCGGCGAGTACGGCGTCAAGCGCCTCGTCCTGCGGTTCGCGCCGGTGGAGAAGCTCTGACCGCACCGGCGCGCTTGAGCGTGCGCAGCACGGGCGCGGTCTCCACGGTCCGGATGCCGTCCAGGGCGCCGAGCTCGCGGGTGAGGTAGCGGTGCAGGTCGGCGGGGCCGTCGCAGAGCGCCTGCGCCAGCAGGTTCGTGGGGCCGGTGGTCGCGGCGACGACGGCGAGTTCGTCGTGCCCGGCGAGGGTCGTGGCGACGTCGTCGAGCCGTCCCGGGGCGACCGACATCCAGATCAGCGTCTGCGCGGTGCCGCCGAGCCGGGCGGAGTCGACCTCGACGTCGAAGAACAGCGTGCCGCTCGCGCGCAGACCGGCGAGGCGGCGCGCCGCCGTCGCCTGTGACCAGCCGGTCGCGGCGGCGAGGGCGGTGTGGGCGGCGCGGCCGTCGTGCCGCAGGACGTCCAGCAGCGCGTGGTCCGCGGCGGTCAGCGGGCGCGGGTCCGCGGCGGCGGGCGGTCTCAGCCGCTCCTGCTGCTCGGGGGTCAGCGCGCGGGTGATGCCGCGCCAGGCGGTCGGGCCGCCGAGGTAGGTGTGCAGCAGGCAGTGCGCCGACACGGCGGTGATCCCCGCGCGGCGCGGGACGTCGTGCAGCAGCATCGCGTGCGGGGCGCCCGTGCCTTCCTTGTCCCCCGCGCCGTCCGGGACGTGCACGATCGCGAAGATCTCCGTCCCGCCGGACGTCAGCTTCACCCAGGACGTGTCGGGCCGCGCGGCGAGCGAGTGCGCGAGGGCCTGCGTGGCCGCCGGAGTGCAGGTCAGCCGGACCGTCCAGTGCGTCTCGGGGCCGGTGTCGCGGTCCAGGACGCCGACGACGCGCAGGCCCGCCCCGGAACGGAGCCGCCGGTAGCGGCGGGCGACGGTCTGGGTGGAGACGCCGCAGACGTCCGCGATGCGGCTGAACGGCGCGCGCCCGTCGATGTGCAGCGCGTGGATGACGGCGCGGTCCAGCTCGTCCAGCATCATGATCCCTCATCTCGGCCGCTCAGATGGAAGATAACCGCTATTCGAGCGCCGTGGTTGGAACGTAGTGCGGCCCTCCTCCGAGGCTGGGGCACGGAACCGAAAGGAGACGTGCCATGCGGGTGCGGGAGGAGACACGGGCGGACGCCGTCCACCGGTGGCGGTGGGCGGCCCTGGCCACGCTGCTGGCGGCCGAGGCGATGAACCTGCTGGACGCGACGATCGTGCAGGTCGCGGCGCCGGTGGTCCGGCGGGACCTCGGTGGCGGCGAGTCCGGGATCCAGTGGTTCAGCGCCGCCTACACGCTGCCGTTCGCGGTGCTGCTGATCACCGGCGGCCGGCTCGGCGACATCGCCGGGCGGCGGCGGGTGTTCGCGCTCGGGGTCGCGGGGTTCGCGGTCGCGTCCGCGTGCTGCGCGGTGGCGCCGTCGGCGGGCGCGCTGATCGCGGCGCGGGCCGTGCAGGGCGCCGCGGCGGCGCTGATCATCCCGCAGACGATCGGGCTGATCCGCGCGATGTTCGACGGGCCGGAGACGGCGAAGGCGTTCGGGAGCATCGGGCCGGTGATGGGGCTGTCGGCGGTCTGCGGGCCGGTGCTCGGGGCGCTCCTCGCCCACGCGGTGTCGTGGCGGGCGGCGTTCCTGGTGAACCTGCCCCTCGCCGCCGGGGTGCTCGCGACCGTGCCGCTGCTGCCCGAGGACCGCGCGGAGCGCCGGCCCCGGCTGGACGCCGCCGGCACGGTGCTCGCCACCGCCGGTGCGGCGATGCTCGTGTACCCGCTGATCCAGGGCGACGCGGCCGGGTGGCCCGCGTGGACGTGGGCGATGCTCGCCGGCGGCGCCCTGCTGCTCGCCGTGTTCGCCCTGCACCAGCGCCGGGCCGCCGCTCCGCTCGTCGAGCCGGGCCTGTTCCGCGACCGCGGCTTCCCGGCCGCGCTGGCGACCTCGACGCTGTTCTTCGCGGTCGTGAACGGGCTGATGGTCGTGGTCGTCCTGCAGATCCAGCTGGGCCTCGGTCAGGACGTGCTGACGGCCGGGTTCACGCTGCTGCCCTGGTCGGCCGCGATGGCCGCCGCGTCCTGGCTGGCCGGCACCCGGCTCGTCCCGCGCTTCGGCCCGCGGCTGATGGTCGCCGGGCTCGCGGTCACGCTGGCCGGGGTCTGCGCGGCGATCCCCGTCTACGGCGCCTACCCGGACGCCTACCCTTGGCCGCTGCTCGGCGCGCTGGCCCTGGCGGGCGCGGGCAACGGGCTGTTCACGGTCCCGTTCTTCACGGCGGCGCTGGCGCGCGTCCGGCCGCACGAGACGGGATCCGCCGCGGGGCTGCTCAACGCCGTCCAGCAGTTCGGCGGGACGCTCGGCATCGCCGTCCTCGGCACCGCGTTCCTCCGCGCGCTGCCGCACGGACCCGCGTCCGCGGCCCGGGTCGCGTTCGGGCTCGCCGCCGTGCTTCTGGCACTGGCGGCGGGCACTACCGCCCTCATGCGCCGGTGACGACCGCGCAGGCCCTCGCGTAGGGCGGCGGCCGGTCCCGGCCGGTCAGGGGGCGAGCGCGTCGAGCCAGGCGTCGAGCATCCGGGTCTGCCGCTCGGGCGGGTACTCCTCGGCGTCGAAGAGGGCGTGCACGACGAGGCCGTGCGCGAACGCGGCCGCGGCCGCGGTGACGTCGTCCACGTCGGACGAGGCGGGCAGCTCGCCGCGCTCGACGGCGGCGGCGACGTGGACGCGCAGCCGCGCCCGCCACCCGCGGTACCGCCGCATCTCGCGCTCGCGCAGCTCGGGGTCGGCGAGCGAGCCGTCCCACGAGCCGACCCACACGCGGTTCATCACCGCGGCCTCCGGCGTCAGCGGCAGGACGTCCAGCAGCGCGGCGCGGAGGGCGGCGAGGCCCGGGGTCTCCGTGCCGCGCAGGGAACGGCTCGCGGTCCGCTCGTCGGCGACGTCGAGGGCGTAGGAGACCAGCGCCTTCTTGTTCGGGAAGTAGTGCGTGAGCAGGCCCGTCGAGGCGCCCATCGCGGCGGCGACGGCGCGCAGCGTCAGCCCGCCGAAGCCGCGGTCGGCGAGGACCCGCCAGACGGCCTCGGAGACGTCGCGGCGGCGGGCGTCGTGATCACCTCGGGCCGGCATGTCCCGTACGATACATAACAAACGTTCGGTACGTACCCCCCGGGAGGCCCTCCATGTTCGCCGTCACGCTGGCCGACGACGCCGAGCTCCGTCCGCTGGAGCCGTGGCAGGCCGCCGAGTTCGCCGCGCACGCCGAGCGCGTGCGGGCCGACGTCATCGACTACATCCCGTGGGCGCGCACCGTCGTCGACGAGGCGACCGCGCGGCTGTTCCTGCGGGACTACGCGGAGAAGCAGGCCCGGGACGAGGGCCGCGTCTACGGCATCTGGGTGAACGGCGTGCTGGAGGGCGGGACCGTCTTCCGGGTGTTCGACGCCCCGCGCGGCGTCTGCGAGGTCGGGGTCTGGCTGGACGCGGGCGCACGGGGCCGCGGCCTGGTCACCACCGCGGTCCGGCACATGATCGACTGGGCGTTCGGGGTGCGCGGGATGGCCCGGGTGGAGTGGATCTGCGACCCGCGCAACACCGCCAGCGCGGCGGTGGCGAAGCGGCTCGGGATGACCTGCGAGGGCGTGCTCCGGGACGCGTACGTGCTGGGCGGCGAGCGCCGCGACGAGCAGGTCTGGGCGGTCCTCGCGGGGGAGTGGGCGGCCTGACGCCCGGGCGGGGCACCCCGGGGGGTTATGGTCATACTTTCAACACCCCTTACCCCCTGGAGTCCCCGTGCACGCCGAGCAGGTGCCCGTCATGCTGGCCGCCGCCACCTCGGCCGGCTGGGTCGACGCGGTCGTGGGAGGCGGCGGGCTGATCCAGCTGCCCGCCCTGCTGCTCCTCAACCCCGGACAGCCCGTCGCGACCGCGCTCGCCACCAACAAGCTCGGCTCCATCGCCGGCACCGCCTCGGCCGCCGTCGCCTACGCCCGCAAGGCCAAACCGGACGTCCGGGTCGGCGGCCCGGCCGCGGCCCTCGCGGTGTGCTGCGCCGCCGGCGGCGCGCTGTGCGCCGCGGCGATCTCGTCCGACGTGCTCAAACCGGTGATCATGGTGGTGCTGCTCGCCGTCGCCGCGCTCGTCGTGCTGAAGCCGGACCTCGGCCGCGCCCCCCGGCTCGTCCTGCGGACCCGGCGCCGGACGGCCCACGCGATCGTCGTGCCTGGCGTCGCGATCGCCTTCTACGACGGGCTCGTCGGCCCCGGGACGGGAACGTTCCTCGTCATCGCCTTCACGACGCTGCTCGGCCTGGACTTCGTCGACGCCTCCGCCACCTCGAAGATCATCAATGCGGGCACGAACCTCGGCGCGCTCGCCGTGTTCGCCGTCCAGGGGCACGTGCTGTGGGCCATCGGGCTCGCCATGGCCGTCTGCAACGCCGCCGGCGCGCAGCTCGGCGCCCACATGGCGATCAGCCGCGGCACCGGGTTCGTCCGGGTCGTGCTGCTGTGCGTCGTCGCCGCGCTCGTCCTCAAGATGGGCTACGAGCAGTTCGCCTGAGCCCGGCCCGCCTGAGCAGGGCGCGGGGTCAGGACGCGGGCGGGATCGGCAGCGGCTCGCGCAGGGCCGACAGCGTCAGCAGCACCAGCGAGTCCGTCCAGCCCAGCGGCGCCACGCCCGCCTGGCGGCCCGTCGGACCCACCTTCTCCGGCAGCGCGCCCAGCGACGTCCGGTGCGCCGACAGCCAGCCGAGGCGCGCGACCGCCTCGACCGTCCGGCCGCCCGACGCGGCCGACAGCCCGAACAGCGCGGTCTCGGGCGTCCACGCGACGTCCGGCGTCCCGGACCAGCTCTCGCCCGGCAGCACGCCCCCGTTCGGCAGCGCCTGCGCGCGCTCGGCGGCCGCGATCGCCCCGGTCACGGCCCGGTCCGCCGGCGCGAACGGAGGTGCGATGAACGTCACGGACGTGTCCCTCAGCCCGTCCTGCACGGGTGAGCGCGGGTACTCGTAGGGCGCGAACTGCCGGTCCAGCGCGTCCGACACCCGGTGCGCCGCCGTCCGCCACCGCGCCGCCTCGGCGCCCTGGCCGTAGCCCCGCGCGAGGTCGGCCGCCGCCCGCAGGCCCGCCAGCACCGGCCCGACCACGCCGAGCGTCGGGCGCCGCGGGTCCTGCTCGCGGCCGTGATCGCGTTCCCAGTAGTCGGACGACGGGGGCGGCAGGCCCTCCGCGTCCAGCGACCCGGCCAGATGGTCGGCGGCGCGCCGCACCATCGGCCACAGGTCCGGGAGGTCGTCGGCGCCGGGGTTCTGCGCCCGGTACAGCCAGCTCGCCCACAGCACCCAGCCCAGCGAGTCGAGCTGCGGCGGGCGCCCGTCCGTCACGGCGGTCCCGTCGGCGTTGTACCGGGCCGCCCACAGGCCGTTGCCGGTCTGGACCCGGGCCAGGAACCGCAGGACGCGGCGCGCCTCCGACGGATGGCCCGTCACGGTGAACGCGGCGGCGGCGAAGGCGGAGTCGCGCGGCCACGAGTACCGCCACGCCCCGTACCAGGACGCCAGCGACGCGCCGTTCGGCGGCGTCAGCAGCCGGAGGTCCAGCAGCGCGCGCGCCGCCATGTCGCGGAAGCCGGAGCCCGCGGGGCCCTCCGGGACGGTGCCGGACGCGAGCCACGCGCTGTCGGACCGCACCGCCTGCGCCACCCGCGGATCGTCCGCCGCGACCGTGATCGGCGCCTCCCCGCCGGACGGGACGAGCAGCACCCGCCCGTCCGCGAGCCGCACGGCCGAGCTGTCGGCCAGGTACGCGGCGCCGTCGGCGTCGTCCGGATCGAGCGGGACGCCCGCGAAGGGCCATCCGCCGCCGCCCACCAGGCCGGGGCTCGCCCAGCCCGGCGCGGACGGCTCCGGCACGTTCGCCCCGGCCACGGCGACGAGCGCGGCGACGACCAGGAACGCGGCGCCGCGGCGGATCCGGCGCCCGCGCAGCCGCGCGGACGCGGCGCGGCGCCGGACGGGGACGGTCCCGAGGGGCGCGGGTACGGCGGCGGTGCGCACGTCCCCCCGCTGCTGCCCCATGGGCCTCGTCTCCCCCCTGGCCTCACACAAGTACATCAAACTATGCCAATAGAGTCATCGTCGTGAGGAGCGTACGTGCTCCCCATCGCACCGCCCGCACCTGCGGTTTCCGGACACGGGACGACAAATGGACCCGGCGGCGGCAGCACGGACCGGGGTTGACTAGGCTGCATCGACGGAGCGGACCGCGGAGTGCCGGCCGCACGGACACCCGTGTACCCCCACTCGCGTGGTCATCTGGCTGTCGATCCGTTTTAAGGACGCCCTCGTGGACCTGTTCGAACATCAGGCGAAGGAACTCTTCGCCGAGTACGGGGTACCGGTGCCCACCGGCAAGGTCGCCTCGACTCCCCAGGAAGCGCGCGCCATCGCGGAGGAACTGTTCTCCGCGGGCAGCAAGAAGGTCGTCGTCAAGGCCCAGGTCAAGACCGGCGGCCGCGGCAAGGCCGGCGGCGTGAAACTGGCCGACACCGCCGACGAGGCCGAGGCCCTCGCCGGCCGGATCCTCGGCATGGACATCAAGGGCCACACGGTCCACCGGGTCCTGGTCGAGGAGGGCTCGGCGATCGCGCAGGAGTTCTACTTCTCGTTCCTGCTCGACCGCGCCAACCGGACCTTCCTGTCCATCTGCTCCGTCGAGGGCGGCGTCGAGATCGAGGAGGTCCCGCACGACCGCCTCGCGATGGTGCCGATCTCCCCGCTCACCGGCGTCGACCGGGCCAAGGCCCGCGAGATCGCCGAGCAGGGCCGGCTGCCCGAGGAGGCCCTCGACGGCGCCGCGCAGCTCATCGAGCGGCTGTGGGCGGTGTTCACCGACGAGGACGCCACGCTGGTCGAGGTCAACCCGATGATCCTCACCGCCGACGGCCAGGTGAAGGCCCTCGACGGCAAGGTCTCGCTCGACGACAACGCCGGGTTCCGCCAGGAGCACGACAAGCTCGAGGACAAGGCCGCGGCCGACCCGCTGGAGGCGGCGGCGAAGGCCAAGGACCTCAACTACGTCAAGCTCGACGGCTCCGTCGGGATCATCGGCAACGGCGCGGGCCTGGTCATGTCCACCCTGGACGTGGTCGCCTACGCCGGCGAGGCGTTCGGCGGCCAGAAGCCCGCCAACTTCCTGGACATCGGCGGCGGCGCGTCCGCCGAGGTGATGGCGAACGGCCTGGAGATCGTCCTGTCGGACCCGGACGTCAAGTCGGTGTTCGTCAACGTCTTCGGCGGCATCACCGCCTGCGACGCCGTCGCCAACGGCATCGTCTCGGCCTACAAGCTGCTGGCCGACCGCGGCGAGGCCGTCGACCGGCCGCTCGTGGTCCGCCTCGACGGCAACAACGCCGAGCTCGGGCGCAAGATCCTGACCGACGCCGGGCTCACCGGCGTCCAGCAGGTCGACACCATGGACGACGCGGCCAAGCGTGCCGCCGAACTCGCCGCGGCAGGTGCATGACAATGGCCATCTGGCTCACCGACAACAGCAAGATCATCGTTCAGGGCATCACCGGCTCCGAGGGCACCAAGCACGGCCGCCGCATGCTGGCCTCCGGCGCCCAGGTCGTCGGCGGCGTGAACGCCCGCAAGGCCGGCCAGACCGTGACCTTCGACGGCACCGAGCTGCCCGTCTTCGGCACCGTCAAGGAGGCGATGCAGGAGACCGGCGCGGACGTGTCCGTCGTGTTCGTCCCGCCGAAGTTCACCAAGGACGCCGTCGTCGAGGCGATCGACGCCGAGATCCCGCTCTGCGTCGTCATCACCGAGGGCATCCCGGTGCACGACACCGCCTACTTCTGGGCGTACGCCGAGTCCAAGGGCAACAAGACCCGCATCATCGGGCCGAACTGCCCCGGCATCGCCTCGCCCGGCAAGTCGAACGCGGGCATCATCCCGGCCGACATCACCACCCCGGGCCGCATCGGCCTGGTGTCGAAGTCGGGCACGCTGACCTACCAGATGATGTACGAGCTGCGCGACATCGGCTTCTCCACCTGCGTCGGCATCGGCGGCGACCCCATCATCGGGACCACCCACATCGACGCCCTCAAGGCGTTCCAGGAGGACCCGGAGACCGACGCCATCGTGATGATCGGTGAGATCGGGGGCGACGCCGAGGAGCGCGCCGCCGCCTACATCGAGAAGAACGTCACGAAGCCGGTCGTCGGCTACGTCGCCGGGTTCACCGCCCCCGAGGGCAAGACGATGGGCCACGCCGGCGCGATCGTGTCCGGCTCCGCCGGCACCGCGCAGGCGAAGAAGGAGGCCCTGGAGAAGGTCGGCGTCCGCGTCGGGAAGACCCCGAGCGAGACCGCCGTCATCATGCGGGAGATCATGAAGAACCTCTGAGGTCTTCCGATCGCCTGACCAGGCACCGAAAGACGCCCGAGCCGCCGTCGCGGCCCGGGCGTCTTTCGTTCGTCCCGGGAGCCGCCGGGCCGAGGGGCCCCGCCCCGCGGGGACGCGCGGCGGCGCGACAAAGGCGACACGCCGGGTCGAGGGGGCGGGCGCGCGGGGGCGGGGTGCCAGCATGGGCGGGTGAGCGACGTGAGGCCGGGACAGCGCGCGACCCCCGAACCGGCGAGGGACCCGAGGGGGCGGCGCCGCGAGGACGCGCCCCGGCCCGGGAAGGAGCGCGGCGGGCCCCCCGCGCCGCCGCCGGGCAACGGCCGCCCCCTGTACGTGACGGGGCTCGTGGCGTCGCTGTGGTGCGTCGGGATCGGCCTCACCGTGCTGACGACCGTGACGCTGCTCGGCTGGGTCGCGGCGCCGAAGACCGCGCTCGGGCACGGGCTGTCCGGGGTGTTCCGCACCGCCGTGAACTTCTGGCTCGTCTCCCACCACGCGGGGTTCTCCTACGGCCACGGCCGGGTCGGGCTGCTGCCGCTGGGCGTGCTGGTGCTCCCCGGCGCGCTGCTGTACCGGGGCGGCGCGTGGATGATCCGGGGGCTCGGGCTGCCGGCCCGGCCGCGGGTCGCCGTGGTGCGGGTGGCGGCGGCGCTGGCCGTCCCGTACGCGCTGCTGGCGATGCTGATGGCGCTCGCGGTGTCGGCGCCGGAGGTGCACCCGTCCGCGTGGCAGGCGCTGCTCGGCTGCCTCCTCGTCGCCGTCATCGCGGGCGGCCTCGGCGCCGCGCGGGCCGTGGTCGCCGCGCAGGTCGCGGCGGAGGCGCGCGGGCGGCGGGTCCGGTCCGGGCTCGGCGCGCTGCTGCGGCTGCTGCCGGACCGCCCGCGGTCGCTGGTGATCGGGGTCGCCGGGTCGGTCGCGGTGCTGGCGGCGGCGGGCGCCGTCCTGGTCGGCGGGTCCCTGGCGCTGCACATCTCCGAGTCCGACCGGGTGTACGACCTGCTCGCGCCCGGCATCGTGGGCGGCGTCCTGCTGCTGCTGGTGGAACTCGCGTTCCTGCCGAACGCGGTGATCTGGGGGATCGCCTACGCGGTCGGCCCCGGGTTCGCGGTCGGCGCCGGGACGAGCGTGTCGCCCACCGGTGTGTTCCTGGACACGGTCCCCGCGTTCCCGCCGCTCGCCGCGCTGCCCCAGGCGGGCCCCGCTCCCGCGGTGTCGCTGCTGGCGCTCGCGGCGCCGTTCGTCGCGGGCGCGGTCGGCGGGGTGCTGACGATCCGGACGATGCCGAGCGCGACGTCGGAGGGCGCGCCGCTGTGGGGCTTCGTGTCCGGGACCCTGACCGGCGGCGTCGTCGCGGTGCTGGCGGCGCTGTCGGGCGGCCCGCTCGGCGGCGGGCGGATGGCGACGGTCGGGCCGTCGGCCTGGCAGGTGGGGCTGCTGGCGGCGCTGGAGGTCGGGATCTCCGCGGCGCTCGCGGCGTGGGCGGCGAACTGGCGGCTCATGCGGCGGCCGGAGGAGGACGAGGCACCCGCCCGCCCCCGCAAGCGGAAGAAGCGCAAGGCGCGGCGGCCCGCCGCGAAGCCGTCCCAGGCCCGGCTGCCGGAGGCGGCGGTTCCGCTGCCCGCGCCCGTCCTCGACGAGCCCCCGCCGGCGCCCGAGGAGCCGCCCGCCTCCCGCCCCTCGCCCTACGTGCCCGGCCCGCTGGAGTTCGAGGAGGCCGAACCGGTGCTGGCGCCGCGCCGGCCGCGCGGTCGCGGCCGTGCGGCCGACCCGCTGCCCGAGCTGATCGCGGACGAGCCCGTCCTGGCCGGTGCCGAGCCGGAACCCGGGCCGGAGCCCGCGCCGGCGGAGCCCGAACCGGACGAGCGGGACGGCAAGGTCGTCCTCGAAGGCCACATCGTCGAGGATCCCGAGCCGGAGCCCGTCCCGCCGCCGCGCGAGGACCCCGAGCGCACCGAGAACCGCGGCGGCGCGATCTACGTCCTGCGCGAGGAGCCGCACCCCGACCGGTCCCCGCGCCGCGACTCCTAGGCCCCGCGCCGCGACCAGGCCCCGCGCCCCGGCCGGGAGGGCCGGGGGCGGGTCAGGGCATCAGAGCAGGTCGCCGTACTTGTCCATGCTGCCCGCGGGCAGGCCGAGCTTCTTCTCGATCCTCGGGTAGTACTCGTGCTTGCAGGCGGTCTTGTCGGTGCCGGTGTTCGCCGCGCCGAGGCACTCCTGGTAGCCGCTCAGCTCCGACCACAGGAACACCGTCAGCGCCACCGACAGCGTCGAGAACGCCAGGCCCACCGCGCCGAGCACGATGCCCGGCACGGCGCCCGGCGAGGTCGCGCGCGCCGTCCGCGCCCGCCGCCGCGCCCGGATCCCGATGACCAGCGAGGCCACGCCCAGCACCAGCCCCAGCGGGTAGAAGAACAGTGAGGTCACCAGGGCGACGACGCCCAGCCACAGGGCCCGTCGGCCGGTCCGCTCCACCGGCCGCTGCCCGGGCGGGGGACCCAGGGGAGAGCCCGGGCCGGGGCCCGGGGGCGGTCCCGCCGGATCCCGCCCCTGCTCGACGGGATGGGCCGGGCCTCCCGGCTGCTCGCTCACGTCCGCTCCTCCCAACCGTGGATTCAACCGCGCCGAACAGGGCCGATAGGCTTCATGGCGATTGCCGACAACCCCACCGTCCACCCCACCGTCCACAAGGGAGTCATGGTGTCCGCCCGGCTCGTCGTCCTCGTCTCCGGCGCGGGGACCAACCTACAAGCGCTGCTCGACGCCTGCGCAGATCCAGCCTACGGGGCGAAAGTGGTGGCCGTGGGCGCCGACCGCGACGGAATCGGCGGGACCGAGCGCGCCGAGCGCGCCGGGCTGCCCGCGTTCACCCTCCGCATCCCCGACTTCCCGTCCCGCGCCGAGTGGGACGAGGCGCTCGCCGCCGCCATCGCCGAGCACGAACCCGACCTCGTGGTGTCCGCCGGGTTCATGAAGATCCTCGGCCCGGCGGTGCTGGCCCGGTTCGGCGGCCGGATCGTCAACACCCACCCCGCGCTGCTGCCCTCGTTCCCCGGCGCGCACGCCGTACGGGACGCCCTGGCGTACGGGGTGAAGGTCACGGGCTGTACGGTTCACTTCGTCGACGAAGGCGTGGACACCGGACCCGTCATCGCCCAGGAGACCGTCCCCGTGGGCTGGCACGACGACGAGGACTCCCTGCACGAGCGCATCAAGCAGGTGGAGCGCCGGCTCCTGGTCGACGTCGTCGGACGGCTGGCCCGCGACGGCTGGACCACGCGGGGCCGGCGGGTCTCGATGAAATGCAGAACCTGCGGCGACGGCCCGACCGGCGGCGCCGCGCCGGACGGCGGACCGTCCGGCAGTCCAGGTCAGACGGAACGAGGGGAGCTCGACCGGTGAGTCGGGTGGCGATCAAGCGCGCACTGATCAGCGTGTACGACAAGACCGGGCTGGAGGAGCTCGCCCGGGGCCTGCACGAGGCCGGGGTGGAGATCGTCTCCACCGGGTCCACGGCCGGCCGGATCTCCGCCGCCGGGGTGCCGGTGATGAAGGTGGAGAAGCTCACCGGGTTCCCCGAGTGCCTGGACGGCCGGGTCAAGACCCTGCACCCGAAGGTGCACGCCGGGCTGCTCGCCGACCGGCGCAAGGACGACCACCTCCAGCAGCTCGACGACCTGCACGTCGAGCCGTTCGACCTGGCCGTGGTGAACCTGTACCCGTTCGCCGCGACCGTCGCGTCCGGCGCCGGGCCCGACGAGTGCGTCGAGCAGATCGACATCGGCGGCCCGACGATGGTCCGCGCCGCCGCGAAGAACCACGCGTCCGTCGCGGTCGTCGTCGACCCGTCCGCGTACGGGGACGTCCTCGACGCGGTGAAGGAGGGCGGCTTCACGCTGGAGCAGCGGCGCCGCCTCGCCGCCCTCGCCTACAAGCACACCGCGTCCTACGACGTCGCCGTGGCGTCCTGGTTCGCGAGCGAGTACGCGCCCGACGAGCAGGCCGCCGAGACGCGGTGGCCGGACTTCATCGGCGCCACCTGGGAGCGGTCGAACACCCTGCGGTACGGCGAGAACCCGCACCAGCGCGCCGCCCTGTACCGGGTGCCCGGCGAGACGGGCCTCGCGGGCGCCGAGCAGATCTACGGCAAGGAGATGTCCTACAACAACTACGTGGACACCGACGCCGCCCGCCGCGCCGCCTACGACTTCACCGACCCCTGCGTCGCGATCATCAAGCACGCCAACCCGTGCGGCATCGCGGTCGGCGCCGACATCGCCGAGGCGCACCGGCTGGCCCTCGAATGCGACCCCGCGTCCGCCTACGGCGGCGTGATCGCCGCGAACCGGCCGGTCACCGCCGCGATGGCGGAGCAGATCACCGGGAGCTTCGCCGAGGTCGTCGTCGCCCCGTCCTTCGAGGACGAGGCCGTGACCGTGCTGAAGAACCGGTTCAAGAACACCCGGCTGCTGATCTGCCCGGACGCCCCCGGCGGCGCCACCGAGTCCCGGCGGATCGACGGGGGCCTGCTCGTGCAGACCGTCGACCGGGTCGACGCGCCCGGCGACGACCCGTCCGGCTGGGAGCTCGCGTGCGGCGACGCCGCCGACGAGGACACCCTCCGCGACCTGGCGTTCGCCTGGCGGGCCGTCCGCGCCGTCAAGTCCAACGCGATCCTGCTGGCGTCCGGCGGCGCCACCGTCGGCGTCGGCATGGGCCAGGTCAACCGGGTCGACTCCGCGCGCCTCGCGGTCGCCCGCGCGGGCGAGGAGCGGGCACGCGGCTCGGTCGCCGCGTCCGACGCGTTCTTCCCGTTCCCGGACGGCCTGGAGGTGCTGGTCGAGGCCGGGGTCAAGGCCGTCGTCCAGCCGGGCGGCTCGATCCGCGACGAGCTGGCGATCGAGACCGCGAAGAAGGCCGGCATCACGATGTACTTCACCGGAACACGGCACTTCTTCCACTGAGGCCGGTGACGGCCGGGGCTTGAGGACGGCCGGTGCGGGAGCGCGTCCCGCACCGGCCGTCCTTTTCACTTCTCCGCGGGAGGTAGCCTCTGGCTGGCCGCGCCCCCTGACGTTCCCGACCCCCGGCGCGATCGCCCGCCTAGGGAGGCGCGCATGGACTCGCTGACGACCTTTCTGGTCGCCCACATCGGCCAGGCCGACGCGCTGCTGATGGAGTCCCGGCAGGCCGTCGGGCTCGTCGCCGCGGTGCTGGCCGCGATGCTCGCGGGCCATCTCGGCTGGCACGGCACCGACCGGATCCTGGCCCGCCGCGAACGCGCCGACGACTAGCGCGGCCCTTCGGCGGTCGTCAGCGCAGCTTGCCGCGCAGCGCCTTCGACGCCTCCGGCCAGTCGTCGTCGGTCATCGCGAAGACGGCGGTGTCGCGGATCGACCCGTCAGCGAGGACCCGGTGCTTGCGGTGGATCCCCTCGAACGACGCGCCGAGACGCTCGATCGCCGCCCGCGACCGCTCGTTGCGGATGTGCGTGTGCCAGCCCACCCGGATCGCCCCCAGGTCGTCGAAGGCGCGCTGAAGCAGCAGCAGTTTCGACTCGGTGTTGAACCCCGTCCGCTGCCAGCGCGCCCCCAGCCAGGTGTGCCCGATGCACAGCCCCCGGTCGTGCGGCGCGATCTCGTAGTACGACGTGCTCCCCGCGACCTCCCCGGTCGCCACGTCGACCTGCGCCCACGGCAGCCGGAGCCCGCGCTCGCACCCCGCCAGCGCCTTCTCGACCCAGGCGCGCATGGCGTCCACGGTCTCCGGCTGGTGCTCGCTCTTCCACGTCCAGATCGACGGCTCCTTCGACGCCTCGAACAGCCCGTCCACATGGTCGAGGGAAAGGGGCTCCAGACGCACGTAACGCCCGGTCAGGACCGGCCGGGCAAACCACTCGTCGCTCATGGAGTCCACGCTACGAGGGGCCGCTGAGCGTCCGGCAGGGCCACTTCACGGCGATTTCCGCGAGCCACTCGCCGCCCCCCGGGGCGGCTACCATGGGGTTTCGACGCGACTGGCGCGGTCAAGGTGGATCACCACCGGGGAGCGAACGACAGTCCGGACACCGCGCGCCTGGGTGGACGGGACCTCGAGCCGGGCTCGGTCCCTGGCGAGACACCGCGGAGGCATGCATGACCGCACAGATTCTGGACGGCAAGGCCCTGGCCGCCGAGATCCGCTCCGACCTCAAGCGCCGCGTCGAGGCGCTCCGCGACCGCGGCGTGTCCGTCGGCCTCGGCACCGTCCTGGTCGGCGACGACCCGGGCAGCCGCTCCTACGTGAACATGAAGCACCGCGACTGCGCCGAGGTCGGCATCGAGAGCATCCGCCGCGACCTGCCCGAGACCGCCTCGCAGGCCGACGTGGAGCAGGCCGTCGCCGAGCTCAACGCCGACCCCGCCTGCACCGGCTACATCGTCCAGCTCCCGCTTCCCAAGGGCCTGGACGAGCAGCGCGTGCTGGAGCTGATCGACCCCGCCAAGGACGCCGACGGCCTGCACCCGACGAACCTCGGACGGCTCGTGCTGATGCAGCCCGGCCCGCTGCCCTGCACCCCGAAGGGCATCATCGAGCTGCTCCGCCACTACGACGTCCCGATCAAGGGTGCCGAGGTCACCGTCGTCGGCCGCGGCATCACCGTCGGCCGGTCCCTCGGCCTGCTGCTGACCCGCCGCAGCGAGAACGCCACCGTCACCCTCTGCCACACCGCCACCCGCGACCTCGCCGCGCACACCCGCGCCGCCGACATCGTCGTCGCCGCCGCCGGCGTCCCCGGCCTGATCACCGCCGGCATGGTCAAGCCCGGCGCCGCCGTCCTCGACGTCGGCGTCTCCCGCGTCGACGGCAAGCTGACCGGCGACGTCGCCGCCGACGTCCGCGACGTCGCCGGGTGGGTCGCCCCCAACCCCGGCGGCGTCGGCCCCATGACCCGCGCGATGCTGCTGCAGAACGTCGTCGAGGCCGCCGAGGGATCGGCCTGACCGGTCCCGGACATGCGTGAGGGCCGCCACCGACACCCACGGTGGCGGCCCCTCCGCTTCACCCGGACACTCCCGGACGGAGCCGCGCCGTCACTTGCGCGGCCCCGCTCGGGCGGGTCCGGCGGTCGCCCTCATCGCGCTGCCGTCAAGGGCGACCGCACGCTCGGCCCGGCCGGTCCGGCACCCTCAGCTGGCCCTGCGGCCAGCCGTGGTGTGCGCGGTACGCGCCGGACCCGGATGGCCGGGCGCGTGTCCCGGCGCTCCCGGCCTGCGCGCCTCCGCCGGGCCCCGCATCCCCGGCGGGCGCCCGTCGATCGGAGGGCGGCCCTGCTGGGGCACGTGCACCGGCGGCAGCGGCCGGACGAGCCCCATCGCGATGACCTCGTTGGCCAGCCGGGTGCGCCGGTTGGCCCCCTCCGGGATCCGGAACTTCTGGTAGAGCCGCAGCAGGTGCTGCTTCACCGCGGCCTCGGTCACCACCAGCTCTCCCGCGATGTCGCGCGCCGTGGCGGGGGCCACGAACGCCTCGTCGGACAGTGCGGGACGGCACAGTGCGGTCAGTACGTCGACCTCGCGGCGGGTGAGCTCGGGGGCCACGGCACGCCGCAGCTCGACGTCCGGGTCGACCTCCTCACGGGGGATGCCCCCCATCCGGCAGCGCGCCGTGCCGAAGCTCACGACGTCACCGTCCTCCAGCACACGGCGGGCGATCGGCCGGCCGTTGACACGGGTCCCGTTGCGGGACAGACCCATGTCGACGACGTAGACGTACGGGCCGCGCCGCACGATCTCGGCGTGCAAACGGGACACACTCGGGTCGTCGAGGCGGATGTCGACTCCTCTCCCTCTCCCGACCGTCGTTACGTCGGGGCGCAGCGGCACCACCAGCCCGCTGTCCTCGATCCGCATGAACGGCCCCTCCACGGCAGTCCTCCCAGCTAGTTAGCGACCCCTGTCTGCCGGGTTACCCGGGCGGACCCCCGTCACACCCTCCTACTGGCGAGTAGCACCGATGGCGCAAGGCATTCGGGGCTCTTCGCCACCAGCCGGACCGGGTGCGATTCCGTCGCCGGAGCACAAGTCCGGCCGCCGATCCGGACGAACGATCACCGGACCCCTCACCCGGCTTCGAACACCCCGCCCCGCCGCGCCGAGATGTCGTGCCACGCGCCGATCGGCATTACCGTGGACCCATGAGCACCCAGGTGCACCGGCGCCGGCGCAGGGCGCCGGCCGGCAAGAGCGCCGCCCCCCAGTGGCTCGCGCGGCTGCCGTACCTCATCGTGCTCAGCGGCGTCGGCGGCGGCCTCGCCCTCTGCGCCCTCGACTACTTCCGGAAGGGCTCCGGCCTGATGGCCGCCGCGCTGCTGTTCGGCGCGCTCGCGCGGCTCCTGCTGCCGGAGTCCCAGCTCGGCCTGCTCGCCGTCCGCAGCCGCCCGATCGACTGCTGGACGCTCGTCATCCTCGGCGAGATGGTCGCGTTCGTCGCGCTCAGCATCCCCCCGATGAACAAGACCGGCCTCGTCGGCGCGGGCGCGTTCGGCGTGCTGATCGCCCTGGTCATGGCGGCCCGCGGGGTGCGGCTGCTGCTCGTCCGGCGCCGGGACGGTTCGCCCGGCTAACGATGTTTCCGCAGGTCGCCGGGGGTGCGGCCGGTCTCGCCGGGAGCCCAGGTCTAGACCGCTTCCGGGCCTCGGCTAGCCTTGCCAGTTGAGCCTTACAAGGACTGCTGGCCAGGTGTAGGAAAGGGACAGCAACAGCATGCCCAAGATCAAAGTAGCGGGCCCGGTCGTCGAACTCGACGGCGACGAAATGACGCGGATCATCTGGAAATTCATCAAGGACCAGCTGATCCTGCCCTACCTCGACGTGGACCTGAGGTACTACGACCTGGGGATCGAGCACCGTGACGCCACGGACGACCAGGTCACCATCGACGCCGCGAAGGCCATCGCCGAGCACGGCGTCGGCGTCAAGTGCGCCACCATCACCCCCGACGAGGCGCGCGTCGAAGAGTTCGGCCTGAAGAAGATGTGGCGTTCCCCCAATGGAACGATCCGCAACATCCTCGGCGGCGTGATCTTCCGTGAGCCCATCGTCGTGTCGAACATCCCGCGCCTGGTGCCCGGCTGGACGAAGCCGATCATCATCGGCCGCCACGCCCACGGCGACCAGTACAAGGCGACCGACTTCGTGGTCCCCGGCCCCGGCAAGGTGACGATCACCTACACGCCGCGGGACGGCGGCGAGCCCATGGAGATGGAGGTCGCCGACTTCCCGGGCGGCGGCGTCGCCATGGGCATGTACAACTACGACGACTCGATCCGCGACTTCGCCCGGACGAGCATGCGGTACGCGCTGAGCCGCGAGATGCCGCTGTACCTGTCCACGAAGAACACGATCCTCAAGGCCTACGACGGCCGGTTCAAGGACCTCTTCCAGGAGATCTTCGAGACCGAGTTCAAGGCCGATTTCGAGGCCAAGGGCATCACCTACGAGCACCGGCTCATCGACGACATGGTCGCCGCCGCGCTCAAGTGGGAGGGCGGCTTCGTCTGGGCCGCCAAGAACTACGACGGCGACGTGCAGTCCGACACCCTCGCGCAGGGCTTCGGCTCGCTCGGCCTGATGACCTCCGTCCTCATGACGCCCGACGGCAAGACCGTCGAGGCCGAGGCCGCGCACGGCACGGTGACCCGGCACTACCGGCAGCACCAGCAGGGCAAGCCGACGTCGACCAACCCGATCGCGTCGATCTTCGCCTGGACCCGCGGCCTCGAGCACCGCGGCAAGCTCGACGGCAACAAGGAGCTCATCGGCTTCGCCCGCGCCCTCGAAGAGGTCTGCGTCGAGACCGTCGAGGCCGGCCAGATGACCAAGGACCTGGCCTTGCTGGTCGGAAACGACACGCCTTGGCTGACGACGCAGCAGTTCCTCGAGGCCCTGGACACCAACCTCCAGAAGAAGGTCAACGCCTGAGCAGTGTGACATGACCGTTGGCGTTCACTCGAACGCTCCCCGCACATGCGGGGATGGTCCCTGCTCACTGGTCAGGCAAGGAGTGTCCTTGCCGTGCCCCCCGCGCACACGGGGTCGGGAAGCCGGCCCCGCCTCGGCGGGGATGAGGCCGTCCCGGGTTCGTCCCGGGGCGGCCTTTCGCGTGCGCGGGGTGTGAACCATGCCGGGGCGGGCACCTGGCGCATGACGGGCGGGCCGCGCGCGATAGCCTGACGTCGGAAATATCTCGACGGCGAGAGAACCCGTGCGGCGGACCGGTTCCCTGGGGGCTCTTCGGCGGTCGGGTTCGAAGGATGGCCGCCTGAGCCCCGTCAGGTCACAGCAGGAGAAGGACGCATGACGCGCACCCCAGTCACAGTCACCGTTACCGGCGCCGCGGGCCAGATCGGCTACGCGCTGCTGTTCCGCATCGCCTCCGGACACCTGCTCGGCGCGGACGTACCCGTCCGCCTGCGGCTGCTGGAGATCCCGCAGGCGGTGAAGGCCGCCGAGGGCACCGCGATGGAGCTGGACGACTGCGCGTTCCCGCTGCTGAGCGGCATCGACATCTTCGACGACGCCACCGCGGCGTTCGAGGGGACGAACGTGGCGCTGCTGGTCGGCGCCCGCCCGCGCACGAAGGGCATGGAGCGCGGCGACCTGCTGGAGGCCAACGGCGGCATCTTCAAGCCGCAGGGCGAGGCGATCAACGCCGGCGCCGCGGACGACGTGAAGGTGCTGGTGGTCGGCAACCCCGCCAACACCAACGCGCTGATCGCGCAGTCGCACGCGCCGGACGTCCCGGCCGAGCGGTTCACCGCGATGACCCGCCTGGACCACAACCGCGCGCTCGCGCAGCTGTCGAAGAAGGCGGGCGTGTCCGTCGCCGACATCAAGAAGATGACGATCTGGGGCAACCACTCCGCCACGCAGTACCCGGACGTGTTCCACGCGGAGATCGGCGGCAAGAACGCGGCCGAGACGGTGAACGACCAGGCCTGGCTGGAGAACGACTTCATCCCGACCGTCGCCAAGCGCGGCGCCGCGATCATCGAGGCGCGGGGCGCGTCGTCGGCGGCGTCGGCGGCGTCCGCGGCGATCGACCACGTGCACACCTGGGTGAACGGCACCGCCGACGGCGACTGGACGTCGATGGCGGTCGTGTCGGACGGCTCCTACGGCGTGCCGGAGGGCCTGATCTCCTCGTTCCCGGTCACCACCGAGGACGGGAAGTGGGAGATCGTCCAGGGTCTGGAGATCGACGACTTCTCCCGCGCGCGGATCGACGCGTCGGTGAACGAGCTGGCGGAGGAGCGCGACGCCGTCCGCAAGCTCGGCCTGATCTGACCGGCCGCCCGATCTGACCGGCCCGTACCCGTACGGCGTACGCGCGAGCCCCGGACCTCCGCGGTCCGGGGCTCGTTCGCGTCGTAATTCCCGCGAACCTGTCGGCAGCGGTCGTTAGGGTGTGATCGCTTCGAAGGCGACGGGGAGGGACGCGGGTGGCGGATCAGGCTTTCCAGGTGGATCTGCGCGGCGTGGTGGATCTGCTCAGCCGCCATCTGTACGCGAGCCCGCGGGTGTACCTGCGCGAGCTGCTGCAGAACGCGGTGGACGCGATCACGGCGCGGGGCGGTGGCGGCGGCCGCGTGGTGATCGAGACCGGCGGCGGCGCGCTGCGGGTGCACGACGACGGCGTGGGGCTGACGGCGGACGAGGTGCACACGCTGCTGGCCACGATCGGCCGGTCGTCGAAGCGGGACGAGCTGGGGTTCGCGCGGCACGACTTCCTCGGCCAGTTCGGCATCGGGCTGCTGTCGGGGTTCCTGGTGGCGGACGAGATCGAGGTGGTGTCGCGGTCCGCGAAGGGCGGCGGCGCGGTCCGGTGGACGGGCCGGTCGGAGGGCAGTTACCGGGTCGAGCCGGGAGAGCGCGACGAGCCGGGCACGACGGTGACGCTGCGGGCGCGGCCGGGGTCGGCGGAGCTGCTGAGCGCGCCGGTGGTGGCGGAGCTGGCCCGCACCTACGGCTCGCTGCTCCCGATCGAGCTGGTCGTGGACGGGGTCCCGGTCACGGGCGAGGGCCCGCCGTGGCGGGCGTCGTACCGCGATCCGGCGGCGCGGCGGCGGGCGCTGGAGCGGTACTGCGAGGAGCTGTACGGGTTCACGCCGTTCGACGTGGTGGACCTGGAGGTGGCGGAGGCGGGGCTGACCGGGGTCGCGTTCGTCCTGCCGGAGCCGGTGTCGCCGACGGCGCGCGGCGCGCACCGCGTCTACCTGAAGCGGATGCTGCTGGCGGAGAGCGTGCAGGGGCTGCTGCCGGAGTGGGCGTTCTTCGTCCGGTGCGTCGTGGACGCGGGGGAGCTGCGGCCGACGGCGAGCCGGGAGGCGCTGTTCGAGGACGAGCTGCTGGAGTCGGCGCGGCAGGGCCTCGGCGAGGTGCTGCGGCAGTGGCTGGTGCGGCTGGCGGAGACCGATCCGCCGCGGCTGCGCGCGTTCCTGCGGCTGCACCAGCTCGGCGTGAAGGCGATGGCGCTGCACGACGACGACATGCTGCGGATCGTCGACCGGTGGATGGAGTACGAGACGTCGGCGGGACCGATGACGCTGCACGAGTTCCGGCGGCGGCACCCGGACGGCCGGTTCACCGGCAGCGTGGAGGAGTTCCGGCGGCTGTCGGCGGTGGCGGGCGCGCAGGGCGTCGGGCTGGTCAACGGCGGCTACGTGCACGACACCGAGATCATCGAGCGGCTGCCGGACCTCGATCCGGACGTCCGCCTGGCCCGGCTGGACGCGTCCGAGCTGGCGACGGCGTTCGGGCTGCTGGATCCGGCGGCGGAGCTGGCGCTGCGGCCGTTCCTGGCGGCGGCGCAGCGGGCGGTGGAGCGGCTCGGCTGCGAGGTGGTCGTCCGGGACTTCGATCCGGCGTCGCTGCCGGCGCTGTACCTGACCAGCCGGGACGCGCAGTTCCGGGAGGAGCTGTCGCGGGCGCGGGAGGAGGCCGGCGAGCTCTGGGCGGACGTGCTCGGCGCGGTCGGCGCGTCGGCGGGGGTGGAGCGTCCGCAGCTGGTGCTGAACTACCGCAATCCGCTGACGCGGCGCGTGACGGCGCTCGGCGCGGACGGGCCGGTGGAGCCGGCCGTGCAGGCGCTGTACGGGCAGGCGCTGCTGCTCGGGCACCATCCGCTGCGTCCCGCGGACACGGCGGTGCTGAACCGTTCGTTCATCGGCCTGCTGGAGTGGGCCGTCCATCCCCCGGAGGCGGGCCAGTGAGCATCGACGACGTGTACGCGCTGATGACGCGGGCGCAGGAGCTTCCGTACGGGGAGGCCCGGACCGTCCTGGTGGAGGACGCGCTGCGCCGCGCGGAGGAGGCCGGCGACGAGGTGCTGGCGTTCCGGGTGCGGGTCCGGCTCACCGACGCGTACCAGTTCGGCGGCGAGCCGGCGAAGGCGTTCGCGACGTTCGGGCGGACCCTGGCCGAGCACGACCGCGATCCCGGCCGGTTCGACGAGCCGCTGGTCCTGCTGTGGCAGATGAAGGCGGTGGTGAGCTCCCTGACGAAGTTCCCGGAGATCCCCCTCGACCGGACGCGTGCGGTGCTGGACGACATGGAGCGCCGCTACCGGGCGGGCGGCCACAGCCTCCAGGCGGTGTACCGGCGGCGGCACATCGTGGCGCGGCATCTCGGCGACCCGTCGGCGGACGACTGGTTCGCCCGGTGGCGGGCGGCGCAGCGCGACCAGCTGTCGGACTGCGAGGGCTGCGACCCGACCGGCATGGTGGCGCATCTCGCGGACGCCGGGCGGTACGAGGAGGCCGCGGAGATCGCGGCGCCGGTGCTGGCGTCCGAGCTGTCGTGCAAGGAGCAGCCGCAGGGCATCCAGACGGCGATGCTGCCGGTGTACCTGCGGACGGGCCGTCCCGAGGCGGCGGCCGACGCGCACCGCCGCGCGTACCGGGCGCACCGGCGGCAGGTCGCCGATCTCGGCGACATCGCCGATCATCTGGAGTTCTGCGTGCTGACCGGGAACGACGCGCGCGGGCTGGAGATCGTGCAGCGGCATCTCGGGTGGCTGGACCGGGCGCCGCACGCGCACGCGGAGATGATGTTCTCCGCCGCGGCGGCCGCGGTGCTGGGGCGGGTCGCGGCGTCGGGGCGGGACGCGGTGACGGTCCGCCGTCCCGCGTCGGGCGGCCGTCCCGCGGCGGACGTGCCGGTCGCGGAGCTGCGCGCCGAACTGGAGGCGCGCGCGACGGACCTGGCGGCCCGGTTCGACGCCCGCAACGGCACGTCCCACCAGGGTGGCAAGGTGCGGGCGCTGCTGGCGGCCGAGCCGGTGTTCGGGTTCGTCCCGCTGGCCGCGCACCACCGCCATCCCGCCCCGGCTCCGGCCGTCGCGCCGGCCGCCCCGCAGGAGGAGGAGCCGGACGACATCGCGTCGTCGGAGGATCTCGAGGCCCTGCTGGACATCGCGGGAAGGCGCGGATCCGGCGCCGACCGGCGCCGCAGGGCGGCCGCCTTGCGGCGCTTCGACGTCCTCGCGGGTGAGACCGAGCCGACGCCGCTGCAGAAGGCGCGCCGGCTCGACGCGCGGGGTGTCGAGCTCGCCGTCGCCGGTGACCTCGCGGGCGCGGCCGAGTGCTGGGAGGAGGCGGCCCGCCTGTTCGGCGACCTGGGCGCGGAGGGGCGCCGGCAGCGGACCCTCGGACGCCTCGGCGCGCTCCGCGTCGACCAGGGCGACGAGAGCGGCCTGGACCAGGTGATCGCGGCCGCGGAACACGCCGTCGCGGACCCGGACGAGCCCGGTGAGGCCACGTCCGCGCTCATCCGTCTCGCGACCGTGTACCTGCAGATGGAGCGGCCCGCCGACGCGTACGCGGCGCTCGGCCGGATCGTCTCCGAGGACGCGCGGGACGACGAGGCCGAGGTGTGGTTCCTGCGGGGGCAGGCGCTGTTGCTGTCCGACGAGATGGAGGAGGGGATCGCGGCGCTGCGCCGCTCCGCCGACCTGGCGCGCGCGTCGCAGCGCCCGGAGGAGATCGCTGCGCCCGCGTTCCAACTCGCCCGGGCGCTGTCGCGGCACCAGGGCGGTCCCGACGAGGCCACGATCGCGCTGCTGGACGAGGCGATCGGCGCGATGCCCGAGCCGTCGCCGATGCGTGCGGAAGCGCTCGCCGAGCGCGGTGCCTCGCTGGTCGCGCTGGACCGTCCGGCCGACGGCGTCCCCGACCTCGTCGAGGCGGTCGCGGAGTGGACGGCCGACGGCCTGCACGAGTACGCCGTGCGCGTGCGGGTGGACCTCGCGGGCGGTTACCTGTCGACCGGGCGTCCCCTGGAGGCCGCCGAGGTCGCCGAGGAGGTCCTCCAAGCGCTCACCGAGGATGATCCCGCCGACCCGTCCGTCGGGCATGCCAGGAGGCGGGCGCGGCTGATCCTGGCGCACGCGCAGAAGGCGATGGGGGAGGAGGGCGGGGCCGAGACGTTCGCGTCCCTCGCCGAGGACGCCGCGAAGGACGGCGAGCCCGGCGCCGCCGCGCATTTCCTGGAGGAGGCGGCCGAGATCCTGACGAGCCTCGACAAGGACGCTCTGGCCGCCGAGCGTTTCGGGGAGGCCGCCGACGCCCACGCCGGTGCGGGCGACCCGCAGGGGGCCGTCCGGGCGCGCCGCCGCGCGGCGATGTGCCTGCTGTGGAGCGGCGAGCCGGAGCGGGCGGTCGCGACGGTGGAGGCGGCCCGCGCCGCCCTGGAGGCCCTGCCGGACGGCCCGCCCCGCACCTGGGAGACCGCGCTCGTGTCCTACGACCAGGCGCGCATCCTCGCCCAGACCGGGCGTGCGGCGGACGCGGAGCCGTACGCGTCCGCCGCGGTGGACGGCTTCCGGTCGCTGGACGAGACCGGTCCCGCCGACCAGGCCGCCGCCCTCCTCGCCGACATCAGGTCGGCGCTCCAGGAGTGACGCGTCAGCCCGTGCGGCGGGGTCAGGCCAGTCGGCGGGCCCCGGCGGACGGGACGGCGTCGAGGAACTCCGGCGCCGTCCAGCCGCGCCTGGCGTAGGCCGCCGCTATGGCGTCCCGCACCCGGTCGGCGCGGTCGGACGCGGTGAGCACGATCACCGACCCGCCGAACCCGCCGCCGATCATGCGGCCGCCGCGGGCGCCCGCGCGCAGCGCCGCGTCGACGGCCGCGTCCGCCTCCGGCCAGGAGATCTCGAACTGGTCGCGCAGCGACAGGTGCGAGGCGTTCAGCATCGCGCCGAGCTCGGTGACGGCGCCGGCGCGCAGCAGCCCGACGGACGCCTCGACGCGGTGGTTCTCGGTGACGACGTGCTGGACGCGGCGCCGCAGCACCGGGTCGCGGAGCCGGCCGAGCGCGCCCGCGAGGTCCTTGACGTCGCGGAGCGCGTCGACGCCGAGCAGGGCGGCGGCCTCCTCGCATTCGGCGCGCCGCCGCCCGTAGTCGCCGCCGGTGAGGGCGTGGGAGGCGCGGGTGTCGACGGCGAGGAGCGTCAGCCCGGCCCGCGACGGGTCGAACGGGACCTGCGCGGACAGGCCGCTGCGGCAGTCGAGCATCAGCGCGTGGCCGGGCGTGGCGAGCAGCGACGCGGACTGGTCCATCAGCCCGCACGGCATGCCGACCTGCTCGTTCTCGGCGCGCTGCGCGAGCCGGGCCAGCTCCGGCCGGTCGATCTCGACGCCGTGCAGGCCGCAGAGGGCCAGCGCGGTCGCGCATTCCAGCGCGGCCGACGACGACAGGCCCGCGCCCTGCGGCAGGTCCGAGTCGATCAGCAGGGACGCGCCGCCGGTGCCGCGCTCGCGCAGCACCCGCGCCATGCCGACGGGGTACGCGGCCCAGGCCCGCTCGGACGGCCAGCCCTCGGAGACGACCGTCCCGCCGTCGACGGGTGCGGTGACGGTGCCGTCCGCCTGCCGGGAGCGGACCTCGACCAGCCCGTCGTCGCGGCGCGCCGCGGCGACCGACACGCCCCGCGACAGCGCGAACGGCAGGACGAGGCCGTCGTTGTAGTCGGTGTGCTCGCCGATCAGGTTGATCCGGCCCGGCGCGTGCCAGACGCCCTCGGCGGGACGCCCGAACGCCGCGCCGAACGCGGAGCCGAGATCGGTCATCGCGAGCGCAGGAAGGTCCAGGCGTCCGAGACCATGGCGCGCAGGTCCCGCTCCGGCTTCCAGCCGAGCCGCGACTGGATCTTGTCGGAGGACGCGATCAGCACCGCCGGGTCGCCGGGGCGGCGCGGGTGGACCTCGGCCGGGATGTCGCGGCCGGTGACCTCGCGGCACACCTCGATGACCTCGCGGACGGAGTTGCCGGTGCCGCTGCCCAGGTTGAAGATCTCGTGGGTGCCGGGCTCGCAGGCGTCCAGCGCGAGCAGGTGGGCGCGGCCGAGGTCGGCGACGTGGATGTAGTCGCGGACGCAGGTGCCGTCGGCGGTCGGGTAGTCCTCGCCGAACATCTTCACCGCCTCGCCCTGCCCGAGCGCGACCTTCAGCACGTTCGGGATCAGGTGGGTCTCGACGGTGTGCCGCTCGCCCTGGGCGCCGTAGGCGCCCGCGACGTTGAAGTAGCGCAGCGAGACGCCGCCGATGCCGTGCAGCCGCGCGTACTCGGCGAGCGTCGTGTCGATCGCCAGCTTGGACGCGCCGTACGGGTTGGTGGGCCGGGTCGGGTCGGTCTCCAGGATCGGCGTCGACTCCGGCTCGCCGTAGCAGGCGGCGGTGGAGGAGAACACGATCCGCGGGACCCCGGCGGTCCGCATCGCCTCCAGCAGCGCCAGGGACTCGCCGAGGTTCTTGTCCCAGTACAGGCCCGGCTTCTCGACGGACTCGCCGACCAGCGACTTCGCCGCGAAGTGCAGCACGGCGTCGAACCCGCCGCCGCCCAGCACCTCGGCGGCGGCGCCGCGCAGCGTGCCGCGCACCAGCCGCGCCCCGGCGGGGACGGCGTCCTCGTGCCCGGTGGACAGGTCGTCCAGGACGACGACCTCGTGGCCCGCCTCCAGCAGCAGTGCGGAGACGACGCTGCCGATGTAGCCGGCGCCTCCGGTGACGAGCAGCTTCACGTACGGACCTCCTGGGAAGACGACTGGACGGCGGGGTGCCGTCCAGGCTATCCGCATCGCCGCCCCCGGAGATCCCGAACCGCGGCGCCGGCCGTCAGGGCCACGAGGGCGGCGATCCGCGGCGTGGAGGCGGCTATCCGGGGCGCGGAAGGGGAAGGCTCACCCCATGGACCGGACGCTCGGCGGCGAGCAGGCGGCCGCTCCGGCGGCGTTCCGGCCGCCGGGCCGGCTCGCGCGGCCGCTGGTGTGGCTGCTGTCCACCTCGACGGACCTGGTGGTGCGCCTCGCGGGCGGCGATCCGAAGGCGCTGCGCGAGGAGCTGACCGCGGAGCGCATGCGCGCCCTCGTGGCGGAGAACACGCAGATCGCCGCGGACGAGCGGGCGCTGATCGAGGAGGTGTTCGCGGCGGGGGAGCGGCCCCTGCGGGAGGTGCTGGTGCCCCGCACCGAGGTGGTGTTCCTGGACGCGGCCATGCCGCTGGCGGCCGCGGCGCGGGCCGCGGCGGGCAGCCCGCACTCCCGGTTCCCGGTGTGCCGCGGCTCCCACGACGAGGTGATCGGGTTCGTCCACATCCGGGACCTGCTCGTCCCCGAGGAGCGGGACGGGGCCGCGCCCGTGGGGTCGCTGGTGCGGCCGGTGAAGTTCCTGCCGTCCTCGCAGCGGGTCCTGCCGGTGCTGTCGGAGATGCGGCGGGAGGGCTGCCACCTGGCGATCGTGATGGACGAGTACGGCGGCGTCGCGGGGATCGTCACCCTCGAGGACCTGATGGAGGAGCTGATCGGGGACATCCGCGACGAATATGATGTGCAGGACGCGCAGGCACGGCGCCTGCACGGCGGCGTGGTCGAGGTCGACGGCCTGCTCAACCTGGACGACTTCGCCGCCGAGACCGGCCTCCGGTTGCCGGACGGGCCGTACGAGACGGTCGCCGGGCACATCATGGCGGTGCTCGGCCGCGTGCCCGCCGAGGGCGACTCGGTCCCGGCCGCGGACCGGGAGCTGCGGGTGGCCCGGATGGAGGGCCGGCGGGTGGCCCGCGTGCGCGTCACGCCGCGGGCGGCGCCCCAGGCGGTACAGCAGGCGGCCCGGCCGGCGGCGCGGTGGTCAGCGCAGCCGGCGGTGCGGCCCGCGGTGCCGGCGACGCCCGTGCCACCGGCCGCGGCCCCGCGGCCGGCCGGCGACGCCGCCACCGGCGGCGGAGCCTCCGACGACACCTGAGAGAATCGGTCCGTGCACATGCCCGAAGCGTCCAGCCCAGTCAGCCCGGCCGCCGCGCCCGCCCCGCGGGTGTTCTCCGGCATCCAGCCCACCGCCGACTCGTTCCACCTCGGCAACTACCTGGGCGCGTTGCGGCAGTGGGTGTCGCTGCAGGACACGCACGAGACGTTCTACTGCGTCGTCGACCTGCACGCGATCACCGTGGAGCACGACCCGGAGCTGCTCCGGCGCCGGACCCGCCTGTCGGTGGCGCAGCTCATCGCGATGGGCGTCGACCCGGACCGGGCGACGCTGTTCGTGCAGAGCCACGTCCCGGAGCACGCCGAGCTGGCGTGGGTGCTCGGCTGCATCACCGGGTTCGGCGAGGCGAGCCGGATGACCCAGTTCAAGGACAAGTCGTCCAAGCAGGGGGCGTCCGGGACGAGCGTCGGGCTGTTCACCTACCCGGTCCTGCAGGCCGCCGACATCCTGCTGTACACACCGGATCCGGGCAGCGCGGTGCTGCGCGTGCCGGTCGGCGAGGACCAGCGGCAGCACCTGGAGCTGACCCGGACGCTCGCGCAGCGGTTCAACCACCGGTTCGGCGAGACGTTCGTGGCCCCGGAGGCGCACATCCCCGAGGGCGCCGCGAAGATCACCGACCTGCAGGAGCCGGACGCGAAGATGAGCAAGTCGGCGTCGTCGCCGCAGGGCATCATCGACGTGCTGGAGGAGCCCGGCCCGATGCGCAAGAAGATCATGCGCGCGGTCACCGACACCGGCACCGAGGTGGTCTACGACGAGGAGAAGAAGGCCGGCGTCACCAACCTGCTGCGGATCTACTCCGCGCTGGACGGCACGTCCGTCCCCGACCTGGAGGCGAAGTACGCGGGGTCCGGCTACGGCCAGTTCAAGAAGGACCTCGCCGAGGTCGTCCTCGGCACCTTCACCCCGATCCGGGAGCGCACCGCCGCGCTGCTGGACGACCCGGCGGAGCTGGACCGGATCCTGGGGAAGGGCGCCGAGCGCGCCGGGGCGGTCGCCGCGCGCACCATGGAGATCGTCCGCGAGCGGGTCGGCTTCGTGGGACGCGGTCGCTGACCGTGGCCGGCGAGGGGGCGCGTCCCGGGCTCGCGGACACCTTCATCGGGGTGCCCGGGGGCCCGGCCGCCGGCGGCGTCCGGATGATCGGGGTCGCGATCCCGATCCCGGAGCCGTACGGGACGGAGCTGCAGCGCACCCGCGCCTCCTACGGCGACCCGCTCGCCACCGCGATCCCGACGCACATCACGCTGATGCCGCCGACCGAGGTCGCCCCGGACGAGATGGGGGCGATCGAGGCGCACCTGCTGGACGTCGCGCATTCCGAGAGGCCGTTCCGCATCCGATTGCGCGGCAGCGGAACGTTCCGACCGGTGTCCCCGGTCGTGTACGTGGCGCTGGCGCAGGGAATCGGCGGCTGCGAGCGCGTCCAGGCGAAGGTCGCGTCGGGGCCGCTCGCCCGGCCGCTGCCGTTCCCGTACCACCCGCACATCACCGTCGCCCACCACCTGCCCGACGACGTGATGGACCGCGCCTACAAGGACATGTCCGCCTACCGCGCCGAGTTCGAGGCGTGGGGCTTCTCGCTGTACGAGCACGGCCTCGACGGCGTATGGCGGCCGCAATGCGATTTCGTGTTCGGCAACGGGAAACGCCACTCAACGTTCAACGGTTGATTACCGTCCGCCGCATCGGCGGCGAAGGGTTGGGTACGTTGCGTACATGCGGCAGGTGATCAGCGGGATTCAGCGGTGGATCGAGGCTCTGCTGGAGGACGGGAAGGCCCTGCTGCGCGCCGCCCGCGACCGCTGGCGCTGGTTCGACCACCTCGCCCGCGCGTTCGAGCGCTACCAGGAGCGCCGCGGCGACCGGCTCGCCGCCGCCCTGACCTGCTACGGGTTCCTGTCGTTCTTCCCGCTGCTGGCGCTGGCGTACTCGCTGCTCGGCTACCTGGTCGGGATCAGCACGCAGGCCCGCGACTACTTCGTCAGGGCCGTCCAGGAGCTGCTGCCGGGGCTCTCGAACCAGCTCCAGGTCGAGCAGATCGCCCAGTCCAAGACGGCGGTCGGCGTCGTCGGCCTGGTCGCGCTGCTGTTCACCGGGCTCGGCTGGGTGCAGGTGCTGCGCGAGTCGCTGCGCGACATCTGGGGCAACCCGCCCACCGGCGGCGGCAACTACTTCCTCAAGCGGCTGTGGGACCTGGCCGTGCTCGCGTTCCTCGGCGTGATCCTCATCTGCGGGATGGCGGTGTCGACGGTCACCTCGTCGGCGACCCACACCGTCCTCGGCTGGTTCTCACTGGAGGACGTTCCGGGCGCCGGCACCGGGCTGCGGCTGCTGTCGCTGGCCTGCGCGGTCGCGTTCGACACGGTGATCTTCCTGGTGCTGTTCACCCGGCTGTCGGGGACGATCGCGCCGTGGCGGCGGATCATCCGCGGCGCGCTGTTCGGCGCGCTCGGCCTGGAACTGCTCAAGCAGGTCGCGACGCTGCTGATCGGCCGGACGACGCAGAACCCCGTGTACGCCTCGTTCGCCGTGCTGGTCGGGCTGATGGTGTGGATCAACATCGTCTCCCGGTTCACGCTGTTCGTCGCCGCGTGGACCGCGACCCGCCGCGTCGTGCTGAGGGCCGACGCCGAGGACCCGGAGAACCTCGCCGACCAGGAGATCGGCGAACTGGAGAAGCGCCGCGAACCGGACGGGCACCGGGAGCCGGAACGGGACGGCGCCACGGACGCCCGGGCGTTCTGAACGGCTCTAACGGGCCCCGTCGCTGTAGGAGCCGTCCTCGTAGGAACCATCGTCGTAGGAGTCGTAGGGGCCGTCGTTGTAGGGCCCCGCGTAGTCCCCGGTGTGCCCGCCGTTCCCCCCGTTACCGCCGTTTCCGGCGGGCCCGTTGCCCCTGGCGGGGCGGACGTTCCCGCCCGGTCCCACGTTGCCGCCGAGACCGGTGTTCCCGGCGGGGCTCGGGACGGGGTGGCGGCGACGGCGGCGGTACACCGCGAGCAGCACGCCGATCGCGAGCAGCGCCCCGACCGTCCCGCCGCCGATCTCGTAGACGAGCGCGGACGAGCCGCCCGACGAGTCCAGCGAGGTGCCGGGGAGCACGCCGCCCGACTCGCCGTCGGCGTGCTTCTTCGCCTGGGCGTTGCCCGGCGCCGCCAGCGTGCCGACCGGCTGCACCTTGCCGCGCGCGGCGAAGCCCCAGTCCAGCAGCTTGGCGGCGGCCTGGAACGGCGAGCTCTCGCCGTGCATCACCGAGACGATGATCGTGTGCCCGTCGCGGCGCGCCTCGGCGACATAGGTCTGCTGGGCGTGCACGGTGTAGCCGTTCTTGCCGCCGAGCATGCCCCGGTAGCCGTACTTCTGGCCCGGCAGCAGCTTGTTGTGCGTGTAGATCGGATAGCCGCCGACCTTCTTGTGCTTCTTCTTCTCCTTCTTGGTCAGCGGCGCAGGGAACTGGAACTGGGTGGCCTGCACGTACGTCCGGAACTGCGGGCTCTTCATCGCCTCCCGCAGGAACAGCACCAGGTCGTAGGCCGACGTGTGCTGGGTGCGGAGGTTGAGGCCGTAGTCGACGTCGAGGCCGTTCGGCGACGCGGCGAGCGTGTCGTCGGCGTGCAGGTACTTCGCCTCGGTGTTCATGTCGGCGATGGTCTTCCTCATGCCGCCGTTGGCCTCGGCGAGCGTGACCGCCGCGTCGTTCGCCGACATCATCATCAGCGCGTGGAACAGGTCGGAGACCTTGTACCGCATCGACGGCGTCAGCCCGACCTTGGTGCCCTCGACGTCGCACGCCTTCTGCGAGGGGCGGACGAGCCGGTTCGGGTCGAGCTTGGTGACGAGGGTCGCCGACGTCAGCGTCTTCAGCGTGCTGGCCGGCAGGTACTGCCCGTGCGGGTCCTTGCCCGCGAGCACCTCGCCGGTGTCGGCGTCGGCGACGAGGTAGGACGAGAACTGCAGCTTCGGCAGCGCGGGGACGCCGGGCGCCTTGTTCAGCACGATGCCGCGGCTCGCCAGCTGAGGCCCGCCGACCGGGTCGCGCTGCGGCGCCGCCGCCGGGCTCGCGGCCGCCGGGGCCGCCAGCAGGCAGACCGCGCTCAGCGGCACGATCATCGGTACGGTCATCCTCGGCACGGCGCGCCGGACCCCGGTCCGCCCCTGTCGTCCTGCTCGCAAGCTTCCGACGCTCCTCAGTCCCGCAGCGGCCGTTCCGCCCCGCACGCCCATGGCTCCCCCGAAGACTAGGCGACACATCCGGCGAAGGGGTACCCGACCGTGAAGACGGCAAGCGAGGTACTGATGAGGCGGATGGTGCGTTAGACGATTTTTGTGGCGCTTATGACTACTCACGGTATGTAAGCGGACGCTAGGCTCGGTCACCGTCCGTCGTCACAGGTATTTTGGGACGGGCGGACTAGTTCGATCGAGTGGTGTCGGGTAGATGATCAATGACCGAAAAGTAGGGGACGCCCGGGCCCGCAGGCCGCCCGTACGGGTCAATTGACCCGCGAAGGGCAGGGAGTCCGGCATGGTGGCGGGCGCGGGCGCCATGATGGTGTGAACACGTGACCTGGACCCGGCGTTTGTCCAGGCTTAGGGACCCGCTGGCTGAATTGCGCCACGTGCCACGCAACGACCTGCAAGGATTGTGGACGGAGGTTGGCCGTGGCCATTGAGTTCAACGCATCGAGGGGCACGACGCTCGGCGTCGAGTGGGAGATCCAGCTCGTCGATGCGGAGACCAGGCACCTGCGGCAGGACGCGCGCCAGGTGCTCGCCGCGCTGCCGTCGCTCAGCGAGGGCGGCGAGATCTCCAAGGTCCGGCACGAGCTCATGGAATCCACCGTCGAGGTCGTGACCGGGATCTCGCACACCGTCGGCGAGGCCAAGAACGACCTCGCGGCCACGCTCGGCGAGCTGCGCGCCGCCGCCGCCGACCGCGGCATCGCGCTGGCCTGCACCGGCACCCACCCGATCAGCGACTGGCGCGACGCGATCATGGCCCCGACCCAGCGCTACGCCGACCTGGTCGAGCAGATGCAGTGGCTGGCCCGGCGCATCCAGACCTTCGGCGTGCACGTCCATGTGGGCGTCTCCGACGGCGCCAAGGCGATCCCGATCGTGAACGCGCTGTCGTCCTACCTCCCGCACTTCCTGGCGCTCACCGCGTCCAGCCCGTTCTGGAGCGGCGCGGACACCGGGCTGGCGTCCTGCCGGGCGGTCGTCTTCGGTCAGCTGCCGACGGCCGGTCCTCCCCACTTGCTGGACGACTGGGCGGCCTTCGAGGATTACATGGACACCCTGCTTCGCGCCGGAACCATCCGGAGCATCAAGGAGGTGTGGTGGGACATCCGCCCCCACCCGGACTTCGGCACCGTCGAGATCCGGATGTTCGACGGGATCCCCACCCTGCGCGAGGTCGGCATGGCGGCGGCCTTGTGCCAGAGCCTGGTCACGCTGTTCGAGCAGCAACTCGACCGCGGCTACACGCTGCCGCGGCCGGCCGCGTGGGTGGTCCGCGACAACAAGTGGCGGGCGACCCGCTACGGGCTCGACGCCATCGTCATCACCGACGACGGCGGCGGCACCGCGCCGCTCCGCGACGACCTGTACGAGCTGATCCGCGAGCTGGAACCGGTCGCCGACCGGCTCGGCTGCGCGGAGGAGCTCAAGGTCGCCGGCGAGGTCCTGGAGAACGGGGCCCCGTACGAGCGGCAGCGCGCGATCCGGGCGGCGGGCGGATCGCTGGAGAACATCGTCGACGCGGCGGTCACCGAACTCGCCGAGGACCGGTTCGTCGCGCTGGGGGAGGTCGTCCATGCCGGGGCATGAGCGGCCGGCCCGCCCGGACGGGGGTCCCGAGAGAACCGCGACGGGCGCTTCGGGAGAGAACACGGGGGGCACCGGCGCGTCCGGTGCCCGCGACGACAGCGGTGACGCCGGCACCACGGGCGGCACCGGCGGCACAGGAGAGAACACCCGCGCGGCCGGCAGCGGCGGCGCCGAGAAGAACTCCGGGCGGAGGCCGACCGGCCCCGCCCTCGCGCAGGGGGCGCACATGACACAACCGGGACCCGGGGTGATGCCCGGCCTTGAACCACCGACCGCCCCGGGACCGCACGGCCCCGCGGGCAGCGAGCGCCCGGCGGCCCTGCGGCCGCAGCTCGAGGTGTTCCTCGCCCGGCACGAGGAGGAGCTCGTCGCGTTCCGGCGCGACCTGCACATGCACCCGGAGCTGGGCTACAACGAGCACCGCACCACCGCCCGGATCGCCGAGCGGCTGCGCCTCGCCGGGCTCGAACCGCTGATCCTGCCGAAGGGCACCGGGCTGTTCTGCGACATCGGCCCGGGCGACGGCCCGACCATCGCGCTGCGCGCCGACATCGACGCGCTGCCGCTGCAGGACGAGAAGGAGGACGCCCCGTACCGGTCGACGGCGCCGGGCGTCGCGCACGCCTGCGGGCACGACGTGCACACCACGATGGTGCTGGGCGCCGGGCTGTTCCTCGCGCAGCAGGCCGAGGCGGGGCTGCTGCCCGGCCGGGTCCGGCTGCTGTTCCAGCCGGCCGAGGAGACCCCCGGCGGGGCACTGGACGTGATGGCCGCCGGCGGCATCACGGGCGTCGACCGCGCGTTCGCGCTGCACTGCGACCCGCGCATCGAGGTCGGTGAGCTGGGCCTGCGCTCCGGGCCCATCACCGCGGCCTGCGACAAGGTGTACGTGAAGGTGACCGGGCCCGGCGGGCACACCGCCCGGCCGCACCTCACCGCCGACCTGGTGTACGCGCTCGCCAAGATCGTCACCGAGCTGCCGGCGGCGCTGTCCCGGCGGGTCGACCCGCGCTCCAGCCTGTCGCTGGTGTGGGGGCGGGTGTCGGCCGGGTCCGTCGCCAACGCGATCCCCGACGACGGCATCGCCGAGGGCACCGTCCGCTGCCTGGACGACGAGGCGTGGCACCGCGCGCCGGAGATGATGAAGGCGCTTTTGCAGTCCGTCGCCGCCGCCTACGACGTGGAGGCGTCGCTGGAGTACGTCCGGGGCGTCCCGCCGACCGTGAACGAGGCGGCGAGCGTGCAGATGTTCCGGGACGCGGCCGCGCAGGTCCTCGAGCCGGAGGGCGTCGTGCCGACGCCGCAGAGCCTCGGCGGCGAGGACTTCGGCTGGTAC
This sequence comes from Actinomadura nitritigenes, assembly GCF_017573545.1. Taxonomy (GTDB): domain Bacteria; phylum Actinomycetota; class Actinomycetes; order Streptosporangiales; family Streptosporangiaceae; genus Spirillospora; species Spirillospora nitritigenes. The sequence goes on along the minus strand of NZ_JAGEOK010000013.1, from coordinate 22,351 downwards.
CTGGAGTCGATCCCGGGCGCCCTCGCCCGGCTCGGCGTCCGCACCCCCGGCTCGCCCGGCGAGTACGACCTGCACCGCGGCGACTTCGACGTCGACGAGCGGTGCATCCCGGTCGGGGTGCGGGTGCTGGCGGCGACGGCGCTGACCGCCCTGTGGGACGGCGCCCGCCCGGCCGACCCGGAGACCGTCGAGGGCGCCACCCTCGCCTGACGCCTGACGCCTGACGCCTGACGCCTGACGCCTGACGCCTGACGCCTGACGCCTGACGCCTGACGCCTGACGCCTGACGCCCGGCGGGTGATGTCCCAGTTGTCCGGAGTCCGGCCCGGCGTCCGATGCCTGACGCCGGGCCTCCGGCGCCCCGCCGCGGCGCGTCCGCGGCGGGGCGCCGGCCGCCGGACCGTCCGCCAGGACCGTCACGGGGAGCGATCATCCACACGCTGACCTGTGCCGATATGCGTACGCATTGGTAACGGACCTGTTGCGAAACGGTGCAAGGCGGCAGCTATCCACCAAACGCGAGGTAGCGTCCCAACGATTTCGGTGGCCGAGCGGCCGCCGATCCCGTATGGGGAACGGAAGGAGCGCTACCTTGCGCCGTGGACTGAAGATCACTCTCGTCACCGTGACGGGTGCGGCGCTGACGCTGGGCGGCGCTTCCGCATGCGGTGGCAAGAAGGCCGGCGGCGACAGCGACGGCGGCGACGGCAAGAAGACCCTCAAGGTCGGCCTGGCGTTCGACATCGGCGGCCGCGGCGACCAGTCGTTCAACGACTCGGCGGCGGCCGGCCTCACGAAGGCCGAGAAGGACCTGCACGTCACCACCAAGGAGATCTCCGCGCAGCCGGACGAGCCCGACTCCGACAAGGAGTCCCGCCTGCGGCTGCTCGCCAGCACCGGCTACAACCCCGTCATCGGCGTCGGGTTCTCCTACACCGCGTCGCTGCTGAAGGTCGCCAAGGCCTTCCCGAACACCAAGTTCTTCGTCGTGGACGCCGACGGCTGCAAGGTCGAGGGCGCCAACGTCGCCGGCTCCTGCTTCTCCGAGGAGCAGGGCTCGTTCCTGGTCGGCGCCGCCGCGGCGCTGAAGTCCAAGACCGGGAAGATCGGCTTCATCGGCGGCGTCGACGTCCCGCTGATCCAGAAGTTCTTCGCCGGCTACCAGGCGGGCGCGAAGAAGGCCAAGCCCGGCATCACGGTGCTGCCGCCCAAGTACCTGACCGAGCCGCCGAACTTCAACGGCTTCAAGGACACCGGGCTCGGCAACGAGGCCGCCAAGGGCCAGCTCGACAAGGGCGCGGACGTCATCTACCACGCCGCGGGCGGCGCCGGCATCGGCGTCATCAAGACCGTCGGCGCGGCCGGCAAGTGGGCCATCGGCGTCGACTCCGACCAGTACAACCAGCCCGCCGTCGCCGACGTGAAGACGCACATCCTCACCTCGATGGTCAAGCACGTCGACCTGTCGGTGTTCAACTTCGTCGAGTCGGTCGCGAACAACCAGTTCAAGGCCGGCACGGTGCAGTACAACCTGCAGAACGACGGGGTCGGCTACGCCGCCTCCGGCGGCAACGTCGACGACATCAAGGCCCAGCTGGAGGACCTGAAGTCGCAGATCGTCGCCGGCAAGATCACCGTCCCGACGAAGCCGTAGTGGGCACAGGGCGGGCCGCCGCGGCATCCGCCGGGCCGGCCCGCCCGGCCGTCTCCCGGCCGGGCGCGCGTGCCCGGGCCGTGCGTCGCCGACGCGACGCCGCCCGGCACGCGCGCCCTGGCCGCGTATCCCGAGGCAGGAGGAGGGGCACTCGTGCCTGACCAGGTGCCGGCCGTGCGGCTGACATCGATCACCAAGCGGTTCCCCGGCGTCGTCGCCAACCGCGACATCAACCTGAGCATCGAGCCCGGCGAGGTGCACGCGCTCTGCGGCGAGAACGGCGCGGGCAAGTCCACGCTGATGAAGATCCTGTACGGGATGCAGCGGCCGGACGAGGGCACCATCGAGATCGACGGGGAGGCGGTGTCGTTCCGCACCCCCGCCGACGCGATCGCCCGCGGCATCGGCATGGTCCACCAGCACTTCAAGCTGGCCGACAACCTGACCGTGCTGGAGAACGTCATCCTCGGCGCCGAGCCGCGCGCCAAGGGCCTGCTGCGCGGCCGCATCGACTTCGACGCCGCCCGCGCCCGCATCCGCGAGATGTCGAAGGCGTACGGGCTGCGCGTCGACCCCGACGTCCTCGTCGAGACGCTCGGCGTCGGCGAGCGGCAGCGCGTCGAGATCCTCAAGGTGCTGTACCGGGGCGCCCGCGTGCTGATCCTCGACGAGCCCACCGCCGTGCTCGTCCCGCAGGAGGTCGAGGAGCTGTTCGGCAACCTGCGCGGGCTGCGCGCAGAGGGCCTCACCGTCCTGTTCATCTCCCACAAGCTGGACGAGGTGCTGTCGGTCGCCGACACCATCTCGGTGATCCGGCGCGGCACCACGGTCGCGACGCGGCTCGACCCGTCCGGGGTCACCTCGCGGCGGCTGGCCGAGCTGATGGTCGGCTCGCAGCTTCCCACCCCGGAGCTGCGCGACTCGACCGTCACCGAGGACGTCCAGCTGGAGGTCGGCGGGCTCACGGTCCTCACCCCCGAGGGCCGTCCCGTCGTCGACGACGTCTCGCTGCGCATCCGGCGCGGCGAGATCGTCGGGCTGGCCGGCGTCGAGGGCAACGGGCAGAGCGAGCTGATCGAAGCGATCATGGGCCTGCGGTCCGCGGACGCCGGGACGATCGTCTACGGCGGCGAGGAGATCGAGCACTGGTCGACGCGGCGGCGCCGCGAGGCCGGCATCGCCTACATCCCCGAGGACCGGCACCGGCACGGGCTCGTGCTGGAGGCCACCCTGTGGGAGAACCGGGTGCTCGGGCACCAGACGCAGCGCCCCAACGTCCGCGGCCCCTGGGTGGACCGGCGCGGCGCCCGCCGCGACACGACCCGGATCGTCCGCGAGTACGACGTCCGGACGCCCGGGATCGACGTGCCCGCCGCCGCCCTGTCGGGCGGCAACCAGCAGAAGCTGATCGTCGGGCGGGAGATGTCCGGCGAGCCGCGGCTGCTGATCGCCGCGCATCCGACCCGCGGCATCGACGTCGGCGCCCAGGCCGCCATCTGGGACTACCTGCGCCAGGCCCGCGCCGACGGGCTCGCCGTGCTGCTGATCAGCGCCGATCTTGAGGAACTCATCGGAATGTCCGACACCCTGCACGTGATCCTGCGGGGCCGGCTGGTCGCGGAGGTCGATCCGCGGACGGTCACCCCGGAGGAGCTCGGCTCCGCCATGACCGGCGCCGGGGACCCGTCATGACCGGCCCGAACGACACCCCGGACCCGGACGGCACCCCCACCCCGCCCGACCCCGCCGCGGCGCCCAAGCCTGACGCCGCGTCCGAATCCGGCGCAGGATCCAAGCCCGCCGAGGCCTCCAAGTCGGCTGCAGCGCCCAAGCGTGATGCTGCGTCCGGATCCGACGCAGAATCCGAGTCCGACGCGGCCTCCGAGTCGGACGCGGCGCCCGCGTCCGGCCCTGCGGCCGAGTCCGGCGCGGCGGCCGAGCAGGACGCGGAGTCCCAGCGCGATGCCGCTTCCGGGGCCGATGCGGCTTCCGAGGCCGGTGCGGTGGCCGGGCGGGTGGAGGTTCCCCGGCCGGCCGAGCCCGATCCTTCGGAGGGCGGACGTCCTGCGAAGGCGGGGCCGGAGCCGGTGCCGGCGTGGAAGGCGATCCTGCGCGGGCTCGGCCCGACCGGGCTCGGCCTGAAGATCGGCGCGCCGATCCTCGCGCTGCTGATCTCGCTCGGCATCACGATGATCCTGCTGCGGCTGACCGGCGCCGACCCCGTCAGCGCCGTGCAGAGCATGGTCGACTACGGCACGCAGCAGCACTCCATCGTCGACATCATCAACCGCGCCACCCGGTACTACCTGTCGGCGGTCGCGGTCGCGATCGGCTTCCGGATGGCGCTGCTGAACATCGGCGTGGACGGCCAGTACCGGCTGGCGGCGTTCCTCGCCGCCGCGCTGGGCGGCGCGGTCTCGCTGCCCGCGCCGTTCGGGCAGCTCCTGGTGATCGTCGCGGCGGTGCTGGTCGGAGGGCTGTGGGCGGCGATCGCGGGCGTGCTGAAGGTGACCCGCGGGGTCAGCGAGGTGCTGTCCACGATCATGCTGAACGCGATCGCCACCGGCGTCATCGCCTACCTGCTGAACGACAAGCGGCTCGCCGAGCCCCGGCCGAACAGCAACGACGTCGCGACCGCGACCATCCCGCACTCGGGACGGGTCGGGCCGCTGAACGGCTTCCTGTCGGCGATCGGCATCGACCTGCCCGGCGCGGTGTACGGGCTGCTGCCGCTGGCGATCGTGGTCGGCGTCGTGTTCTGGGTGGTCATCAACTACACCCGGTTCGGGTTCGACCTGAAGATCTCCGGGCTGTCCCCGTCCGCCGCGCAGGCCAGCGGTGTCAGCGCCAGGCGGATGATCGTGATCACGATGGTGGCGTCCGGTGCGGTGGCCGGGCTGATCGGCATCCCGGGGCTGCTCGGCGAGTCCTACGACTACTCGCTGAACTTCCCGGCGGGCCTCGGCTTCACCGGCATCACCGTCGCGCTGCTCGGCCGCAACCATCCGGCGGGGATCGCGCTCGCGGCACTGCTGTTCGCCTTCCTCGACCAGACCTCCGACATCCTCCAGGAGGTCGAGGTCCCGAAGGAGATCGTCGGGGTGATGCAGGGCGTGGTCGTGCTGACCGTCGTCATCGTCTACGAGCTCGTCCGGCGCTGGGAGATCCGGTTGCAGCAGCGGTCCGTCGCCGCGGAGCTCGCCACCGGCCGTGACCTGGCCCGCGAGGCCGCTGGGAGCACCTCATGACCGCGACCGAGACCGTCGCGCCGGCGAAGGCCGGGACCGGCAAGTTCCGGCTGCGCTGGCCGCACTACCTGCTGATCGCGGCGGGGATGCTGGTGCTGCTGTCGCTCGTCCGGGTGATCGACGGAGCCGACGACGTCACCTCCAGCGGCACCGTCAGCGCCGCGCTGCGGCTGGCCGTGCCGATCTTCCTCGCCGGGCTCGGCGGGCTGTGGGCGGAACGCTCCGGCGTGATCAACATCGGGCTCGAGGGCATGATGATCCTCGGGACCTGGACCGGCGCGTGGGCGGGCTACCAGTGGGGTCCCTGGATCGGGGTGCTGTTCGGCATCCTCGGCGGCGCCCTCGGCGGGCTGCTGCACGCCGTCGCTACCGTCACGTTCGGCGTCGACCACATCGTGTCCGGTGTCGCGATCAACATCCTCGGGCTCGGCCTCACCCAGTTCCTGGCCGGGCTGATCTTCAACGTCGGGCACGCGAAGGACCTCGGCGGCGGGCCCCGGCAGTCGCCGCCGATCGACCCGATCAAGACGCTGACGCTGCCGGTGCTGTCCGGCGGCAAGATCGGCGGCTGGGAGAGCCCCGACTGGCTCGGCTCGCTGGAGAGCCACCACTGGTTCCTGGTGTCGGACATCGCGGGCATCCTTCGCGGGGTGACGAACGGGCTGTCACTGCTCACCGTCGTCTGCCTGCTGCTGATCCCGCTCACTTTCCTGGTCCTGTGGAAAACTCCGTTCGGGCTGCGGATCCGGTCCTGCGGCGAGGACCCGTACGCGGCCGAGTCCCTCGGCGTGCACGTGTACCGGATGAAGTACGCGGCCGTCATCATCTCGGGCGGGTTCTCCGGCCTCGCCGGCGCGTTCCTCGTCACCGTCGCCGCGACCCTCTACCAGGACGGGCAGACCGGCGGGCGCGGCTACATCGGCCTCGCCTCGATGATCTTCGGGAACTGGCGTCCGGGCGGGCTCGCCGCCGGGTCGCTGCTGTTCGGCTACACCGACGCGATGAACGTGCGGGGCGGCGGCCAGTCCGTGCACGCGCTGCTGCTGTTCGTCACGATCCTGCTCGTCGGGGTCGCCGTGTGGCAGGGCGTGCGCGCCAACCGGCTGCGCTCGCAGGTGGTGACGGACCTCGGGCGGCGCGAGGTCCGCGGCGCCTACGTCGGCGCGGTGCTGTCGCTGGTCGCGGCGGCGGCGCTGCTCGTCTGGTTCCTGCTGAGCGACGCCGTCCCCGGTGAGCTCGTGTCGTTCAGCCCGCACCTGACGACGCTGCTCGTCCTCGCGCTCGCCAGCCAGCGGCTGCGGATGCCCGCCGCCGACGGCCTGCGGTACCGGCGCGGCGAGGCCCGCTGACCCGGCACCGTCCTGAGAGATCATGGGTGCATGACCGATATCGACTGGCCTGCCCTGCGCACCGCAGCGCGGGAGGCGATGGAGCGCGCGTACGCGCCCTACTCCGGTTTCCCGGTGGGGGCGGCGGCGCTGGTGGACGACGGGCGCGTCATCTCCGGCTGCAACGTCGAGAACGCCTCGTACGGGGTGGGCCTGTGCGCCGAATGCTCCCTGGTCTCGGCGCTGTTCGGGCCCGGCGAGACGGGGTCGCCGCGGCTCGTCGCGGTGGCGGTCGTCGACCGGCACGGCGACCCGCTGATGCCCTGCGGGCGCTGCCGCCAGCTCCTGTGGGAGCACGGCGGCGCCCCGATGCTGCTGGAGACCGTCCGCGGCATCCTGCCCATGTCGGAGGTCCTGCCGGACGCCTTCGGGCCCGACGACCTGATCTCCCGGGCCTGACGCCCCGCCCCCTCACCCGTGGGGTCGGACCCAGGTCCGACCCCAGGGTCTCCGTTCCGAACCGAGAGGACACCGTGGACGCCATCGACGTCATCCGCAGCAAGCGCGACGGCGGGACGCTCACCGCCGACCAGATCGACTGGGCGGTGGACGCCTACACGCGCGGCGAGATCGCCGAGGAGCAGATGGCGTCGCTGGCGATGGCGATCCTGCTCAACGGCATGACGCGGGCCGAGGTCGCCCGCTGGACCGAGGCGATGATCAGGTCCGGCGAGCGGATGGACTGGTCCGCCCTGGACCGCCCGACCACCGACAAGCACTCCACCGGCGGCGTCGGAGACAAGATCACGCTGCCGCTGGCGCCGGTGGTCGCGGCGTGCGGCGCGGCCGTCCCGCAGCTGTCCGGGCGGGGCCTCGGCCACACCGGCGGCACGCTGGACAAGCTGGAGTCGATCCCCGGCTGGCGCGCTTCGCTCTCGAACGCCGAGATGCTGGACGTGCTGCGCTCCACCGGCGCGGTGATCTGCGCCGCCGGCAGCGGGCTCGCCCCCGCGGACCGCAAGCTGTACGCGCTGCGGGACGTCACCGGGACCGTCGAGTCGATCCCGCTGATCGCGTCCTCGATCATGTCCAAGAAGATCGCCGAGGGGACGGGCGCGCTGGTCCTGGACGTCAAGGTCGGTTCCGGCGCGTTCATGAAGACGCCGGAGACGGCCCGCGAGCTCGCCGAGACGATGGTCGCGATCGGCACCGATCACGGGCTGCGGACGGTCGCCCTGCTCACCGCCATGGACCGTCCGCTCGGCAACGCGGTCGGCAATGCCGTCGAGGTGGCGGAGTCGGTCGAGGTGCTGGCCGGGGGCGGGCCGTCCGACGTGGTGGAGCTGACGCTCACGCTGGCGCGGGAGATGCTGGCCGCCGCCGGCGTCTCCGGGAAGGACCCGGCGGACGCGCTGAAGGACGGGTCCGCCATGGACGTCTGGCGCCGGATGATCAGTGCTCAGGGTGGCGATCCGGACGCGGCGCTGCCGTCCGCGCGGGAGAACCACGTCGTCGCGGCGCCGTCGTCCGGCGTGCTGACTCGTCTGGACGCCTACGGCGTCGGCGTCGCCGCGTGGCGTCTCGGCGCAGGGCGCGCGCGCAAGGAGGACCCGGTGTCGTTCGCGGCCGGGGTCACGTGCCACGCCAAGCCGGGCGACCGCGTCACGGCCGGGCAGCCGCTGCTGACCCTGCACGCCGACGACGAGTCCCGGTTCGCGCGCGCTCTGGAATCGCTCGACGGCGCGTTCTCGATCGAGGAGAACGGTACGCCGGACCTTCACCCCCTCATCCTCGACCGCGTCTCCTGAGCGCTGTGCGGGAGCTGGACGGCTTCTCTGCCGAGGCCAGGACTGAGGTCGTCCAGGTCCTGCACGCTGCTCTGAGGACGGCCCAGGGGAAGCGGAGCCGCTTCGGTGGTGTGCCGCTCCGGTGGGTCGTCCTGGACGGCTCGACGACGAGCGTGCAGTCCGGGGGGCGTAGGTCGGGGTCGGGACGGAGCCTCCACGACCAGGCCAATGGCCAGGGCCAGGTGCGAGTGCAGAAGCCCACGCATGAGGACCTTGCCGTGGACTGGGACCGCCTCAGGGGCGAGGACTCGTTCTGGCCTGCCGTTCGCGCGAAGGCTCGGGCGTGTCGTTGCGCCGCCCTGGTCTACGGGGATGCGCTGCCGTCCCGGACCTGGGGTGGACTCGGCGTCCTCGTAGGGCTCTTCTACCGTGAACTGCCGCGCCTGGACCGGGAGGTCCGCGTGCTTGTGGAGCACCGGACGGGTGAGCGGGCCTCTTTCCGCTTCCCGATCAGGTACCGCCGGTTTCCGTTCCGGCGGCTGGTGTACGTCGACGACGTCCGGGCTCTTCTTCGCCGCGCCTCGGAGGGCTGAGCGGCCGCCTACCCGGAACTAGGCATTGACAAGTTCGTGCTCGGAGGTGAAGCTGTACCCGAATCTAGACAGTGACAAGTTCGCGGGTCGCGAAGTGGCGGGCGCGAGGCGACGGAGATGACCATGACGCATGACCTGAGCACCGTTCGGCAGATGTGGCAGCTGCTCGAGCCCGTCCATGCCGTCCTGTACTACGCGCCTGAGGCTTCCGAAGAGGCTGCGGCCTTGGGGTATGCCGTCGACGAGCGCTGGCCGGGCTACTTCCCGTACCGGGCCGCTCCTCTGGGGGCGGTGGACGCGCGTACGGTGAGCGAGCTCTTCTACAGCTTCAACCCGGAGATGGTGGAGCGGTACATGGCGCCGGCCTGGCGGACGGCGACGCCCGAGCAGGTTCTCGCCGCACGCCGTACCGCCATGGACCGGGTGCTGCGCAGGATCCTGGGCGACCGGATCGGTTCGGCCGAACTGCGGCAAGCCGCCCGGACGGTGCGTCGAGTCGCCGAGGCTGCGGACGTGACGGACCGTCCGATGGCCGCCGCCAACGCCGCACTGCCGTGGCCTGAGGAGCCGCACATGGTCCTGTGGCAGGCTGCCACCGTCCTGCGCGAGCACCGCGGTGACGGGCACATAGCGGCGCTCCGGGCTCACGGCATCGGTCCCGCCGAGGCGCTGGTCTCGCACGCCGCCGTGGGAGCCGCTCCCGCCGAGGTGTTCGCCAGCCGGCAGTGGACGGACGACCAGTGGAACGCCGCCCGCGACCGTCTCGCCGCTCGCGGCCTGGTGCGGGCGGGCGAGGGGGCGACGGGGCGCGCCGGTGAAGTGAGCGCTGCGGCGGTCAGCGCCACCGAGGAGGGCGTTCGGGTTCGCGCGGCGGTCGAGAAGCGCACCGACGAACTCGCCGCCGGCCCGTGGGACCTGCTCACGTCCGGCGAGGTGAAGGAACTGGCGGATGTGCTGATGCCCGTGGTTCTCGACATCGTCGGCACCGGACTCCTCCCCATGCAGAGCACCCTCGGCATCGGCATGACCTACGACCATTAGGGCCGCCGCGCGTGCGCGTCCTGGCCTTTCGGTGCCCGGAAGGGGGGTCTTGACCCTGGTCAGGGCCGGTGGAAGCGTGGAAGTGATGACGAGAGGGGGAATCGTCATGATGGAGATCAAGAGCATCGAGAAGCCGGACGAGCGGCGCGACTTCCCCAGGGGGCACCTGGAGGTCGTGAACATGTCCGGGCTGGTGTTCGGCAAGGCGACGTTCGAGCCGGGTTGGCGCTGGACGGAGTCCGTCCGGGACATCGCCGGCACCGAGCTCTGCGAGGTGCACCACAACGGCTACGTCGTCGAAGGGCGCATGCGGGTGCGCACGGGGGACGGCGCCGAGCAGGAAGTCGGGCCCGGCGACGTGTTCGTGCTCTCGCCCGGTCATGACGCGTGGGTCGTCGGGGACGAGCCGTGCATCATGTTCGACTTCGCCGGGAACATCGGCGACTACGCGAAGGCCGACTGAGCGACCCGGGTGTCGGCAAGAGTCGCCGAGGTCCGCGGGGTGCCGCGGGCAGTAGATTCTAAAGATGGACGATCGGCCGACTCTTGACGACATCCGGCGGGCACCGAAGGTGCTGCTGCACGACCACCTCGACGGTGGCGTCCGGCCCGCGACCATCGTGGACCTGGCGCGGGACGGCGGGTACGAGGCGCTGCCCACCACCGACCCGGAGAACCTCCGGGCGTGGTTCGAGGAGGCGTCCAACTCCGGGTCGCTGGAACGGTACCTGGAGACGTTCTCGCACACCGTCGGGGTGATGCAGTCCGTCGAGGCGCTGACGAGGGTCGCGTACGAGTGCGGCGAGGACCTGGCGGCCGACGGGGTCGTGTACGCGGAGGTCCGGTACGCGCCGGAGCAGCATCTCAGCGGCGGGCTGACGCTGGAGCAGGTCGTCGAGGCGGTGCTGGACGGGTTCGCGAAGGCCCGGCGTGACTTCGGGATCCGGGTCGGGACGCTGGTCACGGCGATGCGGCACCAGGCGCGGTCCATGGAGATCGCGGAGCTGGCCGTCCGGTACCGGGACCTCGGGGTGGTGGGGTTCGACATCGCGGGCGCGGAGGCGGGCTACCCGCCCACCCGGCACCTGGACGCGTTCGAGTACCTCCAGCGGGAGAACGCGCACTTCACCATCCACGCGGGAGAGGGGTTCGGGCTGCCGTCGATCTGGCAGGCGATCCAGTGGTGCGGCGCGGACCGGCTCGGCCACGGGGTGCGGATCATCGACGACATCGAGGTGGACGGGGGCGAGGCGCGGCTCGGGCGGCTCGCCGGGTACGTGCGGGACAAGCGGATCCCGCTGGAGATGTGCCCGACGTCGAACATCCAGACCGGCGCCGCGAAGTCGATCGAGGAGCACCCGATCGGGCTGCTGCGGAGCCTGAGCTTCCGGGTGACGGTGAACACCGACAACCGGCTGATGAGCGGGACGACGCTGTCGCGGGAGTTCGCGAAGCTGCGGGACGCGTTCGGGTACGGGTGGGACGATCTCCAGTGGTTCACGGTGAACGCGATGAAGTCGGCGTTCGTGCCGTTCAACGAGCGGCTGGAACTGATCAACGGGGTGATCAAGCCCGGATTCGCGCAGCTCAAGTGGAGCGGCGCGCGGCCCCTGGCATGATCGGGCCATGCATGAATCGGCTCTGACCATCCGCTCCACCGGCGGGCGCATCGCCGCCTACGTGTGGCTGGTGTTCGCCGCGCTGAACATCATCGACCTGGTGTTCGGCGTCACCGGCGACGCCACGTACTCGCTGACCGCCTTCACGATCGGGGCGCTGCTGCTGCTCGGCTGCGGCATCGCCTACACGGTCGGGCTGCGTCCGGCGATCATCGGGGACGAGGAGGCGGTCACGGTCCGCAACCCGCTGCGGGAGACGCGGGCGCCGTGGCCGGCCGTCCGGGAGATCGTGGGGACGAACGCGGTCACCGTGAAGTTCGACGGGCCGGGCGGGCGGGAGCTGGAGACGCGGGCGTGGGTGCACCAGACGTCGCCGCGCGCGCAGGCGAAGGCGGAGGCGCGGGCGCGCCGGTCGCAGGACAAGACGGCGGCGGTGCTGAAGGGCCGGACGCCGGCGGCGTACGCGGCGCAGCAGCTGAACGAGATCCGGGACCGGCGCCGGTCGAAGGCGAAGTCGGGGGCGCCCGACCGGGCCGCCGAGGCGGAGGCGGAGAAGGACGGCGCGACCGGGACGGTCGGATGGTCGGTCCCCGCCCTCGCGTCGCTGCTGGTCCCGCTGGTGGCACTGGTCGGGCTGCTGGTCGCGGGCGCGGTGAGGTGACCCGGCGCCGGCGCCGCCGGGCCCGCCCGGAAGGGCCGGCCGGCGGGCCGGGCGGCGCGGTCAGGTGAGGGCGAGCGCGGCGGAGACGTCCCTGCGGAGCGCGTCGAGGTCGGCGGCGGCGCGTTCGCGGGCCGCCGCGACGTCGCCGGACACCGGGCGGACGACCTCCAGGTAGCACTTCAGCTTGGGCTCGGTGCCGGACGGCCGGATGACGACGCGGGCGCCGCCGAGGCGGAACCGCAGGCCGTCGGTGGGCGGCAGGCCGTCCACTCCGCCGGACAGGTCGTCGAACGCCTCGACGGCGCGGCCGCCCAGCTCGGCGGGCGGGTCCGCGCGCAGCCGCGCCATCGCGCCGGCGATCAGCGACAGGTCGTCGACCCGCACCGACAGCTGGGACGTGGCGTGCAGCCCGTACCGGCGGGCCTGGTCGTCGAGCAGGTCGAGCAGGGTGCGGCCGGCGCGGCGGGCCTCCGCGGCGAGCGCCGCGACGGCGAGGGCCGCGCCGATGCCGTCCTTGTCGTTGACCAGGACGCCCCGGTCGTCGCCCACGCTGTAGCCGAGGGCCTCCTCGTAGCCGAACACGAGCCGGTCGCCCGGCCCGCCCGCCTTCATGATCCACTTGAAGCCGGTGAGGGACTCGGCCGACCGGACGCCGTGCTCGCGCGCGATCGACCCGAGCAGCGACGACGACACGATCGTGGTCACGACGAGGCGGTCGTCCCCGGCGGTGTGCCGCAGGACGTGCTCGGCGAGCAGCCCGCCGACCTCGTCGCCGGTCAGCGCCCGCCAGCCGCCGGGGCCGGGGACGGCGACGGCGCAGCGGTCCGCGTCGGGATCGTTGGCGATCACCAGGTCGGCGTCCCGGTCGCGGGCGAGCGCGAGGGCCAGGTCGAGCGCCCCCGGCTCCTCGGGGTTCGGGAACGTGACGGTCGGGAAGTCGGGGTCGGGCTCTGCCTGCTCGGGGACGACGACGGGCGCGGGGAACCCGGCCCGCTCGAACGCCGCGAGGAGGACGTCCCGCCCGACGCCGTGCATCGGGGTGTAGACGATCGAGATGTCACGATCCCCGCCGAGGCGCAGGTCCGCGACGGCGTCCAGGTAGAGGCGGGTGTCGTGGTGGACGGTCCAGTCCGAGCCGAGCGGCAGCTCGTCCACGCGGCCGACCGCGTCGATCGCGGCGGAGATCTCCGCGTCCCGCGGCGGGACGATCTGCGCGCCGTCCCCCCAGTACACCTTGTAGCCGTTGTCGCGCGGCGGGTTGTGGCTCGCCGTCACCATGACGCCCGCGACGACGTCGTCGAACGACCTCGTGAAATGGGCCAGGACGGGCGTCGGGACCGGGTCGGCGAACACCTCGGCGCGCAGCCCCGCGCCCGTCAGCACCGCCGCCGTGTCCTGCGCGAACCGCCGCGACCCGTGCCGCGCGTCGAACCCGACGATCACCCGGCCGCCGGCCGGGAGGCATGCGGCGAGGCCCGCCGCCGCCCGCATCACCGTCACCCGGTTCATCCGGTTCGGCCCGGCGCCCAGCTCGCCGCGCAGCCCCGCCGTCCCGAACTCGAGCCGAGCGCCGAACCGGTCCGCGAGGGCCGTGTCGTCGCCCGCGTCCAGGATCGCGCGCAGCTCCGCGCGGGTGCCGGGGTCCGGGTCCTGCGCCAGCCACTCCTCCGCGCACCTGCGAAGATCGCTCATGATCAGAGCTTCGTCAGGACGGTGCCGAGCAGCTCGCCCATCCGGCCCGCCGCCGCGCGGCCCGCCGCGAGGACCTCCTCGTGGTCCAGGGGCTCCCCGGACAGGCCCGCCGCGATGTTGGTGACCAGCGAGATCCCCAGCACGTCCGCGCCGCCCTGCCGGGCCGCGACCGTCTCCAGCACCGTGGACATCCCGACCATGTCGGCGCCCATCGTCCGCAGCATCCGGATCTCCGCCGGCGTCTCGTACGTCGGGCCCCGCAACGCCGCGTAGACGCCCTCCGCCAGCGTCGGATCGGCCTCCTTCGCCAGCGCCCGCAGCCTCGCCGAGTACGCCTCGGTCATGTCCAGGAACGACGGCCCGGTCAGCGGGTTCGCGCCCGACAGGTTCAGGTGGTCGGAGATCAGCACCGGGTCGCCGACCCGCTGGTGCTCCGGCCGCAGGCCGCCCGCCGCGTTCGTCAGCACCACCGTCCCGACGCCCGCCGCCAGCGCCGTCCGGACGCCGTGCACCACCGCGTCCACGCCGCGCCCCTCGTAGAGGTGCGTCCGGCCGAGGAACACCAGCGCCCGGTGCCCGCCGACCTCCACGATCCGGACCCTGCCCGCGTGGCCCTCCACGGCGGGCGCCGCGAACCCCGGCAGCAGCGTGACGGGCAGCTCGTCGTCCGGCGTCCCGAGCGCGTCGGCCGCCGGGACCCAGCCCGACCCCATCACCAGCGCCACGTCGAAGGAATCGATGGAGGTGCGCGTCCGCAGCTCGTCGGCGGCGGCCCGCGCCAGGTCAAAAGCGTCGTTGCTCACATCGCCGACACTACCGCCGGCGTCCGCCGCGCCGTGTCGGCCCGCCCGCGCGGGGAGGCGGGTCAGTCGCCGAGTGACTTGCAGGGCCGGGCGCGCAGGTCCTTGACGTAGTCGTCCGGGGCGCCGGCCGCCTCGGCGGCGTCGGCGAGGATGCCGAGGTAGTGCGCGGACGGCAGGCCGCCCTCGTAGTCGTCCAGGACGTACAGCCAGCACAGCGCGTCGCCGTCCAGCGTCTGCACGCGGACCCGGATCTTGCGGTAGACGCCGAGCGCGGCGCCCTCCCACGCGTCCAGCTCCTTCTCGTCGAAGGCCGGGACGTCGTAGATCACCACGAAGACCTGCTCGAAGTCGTCCTCGACGACGGTCGCGAGGGCCCCGTCGAAGCCCTGGCCGCCGAAGGTCAGCCGCCAGCCGGTCAGCCAGCCGGTGCCGCGCATGGGCGAGTGGGGAGCCCGGCTCGCCATCTGCTCGGGGTCCATGTTGGAGGCGTACGCCGCGTACAGAGCCACGTTGGCCAAGGCTACGCCACACGAGGGCCGGGACCGGCGCGGAGCGGCGATCGCGCCCCCGCGGGTCTTATCACTGGTCCGAGTAGGAAACAATGGGAGATGTGACCCGCATCGTGATCATCGGAGGAGGACCGGGCGGCTACGAGGCCGCACTCGTCGCGGCGCAGCTCGGCGCGGACGTGACCGTCATCGAGCGGGACGGCCCCGGCGGCGCGTGCGTGCTCACCGACTGCGTCCCCTCCAAGACGCTCATCGCCACGTCGACCCGTATGGCGGTCATGTCCGAGTCCGCCGGGCTCGGGCTGCGCTTCAGCGGCGGCCCCGACGGCATCGTCGGCGGCCTCGAGGTCGACATGGCCAACGTGAACAAGCGGGTCAAGGACCTCGCGCGGGCCCAGTCGTTCGACGTCGCGGAACGGCTCGCCTACGAGGAAGTGAAGATCGTCCGGGGCGAGGCGCGGCTGGTGGAGCCGCACGTCGTCGCGGTCGGGGAGCGGCGGATCCGGGCCGACATCGTGCTGATCGCGACCGGCGCGACGCCGCGGGTGCTGCCCGGCGCCGAGCCGGACGGGGAGCGGATCCTCAACTGGCGGCAGCTGTACGACCTGCCGGAGCTGCCCGAGGAGCTGATCGTGGTCGGGTCCGGCGTCACCGGCGCCGAGCTGGCCGGGGCGTACCTGTCGCTGGGGTCGAAGGTCACGCTGGTGTCCTCGCGGGACCGGATCCTGCCGACGGAGGACGCCGACGCCGCGTCCGTGCTGCAGGAGGTGTTCCTGCGGCGCGGGATGAACGTGATGTCGCGGTCGCGGGCCGCGGGCGTCGAACGGTCCGGGAACGGCGTGATCGTCACGCTGGAGGACGGGAGCAAGGTCGAGGGCACGCACTGCCTGATGACGGTCGGGATGGTGCCGAACACCACGGGCATCGGCCTGGAGGAGGTCGGCGTCTCCTGCGACAAGCGCGGGTTCGTGGAGGTCGACAAGGTCTCCCGGACGTCCGTCCCGCACATCTACGCGTCCGGCGACTGCACCGGCATCCTGATGCTGGCGTCGGTGGCGGGGATGCAGGGCCGGATCGCGATGTGGCACGCGCTCGGCGAGGCCGTCCAGCCGCTGAAGCTCGGCTGGGTCGCCTCCAACATCTTCACCGACCCCGAGGTGGCGTCGGTCGGGGTGACGCAGCACATGGTCGACTCCGGCGAGGTCAACGCCCGGACGGTCATGCTGCCGCTGTTCACCAACGCGCGCGCCAAGATGCAGGGCTTCGAGGACGGCTTCGTGAAGCTGTTCTGCCGGCCGTCCACGGGGATCGTGCTGGGCGGCGTGATCGTGGCGCCGCGGGCCAGCGAGCTGATCCTCGGCGTGTCGGTCGCCGTGCAGCAGCACCTGACGGTCGAGCAGGTCGCGCACACGTTCGCGGTGTACCCGTCGCTGTCGGGCAGCATCACCGAGGCGTCCCGCCGCCTGATGTCCGAGCACGCGTACTAGGACGCCCTGACGGCGCCGTGACCGGCCGGTCGGCGGCGCACGGGTCGGCGGCCACCGTCGGCGGGCGCGCGGTCGGCGGCGCGCGGTCAGCGGCGGTCGGGCGAGTGCAGGCCGTGGCGGTGCAGGCGGGACCGCCGCAGGTCCTCGGCGGTGATCGCGACCGTGAGGGTGCTGGCGAGGAACGCCAGCAGCGGGACGGCGGCGCGGATCCACGTCGGGCCGGGCAGCAGCGCCAGCAGCAGGCAGACCGGGACCATCACGTACAGGTGCCTCAGCAGCAGCCGGCCCCGCCAGCCCGCGTCGGTGAGGTCGTGCCGCACCCACTCGCGGTTGCGGGGCGGCAGCCGGAACCCCAGGGCGTACCGGACGCGGCCCAAGGGCCCCGGGTCGCCTGGGATGCGGGTCATGCTCGGGAGACCACCTCAGAAGCCGCCGAAATCGTTGCCGCCCCAGTCTCCGCCGCCGCCGAAGTCGCCGCTGCCGAAGTCCCAGCCGCCGCCGACGTCGCCGCCGTCGCCCCCGAAGCCGCCGTCGCCGCCGCCGAATCCGCCGCCGTCGCCGTAGTAGCCGCCGCCCCAGCCGAAGCCGCCGCCCATCATCGACCCCAGCGCGGTGCCGAGCAGCAGGCCGCTGAGCAGGTCGAAGCCGCCGTAGCCGTAGTAGTAGCCGCCGGCGTAGGGCGCGTAGGCGGGGCCCGCGTCCCAGTACGGCCGCCGGCCGCCCCCGTACGGGACCATCCGGACGTCCGGGTCGTGGCCCTCCATGACGGCCCGGGCGTCCGCCGCGCAGACCGGCACGGACCGCGCCACGCCGCCCGGAGGCGCCCACGTCACGTCCTGGACGGACGGGCCGTGCTGCGGGTTGAAGAAGCACGGCGGGCGCCGCTCGGGCACGGGCTCGCCCGCCAGGCGGGCGCGGGTCGCGGTCATGTAGTACCGGCCGTCCTCGAGCGCGGTGGTGACGGCCTGCATGTCCTGGGGCCTCTGGGCGCGCTCGGTCGCCGTCTTGGCCTTGTCGTAGGAGTTCATGGCGCGCTCGTAGTCGGCGCGGGTCTCCGGATCGAGACCGGGGTCCATGACGTTGAGGTCGAGCCGGGCGATGTCCTCGCCGAGCAGCGTGACGTCCTCCTGGACGCCCTGCTTCAGGTCGGCCATCTGCCGGGCGTGCCGTTCGCGGCGCCGCTTGCGGGCGACCAGGACGACGCTGGTGACGGCCGCCGCGATCAGGACGAGGACGCCGATCACGACGTACCCGACGACCGCGCCGGACCGGGCCTGGTCGTCGACCTTCTTCTCGGCGAGGTTCCCGAACTGGATCAGCCGCTGCTTGAGCGGCGAGCCGTCGGTGCGGGTCACGAGCTGGTTGATCTCGTTGCTGTCGAGCTTCTTGGAGATCCCGCCCATCCGGGTGCCGTCGGCGGTGATCGCGACGTAGGTCTGGCCCTTGCCGACGCGGTTCGCGACGGCCTTCAGCATCTGCCCGACCTGCGGCCCGCTCACGTCGTTGCGGACGACGACGGCGCGGATGTCGGCGTCGTGGTCGCCGTTCAGCGCCGACCTGATCTGCTGCTGGTCGGCCGCCGACAGGTTCGCGCCGGAGTCGCTGGTGACGTACAGCCGCGAGCCGAGCAGGCCCTTGGCGATCTGCCCGACGGTGTCGGCGGGCACGGCCTGGGCCGTCGCCCGCGCGGGCTCGGCCTGCGCGGACGCCGGCAGCGCGGACGCGGAGTGCGCGGAAGCGGAGTGCGCTGACGCGGCGTGCGCGGGTGCGGCGAGGCCGGGGGCCGCGAGGCCCGCCAGCACCGCCACGGCGAGGACCATCGCCGATACCGCGGCGCGGAGTACCGGCCGGACGGTACGGATCTCGGAACTCATGATGTCAGTCTGCCCCCTCATGAGGGCCGACGACCGGGCCGCCGCACGCGTTCCGTAAAAACCGCTTTTAGTGACGAAAACGACACCCCCCTCCGAACCGGGCCGGACGGGGGTGCCGTGGCAGAAGCCGTGCGTCAGTCCTTGATCTCGCAGATGACCGCCCCGGAGGAGACGGTCTGGCCGACCTCGGCGGACAGGCCGCTGATCGTGCCCGCCTTGTGCGCGGTGAGCGGCTGCTCCATCTTCATGGCCTCCAGGACGACGATGGTGTCGCCCGCCGCGACCGTCGCGCCGTCCTCCACGACCGTCTTGACGATCGTGCCCTGCATCGGGCTGACCAGGGAGTCGCCGGACGCCTGGGCGCCGCCGCCCTTCTTGCCGCCGCGCCGCTTGGCGGGCGCGCCCTTGCCGGCCGCGGGCGCCGCGGACGCGCCCAGGCCGGCGGGCAGCACGACCTCGATGCGCCGGCCGCCGACCTCCACGGTGACGCGCTCGCGCTCGCCCGCCTCGGCCTCCTCGCCCGCGGCGGCGGCGTCGAACGGCGGGATCCGGTTGTCGAACTCCGTCTCGATCCAGCGGGTGTGGACGCTGAACGGCGTCTCGTCGTCCGCCGGGACGAACGCCGGGTCGTCCAGCACGACCCGGTGGAACGGCAGCACGGTCGGCATGCCGTCGATCACGAACTCGTCCAGCGCCCGCTTGGCCCGCTCGGCGGCCTGCCGGCGGGTCGCGCCGGTCACGATCAGCTTGGCGATCAGCGAGTCGAACGCCTGCGGGACGGTCTGCCCGGCGACGTAGCCGGAGTCCAGCCGGACGCCGGGGCCGGACGGCGGGTCGAACGCGGTCAGCGTGCCGACCGCGGGGAGGAAGCCGCGCCCCGCGTCCTCGGCGTTCAGCCGGAACTCGAACGAGTGGCCGCGCAGCACCGGGTCGTCGTAGCCGATCTCCTCGCCGTCGGCGACCCGGAACATCTCCCGGACGAGGTCGACGCCCGCGACCTCCTCGGTCACCGGGTGCTCGACCTGCAGCCGGGTGTTGACCTCCAGGAAGGAGATCGTCCCGTCCTGGCCGACGAGGAACTCGCAGGTCCCCGCGCCGACGTAGCCGGCCTCCCTCAGGATGGCCTTGGACGAGGTGTACAGCAGCTCGAGCTGCTCGTCCGACAGGTACGGCGCGGGGGCCTCCTCGACGAGCTTCTGGTGGCGGCGCTGCAGCGAGCAGTCCCGGGTGGACACGACGACGACGTTGCCGTGCTTGTCGGCCAGGCACTGGGTCTCGACGTGCCGCGGCTTGTCCAGGTACCGCTCGACGAAGCACTCGCCGCGGCCGAACGCGCCGACCGCCTCGCGGACCGCCGACTCGTACAGCTCGGCGACCTCCTCCAGCCTGCGGGCGACCTTCAGGCCGCGGCCGCCGCCGCCGAACGCCGCCTTGATCGCGATCGGCAGGCCGTGCTCCTCGGCGAACGCGACGACCTCGTCCGCGCCCGACACCGGGTCCTTGGTGCCGGCGACCAGCGGCGCGCCCACCTTCTGGGCGATGTGCCGGGCCTGCACCTTGTCGCCGAGCGCGGTGATCGCGGCGGGCGGCGGGCCGATCCAGGTGAGCCCCGCGTTCTCGACGGCCGCCGCGAAGTCGGCGTTCTCCGCCAGGAACCCGTAGCCGGGGTGCACGGCGTCCGCACCGGCCTCGGCGGCGACCTTCAGGAGCTTCTCGATGTCCAGGTAGCTGTCCGCCGCGGTCTGGCCGCCCAGGGCGTACGCCTCGTCGGCGACCCGTACGTGCAGCGCCTCCAGATCGGGTTCGGCGTACACCGCGACACTGGCCAGCCCCGCATCGCGACAGGCACGGGCTATACGAACCGCGATCTCACCGCGGTTGGCGATCAGGACCTTGCGCACGTGGGTCTCCTCCCTAAACCTCGCACGCAGTCTAGATAACCGCCGTTCGAGGTTTTCGTAAGGCCCTCCTTATTGCACCGGGAGGCCAGATTTCAGGGCGGATGCCGCTCAGCGGGACCTATCGCGCGAACCCCTGCCACCAGGCGCTCTCGGGCGAAGCCCGCCCCGGGCGCGGCGCGGTCCCCGGGGCGTCCGGGCACGGCGAAGGCCCGCGCCTCGGGGAGGCGCGGGCCTTGGATCGGACGTGCCCGGGGCCGCGCGGGGCGCGTTGGCGGCCCGGCGGGCGCGTCCGGACGTGTCAGCTCCGGTTGTACCGGCGGTTGAACCGCTCGACCGCCCCGGTGGTGTCCAGGACCTGCTGGCGGCCCGTGTAGAACGGGTGGCTCGCGGACGACACGTCCACGTCGACCAGCGGGTAGGTGCGGCCGTCCGTCCACTCGATCGTCCGGTCCGTCTCGGCCGTCGAACGGGTCAGGAAGGCGTAGTCCGCACCGCGGTCGCGGAAGACCACGGGCCGGTACTCCGGGTGGATCCTGTTCCTCATCGTTCCTCCCTGGTTCTCGGCTGTTCACCCCTCCCAACGGGGTGGCAACGGTTTTCATTCCCCCGTTTCCCGAGGATCGCCCGAAGCCCCGCCGCGCCGGTGTATCTTCGCCACTGATCAGCTTCGCCACCGAGCTTCGCCGCTGATCAGCCTCGTCAGCGAGCGGGAACGCATGGGAAGGGGCCGGATGGCTCGCCACTGGACCCGGGCCGGACTCGGGGTGGTCCTGGCCTGCTGCCTCGCGGCGCCGTCGTCCGCCGTCCGGAGCGGCCCGTCCGCCGTGGACGCGGTCACCACCCGGCAGCTCACGGCCGCCGCCGGAACGCTGCTCCAGGGCCGCTCCGAGGCGCTCGTCCAGCGGCACGCGCGCCCGCATCCCGAGGTGCCGACCGAGGTCCTCGGCGTCCGGATCTCCCCGCGCGTCGCCCGCGTCCAGGAGCGGGCCTTCCACGAGCTGGAGAACAGCAACCGCGCCCCCGTCGAGGGCGGCCCCGCCTACACCGGCGCCCGCACCAGCCTGGACGCCCGGCGCGCCGTCCGCACCGGCGACCGGATCACGCTGGACGCCATCGAGCACACCGTCGTCCGCTACCGCACGGGCAAGGTCACCCAGTCGGTCCCGCGCCGGTTCGACTTCCGCCAGCGCGGCGACGACATCGTCCTGGTGGGCGAGCGGGTCCTCGATCCGAAGGCGCAGCCGGTGAACGACCCGGCCCCGAGCTCCCGCTGACGTTCTTTCCGGCATTGCGGGCGTCGTTCCGGAAAGCCCGCGGCGTGGTCGCTCTGAAATGCCCTTGACGGACAGTAATTAAGCCGGTCACGGCATTGCGGAGCGTCGCCGGACGGTGGCGCCGGGCCGCGAAACCTCCACCTGGCGGGGGCCGTGTGGCCACATCCGGTCACAGTCGAACGGCGGGATTACGGGTGTTTCGCCGCCCGATCTCCGATGTGCCGCTGGATTCCCGTGATCGGGGAGGCGTAGGCTGGCGCCATTCTTTCGCAGTGCGGCAGGACCGGAAAACGTTCCAGTTGAAGTCCCGCTCCCGGCGGGCGGCGGATCGGCGACGGAGGGTCGGAGCGATGAGCGGTGACAAGCGCGGCGCCAACCTCGGCGAGCTGGAGGAGCTGTCCCGGATCTTCAGCAAGCACTCCAAGAACCTGGACGCCCTGATCAGGGACCTCAACGGCCGCACGGTCAGCAGCAGCGCCGCCTGGTGGGGCCCCGGCGCCGACCGGTTCCGCAGCGCCTGGGCCGAGGCCAAGACCGCGTTCGACAAGATGGCCCTCGCGCTGGAGCAGGGCAGCCAGGACATCCGCAAGTCCCAGCAGAACATCGAGGCCGCCACGCGCTGACGCCTCGTCACGGACCGCGGGTCCCGGCCCATCCCCCCGAGGCCGGGACCCGCATCATTTCCTCCCTTGCCTGATCCGCCCGGCCCGCCCTCCCGGCGACGGCCGCCGCCTCCGGCACGCGGCCGCTAGTTGTACTCGGTCATGAGGTTGGTGACAGGCGGCTGATGGGTGGGTGACCGCCGAGTGCGGTGTGTGGGCGTTGGGTGTTGTAGTACTCCAGCCAGGGTGCCAGGCGGTGGGTGCGTTGGGTGTTGCTG
>NZ_JAGEOK010000012.1 GCF_017573545.1 Actinomadura nitritigenes | reverse complement strand
TTGGGCGGGTACGGGTACACGCGGGAGTTCCCGGTGGAGCGGATGATGCGCGACGCCAAGATCACCCAGATCTACGAGGGCACCAACCAGATCCAGCGCATGGTCATCGCCCGCCAGCTCCTCAAGTAGCCCCAGAGCACCAGTAGTCCCAGAGCACCAGTCGCCCCCGCGTCCGCCACTCGGGCGCGGGGGCGCCGGCCGCCCGCCCGACCGGCGCGGGATCGGCGGCGACCGCAGGGGGCGGTCACAGGCGTCGCGGCAGGCCGAAGCGCTCGACCAGGGCCGCGTCGTGGAACGCGGTCACCGCCGCGATGGCGGGGCCGCGCAGCGTGACGACCTGGACGGCGAACGCCTCGCCGTCCACGTACATCGCGAACCCCGGCTGCCCGTTGGCCCGGACCGGCACCAGCCGGCTCCGCTTGGCCGCCAGCCGGACCTCGAGCAGCCGCAGGACCGCGTCGCGCCCCGCGAACCACGAGGGGTTCGGCGGCATCTCCCAGACCGCGTCCGCGGTGAGCAGCCGCGCCAGCGCGGCCATGTCGGCCCGCTCGAAGGCGTCGGCGTACCGGTCGAGGAGGTCGCGGCGCTCCGGCTCCGCGGGCTCGGCGATCTCGTCGATCGCCGGATCGAGCCGGTCGAGCCGGGCCCGGGCGCGCTGCAGGGTGCTGTGCACCGCGGTCGCGCTGATGCCGAGCGCGTCGCCGGTCTCCTCCGCCGACCAGGCCAGCACGTCCCGCAGGATCAGCACCGTGCGCTGCCGCGGGGGCAGGTGCTGCAGCGCCGCGATGAGGGCCAGCCGCAGCCCGGCGCGCCCGGCCACGATCGCCGCCGGATCGGCCTGCTCGTCGGCGATCGGCTCCAGCCACGTGATCTCCGGATCGCGCGGCCCGATCGCGGCCGGGTCGGCGATGGGGCCGCCCAGCCCGGCGGGCAGCACCCGCCGGCCGCCGTTCCGCAGTGCGTTCAGGCAGGCGTTGGTGGCGATCCGGTAGAGCCACGTGCGCATCGACGCGCGGCCCTCGAAGTCCTCGTACGCCCGCCAGGCCCGCAGGTAGGTCTCCTGGACGAGGTCCTCGGCGTCCTGCACCGACCCCAGCATCCGGTAGCAGTGGGTCAGCAGCTCGCGCCGGAACGGCCCGGCCAGCCGGACGAACTCGTCGCTCGGTTGCTCGATCACGGTCACTCCGCGCTCCTCCCTTTCTTGTACAGACCCGGCAGCCCGCCGAATTCATCGGGTCCGGACCGGCCGATCCCGCCGGGCCGCGGGTCGGTACGGACATGAACAGGAAATGGGTGATGGGGCTCGCGTCCGCGGGCTCGGTGATGGTGGCGCTGGACGCCACGGTGGTGACGACGGCGCTGAGCCGGATCAGGGTGGATCTCGGCACCTCGATGGAGCAGCTCGAATGGACGGTGAACGCCTACAGCCTGAGCTTCGCCGTCCTGCTGATGACCGGTGCCGTGCTGGGCGACCGGTTCGGGCGGCGGCTGGTGTTCACGGCCGGGCTGGGCCTGTTCACCGCCGCGTCGGCGGCGTGCGCGCTGGCGCCGGACGCGGGCTGGCTGATCGCGGCGCGGGTGCTGCAGGGCGCCGGCGCGGCCCTGGTGATGCCGCTGGCGATGGCGCTGCTCAGCGCCGCCTATCCGCCGCCGGACCGGCCGAAGGCGCTGGGGCTGTTCGCCGGGCTGACGGGGCTGGCGGTGGTCGGCGGCCCGGTGGTCGGCGGCGCCGTCACCCAGGGCCTCGCCTGGGAGTGGATCTTCTGGCTGAACGTGCCGATCGGCCTGGTGATCATGCCGTTGGTGCTGCGCCGCATCCCGGAGAGCCGCGGCGGCGGCGACGGCGTCGACGCGGGCGGCCTGGTGCTGGTGACCGGCGCCGCCCTCGGCCTGGTGTGGGGCCTGATCCGCTCGGACGCCGCCGGATGGGGCAGCGCCGAGGTCGCGGGGACGCTGGCCGCGGGCGCGGTCTGCGGCGTCGCGTTCGTGGCCTGGGAGCGGGTCGCGGCGCGGCCGATGGTGCCCCTGGGGCTGTTCCGGCTGCGGGGCTTCGCGGCGGGGAACGCCGCCGGGGTGTTCCTGTACGCCTCGCTCTACGGGGCGCTGTTCTTCGCGGCCCAGTACTTCCAGACCGGACGCGGCGACCGGCCGCTCGCCGCGGGCCTGCACCTGCTCGCCTGGACCGCGGCGGTGACGGTCGTCGCCCCGACCGCGGGCCGGCTGGTGAACCGGGTCGGCGCCCGGCCGCTGGCGGCGCTGGGCCTGGCCATGCAGGCGGCGGGGATGGGGTGGCTCGCGCTCGCCGCGACGCCGTCCGTGCCGTACTGGGAGCTGGTCGCGCCGATGCTGATCGCGGGCGCCGGCGTGAGCATGGCGATGCCCGCCGCGCAGTCCGCCGTGCTCAACGCGGTCGCGCCGCAGCAGATCGGCAAGGCGTCCGGGGTGTTCAACACCGGACGGCAGCTCGGCGGGGTGTTCGGCGTCGCCGTCCTCGCCCTGGCGTTCGCCAAGGCCGGCGGCTACGCGGGACCGTCCGCCTTCACCGACGGCTTCGGCGGCGCGATCGGGGTCGGCGCGGCGCTGTCGCTGGCCGGCGCGGTCGCGGCGCTGGCGATCCCGGGCCGGGAGGCCGCCCCGGCGCCGAGCCCGGCGGGCCCGGTCCTCGCCTCGAACCGCTGAGACGCCGGCGGGCGGCCACCGATCGTCCGGTGACCGCCCGCCGGGCCGTCCGGGTCAGTCGTGGCTGACCCGGACGATGATCTTTCCGTCCTTGGTCATGCGCGGGCGGAAGGTCAGGCCGTTGACGGTCGAGGACGAGCCGGTGCCCGCCCAGGAGGTGTCCATCGAGGTGACCATCTTGCTGTTGCGGCCGCTCGCGGTGAAGAAGACCCGCGGGCCGTCGGTGCGGACGTCGATGCCGTCCACGCCGTACTTCGGGTCGAGCGGGATCCGCTGGCCGTCGGCGACCTCCACCTCGCAGTCGGCGTCGAGGCAGGCGTTGAGGTCGGTGCCGTCCTTCGCCGCGCTCTTCCTGCCCTTCGGGGCGTCGGCCGCCGAGGGCGCGTCGGCCGCCCCGGCGGACGCGCTCGGCGACGGGACGGGCGCCTCCGCGGCGGTGAGCCGTGCGTCGGTCCGCGCCGCGCAGCCGGCCACCGCGAGCGCGGCGACGGCGGCTGTGCTGATCAGGCCGAGAAACCTTGTCGACATTCTCTGGACTCCTGACGGTGACTTCTCTGTGCACGCCTTTCACTACCCAGAGTAGTCGATCAAGAATCGGACGGCGTCCAGTCGGTCGGTCATCGCACCAGGTCAGGGCGTTGGCTGCTCGTCCACGATCAAGGTCTGCAGTACCCGTCCGAACTCTCCGTGACCGTCGGCGAGGGTCGCCTCGCACAGCGCGCTGCCGTGCGGGCTCACGCTCAGCGACGCGCCCATGCACAGCCACTCCCCGGCCGGGTCGCGGTGCAGCGCGACCGTCAGGTCGGTGTTGATGATCATCCACTTGGACAGGTCGAGCTGGCTGCCGATGCCGGACGCGCTGTCGGCCAGGGTGAGCGCGCGCACCAGCGGAGAGTCGGTCTCCCCGGCGACCAGCGGGACGCGGGCGCGGGCCCAGGTCGTCCCGGGGCCCGGCGCGAAGAACGAGCCCTCGACGGGCCGCCACTCCATCGCCGACAGGTAGCCGTGCGTGTGCAGCTCGGGCGCGACCGTGAACGTCCCGGAGGCGTCCGGCAGCGGCGGCGCGGCGGGCGCGTGGACGGTCTCGGGCACCTCGGCGGGCGCCGCCAGGATCCGCCAGGCGGTGGCCCGGACGACCGGCCGCCCCTCATGGGTCATCTCGCCCTCCAGCAGGGCGATCCGCCGCCCCGGGCGGACGACGCGCGCGGTCACCTCCAGCTCGGCGACCGGCACGGGGGAGAGGATCTCGACCGTCACCCGCGCGACCCGGGTGCCGGGCACCGGGCCGGTGCGCTCGAACACCCGTCCCATCAGGCCGGCGACCGGGCCGGCGTGCTGCAGCGACGGCGACCACGGGCCCGCCGTGGCCGGCGTGCTCGCGAACCGGCCGCCGCCGAGCGGCTCGTAGAACGCCTCGGGGAGGTCACCGTCCAACGCCCTGCTCCTCTCCACTGTCTAGAACGATATTCTAGATCGTCAGTGGCAGAGCTTCTCCGTGGCGGTCCCGGAGTCGAGCGACGACCCGGACGCGGGCGACGCCGTCGGCGACGGCGACGCCACCTTCACCTTCTTCACCCCGTCCCAGTCGGCGCCCACCATCACCTGCACCCGCGACCCCAGCGACGAGACCTCCTTCAGCTTCGCGTTCGGGATCGCCGCCGCCAGGGTCTTCGCCGAGTCCTCGCGCCCCGGCCCGTACTGGATCTGCGTGCGCTGCAGGCCGCGCCGCGCGATCCCCGGCACCACCGTGACGTGGAAGCCGCCCTTCGTCAGCTGGGAGCCCGCGCGCGTCGCCAGCCCCTGCGTCCCGATCGCGTTCAGGACGCGGACGCTGATCTCGTCCGGCGGCACCGTCGGGCCGTCCGACGGCGTCTTCGACGGGGACGCGCTCGGCTTCGGCGCCTTCGTCTCGCCCAGCGGCTCGTCGTGCCGGATCCGGCCGAACAGCTCGTTCGACTTCGCCTCGTCCCACTGCACGGTCGACTGCGGCGTCGGCGAGTTCCACAGCTGGGCGTTGTACCCCGGGTTCGCCAGCGGCACGTTCGCGAACGTCAGGCTGTCGGTCGACAGGTCCTTCATCTGGTCGGCGAGCTTCGGCAGGCTCTTGGCGAGCTCCGGGTCCACCCGCAGCGACTTCAGCGCCGCGTTCAGGAACTTCGTCGACTTCACCGGGTCGCTCAGCGTCTTCGACGACAGCGCCTGCTTCATCATCGACGCCATGAACTGCTGCTGCCGGTCGATCCGGCCGAGGTCGGTGCCGCCGGTCAGCGTGTAGCGGGCCCGCGCGAACGCCAGCGCCTTCAGCCCGTCCACATGCGACTTGCCCTGCGGCAGCTTCAGCCCGCTCTTCGGGTCGTTGACCGCCTGCTCGGTGCACACGTCCACGCCGCCGAGCGCGTCCACCATGTTGACGAACCCGTAGAAGTTCACCTCGATGTAGTGGTCGATCGACACGCCGGTCGCCTGCTTGATCGTCGCCACCGTGAGGTCGGGCCCGCCGAACTGGTACGCCCAGGTCAGCTTGCCGGGACGGGCCGGGACCTGCTGCCCCTTCGCCCCCTCCGACCCGTTCGACCGGTGCGCCGGGATCGTCACGTACGAGTCGCGCGGCAGGCTCACGATCGACACCCGGTCGTGGTTCCGGGACACGTGCACCAGCTCCATCGTGTCGGAGCGCTCGCCCGGGTCGTGGCCCAGCTTCGCCGCCTTCTGCTGCGCCTTCGTCAGCCCCTCGCGGCGGTCGACCCCGGCGACCAGGATCGTCATCGCGCCCTTCGGGCCGTCCTTGCCCTTGCCGAGCCCGCCGACGTGCACCTTGTCGATCGCGCCCGTCACGTAGTTCTGGAACGCCCACGCGCCGCCCGAGGTCAGCAGCACGAACGCCGACGCCGTCCCGGTCAGCGTCAGGAACCGCTTCTGCCGCCGGGCGCTCATCGCCGCGCGCGGGCTGATCCGGCGGCCCGGGCGCCGCGGCCCGCGCCCGTCCACCTTCACCCGCGGCGCCGGCATCCCGTCGATGGTGACGCCCTCGATGTCGCCGTCGTCGGCCGGGCCCTCGGCCGCCCCACCTGCGGGTCTGGGCCGGAAGTAGCGCTCCAGCGGGTCGGCGTCGCCGCGTCCCGAGTCGTGCCCGTCTGCCATGCCGACGCCCGCCTCCCGAAGACCTCGTTCTCGCGTGGGTCCACACCACTCTAAAGTGGGGAACACCCGTCCGTTCGCTACCTGGGCCTCGTGTCCTTGCAGTAACGTGGCGCCGTCTTGACCACACCCCGGCGGCCCGCACGCAAACCTGGGTGGCGTGGGCTGCGTCAGACAAGCAAGCGAGAGAGAGGAAGGGGGGCACCCCTCCGGCCGCGGCACCCCGTCGCCACGGCCGAGGTGCGCCCGCGAGCCCACATGAATCCATCTCCCCACGCCCAGCGCACGACACGGCACGGAACGCAGCAGCGCACCGGCGGCGAACGCACCTGGCCCGCGGTGTCGGTGGTCATGCCGGTCCTCAACGAGCAGCGCCACCTGACGGACTCCGTCCGGCGGATCATGTCCCAGGACTACCCCGGCGAGATGGAGCTCGTGCTCGCCGTCGGGCCGTCCCGCGACCGCACCGAGGAGATCGCCCGCCGGCTCGCCGGCGAGGATCCCCGCATCGTCGTGGTCGCCAACCCGACCGGGCGCACCCCGCAGGGCCTCAACATCGCGATCAGGGCGTCGCAGTACTCGATCATCGTCCGGGTGGACGGGCACTCGCTGCTGCCGCCCGACTACGTCCGCGCCGCGGTCGAGACGATGGAGGAGACCGGCGCCGACAACGTCGGCGGCATCATGGCCGCCGAGGGCGTCACCCCCTTCGAGCAGGCCGTCGCCCGCGCCATGACGTCCCGGATCGGCGTCGGCAACGCCCGCTTCCACACCGGCGGCGAGGCCGGCGAGGTCGAGACCGTCTACCTCGGCACGTTCCGGCGCAGCGCGCTCGATCGGGTCGGCGGGTACGACGAGACCTTCACCCGCGCCCAGGACTGGGAGATGAACCACCGCATCCGGCAGACCGGCGGGCGGATCTTCTTCACGCCGCGGATGCGCGTCACCTACCGTCCCCGGCCCAACCTGCGCGCCCTCGCCAAGCAGTACTTCCACACCGGGCGCTGGCGCCGCGTCGTCGGCCGCGAGCACCAGGGCACCCTCAACCTGCGCTACCTCGCGCCGCCCATCGCCGTGGTCGCGATGACGGCGGGCGTGGTCGCCGGGGCGTTCGGGTTCTGGCCCGGCTGGCTCCTGCCCGGCGGCTACGCGGCCGCGATGATCGTCGGCGCCGCCGTCGAGGGGCGCGGGCTGTCGCCGTCCGCCTGGGTGCGGCTCCCGCTGGTCTTCGCGACCATGCACGTGACCTGGGGGGTCGGGTTCCTGACCAGCCCGCCGCGGCTCGGCCAGCCGGCGCCCGCCAAACCCGGCGAACCGGTGGTGTAGCGGCGAATTCCGGCAGAACTGCCCTGAACCCCCGTGCGTTCCCGCACGTCTCAGGGTTAGGTTCGACGGGATCACGCCCGCCGGACGCGAGGAGGTTGCCATGTCCAACGGCGCACGCCACGGAATCGGCGCGGTGGTCGGGCTCATCGCGACCGCCATACTCACGTACTGCCTGGTCATGGGCACCTACAAGATGTCCATGACGCAGCGCTATTACGCGGTGACGTTCCGCAACTATCACGGCAGTGAACTGTGGACCGGCGCCGGGCTGCTCCTTGTCGCCGCGGTCGTGCTGGGGCTCGTCGTGGGATCACGGGTGTCGCCGATCGCCTCGCTGGTCCCCGGCGTCATCTACACGGCCGTCGGCTTGCTGTGGATCGCCGACGCCGAGTGGGCGATGCGGAACACGGCCAAGAAGTCCTTCCCCGACAACCTCACCATGGGGTACCTGAACCTCGCCACGTTCGGCGTGTTCCTCCTGCTCGGCGTCGCGCTGGTCGTGGCGTCGGTGCCGCCGTCGCGGTGGCGCGCCCGGACGGCCGGGGCCGCCGCGCCGCGCTACGCCGGGCCGCCGCCCGCGCCGATGGGCCCGCCGCCCGGAGCGCCGGGCGCCCCGGGGGCTCCGGCGCCGATGGGCGCGCCTCAGGCGCCCGCACAGGACTCGCCATGGGGGCGGCCTCCTCAGTACGGGCAGCCCCCCGCGCAGCCTTCTGGGCAGCCTCAGTACGGGCGCTCGGCGCAGCCTGGCCTCCCGCAGGCGGGCTCCCCGTCGCCGTCCGCTCCGCAGGCCGACTCTCCGGCGCGTCCGGCGTCCGGCGCCGTGCCGTTCGACGACAACGGCGGCAAGCCGTCCTCCCAGGGCGGCTCCGCCGACGGCGTCGGCGAGTGGACTCAGATGTACGGCGGCGACGACCTGCGCGGCGACCGCTGACGCGCCGCCCGCACAGCCATACGGGCGGGCGCCGCAGCACCGGCGGGCGCCGCTACGCCAGCGTCGACAGCACGCCGGGGACGTCGTTGACGACCATCGCGTCCACCCCGGCGCACGCGTAGTCCGGGGCGCGGTCGGCCGCCGGGCACCAGGCGATCACGTCCAGGCCGGCCTGGTGCGCGACGTCCACGCAGTGCTCCAGCGGCCGCAGCCGGCTGTCGGGGTGCTCGAACCCGCACGAGCCGGTGTGCACCGCGATGGCCTGGAGGTCCAGCCCCGCCGCGGCCGGGACCGCGTGCCACATCGGGAACCGCAGCCAGGTCAGCAGGCCCAGCGGGACGTCCGGCAGCTCGCCGCGCAGGAACACCAGCAGCGCCGGGTCGAACGAGGTGACCAGCAGCCGGCGCCGCCGCGCCTCGCGCTTCAGCACCGGCAGCAGCAGCGCCCCCGTCCGGCGGGACGGGGCGTCCACCGCGTCCTCCAGCACGGTCTTGACGTCGACGTCGATCGCCACGTCCGCGGGCAGCGCCTCGAAGATCTCGGTGAGCAGCGGCAGGCCGCTGGCGTCGGCGGGCATGTCCACGATGTGGTCGCCGCCCTCGACCGTCGGGTCGTGCCGCAGGACGAGGTGGTCGTCGGCGGTGCGGGTCACGTCGATCTCCACCCAGGACAGCCCCGCCGCAGCGGCGGCGAGCAGGGACTCGAGGGTGTTCTCCGCGACCGGCGACGCCGCGCCGGGCGGGGTGAGCCGGCCCGCGCCGTAGCCGCGGTGACCGATGACGGTCGGGGACTTCTCGAAGATCAAGGCAGGTCCTCCTGGGCGAGGTGCTCGGCGACCACCGCGTCGAGCGGCTGGGTGACCTTGAGGTTGCGCTCGCTGCCCGCGACCACCCGGATCGGCACGTCCGGCAGGTAGCGGTGCACGATCCCGCAGTCGTCGGTGGCGCGCAGCGCCGGATCGGCGAGGGCCAGCTCGTAGGCCTTGCGGATGGTGCCGAGCCGGAACCCCTGCGGGGTCTGGAACCGGCTCATCGTCTCGCGCGGCGGCATGGACGCGACCACCCCGTCCTCGACGACGACGATCGTGTCCGGCGACGGCACGCCCACCGCGACGGCGTCGTGGCCGTCCAGCGCGTCCAGCACCCGGTCGATGACCGGGGCGTCCACGAACGGGCGGGCCGCGTCGTGGAACAGCACGCGCGTGTCGTCGGGGTGGTCCTCCAGCACGCGCAGCGCCGCGACGGTCGAGGCGGTACGGGTCGCGCCGCCCTCCACCACGCCCGTGACCCGGCGGAACGGCGCGGCGATCACGCCCGCCTCGCGCAGGTGCCCGGCGGCCATCACCACCACCACCTCGCCGATGCCGGGATGGGCGTCGAACGCGGCGATTGCGTGCGCCAGGATCGGCCGCCCGCCCACCTCGATGAGCTGCTTGGGGCGTCCCGCGCCCATGCGCTCGCCGACCCCGCCGGCGAGCACCACCGCCACCGTCCGCGCCGCCATCTCTCCCTCTCGCCGCCCTCGCGCCGCTCGGCTGCGCCCGCGGGGCGTGCGCGCCCGTTCCTGCGACACCCGGTCATCGAGTCGCTACGCTGAGCAGTCACCCGCATGCTTCGATCTCGCCTGGAGGCGCCGATGGCCAGGGTGCGCCCCTGCCGCCGGCCCGCCACGCTCAACGTACCGGAGGCGGCCGACGCCGTGGAGGAGAACCGCGCCCGCCCGGAGCGGGCCGCCGGACGCGGGACGCCCGGGCGCGCGGAGCGCCGCCGCGGCCCGTCGCACCGCGGCGACGGCCTCGTCGCGGCGTACGCGGTCGGCGGGTACGCCCCGTACCTCGTGCGCTGGGCGGCGTCGCGCGGCCTCGCGCCCGGGACCGTGGCGGGCATCTCGTTCTGCTTCGGGGCGCTGGCGGCGGTCTGGTTCTCCGCCGGCTCCCGCGCCGGGATGATCGCGGGTGCGGGCCTGCTCTACGCCTCGTTCGTCCTGGACTGCGTGGAGGCGGGGCTGGCGCGCGCGGCGGGCGCGCCCGGGACCGCGTGGCCGGCGGGCGTCCTCGGCCGGGCCAAGGAGGCCGCCGCGTACGCGGGCCTCGCGGTCGGGGCCGGCGCCGAGCCGCCGGGCGGGCCCGGCCTCGCCGGGAACGCGTGGGCGGCGGCGGTGGCCGCGCTGGTGCTCCTGTCGGTCCGCCACACGATGGACGCGTCCTACGCGACGTCCCGGTACGGCCGGCGCCCGCGGCCGGACCGCATCCGCAACGAGGCCGCGCGCCGCGCGGTGCGGGCCCTCGCGCTCCCGGCCGGCGAGCGGTTCGCGCTGATCGCCGTCACCGCCGCGCTCGCGGGCGCCCGGGTCACCTTCGCGGTCCTGCTGGTGTGGGGCTCGGCCGCCGCCGCGTTCGTCCTCGCCGGGCACGCGCGCGGCTCGCTCGCGCACGCGGCGCCCCTGCCGGGACCGGCGGACCGGTGAACGCCGCCGTCCAGGTCGGGGACCACCGCGACGACGGGCCCGTGTGCCTGGTGCTGGGCCGGACGGCGCGCGGCCGGCTCCCGCCGCTGCCCGCCGCGGCCGCCGCCGCGGGCGTCACCGCGCTGCTGCTCGCCGCCGGTGCGCCCGGCCCGCCGGCCCCCGCGCTGCTCGCCCCGATCGTGGTGATCCTTCTGGCGGGTCCTTCCGCAGGCCATCCGCACACCGGACGGCTGGACTGGCTCGTACCGCCCATAATCCGCGCGATCGAGTATGGTTACCTCGCCGTACTGGGGTTTGCGCAGGGAGTGTCGGCACCGCTCGTCTACGTGCTGGCGGCCGTCCTCGCGCTCCACCACTGCGACGTCGCGTACCGCTCCCGCCAGGGAGTCCGGACGTGGGGGCTCGCCCTCCGCGCCGGTCTCGGCTGGGAGGGCCGGATGCTCTGTGTGGCCTTCGCGGGCCTCTGCGGACTCCTTCCGCTCGCGTACGCCGCGCTGGCCGCCTACCTTGGTGTGCTGTTCGGCAGCGAGGGCGTCGTCATGTGGGCGCGGTCCGGTCGCGGCGGCGGTGTGATGGTCTACTGGGAGGAAGAGAAGGCATGATCGGCATGGTGCTGGCGGCGGGCGCGGGCCGGAGGCTGCGGCCGTACACCGATACCCTCCCCAAGGCCCTGGTCCCCGTGGACGGCGAGACCACCATCCTGGACATCGCCCTCGGCAACCTCGCCGAGGTCGGCCTGACCGACGTGGTCATCGTCGTCGGCTACTGCGCCGGCGCGGTCGAGGAGCGCAAGGCCGCCCTCGAGGAGAAGTACGGCGTGTCCATCACGCTGGTTCACAACGACAAGGCCGAGGAGTGGAACAACGCCTACTCCATGTGGCTGGCTCGGGAGCACTTCTCCAAGGGCGTCCTCATGGTCAACGGCGACACGGTCCATCCGGTGAGCGTCGAGAAGACGCTACTGGCCAACCGCGGGCCGGACATCCTCCTCGCCGTGGACAACGTGAAAACTCTCGCCGACGAGGAGATGAAGGTCATCCTCGACGAGGGCGAGCACCTGAAGACGATCACCAAGCTGATGGACCCGTCCACCGCCTATGGCGAGTACATCGGCGCCACCCTGATCGAGCCCGCCGCCGCGGAGCCCCTCGCGGACGCCCTCAAGGCGACCTGGGAGGCGAACCCCGACCAGTACTACGAGGACGGCTACCAGGAGCTGGTGAACCGGGGCGGCCGCATAGCGGTCGCGCCGATCGGCGCGGTCGAGTGGGTCGAAGTGGACAACCACGACGACCTGGAGAAGGCCCGCCGGATCGCCAAGACCTACTGACGCCGCCGGCGCCACGCGGGACGACCCCGAGCGAGGAGGCCCATGCCCCTGCTGACGCGGATGCTGAACGCGCCGCTCTCCATCGACGTGCGGCGCGGTGCCGTCGCCGCCCTCGGCGAGCTGCTCGCCGACAAGCGCATCGCCACCGAGGGACGGGTGGCGATCGCCGTCGGCCAAGGCCAAGGCGACCACATCGCCGAGCACGTCCGCCCGTCCCTGTCGGCCTGCGAGGTGTTCCGGGTCGAGGGCGGCACCGTCGACGCCGCCGTCGGACTCGCCGGCAAGCTGCGCGGCGGGACGTTCGAGGCCGTCGTCGGCATCGGCGGCGGCCGGACGATCGACGCGACCAAGTACGCGGCGACGCTGTCGGGCATCCCGATGGTGTCCGTCGCCACGAACCTGTCCCACGACGGGATCTGCTCCCCGGTCGCGTCCCTGGAGCACGACAAGGGCAAGGGCTCGTTCGGCGTCGTGATGCCGCTGGCGATGGTCGTCGACCTCGACTACGTGCACGCCGCGCCCGACCGGCTCGTCCGCGCCGGGATCGGCGACGTGGTCAGCAACTTCTCCGCGGTGGACGACTGGCTCCTCGCGGCCGACCAGTGCGGCGAGCGCGTCGACCGGATGGCGCTGACCGTCGCCCGCACCGCCGCGGAGGCACTGCTGCACCAGCCGGGCTCCATCGAGTCCGACCGGTTCCTCACCGTCCTCGCCGAGGGCCTCGTGCTGTCGGGGATGGCGATGTCGTTCGCGGGCGACTCGCGCCCGGCGAGCGGCGGCGACCACGAGATCCTGCACGCCATCGACCAGCTCTACCCGGGGACGGCCAACCACGGGGAGCTGGCGGGGATCGGCGCGGCGTTCTGCTACCACCTGCGCGCCACCCGGCTCGGCGGCGCGGACGCCGGCGACTCCGCGGGGGAGCGCCTCGCGGAGATCCTCACCTGCCTCGGCCGGCACGGGCTGCCCCGGTTCCCGGCGGACGTCGGCCTGACCGAGGAGCAGTTCGCGGAGGCCGTGCTGTACGCCCCGCGCACCCGTCCCGGCCGCTATACGATCTTGGAACACCTCGGCCTCGACAAGGGCGAGACGCTCAAGGCGGTGGAAGAGTATGTCCAGGCCCATGGAGGCTGAGCTCCCCGGACAGCCCGCGCCCGACCCTGGATCGCCGGACGCGGGCGACCAGCGCCCGCCGCGCAACGCGGCGAAGGTCGCCGACATCCGCCGGTACGGGCAGCCGCCCGGCCTGAAGGACCGGCGCAACGAGGAGCACTGGGCGGGGCGCCTCTACATGCGCGACCTGTCCCCGTACTTCGGGTGGATCGCGCTGCGCCTCGGGTTCAGCCCGAACCAGCTCACCTACCTGATGATGCTGAGCGGCATCGTCGCCGGGGTCGTGGTGTCGCTGCCCGCGTCCGGCACGGGCGCGCTGTGGACGGCCCTCGGCGGCGCCCTGCTCATCCAGGTCTACCTGCTGCTCGACTGCGTGGACGGCGAGGTCGCCCGGTACCTGCGGCGGACGTCGGTGGCGGGGGTCTTCCTCGACCGCATCGGCCACTACCTGTCGGAGATCTCGCTGCTCATCGGGCTCGGCTTCGCCGCGCAGGGCGGCTGGAAGAACGGCGGCTGGGCCGAGCTCGGCCTCGTCGCCGCGCTCGGCGCCGCGCTGATCAAGGCGGAGACCGACAACGTCGTGGTGGCCCGCGCCAAGTCCGGGCTGCCCGCCGACCCGTCCGGCGGCGACCGGGCGCTGCGGCCCCGCTCCACCGGGATCGCGCTGGCCCGGCAGGCCGCGTCCATGCTGCGCTTCCACCGCATCATCGGCGCCGTCGAGCTGTCGCTGCTGATCCTGGCCGCCGCCCTGATCGACACCCTGACCGGTGCGGACACCCCCGTCGCGATCCGCGTGCTGATGGTCGCCGTCGCGCTCGTCGCGGTCGTCCAGACCCTGCTGCACCTGGTCAGCATCCTGGCCTCCCGGAGACTGAAGTGAAACTCAGCGTCGTCGTCCTGACCATGGGCAACCGCCCGGACGAGCTGGCCCGCGCCGTGCGCAGCGCGC
Source organism: Actinomadura nitritigenes (assembly GCF_017573545.1). GTDB lineage: Bacteria > Actinomycetota > Actinomycetes > Streptosporangiales > Streptosporangiaceae > Spirillospora > Spirillospora nitritigenes. The sequence continues at coordinate 283,131 of NZ_JAGEOK010000012.1, read as the reverse complement.
TGGAGCAGGAGCACGCGGACGTCGAGGTCGTCCTCGTCGGCAACGGCGTCGACCCCGTGGGCGACCGCGCCGGCGCCCCGCCGTTCGACGACGAGCGCGTCAAGACGATCAGCCTGCCGAAGAACGTCGGCATCCCGGCCGGCCGCAACCGCGGCGTCGAGGCGTCCTGCGGCGACGTGGTGCTGTTCCTCGACGACGACGGCTGGTACCGCTCCACCCGCCTCGGCACCTACCTGCGGGACCGGTTCGCCGCCGACCCGGCGCTCGGCGTCGTGTCGTTCCGGGTCCGCGACCCGGAGGGCGGCCGGGGCGAGCGCCGGCACGTCCCGCGGCTGCGCGCCGGCGACCCGGAGCGCTCGTCGGAGGCCACGACGTTCCTCGGCGGCGCGTGCGCGATCCGCCGCGCCGCGTTCGACGCGGGCGGCGGCCTGCCGGAGGACTTCTTCTACGCCCACGAGGAGACCGACCTCGCGTGGCAGATCCTGAACGCGGGCTACCACATCGTGTACGACGCGTCCGCGGTGATGTTCCACCCGGCCGTCCTGCCGACCCGGCACGAGATGTTCTACCGGTACAACGCGCGCAACCGGGTCTGGCTGGCCCGCCGCAACCTGCCGTGGCCGCTGGCGTTCACCTACCTCGCGGTGTGGATCGGCATGACCCTGCTGCGCGAGCGCAAGCTGAGCGCCCTGAAGCCGTGGTTCAAGGGCTTCCTGGAGGGCTGGCGGAAGCCGGCGGGGCCCCGCCGGCCCATCTCCTACCGCACCGCGTGGCGCATGACGCGGACGGGCCGCCCGCCGATCATCTGATCGCCGACAGGATCAGGTGGGTCAGCTCCGCCGTGATGTCGTCCAGCGGGATGGTCTGGTCGCGGGCGGACCAGTGGTGGACGAGGTTGTTCACGGCCCCGATGATCGCGATGACGGTGAGGCGGTAGTCGCGGTCGGCGGCCTCGCCGCGCCCGACGGCCTCCCGGATCATCGCGAGCATCGCCTCCTCCCAGTGGGCGCGCCACTGGAGCCGGTGCCGTTCGAGGCCGGCGCTGACCCCGATGACCTCGACGAACGCGATCCGCGCCCAGCGCGGGTCGCTCGCGGTGACGGTGACGAACGCGCGGACCGCGCGCTCGACGCGGGCGGGCAGCGGGTCGGCGGCGGCCTCGGTGTAGGCGGTGTCGAGGGCCGCGCGGGCCCGCTCGTTGATGCTCCGGTGCAGGGCGGTGAGCAGTTCCTCGCGTCCGGAGAACTCCTCGTAGAAGTTGCGGGTGGACACGCTGGCGGTGGCGCAGAGCCGCTCGATGGAGGTCGCCGCGTAGCCGCGGGTCCCGAACAGTTCGAGGCCGGCGCCGAGCAGCCGCTCCCGCCGGTCGGCGCGGCGCTCCTCGGCGGAGCGGCCGCCGTAACTGCGGCGGGGGGCGGGGTTCCGGCCGCTCATCGATCTCCGTTCTGGCGGTGTCGTCAGGAGGCAGCGCCAGCCTAACCGCGCCCGGCCCGCCGCGCGCCCCGTCCGCGGCTCACCGGAGGACGGGGGTCTCGCGGGCCATGCGCGACAGCTTCTCGGGGTTGCGGACGACGTAGATGCCGGTGATGAGGCCGTCGTCGACGCGCACCGCGATGACGGTGTCGATCTCGCCGTCGAGCCGGAGCACCAGCGCCGGGTAGCCGTTGACGTGGGCGGGGTGCAGCGACGCGGCCGCGCCGAACCGGTCCAGCCCGGCGGCGAGCGGCGGCGCCACCCGGTCGGCTCCGGTGATGGGTTCCAGCGCGGCCTGCGCGAGCCCGCCGCCGTCGCCCAGGAACACGACGTCCGGCGCGAGGACGTCGAGCAGCCGCTGCAGGTCGCCGGTCTCGATCGCCCGCCGGAACGCCTCCAGCGCGCCGGCGGTCTCGTCCGCGGAGACGGCGCCGCGCGGCCTGCGCGCCGCGACGTGCGCCCGGGCCCGCCGGGTGATCTGGCGGACGGCGGCGGGGGACTTGCCGACCGCCTCGGCGATCTCGTCGTAGGGCAGGTCGAACACCTCGCGCAGCACGAACACGGCCCGTTCGGTCGGCGCGAGCGTCTCCATCACCAGCAGCATCGCCATCGAGAGGCTGTCGGCCAGCTCGACGTCGTCGGCGACGTCGGGCGCGGTCAGCAGCGGCTCGGGCAGCCAGGGGCCGACGTAGGACTCCTTGCGGCGGCGGAGCGTGCGGAGCCGGCCGAGCGCCTGGCGGGTGGTGATCCGCACGAGGTAGGCGCGCCGGTCCCGGACGACGTCGAGGTCGACGCCGGTCCAGCGCAGCCAGGTCTCCTGCAGGACGTCCTCGGCGTCGGCGGCGGAGCCGAGCATCTCGTAGGCGACGGTGAACAGCAGGTTGCGGTGGGCGACGAACGCCTCGGTGGCGGCGTCGGCGCGGCCGGGCGGCCCGGCCGGGGTGCTCGCCTGCTCCGGCGGGGTGCTCGCCTGCTCCTCGGGGTCGTTCATCGCCGGCTCCTGTCCGCTCGTCGTCAAGGCTGCCACGCGCATGAGATGCCGCCCGCCGCCGTCCTGTGACGGGTGCGGGCGGTGGCGTACGTCACAGCGCGCCGCCGTCACGGGGATCGGGACGCCGGCATCTCCATGGCATCAGGACGCCGCGCGGACGGGCCGCGCGGCCCCCGGCCCCGCGACGGAGCCCGCCACGGAGGAGAGACCATGGAACCCCGATTCGACCTGATGGCCAACGAGGTCGGCGCCAAGCTCGGCAAGCGGTTCTTCAACGTCGGCCTGGCGATCCAGCAGTCGTCGCTGCCCCGGACCGTCCAGGATCTGGTCATGCTGCGCGCCAGCCAGATCAACGGCTGCGGCTGGTGCGTGGACGTGCACAGCAAGGAGGCCGCGGCCGCCGGGGAGACCGCGGTCCGGCTCGCGCTGGTCGCGGCCTGGCGCGAGTCGACCGTGTTCACCGACGCGGAGCGCGCCGCGCTGGCGCTCGCCGAGGAGGGCACCCGGCTCGCCGACGCCCACCAGGGCGTGTCCGACGAGACGTGGGCCCAGGTGCGCCGGCACTACGACGACGACCAGATCGCCGCGCTCGTCTACCTCGTCGCGACGATCAACGCGGCCAACCGGCTCGGCGTGATGGTCCACAGCAAGGGCGGTTCGTACGAGCCCGGCGTGTTCGCCGGACTGGAGAACTGACCGGCGGGGCCCAACCCGGGTCCGCGGATCCGGGCCGGGCCCGCTCCGGGCCGCGCCGTGCGCCTCAGCCGGACAGCAGGATGCCCTCCCACTCCGGCGCGGCCGTCAGGACGACCAGGTGCTGGGTGGCGCGGGAGACGGCGACGTAGAGGACGCGGAGCCCGTTGGGGGACTGCGCGGCGACCGTCTCGGGCGCGGCGATCACGGCGGCGTCGAACTCCAGGCCCTTGGCCTCCAGCACGTCGAGGACCTGGACGCGGTCGGGCAGCCCGGCGGCGAGGCGCTCGCGGGAGGCGGCGTCCCACCGCGCGGACGCGATCTCGTGCGGCAGCGGGATCGTGCCCTCGTCGTGCGCCTCGGCCGGGTGGAACGGGACGATCACGCCGATCGTCCCCTCCACCTGCGTGAGGAGCTCCTCGGCGGCCTCCCGCGCCGCGGCGGCGAGCCCGTCCTCCGCGAGGACGCGGACGACCGGCGCGATCCCGGACGAGCGGACGGCGCGGGCCGGGCGCGCCTCGGGCAGCGCGCGGGCCAGCACCCGCGCGGACACGGCGGCGATCTCGGTGGAGTTGCGGTAGTTCGTCGTCAGCTCGTACTCGTGCCGGGTGCGGCGCGGCGCGGGCTTGCGGCGGCGGTTCCGGGACGACGGGCGCTCCCCGCTGAGCGCCGCCTCCATGGCCGTGCGGGCGGCGGCGAGGTCCTCCCAGGCGCTCTGCGCCGGGTCCTCCACGACCGTCCAGCTGGCCTGGCGGCCCCGGCGGCCGAGCATCCGCCACTGCATCGGCGACAGGTCCTGCGCCTCGTCCACGACGATGTGCGCGTACTCCGGGCGCTCCTCCACCACGCCGTCGTCGACGCGGCGCGACCGCTCTAGCCGCTCCATCGACGTGGTGAGCTCCTGCATCTCCGGCTCCCAGTCGTCCTCCGCGACCTCCTCGCCGGTGAGGATGTTGACGCCGTCGACCACGAACGGGTCGTCGGCGGCCGCGGACGAGCGGCGGCGGGACGGGCGCGGCGGCGAGCCGAGCAGCGCGTCGAGCTCGTCGATCAGGGCGACGTCCTGGTAGCTGAACGGCGCGTCGCCGCCGGCGGGTGCGGCCCAGGACGCCGCGAGCCGGGCGACGTCGTCGCGGTCCAGCTCGCGCCCGGCGGCGCGGCGCAGCCGGGCCGGGTCGCCGAGCGAGCGGAGCACGTCGGCGGGGCGGCGGATCGGCCAGAACGCCACGAGGAAGTCGGTGAACTCGCGCTGCTCGCGGACGCGCGCGTCGAACTGCTCGCGGGGCGTGCCGTTGCCCGCCGGGCGGCCGGGCTCGCCGTCCAGGGCGGCGAGGCCGTCGGCGGCGAGGATCGCGTTCCACAGGCCGGCCTCGGCGCCCTCCGCCTCCCGCGCCGCCTCCGGGCCGCCGAGATCGGTGAACCGCCGCCACAGGGCGTCCAGCAGCATCTCGGCGACCTGCCGGCGGGCCGCGTTCACGCTGCCGCGGCTGCGCCGGTGCACGTCGCCCCGGACGCGGTCGAGGGTCGGCCGGTCGAGGGAGACGACGACGCCCTTGAACACCACGCGCAGATCGTCGGGCGCGCCGGGGGCGTGGTCGGCGACGGCGCGCCGCAGCACGGCCGCCATCGCCTCCGACCCCTTCAGCGCGGCGAGCGGGGGCGTGTCGTGGACGGTCGCGGTGACGCCGTCGACGAGGTCGCCGAGGGAGCGGAGCGTCGCCGAGCCCTCGCCGAGGGACGGCAGCACCCGCTCGATGTAGGCGGTGAAGCGGCGGTTCGGGCCGACCACCAGCACGCCGCGCGAGCCGAACCGGCGGCGGTGCCGGAACAGCAGGTAGGCGACGCGGTGCAGGGCGACCGCCGTCTTGCCGGTGCCGGGGGCGCCGCGGACCAGGACGGTCCCGTCGGCGGGCGCGCGGATCACCTCGTCCTGCTCGCGCTGGATCGTCGCGACGATGTCGCGCATCGCGCCCTCGCGGGTGCGGGCGAGGGAGGCGAGGAACGCGCCGTCGCCGACGATCGTCATGCCGTCGGCGGCGTCGGGGTCGAGGAGGTCGTCCTCCAGGTCGACGACGGTGTGGCCGCGCGAGTGCAGGACGCGGCGGCGGACGACGCCGCGCGGGTCCTCCGGGGTGGCGCGGTAGAAGTCCTCGGCGGCGGGCGCGCGCCAGTCGATGACCAGGGAGTCGTGCTCGCTGGTGCGCACGCCGATCCGGCCGACGTAGCGGACCTCGCCGGACGGCTTCTCGCCCGGGGCGAGGTCGAGCCGGCCGAACACCAGCCCGTCGTCGGCGACGTCGAGGGCCTGGGCGCGCAGCGCCGCCTGGTGGACCATCGCGTCCCGGTCCACCAGGGAGCCCTTCGTGCCGGCGAGCGACTGCCGGTAGCCCTCGCGGATCATCGCCTGGGCGTCCGCGCGCATCTCCTCCAGCCGCGCGTAGGCGATGTCGACGTACCGCTGCTCGGCGGCGATCTCACGGTCCTTGACCGTGCCGCCGGGCTCGGTCGGCCGCCCGTTGACCTGGGACGACATGCAGGCTGCTCCTCGCGCTCGGCTCACCGGGGACGGCCCCCGGCGCCCTAAGGGGCGAAAGAGACAAGCCTATGCGGTCCCCCCGACGTTCAGCGCGGCGGCGCGGACGCCCGCGCCCCGCGCGGGCGGCGCAGCGCGAGGCGCAGCGGCCCGGGCGTCCCGCCGGGCGCCACGCGCACCTCGCCGGGACGCGCCAGGGACCGGTCGATCGCGTCGAGGACGAGCCGGTCGGGCATCCCGGCGGGCGGGCTCGCGAAGCGGAACGCGACGCCGCGTCCGCGCTGCTCTGCCGCGAGGGCCTCGACGTAGGCGCGGGCGGCGGCGGACGCGGCGGCCGCCGCGGGGGACGCGCCGGACGGCACGATGACGATCACCTCGCCCGCGCCGCGCTCCAGCATCCCGGGCAGCGCCGTCCGGACGAGGCCGGCGGGGCCGAGGAACGCGCCCCGCATCACCTCGTCCAGAACCGGTTCCGGTGCGGCGGCGGACGGCGGCGGGGCGATGACGAGCCGGTGCACCGCCCCGGTGACGCCCAGGATGTCCGCGACGTTCGCGGGATCGGTGATGTCGCAGGTGCGGACGTGGGTGTTCGGCGAGCGCAGCGCGGTGGCCGCGAGGCCGTCCTCGTCGGTGTCCACGGCGACGACGTCCCACGCCGCCGCGGCGAGCCGCCGCGCCGCGAGCGCCCCGACGCCGCGGGCCGCGCCGGCGACCAGGGCCGTCCGCCTCACGGGCGCACCTCCTCGGCCGGGTCGAAGGTCATCGACAGGTGTCCGACGGTGGTGCTGCTCAGCGCGCGCGCCCGGTCCAGGCCCAGGGCCCGCAGTTCCTCGGCCACCGGGTGGTCGCCCAGCACGACCTTGGCGCCGCCCGGGCGCATCCGGACGTCGGCCGGTGTGAGGGTCCACGGCGTCCGGCGGGTGACGCCGTCCAGGCACGAGTACGCGTCCACCTTGGGCGCTCCGGCGCCGCCCGGCATAGGCGCGCCGGGCCGCACGGCGATCTCGACGGCGGTGCGGCCGCCGAAGCGCACGGCGCACCGCTTGACGCGCCCGGCCAGGTCCATCGGGATGTCGGCGAGCTCCTTGGGGAAGCCCCAGATGCTGCGCCCGCACTCCAGGGTGAACTCCTGGTTCACGGGGAGCCAGTGGATGAACGCCCCCACGTCCCGCATGCCGCGCAGCCGCCCCAGCCTGCCGGACGGCGGCGGCGTCCCGGGTGGGCGCACCAGGAACGCGACGGCGAACTCGTGGTACGGCCCGAGGTCGCCGTCGGCGTAGCGGACGAACGCCAGCGAGCAGATCGCCCTTCCCCGGCCGACCGACCCGGACCCGCCTCCTCGGCCCGGCCAGGCCTCGGCGATCTCGAGGCCGGAGTAGGCGATGACGGCCTGCGCGGCGGCGGCCGGGACGGCGAACATGGCCGAGGCGACGGCGGCGTCCCGGATCTGCACCGGAAGCGCGACCTCGTGCCCCTGGATCGGATGGACTTGCGCGGCACTTGTCACACCGGTAAGTAGAACAGGTTCTCGTTTTGCTGCCAAGGGCGGCCCGGCTCAGCCGCGCTCGACGCCCGCCTTGATCCGGTCGAGGGTGGCCCGCATGCCCGCGCGGTTGAGGGCGGCGCGCTCCTCGGCCGGGACGCCCGTGAACACCTTCCCGAGCAGCGCGACCAGCCCGGCGCCGCGGGTGCCGCGCCGCAGGTCCTCCCAGTACTCGGTGAGCCGCGTCCGGGCGCCGTCCGCGTCGCCGACGTCCTCGATGCGGTAGCCCCACAGCGCCACCGGGAGGCCGAAGGTCGACACCCGGAAGGCGAACGCCTCGCCGGGAACGGCGACCGTCACCTCGCAGGTGGTGAACCACACGCGCCAGCCCAGCCGGTTGAACCCGACGAACGTCGTGCCGGCCCGGACGGCCCGCCCGCGGATCCACGTCGCGAAGACCTCGGGGCTCCACTCGCGCATCCGCCGCGGGTCGGCGACCGCGGCGTAGACCGCCCGCGTCCCGGCCTCGATCGCGACGCTCTCCTCGACCACCCACTCGCGTTCCATGCGCCGCATCATCCCACTTTGTGACCGACCGGTCATCGGCCGGGCTAGCGCAGGTGCGAGAACGCCTCGCGCCATTCGCCGTACCAGGCCGCGAACCACGGGTGCGGCTCGGCCAGCGGGACGATGTAGGTGACCGTCTCGGCGTAGTAGCGGCGCTGGAAGTCCGGCGGCATCCGGTCCAGCCGCTGGACGTTGCTCACCCGGTCGGCGAGCTTCACCAGGATCGCCTCCGGCGGGGCGTCCCGCAGCCGGCGCAGGTACGCGGACTTCGCGGCGCGCTTCGCCTGCCGCCCGGCGCCGCCCGCCGGCGGCTTGGTGACCCAGTCGACCAGCTCGGCGACCTCGGGCCCGAACGCGTCCTCCACGTCGGCGAGCGTGGCCGGGGTGTCCTCGACCACGTCGTGCAGCAGCACGGCGGACAGCATCGCCGGATCGGTGACGCCCGCGCCGCGGACCAGCACCTCCAGGGCCTCCAGCAGGTGCTCGACGTACGGGTCGCCGGTCGGGCGCCGCTGGTCGCCGTGCCAGCGCCGCGCCGCGTCCGCCGCCGCGGCCAGCGCGCCGAGGTCGACGCGGGCGCCGTCGCCGGACGACTCCAGGTCCGCGCGGGCGGCGTCCCAGGTGCGCCACCGGGTGAAGACCTCCACGTACCCTCCCTGCTGGTTCCGGTGGGGCCCGGCCCGGGTGGGCGGGGCGCCCCCGGGGGCGAATCTGTCCGGGCCGTGTCGCGCGGGCGGGCGCGACACGGCAAGGTGGGGGTCCACACTATGCGGCCGGTGGACGGACATGCGGCCGGCGGAACAGGGAGGCGGCACGGGCGTGGGCGGGAGCCGGCGGCGGCCCGACGGCCGGCCGGGGCCGGGAGGCGGTGTCCGCATGGCGCTCGGCCTCGTCGCGGGCGCCCTCGCCGTCGCGCTGTGCGCGGTCCTCGTCGAGCGGTTCGTCCTGCACGCCGAGTGGTGGCAGGTGCGCCACACCGTCACCTCGCGGCCCGTCGCGCCGCAGAGCGACGTCGGCCCGCCGCCCGGCCCGCTCGCGGTGAGCTGGGAGGACACCACGCGCATCCACGGCGGGTCGGCCGCCGGGTACGACGGCGTCGCCTACGAGGTGGCGCGGGGGCAGGTCGTGGCGGCGTCCGGCGGCGGCCTGGTGGTCCGGGACGCGCGGAACGGCGCCCCGCGCTGGAGCTATCGCCGCACCGGGTGGACGCTGCTCGGCTGGACGTCCACGCGGTCCCGCCTCGTCGCCTACTTCGAGCGGGACGGCCGGCGCGGCGACCGGCTGCTCGTCGGGTTCGACGAGCTGTCGGGCGCGCAGCTGTGGCGGCGCGACGGCGAGCGCCCCGCGGCGGTGTCGCGCGCGACGCTGCGCTGGCCCGCCGGGTCCGGCGTGGTGCTGACGACCGACGACGGCCGCCGCACTCTGTACGGCGTGTCCGCGCTGAGCGGGAAGCGGCTGTGGCGGACGCCGCTGCCGAAGGGATGCCGGCTGTTCGAGGGCGCGGCGCAGCCCTCGGACGCCCTGGGCCCGGCGGACGATCCGGCGGGCGGCGAGGACGGCTCCGGGCGGCCCGGCGACGCCCTCGCGGCGCTCGCGGTGGGCTGCCCGCGGCAGTCCGGGCGGCTGCTGGCCGTCGACCCGGGGCACGGGCGGGTCCTGTGGAGCCGGGCGCTCGCGGCGGGGGAGTCCCCCGAGGTCCGGGTGCTGGACGGTGCGGTCCTCGTCGCGGACGGGGCGGCGCTGCGCGCGTTCACCGCCGCCGGCGACCGGATCGCCGGCTGGGACGGCGACGGGGTGTGCGGCGACCGGATGTGCCCGGCCGTCCTCGCGGGCGGGCGGCTCGTGGTCGTCCGCCACCAGGAGGGGAAGGGCGCCGGCACCGACCGGATGGAGGCGGTCGACGTCCCGTCGGGCACGGTGGCGTGGTCGCGCGACGTCCCCGGATACGCGGCGCTGGCGGAGGCGGGCGGCACGGTCTACGCGCTGCGGCCGCGCCTGGCGGACCAGCTCCTCCCGGCGGGCGTCGACGTCGTGGACCCGGCGGACGGCCGCGCGTCCACGACCCCGGCGCCGTTCGCGACGGACCCGGACCTGCCCGGCGCGCGGCCGTGGCTGGCGGCGGCGGGCGGTCTGCTGTACGCGGCGGTCGCGGAGGCGGCGCCGCGCCCGGCGGGCGCGGCCCGGCTGGTCGCGCTGCACGGCGGGCCGGACGGCACGGGCCCCGCCGAGCTGGGCGGCGTGCCGGTGGACGACTGGCCGGACGCCTGCGCACTGCTCAAGAAGGCCGACCTGGCCGCCGTGCACGCCGACGACCGCGGCGCCCGGCCCGCCCGGACGAGCGTCGGCGGCGTGACGCTGCCGCGCCCGGTGTCCTGCACGTACGAGACGACCTGGAACGAGTCGGCCGGGAAGAGGCCGGGGGAGGGGCGGGCGTCCGGCGGTCCCGCGCCGTCGAGGACGCCGTCCGGCAAGGCGAGCGCCACCGGCAAGGCGACCGGAAGCGCCACAGGGAAGGCCACCGGGAAGGCGACCGGCAAGGCCGGGACCTCGCCGGCCCCGCACGTCTCCGGCGGTGCGAAGCCCGGGGACGACGCGGTGCCCGAGACGGCGGTCCGCGGGCTGACGGTCAGCGTGCGGTGGGTGGCGGAGACGCCCGAGGCGGCCGAGCAGATGCTCGAGGCGCTGGAGGCGGTCCAGTCGCAGGCGAGGGAGCGCCCCGACATCCCGGCCGGCCGCGCCTACGAGCTCGGGCCGACCGCCGGGATGATCGCGCTGCGCGTCGGCCGGGTCGTCGTGGTCGTGGACGTGGACCGCCCGCCCGGCGCCGCGGCCCGCCTCGCCCGGTCCGTCGCCGGCCGCCTGCAGACCTGGTCCGCGGGCGCCTGACCGGGCCTCGCCGCGGGCCCCGGCGGCCCTGTCAGTAGTCCGGGACGGCTTCTGGAAGCGGCTCCGACAGCGGTTCCGGCAGGGGATGCGGCGCGATGACGGGGTCGGGCACGACGGACGGGCTGCGCCCCGCCCACGCCTCCAGCTGCGCCACGAAGCGCTCGGCGTGGACCGGCCAGTGGAAGCGGGCGCGGGCGGCCGCGTAGCCGCGCTGGCCCATGCCGACGCGCAGCTTCTGATCGTCGCGCAGCCGCCGGACCGCCTCGGCGGCGGCGACCGGATCGCCGAACGGGACGATCAGCCCGCAGCCCGCCGGGTCGACGATGTCCACCGCGGGCGGGTTCGGCGTGGTGATCACCGGGACGCCGCGGGCCATGTACTCCACGACCTTCGTGGGCATCGAGTGCCGGTAGTTGGGCTCGTCGTGCAGCAGCGCGAGCCCGGCCATCGCGCCCTCGGCGATCCGCAGCGCCCGGTCGTTCGGGACGAACCCGTACCAGCGCAGGATCCCGGTGCGCTGCGCCTCGCGCAGCGCGGGCCGCACGTCGGGGTCGGCGGAGCCGATCAGCTCGACGGTGATGCCCTCGGGGGCCAGCAGCCGCGCCATCTCGATCATGTCGAGCGCGCCGCGCGCCACCGACAGGTTGCCGACGTAGACGGCGCGGCGGTCGTCCGGCGGGCCGGGCGGCAGGTCGGAGACGTAGGTGGTGTTGGGCACGACCGGGTGGTCGCCGCGGAACCGGGCCCGGTAGCCCTCCTCGGCGAGCAGCAGCTTCAGCCGCCGCTCGCCGCGCCGCTCCAGCCGCTTGACGGCCGGCTTCAGCAGCGGGCGGGCCGGCCCGGGCACCCAGCCCTTCGCGGTGAGCGCCGCCGCCGTGTCCTCGTGGACGTCCCACACCACGGTCCGGCCGCGCGCCTCGCGGGGCAGGGCGACCAGCAGCTCGGGATCGTGCAGGAGGATCACGTCGGCGTAGCCGGCGTGCTCCGCGATGGCCCGGCGGGCGGCCCGCAGGGCGCTGAGGCGGCGCCTGCCGGTGGCCCGCGGGACGTCCACGGGGCTGACCTCGCGCCAGGGCGTCACGTTGCACGCCCGGAAGGGCGCGATGTAGGTGACCTCATGGCCGGCGTCGAGGAGCGCGCGTATCTGCCGGTGCAGAATGCGCGCATCCTCCGGATGGTGCACCACCGTGCAAACACAGATCCGCATTCCACTCACTCCGCAAGGTGCCGGTAAAATCGCCTGCTGCTCGAGTCTTCGTCCCCCATGGAAATCACCGATGAATTCCCCTTGTCCGCGGTGTGGACGGCTGCGGGCGACTCGTGCCGGTCCGCCAGGCCGCCTTCCGGCTAAAGCAGTTCGACGGTTTCGAGTTGCACGTCCCTGGTGCGGCCGCGGGTGTCGAACAGCAGCCGGGCGTGCCGGGTCAGGGTCTCGGCGTCGTAGGCCGCGTGGTCGGCCAGCACGATCACCAGGTCCGCGTCCGCCAGCACGGTGGGCAGGTCGCCGTCGGCGGGCGGCACCGGAGCGCCGTCCACCTGCCACTCCGTGACGAACGGGTCGTGGAAGGACAGGTCCGCGCCCAGCCGCGCCAGGCGCCGGGCCACGGGCCGGGCGGGCGACTCGCGCTGGTCGGCGATGTCGGCCTTGTAGGTGACGCCCAGGAGCAGCACCTTGGCGCCCTTCAGCGCGCGGCCCTCGCGGTTGAGGAGCTGCTGGGCGCGTTCGGCGACGTAGCGGGGCATCCGGTCGTTGATCTCCTGGGCCAGCTCGACGAACCGGAACGGGTAGCCCAGGGAGCGGACCTTGTAGGACAGGTAGTTCGGGTCGATGGGGATGCAGTGCCCGCCGACGCCGGGCCCGGGCCGGAACGCCTGGAACCCGAACGGCTTGGTCGCGGCGCAGTCGATGGCGTCCCACAGGTCGATGCCGAGCTCGTTGCAGAACACCGCCATCTCGTTGACCAGCGCGATGTTGACGTGCCGGTAGGTGTTCTCCAGCAGCTTGGCCATCTCGGCCTCGCGGGTCCCCTTGGCCTGCACGACGCGCTCGACGAACTTGCCGTAGAACGCGGCGGCGGCCGTCGCGCAGGCCGCGGTGAGCCCGCCGACGATCTTCGGGGTGTTGCGGACCCCGTAGACGGCGTTGCCCGGGTCGATCCGCTCTGGCGAGAACGCCAGGTGGAACTCCTCGCCCGCGACCAGCCCGGAGGTCTCCAGGATCGGGCGCACGACCTCCTCGGTGGTGCCGGGGTAGGTGGTGGACTCCAGCACCACCAGGGTGCCGGGCTGGAGATGCCGCGCGACGGTCTCGGCGGCGCCGCGCACCGCGGTCAGGTCCGGCCCGCCGTCCGGCGACAGCGGCGTCGGCACGCAGATCACCACGGTCCGGGCGCCCTCCAGGACGTCCTCGTCCAGGCTCGGCGCGAACCCGGCGGCCAGCATGTCGGCCACCTCCGCCGGCGCCACGTCGTCGATGTGCGACAGCCCGGCCTTCAGCCCGGCCACCACCCGCGCGTCACGGTCCAGACCACCGACCTGCAGCCCGGCCCGGCAGGCCTCCCGCACGAGCGGAAGTCCCACATAGCCGAGTCCGATGACCACCAGATCCATGCCCGGCTCCCTTCGAGATCGGTGCGCGCGCCCGGCGCGCTCCCGGATGTCAGGTATGGCGATTCGATCGAGGCGATGTCGGTCCCTGCTGCCCCACCGGGGGCCGCAGGCCGTAGGCGGCCCGGTATCCCATCGCGACGGCCCGCCAGGTGCGTTCCGCCCGAACCCATTCCCGGGCCCGCTGTCCTGTTTTTCGCCTTCTTTCGGGACTGTAAGCCAGCTCTTCCAGACAATTCGCCCATGCTTCCGCGTTTTCCGGAACTGTTAACGCGCCGGTCACGCCGGGTTCCACGATTTCGCGAAGTGCCCTGACATCACTGGCTATGACGGGGATTCCCCCGGCCATCGCCTCCAGCGGCTTGAGGGGCGTCACCAATTGGCACACCCGGTCCGCCCGGCGCGGAACCGCGAAGACATCGAGGAGCGCGTGGTAGCGGCGAACGGAACCCATCGGCACCCGCCCGGTGAACACGGCGTGAACGCCGTGCCCGGCCGCCCGCCGCTCCAGGGCGCCGCGCTCGGGGCCGTCCCCGACCAGCAGCAGCGTGACCGGCGCGCCGCGGTCGCGCAGCAGCGCCGCCGCGTCGATCAGCGTGTCGATGCCCTCGTAGCCGTAGAACGACGACGTCAGGCCCACGACGGTGGCGTCCGCCGCGATGCCGAGTTCCGCGCGCAGGCCGGAGGCGTCCGGCAGCGGTTCGAGGAACGCCTCGTCCACCCCGTTCGGCACCACGAAGATCTTCTCCTCGGGGACGCCGCGGGACGCGATCTCCGCCCGCATCGCCTCGCCGAGCGTGACGACCGCGTCGGCCTCGGCCATCCGGCGCGTCTCCAGCTCGCGGGTCAGCCGGTAGAACTCGTCGGACGCGCTGTGCGCCGGATCGCGCGACAGCCACGAGTCCTCCAGGAACCCGCGGACCTCGTACACGACGGGCAGCCCGTGCCGGCGCCCCAGCTCCAGCGCGACCGCCGCGTTCAGGTGGTTGCTGACCGCGTGCAGGACGTCCGGGCGGAGCTGCTCGACGAGCCGCCCGGCCAGGTCGGCGCCCTTCTCCACGGCCCGCACCGGACCGGCGGGCGGCAGCCACGGCAGCAGCCGGTGGTACGGGACGCCGTCGACGTCCACGCGGGCCCGCACGTCGCCGACGCCCTGGCTGAGCGGGTACCCGAGCCGCGTCGCGACATGGGTGTCGAACCCCGCCTCCCGCTGCGCCAGCGCGATCCGGTGCGTCCGGACGGTGTAGCCGGCGTTCGTGGCCGGCAGCGCGTTCGTCACGAACTGCAGCACGCACGTCCCGGAACCGTTCCGGGGACGGGCGGCGCGGCCGGAGGCCGGCGGGGTGCGCGCCAGCAGGGCGCGCAGCTCGGCGTTCTCCCGGCGGGCGCCGCGCGGCCGCGGCACCGCCAGCCGGGACCGGCGCAGCCGGCGCCCGCCGAGCGGCCCGGGCGCCGCCCGGGCCAGCAGCCGCACCGCCAGCCGGGGCGCCCGCCCGGGATCGTCGCGGATCTGACGCCAGGTGAGTCCCAGCAGGTAAACCGGCTTTTTCAGGGCAAGGTTCCGCACGGCGACGGAGCGTAGGCAACCCTGATGAACAGAAGGGAAATTGTGGTGTCACCCATCGTGCACGTCCTCGGGGCGCGCCCCAACTTCGTCAAGGCGGCGCCGGTCATCGGCGCCCTGCGGGCCGCCGGAGCCGACCAGGCGGTGATCCACACCGGGCAGCACTACGACGCCCGGATGTCGGAGATCTTCTTTGACGAGCTGGGGCTGCCCGAGCCCGACGTGAACCTCGGCGTCGGCTCCGGCGGGCACGCCGAGCAGACCGCGGCCCTCATGGTCGGCCTTGAACGGGAGTTCACGAGCCGTTCACCGGTGCTCGTCATCGTGTACGGCGACGTGAACTCGACGATCGCCGCCGCGCTGGTCGCGGCCAAGCTGCACATCCCGGTCGCCCATGTGGAGGCCGGGCTGCGCAGCTTCGACATGACCATGCCGGAGGAGGTGAACCGGCGGCTCACCGACCAGCTCTCCGACATCTGCCTGGTGACGAGCCCCGAGGGGATCGGGCACCTGGCGAACGAGGGCGTCCCGGTGGAGCGGGCGCACCTGGTCGGCAACCCGATGATCGACACGCTGCTGGCCAACCTGGACTCCTTCGACACCGGACGCGTCCGGGACGCGCACGGGCTGCCGGACCGGTACGTCCTCGCGACCATGCACCGGCCCGCGAACGTCGACGCGCCGGGGACCGCCGCCGCGCTCGTCCGGCACCTGCACGGCGTCGCCGACCTCGCCGACCTCGTCATCCCGGTGCACCCGCGGGGCCGCGCGAACCTGCTGGCCGCCGGGCTCGACGACCACGACCGCGTGCACGTCCTCGAACCGCTCGGCTACATCGACTTCATCGCGGCCGTGCGCGGCGCGGCGGCGGTCGTCACCGACTCCGGCGGCCTGCAGGAGGAGACGACGATCCTCGGCGTGCCGTGCCTGACCGTCCGGCCGAACACCGAGCGGCCCATCACGATCACCCACGGGACCAACCGGCTCGTCACCTTCGAGGAGCTGGTGCCGGGCGTCCGCAAGGTCCTGGAGTCGGGCGCGCAGGCCGGCGACCGCAGGCCGCCGCTGTGGGACGGCCACGCCGGCCCCCGGATCGCGGAAGTGGTCATGAACTTCCTCGGCGAGAACGGAGCCCTCGGATGAGCGGAGCCGACGGCGCGAAGGCGAACCGGCAGGCGGCGCGGCTGCGCGCCGCGCTCCGGGAGCGCGAGGCGCGCGTCCAGGAGCTGGAGCGGCGCCTCGGCGCCCTGGAGACCTCGGTCGCGCTCCAGTTCGGCCGGCTCGTCGCCGGCGCGGCCCGCAGCCCGCGCCGCCGCGGCACCCGGCTGCCGAAGGAGCTGTACCGGCTCTGGCGCAAGCGGAACGGCCCCGAGCAGGGACCGCCGCCGTCCGGGAGCGACCGGCTCCAGCTCGACCGGATCGACCGGCCCGAGGACCGGCTGCTCGCCGCCGCGCCGTACGACGGGATCGTCATCGCGGGGATCTTCGCGCCGGCGACGGCCGCGGCGCTCCGCGAGCACGCCAAGGTGATCCCGCTCTACCCGCACGACGCCACGATCGTCCTCGACACCGCGGACGTGGACCTGGTCGTCGTCGACGCGGCGGCCGGCGAGCCCGGCGGGCCGTGGGCCTACCTGGGCGTCCCCGGCATGTACGACCGGGACCGCGCGCTCCACGACGTCCGCCAGATCGCCGCGGCCCGCTCGCTGCCGCTCGTCCTGTGGGGGGAGGCGCCGCCCGCCACGCTCGCGCTCCTGGACTGGGACGCCGCCGCGTCCACGCCGGACCGGCTGCACGACCTGCTCGAACCCTCGCAACGGGCGCGGCCCGGGGGGTCCGGGGGCCCGCCCCCGGAAATGACGCTGCCTCGTTGAAAGGAACTGCTGTGCCACCTCGCGCCCTCGTCTACGGCGACGTCGACCTGAACCTGATCGACGGATCGGCGATCTGGGCCCAGGGCATGGTCCAGGCGCTGGCCCGTGCCGGCTGCGCGGTGACCCTGGTGCTCAAGGCCCCGGTCCGGACCGGACGGCTGGTCGACCCGCTCCGCGCCCTGCCCGGCGTCACCGTCCGCAGCCCGCACGCCGAAGGGCTGGTCGCGGGGGAGGCGGGCATGCCGGCCAAGCAGGCCGCCGCGATCCTCGCCCGCGTCGACGAGCCGGAACCGTTCGACCTCGTCGTCGTGCGGGGCCGCCGCCTCGCGGGCAAGCTGTCCGGCGGCCCGCTCGCCGGGCGGCTGTGGACGTACCTCACCGACGTCCCGCAGTCCGCCGCCGAGTTCAGCGGCTCCGCCAAGGGCGAGCTGCGCCGCATCGCGGACGCGTCCCGCGTGCTGCTCTGCCAGACCGAGGAGCTGCGCGGCTTCCTGGAGAGCGCCGTCCCCGCGACGGCGGGCAAGAGCGTGCTCTTCCCACCCGTCGTCGTGCTGCCCGACGGCCTCGAACCGCGTCCCGACGGGACCCCGGACGGCCGCGCGCTCAAGCTCGTCTACACCGGCAAGTTCGCGCCGCGCTGGAACACCTACGAGATGACGTCGCTGCCGCGCCTGCTCGCGATGCGCGGCGTGGACGCCGAGCTGCACATGGTCGGCGACAAGATCCACGACGACCCGAAGGACCCCGGGTTCGCGACCCGCATGCGGACCGCGCTGGAGTCGGGGGAGGGCGTGGTCTGGCACGGCGGCCACCCGCGCGCGGAGGCGATGCGGCTGACGGCCGCGTCCGACGTCGGGCTGTCCTGGCGGCACCCGGAGATGGACGCGAGCCTGGAGCTGTCCACGAAGGTGCTGGAGTGCGGGACGCTCGGCGTCCCCGTCGTGCTGAACCGCACGCCGATGCACGAGCGGCTGTTCGGCGTCGACTACCCGCTGTTCTCCGCCACCGAGGACGACGTCCTCGACGCGCTGACGATCATCGGCAAGAACCCCGACGTCTACACGCTCGCCGCCGAGCGGTGCCGGACGGCCGCCGCCGGGTTCACGCTGGACGCCGCGGCCGGGCGCCTGCGCGACTGCCTCGCGCAGACGTTCCCGGAGCCGTCCGCCGCCGTCCTCGCCGCGGCCGAGGAGCACGAGCGCCGCTCCGCCTCGGCGGGCGCCCCGGCCCCGCAGCCGCCCGCCGGCGGGCGCCGCCTGCGCGTCGGCGTCGCCGGCCATGACCTGAAGTTCTTCACCCGCCTGCTCGACTACCTCAGGTCGCGGCCCGACATGGAGGTCCGCGTCGACCCGTGGGCGGCGCTCCGCGTCCACGACGAGGAGCGCAGCCAGGAGCTCGTCGACTGGGCCGACGTGATCGTCTGCGAGTGGTGCGGGCCGAACGCGATCTGGTTCGCCCAGCACAAGCGGCCCGGCCAGCGGCTCGTCGTCCGGCTGCACCGCTTCGAGCTGTACGCGCGCTGGCCCCGGCACCTCGACATCGACGCCGTCGACCAGGTCATCTGCGTCAGCCCGCACTACGCGCGGCTGACCCACGAGATCCTCGGCTGGCCCATGTCCAAGATCACCACGGTGCCGAACTGGGTGGACGACCGGCAGCTCGACCGGCCGAAGCTCGCCGGCGCCGAGCACCACCTCGGCATGATCGGCATCGCGCCGTCCCGCAAGCGCCTCGACCTCGCCCTGGACGCGCTGGAGGAGCTGCGCCGCGACGACCCGCGCTTCACCCTCTTCGTCAAGTCCAAGCTCCCGTGGGAGTACTGGTGGATCTGGCAGAAGGACGAGGAGCGCGCCCACTACGAGCAGGTGTTCCGCCGCATCCGCCGGTCCCCGGTGCTGTCCGGCGGCGTCGTGTTCGACTCCTACGGCCGCGACGTGGCGTCCTGGCTGCGCCGGATCGGGTTCGTGCTGTCCACCAGCGACGACGAGAGCTTCCACCTCGCGCCCGCCGAGGGCATGGCGTCCGGGGCCGTCCCGGCGCTGCTCGGCTGGCCCGGCGCGGAGACGATCTACGACACCCGCTGGATCCACGCCGGCCCGTCCGCGATGGCCGCCTCGATCTCCGGGACGGTCGCGCTGGACCGGTGGGAGGCGGACGCGGCGCTGGCGCGCGACCAGGTACGCGCCGCCTACGGGCTGGACGAGGTCTGCCGCCAGTGGACCGAGCTCCTCGCCGCCGCCCCGTGACCGGGACCGCGCCGTGACGGGGGCCGCCGCGTGACGGGGGCCACCGCGGCTCAGAGGCGGTAGTAGGGCTCGGGGTAGACCTCGATGCGCTTCACGTCGACGGTCGGCGGGACTCCCGTAGCGGCGATCCGCTGGATCGACCAGCCCGGCGGGAAGCGGGTCCACGTCACGGTGTCCGCCGGGCCGGTGCCGCCGACGATCCGGCCGCGGGAGTCGCGGAGGACGGCGGAGGCGTGGCCGTCGGGCAGGACCTCGGGCGCGCCGGAGTCGACCCGGAACGTGACGGCCAGGTCGTGCCGGCGTTCCCGGTGCACCTCGGCGCGCGGCGGATCCCCGAGCAGGAACGGCTGCATCGTGTCGACCCGGTAGAGGTCGCCCTTGACGAGGCTCGCGGTGAGCCGCGGAGCCCGCGGGTCGCCGGGCGGGAGCCACTCGGCGGCGCCGAGCGCGAACGTGAGGCGGGCCGCGCCGGCCCGCTTCACGTAGGTGGCGTCGCCGATGCCGTAACGGGCGCCCGGCATGATGTAGGGCGTGCTGCGGTGCCGGGCGTAGTCGCCGGTCTTCCCGATCAGCTGCGCGCCGCGCCGGTCGAGGATCCCGACCGTCACCGGGACCGAGACCGCCGACGTCCGGCTGGTGTTCTCCAGGACGAGGCCCCAGCTCACGCGGTGCTCGCCGGACGCGTCCCGCAGCGCGGTGAAGCCGTGCTCGACGATCCGCACCGTCCCGCCGTCCGCCGGTCGCGGGGCGGCCGACGCGAGCGAGACGGCCCGCGGGACCGGCTCCGCCGGCGGAGCCGTGCCAAGCGCGGCGGGTTCGCCGCCGCCCCGGGGAAGGACGGACACGAGCAGGAGCGCCACCGCGGCCCCGGCCGCCCCCAGGGAGGCCCGCCCGTACAGCCGCGCGGTCGCGTACCGCCGCTCCTCGTCGCCCACCGTCGATCACCTCCGCCGCCGACTCTGGCGGAGGACGGGAACCCGCGGTTCCGGACTGACCGGATCCGGCCGGAAAGGGACCCGGAGAGGGCGCGATGCCATCTCATGGACGCGCGACGATCAGGGAGGTGGCCGTGCGGGAGTTCCGGTACCGACGGCGGTGGGTCCTCGGCGGCGGCGTCGCCCTGGCCGGAGTCCTCCTGGCCTCCCTCGTGCACGGCTCCGGCCGGGAGCCCGGCACGGTGACGCTGGTCCGCCACTATTTCGAGGCGATCAGGAGGCACGACGTCGGCGGGGCGCTGCGGACGGCGAGGACGGAGCGGCCGGCCGGGGAGGCGGCGCGGTTCCTCGCGCCCGGCGCCCTCGGCGACTGGAAGATCGGCGCCGTGAGGCAGACGAGCGACTCCGGCTTCGACGCCGAGGTCACCGTCGTCCTCGTCGGAGAGCACCACAGGCGGTACGAGACGACCGTCCGGCTGCTGACGGGCCGCGGCGGGCTGCGGATCGCCGAGCCGCTGGCGAGCGTGCGGTTCGCGGCGACCGCGCTGCGGTACGTCGAGGTCGGCGGCGTCCGGGCGCCCTTCCTGGCGGATCCCGCGAACAAGGACCGCAGCGTGGAGTACCGGCTGCTCCCCGGCCTGTACCGCCTCTACCAGGGCCGCCAGGACGTGGTGCGGGTCGCGGCGGGGCAGACGCCCGTGTTCCCGGATGACGGCGGCGGCCCGGCCGGCGGCATGCCGGTCACGCCGCGGTTCACCGTCGCGCCCGCCGGGGAACGCGCGGTGGAGCAGGCCTACGACGCGTTCATCGACCGGTGCGCGAAGGCCCGCGGCCTGCCGCCCCAGGACTGCCCGTTCGGGCTCGGAGCCTCCTACGGCGCCCTAAAGGCCCGCGGCCGGACGGTCTCCGACTTCCGCAGGCTCGCCTGGCGGGTGCGGAAGTACCCGACCGTCGCCGTCATCGCCGAGGGCGGCGGGCTGCAGATCGTCGACCGGGAGCGGGGCACCGTCGAGCTGAGCGGCACCGGGCTCATCGACGAGACCGGGCCGCGGCGCGCGTTCACCCTGGACTGCGAGACGGTCACGCGCGCGGCCGGCGCCACCGTGGCCTCGGACGGCACGGTCTCGATCGCCCCGCCCGACGGGCACGGCCTCTCCATCGAGACCTGCCGCGACGGCCCGCTCTCGGTCTCCTGACCGCTCCGCCCGGAACCGGCCCGAGCCGTCAGCCGGAGCTGCCGACGACCGCGGCGTCGGCGGAGTGCTCCGGCTCCTCGGCGGGCAGCTGCGCCCGGTAGCCCTCGATCGTGCCGTTCAGCTTGGCGAGGCTGCGGCTGTAGTCCCGGCTGGAGAGCCAGAACTTGTAGATGATGAACAGCTCGAAGGCCAGCATCCCCGCCGCGCTGACGCACACCACCGGGATGATCGCGCCCGGCACGGCAGCGGCGACCACCGGGGCGACGATGAACACGCCCATCTGGAACTCGATGCCGCTGATCAGGTGCGGGCGGATCCGGCCCCGCAGGAGCACGTTGCGGATCCGGATGTACCAGGGGAACCGCTTGTAGAAGCCCGCCTGGAGGTCGGCGTTGGCGCGCTCGGTGTCGCCGACGACCTGCTCCTCCATCTCGGGGTCGGCGCCGAGCGCCCCCTCGGCCGAGCGCAGGTCCGCGCCGACCTCGCCCGCACCGGGCAGTGCGTCCCGGCCGTCGGCCCGCCGGACCGCCTCCTCCAGCGCCTCCGCCTCCCGGCGCGCCTCCAGCAGCGTGGTGCGCATCTGCGAGCGCACCTTGTAGATCTCCAGGGCGTCCATGTAGCGGAGCATGTCCAGGAAGACGACGCCGAGCGCCGTCCACACGTAGGCGACGTTCCCCGTCGCCGCGTACTGCCCGGCCATCAGCGCGACCGCGCAGGCCAGCACCCGGACCCGGTCGAAGATGTAGTCCAGCCACGCGCCGAACACCGACCCGGTGCCCTTCAGCCGCGCGATCTTGCCGTCCATGCAGTCGAGCGTGAACGACAGGTGGTACAGCACCGCGCCGGCGAGCAGCCACGGCCAGGACGCCGCGGCGAAGCAGGCGCCCGCGCCGAGGCCGAGGATCAGCGCGCCCACGGTGAGCTGGTTGGGCGTGATCCTGGTCCGGTTCGCGGTGAACTTCACCAGGCGGGCGGCGAGCGGGTCGACCAGCAGGACCGTCCACCACGCGTCACGCGCCTTGTACGTCCGTTGCCGAACGTCGTCGAGCGTGAAGTTCGCCATGGAGGGTTTCCTTTCGTCCCGGGACGCTCGATGGTATCGGCTGTCCGGATGCGGTCTCCGGCATTGTCACCGAGTCGTGACTCCGTTACTGGGACGCATGGGACGCGCAGGGCGCCGGCGCCGGCCGTCCAGATCGTTTTGATGGTCCGGGCTGGGTAGGCTTTGGCGGTGCGCGTCAGACCTATGGCAGTTCTTGCCCAATTGCCCTTTGCCTGCGTGCTCGTGGCGGCCACCTGGATCCGGATCATCGCGGTCCGCGGCTACCCCGCGCCGCACTGGACGGGCGACTCGCCCAGCTACCTGGAGGCCGCCCTCAAGCTCCAGCCCGGTGAGACGCGTCCGAGCGGCTACCCGATCCTGCTGTGGATGCTGAAGCCGTTCCACTCCTTCACCGTGATGGTGGCGGTGCAGCACGCCATCGGGCTGCTCGGCGGGGTCCTGGTGTACCTGCTGGTGTGGCGGGCGGGCCGGGCGGCGTGGCCCACCGGGCCCGGCGGGAGCGCGGGGCGGCTCGGCTGGCGCTACCTCGTGCCCGGGCTGCTCGGCGCGGCGCTGACGGTGCCGGTGCTCCTGGACAGCTACCAGATCGCCCTCGAGCACATGCTCATGTCGGACTCGCTCTTCACGTTCCTGCTGCTCGCGGCGGTGACGGCGGCGCTGTGGCGGCGCCGGGCGACCTGGTGGCTCGGCGCGCTCGCCGGGATGTTCGCCGCGTTCGCCGCCGTGACCCGGTCGGCGGGCCTGCCGCTGATCGCCGTGATCCTGCTCGGCATGCTGCTGCGCCGCGCGGGCTGGCGCCCCCTCGTCGCCGCGCTGATCGCCTTCCTGCTGCCGCTCGGCGGCTACATGTACTGGTTCAAGGAGACCTACGGCCAGTTCACCGTGTCCAAGGCCGGTTCGATCTGGCTGTACGGCCGCACCGCCGCGTTCGCCGACTGCGCCAAGATCAAGCCGAGCCCCGAGCTGCAGATCATGTGCCCGCCGGCGGACGAGGACCCGCAGATCGCGCCCGCGTTCGTGGTGCTGTGGACCGCCGACTCCCCCTTCCACCGGATCCCCGGCTGGATCACCGGCGACCAGGCCAACCGGATGGCGAGCGACTTCACCAAGCAGGCCATCGAGAAGCAGCCGGGCGACTACGCGCGCGTCGTGGTCCGCGACACCTGGCGGTCCTTCGACTGGAAGCGCGAGCCGTACCCGACGCCGTGGACGTGGCTGGAGTACGTCTTCCCCGAGGGCGAGTCGTGGGACGACGAGCAGGCCCTCGTCGCCGAGAAGTACGACCCGTCCGGCGGGGAGACGAAGGTCGTCCAGCCGTGGGCCGGGAAGATGCAGGACTACCAGGACCGCATGTCGATGCCCGGCACCGTCCTCGGGCTCGTCCTGCTCGGCGGGCTGGTGTTCGCGCTGCCGCACGTCGGGCGGCGCGGCACCCGGTGGCGGCTGCTCGGGCCCGTCCGGCACTGGGGGACCGGCGCGCTGATGCCGTGGGGGACGAGCCTCGCGCTGCTGGTCATCCCGGCGGCGACCGCCGACTTCGACTACCGCTACGTGCTGCCCGCCGTGCCGTTCGCGTGCGTGGCGCTGGGGCTCGCGCTGCTCCCGTCGCCGCGCCGCGTCCGCGAGGACCCGGTGGGCGAGCCCGGGCCCGGGCAGGACGACGGCGAGCCCGCCGCCGAGGAGTCGCTCCGCGCCTAGCGCCGCCCCGTCCGGCGGCGCGGGCGGGCGCGCAGGTCCGCCAGCATCCGCTCCCAGGCGGCGGCCACGACCGCGATGTCGAACCGGGTCGCCGCCGCGACGGCGTTCGCGGCCATCGCCAGGCGGAGCTCCTCGTCCTCGATCACGCGGAGCAGCGCCCCGGCGAACGCGTCCGGATCCTCGGGCGGGACGAGCAGCCCGTCCCGGCCGTCGGTGATGATCTCGCGGGGCCCGCACGGGCAGTCGAAGGCGACCACCGGCAGCCCGCACGCGAACGCCTCGATGATCGTCATCCCGAACGACTCGGCGCGCGAGGACACCGCGAGCACCGACGCCTTGGCGAGCTCGCCCTCCATGTCGTCGGTGGGGTCCATCATCAGGACGTTGTTGTACAGCCCGAGCCGGGTCGCCCTGCGGCGCAGCTCCTCGCGCCGGGGCCCGTCCCCGTAGATCCGCAGGCTCCACTCCGGGTGCTTCTCCACGACCTTCGCGAACGCGTCGATCAGCAGGTCGTAGCCTTTGATCCACACGACCCGGCCGGCCGCGACGACGATCCGGTTCTCCTGCCGGGACCGCGGATGCACCCGGGTCGGCAGGCCGTTGGGGATCGCGCGGACCGGGCACGACCCCAGCGGCAGCAGCTCCTCGTAGGCGGCCCGGTCGGCGGCGGTCAGGCAGGTGAGCGCGTCGAGCCGCGGGTACCACTCCTTGATCTCCGCGAGGATCCCCGGCTCGTTGATGCCGAGCTGGAGGTGCTCCTGCCCGACCACGACGACGCGGCGGGGCGCCAGCCGCGCCGCCGCCAGGTTGAGCCCGGCGCGTGTCGTGACCAGCACGTCCGTGTGCAGGTGCCGCAGGAAGCGGGTGAGCCGGTCGTCGGTCCAGGCGCTGTACTTGTTGAAGCTGCGCTCCTCCGGGTGGACCATCGCGGACGGCTCCGGCATCAGCCGCTCGGCGCGCGCGGTGTGGGGCCACGGGACGGTCGCGCCGGGCCGCACGTCGACCAGGGACCGCAGCCGGACCCGGCCCGACAGCGGCAGGACGGGCCGGTCGCGGTCCCGCAGCACGCTCACGACCTCGACCTCGTGCCGCCGCGACAGCTCGTCGGCGAGCGTGAAGGTGCAGCGGACGGTGCCGTCGATGGAGAAGGCCTCCAGCAGCAGGAACGTGATCCTCACGCGCCGTCATCCCCGACCGGGCGGCAGGAGACCGCCAGCTGGTCCCGCTCGGTGTAGTACGGCCGGACGGCCATCTCCCGCCCGGCCGGCGCGGCGACCTGCCGGGGGTAGGACAGCTTGCCGCGCTTGCCGGGCGCGTCGTCGAGCCAGGTGCCGAGGCGGGCGTGCACGTCGCCGACGTCGAGCCACAGGTCCCACAGGGCGGGCTCCGCCGCGGCCAGCGCGTCGACCGCCAGCCGGCCGCGGAAGCCGGTCCCGTCGAGGACGACCTCCCCGGTCACCGCGGCGCCGCCGTCGCGCGGCGCCGCGACGAGCCGCGCGGGCTCGCCGGCCTGCGGGCCCGTGTACGCGAGCCACCCGTCGATCCGGATCTCGCCGTCGTGCGGGTGCACCGCCGCTACCTCCGCGTGCGGGGAGACCGTCCGGACGCGGAGCCGGGCGTGCCCCTTCCGCGTCCGCACCGCCCGCACGGCCCGGTCGCGCGGACGGCCCGCGTAGGCGCGCAGCCCGTCCAGCGAGAAGCCCGGGTCGTCGGTCAGGATCGGGCGGGCGGCGCCTCCGGCGGAGCCGCCCGCCGTGCCGTCGTCCGAACCGTCCGCCGCGGCGTCCGCCTCGATGACGGGCTCCCACGTGCCGGCCGCCAGCTCGCCGACGTCCACCTCCAGCGACCGCCGGTCCGCCGCGACGGGCGCCGGGCGCGTCTCGCCCGACTCCCGGTGCCGCAGCACGACCCGCCGCCCCTCCGGCAGGGGGTCGTGCCACCGGATGCGCAGGCGGTCGTCGGAGCCCACGCGGCAATGGTTGGCCACCGCGTCCAATGTCCGCAGCCTTCCCCGATGTCGCTTGTGCCAGGCAGGTAGCTTATCAACGCATCGGTGCCGGACGATCACGTATGGCTACAGTCGATCACCCTTGCGGCGGGAACACCCGGTCCACGGTGCGCGCCGCCGCCTTCCCGTCGTCCAGCGGGCAGAACCGCGCGACGAAGTCCTTGTACCGGTCCTGGTGCCCCGCCGTCGCCGCGTCGACGTCGCGGATCGCGTCGATCAGGTCGTCGGAGGTCTCCACCAGCGGCCCCGGCGCCTCCGCCTCGAAGTCGAAGTAGAAGCCGCGCAGCCGGTCCCGGTAGTCGGCCAGGTCGTAGGTGAAGAACAGCATCGGCCGGCCGGTGTTGGCGTAGTCGAACATCACCGACGAGTAGTCGCTGATCATCATGTCGGAGATCAGGTACAGCTCGGTGATGTCCGGGTACAGCGACACGTCGCGGACGAAGCCGTGCTCGTCCTCGGTGATGCCGTCCACCACGTTGGAGTGCAGCCGGACCAGCAGGACGTGGTCGTCGCCCAGCGCGGCGCGCGCGCGTTCCAGGTCGAGGCGCATGTCGTGCTTGTACCGGCCGCGGCTGTAGTACTGGTCGTCGCGCCACGTCGGCGCGTACAGCACGACCCGCTTGCCCTCCGGGATGCCGAGCCGCGCCCGGACCGACTTCGCGACCGCGTCCGCCTCCGGGCTGTACAGCAGGTCGTTCCGCGGGTACCCGACCTCCAGCATCTCGCCCTTGAACGCGAACGCGCGGCGGAAGATCTCCGTGCTGAACGGGTTCGGCGACAGCAGGTGGCTCCACTCCGGGACGGACGGGCCCTCCGGCTTCTTCTCCTTGCTCTGCAGCGCCGACTTCATCCCCGGCGCGTAGGCGAAGTGGACCTCCTTGACGTCCCGGCCGATCTTCTTCAGCGGGGTGCCGTGCCAGGTCTGCAGCACCACCTGGTCGGGATGCCGCTGGAACCAGTCGCCGAGCCGGTGGTTGGTGACGATGTAGCGGGACGTCGTCACCGCCTCCTGCCACTCCTTGCCGTTCAGCCGGACGGCCTTCAGCGTGTCCGGAAGCTCGGCCTGCGCGTCGTTCACGACCCACAGCTGCTCCAGGTCCGCGCCGCGCCGCAGCAGCTCCTGGTGGATCGCCTTCGGGCTGTCGGAGAACTGCCGCCCGTTGAAGCAGGAGAACAGCACCGCGTCGCGCAGCCCCTCGCGGGCCACCTTGCGGCGCGCCTCCTCCCGGTACTTCGCCCCGGCGCTCTTCTCCTCGCCGGACACGTCGCCGGTGACCGCGATGACCAGCCGGCCGTCCTTGGTCTCCAGCGCGTAGCCGCGGCGCGCCACCTCCAGCGGCTCCGGCAGGGCGCGCTGCGCGGCGTCCGTCAGCCGGACCGTCAGCGCCCGCCCGCCCGGCGGCCGGAACAGCACGTCCCAGCGGCCCGGCCGCAGCGGCAGGATCCCCGCGACGCTCGGCACCGCCGCCGCCGGCACCTCGGCCCGCAGCGTGCCCGAGCTGTCCGGGACCAGGTCGAACGCGTGCTCCTTGCGGCGCCCGCGGCTGCGGACCACGATCTGGCCGCCCGTGTGCGCCGTGTGCGTCGCCGCCAGCGACAGGGTCCCGTCGGGGCGCCACGCGCAGTCGCTCACCGACAGCCGCGTCGTCGCCCGCCGCACCCGCACGTACCCGCCGGGGCCGTGGCCCGCGCTGACCTCCAGCGCGCCGGACGTGCGCCGCGCCTCCTCCACGCCCTCGGCGAGGACGAGCGGCCGGCCGTCCGCCGACAGCGTCCAGTCGCGGGTGTCGTCGATCGCGTCGGCGTCGATGTCGACGTCCAGCGAGTCCGGGTCGACGCGCGCCGTCCACCCGCCGGACCGCGGCGTCACCGGCACCGGGACGCGCGCGTCGCCGAGCGTCAGCACCAACTCCGCGGGCGGGCCGGCGGCCGCGTCGACCTCGATGAGCAGCGCGGAGCCGTCCCAGCGCAGCGCCGTCGCGCGCTCCCGGACCCGCTCCACCTGCACGACCAGGAACCCGTCCACGACCTTCGGGACGATGCGAACGTCGTCGGCGACGTACCGGTAGGGCGGGTGCGCACCCGTCCCCGAGCCGCCGCCGCGCACCGGCCCCTGCCGGAACACGCCGGCGTTCAGCACCGAGGCGTGCACCTCCCAGGTGCCCTCCGCCCAGCCGCCGCGCTCCTTCAGCTTCCCCGCGTCCAGCGCGAACTCGAAGCCGGTCCAGCCGCCGGACGACTTGCCGGGCTTCGGGGTCTGCCGCGCCTTCATGAGGATCTTGCGGCGGCCGTTGCGCAGCGTCACCGCCTTGATCGACGTCCAGCGGCGGCGGGAGCTGACCGAGTTGATGTACGCCTCGCCGGTGACGACCAGCCGGTCGCCCTCCCAGCGCACCGTGTGCACTCGGCCCCGCATCTTGACCTCGTCGCGCGCCCGGTACACGTCGCGGGGGACGTCGAGCTTCGCGTCCTTCCAGTACGGGTACACGACGTAGCGGCGCAGCGGGTCGCGGACGATCGACGGCGAGGACTTCCCCCGCTCGTACCGGACGACCTTCACCAGCTCCATCGTGTGGCCCTCCGAGGCGAGGTGCCACTTCAGCCGGGTCAGCGCGGGCGCCTCGGCGAACACCTTCGCCGACACACCCCCGGCGTACGCCGCCGCCTGCGCGACGACCTGCTCCCGCTCCTCGCCGGACAGGTCCGGCAGGGCGTCCAGGAACATCTTCAGCTCGGTCGAGACGAGGGCGAGCTGGAGCCGCCGCAGCTCCTTGACGTCGCCGCGCTCGGCGACCCAGGACGTCGCGAGGTTCGCCGCGCCGAAGCCGTCGGCGATCTCCTGCGGCTCGGTGGTCGGCTCGTGGCGCGGTCCACGGCGGTGCAGGACGGGGGCCTCGACGACGTCGACCGACTTCGCCAGGTGCGCCGCCCGCACCGCGACCGGCAGGTCGTCGTAGCGCCCGAGGTCGGGAAACTCCAGGCCGGCCGCGTCCCAGAACGAGCGGCGGAACAGCGACCCGACGATCCGGCGGCGGTTCAGCAGGTCCGGGCTGCGGTGCAGGTCGGTGGCCTTCGCGGGCGCCGGGGCGTCGGCGCTCGCCTTCCACTGCGACACCTGGCCCGTCCACCGGCGGGCCGCGTCGGGCCCGGTCGCGAACTCGGCCCCGGACGCCTCCAGCGCCGTCAGCAGCGAGGCGACCGCCTCCGGCGGCATCGGGTCGCCGCCGTCGGCGAAGAGCAGGAACTCGCCGTGGCTCTCGGCCACCCCCAGGTTGCGGGCCGCGCCCCGGCTCGGCGCGCCGCTGCGGACGATCCGGAACCGGTCGTCGGGCAGCGCCGCCCGCGCGGCCGTGCCGGTGCCGTCGTCCACGACCAGGACCTCGAGGTCCCGGAACGTCTGGGCCGCGAGAGAGTCCAGGGCGTCGCCGAGGTCCTCTCCGGCGCCGTGCGAGAGCACGATGACACTAATCCTGGGGGCGGTCATGCCCACTCCTTCGAGGGCTGTGCGAGCCGGAGCCGGCGGGTCCGGTCGCGGACGGTCAGGAAAAGAAAGGGCGGCGTTCCGGCGCGCGGCCGCTACGCCGGGCCGGACGCCGCGGAGGAGGCCTCCGACGAGGCTTCGGCGGAGGGCGCCACGGCCGGCATCGGGGGGAGCTGCTCGCCGAGGAACACCCGGCGCACCGCCCGCTCGGCCGCGTGCCCGTCGTCCCAGGGGCAGAACCGCGCCCGGAACGCCTCCAGGTGCTTCGCCGCCGCGTCGCCCCACGCCGCCCGGGACGCGAACGCCTCGACGAGCTCGGACTCCGCGTAGGCGACGACGCCGGGCGGGAACTCGGTGAGGTCGAAGTTCACGCCCCGGGTGAGCTTGTAGGTCTCCCAGTCGTTGGCGTAGATCACGATCGGCTTGCCGAGGTTGGCGTAGTCGAACATGACCGACGAGTAGTCGGTGAGGAGCGCGTCCGAGGCGATCATCAGGTCCTCGACGGACGGGTGCTTGGAGACGTCGATGACCTGGTCCTCGTTCCAGCCGAGGTCCGCCGCCATGTTCTTGAGCTTGTAGTAGTAGTGCGCGCGCAGCAGCAGGACGTGGTCGTCGCCGAGCTGCTCCATGACCCGGCCGATGTCGAACATCGGGGCGTAGCGGCGCTGGTAGTCGCGGTGCGTCGGCGCGTACAGGATCGCCGTCTTGCCCTCGGGGACGCCGAGCTCGTCGCGCAGCCGCGCCTGCTCCTCCGGCGTCGCGCGCACCAGCCGGTCGTTGCGCGGGTACCCGATCTCCAGCAGCTCGTACTTGCAGGGGAAGCCCCGCTCCCACGCCTCGCTCATCAGCGGGTTGGCGGACAGCAGGAAGTCCCAGCGGTCGGACCGCTCGATGAGCGCCTTGAAGTCCATGTCGGCGGCGCCGACCGGGTACTCCATCTGGTCGAGGCCCATCTTCTTCAGCGGCGTGCCGTGCTGGGTCTCCAGGTGCACCTGCCCCGGCCGCTTGACGAGGTTGTCGGGGAAGTTGACGTTGTTGACGAAGTACTTCGCGGCGGCGATCGTCCGGTAGTACTCCGCCGACCCGGCCACCACGTAGTCCACGCCCTCCGGCATGGTCTTGCGCGCGCCCGGCTTCACGATCCACACGCAGCGGATGTGCGGCGCCAGCTCCCGGACCTTCTCGTAGATCGCGGCGGGGTTGCAGGAGTACCCGCGGTACCAGTAGGCGGCGAACACCGCGAGGTTCTCCTCGATCGGCAGGTGCCGCCGCATCGCGTAGTACCGCTCCTTGGCGAGCTCCTTGGAGCGGACGACGCCGCGCTTCTGCAGCTTGCGGACCTTGCGGCCGCGCTTCTTCGCCTTCGTCGTGAGCGTCGGGCCGTTGAGGCGCTCCCAGGCGCGGAAGTCGCCCCGCTCGATCGCCCGGTGCTTCTCGGCCAGGTTCGGCTCGTCGTCCGGCGGGACGTGCCCCGGCGGCTTGTAGCGGTTGTAGGTCTTGGTCATCTCGGCGAAGAACCGCGGCTTCTCCGACGTGTACACGCGGTCGGCGCGCTCGAGGATGACCAGCAGGTGCCAGATCGTCCGGTCGAACATCAGCGGACGGAACCGGTCCATCCTCGGGCCCAGGTGGTCCATGAACGCGAAGATGCGGTCGTACTGGTCGAAGGCGTCGAAGTGCTTGTCGCTGGCCGTCTTGGTGATCGCGCCGCTGCGCCGCTGCCGGTAGATGTAGCAGACCCGGTCGAGGAAGCTGACCCGCTCGGCGGCCATGAGGACGGGGTAGGTGATGCTGACGTCCTCGTAGTAGCCGCTGTTGAAGCGCAGCCCGTGCTCGATCATGAACTCGCGGCGGATCGCCCGGTTCCAGATCGAGGTGAACATCTCCAGCAGGCTCGGCCGGTCGGCGAGCGTGAACACCTCCGGCGCGGGCGGCTCCCGGAACAGGTGGTTGATGATGCTCCGCTTGACCCGCCCGTTCCAGTAGGACCGCGCGTAGTCGAACATCAGCACGTCGGGCCGGGTCTCGGCGAGGCGTTCGCAGATCGCCTTGACGGCGCCCTCGGTCGCGTAGTCGTCGCTGTCGAAGAACCAGACGTAGTCGCCGGTCGCCATGTCCAGCCCGACGTTGCGGGCCTCGCCGAGCCCGACGTTCTCGGTCAGGTGGCGCACCTTCAGCCGCGAGTCGCGCTCGGCGTACTCGTCCAGGATCTCCCCGCAGGCGTCCGGCGAGGCGTCGTCGATCCCGATGATCTCCAGATTCGGCACGTCCGGGACCAGCAGCGAATCCAGGCACTGCCGCAGGTACCCCTGCACTTTGTGCACGGGCACGATGATGCTCAGGGAGATGTCGTATTCACTGCTCACGCGAACGCCAATCAACTACTCGATGAATCTGGATCATACCCGCATCCGGCAGGTAAATCTTATGTCCTGCCATGAGAGGGCTTGAGTAGCCATCGGCCCTTCGGCTCGATCGCCCAATGGGTGAGCCGCTGCACGGGCGCGGTGCCGAGCAGCACGCCGACGGCGAGCGCCCCCAGCGTCGCCGCCACCGCGCCGGCCGGGGTGCCGAAGAAGTGCGCGTCGAAGACGCCGCCGTAGTCCAGCGTCTTCACGATGAGGCCGTGCAGCAGGTAGACGTACATCGTCCGGGTCCCGAGCGCGGTGTACCAGGCCCGCCCGCGCGGGACGGCCGCGAGGAACGCGGCGCCGAGCGCGACGGCGAGCACCATGGCCAGCAGCCGGTACGCCATGCCCTCGACCGCGCCGAAGTGCATGTGCTCGTAGCCCCGGTTCCACAGCAGCACACCGTGCGCGATCTTGGGGAGCGCGGTCCCGCGTTCCCACACGTAGGCGACCGGCAGGGCGGCCAGCAGCACGGCGAGCCCGGCCCAGCGCGTCCACCCGCGGCTGCGCGGGGCCAGCGCCAGCTCGGGCCGGATGGTCAGGCCGAGGACGAAGAACGGCAGCAGCGCCGCCGCCCGGCACAGCGTCGGGTCGCTGTTGAAGCTCCAGCTCCCGGCCACCAGCGCCAGGGCCACCGACACCGCCACCGGGTGCCGCAGGTGCCCCCACAGCGGGGCGCTCAGCCGCCACAGCACCAGCGCGACGAGGAACCACATCAGGAACTGCGGACGGAAAAGCTCGTGCAGCCGGAATTCATTTCCCCGGATGGCCACGAGCTGCAGCCGGTAAAGCACGGCGAAGATCACGTACGGAACGACCAAGGTGGGGAAAATGACCCGGAATTTGTCGGTCGACCGCATGAATCCGCGGGCGAAGTAACCGGAGACGAACACGAACACCGGCATGTGGAAGCCGTACACCACGGTGTAGGCGGCGTCCACCGCGTGGCTGCCGTTCCGGAGGACCTCCCAGACGTGCCCGACGACGACGAGCAGGATGAGGAAGAACTTGACGTTGTCGAAGTAGGGGTCGCGCTCGCGGCGCGGGGCGGGGGGCTCCGGCGCCGGCCGCGGGGCGGGCGCCGGCCCGCCGTCGAAGGACCGGCCGGGCTCCGGGGGGCGGCCCGGCTCCGGGGGGCGGCCCGGCTCCGGGGGGCGCGGCTGGGGGAGGGTTTCCGTCATGTCTCCGAAGGATTCATTTCGTCCGTGACAACCGTTCACGTGCGGGCAGGGCGACTCTAGTCCGCGATCGGCGGCCCTGGGGCCGGATGGGAGATTGTTCCGTTTCCGTGCTGCGGGCTAGCCCCGGCTCGGCCGGCGCAGCGGCGTGAACACCCAGGTCATCTTGGGCTCCAGCGCCCAGCTCATGGTCCGGCGGACCGGGGGAGAGCACAGGAACGTCCCGACGACGACGGCGCCGCAGATCACCGCGACGACCCCGCCCGGCGTGTGCATCCAGTCCGCACCCCACCAGCCGGTGAAGTTCAGCAGCCGGGTGACGAAGCCGTGCAGCAGGTAGCAGTACAGCGTCGTCGAGCCCAGCGCGGTGAACCAGTACCGCCTGCGCGGGATGAGCGTCAGGAACGCGGCGACCAGCACGGTGGCGGACGCGAACATCGCCAGCCGCATCAGGGTGCCCTTGAAGTCGCCGACGCCGAGCTTGAAGTGCGGGTCCTTCCAGAAGATCCAGCTCACCGACATGTGCTTCATCACCACGTAGGAGCACGCCAGCCCGATGACGAGCACGACCGCCCCGATCGGGCGCGCGATCGGCCTCTTCAGCAGTTCGAAGTGCTCGGGCCTGAGCTTCAGGCCGAGGACGTAGAACGGCAGCAGCCCGAACACCCGGTGGATGTCGAAGGTGCTGCCGAGGTCGCTCATGTACGACAGCAGGGCGAACCCCATCGCGACGGCCAGCGGCCACCGGATCTGCTGCCACACCGGGGTGGACAGCCGCCACAGGAACAGCGCGCACAGGAACCACGTCAGGTAGTACGGGCTCAGCAGGCTGATCTCCAGGTCGTGGCGGCCCGCCAGCCAGTCGTACAGCGAGTACGCGACCTCGAACACCACGTACGGGACGCCGACGTTGGTGATGAGCTTGCGGGCCTTGCCCGGGGAGAACGTCCAGTTCCGCGAGAAGTAGCCGGTGATCACGATGAACAGCGGCATGTGGAACATGTAGATGAAGATGTACAGGCACTTGGCCATGGGGACGTTCTGCAGGTTGGCGATCGAGTGCCCCGACACCACCAGCAGGATCGCGAAGTACTTCGCGTTGTCGAAGTACGGGTCCCGCTCCTTGCGCGGCTTCGGCGGCGAGGAGATCCGGACCGGGCCGGCCGCTTGGCGCTCGCCGTCCGGGGCCCCCGTGACAGGCCCCGCGGCGGCTTCCGTGACCGGCGCGGTGACGGTGGCCGTGGCGGCCGCCGCGCCCAGGGGGCCTGCGCCCGCGCCCGCGGCGGCGGGCGCCGCCGGGTCGGGACGGGGGTCGGGGACGGCCGGCGCGCGCTGATCGTCCGGTGTTCGCTGGTCGGCCGCCGCCCGGGCGGCGGCCTGCGGTCCCGTCTCGGCCTCAGAGGGCCTGCTGCTGTACGTCATGGCCTGCCGGTTCAAGCCCCCTTGCAGATGTCGTCGTTGGCGCGGATCTCGCCCTGCTGCTTGGGGATGCCCCCCTTGGCGTTCTTGAGGGCCGTCCAGTTCGAGCCGACGACCAGGTCGACCACGCCGGGCGTGGCACCGGTGGTGCGGGCCGTCGGGGCGGGGTTGCTCGGGATCAGCGCGGTGAGCGTCTGAGCCTGCTGGTCCGCCCCGGAACCGTACAGCACCTTGGTGGCGGTCGTCTTCGGGGCGTTGCCGCCGACCGTCACCTGGAAGCCCTGGGCCTCCAGGTCGGAGGCGACGCGGCCGGCCTGGCCGTCGATGCCGCTGCCGTTGTAGACCCGCACCCGCACCTGGTCGGGCGGGATCTTGGGGGCGGCCGACTTGCTCTCGGTCGGCACCGTCTTGTCGTTGCGGACCGCGGAGAAGAACGGCTGCGCGGCGGAGGTGAGCACGACCCGGTTCGGGTCGGACGGGTCGGGGCCGTTGGGCGCGGTGACGAAGCGCAGCTTGCCCGAGGTCATGCCCTGCATGCCCTGGGCGATCTTCAGCATGACCTGCGGGGTCAGCTCCTTGTCGGTGGTGAGCGACTTGGTCGCCGCGCTCATCAGCGGGATCAGCTTGGTCGGGTTGCTCAGCACCCCGGCGCTCATGGCCTTGTTCGCCAGCGCACCCATGAACTTCTGCTGCCGCTTGATGCGGTCGAGGTCGGAGCCGTCGCCGAGGCCGTGCCGGACGCGCACGTAGGCGAGCGCGGTGGAGCCCTTGATGACGTGCCTGCCGCGGGTCAGGTGCAGCTTGGACTTGGGGTCGTTCACGTCCTTCGGCAGGCAGACCGGGACGCCGCCGACCGCGCTGGTGATGGCCTTGAACCCGGTGAAGTCGACCTGCATGAAGTGGTCGATGCGGATGTCGGACAGGCCCTCGATCGTCTTCATGACGCAGGCGGCGCCGCCGATGGTGAACGCGGAGTTGATCTGCGCCTTCGGCTGGTCGGGCGACATGCCGCCGGCGTGGGTCTTGCACGGCGGGATGTGCACGATCAGGTCGCGCGGGAAGCTGATGCCCATCGCCTGGCTGCCGCCGGGGGACAGGTGCAGCAGGATCATCGTGTCCGAGCGCGGCGGCTCGTTCTTCATCGACCGGCCGTAGCTGGCGTTGGCGCCGGCGCGGGTGTCGGACCCCAGCAGCAGGATGTTCATCGCGCTGTTCAGCTTCTTCGGCCGGTTGGGGCCGATCGCCGAGTTGACGTCCTCGTGGCTGATGTTGCCCATCGCGCTGCGGTACAGGCCGTACGCCGTGAGCGAGCCGGCCACCATGACCGCCGACAGTCCGACGCACACCCAGCCGAGGATGCGCCAGCCGCGTCGACGCGGCGCCGGCTGCGGATCGGCGTCGTCGACGTACTCCATGTACATCGGGTTGCTGTTCATCGGCTCCGTGTCCGGGGGGCGCGGCCCGCTTTCAGGGGGTCGGTCGGCTTGGTCTGTTCTGCTCGAACGATCTGTTCTGCTGGAACTGTCCTGCACTGCTGTGACGGGGCTGGCCGCGGCTCGGTTGACAAAGCGCGGGCAAAGAGAGCGTAGGTCAGCCGAGCCGGCGGACGGACCCGGATGCGTCCTTCCATCCGGGCAGTCCGGCCACCGCCGTCACATGCTCCAAGGTCAAGCGTCGATCTAGGGCGGCTTTGTCAAAGTTTCGTTGGATTATGACGGAAGCACCCGAGGCTAGTGGTGCGACCAGGCCCGCCATAACCCCGTCGAGGGTGCTGAACGGCATGTCGACCAGCACGCGCGAGGACGCGTCCAGCTCCCATTTCGCGGCGGCCGCGCGCGCCGCCGCCACCAGCTCGGCAGCCGTCAATGTGGTCTTTGTCACATCCAGCGCGGGCAGCCCGGAGTTCACCTCGGGACCCGGCGCGAACCGGTCGCCGTACGAGCGGACCTCGGCGGCGTAGTCGGTGACGCCCACCGGGCAGTCCGCCAGCGGCCCGCCGAGCGGGTGCAGCGAGAGCCCGACGATCTCCTCCGCCTCGCCGTCCACGCGCGGGTCCGCCAGCACCACGTCCAGCACCTCCTCGGCCGCCGCCAGGATGTACGGCCCGGACGCCTCGAGCGGTTCGGCGCCCGCCGCGTCGCGTTCCAGCACCGTCGCCGGGTCGACCGGCTCGGCCACGAGCCCCGCCGACCAGCAGGCCATCAGCCACACGGCGGTCTGCCAGTGCGGCGGCAGCGCCAGCACGACACGCCCGCCCGGCTCCGCCGCCAGCCCGTCCACCAGGAAGTTCGCGGTCTTGGCGACCCAGTTGTCGAACGTCCGCGCGGACAGCTCGACGCGCTCGCCTCTCGCGTCGTCGTAGTAGGTGACGAGCGGGCGGGACGGGTCGTCGGCCAGCCGCCGCCGCAGCAGTTCGGCGGGCCCGGGCACGGCGGGTTCGCTGTGGCTCATGGGGCGAGCGTAGAGCCCCGTGACCGGCCGGGACTCGCCGACCGGCCGTTCCCGCTACGCTCCGCACCGATGAATGACCACGGATCGGACGAGCACGGGGCGGGTTCATGAACGCGGGTCGGCTGCTCGCCCGGATCACCGTGGCGCCGGCGCTGCTCGTCGCGGCCTGGCTCGTGGTGGGCCTGCCGCTGCTGATGGGCGGGGTGTTCCGGCCGGGGCCGGCGATCCTGCTGTGGGTGCCGGTGGCCGCGGCGGCGCTCTGGCTCGGCCTCCGGAGGCGGCCCCGCGACGCGGCCGCCGAGCGGGCCGGGGGCGGCCCGCTCGGGCCCGCCCCGTGGTGGTCGGCGGCCGGCGTGGTCGCGGTCGCCGTCGCGTTCCTGGTGTTCGAGGCGCTGATGTGCTCCGAGCAGATCATCGTCCGCCGCGACCCCGCCTCCTACGTGCAGTTCGCGACGTGGCTGAAGGACCACGGCTCGCTGCCGATCCCGCGGATGCTCCGGGCGTTCGGCGGCGACGACCCCGCGCTGCGCTTCGACAGCCCCGCCTTCTACGAGCACGGCGGCTCGGTCGTCCCGCAGTTCATGGCGGGCCTGCCGATGATCCTCGCGCTCGGCGGCTGGGCGGGCGGCACGCACGGGATGCTGCTGATGGCGCCGCTGCTCGGCGCCTGCAGCGTGCTGGCGTTCGGCGGGCTCGCCGCGCGGCTCGTCGGCCCGCGCTGGGCGCCCGCCGCGGCGCTGCTGCTGGCGCTGACCCTGCCGATGCTGTGGGTGTCGCGGTCCACCTTCAGCGAGCCGCCGGCGCTGATCCTGCTGCTCGGCGGGCTGTCGCTGCTGCACGACGCCCGGACGGAGCGTCCCCGCGCGGCCATGGCGAAGGCGTTCCTCGGCGGCCTGGCGCTCGGCCTGATCGTGCTCGTCCGGATCGACGGGATCCGCGACATCCTGCCCGCCGTGGTGTACGCCGGGCTCCTCGTCGCGCGGCGGCGCCGGAGCGGCTACGCCCTCGCCTGCGGGCTCGCGCTCGGCGCCGCCGCCGGGCTCGTCGAGGGCTACCTGAAGTCCCGCCCCTACCTCGACTACCTCCATGCCTCGCTGAACCCGCTGCTGGTGATCTCCGGCGCGATCGTGGCCGGCACGGCGCTGCTGGCCGTCGCGCTCCGCTGGGACGTGACGGGCCGCCGGTTGCGGGCGGCCGGGGCGGCGCTCGGGCGCGGCCGGCTGCCCGGCGCCGCCGCGATCCTCACCGTGCTGGTGATCGTCGCGTTCGCCGTCCGGCCGCTGGTGCAGACCGTGCGCCGCGTCCCGACCAACACCGACGACCGGCTGAACGCCCAGTTCATCGAGGCCGTCCAGAAGATCGACCACCTGCCGCTGGACGGCACCCGGCAGTACTCGGAGCTGTCGCTGTACTGGGTCGTCTGGTACATCGGCATCCCCGCGCTGCTGCTCGCCACGTTCGGCGCGGCGCTGCTGGTGCGGCGGCTCATGCGCCGCCAGTCGCCGGAGTGGCTGCTGCCCTACGCGGTGATCGTGTGGACGACCGTCCAGGTGCTGATCAGGCCCGGCATCACCCCGGACCATCCGTGGGCGTCCCGCCGCCTGATCGGCCTGGTCATCCCCGGACTGCTGCTGTTCACGGTGTTCGCGGCGGCGTGGATCACCAAGCGGCTGCGGCGGATCGGGTACTCGCGGAAGGTCGTGCGGGTGGCGGCCGTCACGGGCGTCGTGCTGATGCTGGTGCCGATCGTCATCACCTCCGCCGCGTACATGGTCGGCCGGACCGACCAGAAGGAGGTCGGCGCGGTCGACGCGATGTGCGACCGGATCGGGCCGGGCCGCTCCGTCGTGGTCGTCGAGGTCGGGACCGCCGACCGCTTCCTCCAGGTCCTGCGCGGGATGTGCGGGGTGCCCGCCGCGCGGGCCGCCACGTTCGCCACGCAGTCCGACGTCCGCCGCGTCATCGGGAAGATCGACGGCGCCGGGCGGCGTCCGGTGGTCATGGGGTCGAGGCCCGAGCAGGTGGCGCCGTACGGCCGCCCCCGCCAGATCATGCGGTTGCGCTCCCGGCAGGACGGGCGCACGCTCGACGAGCCGCCGGGCGGGTCCTGGGGCCTCGCGATCGACGTGTGGATCGCCGAGCCGTCGGCTCCCTGACGGCCGCGCCTCGGGGCGCCGCCACCCGCTGTTCACGCGCCGTGTCGGCCGGTGAGTCGGCCGGGGTCCGCCGTTGCGAGTATTCTCGCGGTGCGTGAGTACCCAGCCCGCCGAGCCCGCGCAGCGGCCCGCGCCCGAAGGCGCCGAGCCGAGCGACACCCTGAGCGACCCCGTGAGCGACGCCGCCCCCGTGGACACCGCCCCCGCGAGCGAGCCGGGCGCAGTGCCCGGCACGGCCCCCGCCGCCCAGCCCGCCGCCGACCCCGGCACGGTGCCGCCCGTCCACGTGACCATCGTCCTGCCCTGCTACAACGAGCAGGACCACGTGATCGACGAGGTCGAGCGCATCACGAAGGCCATGGACAACAGCGGCAAGAGCTACGAGCTGCTGGCGGTCGACGACTGCTCCACCGACGCGACCCTCGCCCGGTTGGAGGAGGCGGCGCCCCGCTTCCCGCACATGCGGATCATGGCGTTCCAGCACAACAGCGGCTCCGGGACGGTCCGCCGGATCGGCTCCCAGCAGGCCCGCGGCGACATCGTGGTGTGGACCGACGCCGACATGTCGTACCCGAACGAGCGGATCCCCGACCTCGTCGACATCCTCGACACCGACCCGTCCGTGGACCAGGTCGTCGGCGCCCGCACCACCGAGGAGGGCAC
Organism: Actinomadura nitritigenes; assembly: GCF_017573545.1. GTDB lineage: Bacteria > Actinomycetota > Actinomycetes > Streptosporangiales > Streptosporangiaceae > Spirillospora > Spirillospora nitritigenes. Next base: position 243,558 of record NZ_JAGEOK010000012.1, on the reverse strand, counting down.
GCACAAGCTCCTGCGCGTCCCCGCGAAGTGGTTCATCCGCAAGGTCGCCGAGCGGCTCACGAACTCCAGGATCCCCGACCTGAACTCCGGGCTGCGCGCGTTCCGCCGCGACGTGTCCCTGCCCTACCTGCGGCTGCTGCCGCCCGGGTTCTCCTGCGTCACCACGATCACGATCGCGTTCCTGTCGAACCAGCACCCCGTGCACTACATGCCGATCGAGTACTCCAAGCGGGCCGGCAAGTCCAAGTTCCACTTCACCAAGGACGCCTACCGCTACATCCTGCAGGTGCTGCGGATGGTGATGTACTTCAACCCGCTCAAGGTGCTGATGCCGCTCGCCCTCTGGCTGATCGGGATCGGGCTGCTCAAGGGCGTGTTCGACATGGTGGTGCACATCGGCTACTTCGCCAACAACACCATCATGATCTTCGTGACGGGGCTGATCATCGCGTCGCTGGCGCTGCTGGCCGACCTGATCGTCCGATCGCGCGGCGACGTCTAGTGCGGATCGCCGTCGTCGGCCCCGCCTTCCCCTACAAGGGGGGCGGCGCCCACCACACCACCGAGCTGGCGCGGCGGCTGGCCGCCGCCGGGCACGACGTCGCCATCGAGTCGTGGCGCGCGCAGTACCCCGGCTTCCTGTACCCGGGGCAGCAGACGATCTCCGAACCGGAGGGGGAGCCGTTCCCCGGGACCCGGCACCGCCTCGACTGGCGCCGCCCGGACGGCTGGTACCGCGCCGGCCGGGCGCTGCGCTCGTACGACCTGGTCGTCCTGGCCGTGCTGAGTCCCGTGCAGGTGCCGTCGTACCTGGGGATCCTCGCCGGTCTCAAGCGCCGGACCAAAAGGCCTGCGGGGGGCGTGGGGGGTCGTCCCCCCTCGGGAAGCAGAGTCGTGGCGCTGTGCCACAACGTGCTGCCGCACGAGCGCAAGCGCTACGACGAACCGCTGATGAGGCGGCTGCTCCGCAAGGCCGACGGCGTCCTCGTCCACTCGGAGGCGCAGGCGGAGCTGGCGCGGGGGCTGACGCCGCGTCCCGTCCGCGTCGCGGAGATGCCCGCCCACCTGCCCGCGTCCGGCGGCGCGCCCGCCCCGGACGGCAAGGTGCGCAGGCGCCTGCTGTTCTGGGGCATCGTCCGCCCCTACAAGGGCCTGGACGTCCTCCTGCGCGCGCTCGCCGAAGGCCCCGGCGACGTGGAGCTGACCGTCGCCGGCGAGTTCTGGGGCGGGCTGGACGAGACCCGCGAGCTGATCCGGTCGCTCGACCTGACGTCCCGGGTGGACCTGCGCCCCGGCTACGTGCCCGCCGCGGACGTCCCCGGCCTGTTCGCCGCCGCCGACGCGCTCGTCCTGCCGTACCGGACGGCCACCGCCTCGCAGAACGTGTGGATGGCCTACGAGCACGGCCTCCCGGTGATCGCCACGGACGTCGGCGGGTTCGCCGAGCAGGTCCGCGACGGCGTGGACGGCCTGATCTGCCCGCCCGGCGATGTGGGCGCGCTGGCGGAGGCGCTCACCCGGTTCTACGCGCCGGGGGAGCCGGAGCGCCTGCGCTCCGGCGTCCGCCCGGTCGACCACGGCCCGGTCTGGGCCGCCTACCTCGCCGCGCTCACCGACCCCGCGCTCACAGGTGGGGTTCGATGACCTTGAGCAGCGCGCGCTTCGGCTTGGCGCCGGTGATCTGCTCGACGACCTCGCCGTTCTTGAGCAGCAGCAGCGTCGGCAGGCCCAGCACGCCGTACTTCTGCGGCGTCTGCGGGTTGGCGTCGTAGTCCAGCTTGGCGATCTTGATCCGGCCGTCCTGCTCGGCGGCGATCTGGTCGAGGACGGGGGCGATCATGCGGCACGGGCCGCACCAGTCCGCCCAGAAGTCGACGAGCACCGGCACGTCGCTCTGCAGGACTTCCTCGGCGAACGTGGCGTCGGTCACGCTGATGGGGGCCGTCACGGTCACTCCTTCGTAGGCTGGGTACCCCTGACAAGCGCGGGGCGCCCGTCTTCATTCCCGTCCTCGTCCTCGGAGAGCGCGGCCTCCGCGCGGTGGCGGCGGGCGGAGCGGCCGAGGAGGAGGCCGGCACCCGCGTTGAGCAGGTCGGCGACCGTCAGCACGACGCGGGACGCGATCGCGACCACGACGGGCGCGCCCGCCGGCAGCACCGGCGTCAGCACCACCGTCAGCGCGGCCTCCCGCGCCCCGATGCCGCCCGGCGCGATGAACACGAGGAACCCGGCGACGAACGCCAGCGCGTAGGCGCCGGTCGCGAGGAACGGCAGCCCGGGGCCGTCGCCGCCGACGGCCAGGCACAGCAGCCACGTGTGGACGCCGAACAGCGCCCAGCCGAGGACCGTCCAGCCGACGGCCCGCAGCGTCACGCCGAGGCTGACGGGGTGCTCCAGCGGAGGGCGCCGGACGAGCTTCAGCAGGACGCCGAGCGCCCACGTCACGATCTTCGGGTGCAGCGCCGCGAGCATGAACGGGGCGAGCAGGAACAGCCACCAGTACTCCCGGCGCGCGGCCGCCGACGTCAGCGGCAGCGTCACCGCCGCGACGGCCAGCCCGCAGGCGGTCGAGGTCGCCACGGCCAGCAGCGTCGAGCCGAAGCTGCGCTCGGCGGGCACCTTGTGCTCGCGGGCCATCTCGATCTGGGTGACGAGCGCCCACACCTTGCCCGGCACGTACTTGCCGAGCTGGGACACCGCAGAGATCCGGTAGGCGACCTTCAGCGGCAGGTGCGAGCCGAGGCCGCCGAGGAACGTCCGCCACCCGAGCGTCCAGGCGAACAGGCCGGCCAGGCCCGTCACGAGCGCGCCGGCGAGCGTGGGCCAGGACATCTCCCGGAACGCCTTCGTCGTCGCGTCCCACTGGTGGACCACGCTGTAGGCGCAGAAGCCGAGCGCGAGCAGTACCAGCAGCACGCGCAGGGCCCGCATTGCGACGACCTTGATGTTCACGCGCCCAGCGTAGGCGAACCGGGATCCCGGCGCGCCGCGGCTCCCGCGGCGCCGCTTCGGCCGCGCCGCGGCCCGCCGCGCCCTACAGTTGGGGACGATGAAAATCTCGGATGTGGTCGCCTTCATGGGGCACCAGGTGCACGTGTGCCGGTACCGCGAGGCGGGGACGCTGCTGTCCTGGATGGGACGGGACCTGCGCGGCAAGCGGGTCCTCGACGTCGCCGGCGGCGACGGCTACTGGGCGGGGCGCGCGCGCCGCCGCGGGGCCCAGGCGGTCTCGATCGACCTGGCGCGCGGCAAGATGGTGTACGGCCGGACGCTCGCCGACGCGCCCGCGCTGATCGAGTGCGACGCGCTGCGGCTGCCGTTCGGCGACGCCTCGTTCGACGCGGTCCTGTCGGTGTGCGCGATCGAGCACTTCGACGACGGCGGGAAGTCCCTGGACGAGATGGCGCGGGTACTGAAGCCCGGCGGTGAGATCTTCATGTCCGCCGACGTGCTGAGCCGGGCCGACGCGTGGCCGAAGCTGCGCGACGCGCACAAGGCGAAGTACCACGTGCAGCACACCTACACGCACGAGAGCCTGCGCAAGCTGATGGACGAGCGGGGCCTCGACCTGGTGCAGCACTCCTACCAGTTCAGGACGGCCGCGACGGAGCGCCTCTACCTGTCGCTGTCGACGTACGGCGGGAAGGTCGGCTTCAACGCGGCGGCCCCGCTGGCGCCGCTGGTCGCGCTCGCCGACCGGAACGCGCCGAACCGGCAGGGCAGCATCGTCCTGGTGCACGCGCGCAAGAGATAGGTGTGGGGACGGGCCCAGGAAGAAAGGTATGGGCTCGGGGGCTCGGGTAGGGCCTCTCCATGACTCGCGGCGGCGAGCGGCGCGGAGGTCGCGCGCCCGGACCGGTCGCGGGCGTAGGCTCGAACGGTAAAGAGTGATCTACGCCACTACGGCGGAAGCGCCGGAATGGGGGAGTGGACCGTGGCGCCTCGGATCCTGCTCGACGCCACCGCGGTACCCGCAGACAGGGGCGGGCTCGGACGGTACGTGGACGGCCTGCTGTCGGCCCTGCACGCGCTCGGCGCGGACCTCGCGGTCGCGTGCCAGCGCGCGGACGAGAAGCGGTACGGGCAGCTCGCGCCCGGGGCCCGGATCGTCGCGGGCCCGGCGGCGCTGGCGCACCGCGCGACCAGGCTGGCGTGGGAGCAGACCGGCCTGCCGCACGTCGCCGACGGCGTCGAGGCCGACGTGATCCATCTGCCGACGTACACGATGCCGGTCAGCGCCGTCCGGCCGACGGTGGTGACCATCCACGACGTGACGCTGTTCGCGGAGCCGGAGGTGCACGACCCGGTCCGCACCACCTACGTCAAGTCGGCGACCCGCACCGCGGCGCGCCGCGCGACCCGGCTGATCGTCCCGTCGCGGGCGACTCGGGACGAACTGGTCCGGGTGCTGGGCGCCGACCCGGAGCACATCGACGTGGCCTACCACGGCGTCGACCACGAGGTGTTCCACCGGCCGTCCGAGGCGGAGGTGAAGCAGGTCTCCGACCGGCTCGGCCTGCACGGCCGCCCGTACGTCGCCTACCTGGGCGCGCTGGAGCCGCGCAAGAACGTCCCGAACCTCATCCGAGGCTGGGTGCGCGCCTGCTCCGGCCTGGAGGACCCGCCGGCGCTGGTCCTGGCGGGCGGCGGCGGCTGGGACGACGAGATCGACGCGGCGATGGCGACGGTGCCGCCGCGGATGCGGGTGCTGCGCCCGGGATACCTGCCGTGGCCGTCGCTGCCCGGGTTCTTCGGCGGCGCGCTGGTGGTGGCGCTGCCGAGCCGCGGGGAGGGGTTCGGCCTGCCGGTGCTGGAGGCGATGGCGTGCGGCGCGCCCGTCCTGACGACGCGGCGCGGGCCGCTGCCGGAGGTCGGCGGCGACGCGGTCGCCTACACCGAGCCGGACCCGGAGGGCATCGCGTCGGCGCTGACGGCGCTGAGCGGCGATCCGGCCCGCCGCGCCGGCCTGGCGGAGGCCGCCTACACCCGGTCGCTGGAGTTCACCTGGACGGCGTCCGCCGAGGCGCACCTGGCGTCCTACGAGCGGGCCGTCCGGCAGCACGAGGCGTCCCACGGTCGCGGGCCGGCATCGGCCACCCACTAGGCTTCGTCACCAGGACCGTGGTGGAGAAAGGAACCGAGTGGAAGCGATCCTCCTGGTGGGAGGCCAGGGCACGCGCCTGCGCCCCTTGACGATCTCCACCCCGAAGCCGCTGCTCCCCACGGCCGGCGTGGCCTTCCTGGCGCACCAGCTGGCCCGCGCGCACGCCGCCGGCGTCGAGCGCATCGTGTTCGCGACGTCCTACCGCGCGGAGATGTTCGAGGCGGCGTTCGGCCCGCGCGCATACGGCGTGGACCTGGTGTACGTCAGCGAGGCGCAGCCGCTCGGCACGGGCGGCGCGATCCGCAACGCGGCGCGCGCGCTGACCTGCGGCCCGGACGACCCGGTGCTGATCCTCAACGGCGACATCCTGTCCGGCCACGACGTGCGCGCCCAGGTGAAGGTGCACGAGAACGCCGGCGCGGCGGTGACGCTGCACCTCACCGAGGTGGACGACCCGACCCGGTTCGGCTGCGTCCCGACGGACGGCGCGGGGCGCGTCACCGCGTTCCTGGAGAAGACGTCCCATCCGGTGACGAACCAGATCAACGCGGGCTGCTACGTGTTCCGGCGCTCGGCGATCGACACGATCGCCGAGGACGAGGTCGTCTCGGTGGAGCGGGAGACGTTCCCGTCGCTGATCGCCTCCGGCGCCGTGGTCATGGGGCATGTCGAGTCGGACTACTGGCTGGACGTCGGCACGCCGGAGGCGTTCGTGCGCGGGTCCTGCGACCTCGTCCTCGGCAGGATCGACTCGCCGGCGATGCCGGGCGAGGCGGGCCAGCGGCTCGCCCTCGCCGGTTCGACGGTGTCGCCGGGCGCGGTGGTGCGGGGCGGCACGACGGTCGGGCGCGGCGCCGTGGTCGAGGCGGGCGCCACCGTCATCGGCAGCGTGCTGCTGGACGACTCGTTCGTCGCGGAGGGCGCGACCGTCCGCGACTCGGTGCTGAGCCGCGGCGCGCGCGTCGGCCCCGGGGCGGTGCTGGACGGCGTCATCCTCGGCGACGGCGCGGTGGTCGGCCCCGGCAACGAGCTGTGCTGCGGGCTGCGCGTCTGGCCGGGGATCGAGCTGCCGGCCACGGCGGTCCGCTTCTCCACCGATGCCTGACGGCGCGGCGGGCGTCGCGTCCGGGCCGCTGCCGGGTCGCGCCGCCGGGGGCCTGCGGCGGGTGTGGGCGCCGGGGTTCGAGGTCGACGTGGGGGCGACGCTGGGGCCGCACCGGCGCGGCCATCACGATCCGGCGTTCCGGGTGGAGCGGGACGGGACGGTCTGGCGCGCGTCCTTCACCCCGGAGGGCCCGGGCACGCTGCGGATCCGCCGCAGCGGCGCGGCCGTCGAGGGGCGGGCGTGGGGTCCGGGCGCCGAGTGGCTGCTGCACGGCCTGCCGGACCTGCTCGGGGCGTCCGACGAACCGGAGGGGTTCGAGGCGCACCACGAGATCGTGCGGCGGCAGGCGCTACTGCGGCCGGGGCTGCGGATCGGCCGGACGAACCGGGTGTTCGAGGCGCTCGTCCCGGCGGTGATGGAGCAGAAGGTCCTCGCGCAGGAGGCGTGGCGGGCCTGGGGGTACCTGCTGCGCCGGTTCGGCGAGCCGGCGCCGGGCGCGCCCGCCGCGCTGCGGCTGCTGGTCCCGCCGCCGCCCGCGGTGTGGGTCCGGATCCCGTCGTGGGAGTGGCACCGGTCCGGCCTGGAGGCGGTCCGGGCCCGGACCATCATCGGCGCGGCCCGGGTCGCCGCCCGGCTGGAGGACGATTCGGCCGAGGCCCGGCTGCGGACGCTGCCGGGCGTCGGGGTCTGGACGGCGGCGGAGGTCCGGCAGCGGGCGGCGGGCGATCCCGACGCCGTCTCCGTCGGCGACTACAACCTGCCCGGCCTGGTCGGCTGGGCGCTGGCGGGCCGCAAGGTCGACGACGACGGGATGCTGGAGCTCCTGGCGCCGTACGCGGGGCATCGGCACCGGGTCACCCGGCTGCTGGAATCGTCCGGTGCGCGGCCTCCGCGGCGCGGCCCGCGCCTTCCCGTCCGCGACTACCGGAGCTTCTGACCCGCGCATCGCCCGCGTCGCCCCGGCCAGCGCCGGTACTGAGCGTCGCGACCGCGCCCGAAGGCAGGTTCGAGCCCGCGAGAACCTGATCGCGCAGCGAGCCGCCAGGCGAGTCGGAGCGATGCAGCGATCGCCGCGACGCCCGTTGAAGGAGGGCGTCCAGCGCCCGACGCCGAGGGCGGCGCAGGTGGGCACTGCCCGGGGTCCAGTTGAGGCCGTCGCGGGTGTCGGCGCCGAAGACGGGCGCGAGGACGGCGAGCACGACGATGATCGCGAGCATGACCAGCATGGGACTGTTCCTTCGGCGAGGGCCGTGCGGCGGCGGTTCCGCCCGGGGGGACGACCCTCTCGCACTCATAGCTTGACTCAGTCCAACATTGAGGACCAGCGACTCTTTCTCGACGCATTCATTAAGTTCCGCTACATCCCGAGTTGGGGGGTCCTCGCGGGAATAGTCCGGGAGCGGGGCGGGCTGTATCGGGGTGATCGCCGGTTTTCGGGCCCCCGCCGCATCGCAAAATATGACGATTGGCATAGAGTGCCCGCATGGAGGCCACTGAGAACGCGGTGAGGCGGGCCTTGGCCCGTGCGCGTGACGGGAAGACGCTCGACCAGTCCGAGGCCGCGACGCTGCTGCGGGCCCGGGGCCCGCAGCTCGACGATCTCCTCGCCTACGCGGCGAGGACCAGGGACGCCGGTCTCGCGGCGGCGGGACGTCCCGGGATCATCACCTACAGCCGCAAGGTCTTCATCCCCCTGACCCGGCTGTGCCGGGACCGCTGCGGCTACTGCACGTTCGCGACCGTCCCGCACCGGCTGGACGCGCCGTACCTCAGCCCGGACGAGGTCCTCGACATCGCGCGGCAGGGCGCGGCGATGGGCTGCAAGGAGGCGCTGTTCACGCTCGGGGACCGGCCCGAGGACCGGTGGAAGCCGGCCCGCGAGTGGCTCGACGCGCACGGCTACGACGACACGCTGTCCTACGTGCGGGCGATGGCGATCCGCGTGCTGGAGGAGACCGGGCTGCTGCCGCACCTGAACCCCGGCGTGCTGACGTGGCGCGACTTCCAGCGGCTCAAGCCGGTCGCGCCGTCCATGGGGATGATGCTGGAGACCACCGCGACGCGGCTGTTCAGCGAGCGCGGCGGCCCGCACTTCGGCTCGCCGGACAAGGACCCGGCCGTCCGGCTGCGGGTGCTGGAGGACGCCGGCCGGACGAACGTCCCGTTCACCACCGGCATCCTCATCGGCATCGGCGAGACCGTCGAGGAGCGCGCGGACGCGATCTTCGCGATCCGCCGGACGATGCGCGAGTACGGCGCCGTCCAGGAGGTGATCGTGCAGAACTTCCGCGCGAAGCCGGACACCAAGATGCGGGACACGCCCGACGCCGAACTGGAGGAGCTCGCCGCGACGATCGCGGTGACGCGGATCGTCCTCGGGCCGAAGGCGCGCGTTCAGGCGCCGCCGAACCTGGTGGCGGACCAGTACGCCCTGATGCTGCGCGCCGGCATCGACGACTGGGGCGGCGTCTCCCCGCTGACGCCGGACCACGTGAACCCCGAGCGTCCCTGGCCGCAGATCGACGAGCTGGCCGAGCGGACCCGCGAGTCGGGCTTCGAGCTGCGCGAACGCCTCACGATCTACCCGGAGTACGTCAAGCGCGGCGAGCCGTGGCTGGACCCGCGGCTCCTCGGGCACGTGTCCGCGCTGGCCGACCCGGCGACCGGGCTCGCCCGCGAGGACGCCGTCGTGGAGGGCCGGCCGTGGCAGGAGCCCGACGGCGGGTTCGAGGCGTCCGGGCGCACCGACCTGCACACCGAGATCGACACGACCGGCCGCACGTCCGACCGGCGCGACGACTTCGACGAGGTCTACGGCGACTGGGACGCCCTCAAGGAGCGGATGGCCGCCCCCGAGCGGTTCGACGCCGACGTCAAGGCCGCCCTCGCCGCCGCGGAGCGCGACCCGGCCGGCCTGACCGACGACGAGGCACTCGCGCTGCTGCACGCCGACGGCCCCGAACTGGACGCGCTCGCGAAGCTGGCCGACGACCTGCGCCGCGACACGGTCGGCGACGACGTCACCTACGTCGTGACCCGCAACATCAACTTCACGAACGTCTGCTACACCGGCTGCCGGTTCTGCGCGTTCGCGCAGCGCCGCACCGACGCCGACGCGTACACGCTGTCGCTCCAGCAGGTCGGCGACCGGGTGGACGAGGCGTGGGAGGCGGGCGCCACCGAGATCTGCATGCAGGGCGGCATCCACCCGGACCTGCCCGGCACCGCCTACTTCGACCTCGCCCGCGAGGTGAAGCGCCGCGCCCCTGGCATCCACCTGCACTCCTACAGCCCGATGGAGGTCGTCAACGGCGCGTCCCGCACCGACCTGTCCATCCGCGAGTGGCTGGAGGCGGCGAAGGAGGCGGGCGTCGACTCGCTGCCCGGGACGGCCGCCGAGATCCTCGACGACGACGTCCGCTGGGTGCTGACGAAGGGCAAGCTGCCCACCGACCAGTGGGTCGAGGTCGTCACCACCGCGCACGAGATCGGCATCCCGACGACGTCGACGATGATGTACGGGCACGTCGACACCCCCGCGCACTGGGTCGCGCACCTCAAGCTGCTGCGCTCCATCCAGGAGCGGACGGGCGGGTTCAGCGAGTTCGTGCTGCTGCCGTTCGTCCACCACAACTCGCCGATCTACCTGGCCGGGCTCGCGCGTCCGGGGCCGACCGTGCGGGAGAACGTGGCCGTCCACGCGCTGGCGCGGATCCTGCTGCACGGCGCCATCTCCAACATCCAGACGTCCTGGGTGAAGCTCGGTGACGAGCTGTGCACGCGGGTGCTGAAGGGCGGCGTCAACGACCTCGGCGGGACGCTGATGGAGGAGACCATCAGCCGGATGGCGGGGTCGGAGAACGGGTCGTTCAAGCCGATCAGCGAGCTGGAGGAGATCGCCGCGCGCGCGGGCCGCCCCGCCCGCCAGCGCACCACCCTCTACGGCGAGGTCCCGGCCGAGCGCCTCGAAGCCGCCCGCAAGACCGACGGCATCGGCCACTTCGGCCGCCCCACCCTCACCCTCACCCCCCGTTGAGCCGCGGCGAGCCGCCGTCAGGGCACCGCCCATGACGGCGGCTCGCCGCTCCGGTATGACTGACGGGTGAGGTGGAAGGTGTGGGCGGCCGCCTTGCTCGTCGTGACGGGCGCCGGCGGCGGCGCGTGGGCGCTCGGCCTGCTGCCGGGGCCGTCGTCGTGCGCGGGCGGGACGGTGCGCGTCGCGGTCGCCGCGCAGCCGGAGATCGCGCCGGCGCTGCGCGACGTCGCGGCCCGGTTCAACGTGGAGGAGCACCGCGTCGGCGGACGGTGCGTCCGCGCGCGCGTGACGGCCGTCGCGCCCGCCGAGTTCGCCCGCCGTCCCGAGCTGCGGCGGCGCGCGGACGCCTGGGTGCCGGAGTCGTCGGTGTGGCTCGGCATCGTCCACGACGCAGGCGGCGGGGACGTGCCGCCGGGCGGGACGCCGCTCGCCGCGACGCCCGTGGTGCTCGCCATGACCCGGCCGGTGGCCGAGGAGTTCGCCGCCGACCACGTCGCCATGAGCTGGAAGCTGCTGCTCAAGGACAGGGCGGGCGGCGTCGCCCTCGCCCGCAGGGCGGCGGACCCGGCCGTCGGCACCAGCGGGATGGTCGCGATGCTCGCCGTCGAGCGGGTCGGCGGGAAGGCGGGCGACGTCGCCGGCGACCTGCGCGGGGCCGCGCCGTCCCCGGCGGACGACGCGTCCGGCGGTTCGGCCGCGGTGCTCGCCGGGCTCACCACCGCCGGGCGCCTCGACCGGTCCCTCACCGTCACCACCGAGCAGGCCGCCATCGCCTACAACGGCGCGCACCGCCCCAACCCGGTGACGCCGATCGTCCCGGACGAGGGCACGCTCCTGCTCGACCACCCGTACGCGGTCACGGCCCGCGACCGGCGGCACCGCGACGCGGCGGCCGCGTTCGGCGACGCGCTCGGCGCGCGGTCCGCCCGCGACGCGCTCCAGCAGGCCGGCTTCCGCGCCCCCGACGGCACGTTCGGCGACGCCTACGCCCGCGAGCACGGCCTCTCGGCCGCGCCGCCGCGCGCCCTCCGCCTCCCCACCTCCGAGGAGATCGACCGGGCTCTCTCCGCCTGGAGGCGCTGAGGCGTGCCGCCCTCATGAGCGGTGCCGCGAGGGCGACACGCCGCGGGTCAGCGGACCTCGATGAACGCGTCGGGGGTCCGGGGCGGGCGGTCGCGGGGCGGGGCGGCGGGGTGGCCGACGCCGACCGCGCCCATCGGGTCCCACTCGTCCGGCAGGTCCAGGGCCTCGCGGACGACGTCGCGGCAGAACATCGTGCTGGACACCCAGCACGACCCGAGCCCCTCCACCGCCAGCGCGACCAGCAGGTTCTCCACGCCCGCGCCGGTCGCCACGACGAACATCTCGCGCTCGGCGGCCGCGCGGCGCGCGTCGGGGTAGTCGTGCGAGCCGTCCATGACCAGGCACGGGACGACCAGGTAGGGCGCGCGGCGCAGCACGTCGCCGCGGCGCAGCCGCTTGGCGATCGACTCCTCGGAGAAGCCGTCGCGGCGCAGGTCGCCCTCCCACGCGTCGCGCATCGCGTCCAGCAGCCGGGTCCGGGACTCCGCCGACTCCAGCAGGACGAACCGCCACGGCGTCGTGTGGTGCGGCGCCGGCGCGGTGATCGCGGCGGCGACCGCGCGCCGCACCGCCTCCGGGTCGACCGGGTCCGCGGTGAACTCGCGGATGGTGCGGCGCGCGTGCAGCACGTCCGCCGACCCGTACCGGAACATGTCCTCGGCGGGCGGCCGGACGAGCTGCCGCGCCCCCGGGCCGTCGCCGCCGGTCACCAGGTGCGCCAGCCCCCGCACCACCGCGATCGGCACCCCGTCGAGCTTGCCCTTCACCAGCTCCGCCGCCGCCGCGATCTCGTCGGCGACGGCGGTGACGGTCGCCTCGAGCCGGTTGCCGTACGGGTCGTCGGTGCCGCGCAGGTCGCTGAGCGGCGCGAGGCCCGCCACGCCGATCGCCGCGTCCGTCAGCCCGTTGCGCCACGGCCGGCCGAGCGTGTCGGACACGATGACCGCGACGTCCGCGCCGGTCCGCTCCCGCACGCCCGCGCGGATGCGGCGCGCGGAGGCGTCGGAGTCCTCCGGCAGCAGCAGGACGGTGCCGGGCGCGGTGTTGGACGCGTCCACCCCCGCCGCCGCCAGCACCAGCCCCTGCCGCGTCTCCACGATCCGGGTCTCGCCGCGCGCGTGCCTGCGCCGCGCCACCACCCGCACCGTCTCGGCGTCGATCGCCTTCTCCCGGTCGTCCGCGACCAGGACCCGGCCCTCCGCCTTGCTGACGATCTTGGACGTGACGACCAGCACGTCCCCGTCCTCGACCATGTCCGCCGGGACCAGCGCGGCGATGTCGTCGCCCTCGCCGACCTCGGGCAGCCCGGGGATGCCGAACACCTGCAGGTTCACGGTGCTTCCTTCTTCAGCCGGAGGGCCAGGTCGAGCGCCGCGCGCGCGATCGCCGCCGTCGCCTCCGGGTCGCTCATCAGCAGCGGGCGGGACCGCACCTCGATGCCCTCCACCCGCACGTCGGCGTCCGCCTCGTCGACGAGCCAGCCGTCCACCAGCCCGAGCCCGTAGTACTCGGCCACCGCCTTCGCCGACGTCTCGACGCCGATCGCGGTCAGGCACGCGTCCGCCATCCCGCGCACCGGTGCGCCGCCGATGATCGGCGACACGCCGACCACGGTGTTCGCCGCGACCGCCTCGCGGATGCCGGGGACCGCCAGGATCGTCCCGATGCTGACGACCGGGTTGGACGGCGGGAACAGCACCACGTCCGCCTCCTCGATCGCCTTGAGCACGCCCGGCGCCGGCCTCGCCTCGTCGGCGCCGACCGGCGCGATCGACAGCGCGGGCAGCGACGCGCGCAGCCGCACCCACCACTCCTGGAAGTGGATCGCGCGCCGGCCGCGCTCCGGGTCTTCCACGACCACGTGCGTCTCGACCTGGTCGTCGGTCATCGGGATGAGCCGCACGCCCGGCTTCCACCGGTCGCACAGCGCCTCGGTCACCGACGACAGCTTGTACCCGGCCGCCAGCATCTGCGTCCGGACGATGTGGGTGGCGAAGTCGCGGTCGCCGAGCCCGAACCAGCCGGGCCCCACGCCGTAGGCGGCCAGCTCCTCCTTGACGGCGAACGTCTCGTCCGTCCGTCCCCAGCCCTGCTCCTCGTTGATCCCGCCGCCGAGGGTGTACATCACGGTGTCCAGGTCGGGGCAGACACGCAGCCCGAACAGGGAGATGTCGTCCCCGGTGTTGCCGATGACGGTGATCTCCGCCTCGGGGGCGGCGGCCTGGAGCCCGCGCAGGAAGCGGGCTCCCCCGATGCCGCCCGCCAGCGCCACGATCCTCATGCCGATCAGCCTAGGGCGCCGGGTGGGCGGCTCTCGACGCGCAGTGCGCGTTCGGCGCCCGCGAACCGCGCCTTTCTAGCGTTTTGGCGTGCCGCGGGGGACAGAGACGGGGCCGGGCGGGATGTGCAAAGCTTTGCGTGTCATCCGATTGCCTCGGTCTGGAGAAGTCACCGTGAACAAGGAAGCCGTCCAGCGCCTGCGCGAACCGGCCGCCTGGGTACTGCTCGCCTCGGCGGGCGTCCAATTGCTCGCGGGCATCATCCTGCTGCTCGGCGGCGGCGGTGCCTTCACCTACCGTGCGCTCGGGGCCGCCCAGGACACCCTGTTCACGCAGATCGTCTGCGTCGGGCTGGCCGTCCTCGCGGTCGTGCTGACGACCTGGGGCGCCGCGACCCCGCAGGCGCGCACCATCACCATGGGCGCGCTCGGCGTGCTCGGCGTCACCGCCCTGTTCGCCGTCATCTCCTGGCTGAGCGCGATGGCCGCCGACGGCGCGAGCGCCCTCAGCAAGCTCGCGGTGTTCCTCGCCGGCGGCGGCAAGATCGCGGTGATCGGCGTCGCGGGCTGGTTCGTCTTCACCGTCTTCCAGGGCATGCAGCCGGCGCGCCCGCAGCCGCAGATGCAGCAGGGCTACCCCGACTACGGCTACCAGCAGGGGCAGCAGTACGGGCAGCAGGGCTACGGCCAGCAGCAGGGCTACCAGCAGTACCAGCAGTACGGCCAGCAGGGTGACCAGTACGGCCAGCAGGGCGCCGAGGGCCAGCAGGCCGCGCAGCAGTACGGCCAGCAGTACGGGCAGCAGCAGTACGGCCAGCCGCAGTACCAGCAGTACGGCCAGGCGCAGCCCGGCCAGCCCGGCCAGCCCGCCCAGCCGGGGCAGGCCCAGCCGCAGGCGCAGCCGGGGCAGCCGCAGGGGGGCGAGCAGCCGCAGCAGCCCGCCGACCAGCAGGAAGAGATGGGCGAGTGGACCCGCGCCTACGGCGGATCCGGCCAGGAGGGCGCGGCCCAGCAGGGGCCCCAGGGCACCCACCCCGGGCAGCCGCAGGGCGAGCAGCGGCCCGATGAGGGCGGCGACTGGTACCGCGACAACCGCCCCCCGCCGCCGCAGTGACCGGCGCCGGTCCGCGGTGATCCGCCTCGCTGACCCGCCGATTAACTGATCTTCATCTGAGGTTCGGCGAGCGCTTCCCCACATAACCCGCTATGTCGCCCTGGAAACTCGTTCCGCTTGACGGGGCGGGCGCTACACGCGTGTAATTTCGTCGGTGTAGTTTCAATGCCTTCCCGGGGGAGAGATCTTGAGGACGGCATTGACCAGGGGGTTCCACGGGCAGGAGGTGCGCTGTGAGCGAGGTCGTCATCCCGCTGGCGCACGGCACAGACGGCGAAGAGATGGGCTGGCAGGAGCGCGCACTGTGCGCGCAGACGGACCCGGAGGCGTTTTTTCCGGAGAAGGGCGGCTCCACTCGCGAGGCCAAGAAGGTGTGCCGGGCATGCGAGGTGCGGACGGAGTGCTTGGAGTACGCGCTGCAGCACGATGAACGTTTCGGTATTTGGGGGGGACTGTCCGAACGCGAACGCCGCAAGCTGAAGCGCCAAGCCGTCTGACGTCCACGACCCGCGGGTCACCGGCCGGCCGGTTCGCGGGCGCCGAAGGGGAGCGGCGCCGCGCTGAGCCCCTCCCGGACGCCCGCGCCGGCCGGGCCGGCGCCCGGATCCCGGGGATCCGAAGCGTGCCCGCTCGACCACGCGTACAGTAAGCAGCCGTGTCGGCCCCAGGGCCGGCACGGCTGCTGCGTTCCAGCAGGGAATCACCCGTCGTCCCACAGATCGAGCGATCCTTGGCCCCCACACTCGATCGCCATGTCGTCACGGCCGTCCTCGTCGCCCATGACGGCGCGCGCTGGCTGCCCGAGGCGCTCAAGGCGCTGCTGACGCAGGCGCGGCCCGTGCAGCGCCTCGTGACCGTGGACACCGGGAGCCGCGACCGCGGCCCCGCCGTCCTCGCCGAGGTCATCGGCGGCCACGACGTCCTCACGCTGCCCCGCACCACCGGCTACGGCGAGGCCGTCGCCGAGGCGCTCCGCCAGGACGCCGCGTCCGCGCCCGTCCCCGACGACGAGCCGGGGACCCCCCGTACCGAGTGGGTCTGGCTGCTGCACGACGACTCCGTGCCCGACCACGACGCCCTCGGCCACCTGCTGCGGACCGCCGAGTCCGATCCCGGCATCGCCGTCCTCGGCCCCAAGATCCGCGACTTCGCCGACCGGCGCGTGCTGCGCGAGGCCGGGACGTCCGTCGACGCCGCCGGGCGCCGCTGGACCGGCGTCGACCGCCGCGAGTTCGACCAGGGCCAGCACGACGGCGTCCGCGACGTGCTGGCCGTCTCCAGCGCCGGGATGCTGGTGCGGCGCGACGTGTGGGACCGGCTCGGCGGGTTCGACGTCGAGTACGGCATCTTCCGCGACGACCTGGACTTCTGCTGGCGGGCGCACGCGGCCGGGCACCGGGTCGTCGTCGCGACCGACGCGGTCGTGTACCACGCCGAGGCCGCGCGGCGGGGGCTCCGCGAGATCGGGATGACCTCCGAGCACCCGCTCCGCCGCGACCGCCGCAACGCGCTGTGGACGCTGCTGGCGAACCAGCCGTTCCGGACGATGCTGCGGACGCTGGCCCGGAACGTGTGGGCCTCGCTGGTCCACGCGCTCGTCCTGACGATCACCAAGCGGCCCGCCGCCGCGCGCGCGGAGCTCGCCGCGCTCGCCGACGTGCTGCGCGATCCCGGCCGGCTGCGGCGGGCCCGCGCCGTCCGCGCCGAGGGCCGGGCGCGCGTGCACCGCAGCGTCCGGCGGTTCCAGCCCCGGATGGTCGCGCTGCGGCGCGGCGCCGAGGCGGCCTCGGAGTTCTTCGCCGCGCACGAGCACGACCGGGAGTCCGAGGACGAGATCACCGACGAGCCCGGCCCGATCCGCCGGCTGCTCGCCCGCCCCGGCGTGCTGCTGGTGCTGGCGCTCGCCGCCGTCACCGCCGCGGCGGAGCGGTCGCTGATCACCGGGGCGGCGCGCCTCGGCGGCGGGGCGCTCGTGCCCGCGTGGGGCGGCGCGAGCGACCTGTGGGACCAGTACCTGTCCGGCTTCCACCCGGTCGGTCTCGGCACGGGCGCGGGCAGCCCGCCGTACGTCGGGTTCCTGGCGCTGCTGTCGACGGTCCTGTTCGGCAAACCGTGGCTGGCGGTCGCGGTCCTGCTGCTCGGCAGCGTCCCGCTCGCCGGGCTCACCGCCTACCGCGCGTCCCGCGTCCTGGTGCTGGAGCCGCCGCGGACCGGACGCCGCGCCCGCTCCGCCGGCCGCCGCATCCCCGTCGCCGCCGTCCGCGTGTGGTTCGCCGCCGCGTACGCGCTGCTGCCCGCCGCGACCGGCGCCATCGCGGGCGGCCGGCTCGGCACCGCGGTCGTCCTCGTCCTGCTCCCGCTGATCGCCGTGCAGGTCGCCCGCATGTACGGGCTGCCGCGCTTCGCCGCGGACCCCGCCACGCTGCGCAAGCGCGCCGCGCGCGCGGCCTGGGCGGTCGCGCTGCTGCTGACCGTCGCGACCGCGTTCGTCCCGCTCGCGTGGCCGCTGGCGCTGGCCGGCGGCGGCCTGGTCTGGGCGCTGTTCGACCGGCGCCGCCGGCAGGACCGCCGCAACCTCGTCATCGCGCTGGCCGTCCCGCCGCTGCTGCTGCTCCCCTGGACGGCCGGGCTGCTGCTGCACCCGTCGCGGTTCCTGCTGGAGGCGGGCCTGCACCGGGCGTTCGAGCCCGCGACGGCCGCCGAGCTGCTCAGCCTGAACCCCGGCGGCCCCGGCACGCCCGTGTGGTGGACCTTCGCCGGGCTGTTCGCCGCCGCCGTCTGCGCGCTGCCGCTGCGCGGCCGCCGCACTGCCGTCCTCGCGGGGTGGCTGCTGGCCGTCGCCGGGCTGCTCGTCGCGATCCTCACCGGCGCGGCCACCGTCACCAAGGGGGCGGACGCGGCGCCGGCCTGGCCGGGCGTCGCCCTGATCTACGCGGGCGCGGGGGTCCTGCTGGCCGCGACCGCCGCCGTCCAGCGCGGCACCGAGGTCCTCGCCGGCAAGCACCTGATCTACAAGGCGGGCGGCGCTGTCGTCGTCTTGGCCGCGCTCACGGCCCCGCTGCTCGCGGCGGGCGCGTGGATCGCCCGGGGCGCGGGTGGGCCGCTGGGCACCGTCGGCACCGACACCGTCCCCGAGTTCGTCAAGGCGCCGGGCGGGCCGCGCACGCTCGTGCTGCACGGCGACGCCTCCGGACGCGTCGCCTACACGCTGCTGCGCGGCGACCGGCCGAGGCTCGGCGAGGCCGAGACCTTCGCGGACGGGCCCGGCGAGCGGCGCCTGGACGAGCTGGTCGCGGGCCTGGCCGCGAACCGGGAGGGCGACGACGGCCCGGCGCTGTCGCGGATGGGCGTCCAGTACGTGCTGGTGCCGCACCCCGGCTCCGACCCCGTCACCAAGGTCCTGGACGCGGCGCCGGAACTGTCGCGGCTCAGCCGGACGGGATCGTTCGCGGTGTGGCGCCTTCAGGCGAACTCCGGCCGCATGATGCTCCTGCAGGGCTCCACGATCACGCCGCTGCGCGCGGGGAAGATCGACGCGCGGGTGCGCATCCCCGCCGGGACCGGCGCGCGCACACTGCTGCTCGCCGAACCGGCCGACGGCGGCTGGAAGGCGGAGCTGAACGGCCACGGCCTCAGGTCGCGGACCGTCGACGGATGGGCGCAGGGCTACGACGTCCCCGCGTCCGGCGGCGAGGTCACGCTGGCACGCGGCATGCTGATGCGGCACACGTGGCTCGTCGTCCAGGGCGCGGCGGTGCTCCTGGTCGCCGTCCTGGCGCTGCCGGGCGCACGGGCCGACACCCTCGTGCCGGGCGGTGACCGCAACCGCGAACGGCGCGAACGGCGGGGCCGCCGCGCCAGGCGCGGCGTCCGCGGCGGGCACCGCGCCGGCGTCCGCCACGAACCGGCACCGGCCCCGCCTTCGGAGACGCCGGAGACCGCGGAGCCGCCGCGAGACGAGCCCGCCCCCGCCTCCGGAGCCCTGCCCGCGCCCGCCTCTAGAGCCTTGCCCGAGTCCGCCTCCGGGACCCTGCCAGAGCCCAGGTCCGCGAGCGAGCCGGCGCCCGAACCCGTGGCCTCGGAGGAGCAGAGCTGACATGGACCGAGTGCTGAAGCTCCTCGGCATGCGCTACGCCATCGCCGCCCTCGTCCTGGTCGGCCTCGCGGCCCTCTACGGCGCCGCGTCGTTCTCCCGCCCCGGGAACGCCGTGGCCAAGGGGCGCAGCGAGCCCGTCGACGCCGCCGTGATGGTCTGCCCGGGGCACGAGGGCGGCCGCGTCGCCCTCCAGTCCCTCCCGCAGAAGCGGACCGGCGGACGCCTCGACGTGGCCGACACCCGCGGCGGCTCCCCGCTCGCCTCCATGACCGCCCCCGGCCAGGGCTGGGACAAGGACACGGGCACCACCGAGGACTCCTACACCGTCCGGGCCACCGGCGCCCTCGCCGCCGGGATCGAGGCCGAGCAGACCACCCACTGGTCCGGCGGCGCCGACCGCGGCCTGGCGAGCGCCCGCTGCGCCCGTCCCGGCACCGACCTGTGGTTCCTCGGCCCCGGCCCGCTCGCCGCCGACCGGCTCGACCTGTACCTCACCAACGTCGACGCCCAGCCCGCGTCCGTCGACGTCACCGGCCTGTCCGGGGAGGGGCCGCTCGACACCACCGAGGGCCTCGCCACGCCCGTCGCCCCGTACGGCACCAGCGTCATCAGGATCGGCGAGCAGCCGGAAGGGCTCGGCGACATCGTCAAGACGGCCCGTGACCTCGCGCTCCACGTGCACACCACCGCCGGGCGCGTCGCGGCGTCGCTGCGGGTCCGGGTCGGCGAGAAGAAGGGCGTCGAGTGGCTGCCGCTGTCGCCCGAGCCCGCCGCGTCCGCGGTCGTCCCCGGCGTGCCCGGCGGCGACGGGCAGCGCAGGCTCGTCATCGCGGTGCCCGGCGAGGCCGACGCCCGGATCAGGGTGCGGGCCGTCACCGCCGACGGCGCCTTCGCCCCGCAGGGCCAGGACATCGTGGAGGCGCCCGCGCAGAGCGTCACCTCCGTCGACCTCGCCGGCGCCCTGTCCGGCCGCGCCGCCGCCGTCCGGCTGGACTCCGACCGGCCGATCATCGCCGGGTACGCGGCCTCGCGCGGCGCCGACGTCGCCTACGGCACCGCCACCGAGCCGCTCGGCGGTGCGTCCGGGGCCTCCGCGGTCATCGCCGACGACCGGTTCGACGCGTCCGTCGTCCTCACCGCGCCCGCGGGCCGCGCCACCGTCCAGATCACCACGATGGACGCGCAGGGGGCGGGCGCACCGCAGAACGTCGAGATCGGCGCGGGACGCACCGTCGAGACGAAGCTCGCCGCACCGCACGGCGGCGACAAGGGCTACGGGGCCGTCATCACGGCCGGGCCGGGGTCGGGGCCGGTCTACGCCGCGCGGATCATGGCGAAGGGCAAGGGCGACGGCTACCTGTTCACCGTGCTGCCGCTGATGCCCGCGCCCACCACCGTCCGGCTCCCGCCCACGGGCGGCAGCCAGACCGCCCTCATCCGCTAGCCGCCATCGGCCGTGCATGTTCGGCCGGGCGCCGTCGGCTAGTCGTCCGGGGAGTCATAGCTCGGGTCGACGGACTCGGGGGAGAGGCCGAGGAGGTCGGCGACCTCCTCCACCAGCAGGTCGCGCACCAGCCGGCCGAGCTCCTGCTCGCCCGACGCGCGCGCCTCCACGGGACGCCGGAACACCACGATGCGGAGGGGACGGGCGCCGTCGGCGGGGACGGTCCGGCCGAGGGGGACGGGGCCGTCGAACCACGGCTCGACGTCCGGCACCTCCTCGACGCCGAACTCCACACCGGCCAGCTCCCTGCCCCAGCGCGCGCCGAGCCGCCGCACCTCGTCGTGGACGAGGTCGTCGAACTTCTCCGCGCGGGTTCGGGAGACCGGCGCCTGCGGGGGCGTCAGAGGGCCACGGAGCCCGCGACCGTGCCGATCGCGGCGCCGTACGCCTGCCTCACGGGATCGCACCCCCTCAGGTTACCTCCCGCCGCACGCGAACCCCGGCGCCCGCACCAGGAACACCCGTCTCCGCATCGGGAACACCAACGTGGCGCCCCGGACAGCGACCGCACGGCGCCTCGGACAGCGACCGCACGGCGCCCCCGACAGCGGCCCCACGGTGAGGGTTCGGGTCCACACGGTATGTAGTTGTTACCCCGGAAATCGGCCGGTAACGGCGACACGTGCGCCCGGGTGGTGGCGGAGGCGGCGGGAGCGAGGTACGGTCGGCCATCGTGAGCCCCGTCCGCACCTGCTCCCGCACCGCCTGCAAGGCGCCCGCAGTCTTCACGCTCACGTACGTCTACCGCGACTCGACCGCTGTCCTGGGGCCCCTCGCCACGTACGCCGAGCCGCACTGCTACGACCTGTGCGCGGAGCATTCGGAGCGGCTGACCGCCCCCATGGGCTGGGAGCTGGTCCGGCTCCCCGTCGAGGAGGAGACCGAGCCGAGCGCCGACGACCTCGAGGCGCTCGCCGACGCCGTCCGCGAGGCCGCCCGCCCCGCGCCGGCCCCCGGGCAGGAGCCCGTCGGGCAGGGCACCGAGGTCGGCCGCCGCGGCCACCTGCGCGTGCTGCGCTCCGAACCGGCGGGCACCCAGCCGCAGGAGTGACCCCGGTCACGCCCACGACCGGCACCGGCTCGGGCCGCCGCCGCGCTTCCCGGTAGGCTCGGTGGTCCCGTCGACTTTCGGTCATCACTTGCGTACAGGGGAGCAGGAGTGGGCGACCTCGCCAAGATCTTCAAGGCGTACGACATCCGCGGTGTCGTGCCCGACGAGCTGGACGCGGCGGTCGCGGAGGCGGCCGGCGCGGCGTTCGTGCGGGTGACCGGGGCGGACGCGATCGTCACCGCGCACGACATGCGCGAGTCGTCCGGGCCGCTCGCCGCCGCGTTCGCGCGCGGCGCGACCTCGCAGGGCGCGGACGTGATCGAGGCCGGCCTCGGCTCGACCGACATGCTCTACTACGCCAGCGGCGACCTGGACGTCCCCGGCGCGATGTTCACCGCCAGCCACAACCCGGCGAAGTACAACGGCATCAAGCTGTGCCGGGCGGGCGCCAAGCCGGTCGGCCGCGACACCGGCCTCACCGAGATCCGCGAGATGGTCGAGAACGGCGTCCCGGCCCACGGCGGGGAGCCCGGCACGGTGTCGCGGCGCGACGTCCTGCACGGCTACGCCGACCACCTCAAGACGCTGGTCGACCTGTCCTCTGTCCGCCCGCTCAAGGTCGTCGTGGACGCGGGCAACGGCATGGGCGGCCACACCGTCCCGGTCGTCTTCGAGGGACTGCCGATCGACCTCGTCCCCCTGTACTTCGAGCTGGACGGCACCTTCCCCAACCACGAGGCCAACCCGATCGAGCCGGAGAACCTGCGCGACCTGCAGGCCAAGGTCCGCGAGACCGGCGCCGACATCGGCCTCGCCTTCGACGGCGACGCCGACCGCTGCTTCGTGGTGGACGAGCGCGGCGAGATCGTCGCGCCGTCCGCGATCACCGCGCTGGTCGCGGTGCGGGAGCTGGCCAAGCACCCGGGCGCCCCGATCGTGCACAACCTGATCACCTCGAAGGCCGTCCCGGAGATCGTCACCGAGAACGGCGGATCCCCCGTCCGGACCCGGGTCGGGCACTCGTTCATCAAGCAGACGATGGCGGAGACGGGCGCGGTGTTCGGCGGCGAGCACTCGGCGCACTTCTACTTCCGCGACTTCTGGTTCGCCGACTCCGGCATGCTCGCCGCGCTGCACGTGCTGGCCGCGCTGGGCGAGCAGGACGGGCCGCTGTCGGAACTGCTGGGCGAGTACACGCGGTACGCGGCGTCCGGCGAGATCAACAGCGAGGTCGCCGACCAGGACGCCGCGGCGGACAAGGTCCGCGAGGCGTTCGCCGGCCGCCCCGGCGTTACGATCGACGAGCTGGACGGCCTGACCGTCGGGGACGAGGCCGCCGGATGGTGGTTCAACCTGCGGCCGTCCAACACCGAGCCGCTGCTGCGCCTCAACGCGGAGGCCGGCGACGAGGCCACCATGGCGGCGATCCGCGACGAGGTCCTGGCCATCGTGAGGGAGAAGTGACGCTGCTATGACCATGAAGCTGGACTCCTGGCTGCTGGAGATCCTGGCCTGCCCGAACTGCGGCGGCGAGCTCCGCGCCGACGAAGCCGCCGCCGAGCTGGTGTGCACCGGCTCCTGCGGCTACGCCTACCCGGTCCGCGACGACATCCCCGTCCTCCTCGTCGACGAGGCCCGGGCCCCGGCTTCGTGAGCACGCTCGATCCGGGACGGCTGGAGGAGGCACGGGACGTCGAGGCGGCCGATCCGGGCGGGATGCTGCGGCAGGTCGCCTCGTCCGCGGCGCAGATCCGGGAGGCGCGGCGCGCGGCGGAGGAGGCCGGCGTCGCGGCGCTCGCCGAGGACGGCCGCCCCCGCGCGGTCGTGGTCACCGGGATGGGCGGCTCCGGGATCTCCGGGGACGTCCTCGCGGCGGTGTGCGGGCTCGGCTGCCCCGTCCCGGTCACGACGGTCCGCGGGTACCGGCTGCCCGGCTGGGTCGGCGCCGCCGACCTGGTGATCGCGGTGTCGTGCTCCGGCTCCACCGAGGAGACCCTGGAGGTGGCGGCGCAGGCGGCCCGGCGCGGCTGCCGGCTGCTGTGCGTCGGCGGGGCGGGCTCGCCGCTGGCCGATCTCGCCGCCCGCAGCCGGGGCGTGTTCGTCCCGGTGCGGTCGGTGGGGCAGCCGCGGTCGACGCTGTGGGGTCTCACCGTCCCGCTGCTCGTCGCGGCCCGCACGCTCGGCCTGACGGACGTCCCCGACGCGGTGCTGGAGTCCACGGCGGCCCGCCTGGAGGACGTCGCGCACCGGTGCCGCCCGGACAGCGAGCCGTTCGTGAACCCGGCGAAGCGGATCGCGCTGGACCTCGCCGGCGACGTCCCGCTGGTGTGGGGGACGTCCCCGCTCGCCGAGACGGCCGCGTACCGGATGTGCTGCCAGCTCAACGAGAACGCCAAGTACCCGGGCGTCTTCGGCGGCCTGCCGGAGGCGGACCACAACCAGGTGATGGCGTTCGACGGCCTGTTCGCGGGCGGCGGCGCGCCGGCCGATCCCGACGCGTCATTGTGGGGGCCGGCCCCCACACACCCCGACAACGACGATTTCTTCCGCGACCGCGCCGAGGACGCGGAGCACGGCCTGCACCTGGTCGTGCTCCGCGACACCGAGGAGCATCCGCAGACCGCCAAGCGGCGCGAGGCGTCCGTCGAGCTGGCCCGGAACCGGGGCGTCGCGGTGACCGAGATCCTCGCCGAGGGCGACCACCCGCTCGAGAGGATCGCGACAATGATCGCGCTGGCGGACTATGTCACGGTTTACTTGGCCATCACGCTGGGCGTCGACCCGACGCCCGTGCCGGCCATTCAAGAGCTCAAAGCGAGGATTGCCTAGATGAGTGCTGAGGGTGGGACGAAGGCCATCATCGCGGCCCTGGCCGCCAACCTCGGAATCGCCGCGTCGAAGATGGTCGCGTTCGCGTTCACGGGGTCGTCGTCGATGCTGGCGGAGTCGATCCACTCGGTCGCCGACTCGGGGAACCAGGGGCTGCTGCTGCTCGGCCGCAAGCGCTCCGAACGCGACCGGACGCCCGAGCACCCGTTCGGCTACGGGCGGGAGCGGTACTTCTACGCGTTCGTCGTCGCGGTCGTGCTCTTCACCGTCGGCTCGGCGTTCTCGCTGTACGAGGGCTACCACAAGATCCTGCACCCGGCGGACGTCGAGTCGCCGATCTGGGCGTTCGCGGTGCTGATCATCGCGATCGGGATGGAGGGCTTCTCCTTCCGCACCGCGATCAAGGAGTCGAACCAGCTGCGCGCCGGCACGTCGTGGTGGGCGTTCATCCGCCGCGCGAAGGCGCCCGAGCTGCCGGTCGTCCTGCTGGAGGACGCGGCGGCGCTGATCGGCCTGGTCCTCGCGCTGTTCGGCGTGTCGATGGCGGTCGCGACCGGCGACGGGCGCTGGGACGGCATCGGCACCGTCGGCATCGGCGTCCTGCTGGGCCTGGTCGCCACGGTGCTGGCGATCGAGACCAAGAGCCTGCTGATCGGCGAGGGCGTCGACGCCGACCAGGAGAAGCGGATCATCGACGCGCTGGAGTCGGTGGAGCAGGTCGACCACGTCATCCACATGCGGACCGAGTACCTCGGCCCGGAGGAGCTGCTGATCGCCGCGAAGATCGCCGTCTACCACGACGACACCGCCGCCGAGGTGGCCCGCGGCATCGACGCGGCCGAGGCGAAGGTCCGCGCGCTGGTCCCCGAGGCGGGCATGATCTACCTGGAGCCGGCGCTGGACGAGGCGGACCGCAGGCACGCCCCCGCCCCTGGGCCCGGCGAACCGGTCGAGAAGGGCGCGGGCGAGAGCGTGTGAGGAAGGCGGCCCCTTCGGGGCCGCGTCGAGGGGCCGGCGGCGGCCCCGTCCGGGCCGCCACGGGCGGCCGCATGGGATCCCTCGCCGGGCGGCCGGAACCTGTTGCCGGCCGAACCCCAGCCCAGGCGAGACCGGCGAATGCCTCCGCGGAGGCGGGCGGCGCGGCCGTCCGGCGAGGTGCTTCCCATGCTTCCCCGCCCGGACCCCTGAAACCGGGCGGTTGGCGTGACCGCGGCGACCCCGCCGAACCCCCTATGTCGGCAGTGCCGCCGTCGCGGTCACGGTTAAGACATTACGTCTCCGCCGGTCGCCCGCACGTCCCCCCCAAGGAGGGATCGGGGGTCGTCCTCCAGGGGGATTCAGGCCGTGCGCATACCACCGCACGGTGAGGTGATGAGCTCCGACAGCGGTCAGTATTGAGAAGTGACCACCGATGACAAGGCCCGGACCGGACCCGACCCCGCGGGGTTCGGCCCAGCCCTCGCGCACCAGGCGTGGCGGCTGTCCGGCCGGATCGTGGCGGGGGTGGGGCAGCTGCTGCTCTGGGTCCTCACCGGCATCGGGCACCTGCTGCGGCCGCTCGCCGTCAGGCTCGGCGCCCGGCTGAACGGCGCGGGCCGCGGGCCCGCTCCCGGCGTGCCGCCCGGCGTGCCGGGCGCACCGCCCCGTCCCGCCGGTGAGACGGCGCCGCTGCCCCGCTGGATCAACACCTGGAGCGAGTTCACCGGCGCCTGGTACTTCGCCCCGCTCACCGGCCTCGCGCTGACCATCGCCGCGCTGGCCGAGCTGGCGCCGAGCACCGGGTCCCCGCTTAGCCTCGCCGGGGGCTTCGCGGTCGCCTCGACGGTCCCGCTGGTCTGGCGCCGCGAGAACCTGCGGCCCGTCGCGGCCGTCGTCCTCGGCGCGTTCGCGGCCGGGCTGCTCACCGGCCAGCAGCTGCTGATCACCACCGCGTTCGCGGCGCTCTACACGCTGTACGCGCTCGGCCGGCAGCTGCCCCGGCAGTCCGCGGGCGTCCTCGCGGCCGGGAGCGTCGCCACCGTCGCCGTCGTCTACCTCGCCACGGGCACCCTCGACGACGTCCCCTGGCCGGCCGCGGTCGTCGCCGTGCTGGCCGCCATCGGCCTCGGCGACGCGCGCCGCGCCGTCGAGTCCGCGGGCCGCACCGAGGCGGAGGCGGAGGAGCGGACCAACGAGACCCTCACCCGGCTCACCGCCGTCCAGCGCGAGCAGGCCGTCATGCGCGAGCGCGCCCGCATCGCCCGCGAGCTGCACGACGTCGTCGCGCACTCCGTCTCCATGATCGCCGTGCAGGCGGAGACCGCCCCGTACACGATGGACGACCTGTCGCCCGAGGCCCGCGCCGGGTACACCGAGATCGCCAGGACGGCCCGGGAGGCGCTGGTGGAGATGCGCCGGCTGCTCAGCGTGCTGCGCGCCGACGCCAAGCCCGAGCCGGAGGCCGCGAACTCCCCGCAGCCGCGCCTCGACCGGCTCCCCGACCTGATCGAGCAGCACCGCGGCGCGGGCGGCGTCGTCGACCTCGCCGTGCACGGCGACCCGCGGGCGCTGTCCACCACGGTGGAGCTGTCGGCGTACCGGATCGTCCAGGAGGCGCTGACGAACGCGCGGCGGCACGCGCCCGGCGCCGGGGTGCACGTCGACCTCACCTTCCTTCCCGACCGGCTCGCGGTCCGGGTCCGCGACGACGGCTCCGCCGGATCGACGCGGGTGCTGAACCGGGACGATCCCGCCGCCCGTACCGCGGTACTGGACCCCGCCGGCGCGGGCCCGGCCGGTCCGACCCGGCTGGAGGGCGCGCGGCCGCCGACCGGCGGCCCCGGCGGCGGGCCGGGCGGCGGACACGGTCTCGTCGGCATGCGGGAACGTGCGACCATGCTGGGCGGACGGTTCTCCGCCGGCCCGGCGACCGACGGCGGGTTCCTGGTGGAGGCCGAGCTTCCGCTGACGAGGGAGGGGAATTCCACCAGTGGACACGGTTCCGAGGCGCCCCCCGGCCGCCGCTGACCGCGCTCTCGCCCGCTCCGGACCGGAGCCCCGCCGGTGATCCGGGTGCTGGTGGTGGACGACCAGACCATCGTCCGCGCCGGATTCGCCGCCCTCCTCGACGCGCAGGAGGACATCACCGTCGTCGGCGAGGCCGGCGACGGGCGGCAGGCGGTCGCGCTCGCCGAGCGGGGCCGTCCCGACGTCGTCGTCATGGACATCCGGATGCCCGGGATGGACGGCATCGAGGCCACCCGCAGGATCCTCGCGCAGCCCGGCTCCGAAGGCGTCCGCGTCCTCGTCCTCACCACCTTCGACGTGGACGAGTACGTCTACGAGGCGCTCGCGGTCGGCGCGTCCGGCTTCCTGCTCAAGGACGCGACCGCCGACGAGCTGGTCTCCGCGGTCCGGGTCGTCGCGCGGGGCGACTCGCTGCTGGCGCCGCAGGTCACCGGGCGGCTGATCCGGGAGTTCACCAAGCAGCGGCGGAGCCGGCCGCAGGCGCCGTCGGAGCTGTCCACGCTGACGGCCCGGGAGAGCGAGGTGCTGGTGCTGATCGCGGGCGGGCTGTCCAACGCCGAGATCGCCGCCCGCCTCGTGGTCAGCGAGCACACGGTCAAGACGCACGTGGCCCGGGTCTTCACCAAGCTGGGCCTGCGCGACCGGGCCCAGGCCGTCATGCTCGCCTACGAGTCCGGCGTGGTCGTCCCGGGAGAGAACGCGACCTGATCAGCCGTTCGGCGGCGGGTACGGCCCGTTGTTCGGCGGCGGGTACGGCCCGCTGTTCGGCGGCGGCGGGAGGTCGGCAGGCCGGGCGTTCGGCGCGGGCGGATGAACGGGCGGGTACCCGGGCGGAGCGCCACCGTATCCGGGGCCGGACGGGTGTCCGGGGGCGGGGCCGCCGTATCCGGGGCCGGACGGGTGTCCGGGGGCGGGGCCGCCGTACGCGGGGCCGGCGCCGGGGGCCGGCGTGTACGCCGTGCCCTTGCGGCGGCGCATGACGGCGGGGCCGAGGAAGATCACGCCGCAGCCGACCGCCAGCAGCGGCCCGACGATCATCATGATGATCGCCTCGCGGCCGTCCTTGGACTTCTGCTCGTCGTAGGAGCGGTGGGTGGCGCGCCCGTTCCGGAGCGTGGTGCAGCTGTCGCCCGGCGACATCACGCGCTCGCCGCACTTCACCGCGCCGCCGGGCATCGACGACACGCCGCCCACGAACAGTCCGATGCCGAGCACGAGGCCGAGCACCCCGTAGAGCCAGTTCTTCACGCGCCGCCTCCCGTCCGTCCAGCGGGATGGTAGTGGCCGCCGGCGGCGGAGCGGAGTCCGGCGGCCCGCCCGCTACCGGCGGCGCAGCAGCCGCAGCGCCTTCTCCTTCTCGAAGTCCAGCGCCCGAGCGGGCGGCGCGGACAGCCGGCCGATGCGCTCGCCCAGCTCCCGGACGTGCGCCTGGACCTGCGGCTCGGCGAGCACGCGGAGCCCGAACGCCAGCTCGGCGGGACCGATGTCGTAGCGCTTCTCCAGGGCCAGCGCGAGCGCGACGGCGCGCAGCTCGGCGTCGCCGAACCGCCGGTGCCCGCCGCCGCGTCCGGTGCCGCCGCCGCGCCCCGTCCCGGCGGCGGCCGGTGCGGGGTCGCGGGTCGCGGGCAGCAGCCCGAGCGTCTCCCGGTAGCGGAGCATGCGGGGCGAGGTGCCGAGCCGCCGGGCGGCCTCCGTGATGCGCATGGGTCGATTCTGACAAATTCGTGTGAGAAATGCGTCCCCGACCGTGCCTCCGGACCGTCCCCGCCCGTAGACTCGGCCGGGTCGGCCGGCCCGCGGGGCCGGTCCTCGCGGACGAACGACGCGACCCGCGGGCACAAGTGGACCTGCCGCGTGCGAGCGGACCTGCTGCAAAGCGGACCCTGCTGCGAGAAAGCAGACAAGGAGCAACGAAAGCATGGACTACAAGGTCGCCGACCTTTCGCTGGCGGACTTCGGCCGGCGGGAGATCCGGCTCGCCGAGCACGAGATGCCGGGCCTGATGGCGGTGCGCGAGGAGTACTCCGCCGCCAAGCCGCTGCGCGGCGCCAGGATCATGGGCTCGCTGCACATGACGATCCAGACGGCCGTGCTGATCGAGACGCTGGTGGAGCTCGGCGCCGACGTCCGCTGGGTGTCCTGCAACATCTTCTCCACCCAGGACCACGCCGCCGCCGCGATCGTCGTCGGCAAGGACGGCACGGCCGAGGACCCGAAGGGCGTCCCGGTGTTCGCCTGGAAGGGCGAGACGCTCGAAGAGTACTGGTGGTGCACCGACCAGGCCCTCCAGTGGCCGGACGGCTCCGGCCCGAACATGATCCTGGACGACGGCGGCGACGCGACCCTGCTCGTCCACAAGGGCGCCGAGTACGAGAAGGCAGGCGCCGTCCCGCAGGCGACCGAGGACGACCCGGAGGAGTGGGGGATCATCCTCGACACCCTCCGCCGCACCATCGCCGAGAAGCCGGGCCGCTGGACCGAGACCGCCGCCGCCATCAGGGGCGTCACCGAGGAGACCACCACCGGCGTCCACCGCCTGTACGAGATGGCGAAGGCCGGCACCCTCGCCTTCCCGGCGATCAACGTCAACGACTCGGTCACCAAGTCGAAGTTCGACAACAAGTACGGCTGCCGGCACTCGGTCATCGACGGCCTCAACCGCGCCACCGACGTGCTGATCGGCGGCAAGGTCGCCGTGGTGTGCGGCTACGGCGACGTCGGCAAGGGCTGCGCCGAGGCGCTGAAGGGCCAGGGCGCCCGCGTCATCGTCACCGAGATCGACCCGATCTGCGCGCTGCAGGCCGCGATGGACGGCTTCCAGGTCACCACCCTGGACGACGTCGTCGAGATCGCCGACATCTTCGTGACCACCACCGGCAACTTCAACATCATCCGCGCCGACCACATGGCCCGGATGAAGCACCAGGCGATCGTCTCCAACATCGGCCACTTCGACAACGAGATCGACATGGCCGGGCTCGCGAAGACCGACGGCATCGAGAAGATCGAGATCAAGCCGCAGGTGCACGAGTGGCGGTTCGCGGACGGCCACTCGATCATCGTGCTGGCCGAGGGCCGGCTGATGAACCTCGGCTGCGCCACCGGCCACCCGTCGTTCGTCATGTCCAACTCGTTCACCAACCAGGTCATCGCGCAGATCGAGCTGTTCACCAAGACCGAGGAGTACCCGGTCGGCGTGTACGTGCTGCCGAAGCACCTGGACGAGAAGGTCGCCCGCCTCCACCTGGACGCGCTCGGCGTCAAGCTGACCACGCTCACCAAGGAGCAGGCCGCCTACATCGGCGTCCACGTCGAGGGCCCGTACAAGCCGGACCACTACCGCTACTGATCGCCTGTAGCGTTCGGACCGCCGCACGGCCCCGGGCCGTGCGGCGGTTTGTGCCTTGAGGGGGACGGATGAGCGATATCGCGGACGTGTCGCTGGCGTACGAGGGCGTCAAGCGGATCGAGTGGGCCGACCGGAGCATGCCCGTGCTGCGGCAGATCCGGGAGCGGTTCACCAAGGAGCGCCCGCTGGACGGCCTGCGGATCGCGGCGTGCATGCACATCACGACGGAGACGGCCTGCCTGATCCGGACCCTGCAGGCGGGAGGGGCGAGCGTGGCGCTCGCATCGTCCAACCCGCTGTCCACGCAGGACGACACGGCCGCCGCGCTCGTGCAGGAGGACGGCACCGAGGTCTTCGCGCGCGCGGGCATCGACCGTGAGGGCTACTACGCGCACATCCACCAGGCGCTGGAGACGGGCCCCGACCTGGTGCTGGACGACGGCTGCGACCTCGTCAACACGCTCCACACCGATCGCACCGATCTGCTGCCCACGGTGAAGGCCGGCTGCGAGCAGACGACGACGGGTGTCATACGCCTCCACCAGATGGCCCTTGAGGGCGCCCTCCGGTTCCCCATGGTCGCGGTCAACGACACCGATACGAAGCACATGTTCGACAACCGGTACGGGACCGGGCAGTCGACGCTGGACGGCATCATCCGCGCCACCAACACGCTGCTGGCGGGCAAGACGGTGGTCATCGCGGGCTTCGGCTACTGCGGGAGGGGCCTCGCCGAGCGCGCGCGGGGGCTGGGCGCCCGTGTCGTCATCACCGAGATCGACCCGGTGAAGGCGCTGGACGCGGCGCTGCAGGGCTTCGCCGTGCAGCCGATGGCCGAGGCGGCGGTGGACGGCGACGTGTTCATCACCGTCACCGGCAACCGCGACGTGGTGAACGCCGAGCACCTCGCGCTGATGAAGGACGGCGCCATCCTCGCCAACTCCGGCCACTTCGACGTCGAGATCGACGTGCGCGCGCTGGAGGAGATGGCGGTCGCCGTCCACCACGGCGTGCGCCCGCAGACGGACGAGTACGTCCTGGCCGACGGCCGCCGCCTGGTCCTGCTGGCCGAGGGGCGCCTCGTCAACCTGGCGGCCGCCGAGGGCCATCCGGCCGCGGTGATGGACATGTCCTTCGCCGACCAGGCCCTCACGTGCGCGTGGCTCGCGACGGCGCACGCGTCGCTGCCCGCCGCCGTCCACGACGTCCCCAAGGAGATCGACACGGAGGTGGCCCGGCTGAAGCTGGCGTCCATGGCCATCTCCATCGACCTGCTCACCCCAGACCAGGAGGACTACCTGCACTCCTGGCGCATCGGGTCCTGACCCCGTGCCGTCCGGGACGTACCTCCATGTCGACGAGGGGATCGAGGAGCGCTTCCAGTGCGCTCCCGGGCCCGGCGGCTGGCGCTACACGTCGCGACGGGACGACGGCGTCCGCCTGGACCTCGTCGTGGACGCGCGCTGGCGGCAGATCCGCGTCGAGGTCGTCGCCCCCGGGTGGTGGCTGCGCGGCGGGCTGACCGGGCCGGAGCTGGCGTGGGTGCGCGCGGCGGGGGAGTCGGGCACCGAGCACGGGGAGCGGGCGGCGGGCTTCGTGTCCGGCTCGCCGGGGTTCCTCGTCGCGGTGGCGCGTTCCCTGGAGCTGGACGAGGGCGCCGCGGCCGATGTCCGCCTCGTCCGGTTGAGCGGGACGTCGCTGTCGGCGCTGACGGTGCTGTGGCGGTGGCGCCGGGGCGCGACGTCCTCCTACGAGACCGAGACCGAGCCGCTGCCCGTGACGGAGTACGAGATCACCGATCTGGCGACGGGCGAGGCGGAGTCCCTGTACCTGGCCGGTGACGTCGCCGTGGCGGCTCCGGGCGTGGAACTCACCGACCTGGAGTCGCCGCCGAACCTCCTCGCCTGACTCCTGGCGCTCACTGGTCCGGAAGGAGCGCCAGCAGGGCGTCCACGGCGGGCGGCAGGGGGCGCGCGGCGAGGGTGACGGCGACGAGGTCGCGGTGCAGCGGCGGATCGGTCGGGACGGCGGCGACGCGGTCCGCCGCGCTCCGGAGGGCCTGGGGCGGCAGCAGCGACACGCCCAGCCCATGGCCGACGAGTTCCACCAGGTACTGGATGGTGTCGACCTCCGCGGCGACCCGGCGGCGGAGGCCGGCGGCGGCGCAGGCGGCGTCGATCTGGGCGCGCAGCGCCGAGTCCGCGCGGTACTCGACGAAGTCGCGGGCGGCGAGCGCGGGGTCGGCGAGGCGGATCGCGCCGCGGGCGGCCAGCGGGTCCGTCCGGGGGACGGCGAGGACGAGCCGGTCGCCGCCGAGCGGGTGCTCGGCGAGCCGGGGCTCGCCGGTCGCGCGGTCGACGAACGCGAGGTCGATCCGTCCGGCGGCGGTCTCGCGGGCGAGGGCGGCCGCGCCCGCGTGCCGCAGCCGGAGGGCGACGCCGGGGTGGCGGCGCCGGTAGCGGGCGAGCAGCGCGGGCAGGTCCAGGACGCCGAGGGTCTGGATCGCGCCGATGGTCAGCCGGCCGCGCAGCAGCCCGCGGACCCCGGCGACGGCGTCGCGGCCGCTCTCCGCGGCGGCCAGCGCGCGGCGCGCGGACGGCAGCAGCGCGCGGCCCGCCTCGGTCAGCTCGACGCGGCGGTTGGTGCGGGTGAACAGCCGGGAGCCGAGTTCGCGTTCGAGGGCGCCGATCGAGCTGGACAGGCTGGACTGCACGACGTGGACGCGCGCGGCGGCCCGGGTGAAGTGCAGTTCTTCGGCGACGGCGACGAAGTGCTCGAGCTGGCGCAGCTCCATGGATCGACTGTACCGATGATGAGCATGGGAGCCATGTGTTGGACTGATGATGGTTCCGGCCGCCACCCTGGGAAGGGTGTTCTGGGTGGAAGGAGCGGATTGATGGGGATTCGGGGGCAAGGTTCGCGGCGCGACCTGCGAAGGGCGGCCGGCCCGGCGTGCATGGCGTACGCGTTCTGGGCCGTCATGCTCGGCACCACGCTCGCGACGCCGCTGTACCCCATCTACCAGCGGCAGCTCGGCTTCGGCAGCCTCGTCACGACCGTCGTCTTCGCCGTCTACGCGGCCGGCGTGATCTTCGCGCTGCTGTTCGGACGGTCCTCGGACGCGCTCGGCCGACGCCGCATGATGCTCGGGGGCGTGGCGGTGTCGATGATCGCCGCCGTGGTGTACCTGGTGGCCGGCGACGTCCCGGTCCTGCTGGCCGCGCGGGTGCTGTCGGGCCTGTCGGCGGGGGTCGTCACCGCGACCGGGACGGTCACGCTGGTCGAACTCGTCCGGCCGGAACGCCGCGGCGCGGCGGCGCTGCTCGCGGCGGCCGTCAACATGTTCGGGCTCGGCAGCGGCCCGCTGCTCGCCGGGCTCCTCGCCGAGTACGCGCCGCATCCGCTGCGGCTGCCGTTCGCCGTGGACCTCGTCGTCCTCGCGTTCGCGCTGGTGGCCGTGCTGGTGGCGCCCGAGACCATCCGCGAACCCCGGGTCACGTGGCCCCGGGCGCAACGGCCCGGGGTGCCGGCCGAGGTGCGGCCGGTGTTCGTGCCCGCGGCCGTCGCCGCGTTCGCCGCGTTCGCCGTCTTCGGCCTCGTCACCGCCGTCGTGCCGGGGATCCTCGCCACCGTGCTGCACCGTCCCGACAGGGCCCTCACGGGCGCCGTGGTGTTCGCCATGTTCGGCGCGTCCACGGCCGGGCAGGTGCTGTTCGCCAAGGTGCCGGAGCGGATCGCGCTGCCCACGGGCTGCGGGGTCCTCGTCGCGGGGCTTGCCGCGATAGCCGGCGCGCTCCTGGCCGAGTCCCTCCCGCTGCTCGTCACCGGGACCGTCGTGGTGGGGCTGGGGCAGAGTCTCGGCTTCCGCGCCGGGCTGGCCGCCGTCACCGCCGGCACTCCGGCCGCGCAGCGCGCTCAGACGGTGTCGAGCTTCTTCCTCACCGCCTACGCAGGGATCTCCCTGCCGGTGATCCTCGTCGGGGCCGCCGCCCAGGCGTTCGGGCTGCGCGACGCCGCCGTGGCGTTCACGGCGGCCGTCGCGGTGCTCGCGCTGGCGGCCCTGGTCGCACTCCTCCGACTCGAACGGCGCGGGACGTCCGGGGGCGCTGCGGAGTCCGGCCGGGACCGCTCCCCGCACCACGCCGGACGCTGACCGGCGTGGTGGAAGGCTTACACGGGCCCATAGGCCGGCTGAGGGCTACGGCGTGACGGTGACGGTGTGGGACGCGGTGTTGGGGTCGGCCCACACGGACAGGACGTGACGGCCCGCGTCCCAGGCCGTCCGCCACTTCCCGGCCGGATCGGTCGACGTGACCTTCGGGGTGGACGGGAACCAGATCTCCGTGGGGCCCGACACGCCGGCCTTGTTCCGCCACGAGACCGTGAGCGTCGGCGAGGAGTACGACATCGTCACCGGGGTGCCCGCTATGGCTCTGGCATAGGGCCGGGCCAACAGCTTGGTGAAGAGCGTCGGATTGCCCTTTCCATCGGTCACGCCCGTGGAACCCGGGTCGTTGGACCAGTAGGACCAGCCGATGCCCAGGTCGTCCGCCATGGAGAGCCAGTCGCCGGTGAA
This sequence comes from Actinomadura nitritigenes, assembly GCF_017573545.1. GTDB lineage: Bacteria > Actinomycetota > Actinomycetes > Streptosporangiales > Streptosporangiaceae > Spirillospora > Spirillospora nitritigenes. The sequence goes on along the minus strand of NZ_JAGEOK010000012.1, from coordinate 208,427 downwards.
GTCCGCCGCACCGGGCGCGTCCTGGCCCATGCCGCCGACCTCACCGAGCCACATCGGAGCGTTCAGACGGCGTGCCGCAGCGGGCATGTTGCGCTTCCACAGCGCGAACTGTGCCTGGATGAGGAGTTTCGTGGCGCCGCTGTAGGCGCCGCCGAGGTCCACCCCGCCCGGATAGAAGTGCGGCGCCAGGACGATGCGGGGCGTCCCTGGGCGCGGGTCCTTGACGGGGGCGATGGACGATTCGGCGCCCTCGTTGGAGCCGAGGGCCTCGGGCTCCACGAACACCCAGTTGTCCCGGTCCACCTTGCGGATGGCGTTGACGACGCGCTGGTAGAAGGGGGTCAGGATGGGGCCCTCGAAGAAGCCGAACTGGCGGGTCCCGCCGAACGGCTCGTTCATGAGGTCGTAGCCCAGGACGGCGGGGTCCCTGGCGAAGCGCTTCGCCACGTGCTGCCACATCGCCGTGTACCGCTGCATCAGCTCCGGGTGCTTCCCGGTGTTGTTCCAGAAGTTGTCGTACGCGCGCAGGATCGCGGGCTGGAGGTAGGTGAGGACCCACGGGTCCTGGGGCGTGCAGGGCAGTCCGTCGGTGATCGTGGCCCAGGCGGGGGCGCCGTCCCCTGCGCCCTTGCACGCGTCCGGGCCGTAGATGTCCTGGTGCATGTCGAGGATGACGTGCATGCCCTGTTCCCGGTACCAGGCCACCCGCTTGGCGACCTCGTCGAGATAGGCGTCGTCGTACTGCCCGGGCTTCGGCTCGACGTTCCTCCACAGGATCAGGTACCGCACCGAATCGGTGCCCATCTCGCGGGCCTCGCGGACGACGTCGTCCCGGTCGATCCACGGAAGGCCGCTGTCGCCCTTGGCGCTGCTGGCGGTGTTGAGTCCGTGCAGGATCAGCGTGCGGCCCTGGTCGTCGGTGATGGTAGGCGGCGGCGCGGCGTCCGCGTGCGCGTGGGCTCCGGCCGCCGCGGTCCCCGCGGTCCCGGCGAGGGCCAGCGCGGTGGTCAGGGTGATCCGGCCGAGGGCACTGCGGACGCGCATCCCGCCTCCTGAACGTGAAATTTGTTCGGATATTAGGAGGCGGGAAGGTCCTGCGGGAAGTCGTAGAAGTGCACAACGACAACGCCGGCTTACGGCGGTAGATGACAAGGCGGAGCTTCGGCCGCTGGTCGGCGGGCCTTCGATGTCCCCGTCCGGTCAACGGCCAGGGTGCATGCCCCCGTTGAGGTACGGCCCAGGCGGCATCCCCTGCGCCGGATAGGGGGCGGGCGGGTACGGGCCGCCCGGGTAGGGCCCGGCCGGACGGCCACCGGCCGGGTGAGCCCCGGTCGGGTACGCACCCGCCGGGTAGGGCCCCGCCGGGTAGGGCCCCGCCGGGTAGGGGCCCGCGGGATAGGAGCCTGTCGGGTAGGGGCCGGCCGGGTAGGGGCCGGCCGGGTGAGGGCCGGGCTGCGGCGGCGGGCCTGCGGGAGGCCCCTGCCAGCCGGGCGGAGGAGGCTGGCCTGTTCCGGCCATGGCCATCGCCGGAACGGGAACAGGGGCGGCGCCGGGAGCGGGAGCCTGCGTCCAGTCCACGTGCCCGGCGCGGCGCAAGCGGCGCGCGCGACGCTGGGCCAGCCGCCATTCCTCCCGCTGGCGGCGCTCAGCGAGGACGGCGGACAGCAGGATCTCCGGGCGGATGCCCGGCGGCGGCGGAGGGCTGATCACGTCGACGACCTGCGCGGCTATGCGCTGCCCCAGGGAGTCCCGCACCTCCGGCAGCAGCTCCCAGAACCGCGCCAGGTACTGGCGGGCCGTCATCGCCAGCTCGTCCGGGAGCATGGAGATCTCCAGCGACCGCGCCCACCAGGCGAGCTGCGGGGGCATGACCGCGACGGGGCCGAGGCGGCCGGACGGGATCCGCTCCTGGATGACGATCGTCCCGGCGAACAGGTCGCCCAGGCGCTTGCCGCGCCGGTTGCAGAACGAGGTGATCAGGGCGGGCGCGCCGTAGAGCGTCCAGAACTCGATGAAGCCGGCGAGCGCGCGCACGAGCGCCTGCCGGAACCTGATCGGCCCGCCGTCGTCGGCCACGACACGGATCCGGAGGGCCATTTTCCCCAGCGTCCGCCCCCGCGACAGGGTCTCGAACGCGCACGGGTAGCCGACCAGCACGGCGACGACCGCGACCAGGGACAGCCCGACGGCCCACGCATCGTCCGCGACCAGGGCCGTCAGGCCCGTCACGTAGACGGCGAGGTTCAGCAGGATGACCTGGAACAGCAGGTCCAGCAGCAGGGCACAGCCCCGGCTGGCCAGCCGCGCGACCCGGATGTCGAGCGCGACGGCCTCGCCGGTGACGAGTTCGGCCATGTCCTGATCCTCCAATGCCGGGGCCGGTCCATTTTGCCGCCTTCGCGGGGCGAGGCGTTAGTCTCCCCGGGTGGACGTCGACGCCTATGTGGCCGCGCACAACGCCGACTGGCTACGGCTTGAGCATCTCATCAACCGCGGCCGCAGGCTGACCGGCGCGGAGGCCGACGAGCTGGTCGAGCTGTACCAGCGGACGGCCACGCACCTGTCGGTCGTCCGGTCGAGCTCGCCGGATCCGGAGCTGGTGGGGCGGCTGTCGTCGCTGGTGGCGCGCGGCCGGGCCGCGGTCGCGGGCGCCCACGCGCCGATGTGGCGCGACGTCACGAGGTTCGCGACGGTGTCGTTCCCCGCCGCCGCCTACCGGATGCGATGGTGGTGGCTGGGCAACGCGGTCCTCGGCAACCTGCTGGCGCTGGCCCTGGCGATCTGGATCGTGCACAGCCCGCACGTGCAGTCGAGCATCGGCACCCCGAACGAGATCCGCGACCTGGTCGAGCACGACTTCGCGAACTACTACACCGAGCACTCCGCCGCGTCGTTCGCCTTCAAGGTGTGGACGAACAACGCGTGGGTGTCGGCGGTCGCGCTCATCTTCGGCATCCTGCTGGGCATCCCGACCGTGTACGTGCTCCTGATGAACCAGATCAACCTCGGCGTCACGGGCGGGCTGATGTTCGCCTACGGCAAGGGCGACGTGTTCTTCGGGCTGATCCTGCCGCACGGCCTGCTGGAGCTGACCGCGGTCTACCTCGCGTGTGCGGGGGGCCTGAAGCTCGGCTGGACGGTCGTGGACCCTGGGCGCCGCCGCCGCGGGCAGGCGCTCGCCGAGGAGGGGCGCGCCGCGATCAGCATCGCGATCGGCCTCGTCGGCGTGCTGCTGGTGTCCGGGCTGATCGAGGGCTTCGTCACCGGCTGGGTGCACGTCACGTGGCTGCGCATCGCGATCGGCGTCGTCGCCGAGGCGGCGTTCCTCGGCTACGTGATCGTGCTGGGCCGCCGCGCCACCCGGCAGGGCGAGACCGGCGACGCGGAGCTGCGTCCCGATCTCGTCCCGGTCGCGGGCTGACCGGCGCCCGGCAGGGGACTTCAGCCCCGCGGAGGGCCGGCGGAGGACTTCAGCCCGGCGGAGGACCGGCGCCCTGCGGAGGAACCGCCTCATACGCTGGCGAACCGCCATCGATCGGCGCCGTGCCCGTCACGCCGGGTGACTCGTGGCCTCCGGCGGCCGCCCAGGCGCCGCTGAGCGGGCCGCTGAGCCGTTCAGAGACGTCCGGCGGCCTTGAGCGCGAGGTACGCGTCCGCGAGGGCGGGAGCGATGTCCTGGGGCGGCGCGTCCACGACCTCGACGCCGTGGGCGCGGAGCTCGGCGGTGAGCCGGCGCCGCTCGGCCCGCGCCCGCTCCGCGGCCGCCGCGTCGTACACCGCCGCGAGATCGCCGCGCCCCTCGGCCATCTCGCCGACCCGCGGGTCCGCCACGGCGGCGATCATGACCAGGTGGCGGGCCGTCAGCCGGGGCAGCAGCGGCAGCAGCCCCTCCTCGATCGCCGCGGTGTTCAGCTCGGTCAGCAGGACGACCAGGCACCGCTGCCGGACCCGCGCCATCAGCGTCGACACCATCCCCGCCGCGTCGAACTCCAGCAGCTCCGGCTCCAGCGGGGCCATCGCGTGCACCATCGCGGGCAGCAGGTCGGTACGGGACGCGCCCTCGACGCGCGCACGGACGCGCCGGTCGTAGGCGAGCAGGTCGACGCGGTCGCCGGCGCGGGACGCCAGGGCGCCCAGCAGAAGCGCCGCGTCCATGGAGCAGTCCAGGCGCGGAATGTCCCCGACCCGGCCCGCGGACGTGCGGCCGGTGTCCAGCACCAGGTAGATCCGGCGGTCGCGCTCGGGACGCCACGTCCGGACCACCACGTCCGCGCGCCGCGCGGTGGCCCGCCAGTCGATCGAGCGGACGTCGTCGCCGTCGACGTACTCGCGCAGCGAGTCGAACTCGGTCCCCTGGCCGCGGATGAGCGCGACGTGCGCGCCCGTCAGCTCCCGCAGGCGCGCCAGCTTCGCGGGCAGGTGGCGGCGCGACGGGAACGCGGGCAGCGCGCGCACCGTCCAGGGCGCGGACCGCGACAGCTGCCGGGCGGCCAGCCCCAGCGGCCCCACCGACCGGACCACGACGGTCACGGCGCGGCGGTCGCCGCGCCTCGTCGGCGTCAGCGCCATGTCGACGCGGCGGCGCTCCCCGGCGGGGACGTCCACGTGCGCCGTCCGGGGCGCGGCGGCTGCGCTGGGCGGCCACACGTCCCGCAGCCGCGCCTTGAGCCGGCGCCGGCCGAGGTTCTCCACGATCAGCGCCACATGGGCCGTCTCGCCGAGGCGGACGCTGGTGTCGCCCGACCTGTGGAAGCGCAGCGCCCGCACGTTGCCGGCCAGGGCGAGGTCCACCACGACGCCGAGCAGCAGGACGCCCCACACCGCGAGCAGCGTCCACCAGCTCGGCAGCAGGATCGGCGCGACCCCGCCGAGCAGCGCCAGCAGCCCCAGGCGTCCGGTGAGCGCCATCAGCGCGGGGCGGGGACGTGGGCGAGGATGCCCTCCAGCACCCCGTCGGCGGTCGCGCCCTCGAGCTCGGCCTCGGGGCGCAGCTGCACGCGGTGCCGGAGCGTCGGGCGGGCCAGCGCCTTCACGTCGTCCGGCGTCACGTAGTCGCGGCCGGACAGCCACGCCCACGCGCGGGAGGTGGCCAGCAGCGCGGTGGCGCCGCGCGGGGAGACGCCCAGCTGGAGCGACGGGGACTGGCGGGTGGCGCGGCACAGGTCCACGACGTACGCGGCGACCTTCGGGTCGAGGTGCACCGCCCGGACCACGGCGCGGCCCGCCGCCAGCTCCGCGGCGCCCGCCACGGCCTTCACCTCCGACAGGTCGCGGGGGTCGAACCCCGCGGCGTGCCGCTGGAGCATCCTGATCTCCTCGTCCCGGGTGGGGACGGGGACGGTCAGCTTCACCAGGAACCGGTCGAGCTGCGCCTCGGGCAGCGGGTACGTGCCCTCGTACTCGATCGGGTTCTGCGTCGCGCACACCACGAACGGGTCCGGCAGGGCGCGGGCCGTCCCCTCCACCGAGACCTGCCGCTCCTCCATGGCCTCCAGCAGCGACGCCTGCGTCTTCGGCGGGGTCCGGTTGATCTCGTCGGCGAGCAGCAGGTTGGTGAAGACCGGGCCCTCGCGGAACTCGAACTCCGCGGTCCGGTTGTCGTACACCAGGGACCCGGTCACGTCGCCCGGCATCAGGTCGGGGGTGAACTGCACGCGCTTGAAGTCGAGGTCGAGGGCCCGCGACAGCGTCTTGATGAGCAGCGTCTTGGCGGTTCCGGGCACGCCCTCCAGCAGCACGTGGCCGCGGCACAGCAGCGCGATGACGAGCCCCGTCACCACCGAGTCCTGGCCGACGACCGTCTTGGCCACCTCGCCGCGCAGGGCCGCGAGCGCCGCGCGGGCGGTCTCGGCCTGCCGCAGGGTCTCCTCGGACATGGCCCCCGCGGTGGGCCCGGCGTGGCCCGGCGCGTCGCCGGGCAGCGGGCCGGGCGCGTCGTCCTTCCCGAGGTCAACAGGGTGGTTCACGACTGGCGTACCTGCCTTTCCAGGTCGTCGAGGACGGAGGTGAGGGCGATCAGCCCGGCGTCGTCCACGGGTTCGGGACCGTACAGGGCCGCGCCGACGTACGCCTCGTCGCGGTCGGTCCGGAGGGTCACGGCCGCGACGATCTCCTGCGCGGCCGCGGGATCCTGCGCGCTGGTGCGCGGCAGGCCGAGGAGCGGGACGATGCGCTCGCGGGCGCCGGAGCGCAGCGCGTCCGAGGCCCGGTCCCGGGCGCGGCTCGCCCGGTACAGGCGCGCGCGCCCCTCCACCGTCTCCGCGGAGCGGACGACCACGGGCAGCGCCTCGGCCACCACCGGGCCGAGCCGCCGCCCCCGCCACAGCGCCACCAGGACGACCGCGACGATCAGCTCCAGGAAGAACAGCTTGACGCCGAACGGCAGCAGGTCGGTCAGCGACTCCTGCCCCGCACCGGCGCCCTCGGTGGGGAGGTCGGGGGCCAGCCACACCACGGACTGGCGCGCCCCCGCGAGGTTCATCAGCAGCGCCGCGTCGCCCTCCTCAGCGAGGTGCTGGTTGGTGAGCGGCGTGCTGGAGCCCAGCACGGTGACGGTCCTCGGACCGTCCTGCACCTGGACGAGGCGTGCCTCGTGGTCCACCGCGTAGCAGGCGACGGCGTTGCCGGACACGGCGTAGGTTTGCGACTGGCCGAAGGTCACCGCGCCCGCCAGCGTGGCGGCGGGCAGCGAGCACCCGGGCTCGCCCGTGCCGGCGAAGCTGGTGTTCTCGATCTCGACGCCCGGCGCGAGGGCCTCCAGCACCGGCGCCGTGGGCTCGACCAGCAGCAGGGCCCCTTGCGCCCCCCGCATCCGGTCGATGTCGTCCTCGGTGAGCCGCTCGCTCCGCGTCACCACCATGACGGTGCCGGGGCCGGACTGGTCGACGGCCTGAGGGGCGTGCCTCGCCACCGTGACGGGCGTCCCGTGCTGCTTGAGGATCTCCGCGAGCGCGCGCGAGCCGTCCCTCTTGGGGGAGGTGGGGTCGAGCCGTTCGGGCGAGCCGGACGGGCGCAGCGCGGCCAGGATGACCGCGATCACGGCCATCGCGAGCAGCGCCGCCACCACGCCGCGCGCCGACCGCCAGCGGCGCCCGGCGACCTGCCGGGCGGACGCCTCGCCGCCACCGCCGCTGCCTGCACCGCCGCCCGCCTCCTGCGCGCGCGCCGGCGACCGGGTCACCATCGCTGGCCTCCGTCCGGATCGTCGGCGCCGACGCCCGCGGGGGTGAGGCCGTCGGACTCCAGCGGCTTCGGACGCGCCGCGCGCAGCCGCTCGTCAAGCTCCTTGACCTGCGCGTACCGCTCGGCCGTGCCGGGACGGTCGCCGTACCAGACGTCGTCGAAGATCCGGACGCCGGCGCGCAGCGCGTCCGCCAGCTCGGGCACGGCCTCGCCCGCCTCCGCCGCCAGCTCGTCCGCCGTCCGGCCGGGCCGAGGAGCGAGCACCGCGCGCTCCTCCAGGTCGCGGGCGATGGCACGGAGCCTCTCCCGGATGGCCTCGGCCCACTGCCCCTCGGCCGCGAGCCGTTCCGCGGCGTCCCGGTGGTCGAGAGCGGTCGACGGCTTGTCCTCCAGGAGCGGGTCCTTCTTGGAGCGCGGATTGCGGCGGTCCCACATGAGCCACACGACCAGCCCCACCGCCACCAGGGCGATCACCACGATGACGACTACGGAGACCCATCCGCCGCCGCTGCCGTGCGCGTTCGGATGGGAGGCGTGGCTGAACAGGTTCTGGACCCAGTCGGAGAACCGTTCCCATACACGCTCCAGCCAGGACGGCTTGTCCCGCTGGTAGATCTGCTTGTCCAGCTCACGGCGCGCCATGTCGCGGGCCTCGTCGCGGCCAATCGGGTCGAGCGTCACCGGCGCGCCCCCGCTTCCGGTCCGGTTCCCTGCCAGGCGCCTACCGGGCGGGGCCGCCACAGGTCGATGAAGCCCTCCCCGTCGGCGCCGTCCGCCGGGCCGTCTCCACTGCCATCACTAGTGCCACTGCCGTCACTACTGCCACTGCCGTCACGGCCGGATCCGGCCGCCACCGCGGCGGCGGACCGTCCCCTCGTACGCAGGTCGAGGTCGAGCCCCTCACGGCGCATACGGCGGTCCATGTAGAGCAGCGCGATGACACCGGCGTCGAACGGCAGCACCACCGCCCAGCTGATGATCCGGCCCGCCGTGTCGACCGCCAGCGCGCCGACCGTCGAGCCGCCGTCCGAGCCGAGCCCGAAGAAGATCAGCTGGATGACCAGGAACGGGATCCGCAGAGCGAAGAACCCCATGAACACCGTGATGAGGATCGCCAGCAACAGCGTCCCGCACGTGCGGAACCACCGGCCCTTGGACAGCACCCGGGCCCGCCTGAGCGCGCCGCCCACTGTCGTACGCTCCAGCACCACCGCCGGTACGGCCAGGACCAGCAGGATGTAGGACCACACCATCAGCGCTATGCCGGCGGGGAAGCCGACGACCGCCGCCAGCGCTCCCAGCGCCGGATGCGCATTGGACGCCACCAGCAGGATGAACGGGAGGATCGGCACCACCATCGCGGCGAGCGGCACCAGCAGCACCACGGCCGCCGTTCCGGCGAGCCGGCCCAGCCGCGGCCGCGCGTCGCGCCACGCCTGCCTGGGCGCGATGGGCAGGCCCACCAGTCCCCGCCCCAGGATCGGCGCGAGCAGCCCCGACAGGACCAGGATCCCGTAGGCCGACAGCACCAGCCCCATGACGGCGAGGGTCGTCTGCGCCCCGAACGACCGCAGCAGCACCCCCGGCGTGACCTCGTCGCGCGCCTCGTTGCCGATGAAGAAGTAGGCGGCGACGGAACTCGCCACCTGGGTCACCGCGCTGAACGCCAGGGCGATGCCGAGGGCCGTGCGCGGGCGGCGCCGGATCCCGGCGATCGACCCGTCCAGCATCTCCGAGATGGACATGGGGCGGAACGGGACGTCGGCGTCCGCGTCGTCGTCCCAGCCGTCCGGTCCCGGCATGTCGGCTCCCTGCGGTCTTCGGCGGGGGGTGTCCCGGCGTGGACGGCCCATGGTGACCGCGGCCGCCGGTCAGGTCATCCTGTCACGGGCGAGCCGCCGCATATGCCGACACGGGCCCGGTCGATGCCGATCTGCGCCCTGAGAGGCGCGCACAGGGACGAAAGCTTCCGATCCTGGACAACCTGGCATGTGTTTCGGGAGTCCCGTTTACAATCCCGCCCTTGTATGAGGTGACGCATAAGGCGCGCGTAAGGCGAGCCTGCCGCCATGTCACGCCCTGGCGCGCGTCAGGGGCCGGCCACCGGACGCATGGAGGAGTCATGTACGAGGCAAACGCAGGTAACCTGGCACGCCAAGGCATATCTCTCCCTGGCGAGGTGGGGCCGGAGCATCTCACCCCACTCCACCGAACCCCGACTTTGTGACGATGAGGGCCATGAGAGGACGTGTACTGGTCGTCGACGACGATCTCGCGCTTGCCGAGATGCTCGGCATCGTGCTGAGAGGCGAGGGCTTCGAGCCTTCGTTCGTCCACGACGGCGACAAGGCGCTCGAGGCGTTCCGGGAGACCCGGCCCGACCTGGTGCTGCTGGACCTGATGCTGCCGGGCGCCGACGGTATCGACGTCTGCCGGCAGATCCGCGCCGAGTCCGGTGTGCCGATCGTCATGCTGACCGCCAAGAGCGACACCGTCGACGTCGTCCTCGGCCTCGAATCGGGCGCCGACGACTACATCGTCAAGCCGTTCAAGCCCAAGGAACTGGTCGCCCGTGTGCGCGCGCGCCTGCGCCGCACCGACGAGCCCGCTCCCGAGACCCTGCAGATAGGCGACATCACCATCGACGTGGCCGGGCACTCGGTGAAGCGCGCCGACCGGCACATCCCGCTGACCCCCCTGGAGTTCGACCTGCTCGTCGCCCTGGCCCGCAAGCCCCGCCAGGTGTTCACCCGCGAGGTCCTGCTGGAGCAGGTCTGGGGGTACCGGCACGCCGCCGACACCCGCCTGGTGAACGTCCATGTCCAGCGGCTCCGCGCCAAGATCGAGAAGGACCCGGAGCGGCCCGAGATCGTCGTCACCGTGCGCGGCGTCGGCTACAAGGCCGGGCCCGCCTGACCCCCCGGTCCAGCGCCCCTCGTGACAGCCGGAACGGCACGCCGATGACCGCCACACCGCCCCGCCCCCAGGACCCGTCGTGAAGGCCGACACGACGAGGGCGAAGCGGTTCGCGCGGCGCGGCCTGCTGGCGCTGCGGCGCGTCCTGCGCGGCACGGCCAGCCGCGCGTACATGCGGTGGCGCCGCTCCATCCAGGTACGGGTGGTCACCTCGACGCTGTTCATCTCGGCGATCGTGGTGGCCATCCTGGGCGTGTTCCTCATGCAGCAGGTGTCCACCGCCCTCATGGACGGGAAGGTCAAGGCGGCCCGTCTCCAGCTGGACGAGGGCTTGGCCCAGGTCCAGCGTGACCTGGGCAACAGCACCTCGCCCGCCGCGGAGGACGGCAGCCGCCTCAACGCCGTGGTGAACCGCCTCAAGGCGCGCAGCGGCCCGTCCGGCCTGTACGAGGTCTACATCCGCGACACCACCGCCGAGTACTTCGACGGGTACGCCACCAACGAGCTCCGTAAGGAGAGCGTCCCCAAGCGCCTCCGGGACGAGCTGAAGCACGCTCCCGCCGGAGCGCGCGCCTACACGTACGGCAAGCTCACCTATGTCGGAGGGCACCCGTCCGAACGCGGCCTCATCGTGGGCGGCAAGTCCGGCCAGTTCGAGCTGTACTACCTGTTCCCCCTGGAGCAGGAGCAGAAGACCCTCACCAACGTCAGCCGCTCCATGGTGGGCGTGGGTGTCGTCCTGGTGCTCCTCCTGGCCGCCATCGCCTCCCTGGTGACACGGCAGGTCGTCATTCCGGTGCGCTTGGCCGCGCAGGGGGCGCAGAGGCTCGCCGCAGGGCGGCTCGAAGAGCGCATGCGCGTGCGCGGGGAGGACGATCTGGCGCGCCTGGCCCGCTCCTTCAACGACATGGCCGCCAACCTCCAGGAGAAGATCGGCGAACTGGAGGACCTGTCGCAGCTGCAGCGCCAGTTCGTCTCCGACGTCTCCCACGAGCTGCGTACGCCCCTGACCACGATCAGGATCGCGGCCGACATGCTCTACGAGAACCGCGACACCTTCGACGACCCCGCCGTGGGACGGTCCGCGGAGCTCCTGCAGAGCCAGCTCGAACGGTTCGAGTCGCTGCTGGCCGACCTGCTGGAGATCAGCCGGCACGACGCCGGCGCCGCCACGCTCGACGCCGAATCGCTCGACATGCGCGACCTTGTCCTGCGCGTCGTCGGCGACATCCAGGGCCTCGCCGAGCGCAAGGGCAGCAAGGTCGTCCTCCAGCTCCCGGGCGAGCCCTGCATGGCCGAAGTGGACCGGCGCAGGGTCGAGCGCATCCTGCGCAACCTCGTCGTCAACGCCGTCGAGCACGGCGAGGGCGAGGACATCGTGGTGTCGGTGGCCGCCGACCGCGACGCCGTCGCCGTCGCCGTGCGGGACCACGGCGTCGGCCTCAAACCGGGGGAGGGGCAGATGGTCTTCGACCGCTTCTGGCGCGCGGATCCGGCTCGCGCGCGCACTACCGGCGGCACGGGGCTCGGGCTGTCCATCTCCCGGGAGGACGCGCAGCTGCACGGCGGATGGCTGCAGGCATGGGGAGAACCCGGCGTCGGCTCCCAGTTCCGCCTGTCGCTGCCCCGCGTGGCCGGAGCCGAGCTGCGCGGATCGCCCCTCCCGCTCGTCCCGCCGGGGGCAGGCGACGCGCGGCTCCTCTTCGCCGAACTGGAGGCGGGGGATTGACCGGCGACCGCCGCGAGACGCGGCGCCTCCAGTCCCGGCGGGTGCGGCCCGCCGTCGCCGTCGCCGTCGTCCTCGTCCTGTGCGTGGCCGGATGCGCCAACGTGCCCACCGGCGGGCAGGTCGTCACCGGCAAGCCCGCCGAGAAGGCCGAACGCGTGGACGACCCGTACGTCCGCCTCATCCCCGTCAGCCCGCAGGCCGACTGGGGGCCGACCCAGCTCGTCTCCGGCTTCCTCACCGCCTCCGCGAGCTTCGACGACGGCCACAAGGTCGCCAAGGAGTACCTGAGCACCCCCAACGCCTGGGATCCCGGCCTCAGGCCGTACGTCGACGTCCTGTCGAGCCGCACGGTCGACCCCCATGTGGACCAGACGTCCGCGAACCAGGCCACCGTGCACGTCACCGGCGACCAGCTCGGCACGATCGACTCCGACGGCCAGTACACGGCCGCCCCCAAGAGCGTGGAAGCCGACTTCCAGCTGGCCAAGACCCAGCAGGGCGTCTGGCGCATCACCGGGCTCCCCGGCAACGATAAGGCCGGCCTGTTCCTCACCAAGGACGACGTGGAGCGCGCCATGCGCACCGTCAACCTGTACTTCTTCGCACCTGACGAGCACACCCTCGTCCCCAACGGCATCTTCCTGCCGGTGGTGGACCGCGAGACGCTCCCCACCCAGCTCGTCCAGGCGCTCCTGTCGGGCCCCACGTCGTGGCTCAACGGGGCCGTGCAGAGCGCGTTCCCCAAGGGGACCAGGCTGCGCGGCGGCAGCGTCCGCATCGACAAGGACGTCGCGATCGTCGACCTCAGCCAGGAGGCCCGCGACGGCAACGTGGAACGCATGTCGGCCCAGCTCAGCTGGACGCTGCGGCAGCTCTCGGAGATCAAACGCTGGCGGCTGGAGATCGAGGGCGAGACCGTGACGCCCCAGGGCTCCGACGCCACGCAGTCCGTCCACTCCTGGGACGGGAACTCCCCGGACGGCCAGGACCCCGACGAGCAGATCCGCCAGACCGCCTACGTCGCCGGCACCGCCGGATTCCTCGGCACCCTCCAGGGCGACCGCGCCCAACCCGTCGTCACGGGTGCCGCCGGACGGCTGTCCCACCCCGCCGTATCACCGAACTACCAGGAGCTGGCGGGGCTCAGCACGGACGGCAGCCAGCTCGTCACCGCCGGACCCGTCGCGGGCAGCCCGGCCATTCACGTCCTGCTGAACGCCCATAAGGGCGCGCGCTTCACCGCGCCCTCATGGAGCCGCGACGGCACCCTGTGGACGGTCGAGAGCACCCGGAAGGCGTCGTGGCTGTGGGTCCGCCGTCCCGGCAAGGCGCCGGTGAAGGCCGGTCACTGGGGGCTCGGCGGACGGCAGGTTCTGGCGTTCCGCGTATCGCGCGACGGCGTCCGCGCCGCCGTCATCGTCGGGATCGACGGGCGCCCCGAGGTCCAGATGGGCCGGATAGCCACCGCTCCTGACGGGTCCTTGGACGTGGGTTCGTTCCTGCCCGTCTCGTCCGAGCTCCAGGACGCGGTCGACCTGGCGTGGCGCGACTACGACACCCTCGCCGTCCTCGGCCGCGCCAAGCGCGACTCCCAGACGCTGCCGTACCTGATGCCCGTGAGCGGGAGCGCCATCACGTCCCTGGGCGTCGGTGCGCTCGGCGAGCCGCGCACCATCGCCGCGGCTCCGGGGTCCCCGGTCCTCATCGGGACCTGGTCGTCGGGCAAGGATCAGGTGTGCCGCCAGCGCCCGCCCGTCACCTCGTACAGCCAGTGGATCTGCCCGACGGCGGCACGGGACCCCAGCTACGCGCACTGAGCCCGGGACCGCGGCCTCGCGGCGCGGTTATCCACAATTCGGCGAAGGGGTTCCGGCCGCCGGACCCGGCGGCCATCGTCGAGGCCATGGGCTTCTTCGGCGATCTGATCGACTTCCTGCTCCCCGAGATCTGCGCCGGCTGCGGCGGTGAGCCCGGCCTGCTGTGCGGCTCCTGCGCCGCGCCGCTGTACGGGCCCGCCAGGCCGGCGCGTCCGGCGCCCCCGGGCCTCCCGCCTCCGTGGACGGTCGCCGCGTACGAGGGCGCCGTCCAGAAGATCTTCTCGGCCTACAAGGAGCACGGGAGGACGGCGCTGGCCACCCCGATCGGGGAGGCGCTGGCCAAAGCGGTGGACGCGGCCCTGCCAGAGCCGCGGGCGCTCGGCCCGCCGCGCGGGCCTGGTCCGCCGGGCGGGGCCTCGGCGGCTTCGGTGGCCTCGGCGGAGCCTATGCCCATCGTGTGGGTCCCGTCGCGCCGCGGAGCGGTACGGCGGCGCGGGCACGACCCCATGAGGCAGGCCGTGGCGGTGGCCGTGCACCGGTTGCGGGCGGGCGGCGTTCCGGTCGTCGCGCTGGGCGGGCTGCGCCAGTGCCGGCGGGTCGCCGACCAGGCCGGGCTGGGGGCGAAGGCGCGCCGGGACAACCTGAACGGCGCGCTGGAGGCGGTCGCGGGGGCGCCTCTCGCCGGGCGACGGGTCGTCCTGGTCGACGATGTGGTCACCACCGGCGCCTCGCTGTCCGAGGCGGCACGCGCCCTCCGAGCGGCGGGCGCGGACGTCGCGGCAGCGGCAACCGTGGCGGCGACCCCGCTGCGCCGGACATGGTGATCGCGCCGTGCCGTGACGGCCGCGCCGTGCCGGGCGCGATCGCGACGCCCGTGCCGCACCGGGTGGTGATCGTGACGGCCGTGCCGCGCGGGGGGTGATCGTGACGACCGGCGTTGCGCCGAGGGCGGTGATCGTGACGGCCGCGCCGTGCCAGGGGTGCTGACCGTGATGGCCGTGCCGGGGGTGGTGATCGTGACGGCCGGTGCTGCGCCAGGGACGGTGACTTTCTTCACGTCGGTGATCCGGGAAGGCAGCTAGCTACCTAACGTAGCCGCGTCCGAAGGCGGCGGCGGGCGCCGGTCGGCGGTCGAAGGGGAAATTCGGGTCACATCGCCTCATGACGGGAGTAGAGATTTCCCAAACTCTCCCGGCGGAGAGGAGGGCCTGACTTGGGCGCCACGAGAGCCCGAACCGCCCTGCACCAGGGGCCTCCGGGGCCTCTCGGGCCCGGCGGGAGCGGGGCCGGGGACGGCGCAGCGGCGGCTCTCGATGACGTTCAGTGAGTTTTTCCTCCCCTCACCCCCCTGACATTCGTGGCGTAAGGGGTTAGCGTTCCTGACATGGCACCCGCCCGGGTCCGTGGTTGCGTCGGATCGCAGTGCTCGTCAGGAGCACGGCAGACGATCCGGCTAGCCGATGCCAGGCGCAGGCGAAACGGCCCACGTAAGGCGACTTCTCGTCGACCGATCACGGTGCGCCTTAGAGGTAAGTCCTGCCCCGTCGAGGGATCCGACATCCCCCGAACCGGGAGAAGGGCAGTAGTGGCGAGAGCGCCGCGAGCCCCTCAGCAGGCGGATGTGGGGACGAAGACCAGGTCGGCCGGGCGGGTGCGACCCACCGTGCTGTGGTGCCCGTACGGGGCCATCAGGGGTCCCGGACCGGGCGTGAATCGCAACCGGGAGAAGGGGGGTCCCGCGTGGACATCATCGTGAAGGGCCGACACACCGAGATCAACGACAGGTTCCGTCGGCACGTCGACAGCAAGCTGGCCAAGATCGAGCGGCTCGACCAGAAGGTCATCCGCGTGGACGTGGAGGTGTCCGAGGAACGCAACCCGCGGCTCGCCGACCAGCGCGAACGAGTGGAGCTCACGATCCGCTCCCGCGGTCCGGTGATCCGGGCCGAGGCCGCCGCCGACGACCGCTACGGCGCGCTCGACCTGGCGCTCGACAAGCTGGAGTCGCGGCTGCGCCGCGACTGCGGGCGCCGCAAGGCGCACGGCGGCAAGGGCCGCGCCAAGATCGCCACGATGGAACCGCTCCCCGAACCGGCGCCGATGCCCGAGCCCGCGTCCAGCGGCGCGCGCACGGCCACGGCGGTCGCCGAGGAGGAGGAGACCGGCGCCGCGCGGGCCGGGGATCGGGTCGACGAGAGCATCGTCCCGATCCCGATGGAGGGCGACGGGCCCGTCGTCGTCCGCGAGAAGTTCCACAAGGCAGAGCCGATGGGCATCGAGCAGGCGCTCTTCGAGATGGAGCTCGTGGGGCACGACTTCTTCCTCTACCGCGACAAGGCCACCGGGCACCCCTCGGTCGTCTACCGCCGCAGGGGCTGGGACTACGGAGTGATCAGGCTCGTCGAGGGGTGAGGAGCAGCGCTCGGCGGCGTCCGGGCGACGCCGGGATCGGCACGGCGCCGGCCGGCCCGCGCACCCCGCGGGGCGACGCGGGGCGTCCGGGCCGGCCGGCGTTCCGGATTTTGTCAGGAGACGTCGGCCCCGCGAGACGCTGGGAACGGCGGAAAACCCCGTAACGTAGGGGCTGAGGGGCGTTGCCGCGCCGGCGTCACGCCGGTGCGGCCCCGACCCCGTTCGTCCCGGGGGCCACCCCGGACCCCGCGAAGAACTCCGGGGGCGACCCTGGAGCCCGACCCTCCGGTAGTTTCAGATCACTGACAGTGAAGGGGGGAAGCGGCGTCTCCTCCACGCCGCGACTCAGGTGAGCGAGAATCCCGAGGCTCGCGAAGCCGTGACGGTGCCCCGGCAGGGCGGCGCCGCCGCCACCCCCGCCGAGCGGCGGGCCGCGCGGCCGGGCGATGCGGCCGACCCGATCCGCGTGCTCATCGTCGACGACCACGCGCTGTTCCGCAGAGGCCTGGAGATGGTGCTGCAGGCCGAGGACGACATCGAGGTCATCGGCGAGGGCGGCGACGGTCACGAGGCGGTCGAGATGGCCGGCGACCTGCTGCCCGACGTGGTGCTGATGGACATCCGGATGCCCCGCCGCAGCGGCATCGAGGCGTGCACGGCGATCAAGGACGCCGCGCCCAGCGCCAAGATCGTGATGCTGACGATCAGCGACGAGGAGGAGGACCTCTTCGAAGCGATCAAGGCCGGGGCCAGCGGCTACCTGCTCAAGGAGATCTCGATCGACGAGGTCCCGCAGGCGGTCCGCGCGGTGCACGGCGGGCAGTCGCTGATCAGCCCGTCGATGGCGTCCAAGCTGATCACCGAGTTCGCCTCGCTCGCCAAGCGGAGCGAGGAGCGCACCCAGCAGGTCCCCGCGCCCCGCCTCACCGAGCGCGAGATGGAGGTGCTCCGGCTCGTCGCGCGCGGCCTCGGCAACCGGGAGATCGCGCGGGAGCTCTTCATCTCCGAGAACACGGTGAAGAACCACGTCCGCAACATCCTCGAGAAACTCCAGCTCCACTCGCGCATGGAAGCGGTCGTCTACGCCGTCCGCGAGAAGCTCCTCGAGATCACCTGAGCTGTCGGGTTACCGGCAATGTGGTTTTGTCGGTGTTGTGGCCTAGCATGCGGGCGTGGTCGAGGCAGAGCTCAGCGCGGACGAGGCACGGCGGCTCCAGTTGCGCGCCCAGGGGTTCCTGGGCGCGCGGCCGAGGGGCGGGGTGACGGGCATGCTGGAACGGCTGGGGGCCGTCCAGCTCGACACGATCTCGGTGCTGGCCCGGTCCCACGAGCTGGTGCCGTACGCGCGCCTGGGGCCGGTCGGGCGCGGCGCGATCGAGACCGCCTACTGGGGGAACGGCTCGTTCGGCACCTTCGAGTACTGGGCGCACGCGGCGTCGATCCTGCCCATGCGCGACTGGCCGCTGTTCGCGTTCCGCCGCCGCGCCTACCTGCGGCGGGGCTGGCGCTGGCACAAGGTGCCCGAGGGCGTGTGCGACGAGATCCGCGCCCGGCTGCGCTCCGACGGCCCGCTGACCACGAAGGAGCTCGGCGGCGCCAAGGCCAGCGCCGAATGGTGGGACTGGAGCGAGCACAAGATCGGCATCGAGTGGCTGCTCGACATCGGCGAGGCCGTGTGCGTCGAGCGGGTCGGCTGGCGGCGGGTCTACGACCTCGCGGAACGGGCCGTCCCCGCGGAACTGCTCGCGCAGGACCCCGATGACGACGCGTGCCTGACGGCCCTCGTCGCTCGGGCGGGGCGGGCTCTCGGCGTGGCGACGCGGGGCGACCTCGCCGACTACTACCGGCTCAAGCAGGACCAGGTGGCCGCCGTCGTCGAGGCGGCCGGGCTGGTCCCGGTCACGGTGGCCGGCTGGCGGCAGCCGGCCTGGGCCGACCCGGAGGCCCTCGCCGCACCGGCGCGGGGACGCCACGCCACCACACTGCTGTCCCCGTTCGACTCGCTGGTGTGGGACCGGGCGCGGGCGTCCCGGATGTTCGGGTTCGACCACCGGCTGGAGGCGTACGTCCCCAAGGCCAAGCGCGTCCACGGCTACTTCGCGATGCCGCTGCTGGCCGGCGGGCGGCTGCTCGGGCGGGTCGACCCGGCGCGGGAGGGCGGCACGCTCGTCGCCCGCCAGGTGTCGTTCGAACCGTGGGCGACCCGGACCGCCGGCCGCGCCGAGGCGTCGGCCGCGTCGCTGGCCACGGCGCTGTGGCGGGCGGCGGCGTGGGTCGGCTGCGACGACGTCCGCGTCGAACGGATCGTCCCGGACGGTGTCGACCGCGCCCTCGTCGACGCCGCCGTCAAGGCCGGCCCTGCCTGATCGGCCCTGCCTGATCGGCCCGGCTCGACTGTGCGGTCGCCGTTCGGCGGTGCTCGGCGGGGCGGCGGGCCCATTCCGGCGGTCCGAAACGGGCGGTTCGCCGCACGGATTCCGATTCCCGGAATGAGGCGGTTCGCCGCCGAAGATGCGAACGCGCCCGGCTCGCGGGGAGCCGGGCGCGCTGGGGCCGTCGGTCAGCCGTGGGGGGTCTGCTGGGGGTCGGTGGCGGTGGGAAGGTCGAGGACCTCGCCGGCCTCGCCGCCGCGCCGCTTCTTGCTGCGCGAACCGAAGAGCGTGTAGTCGACGATCTCCGGGATCACCCGCGGGGCGTCCAGCACCACGTCGGAGAACAGGTGGACGACCCAGCTGGCCAGCAGGCCGAGGACGATGATCCCGACGCCGACCCAGAACAAGATCCACGTGGGGCCGTTGCAGAGCGCGACACCGCCCACCACGAAGCCGATGAAGATGACCGTGACGGCGGCCCAGGAACTCGGCCGGCCGGCGTGGGACCCGTGCGACTCTCCGGACATTGCGCCTCCCCTCCGATGGTGCATGAGATCTTCTCCCGGACCCCGTGCGTCAAACGGGCGGACCGTGGATTGCGCTGCGGAGTGACCTAGACCATTCTGGGTCTCGCCTACGATGGGCATCGTACGAGTGGTGTGCGTGCCGCCGGGAGCGGTGAACCACGATCTGCAAGGAGCCTTCGAGAGTGCCGCCAGTCATCGACAAGATCCTTCGTGCGGGCGAAGGAAAAATTCTGCGCAAGCTCAAGAAGCTCGCGGATCAGGTCAACTCGATCGAAGAAGACTTCGTCGACATGTCCGACGCCGAGTTGCGTGAGCTGACCGACAAGTACCGCGAGCGCATCGCCGAGGGCGAGTCCCTGGACGACTTGCTCCCCGAGGCGTTCGCGACCGCACGCGAGGCCGCCAAGCGGGTCCTCGGCCAGCGCCACTACGACGTCCAGATCATGGGCGGCGCGGCGCTGCACCTGGGCAACATCGCGGAGATGAAGACCGGTGAGGGCAAGACCCTGACCTGTGTCCTCCCGGCGTACCTGAACGCCCTGTCCGGCGACGGCGTGCACGTGGTCACGGTGAACGACTACCTGGCCAAGCGCGACGCCGAGTGGATGGGCCGCGTCCACCAGTTCCTCGGCCTCGAGGTCGGCGTCATCCTCCCGCAGATGACCCCGGACGAGCGCCGGGTGGCCTATAGCGCCGACATCACCTACGGCACGAACAACGAGTTCGGGTTCGACTACCTGCGCGACAACATGGCGTGGAGCCTGGAGGAGTGCGTCCAGCGGGGGCACAACTTCGCGATCGTGGACGAGGTCGACTCGATCCTCATCGACGAGGCCCGGACGCCGCTGATCATCTCCGGCCCGGCCGAGCAGAACTCCAAGTGGTACTCGGAGTTCGCCAAGATCGTCCCGCGGCTGAAGCGGGCCGAGCTGGTCAGCACCGCCGGGCAGGTCGACGAGTACGGCCCGGGCGACTACGAGGTGAACGAGAAGAAGCGCACGGTCGGCATCACCGAGTCCGGCGTGGAGAAGGTCGAGGACTACCTCGGCATCGACAACCTCTACGACTCGGTGAACACGCCGCTGGTGAGCTTCCTCAACAACGCGCTGAAGGCCAAGGAGCTGTACAAGCGCGACAAGGACTACGTCGTCATGAACGGTGAGGTCCTGATCGTCGACGAGTTCACCGGCCGCATCCTGCACGGCCGCCGCTACAACGAGGGCATGCACCAGGCCATCGAGGCCAAAGAGGGCGTGGCGATCAAGGACGAGAACCAGACGCTCGCCACGATCACCCTGCAGAACTACTTCCGCCTCTACGGCAAGCTGTCCGGGATGACCGGTACCGCCGAGACCGAGGCGGCGGAGTTCAACAAGACCTACAAGATCGGCGTGGTGCCGATCCCGACGAACAAGCCGATGATCCGCCAGGACGTGGCGGACGTCGTCTACAAGACCGAGCAGGCCAAGTTCGAGGCCGTGGTCGACGACATCGCCGAGCGCCACGAGAAGGGCCAGCCGGTCCTGGTCGGCACGACGTCGGTGGAGAAGTCCGAGAAGCTGAGCAAGATGCTCAAGCGGCGCGGCATCCCGCACCAGGTGCTGAACGCCAAGCACCACGAGCAGGAGTCGGCGATCGTCGCGGAGGCGGGCCGCAAGGGCGGCGTCACCGTCGCGACGAACATGGCGGGCCGCGGCACCGACATCATGCTCGGCGGCAACCCCGACTTCCGCGCTGACCTGGAGCTGCACCAGCGCGGCCTGTCGCCGCTCGAGACTCCGGAGGAGTACGAGGCGGCCTGGCCGGAGGCGCTGGAGAAGGCCAAGGAGGCCGTGAAGGGCGAGCACGAGGAGGTCGTCGAGATCGGCGGCCTGTACGTGCTCGCGACCGAGCGGCACGAGTCGCGGCGCATCGACAACCAGCTGCGCGGCCGGTCCGGCCGGCAGGGCGACCCGGGCGAGTCCCGGTTCTACCTGTCGCTGGAGGACGACCTCATGCGGCTGTTCAACTCGGCCCGGGTCGAGGCGATCATGACGCGCCTGAACATCCCGGACGACGTGCCGATCGAGTCCAAGATCGTGTCGAACGCGATCAGGTCGGCGCAGAGCCAGGTCGAGCAGCAGAACTTCGAGATGCGCAAGAACGTCTTGAAGTACGACGAGGTGCTGAACCGGCAGCGCAAGGTCATCTACGCCGAGCGCCGCAAGGTGCTGGAGGGCGAGGACCTGCACGACCAGGTCCGCCGGATGATCGACGAGGTCGTCGCGGGCTACGTCGCGGGCGCCACCAACGAGGGCTTCGCCGAGGACTGGGACCTCGAGAAGCTGTGGAAGGCGTTCAAGCAGCTGTACCCGATCAGCCTCACCGTCGACGAGCTGGTCGAGGACGAGGCCGACGGCGACATCTCGGGCCTGGACGCGGAGACGCTCGCCGAGAAGATCCGCGACGACGCGCAGGCGGCCTACGACAAGCGCGAGGAGGAGCTCGGCCCCGAGGTCATGCGGGAGCTGGAGCGCCGGGTCGTGCTGTCGGTGCTGGACCGCAAGTGGCGCGAGCACCTGTACGAGATGGACTACCTGCAGGAGGGCATCGGACTGCGGGCCATGGCGCAGCGCGACCCGCTGGTGGAGTACCAGCGCGAGGGCTACGACATGTTCAACGCGATGCTCGACGGCATCAAGGAGGAGTCGGTCGGCTACCTGTTCAACCTCGAGGTCGAGGTGGAGGAGCAGCCGGAGGCCCCGCAGGTGGGCGCGAAGCCGGTGTCGGTCGCCAAGACCGCGCCGGCCGCGGGCGCCGGTGAGGAGCCGTCCGACACCGTCCCGGTGGAGGCCGAGGAGGAGCCGGTCATCCACGCCAAGGGCCTCGACGAGCCGAAGCGTCCGAAGAAGCTGGACTACTCGGCGCCCACCGTCGACGGCGAGGGCGGCGTGGAGCACCACACCGAGGAGACGGAGGACGAGTACGCGGGCGTGAACCGCAACGACCCGTGCCCCTGCGGCTCCGGCAAGAAGTTCAAGCGCTGCCACGGCGACCCGCGCAGCAAGAAGTAGCAGGTCGGCGCGCTGACGAGGCGGCCTCCCGGACATCCGGGAGGCCGCCTCGCCGCATCCGGGGCCGCCGCATCCGGGGCCGCCGCATCCGGGGCCGCCGCATCCGGGGCCGCCGCATCCGGGGCCGCTATGTCAGGCGTCGCCGTATCAGGTTTCGCCGTCTCGAGGTCCGCCGTGTGCCCGGGGCGCCGTCAGGGGGCGGTGGTCTCGACGGCCGTGCAGCGCCACCGTCCGCGCAGGTGCTGGAGGCGCAGCCCGACCGCGTGCACGCGTCCTGCGACGACGACCACGGCGGACGCCTCGGCGACGGCGGGCGACGGACGCTGCAACCGGCTGGACAGCACGCGCGGCGGGACGATCCGCCGCCCGCCGGGCACCGCGCGGCGGTGCGGCGCCAGGCCGCGGCACACCGCCGGGACCGCGACCAGTGACAGCTGGTGCGGCGGGCGCGTCCCGGCCAGTACTTCGACGACGATCCGCAGGGTGGTGTCGGCGACGGCCCGGACCTCCGCGTCCATCCCGCCTGCGGGCCGCACCACCCGCAGCGGGCCCCGCCCACGACGGTCCGGCCGGACCGGCCGGACCGTCCCGCCCGGCGGTGCCTCGGCCTTCTGCTCGGACGCCGCGGCCCGCCGCCGCGCCGTCGCCTGCGCGGGGTCGAGCGCCAGCGCGCCGTCCGTCCGCTGCGGCGGCACGGTGCCGTATCGGACGATCCGCACCGCCGGCCGCTTGTCCCGACGTTGACCCATGGGAGCCTCCCGACTCGTTTTTGAGACAGGAGCCGCGAGCGCGCCGAAAAATACATCCCTGACCGCATGCGGTCACGCGCTGTCGGGACGGAGGTCATCGGCGGGCGGTGCCCTGCCGGGGCGCGAGCGTCAGGCGGCGGCGGGGGCCGGCGCGGTGGCGCGCCTGCTGCGGACGAAGAGGGCGCCGCGCTGGGCCATGAGCATCGCGAAGCTCAGGAACAGGATGGCGTCGGCCAGCGCCGACGGGCTGATGTGGTTGCCGACGAGGAAGCGCCCGAGTTCCCTCTGGAAGGAGCGGGAGTTGTCGGCCTCGTAGGCGAAGAGGGCCCGCGCCGCGCAGACGAGGACCCAGAGGGCCACATAGGGAGCGCCCGCCACCGTCATGGCCGTGCCGGAACCGCCGTCGCGCTCGACCCTCATCAGCGCGGCGGCGGCCAGGCCGAGCAGGACGCCCGCGAGCGTCCCGAGGAACTCCAGCCCGAGGCCCCGGCCGTGCAGGTCGAGGGCGGGCATCACGAAGGGCACCGCGACCGCGGTGAGCACGATCGGACGCGCCATCCGCATCGTCGTCAGCCTCCGCCGGCCCGTGTCGACGAGCAGGACCGCGACCGGGATGACCAGGGTGCCGATCCACATGGTGAGTGACATGACCGTCCTTCCTGCTCAGTCAGCGGGATGACTTTGTCAGGTTCCGGTCTGCCGAAAAACCCTCAATCGCTCATCTGTTATGAAGCGGGGCTCATCAATAGGATCGCCTCATGATCGACATCGGCGAGGTCGAGGCCTTCCTGGCGGCCGCCGAGGAACTGCACTTCGGGAGGGCGGGCGAGCGGCTCCGCCTCTCGCCGTCCCGCATCAGCCAGCTCGTCCGGCGGCTGGAGGGCAGGGTCGGCACGCGCGTCCTCGAACGGACGACGCGGAGCGTGGTCCTCACTCCCGTCGGCGAACGCCTCTACCGGGATCTTCTCCGGATCTACGGGGATCTCGGCGCCGCGCTGGACCGTGCGCGCTCGGCCGGGCAGGGGCTGGAGGGCGTGGTGCGCGTCGGCTATCTCACGCATTGCGGTGACGAGGCGTTCGAGCGGCTGGCCGCGGAGTTCCGCCGCACCTTCCCGAGCTGCGACGTGTCCGTCATCGACGCGACGGGCTCGGACTACCTGCAGAACCTCCGGGACGGTCTGGTGGACGTGCTCCTCGGCCGCTTCGCCGGCGAGCTGCCCGGCGACCTCGTCCAAGGGCCGGTGATGGCGCGCGAGGACTGGGTTCTCGGTGTCGCGCGCACGCACCCGCTGGCGGAGCTGGACGTCGTCTCGGTCGAGGAGCTCGCCGGCCACCCGATCTTCGGGGTACCCGACCCGCTCACCGGCAGGCTCGGCAACCCGCTCTACCCGGAGACGACGCCGGGCGGGCTGCCGATCCCGCGCCGCGGTGTCGCCCGGACGTTCGCGGAGGCCCTGCGCCTGGTCGCGCGGCAGGAGAACGTCTTCCCGACGTCGGCGTCGTTCCCCACCTACTACCGTCACCCGGACGTCGTCTTCATCCCCATGCACGGTTGGCCGCCCGCGACCCGGACGCTCGTCTGGCGCGCGCATGGGAACGGCCCGCTCGTGCGAGCCTTCGTCGACCTGGCGACCGCGCCCGCACCGATGGAGCCGCCCAAGCCGGGCTGGGCCGGCTGGCACGGCCCGAGGCCCCTGGACGCCGCCCCGGCCGCCGGCTGACGTCCGGACGACCGGGGCGCCGTCCCGGGCCCGGAACGCGGACGGCGGCGGGCGCCCTGGAGGGCGTCCCGCCGCCGTCGAGGTGGCAGAGGCCGGGTCAGGTGGTGCTCGGGGACTCGGCGGGTTCGGCCTCCTGCTTGCGGCGGCGCGGCGCCTTCTTCTCCCCGCCCGCCAGCTCCGGGTTGGAACCCGGGTCGGCGGCGACGGACTCCACGTCCTCCGGTTCCCGCCCCGGTGTCGCGAAGTCGAACTTCACGATCAGGAACTTGAAGAGGAAGTAGTAGATGACGAAATAGAGCACGCCCATGCCGATGATGAGCGGCAGGCCCTTGGTGTTGTCCTTCGACGCGTTCAGCAGCATGTCGATGCCGCCCGCCGAGAAGCCGAAGCCGAGCTGGGCGCCGGCCGCGTTGAGGATCGCCATCGAGACGCCGGTGAGGACGACGTGCACCGCGTACAGCACGGGCGCGACGAACATGAACGCGAACTCGATCGGCTCGGTGACGCCGGTGACGAACGCGGTGAGCGCAGCGGAGATCATGATGCCGCCGACCGCGGAGCGGCGGTGCGGGGGAGCGGCGCGCCACATGGCGAGCGCGGCGCCGGGCAGGCCGAACATCAGCACGGGGAAGAACCCGGCGAGGAAGCCGCCCGAGTGCGGGTCGCCCGCGAGGTACCGGTTGATCTCGCCGTGGACGACGCCGTCCGGGCCGTTGTAGGAGCCGAACACGAACCAGATGAGCGAGTTCGGGATGTGGTGCAGGCCGAACGGCAGCAGCAGCCGGTTGACGACGCCGTAGATGCCGGCGCCCGCGGCGCCCGCGCCGGTGATCCAGTTGCCGAAGTCGGTCAGCCAGCCGCCGAACACCGGCCAGATGAAGCCGATCAGCACGCCGAGCACCAGCGCGGCGAGCGCGGTGATGATCGGGACGAACCGGCGGCCGCCGAAGAACGCCAGGTAGGTCGGCAGCTTCACCCGGTAGAAGCGCTGGTAGAGCAGCGCGGCGACGACGCCGATGAGGATGCCGCCGAGGACGTCCGTCGGGTTCTTGGCGCCGAAGTCGATGGCCGGTGCGGCGGTGCCGTCGGTCACCTTGGTGATCAGCACCTGGCCCTTGAGGTCGGCCGAGTGCGAGAACATGATCTTGGTGACCTGGTCGAAGACCAGGTAGCCGACGACGGCGGCGAGCGCGGTGGAGCCGTCGGACTTCTTGGCGAACCCGATCGCGACGCCGACCGCGAACAGCAGCGGCAGGTGGTCGAACAGGGCCTGGCCGGCGCCGCCGACGACCTCGGCGACGCGGATCCAGCCGAGGCCGTCCTTGCCGAGCATGTCCGGCTGGCCGAAGCGCAGCAGCAGGGCCGCGGCGGGCAGCACGGCGATCGGCAGCATGAGGCTGCGGCCGATCCGCTGCAGCACCGCGAGGGCGCGCGACCCCCGCCGCGGCGCGGCGTCCACGGTGGTCGAAGTCATCGAGGTTCCTCCTCAGGGGTGTGTCAGGAGTGCGGCGGGGGATTTCCGAGTGCCGTGTGGATCTGGTAGCGGTCGGCCCGGTAGGTCGACACTCCCAGCTCGGCGCAGACGCCTCCGGTGTAGGAGCGGCGCTGCAGGAGCAGCACGGCGCTGCCCTTGGGGATCTGCAGGTGCTTGGCGTCGGCGGCGTCCGCCAGGCTGGCGTCGATGGTCTGGTCCCCGGCGTCGAAGACCAGCCCGTACACCGCTTCGAGGACGCCGTACAGGGAGCGGTCGGCGAGGCGGCGGTCCAGCAGGTCGGGCGCGAGCGAGGCGAGGATGTGCGCGCGTTCGAGCGCCATGGGCTCGCCGTCGGCGGTGCGGAGCCGCTCGATCACGTGGATCTCGGTGCCGGGCTCGACCTCGAAGATCCGGGCCAGCCGGGCGTCGGCGGGGACGGTGCGGCGGTCCAGGTCGACGGCGCCGGGCCGCAGCCCGCGGGCGAGCATGTCCTCGGTGAACGAGACGAGCCGCAGCGGCATCTCGATCTTGGGCCGGGCGACGAAGGTGCCCTTGCCGGGGACGCGGTACAGCCGCCCCTCCGACACGAGCTGGTCGACGCCCTGGCGGACGGTCATGCGGGACAGCCCGTACCGCACGCACAGCTCGCGCTCCGAGGGGATCGGGGCGTCGACGGGGAGCTCGGCGCTCTCGATGAGGTCGAGCAGGATGGCGCGCAGCTGGAAGTACTTGGGGACGGGGCTGTGCGGATCGATGGTCGTCACTGGGGGTGTCCTCGATGGCCCCGGGGGCCGTATCGACGCGTTGGCGGATGACGTGAATCGACTTGTTCGTACTGGTCTAGGCCGGACTAGACCACATTATGGAAAGTCGTGTCAATGCACGAAACCGTAACGGCCGGGTCACATGCCCCAGGGTGCAAGATCAGGTGAACGTGCAGGTCAGAACCCCTGTGGCGAGGAGGTTCCGGACGAGTTCGGGCCGACATCTTCAGCTCCATCCGATTCGTGGAGTATGGTGCGTACTGGTCTAGTCCGGACTAGACCAGTACGCCGCGCAGGCGGCGACCGGTCGCATCACGGAGAGCGCACCCCCATGGCATCACTGCTGATCACCGCGGAGCGGGTGATCATGACCCCCGCGGACGGTCCTACCCGCGTGGTCTCCCCGGGATACGTCCGCGTCGAGGACGGTGTCATCGCGGAGGCCGGCGAAGGCGCGCCGCCCGGCGCCGACGTGCGCCTGGCCGACGGGCTGCTCGCCCCGGGCCTGGTCGACCTCCAGGTCAACGGGTTCTTCGGCCACGACATGGCGGACGCCGGCGAGGCCGGCTGGCGCGAGGTCGTGACCCGGCTCCCCGAGACCGGCGTGACCGCTTTCCTGCCCACGTTCATCACCGCGCCCGTCGCGGCGCAGGCCGGGGCGCTGCGCCGCACCCGGGACCTGCTGCCGAAGCTGCCGTCCGGCACCCGCGTGCTCGGCGTCCACCTGGAGGGGCCGTTCCTCTCCCCGGAGCGCAAGGGCGCGCACAACGCCGCGCACCTCACCGACCCGGCGCCCGAAGCGGTCGAGACGCTGCTGGAGACCGGGCTGGTCAAGCTCGTCACCCTCGCGCCCGAGCGGGACGGCGCGCTCGGCGCGATCCGCCGCCTCACCGAGGCCGGCGTGCTGGTCAGCGTCGGGCACAGCGACGCGACCGCCGCGCAGGTCGCCGCCGCGGCCGACGCCGGGGCCCGCAAGGTCACCCACATCTTCAACGCGCAGAGCGGCGTCCACCACCGCGACCCCGGTGTGGCCGTCCGGGCGCTCATCGACGAGCGGCTGCACCCCGGCCTCATCCTCGACCTGCACCACGTCGGCCCGGAGGTCGCGCGGCTGGTGCTCCGCGCCGCCGCCGGACGCGTCGTGCTCGTCACCGACGCCGCGTCCGCCGCCGGGATGCCGCCCGGCACCTACGAGCTGGGCGGCGAGCCGATCACCATGCCCGAGCAGGGCCCGCCGCTGCGCGCCGACGGCACCATCGCCGGATCCGGCCTGCGGCTGGACGAGGCGGTCGGCAACGCGATCGGCCTCGGCCTCGACCCGGCCGCGGCGGTCGACGCGGCGACCCGCGTCCCGGCCGACCTGATCGGCCGCCCCGACCTCGGCCGCATCGCGCCCGGCGCGGCCGCCGACCTCGTCTGGCTCGGGCCGGACCACCGGGCGCGTACGACCTGGATCAACGGGCAGGAACTCTTCGGAGGGGGATCATGACCAGTCTGATGCGCGCCGAGATCGGTGAGCAGCCCGACGCGCTGCGCCGGACGATCGACGCGCTGCTGCCGCGCACGCCCGACATCGGGGCGCTCGCCCGGGAGACGCGGCAGGTGCTGTTCATCGCGCGCGGCTCGTCCGACAACGCCGCCGTGTACGGCCGCTACCTGGTGGAGTCGCACGCCGGGCGGCTGGCCACCCTCGCCGCCCCGTCCATCGCGACGACCTACCGGCGGCGACTCGACCTGTCCGGCGTGCTCGCCGTCGCGATCAGCCAGTCCGGCAAGACCGAGGAGATCGTCGAGACCCTCGACTGGGCGAAGGACTGCGGTGCCCGCACCGTCGCCGTCACCAACGGCGCAGGGTCGCCGCTGGCGGAGGCCGCCGAGGTCGCGCTGATCACCGAGGCGGGCGACGAGATCGCGGTCCCCGCCACCAAGACCTACACGACCCAGCTCGCCGCGCTGGCGGTGCTCGGCCTCGGGCTCGGCGCCGACGTCGACGCCGGCGACCTGCGCCGCGTCCCCGACGAGGTGGCGGGGCTGATCGAGGCTGCGGAGGCGTCCGCCGCGCTGCCCGAGATCGTCGAGGAGCTGGCGAAGGTCCCCGGCGCGGTCGTGTCCGGGCGCGGCATCGCGTTCGGCACCGCGCTGGAGCTCGCGCTGAAGATCAAGGAGGCGTGCTACCTGCACGCCATGGGCCTGTCGTACGCCGACCTGCTGCACGGCCCGATCGCCGTGGTCGACGGGCAGACCCCCGCGCTGCTCGTCGCGGCCGACTCCGGTCCGACCCTGCCGGGCACCATCGCGCTGGCGCGCCGGGTCGAGGGCGCGGGCGCCAAGGCGTTCGGCGTCGGCGGCGGCGACGGCCTGGCGGACGCCTGCACGGCGGCGCTGCCCGGCCCCGGCCTGCCCGAGTGGGTGGCGCCGCTGGGCCTCATCGTCCCCGGCCAGATCATGGTCGAGAACCTGGCCCGCCGGCTCGGCGTCGACCCCGACGTCCCGCGCGGACTCAACAAGGTCACCCAGACGGACTGACCGGACGCACCGAGGGAAGAGAACGACATGGACAAGGCCGAGGCCATCGTCGCCGCGCTGGGCGGCGCCGACAACATCGTGGACATCGAGCCCTGCGCGACCCGGCTGCGCACCGAGGTCTCCGACGGCGGCAAGGTCGACGAGGCGGCGCTGAAGAAGGCGGGCGCGTTCGGCGTCATGCGCAGCGGCACCGTCGTGCAGGTCGTCGTCGGCCCGGAGGCCGACACCATCGCCAGCGACATCGAGGACATCCTCGACTGACCCGTTCCCGGGCGCGCGCCCGGGGTCGCGGAGCCCGCCCCAGAGGCGCACCGACCCGCATACCGACCGAGCAGAAGGAACCCCCGCATGACCCGAGTACTGTCCCCGGTGGCCGGCCGGGTGGTCGGCCTCGCCGGCGTCCCGGACCCGGTGTTCGCGCAGGCCATGGTCGGCCCGGGCACCGCCGTCGACCCCGAGCGCGGCCCCGGCCACGCCATCGCCCCCGTCACCGGGAAGATCGTCAAGCTGCACTCGCACGCCTACGTGGTGGTGGACGAGGAGGAGCACGGCGTGCTCGTGCACCTCGGCATCGACACCGTCAAGCTGAAGGGGCGGGGGTTCGAGCTGCTGGTCGCCGAGGGCGACCAGGTCACCGCGGGCCAGCGGGTGGTCGCCTGGGACCCGGCCGTCATCGAGGCGGGCGGCCGCTCGCCGATCTGCGCCGTGGTGGCGCTGGACGCCGGCGCCGACGCGCTGTCGGACGTCGTGGAGTCGGGCGAGGTCGTCAAGGGGGCCGAGCTGTTCACATGGAGCTGATCGGATGGAGCTGATCGGCCTGCGCGCGGCGGTGTTCGACCTCGACGGCACCCTGATGGACACCGAGCCGCGCAACCGGGTGATGTGGGCGCGGCTGTTCGACGCGCACGGCGCGCCGTACGACGACGAGCTGATCGCGTCGTTCGCGGGGCGCCGCGGCATCGAGGTGCTGGAGGAGCTGCTGCACCTGTTCCCCGGCCGCACCGCCGAGGAGCTGTTCGAGCAGGCGGTGGCCTGCCAGACGGCGCCCGGCGTGCCGGTGGACGTCCCCGTGCCGGGGGCGGTCGAGCTGGTGCGGTCGCTGGCTGACGCGGGCGTCCCGCTGGCCGTCGTCACGTCGGGGCAGCGCCCGTACGCCGAGCGGCAGCTGGCCGCGCTGGGCGTCCGCGACCTGATGGACATCGTCGTGACCGCCGGGGACGTCCTCACCGGCAAGCCGCACCCGGAGGGGTACCTGGCCGCCGCGCGGGACCTGGGCGTCCCGCCGGGCGAGGCGGTCGGGTTCGAGGACGCGCCCGCGGGCGTCGCGGCCGTGAAGGCGGCCGGGATGACCTGCGTCGGCGTCGCCACCACCCAGCCGGTGGCGGCGCTCGCCGCGGCGGACCACGTGGTCGCGGACCTGAAGGAAGTCAATGTAGAGCCGGGCCCCGCGCTGCGGGTGCGCGGCGGCGCAAGGGAGATTCTGTGAGCGAGCGCAACGTCAAGATCGAGTCCAGGGTGGGGCTGCACGCGCGGCCGGCCGCGCTGTTCGTCCAGACCGCGGCGAAGGCCCCGATGGACGTGACCGTGGCCAAGCGCGGGGGCTCGCCGGTGAACGCCAAGAGCATCCTCGCGGTCCTCGGGCTGGACGCCCGGCACGGCGAGGAGGTCGTGCTGGCCGCCGACGGCGACGGCGCCGACGAGCTGCTGGACAGCCTGGAGGCGCTGCTGTCCACGCCGGAGCCGGAAGGTGCCTGAGGTCCTGCGCGGCGCGGGCGTCAGCCCGGGGGTGGGCGCGGGCCCGGTGCGGCGCATCGCCGGCGCCGTCCCGGAGCCGGAGGCCGGTTCCCGGCACGGCGGCGACGCGGCGGCCGAGCGCGACGGTGCGCTGGCCGCGCTCGAAGCCGTCGCCGCCGACCTTGAGGAGCGCGGCGCGCGCGCGGCGGCCGCCGGCAACACCGACGGCCGGGACGTGCTGAACGCGCAGGCCCTGATGGCCCGCGACCCGGGTCTCGCCGACGGCGTCACCGCCAAGATCGGCGAGGGTGCGGCCGCGGCCCGCGCCGTGTTCGAGGCGTTCGGGGTGTACCGGGAGATGCTCGCCGGGGCGGGGGAGTACATGGCCGCCCGGGTCAGCGACCTCGACGACATCCGGGACCGGGCGATCGCCCGCCTCCTCGACCTGCCGATGCCCGGCGTGCCGGAGTCGGACGAGCCGTTCGTGCTGGTCGCGCGGGACCTCGCGCCTGCCGACACCGCGGTGCTCGACCCGGCGCAGGTCGTCGCGTTCGTCACCGAGGAGGGCGGCCCGACCAGCCACACCGCGATCCTCGCCCGCACGATGGGCGTCCCGGCCGTGGTGGCGCTGCCCGGCGCGACGGAACTCGCCGACGGCACCCGCGTGCTCGTCGACGGGTCCGCCGGGACCGTCCGGACCGACCCGTCCGAGGCCGAGGTCGCCGCCGCGCTCGCCGCGGGCGCGGCCCGCGACTGCGCGCTCGCGGAGGCGTCCGGACCGGGCGCGACCAGGGACGGGCACGCCGTGCCGCTGCTGGCGAACATCGGCGGGCCGAAGGACCTGGACGCCGCGCTCGCGAACGGCGCGGAGGGCGTCGGCCTGTACCGCACCGAGTTCCTGTTCCTCGACCGGTCGGTTCCGCCGTCCGACGAGGAGCAGGAGGACGCCTACCGCAAGGTGCTGGAGGCGTTCCCGGAGGGCCGCGTGGTCGTCCGGACGCTCGACGCCGGCGCCGACAAGCCCCTCGCCTTCCTCCCGCCCCCCGGTGAGGAGCCGAACCCGGCGCTCGGCGAGCGCGGGCTGCGGATGGCGCGCCGGCACCCCGGCGTGCTGACCGCCCAGCTCGCCGCCCTCGCCCGCGCCGCCGCCGGGCTCAGCGTGAAACTGCAGGTCATGGCCCCCATGGTGACGGACGCGGCGGAGGCCGCGTTCTTCGCCGAAGCCTGCCGGGAGGCCGGCATCGCGCATCCCGGCGTCATGATCGAGGTGCCGGCCGCCGCGCTGCGCGCCCGCGACCTGGCGCCGGAGGTGGAGTTCTTCAGCATCGGCACCAACGACCTGACCCAGTACGCGTGCGCGGCCGACCGGCAGGTCGGCGGCCTCGCGCACCTGCAGGACCCGTGGCAGCCCGCCGTGCTCGACCTCGTCGCCCCCGCGGCGGCGGCGGGCGTCCCGTGCGGGGTCTGCGGCGAGGCGGCCGCCGACCCGGCGCTCGCGTGCGTCCTGGTCGGGCTCGGCGTGACGTCGCTGTCGATGAGCGCCCCGTCCCTCCCGCTCGTCCGGGCCGCCCTGGCCCGGCACACGCTGGACGAGTGTCGCCGGGCCGCCGGGGCGGCCCGCGCCGCCCGCTCCCCGGAGCAGGCGCGCGAGGCGGCGCGCCACCACCTGCCGGGCCTGGCGGAGCTCGGCATCTGAGCACGCTCGCGGCGGGTCGTCGGGGTGGGCGGCCCGTCGCGAGCGTCCCACGCGCGCGCCGCGTCGCGGGCGGCTGTCGCCCGCGTCCTGGCGCGGCCGCCCGTCAGCCGGTGATGAGCCAGCGGGTCCCGGTCTTGGTGAGGGTGTAGTTCGCGGCCAGGACCCCACCCGGACGCGCCGGGTCGCCCTTCCACTTCAGGTCGCCGAACGCCACCGTGTACTCGCCCTCGCCCGGCCCGTCGTCGCAGACCGGGACGGTCACGCCGCGCAGCGCGGCCAGGTCGGCGGGGCGCAGCTTCGCGCGGGCGGCGGCGAGCCCGCCGGACCGGCAGCCGCCCGGGCGCCCGAACGCCGCCCGGTCGTACGCGGGCGCCAGCAGGCCGCAGACCTTGACGTTCCCGGCGGCGATGCCGCGCAGGTACCTGTAGAGCACCAGCCGTGCGGGGAGGCTGTCCTTCGCCGGGGCGGTCACGTCGGCGAGCCGCGAGTCGCCCGGCTCGGGCGTCAGCGGCGGCATCCCCGCCTCCTCCTTCCCGCCGCAGGCGGCCGGGCCGAGGGCCAGCGCGGGCAGCAGGGACAGAGCGGACAGGAACGGACGAAGGCGCACGGGGACCTCCCGGGGGTGCGAAGGCGGGCCGATCTTCCCAGCTCGCGGGGCCCCGCGTCCATCAATACGACAAGCCGTGACCAACGGGTTGCCCGCCCGCCGGCACCGGCAGCCTCCCCACCGGCTTCACCGCGCCGGACAGCACCCGCGCGAGCGCGGAGATCGAGGTCGCGCCGGCGGAGTAGGTCGCGAGCGTCGCGGCGGCGCGGCCGGCGTGGTCGAGGTCGTAGGGGCGGCCGAGCGCCGCGACGACGACCGGCTTGGACGCCAGCGCGCCGACCCGCGCGGCGGTGGCCGTCCCGGCGTTCAGGGTGGTCAGCACGTGGACGTCGGCGGTGCCGGGCGCGGTCGTCGCGACGCCCTGCTCGCGCAGCGCCGCGCCGAGCTCCGCGCTCTGCGGTCCGGTGACGCTCACCTTCCTGCCCTTCAGCGGCAGCACGCCCCGGTCGTTGCGGACGAGCGTGACCGCGTGCTCGGCGACCCGCCGCGCGGTCGCCTTCTGCTGCGGCGTGCCGATCCGCGCGGACGCCTTCGCCGGGTCGGCGGGCGGCGCCGTGAACAGCCCGCGCCTCTGCTTGAGGTCCAGGATCCGGGTGACGGACTCGTCCAGCCGCTTCTGCGTGATCTTCCCCGTCCGGACGGCCGCCAGCACCGCGTTGTACGCCTTCGACAGGCTCGGCGGCATCAGCAGCTGGTCGGCGCCCGCGTTGATCGCCCGCACGGGTACGACCGCGTCGCCGTACTTCTCCCGGACGCCCGCCATCTGCAGCGAGTCCGTGGTGATCACGCCCCGGTAGCCGAGCTCGCCGCGCAGCAGCCCGGTCAGCACGGTCTTCGACAGCGTGGACGGGTCGCCCGACTCGTCGAGCCCCGGAACCACGATGTGCGCCGTCATGACCAGGTCGACGCCGGCGGCGATCGCGGCCCGGAACGGCGGCGCGTCCAGCTTCCGCCACTGCGCCGCCGAGTGCGTGATCACCGGCAGGCCGGTGTGGCTGTCGGTGGCGGTGTCGCCGTGCCCGGGGAAGTGCTTGGCCGTCGCGGCGACCCCGGAGTCCTGGTAGCCCGCGATCGCCGCGGACAGCAGCGGCGACACCCGCGCCGGGTCGGAGCCGAACGAGCGCAGCCCGATCACCGGGTTGCGCGGGTTCACGTTGACGTCGGCGTCCGGCGCGTAGTCGAGGTTGATCCCGACCGCGTGCAGCTCGGTGGCGGTGACCTGCGCGGCGGCGCGCGCGTCCGCGGTGCTCCGGGTCGCGCCGAGCGCCATGTTCCCGGGGAAGCGGGTGATGAACGGCGTCCGCGACACGATGCCCTGCTCCTCGTCCACGCCGAGCAGCAGCGGGACCTTGGACGCCTTCTGCAGCGCGTTCGACTGCGCCGCGGTCCCGGCGGGCGAGCCGAAGTTCTCCGGGAAGTAGATGAACCCGCCGACGTGGTACTTCCGGATGATCGCCAGGGCGCTCGCGCGGCTGGAGAACGTCGGCACGAACAGCTGCCCGACCTTCTCCCGCAGGCTCATCTTCGCGACGTATCCGGGGACCCACGCGTCCGGGGCCTTCGTCACGGGCGCCTTCTCTCCGGATGACCCCGACGCCTCCGGCGACTCCCGGTGGGCGGGGGAGCCCGACCCGCCGCCGGCGCATCCGGCGAGCGGCAGCGCCAGCGCGGCCGCCGCGGCCAGCGCCAGCCGCGCAGCACCGCTCCGCCGGGGCCGCCGCCGGGCGGTTCCGGCGCGTCGCGACCGGCTATCCGCGGACATGAGTGGCATGCACCTGACCAGGCCCCCCGACATGGTCGTCTGCTCGCTTCGGACGTCGTGACGTTAACCGCTCGCCGCCGCCCTGTCGACCCGCGGCGCCGGACGGGCGCCCGCCCGGTCACGGCCCGGTGCAGATCGCCGCGTCCTCGTTGCCGGGCGTCGCGCACCACTTCTTGCGGCTCCGCGTTCCGGCGGGCGCGCCGGGCGAGCCTTCGGGATCCGGTGCGCGGGACGGCACCGGCGGCGCGCCGGCCGAGGGCGCCCCGCGTCCGGTCGCCGGACCGCCGCCGGAGTCGCCCGTCTCCTTCTTCTGGACCGTGTCGTCCCAGTTCGCGGCGGTTCCGGTGAACGCCGGGCCGGTGAACGGCTCCGCCGGCATGCCGCGCGTGACCTTCGCCATGAACGCGTGCCACACCGCGGACGGCAGATCCTCCCCGGCGACCCGTCCGGGATGGCCGGGCAGTCCCTCAAGCGGGCCGGGTTTCGCGCGCGTCATCACCACGGACGCCGACACCTGCGGGACGTACCCGACGAACCAGGCGGCGTGGTTGCCGTCGGACGTGCCGGTCTTGCCCGCCGCGTCGCGGTCCGGGAGCGCGGCCCGCCGCCCCGTCCCGCCGGTGACGACCGCGCGCATCGCGTACGTCGCCTGCGCCGCCTGCTCGCCGGTCAGGACGCGGCCGCCCGGCCGGTCCCACGGCAGCGGCACCCGCCGCCCCCGCGCGTCGACGACCCTGGTGACCAGGTGCGGGGCGACGGCGGTGCCGCCGTTGGCGAACGCCGCGTACCCCGCCGCCTGCACCGCCGCCGACACGTTCGCGATCCCGAGCGCGAGCCCCGCCTGCCCCTCGTACGGGCGCAGCGCCGACTCCGGCACCCCGAACCGCCGCGCCGTCTCCGCGACGTTCGCGATCCCCGTCTTCAGCGCCGCCTTCACGAATCCCGTGTTCACCGACAGCGCCGTCGCCTTGACGAGGTCGATCGTCCCCAGCGATCCGATCTTCTCGTCATTGGAGACCCGGTAGCCCGGCGCGGTCATCGGCGTGACGCTCCCGTCCGGTGCGAACCGCAGCGGCGACCTGCCCGGCACCGTCGTCCGGACGTTGAAGCCGCGGCGCAGCGCGGCCGCCAGCACGTACGGCTTGAACGTCGACGCCGCCTGCGCGACCGGTTCGAAGACCGAGTCGTACACGCCCCGTTCCGGGGCGCCGGAGTAGAACGCCTTGACCGCGCCGTCGGCGGTGTCCACCGCGACGAGCCCCGCACGCACGTCCTTCGGCCACTGCGGCTCGCGCACGCGCCGCATGGCCTCTTCCGCGTACGCCATCCAGCGCGGGTCGAGCCCGGTGTAGATCTTCAGGCGTCCGTTGACGACGGCGCTCGCGGGGATGCCGGCGCTCTCCAGTTCGTCCAGCACCCGCTGGCGCGCCAGCAGCCCCTGGCCGGACACGCTGACGCCGCGCCATCCTTCCCGGGTGCGGGGGAACCGGAGGCGGTCCGCCTCGGCCCGGTCGAGCTTGCCCATCGACACCATGCCGTCCAGCACGTACCGCCAGCGGGCCCGCAGCGCGCGCGCCGCGTCACCGTCGCCCTGCGTCCGAAAGTACCCCGGTCGCTGGATCATCGCGGCGAGCAGCGCGCTCTCGGCGACGTCCAGCTGCCACACGTCCTTGTCGAAGTAGGCGCGCGCCGCCGCCTCCGCGCCCGACGTCTGCCGGCCGAAGTAGACCGTGTTCAGGTACAGGTCGAGGATCTCGTCCTTGGCGCGGTGCCGGTCCAGCTTCAGCGAAACGAAGATCTCCTTG
The DNA here is from genome assembly GCF_017573545.1 of Actinomadura nitritigenes. GTDB lineage: Bacteria > Actinomycetota > Actinomycetes > Streptosporangiales > Streptosporangiaceae > Spirillospora > Spirillospora nitritigenes. The sequence goes on along the minus strand of NZ_JAGEOK010000012.1, from coordinate 171,581 downwards.
ATCTTCCGGTCCGGCGTCCGGTCCCGGCTGAGGCCCTTGAAGTAGTTGCGGGCGAGCTGCTGGGTGATCGTGGACCCGCCCTCCACGTCGCCGCCCGACGCGTCGCGGAGCAGCGCGCGGAACGTGCCCGACACCGAGACGCCCCGGTTGCGGTAGAAGCCGCGGTCCTCGGCGGCGAGCACCGCCCAGCGCAGCCGGTCCGGGATCTGGCCGTGCCGGACGCTCTGCCGGTTCGCGCCCAGCCGGAACAGCGGCGTCCGGCCGTCGGCGTAGTAGACGGTGGAGCCCTCGTCGGTGACGCCGTCCTGGGGCTCGGTCGGGACGGGCGTCCGGGCGTAGCCGATCACGATGGCGGACACCGCGAGGACGGCCAGCGTGCAGAGGAAGGCCATGGCCCAGCGCACAGCGCGGGGGAGACGGCGGAGCCTGCCGGAGCGGAGGGCCCGGGAGCGGCGGTGCCCGCCGGTACCGCGGCGGAGCGACCGCTGCCCGGCGCGGACGAACCGGCGGGCGCTGCGGGACAGGCGGGCACGGGCGGTCCGGAGACGGCGCCCTTGGGAAGCGGGGAGCATGCGACCTCGTTCGACGTGGTGTACGGAGTCGGCCGTCGTCCGGGCATAGGCGGGCGCCGTGGCGCGGGGGGCGTGCGGAGACGCACGCGGGATGCGGCACGGCAAGGCGCGCAAGAGAGCTGCGGCGACCTGCGCGGACGACGCTGCGGAACGACCGCAGCCGAAATCGGTACGAGCCACGTCTGTGGCCGGTGGTCCCACCGGTCACGGCGCCCACGGCGCCGCCCCGGCGGATCTCGAGCCACCGTGGTAACAGCCTAATCACGATGGACCCCTGGACCGCAAGCGGAACGGAAATACGGCGGGGTCCATCGTGATGAGCCGGGCGGCGGCGTCGCCGTCCTCTCCGGCCTCTCGGCGGGGCGTTCCGGCGGGGTCGGCCACCGGCGCCCGCACGGCCGGGCGGGGCTCGGCCGGGCGCTCAGCCCGGCAGGGGATGGCCGAGCCGGCGCAGGGCCAGCCCGGCGGCGCCGACGGCGCCGTCGCCGGCGCTGCGCGGCGCCTCGGCGAACCGGTCGCGCAGCCCGGTGCGGACGGCCTCGGCGACGGGGCCCTCGCGCAGCACCGAGCCGTGCATGACGACCGGCGCGCAGGGATCGGACAGCGCCGGGCGCACCGCGTCGACGTCGCGGAGCAGCCACTCCGCGGCCTCCTCGGTGATGCGCCTGGCCACCGGGTCGCCGGCGGCCGCGGCGGCGGCGACCACCGGGCCGAGCCTGCCGAGGGCCGCGGGCGGGCGGCCGTACACCTCCTTGATGATGGCCTGGGCGAGCTGCGGGTTCGGGGTCGTCCCGAGCGGCTCCGGGCGGCCGCCGAGCCCCGCCGAGTCCGGATGCCCCGCGAGCCCGGGACGCCCGGGCGGCTCCGGACGGCCGTGAGCGGCGCCCAGCGAGCCGGGCGGCGGCCCGGTCGGGCCGCCGCCCGGCTGCGGATACGGGGCCTCGGGGATCAGTACGGCGGTGCCCGTGCCGCCCGCGCCGGCGGACAGCACCGCGGCCTGGGAGAGGGCCGCGCCCGGCGCGCCCGCCCCGGACGCCGGCGGGACCGCGCCCGCCATCGCCAGCGTCCGGTGCCGGGGTCTTCGCCGGGCGGAGTCGATCTCCGCGACCACGGTGGGGCCCAGCAGCGCCCGCGGGACCGAATCGGTCAGCAGCGTCGGCGAGCCGCGGCCGTCGTAGGCGGCCAGCGCCGCCCGGACCGCCTCCTTGCCGAGCCACACAGCCGAACCCTCGTCCCCCACCAGCCAGCCGTAGCCGTCGGCGCGCTGCACGATCGCGCCGTCGTTGATGACCGCGGCGCCGGCGCCCGTGCCGGAGAACACCACGATGCCCTTGGGCTCGCTGGTTCCCGCGGCGAAGGCCACGGCGATGTCGGTCACCACGGCGGGCGAGCCGCGCAGCCCGACGGCCTGCCAGGCCCGGCGCGCCGCGGTCACGGCCGCGGGCCGGCCGGCCGAACCGGCTCCGGCGATTCCGAACACGCCGGTGAGGATGTGGGTACGGTCGAGGTCTCCGAGCGCCTCCCGCAGGGCGGTGGTGAGCGCCCCTGCGGTGTCGCCCCCGGAGTTGGGGTTGGCCCCGGGACCGGTGCCGGAACCGGCCAGGGCGCCCCCGAGCGTCAGCACGACACAGCGGGTCTTCGTGCCACCCGCGTCTATGCCGACCACGTAAGGACCGGCCAAATGGGTCAACACAGGGCGACCGTAGCCTTTTCTACCGTTGACGTGACATCCTGGCAGTAAGAAACTTTCTTCCATGAGGAAACCCATCGGCCCCGAGCCGGGGAGCGCGGGGGTGCCAGGAGCGGCACGGGACGAGCCGGCGCGCAAGGACGCGACGCCGCTGAGCACCGTGGTGCGGGTCCGCTCGCTGCTGCCTTCGCTGCCCCCCGCCGAGCGACGAGTCGCTCAACGCGTCATCGACGACCCCGAAGGGGTCGCCAACTCCACCATCACCGAACTCGCCCAGACCTGTGGCACCTCCGAGACCACCGTCATCAGGTTCTGCCGCGCGATCGGGTTCCATGGTTATCCAGAGCTCCGACTGACCCTCGCCACCGAGGCGGGACGGGCCCAGAGCGCCAGTGGCGGGCGGGTCATCGGCAGCGACATCAGTCCCGACGACTCGCTCGAACAGATCGTGGAGAAGGTGACCTTCGCCGATGCCCGCGCCGTCGAGGAGACCGCCGCGCAGCTGGACATCAAGATGCTCGAACAGGTCGTCGACGCCCTCGTCGCCGCCGACCGGGTCGACGTCTACGGGGTCGGCGCCAGCGCCTTCGTCGCGATGGACTTCCAGCAGAAGCTGCACCGCATCGGGCGCGTCTGCTCGGCCTGGGCCGACGCGCACATCATGCTCACCAGCGCCGCGGTGCTGGGTCCCACCAGCGTGGCGATCGGCATCTCGCACACCGGCGCGACCGTCGAGACCATCGACGCCCTGGAGGTCGCCAAGAGCAACGGAGCCACGACCGTGGCGCTGACCAACTTCCCGAAATCCCCCATCGCGGAGATGGCCGATCTGATCCTCACGACGGCGGCGCGGGAGACGACCTTCCGCTCCGGCGCCACCGCCAGCCGGCTGGCGCAGCTCACGGTGGTCGACTGCGTCTTCGTCGGAGTGGCGCAGCGCACCTACGGGTCTACCCGCAAGGCCCTGGAAGCCACGTTCGAGGCGGTCCGCGGCCGGACCGTGCGACCCGACCGGAGGCGTCGGTGATCGATTGCGAGCTCCCCACCGAGGGCCGGAACCCCCGCACCCTCGACGTCGACACGCTGCCGACCCTGGAGGTGCTGCACCTGATCAACACGGAGGACGCGACCGTCCCGATGGTGGTGGCGGCCGTCCTGCCCGAGGTCGCCCGGCTGGTCGACCTCGCGGTCGACTCGCTGCGCGCGGGCGGCCGCGTGCACTACTTCGGCGCCGGCACCTCCGGCCGGCTCGCGGTCATCGACGCCGCCGAGCTGCCCCCCACGTTCGGCATCTGGGGCCGGGTCGTCGCGCACCACGCCGGCGGCCCCGGCGCCCTGTCCCAGGCGATCTCCGACGTCGAGGACGACATCGAGCTCGGCATGCGGGACGCCCGCGAGGTCCGGTCCGGCGACATCGCCATCGGCATCGCCGCCAGCGGCCGCACCCCCTACGTGATCGGCGCGCTGCGCGCCGCCACCGCGGCCGGCGCGCGCACGGCGCTGATCAGCTGCAACCCGCACACGCCCTACGGCGAGGAAGTGGAGGTGCACATCGGCCTGGCCACCGGACCCGAGGTGATCACCGGATCCACCCGGATGAAGGCGGGCACCGCGACCAAGCTCGTGCTCAACTCCTTCTCCACCACCCTGATGATCAGGATGGGCCGCACCTACTCCAACCTGATGGTCAGCGTGAACGCGCTGAACTCCAAGCTGCGCGCCCGGCTGGTGCGCATCCTCACCGAGGCCACCGGCATGGACGCGCGGACCTGCGAGAACGCGCTGACCGAGGCGGGCGGCAACACCCGCGTCGCGCTGGTCTCGCTGCTCGGCGAGGTACCCGCCGCGCGCGCCACGGTGGTCCTGGAGGAGACCGACGGCGGCGTCCGGGAGGCCCTGCAACGCCTCAGATCCGCCTAGCGGCGGTGTTTCTGTGACCACGGCCGAGCGGGCTCGCCCGGCGGCGGTGTTTCCGCGACCACGGCCCAAGGGCCTCGCCCGGCGGCTCGGCCCTTGACCGTGCCCGGGCGAGCGCGAACTCGCTTCGCGAGCTTCCCGGTGGGGCTCGCCTCCGGCGTCGCCCCACCGGTCAGATAACGCGCTCGCGCGGTGGCGGAGGCACCTGAGACGGGCCTCGCCCGCTCCGAGCTGGCGGCGGCCCCCGCCGGCCCGCGGAGGGGTCCGTGGTCATGCGATCGTCCCCGCACCGATCGCGTGACCACGGCCGCCCCGGGCTTGGCGAGACCGCCCCGGGCCTGGCACGGCGGGGCCGGAGCCGCCCTGTGCGCGCGTGGTCAGCGCTGCTCGTACCGGCGGAGCTCCTGGCGGGCGACCGTGCGCACGTGCACCTCGTCCGGGCCGTCGAAGATCCGCATCGCCCGCACCCAGGCGTACATCGCGGCCAGCGGCGTGTCGTCGGACACCCCGGCGCCGCCGTGGATCTGGATCGCCCGGTCGAGCACCTCGTGGGTGATCCGCGGCACGACCACCTTGATCGCCGCGATCTCCGACCGGGCGCCCTTCGCGCCGTGCTCGTCGATCAGCCACGCCGTCTTCAGGGTGAGCAGCCGCGCCTGCTCGATCGCCATCCGCGACTCGGCGATCTGCTGGCGCACCACGCCCTGCTTCGCGAGCGGGCCGCCGAACGCGACCCGGTCCACGGCCCGGCGGCACATCAGCTCCAGCGCCCGCTCCGCCATCCCGAGCGCGCGCATGCAGTGGTGGATCCGCCCCGGCCCGAGCCGCGCCTGGGCGATCATGAACCCGTCGCCCTCCTCGGCGAGCAGGTTCGACACCGGCACCCGCACGTCCTCGAACAGGATCTCCGAATGGCCGTGCTGGTCCTGGTAGCCGAACACCGGCAGGTGCCGGACGACGGTCACGCCCGGCGTGTCGCGGGGCACCAGCACCTGCGACTGCTGCCGGTGCGGGGGGCCGTCCGGGTCCGTCTTGCCCATCACGATGAAGATCTTGCAGCGCTCGTCCGCCGCGCCGGTGATGAACCACTTGCGCCCGTTGATCACGTACTCGTCGCCGTCCCGGACGATCGAGGTCGTGATGTTGGTGGCGTCGGAGGAGGCGACCTCCGGCTCCGTCATCGCGAACGCGCTGCGGATCTCCCCGTCCAGCAGCGGCCTCAGCCACCGCTCCTTCTGCTCGGAGGTCCCGAACATGTGCAGGACCTCCATGTTCCCGGTGTCCGGCGCGGCGCAGTTGACCGCCTCCGGCGCCAGGTCGGGGGAGCGGCCCGTCAGCTCCGCCAGCGTCGCGTACTCCAGGTTGGACAGCCCGGACACGTCCGGCAGGAACAGGTTCCACAGGCCCCGCTCGCGCGCCTCCGCCTTCAGTTCCTGGACGACGGGCGGCAGCGCGTGCGGGTCGTTCTCCGCGCGCCAGGCCGTGTACACCGGCTCCGCCGGATACACGTGCTCGTCCATGAACTCCTGGAGTCTCTCCTGGTAGTCCAGCGCTTTCGGGCTGAGTGCGAAGTCCATGCGCGCCAGTCTCGCAGAACGGCATTCGGTCAATGCGGCCGGGATCGCTTACCATCGGCCCGTGCCCGACAAGACGGTCAAAGCCGTGATCACGGACTGGGGCGGCGTCCTCACCTCCCCGCTGAACGACGCCGTCGGCGCCTGGCTGGCCGCCGACCGCATCGACGCCGACCGCTACCGCACGGTCATGCGCGCCTGGGTGGCGCAGGCCTACGACGGCGCCGGAACCAACCCCATCCACGGCCTGGAGGACGGCTCGCTCGCCCCCGAGGAGTTCGAGCGCCTCCTCGCCGCCGAGCTGCTCACCGTCGACGGCGGCCCCGTCGTCGCCGCGGGCCTCATCTCCCGCATGTTCGGCGCGTTCTCGCCGGTCGAGCCGATGTACGAGGCGCTCCGCGCGGCCCGCTCCGCCGGGGCCCGCACCGCCCTCCTCTCCAACTCATGGGGCAACGACTACCCCCGCGACCTGTTCGCCGACCTCTTCGACGCCGTCGTCATCTCCTGCGAGGTCGGCATGCGCAAGCCGGACGAGGGGATATTCCGGCACGCGCTCGGCCTGCTCGGCCTGGACGCCGCCGAATGCGTCTTCATCGACGACATCGAGCACAACATCCGGGCCGCCGAATCGCTCGGCATCCGCGGCATCCACCACACATCCGCCGACGCCACGATCGCCGAACTGCGCGAACTGGGCCTCCTCGCATGACAGACTGACGAACCGTCATGCGCGTCTACCTTCCGTCCACGCTTCCGCTCCTCGCCGCCGCCCACGCCGCGCGCGAGGCCGGCCCCGCGCCGCTCGCCGCGCACGCGGTGACGCCCGCGCTGCGCGAGTGGTACGCGGGCGGCGACCTGGAGGAGCTGGAGTACGCGGCGCTGACCGCGGCGGCCCGCGCCTCGCTGCGCCTGCTCGCCGCCGACCCGTCCGCGCCGCGCCGCCGCGTCGTCCTCGCCGCCGAGGTCCCCGACCAGTCGGTGTCGTGGGCCCGCGGCGACGCGTCCCTCGACGGCGACGACCGCTCGCTCGTCAAGATCACCGCGCCCGTCCCCTGGAAGCGCCTGGCCTCGGGCCACGTCGACGACCCCGCCGCCGTCCCCGACGTGACCGCCGCCGTCGGGGCCCTCCCCGCCGCCGACGCCGGCGACGAGGAAGCCCTCTTCACCGTCGACGGCGCCGAAGGCCACGACCTCCTCTGGTACGCCACCCAGGAACTCCAGCACCTCCTCTGACCCGCCGGCGCCCGCCGCGGCGGCCCGCGCCCCGGTCACCGTTCGTCCAGCAGTTCGGCGGCTCGTTCGACTGCGGCCGGCTCGGCGGCATAGAGCAGATCGAGCAGCCCTTCGAGGTGACTCGACGAGATCAGGATCCGGCCGGTTGCCCTCCACACGCCGCCGTCCAGCGTGGTCGACCAGTGCGGGAACAGGCGCCGCAGGAGCAGCAGGGCCATGCGGTCGTCCGGCATGGTCAGACGTTCAGCTTCGTCCAGACGGCCTTTCCGCCCTCGTCGAGCGGGCGGACGCCCCATGCGCCGACCATCTCGGCGACGATCTGAAGGCCTCGCCCGGTCAGCGCCGCGCGGTTCGGCGGCTTCACCACGGGACGCCCTTCTCCCGCGTCCCGTACTTCGAGGATCGGCAGGCCGTCGCGCGCGTCCAGGAACAGCCGCACGACGATCATCTCTTCCCCGTGCCGGTACGCGTTCGTCACGAGCTCGGAGACGACGACGCGCGCCACGTAGTCCTCCTTGACGCCCCACGCCGCGAACCGTTCGGCGACGAAGACCCGCGCAAGGCGCGGCGCCTCCTCAGCGGGCTCAAGAACGACCGTCGGAACTTCCGGACACTGCACGACTGCGGACATCGAGACTCACCTCGGGAATGTCGCCCTCGATCTCTCCGATGGTGGACGGCGCGAAAGGAATTCTCCGCGAGCTGCGCAAGGGACAGTCCCGCGAGCTTGCTGAGTGACGGCGGCAACTGTGTTGAGATCGCTGATCTCGGTGCGGTCGTCGGCGTCCGAGACAGCAAGGACCCGGGCGGCGGGCACCTCGACGTCAGCCGTGGCGCGCTGCGCGCTCTGCTCGCCGACCTGAAGCGGCGATAACACCCCAACCGAGCCCCGGCCCCTTGGGACCGGGGCTTTCTCGTGCTCGAGGCCGGCCTCGGACGGTCTGCGCCTCGACACCGAGATCGGCATTGTGGTCCGCGACACCCTGGCCGCCCTTGCGGCGGCTCAACGCCATCGCGCGGGTGGGGAGCGGCAGGTATTCGCGGGGTGGGGGTGGGTAGGGCTCGGCATGTCGACAGGGCCGTCGGACATGCGGGGAGCGACCAGATGGACGCCGTCACCAACGTTCCGGTACCGGTGAACGAGCCGGTCAAGGGGTACGCGCCGGGAAGCGCCGAGCGGGTGGCCCTGGAAGCGAAGATCAAGGAGCTCGGCGGCGCGGAGACCGAGCTGACGATGACGATCGGCGGGGAGCGGCGGATGGGCGCCGGCGCTCCCATCGACGTGGTAGAGCCGCACAACCACGGCCACGTCCTCGGGCGGATGGGCAACGCCGTCGACGCCGACGTCGCCGAGGCCGTCGCGGCGGCGCGGGAGGCGGCGCCCGGATGGCGGGCCATGGCGCCGGACGACCGGGCCGCGATCTTCCTGCGGGCCGCCGAGCTGCTGTCGGGGCCCTGGCGGTCCACGCTGAACGCGGCGACGATCCTCGGCCAGTCCAAGTCCGTCCAGCAGGCGGAGATCGACTCGGCGTGCGAGCTGATCGACTTTCTCCGCTTCAACGTCGCGTACGCGCGGCAGATCCGCGAGATGCAGCCGAACTCCTCGCCGGGCGTGTGGAACCGGATGGAGTACCGGCCGCTGGAGGGGTTCGTCCTCGCCATCACCCCGTTCAACTTCAGCGCGATCGCCGGGAACCTGCCGACCTCGCCCGCGCTGATGGGCAACGTCGTGGTGTGGAAGCCGTCGCCGACGCAGCAGCTCGCCGCGCACCACACGATGCGGCTCCTGGAGGCGGCCGGGCTGCCGCCCGGCGTCATCAATCTGGTCACCGGGGACGGTCAGGCCGTCTCGAACGTCGCCCTGCGCAGTCCCGAACTCGCGGGCCTGCACTTCACCGGTTCGCCGCCGACCTTCCAGGCGCTGTGGCGGACGATCGGCGAGAACATCGCCCGGTACCGCGGATACCCGCGGATCGTGGGCGAGACCGGCGGCAAGGACTTCGTGGTGGCGCACCCGTCCGCGGACCCGGCGGTGCTGAAGACCGTGCTGGTGCGGGGTGCGTTCGAGTACCAGGGGCAGAAGTGCTCGGCGGCGTCGCGCGCCTACATCCCGCGGTCCGTCTGGGACGGCATGCGCGACGACTTCTGCGCCGAGGTCGAGGCCCTCACCATGGGCAACGTGGCGGAGGACCTGTCGGCCTTCATGGGGGCCGTGATCGACGACCGCGCCTTCGCCAAGCACCGGCGCGCCATCGAGCGGGCACGCGGGATCGACACCATGCGGATGCTCGTCGGCGGCGAGCTGGACGACTCGGTGGGCTACTTCGTCCGGCCCACGGTGCTGGAGTCGTCGGACACGACCGACGAGATCTTCACCACCGAGTACTTCGGGCCGATCCTCGGCGTCCACGTCTACGAGGACCACGACTACGACTCCGTTCTGACGCAGCTGGAGGGCGTTTCCGAGTACGGGCTGACCGGCGCGATCGTCGCCCAGGACCGCGCGGCCGTCGCGGCCGCGACGGAGACGCTCCGTTTCGCGGCGGGCAACTTCTACATCAACGACAAGCCGACCGGCGCCGTGGTCGGGCAGCAGCCGTTCGGCGGCGCCCGGGCCTCCGGGACCAACGACAAGGCCGGGTCCGTGTTCAACCTGACCCGGTGGACGAACGTCCGCGCCATCAAGGAGACCTTCGTCCCGCCGACCGACCACCGCTACCCCCACATGGGCCCCTGACCCCCACCCGACCAACAAGACGCCTGACGCCAGATCGCCCGTCCCGTACCCCGCCGAGACCCCACTGCCAGCCGCCACCCCTACACACTCCCGGGCTGCCGCCTGTACGAGGCGCACACCCACTGCCCGACGTGCCGCCGCCGCGCGGCATGCCGACCCGCCCGCCGTGCGGACGGCGTCTGCGGTGTCCGGCGTGCGGACGGCGCAGGCGGCATTTAGGCGGTGGTTGGCGCGCGGGCGGTACGTGGTGTGCAAGGTGGTGCTCGATGTGTCGGTGGCGTGCTGGCGGGTCGTGGGCGGTAGCGGACGGTGGGCGGGTGGCGTAGGCGGAAAAGGGGCCGTGCTCGGTGTGTGGGCGGGGTGCGGTTGCGGTCGGCGGCGGGAGGCCCGACGATTAGTCCGCCTCGCATTACGGCGGGGCGGGCCGGTGCCGGGACGGCGCCCGCCGACGCCTTTCGAGCCGTGCATGGGAACGGGATGTCGACGCTGAACCGTCTGGTGCTGTGGAACATCGATCACACCCTGGTCGACGTCGGGCGGGTCACCCGGGACGCCTACGCGGAGGCGTTCCAGCGGACCGTCGGGCGGCCCCTGGTGCGGCTCGCCCCGACTCCGGGACGCACCGAATCGGAGATCATCTTCGAGACGCTGGCGTTCAACGACGTCGTCACCACCGACGACCATCTGCCCTCCTTCGTCGCCGCGCTCACCGAGGCGTTCGCGAACCGCCGTGCCGATCTGCGGGCGCACGGCCGGGTGCTGGCCGGGGCCCGGGAGGCCGTTGAGGCCCTGGCGCACGTGCCGGGGGTCGTGCAGTCCGTGCTGACGGGGTCGGTGCGCCCGAACGCCGTGCTCAAGGTGACCGAACTCGGCCTCGCCGACCGCCTCGACCTCGGCGCCGGCGGCTACGAGGACGGCGTCTACAGCAAGGCCGCGCTGCTGGAGCTCGCCCGCAGCCGCGCGGGCGAGCGGCACGGGGCCCGGTACCCCGAGTCGGCCACCGTGTACATCGCCGATTCGCCGCGCGACGTGCAGGCCGCCCACATCGCCGGGTCGCCGATCATCGCCGTGGCCACCGGAAGCGCCACCGAGGCCGAGCTGCGCTCCGCCGGTGCCGACCAGGTGCTCGCGACCTTGGCCGACACCGATGCCGTGGTGAGCGCCGTGGCGGAGCTGACGCGCATCTGACCTCGCCCCCCACAGCGCACCTGGCCCGTGAGGGTGTTCTCGTGGGGCGTGCCGCCACCGCGTCGCCTGATCGGGTCATGGTCATTCGTCGTTCCTTTCGTGGACGGGTCCCAGTCTCGGCGCCGCGTCCGGGCGCGGGAAGTGGAACGGCGTTCTGTGGAAAACCCCGGTGTGTGTGGGGCATGAGGATGGCCGGTCGGCTCGATGTGTGGTCGCTGTGGGTTGCCCGCCGCACGGCTTTGACCTGCGATGGGACATGAACGTCCGGGCAGTGCGCGCATGATCGGCGGAAGTTGCGCGGGCCGGGCGGCGAGGCCGATATTGGGAGGGTCGCGCACCTGGGCGCGGCGGGGAGGGAGAGCGATGTCGCGTGATCACGAGGTCTCCGAAGGAGCGGCGCTGTGGCGGCCGTCGGAGGAGGTCGTCGCGAACGCGCGGGTGACCCGCTTCATCCACTGGCTCTGGGACAGGGGTGTGCGCGCGGAGTCCTACGACGACCTGTGGCGCTGGTCGGTGACCGAGGTCGACGACTTCTGGGACGCGATCTGGTCGTACTTCGACGTGGTCGGCGAGCGCGGTGACGGCCCGGTCCGCGAGGGCGGCCCGATGCCGGTGGACGGCCTGCGCTGGTTCCCGGGCGCGAGCCTGAACTACGCCGCGAACGCGCTGCGCCGCGCCGAGGACACGCCGGACGAGACGGCCGTCGTGTTCCGGTCGGAGGCCGGCGGGCACCGGGTGCTGTCCTACCGCGAGCTGCTCCTGCACGTCGCGGAGGTGCGGGCGGGCCTCGCCGACCTGGGTGTCGGGAAGGGCGACCGGGTCGTCGCGTACATCCCGAACATCCCGGAGGCGCTGATCTGCTTCCTGGCCACGGCGTCGCTGGGCGCCGTGTGGTCGTCGTGCTCGCCGGACTTCGGGTCGTCCTCGGTGATCGACCGGTTCGCGCAGATCGAGCCGAAGGTCCTGATCGCGGTGGACGGCTACGCCTACAACGGGAAGACGTTCGACCGGCGGGAGATCGTCGGCGAGATCGAGGCGGCGCTCCCGACGCTGGCCGCGACAGTGCTGATCCCGTACCTCGACCCGGCCGCCACGCCCGACGGCCTGCGCGTGGGCATGCACTACGGCGACCTTCCGCGCCCCGACCACGACGCCATCGAGTTCGAGGACGTCCCGTTCGACCATCCGCTGTGGGTGGTGTACTCGTCCGGCACGACGGGCCTGCCCAAGCCGATCGTGCACGGGCACGGCGGGGTCGTCCTGGAGCATCTCAAGGCCCTGTCGTTCCATCAGGACGTCGGCCCCGGCGATGTCTTCTTCTGGTTCACCACGACCGGCTGGATGATGTGGAACTACCTCATCGGCGGCCTGCTGGTGGGGTCCACCATCGTCATGTACGACGGCGCACCGCTCGACCTGTGGAAGCTCGCCGCCGACACCGGGGTCACCTACATGGGGGTGGGCGCGCCCTACATCACCGCTTCCGCCAAGGACGGACGCCACCCGGGCCGCGAGTTCGACCTGTCGTCGCTGCGCGGCATCGGCTCCACCGGTTCGCCGCTGCCGCCCGAGGGTTTCGCGTGGGTGTACGAGGAGGTCGGCAAGGACCTCCTGCTCGGGTCCTTCTCCGGTGGCACCGACCTGTGCACCGGGTTCGTCGGCCCGTCGCCGCTGCTGCCCCTGCGCGCGGGCGTCATCCAGTGCCGGGGCCTGGGCGCGAAGGTCGAGGCGTACGGGGACGACGGCAAGCCGGTCGTGGACGAGGTCGGCGAGCTGGTCATCACCGAGCCGATGCCGTCCATGCCGGTGTTCTTCTGGAACGACGACAGCGGCGAGCGCTACCGCGAGTCCTACTTCGACATGTACCCCGGCGTGTGGCGGCACGGCGACTGGATCAAGATCCTCCCGGACGGCGGCTGCGTGATCTACGGGCGGTCCGACTCGACGCTCAACCGCGGCGGCGTCCGCATGGGGACGTCGGACTTCTACCGGGTCGTCGAGGCGTTCGACGAGATCACCGACAGTCTCGTCATCGACACCGGGCGGCTCGGGCAGGAAGGCCGGCTGCTGCTGTACGTGCAGCTCGCCGAGGGCGCGTCCCTCACCGACGACCTCGCGGGACGGCTGAAGCGCGAGATCCGCTCGGCGCTGTCGCCACGGCACGTCCCGGACGAGATCACCGCCGTCCCCGGCATCCCGCGGACCCTGTCGGGCAAGAAGCTGGAGGTCCCCGTCCGCAAGATCCTCCAGGGCACGCCGGTGGACGAGGCCGCCAACCGCGGCGCGATGGCCAACCCCGAGGTCCTCACCCACTTCACGCCGTAGCGCCGGCGGCCGTCGGCGGCCGTCCGCGACGCCCGCAGCCCCTGCGCGACACGGGTTCTCACGGTGTCGCGTGGGGCGCGAGGGGCATTAAGGTGGTCCCTCGACCCAAATGCGTCCGTTCGGGGCGGTGGGTCGGATCGCGCCGTAAGGTCGCATGGCCGGGTGAACTTCCCAACGACCTCGCGCGTCCCACTGTCGGAGCGCTGGTCTGCGAGAATTCGACCCGTGGTCCGTTGGCCCGTCGACGAGAGAGGGACGGTTCCACGCATGGAGGTTGGGGCGCTGCGGTCCGGGGACCCGGAGCGGCTGGGTCGCTACGCCCTGGTCGGCCGGGTGGGCGAGGGCGGGCAGGGCGCGGTATTCCTCGGCGCCGACGAGGACGGCCGCCAGGTCGCGATCAAGCTGCTGCACTCCGAGCTGACCTCCGACGACAAGGCCCGCGCGCGCTTCCTGCGCGAACTCGAGGTGGCCAAGAAGGTCGCGCCGTTCTGCACCGCGCAGGTGCTGGACGCCGACGTCGACGGCGACCGGCCCTACATCGTCAGCGAGTACGTCCCGGGTCCGTCGCTGAACCAGCAGGTCACGCAGGACGGGCCGGTGCGCGGCGCGGCGCTGGACCGGCTCGCGGTCGGCACCGCGACCGCACTGTCCGCGATCCACCAGGCGAAGATCATCCACCGCGACTTCAAGCCGCACAACGTGCTGATCGGCCCGGACGGCCCGCGCGTGATCGACTTCGGCGTGGCCCGCGCGATCAGCGGCGGCACCACGCTGACCAGCCGGGTCATCGGCACGCCCTCGTACATGGCGCCGGAGCAGATCAGCGGCGACGACGTCGGCACCCCGGCGGACGTGTTCTGCTGGGCCGCGACGCTGGTGTTCGCGGCGACCGGGGAGCCGCCGTTCGGCCAGGACACGATCCCCGCCGTCATCAACCGGATCCTGCACGAGGAGCCGGACCTCGGCGACCTGAGCGGTCCGCTGCGCGACCTGGTGACCGACTGCCTGGAGAAGGACCCGGCGCTGCGCCCGGCCGCCCGCCAGGTGCTGATGCGGCTGCTCGGGCACGAGGAGGCGCCCGTCGAGGCCGCCCCGATCGGCAACACCGACGAGACCGCGATGCTCGCGGCCGGTTCGGTGCTCGCCGCGGAGCTCGCCGACGACGAGTTCGGGTCCGGCCTCGGCGACGACGCCGCCCGCGAGCCCGCGGGGGACGCCGGATACGAGCCCGCGGCCTTCGCCGAGACGGACCCGGCCGCCCACGACGCCCCCGGCGGGGACCCGTTCGGCACCGCCCCCGCGCGGCTGCCGACGCCTGCGGAATGGGCGGCCGAGAACGCGGCCGACACCCTGCCGCGCGACCGCGCGCGAACCGCGGGGGGCGCGGGAGGCGCCGTCGCGTCGCTGCGCCGCTCGCTCGCCGGATCGAGCCGCTCGGCCGTGCTCGCCGGCGCCGCCGCACTGTTCGTCGCGATCGTCGTCGTGTCCGCGGTGCTCGCGCTCGGCTCCGGCCACAAGGGCAAGGCGGGGGAGAAGGTCGGCGACCCGAGCCACCAGCCGCAGCCGTCCGGCGACGTGCCCAGCATGACGGTGCCGTCGTCGCACGCGCCGACCCGGCAGGCCCCCGACACGTCCTACAGCCCGACGCCGACCACGACCGGATCGGCGCCCGAGAGCCCCTCTCCGACCGACACGCCCCCGTCGTCGCCGTCCACCCCGGACGACCCGGCGCCCACGCACACCACGCACAGCCCCGACCCGACGACGACCCCCACCACCGGGCCGACCGACCCCGGCACGCCCACGGGCGAGCCTCCCGGCAGCCCGGCCGCGGGCACCGGCACCGGGACCGGCTGACCGCCAGGCCGCCCGCCCGCGACCGGCACCGGCCGACCCGCCCACCCCGGGACAGCCGCCGGTTCGACCCGCTCGCCCCGGTACGGGCGCTGGTCGACCCGCCCACCCCGGGACCGGCGCCGGTCGACCCGCCCGGCACGGGCACCGGCTGCCCCTGCACCGGCCGCCGCGCGCTGGCCGCTGCGCCCGCGGGCGACCGGCACCGGTTGACGCGGCCTACCGCACGGCACCGGCACCGGATGGCCCGCCCGCCCTGCACCGGCTGGCTCGCCCGCTCGCGACCGGGACCGGTCAACGCGGCATACCGCTCGCCGCACCGCCCGGCACCGCCCGGCACCGCCCGGCACGCCCGGCACCGGCGCTTGGTGATCCGGCGCCCGGGTGATCCGGAGGCCGGGCGCCGGAAACGGCGCCGGGCGCCCCGGTCCGCTGCCGTGACCGGCGTCCGAAGGGCCCGCAGGCCACCGTCGCGCGCCCGCCGCCCGCCGTCCGGCACCGACTTCGGCGATCTTCAGGCGGGCGCACCACGCGGCCTGGCAAGGTGGGCAAAGCCACGCTGACCTCCCGGACTGGCAGGTCGGCTTTGGGGGATTTCCCTGGTTTACTGGCGCAAGTGAGCAGCGCCACAACGAGGTGGCGAAGTGTCTCAAGGAGAGTGTTGTTGGTGATGGGCGGCAGGCTCGATCAGGCCAAGGACGATCTGCTCCGCAGGGCGGCGGAGACATGCGCCCAGCGGCCGGGTGCGCGTTCGGCGGGGGACGTCGAGGAGTCCACCGCCTACCTTCGGCTCTACTACCGTCATGTGGCCTCTGAGGACCTCCTCGCCCGCGATCCCGCCGACATCTGCGGGCCCGCGATGGCGCACCGGGCGCTCGGCGAGGAGCGGCCGCAGGGCCGCGCCAAGGTGCGGGTGTTCACGCCGACGATCGAGGAGTACGGCTGGGACCCCGGCCACACGGTCGTGCAGGTCGTCACCGACGACATGCCGTTCCTGGTCGACTCCGTCACGATGGAGCTGACCCGGCATCAGCTGGCCACCCACCTGATCGTGCATCCGCTGCTCGGGGTCGACCGCGACGTCGCGGGGCATCTGCGGGCGTTCCGCGGCAAGCACGACAGCCCGTCCGACATCGACGAGTCCTGGATCCACATCGAAGTGGACCGTACCAGTGACCGCGCGATGCTGGACCGGCTGGAGAAGGACCTGGTCCGCGTCCTGAACGACGTGCGGGTCGCGGTCGAGGACGAGCCGAAGATGCGGGCGCGGGCGGTGGAGATCGCCGCGTCGATCCGGGACGCGGCGCCGCCGCTGCCGGACAAGGAGCTCGCCGAGGGCGTCGAGCTGCTGGAATGGCTCGCCGACGGGCACTTCACCTTCCTCGGCTACCGTGACTACACGCTTGTCGACGACGGGCGGACCACGGCCGGTGCCGTCGAGGACCACAGCAGGCTGGGGCTGCGCCCCGAGCCGGGCACCGGCCTCGGCATCCTGCGCAACGACAAGCGGGAGTCCGACAGCTTCGCCGCGCTGCCGCCCGAGGTCCGCGAGAAGGCCACCGAGAAGCGGCTGCTGGTCCTGACGAAGGCGAACTCGCGCTCCACCGTCCACCGCTCCCTGTACCTGGACTACATCGGCGTCAAGAAGTTCGACGAGAACGGCGAGGTCATCGGCGAGCGCCGCTTCCTCGGGCTGTTCACGCACGTCGCCTACAGCGAGTCGATCGCGCACGTCCCCGTCCTGAAGCGCAAGCTCGACGAGGTGCTGGAGCGCGCCGGGTTCACCGCCGACAGCTACGACGGCCAGGACCTCATCGAGATCCTGGAGAGCTACCCGCGCGACGAGCTGTTCCAGATCTCCGTGGACGACCTGCTGGGGATCTCGCTGGGCGTGCTGCGGCTGCGCGAGCGCCGCCAGCTGAAGCTGTTCCTGCGCAAGGACCTGTACGGCCGGTTCATGTCCTGCATGGTGTACCTCCCGCGGGACCGCTACACCACCAAGATCCGGCTGCGCATCCAGGAGATCCTGCGCCGGGCGTTCGAGGGCGTCAGCGTCGACTACAGCGCGAACGTGACCGAGTCGCTGCTGGCCCGGCTGCACGTGGTGGTGCGCGGCGAGCGGGGCCACCCGCTGCCGGACGTGGACGTCGAAGGGCTGGAGGACCGGCTCGCCGCCGCGACCCGCTCGTGGGAGGACGACCTCGCCGACGCCATCGTGGAGCAGTGCGGCGAGGAAGGGTCCGGGACGCTCGCCCGCCGGTACGGCGACGCGTTCCCCGACGGCTACAAGGCCGACTTCCCGGCCCGCACCGCGGTCGCCGACCTGCGCTTCCTCGACGACCTCACCGACGAGGACGACACCTCCATCAACCTGTACGAGCCGTTCAGCGCCGAGCCCGGCGAGCGGCGGCTGAAGATCTACCGGCTGGGCGAGCCGATCTCGCTGTCGCGGGTGCTGCCGCTGCTGCAGAACATGGGTGTCGAGGTCGTCGACGAGCGCCCGTACGAGGTGAACACCTCCGACGGGCAGCGGTACTGGATCTACGACCTCGGCCTGCGGTACGCGCCGCCGGCGGACGTCCCGGAGGAGGCCATCAAGGGCCTGTTCCAGGACGCGTTCACCGCGCTGTGGCAGGGCCGCATCGAGAACGACGGGTTCAACGCGCTGGTCCTGCACGTCGGGCTGAACTGGTGGCAGGCGATGATCCTGCGCGCCTACGCCCTGTACCTGCGGCAGACCGGGACGACGTTCTCCAAGCGGTACATCGAGCAGGTGCTGCTGCGCAACGCCGCGATCACGCGGCTGCTGGTCCGGCTGTGGGAGAGCCGCCTCGACCCGGCGCTGGCCGGCGGCGAGGAGGAGCGCAGCCTCGCCATCATCGAGGAGCTCCACGGGATGCTCGACGAGGTCGCGAGCCTCGACGAGGACCGCATCCTGCGCGCCTACCTGGCGCTCGTCCAGGCGACGCTGCGGACGAACCACTACCAGGGCAAGCCCTACCTGTCGATGAAGTTCGACCCGGAGCGGATCCCGGACCTGCCGCAGCCGCGCCCCACCTACGAGATCTTCGTGTACTCGCCGAAGGTGGAGGGCGTGCACCTGCGGTTCGGGTCCGTCGCGCGCGGCGGGCTGCGCTGGTCGGACCGCCGCGAGGACTTCCGCACCGAGATCCTCGGCCTGGTCAAGGCGCAGGCGGTGAAGAACACCGTCATCGTCCCGGCGGGCGCGAAGGGCGGGTTCGTCGGCAAGCAGCTGCCCGACCCGTCCGTCGACCGGGAGGCGTGGCAGCAGGCCGGCATCGCCTGCTACAAGGACTTCATCTCCGGGCTCCTCGACGTCACCGACAACCTGGTGGACGGCAAGGTCGTCCCGCCGCCGAACGTGGTCCGCCACGACGGCGACGACACCTACCTGGTGGTGGCGGCCGACAAGGGCACCGCGACGTTCTCCGACATCGCCAACGGCGTCGCCGCCGAGTACGGGTTCTGGCTCGGCGACGCGTTCGCGTCCGGCGGGTCCGTCGGCTACGACCACAAGGCGATGGGCATCACCGCGCGCGGCGCGTGGGAGTCGGTGAAGTACCACTTCCGGTCGCTCGGCAAGGACATCCAGCGGGAGGACTTCACCGTCGTCGGCATCGGCGACATGTCCGGCGACGTGTTCGGCAACGGGATGCTCCTGTCGGAGCACATCAAGCTGGTCTGCGCGTTCGACCACCGGCACGTCTTCCTCGACCCCGACCCGGACCCGGCGGCCTCGTTCGCCGAGCGGCGCCGCATGTTCGAGCTGCCGCGCAGCAGCTGGGCCGACTACGACACCTCGCTGATCTCCAAGGGCGGCGGCGTGTACCCCCGCACCGCCAAGTCGATCCGGCTCACCCCGAAGGTGCGGGTGGCGCTCGGCATCGACGACGCGGTGAAGGCGATGGCGCCGCACGAGCTGATCAACGCGGCGCTGAAGGCGCCGGTCGACCTGCTGTGGAACGGCGGCATCGGCACCTACGTCAAGGCGGCGGCGGAGAACAACGCCGACGTCGGCGACAAGGCCAACGACCTGCTGCGGGTGAACGGCGAGGAGCTGCGCTGCAAGGTCGTCGGCGAGGGCGGCAACCTCGGCATGACCCAGCTCGGCCGGATCGAGTACGCGCGCACCGGCGGCCTCGTGAACACCGACTTCATCGACAACTCCGCCGGCGTCGACACCTCCGACCACGAGGTCAACATCAAGATCCTGCTCGACCAGGTCGTGCGGGACGGCGAGCTGACCCGCAAGCAGCGCGACACCCTGCTGTACGAGATGACCGACGAGGTCGCCCGGCTGGTGCTGCCCGACAACTACGCGCAGAACGTGGTGCTCGCCGCGTCCCGCGCGCAGGCGCCCTCGATGCTGCACGTCCACGCCCGGAACATGCGCAAGCTGGAGCGCGACGGGCGGCTGAAGCGGCGCCTGGAGTTCCTGCCGGACGACAAGGCCATCGCGGAGCGGCGGCAGTCCGGGCTCGGGCTGACCAGCCCCGAGTTCTCGGTGCTGCTCGCCTACTCCAAGCTGACCCTGGACCACGAGATCGTCGCCTCGGACCTGCCCGACGACCCCTACCTGGAGTCGTGGCTGGTCGACTACTTCCCGACGCCGCTGCGCGAGCGGTTCCAGCCGTACATGGACCGGCATCCGCTGCGCCGCGAGATCATCACCACCGCGGTGGTGAACGACCTGGTCAACAACAGCGGCACCACGTTCGTGTTCCGGATGAACGAGGAGACGGGGGCGTCGTCGTCGGACATCGCCCGCGCCTACCTGGTGGCCCGCGAGGTGTTCCAGATGCCGCGCTTCTGGCGGTCGGTGGAGCGGCTGTCGCACCAGGTCGCCGAGTCGACGCAGATCGCGATGCTGCTGGAGGCGCGCAAGCTCACCGAGCGCGGCTCCCGCTGGCTGCTGCACAACCGGCGGCCCCCGTTCGACATCCGGGAGACGATCGACTTCTTCGCCGCCGGCGCGACCACGCTCACCTCGCAGCTGCCGAAGCTGCTCGTCGGCCTGGACCTCCAGGCGTTCGAGCAGCGCCGGGACGGGTTCGCCGAGCGGGGCGTGCCGGACGAGCTGGCCGAGCAGTGCGCGATGCTGGTCCCCGCGTACTCGACGTTCGACCTGGTCGGCATCGCGCACGAGTCGGGCCGTCCGGTGGAGGAGGTCGCGGAGGTCTACTTCGACCTGGCGGACCGGCTGCAGCTGGCCCGGCTGCGCGACCGGGTCGTGGCGCTGCCGCGCGACGACCGGTGGCGGTCCATGGCCCGGTCCGCGCTCCGCGACGACCTGTACGCCGCGCACGCCGCGCTCACCCGCGACGTGCTGGTGACGAGCGAGCCGGGCGGGCAGCCCGAGGAGCGGATGGCGCACTGGGCGGAGAAGAACAAGACCGCGGTGCAGCGCGCCCAGCAGACGCTCAGCGAGATCTGGGAGAGCGACAGCTTCGACCTGGCGACGCTGTCGGTCGCGCTCGGCTCGATCCGCACCCTGGTGACGGCGAGCTCCCTCCCGTCCACCGAAGCCTGACCGGACGGCGTTCACCTGCGGCGTGCCGCCCTCACGGGCACCGCGATGAGGGCGGCACGCCGCAAGCCGACGTTCAGCGGGCGGTCGTGAGGGAGACGGACTCGCCCAGGACGCGGCCCTTGCCGGACGGCGGGGCGTAGCCGATCGCGAGCCACTGCCACGACGCGTGGACGGTCCCGCCCGGTTTCCGGCCGTCCTTGGCGAGGTGGTCGCGGACGTCGGCGGGCAGGCCGGGCTCCGTGCCGCCGCTGAGCGTCGCGTCCTGGGTCAGGCCGTACCAGACGAGGGAGCCGCCGTCGCCGGTCCGCAGCGCGTACGACGGGCCCGGGCCGGGCGCGAACCTGCCCGGCGTCACCTTCCAGTCGCCCTGCTCGGCCTTGCGGGCGTCCGCCGAGAACGCGTCGGGCATCAGCCCGCTCTCGTCGCCCTTCGCGAGGTAGGCGGCGTGCGCGGCGGGCAGGCCCCGGTCGGGCGCGGGGATCGCGTAGCCCTCGGCGTCGTAGGCGAGGTCGGGGGCGCCGCCCTGGAACGTGAGCCAGTGCGCGGCGCGCCAGCCGTCCTTGGCGCCGGTCTTCACGAACACGCCGAGGACCTGCTGGTCCTTGCCGTCCGAGCGTTCCAGCGCGGCGATCCCGAACCACTTCGGGTACGCGGAGCGGCGCGGCACGTACAGCACCGGGTTCGCCAGGGAGATCGTCGCGGACTCCGGCAGCCGGCCGTAGGTGTGGACGCGGGCCGTCACCGGCGCGGCGAGGGCGCCCGTCACGGTGTCGCGCCAGAGCCTCTCATCGCCGGACGTGATGGCCTTGTTGTGCCGGTCCGTCCAGTCGCGCAGCACCTTCAGGGACTCGTCCGCGCCGACCGCCGGAGAACCGGTGGGCGAGGCGGCCGCCGCCCCACCGCCGGTGCCGCCGCCGGAGCAGGCCCCGGTGAGGACGGCGGACCCGGCCATGACCACGGCCACGGCCATGCGGGGCGCTCGGCGCACTTCCCACCTCGGCGGACGGAATGTCGAGTATGTCGCGCCAGTGTAGAAGAACGCGTGGCCCCGCCGGGGGCCGCGCGCCGGACGGGAGCGTCCGGTGGCGGCCCGTCGGATGCCGGGACCGTCCCACTGCAGCGGTCGAGAAGAGCGGGACGGCCCGGCACCCGACGGAGATCAGGAACCGTGGGCCGCGATCGCCTTGCGGTACATGCCGGTGACCGTGGCGCGACCCTTCGGCGGAACGGTGGCCAGGTACTGCACCAGGACGGTTGTGTCCATCCGCGTCCTGGCGGACGCCGCCGGGGCCAGCCCGGTGAGATCACCGCTCACCGCCAGCCTGCCCCGTTTCGCGGCGGAATACGCCTCGTTCTGCTTCACGACGTACCAGACCAGCGCGCCGCGGTCCTTCGTGCGCAGCGCGTACACCGCGTACGGCGCCGCCGAGAACGTCGAGGACAGCGTGACGCCGCGCTTCGCCAGCGTCTGCTCGCCCTGCTTCAGGGCGTCGTAGGTCTCGCTGGTCTTCGGCCCCTTCGCCAGCGCCGACGCCCCCGGCGCCGACGGGCCGCCGCTCAGCAGCGCCGCATGCACCGCGGGCAGCCGGGCGGGCGCGACGGGCAGCCCCTTGTCGCCGGCGTCGACCGGGGTGGCGTACCCGTCCGGGTCGAGCGCCACCCTGCTCAGCGCCGCGTCCGCCGGGTACGGGTCGGCGGCCAGCAGCCACGGCGCCCCCGCCTTGGCCTGCGTGAACAGCAGCGCGTGCCGGAGCGTCTGCTTGCCCTTGCCGGTGATCGCGTCGGCGGCGAACCAGTGCGGGTACCCGTGCAGCCGCGGGATGTAGAACACCTGATGGGTGAACTTCATCGCGGGCGGCCGCTGCCCGATCACGTGCCGCAGCTTCAGCGCCGCCTCGTCCATGGACAGCTGCGGGTCGGCCTCGATGCCCGGCAGTGACTTGCCGTCCAGCCGCTTGCCCACCCGGTTCAGCGCGGTGGTGTAGGCGGCCATCACCTGCCCGGCCTGTGCCTTGGACAGCGCGGGCGGGCCCACGCCGGCCGAGGACGTGTTGTCGTCGCACCCGGCCGCGGCCAGCGCGGCGCCGGCCAGCAGGACGGCCGGCAGAACCGTGGACGTGACGTTGCGTGCGGGCATGGAGCCCCCCGTGGTGGAATCGGCGATCCGGTCCACGGAAGATAATCGCAGAGTGACTGCAAGGTCACTCACCGAATTCGAAAAGTCGCACCCGGGCGCGGGCTCAGGCGGAGGTCTCCTGCTGGCGCATCCAGCGGATCTCGGCCTCGATGAACTCGTCGATGTCGCCGTCCAGCACCGCGGTCGGGTTGCCGACCTCGACGCCGGTCCGCAGGTCCTTGACGATCTGGTACGGGTGCAGCACGTAGTTGCGGATCTGCGTGCCCCAGCTGCTGGTGCCCTCACCGCGCAGCGCGGACATCTTCTCCGCCTCCTCCTGCCGCTTGCGCTCCAGCAGCTTGGCCTGCAGCACGTTCATCGCCGTGGCCTTGTTCTGCAGCTGGCTCCGCTCGTTCTGGCAGGACACCACGATGCCGGTCGGGATGTGGGTGATCCGCACCGCCGAGTCCGTGGTGTTGACGCCCTGGCCGCCGGGCCCGGACGACCGGTACACGTCCACCCGCAGCTCGCTCTCGTCGATGTCGACGTGGTCGCTCTGCTCCACCACCGGGACGACGTCCAGCCCCGCGAACGAGGTCTGCCGCCGGGCCGCGTTGTCGAACGGGGAGATCCGCACCAGCCGGTGCGTGCCGTGCTCCCCGCGCAGCGTCCCGTACGCGTAGGGCGCCTTCACGGTGAACGTCGTCGACTTGATCCCCGCCTCTTCGGCATAGGAGGTGTCGTAGACCTCCGTGGGGTAGCCGTGCCGCTCCGCCCAGCGCAGGTACATCCGCTGCAGCTGCTGCGCCCAGTCGGCCGCGTCCACGCCGCCGGCCTGCGCGTTGATGGTGACGAGCGCCTCCCGGGCGTCGTACTCGCCCGACATCAGCGTGCGCACCTCGAGCTGCTGGATCGCCTTGTGCAGCGCCGCCAGCTCGTCGTCGGCCTCGGCACGCGTGTCGGCGTCGTCCATCTCCTGCGCCATCTCGTACAGGGTGGCCGCGTCGTCCAGCCGCTGGCGCAGCCCCTCGACCCGGCCGAGCTCGCTCTCCAGGTACGACAGCCGGCGCGTCACCGACTGGGCGCGGTCCTGGTCGTTCCAAAGGTCGGGGTCGGCCGACTGCTCGCGCAGCTCGGCGATGTCACGCCGCATGCCGTCGAGGTCCAGCACCTGCTCGATGCCCGCGAGGGTCGAGCCGAGCTCCTTGAGCTGCTCTTCCGGTTCGATGCCTGCCACGCTTCGAGCTTATCGCCGTGCGGGCAGTGCCCGGACGCCCGCGGACGCGCCGCGGGTGGCAGAATCACGGGCCGGAAGGCAGGGCCGGGAACGGCCCGGCGACGCGTCGGTGCCCGGGGGGCGGTAGTTGCGTAGGATCGCGCGGGCGGTGGCGGCCGCCGTGCTGCTGGTGCCGCCGCTCATGGCCGGCGGCTGCGGCGGCGGCGACAAGCCGCGGGCCCGCCCCGCCCCGGTCATGCCGTCGACCGCCCCGCCGCAGCCGGTGCCGCTGACCCCCGACGTCGCGCAGAAGGCGTTCCAGACCTACATCACCGACGAGGACGTGGCCCGCGCCGCCGCCGACGAGCGGCTGGCGCTGACCTGGACGTCCGACGGGCAGTCCCTGCTCACCGCCGCCGAGTTCCGCAAGGCGGCCTTCGACGGCGACCCGGTGCGCCGCTTCTCCTACGGCAAGCCGAAGCTGTACGTGCCGAAGCTGAAGGCCGACGCCTACCCGCAGTGGTTCGTCGCGTCCGTGGACCGATCCGTCCCGGGGGAGAAGAAGAGCAAGGAGTCCGCGCTGATGGGGTTCATCCTGCGCGGGCCGACCGACGACTGGCACCTCACGCTGGCGACGGAACTCTCGCCCAAGGCGCAGCTTCCGAAGATCCAGGTGGACCCGGACGGCTACGCCGAGCCGCTGAGCTCGGACGACTCCACGGTGCTGATCCGCCCCCGCGACGTCGGCGGGATCCAGGCGACCATGGCCGCCGAGGGCGCCGCCAGCGTCGCCGCCAAGGTGATGGAGACCGGTCCGCTCACGTCCGGCTACTACCAGCAGACCAAGCGCGCCAAGAAGAAGGCCAAGGAGCAGGACCTCACCCTCACCATCGTCTACACGGCCACGCCTTATCCCTACTTCGGGCTGCGGACGAAGGGCGGCGGAGGGCTGATCCTGTACTCGCTGTTCCGCAACAACGCGCTCGTCGGGCCGGGGGCGCCCGGGCCGAAGCCGGAGATCCCGAAGGAGGCCGAGCACCTGCTGGACGGCACCGTCGAGGGCGATGAGATCGACACCACGGCGACGTTCCAGTTCGCCGCCTACGACCCGCCGCGCGCCAAGAAGGGCAAGCCGCAGTCCAAGGCCGAGCTGGTGGCCGACGACGGGGCGATCTCCAAGGCCGCCACCCCGACCCTCAAGAAGCCCTGAGAGGCCCTGTCGCGACGGGCCGCCGGCCGCAGGGCCGTCAGCCGTAGACGCGCTGGAGGACGAGGGCGGCGAAGAGCAGGGCCACGAGGACGGCCAGCACGATCGCCGGCGGGACGGAAGGTCCGTGGTGGTGCAGCTCCGCGCGCGCGGCGCGGCAGGTGGGGCAGCGTCCCTCGACCACCGGATTCGAGCACCGAGCGCAGATCAGATGTTCGCAGCTCATGTCGTGGGCCCCACTCTCCGTGAACGGTACGTGGCTCCGTGCGGGGATACGTCGATCGTCGACCGATTAGGTATCTTTCGCCATCATCCAGCGTAGCCGGACTGTATGGTCGTTCCGGCAAGTCCGGGAGCTTGACGGCATGAAACGGCCGGACGTCGGGAGACGGTACATGACACAGCACGGACAGGTCGGGGCCCCGCGGGGCGCCGTCCGCGCCGTCGTCCCGTCCGCGCGCGACACGCCGTTGAACGCGGCGGGCCCCGGGCGTTCCCACCCCACGGAGGGGGACGAGGTAGTTGACTGGCCCCTCTACACTGCTCGAAGGTTCCACGGCCCCCCTGGTCGCGGAGCCGGGCGGCGCAGGTCGCAGCACGCGGACGGCCAGTCCGCGGCCGGCGGCCGGGCCGCTCCCCAACCCCTAGACTGAACCGCCGTGATGCAGCCGTGATCAATTTCGACAACGTCACCAAGGTCTACCCGAGCCAGAACCGCCCCGCTCTCCAGCATGTGAACGTCGGCATCGAGAAGGGCGAGTTCCTGTTCCTGGTGGGCCCGTCCGGGTCCGGGAAGTCGACCTTCCTGCGCCTCATCCTCAAGGAGGAGCGCCCGTCCCAGGGTCACGTGCACGTGGCGGGCAAGGACCTGAGCCGTCTGAGCAACTGGAAGGTGCCGCACCTGCGCCGCAGGATCGGCTGCGTCTTCCAGGACTTCCGGCTGCTCCCCAACAAGAACGTCTTCGAGAACGTCGCGTTCGCCCTCGAGGTGATCGGCAAGCCGCGGCGGTTCATCGGCAAGGTCGTCCCCGAGGTCATCGACCTCGTCGGCCTGGAGGGCAAGGCCCACCGGATGCCGGACGAGCTGTCCGGCGGCGAGCAGCAGCGCGTCGCGATCGCGCGGGCGTTCGTCAACCGGCCGATGATCCTGCTGGCGGACGAGCCGACGGGGAACATCGACCCCGCCACCTCGATCGGCATCATGAAGGTGCTGGACCGGATCAACCGGACCGGCACCACCGTCGTCATGGCCACCCACGACGCCGCCATCGTCGACGCGTTCCGCAAGCGCGTCGTCGAACTGGAGGACGGACGGGTCGTCCGCGACCAGTCCCGCGGGGTGTACGGCCAGGCGTACTGACCCGGGCCCGGCGCACCGGCCGGCACGAGCCCCCATCGACCACGGCCCGACGGGCCACCGCCGCGGACCCCTCCAGCGGCGGCTCCATCTGAACCCGACGGATCCCAACGGGCGTACGACTCAGGCAGAGGGGACGCCCGCTCAGGGCCCGCACCGCGGAGCCCGTGCCGGCGGCGGGAACAGGCGATCAAGGACAGCGAGGCATGCGCGTACAGTTCGTTATGCAGGAGATCTGGATCGGTCTCCGCCGGAACCTGACGATGACGATCTCCCTGGTCATCACCGTCGCCATCGCCATGGCGCTCTTCGGCACCGGACTGCTGCTGCGCCAGCAGGTGGCCGCGTCCAAGGACTACTGGTACGACAAGATCGAGGTCTCGATCTTCCTGTGCGCGAAGACCAGTTCCAACGCCAACTGCCAGAAGCAGGACGTCACCGACCAGCAGCGGTCCGAGATCCAGGCGCAGCTGAAGAAGATGCCGCAGGTCTCGAACGTCCAGTACGAGAACAAGCAGCAGGCGTTCGCGCGGTTCAAGGACCGCTTCGCCGGCTCGCCGGGGTTCGTGCAGAGCACCCGTGAGGGCGACATCCCCGACTCGTTCCGGGTGAAGCTGAAGAACCCGGAGGAGTACAAACCGGTGGCGCAGGCGATGCTGGGGCATCCCGGCGTCGACACGGTGATCAACGAGCAGCAGATCCTGAAGAAGTTCTTCAAGATCTTGAACGGGCTCCAGGCGGCAGCGCTGGGCATCGCGCTGATCCAGGTGATCGCGTCGGTCCTGCTGGTCGGGAACACGGTCCGGCTGTCGGCGTTCAACCGGCGCCGGGAGACCGGGATCATGCGGCTGGTCGGCGCGTCCAACACCTATATCCAGCTGCCCTTCATCCTGGAGGGCGCGATCGCGGGACTGATCGGCGGGCTGTTCGCCTCGGTGCTGCTGGTGATCAGCAAGAAACTGCTGATCGACCGGCTGGCCGGGACGGTGCAGCTGGTCAGCCAGCTCGGCTGGTTCCAGGTGATCATGGTGATCATCGTGTCGATCTGCTTCGGCGTGCTGCTCTGTGCCGCGTCGTCGTTCCTCACCCTGCGCAGATACCTGAAGATCTAGCCGAGCGCCGGAGGGCCGCGCGGCCGCGGTTTTACACTTGCCGACATGTCCGCCCCAGGCCGCATGCTGCGCGGCGCCGCCGTCGCCACCGCGATCCTGTGCGCCTACGGGCTCGGGGTGCTGAGCGGTGAAGGCCGCCCGGACCGCCGGGCGGCCGCGGGCGGGTCGGTGCTGGACGAGGCCGCCGCGAAGATCGGCAGCCGGGCGGCGCGCCCGGTCGGCCGCGGCGACCTCGACCGCGCCGCCATCGAGGGCATGCTCCGCGGCCTCGGCGACAAGTGGGCCCGCTACTACCCGGCGGCCCGGTACGACGACATGGAGGGCCGCCTGAACGGCCGGTACAGCGGCGTCGGGGTCTGGCTCGGCAGCGCCGACGGCGATCCGCGGGTGCGGGTCGCGAGCGTCCAGCCGGGCACCGCCGCCGCCCGCGCCGGCGTCCTCGCCGGCGACATCGTGACCGCGGTCGGCGGCGCCCCGGCCGCCGGCTGGGACGTGACGCGGGTCGCGGCGGCGCTGCGCGGGCGCCCGGGCGACGCCGTCGAACTCACCGTCCTCCGCGGGCGTCGGACAGAGGAGTTCCACCTCGTCCGCACCCCCGTCTCCGGAGGCGACGTCACCGTGACCGAGCTGCCCGACCATGTCCGGCTGATCCGGGTGGGCGCGTTCACCCGCGGCACCGGACGGCAGGTCCGCGACGCGGTGACCGGGCGGTCGCCCTCCGGTGCTCCGTCCGGCGGGATCATGCTCGACCTGCGCGGCGACCCCGGCGGCCTGCTGGACGAGGCGGTCGAGACGGCGTCGGCGTTCCTGCCCGGCGGGCTCGTCGTGACCTACGAACCGCGCGGCGGGCCCGTCCAGCGGCGCACGGTCACCGCGCCGGGCGACGCGCGGACCCCGCTCGTCGTGCTGGTCGACGCCGGGACCGCCAGCGCCGCCGAGGTGGTCGCCGGATCCCTGCGCGACCGGGACCGCGCGGTGATCATAGGATCGCGTACGTACGGGAAGGGCTCGGTGCAGGAATCGGTCCGGCTGGCCGACGGATCGGCGATCGAGCTGACCGTGGGTCGCTACCGCACCCCGGGCGGCCGTAACCTCGACGGGGTCGGGATCGAACCCGACGTGGCGGTCTCCGCCGACCGCCCTCCCACAGTGGCCGAGCAGCGCGGCCGGAGCGTGCTGCGCGGCCTGCTCGCGACGACGCCGGACAAGGACTGATCACAGTGCCACGCGACACAGGGCGCAAGCTCATCGCCCAGAACAAGCGTGCCCGCTACGACTACCACATCGACGACACGTGGGAGGCGGGCATGGTGCTGATGGGCACCGAGGTCAAGGCGCTGCGCGCCGGCCGCGCCTCCCTCGCCGACGGCTACGCCCACGTGATGGACGGCGAGGTGTGGCTGGAGAACGTGCACATCCCCGAGTACACGCAGGGCACCTGGACCAACCACGCGCCGCGCCGCCGCCGCAAGCTGCTGCTGCACCGCCGCGAGATCAGCAAGATCATCGCCAAGTCGTCCGAGCCGGGCTGGACACTGATCCCCCTGGCGCTGTACTTCAAGGACGGTAAGGCCAAGGTCGAGATCGGCCTGGCCCGTGGTAAGAAGGCCTACGACAAACGCCAGGCCATCGCCAAGCGGGAAGCCGACCGGGAGATGCAGAAGGCGGCGGCCGCCCGGTTCAGGAGACGGTAAGGGTGTCGATGACCAACCGAGGCCGCGGGCGCCTCCCGCGCGGGAGCCGCACCGTGCGCCGCCGCGCCGTCTCGCTGGCGGCCTGCGGGGCCCTCGTCGCGACGATGACGACGGGCTGCTGGGCGGAGCCGTCCGCGATGCCCGCCGTCCGCGACTTCCTGATCGCCTGGCAGGTCGGCAACTACCCGGCCGCCGCGAAGAAGACCGTCGGCACCGACCGGAAGGCGGTCGAGTCCGCGCTCGGCGCCGTCCGCGCCCAGCTGGACGCGGCGTCGCTGCGGCTGTCCCTCGGCGTCTCCGACGACCAGGGCCGCGTCGACGACGCCAAGGTCAAGGCGATCGCCAAGAACGGCGACGACGCCGACGCGCGGTTCTCCGTGAAGATCGACCTCGGCGAGAACGGGCAGCCCTGGGAGTACCTCGGCCACATGCACCTGCGCCGGATCGGCGGCAAGTGGAAGGTCGTCTGGAACCCGTCGATCATCAACCCGCAGCTCGCCCCCGGCCAGCGCCTCGCGGTGGTCTCGGACGTGCCGAAGCGCGCCCCGATCGAGGACGGCGCGGGCCACAGCATGCTGCACGAGGTCTACTCCTACGACATCGGGGTGGTCCCCGGGCGCCTCGCCGACGCGCAGGCCACCGTCGACCAGCTCGCCAAGGTGGCCAAGTTCGCCGGCGGCCGGCGGCTGGACTCCGAGCGGCTGCTCGGCAGGGTCCGCTCGGCCCCGCCGCAGAAGTTCCTGTCGCTGCTGACCCTGCGGTACCCGGAGCAGACCGCGCTGGCCCAGCGGCTGAAGCAGGTCCCGGGCCTGAAGATCAACGCGATCAAGGCGCCGAGCGCCCCGAACTACGCGCCGGAGCTGGTCGGCGAGCTCGGCCCGGCCACCGCCGACCTGCTCCAGCAGGTCGGCGCCCCCTACCAGCCGGGCGACACCATCGGCGTCAGCGGCGTCCAGCTCCTCCAGCAGCGCCGGCTCGCCGGGACGCCCAGCGTCAGCGTCGTCGCGCAGGACGCCACCGGCAAGCAGACCCAGGTGCTGAAGACCTGGCCCGGGATCGCCCCGCAGCCCGTCTCCACCACCCTCGACCCGACCGTCCAGCACAAGGCCGACAACGCGCTCAAGGATCTGCACTACCCGGCGTCCCTGGTGGCGCTGCGCCCGAACACCGGCCAGGTCGTCGCGGTCTCCAACCATGCCACCGGCGGCGAGAACCGCGCCTTCGAGGCCCGTTACCAGCCCGGCCTGGCGTTCGGGATGGTGTCCGCCGAGGCGCTGTTCGCGCAGGGGGGCATAAGGCAGAACACCAAGACCTCCTGCCCCGCCAGCGTGACGGTCGGCGGCAAGACCTTCACCAACAAGGAGCACGCCGACACGACCTTCGCCAACACCTTCGCCCTCGGCTGCGCGACCACCCTCGCGCAGCTGAGCAGCAAGATCGACGCGCGCGCCCTGCAGTCCGCGGCGGCCCAGCTCGGCATCGGCCGGGGCTGGGGCGTCTCCGTCCCCGCGTTCACCGGGGCGCTGCCCCCGCTGAACAGCGAGGGCGCCAAGGCCGCCGCGATGGTCGGCCAGGGCGTCGAGGTCAGCCCCCTCGGGATGGCCCTGGTGGCGGGCGCCGCCCGGGCCGGCACCTGGAGGTCCCCCTACCTGCTCACCGACCCGCCCAAGGCCGCCGACGTCGGCGCGCAGTTCCTGCCGTCGGACCCCGTCGGCAACCTGTCGATCGTGCTGAACCGCACCACCTCCAAGGGCGTCGCCCGCGCCGCCCACGTCACCGGCGACGTCGCCGGCACCGCGGCCACCGCCCAGTACACCGAGGGCGGCAGGCAGAAGACGGTCTCCTGGTTCGTCGGCTCCGCCGGCGAGCTCGCGTTCGCCATCGCGATCGAGGGGCCCTATTCCGCGTCCTCGGTGGCCGCCGCGTTCCTGCGTGGCATCCCCGCCAAGGCCAGGACGGGCACCGGTACCGCAGGCTGACGGGGCCCCGCCGGGACTTGGGGATCTCTTTGCCCGGAGGGACGCAACCGATCCGGCCTCCGGGTGCGTCTTCCCGGGTGACTGAGTATCCGCTTGGGGGGTTGCGGACTCGGTCGCAGTGATGAGACCAGAGCCTCGTCTCGGGGGAGGCTCTGCCGTCCGGACCGGCCTGACCCTGCCGGTCGACCCCGGTGGCGCGACTCGTTCGCGCCACCGGGGTTCCTGCGTTCAGGGCCCTGGAGGCCGCCGGGGGAATTACGTTGCCCCTGCGGGCGTTATCCTTGTAACGTCATCGTGCGGACGTCCTGTGGCGGCCGTGTTGACAACTCAACATGGGGGTGACCGGCTTCGACTTCGGTCGTTCGAGCCAGGGGAAGCGGGTCGAGGGTTGCTGTCGTGACCTCGTTAATCCTGTGACAGCAAACCAATAACTGCCAACAAGAAGCAGTCCGAGTTCGCCCTCGCCGCCTGAGCGAGGAGCGAACTCTGTCAGCCCGGTAGCGTCTCCGAACCGGGGTCTGGCATCGTAAGGAGACTCCACCTGCAAGCCCGGTCGCGGGGCCTGTAGGGAAAACCAACAGCGACTGAGTCCGTCGGCGACACGCCTGCGTGAGCGCCGGGACTGAGAAAACGCCAAGCAGGCTGCACCCGGAGAAGCCCTAGCTCTTCACCGAAGGACGCGGGTTCGATTCCCGCCACCTCCACGGCACAAGAAGCCGCTGATCAGACACGTTCTGGTCGGCGGCTTCTTGCGTGTACGCCCGCTTTACGCCCATGTTAGGAACCGCTCTTGTCGAGGATCTTGGCCGCTTGGGCAGACGCCACGTTGCGCCCCATGTAGACGTCCTGAGTCATCGACGGCTTGGCGTGTCCGAGGTGATCGGCGATCGCACGGGCGCTCAGACCGGCGTCGTCGAGCCGTGTGGCGACCGTCCGCCGGAACGTGTGCGAGGTGACCCACCCGAACCGATCTGCGTCCACCTGCGCGAGCACCTCCTTGATGTCCCGGTTGGCGTTGCTCGGGTTCCGCACCCCGCCGAACAGGCCCGGGAACAGCAGGGCGACGTCTCCGGCCGGCCGGTCCGACGTCTCGCCGTCGGCGGTGATCACCTTGACGAGTCGGTCGGGATGCGCCCATGACATCGCCATGCGGCGGCGGCACAGCTCGACGACGTGGCCCGGCAAGGCGATGACGCGCCAACCCGCTTCGCTTTTCGGTCGGAGCTGCAGCAGCGTTCCCAACCCCTTCAGCCGCGCCACGGTCGCGTTGACCTCCAGCACGCCGGCCTCCAGGTCGATCACCTCGGCCCGCACGCCGAGCGCCTCGCCGATGCGCATCCCCGTGCCGTCGAGGAACTCCACCAGGTCGATGGCGTCCAGCTCCCGGGCGCGCTCGTCCGCCGCGACCTTCGCCAGCATCGCGGCCTCATCCGCCGCCGTCAGCGCGCGCGGGCGCGCCCTCCTAGTCGTCGAGATCTTCGCGACCTCACGGACCGGGTTGGTGTCCAGGGCGCCGTGCCGCACCGCCATGCCCAGCATCAGCGAGAGCACCGACTTGGACGTCTTGGCCGCCGACGGACCGTGGTTCGCGCGGACGGCCTTCACGAACCGGTCGCACGTCGGTACGTCGATCTCACGCATCAGCAGGCCGCCCAGGGCCTTCAGGATGCGCGCCTTCCCGCGGTCGTAGATCTCCTTGGTCTGCTCGGTCAGGTCACCGGAGTCGGTCACCTCGACCCACCACAGCGCGGCCGCGTCCCGTAGGCGTGTGTCCGCCGTGATCTCGCCGTCTGCCGGCGGCCCGACGCGGTCGCGCAGCGCCTCCTTCAGCCTGCGTTCGGCCGCGGCCTGCGTCGGCCCGAACCGGGCAACCTCGCGGGTCTCGCCGTCGTAGTCGCGGACGTTCGCACGTGCGCGGACGCGGCGCGGTCCGAGCTTCTGGAACCGGACTTTCCCGGCCGTGCCAACCGGCAAAGGGGGGCGCCCCATGACTTCACTCCTCCCCAGCACCTTTCTCAGCCTCAGTGGTTGCGTGAACCACTCGCTGCTGAACCTTCGCCAAGTCCGCCTCTGCTGCGCGTAGCGCTGCCATCGCGTCGTTGTGTTCGAGTTCGCGATCCTCAGCCTCCCGGCTTGCCAAGAAGGCGAGCCGTCCCGTCCTCTCAACCTCGGACCGTGCTCGCAGTACACGGGCATGGGCTTCCCACTCGCCGCCCGCGCCTTCGATCAGATCGCCAACCGAGACCTTGAAGAGTTGGGCGAGCGCGACCACCTCGTTCACTCGTACGGGACGTTGACCCGCCTCAGTCTTCGCCGCAGTGGTCTGTCGCCAGGAAAAGCCGGCCGAGTTCATGGCTTCCGCGACCGACTCCTGTGACATCTGCCGAGCTTCTCGCAGGTATTTCAGAGTCCTGCCCAGCAACATCTCTGGCGTCAGATCGCGCCCAGGGTTCTGCGTTGACTGGCGTTTATCCTCCACACGGATGGACGGTACACCCTCGGTCGGGTTGACACCATGCCCTCCTGAGGGCCAACCTTGCGGAGGTTGATCCCGTTACCCCCTGGAGGGATGAAGTGAGCGAGGTTGCCTGCGTCCCCGATCGAGTGGACGCCGACCCGTACCGGACGACAGAGGAAGTTGCCCGGCGCTACCGCACTAAGCCGAGCACCGTTCGGTACTGGAGGCACGCCGGCACCGGCCCGACTGGAGTGCTCTTCGGCCGCCGCGTGCTTTATCGCGAATCTGAGCTGCAGCGCTGGGAGCGGGAGAGGGAAGCCGAGCAGGGCGGAGCGGCCTAATGAATCCCCGCAAGCAGAACGGGCCGGGGGTGGAGTCCCGGCCCGTTCGGAAGAGATCAGCGCGGTGGACGGCTGACGGTGCCGCCATGGTAGCCGAGCTGGACGACGTCCGGCCCGCCGCTCTCCGCGCGTGGGCATCGGCCTGCCATCACCTGCGCGAGCACGGCCTCATTCCGCTGCCGCCCGCGCACGTCGTTCGCGCGCTGCGCCGCCGGGGGTGGCTGTCGTGACCCCCGAAGCGGAGGAGTTGCAGCGCCTCGCCGTCGCGGCCGCCGAGCTTGTCGACGACCTCGACGCGCAGCGTGCCCGCGAAGCCGCCGAGTTCCGGGCCGGATACGAACTCGGGTTCGCCGCCGGCCGTGAGGTCGGATACGCGCAGGCCGAGTGGGACATGCACCGCGCGTGGGCGGCCCTCGCCGACAAGGTGCGGACATGGGCCGCCCGGCCAACGTGGACCGAGCTGAAGAGGCGGAGAGCCGCGTGACGCAGACCGAGACCGAGCGGAGGGCGACCGCCGCCATTCTCACGGTCATCAACGACATCGGTGGAGACGAACCGCCCGTGACCAGCCATTCTCACACTCCTCACGGTTCTCACACACCCCCCGAAGCGGAGGACCAAGAGGCCGAGGATGCCGCGCTGCTGGCCGGTGTCCGCGACGGGGCGTGGCTCGACGTCCAGGACTTCCCGCCGCTGCGGTGGGCGGTCCCCGGGCTCATTCCGGAGGGGCTCACGCTGCTCGTCGGACCGCCCAAGGCCGGGAAGTCGTGGCTGCTGGCGAACCTGCTGCTGTCCATCGCCTACGGCGGGCGGGCGCTCGGCCGGCTACCCGTGGGTCCGGCCCGCCGGGTTCTGTACCTCGCGCTGGAGGACGGCGACCGGCGGATGCAGTCGCGGTGCCGGATCATCCTCGACGGCGAACCGATCCCGGGGCTGTTCCACTACAAGACCACCATTCCGCCGGGGCGTGTCATCGCCGTCATCGAGGCGTGGATGCGCCGCCATCCCGACACGGCGATGGTCGTGCTCGACACGCTCGGCAAGGTGATGCCGCAGGCGCTGCAGGGCGAGTCGTCGTATCAGCGGGACTACCGCATCGGATCGGCGCTGAAGCGGGTCGCGGACGCCACTCCAGGCCTGTCCCTGGTGCTGATCCACCACGACCGCAAGGCGGCGGCTGAGGACTTCGTGGACGCCGTGTCGGGGACCAACGGGCTGGCCGGGTCCGCGGACTCCATCGTCGTCTTGGCCCGCAACCGTAAGTCCGAAGAGGCCGTGCTCAAGGTGACCGGGCGGGACGTGCCAGAGGAGGAGTACGCCCTCCGGCTGGAGGACGGCACTCGCTGGATGCTCGATGGTGACGACCTCCGGCAGGCCGCCGTGAACGTCGGGCGACGCGAGCAGACGCAGAATCTGGGCGACACCTCGACGGCGATCCTCGACTACATCGGCCGGCAGCTCGAACCGGTCCGGGCCGCCGAGATCACCGACAAGTTCGGCAAGAGCGCCGCCGAATACCTGCGGCGGCTGGAGCAGTCCGGCCGCCTCCACAAGCCCAAGCGCGGGCTCTACGTCGTGCCTTCCGCACCCGACGACCCGGAACTCGACTTCGCCCCGCAGGACCAACCGTGAGAACCGTGAGGAGTGTGAGAAACGCAGGTCAGGAACCTGTCGGAATCTCACAGCAGACGGAAGAGGACCTGCGCGAGGCCGTCGAGCGGCGTCTTGCCGAGCGGATCGAGGACGCCCGCCGGCGCCGTGCTGAACGGGAGCGGGCACGGCGCGCCAAGAACAACCGCCGGAACGCCGGGCTGGCCAAGCGGCACGCCCGAAAGATCGCACGACTGAACGAGGAGAACCGACCATGAGCAACGTCATCGACCTGACGACCGGCCAACGGCAGCAGAGCGACGGGACACCGATCCCCATCATGCTGGGCGGCGGCCTACTGCGCTGCAGCCGGTGCGAGCGCACCTTCACCGCCGAGACCTACCACTGCATCACGGACCTGGTCGAGACCGCAGACGGCCTGCTGCGCTGCAACGACGTGTGCCGCCGCTGCGCGTACGCCGACCCCGTCCTGTCCAACTGGCAGAACCTCTGCGACCTCATGGACTCCATCGACCGCACCATGCAGGACGCCGCCGACCGCGACGCCCGCGGCCTGCTCTACCAGCTCATCACCAACGCCACCGGACACCTCGCCGTATGGCGCTGGCCCAACGAGGAGCCGCCGGCCAGCGTCGCCCGCCGCGGCGCCGCCCTCGACGACGACCAGGCCGACACATGACCGGTAAGGGGATATAGGCCGACGCCCCTTACCGCCGCCGGACCGGCCGATGATCTTTTAACCAGCGGCCCCGCAAGACCCCACACATAGTCAGCGTTCTCTCCCTCCGAGACCCCCCGTACCCCCATCACGTGACGAAAGGCCAGGTAGTGACCATGGGTGATTCGGATTCGATGCGTGCGCGCCGGTATCGGGCGCACCGTGCAGGCGATCATTCGCTGTGTCGGCCGGAGGCGTGTGACGCGGTGGCCGGCGATCACGTGGTGGGGTCGA
This sequence comes from Actinomadura nitritigenes, assembly GCF_017573545.1. Lineage (GTDB taxonomy): Bacteria > Actinomycetota > Actinomycetes > Streptosporangiales > Streptosporangiaceae > Spirillospora > Spirillospora nitritigenes. The sequence goes on along the minus strand of NZ_JAGEOK010000012.1, from coordinate 134,897 downwards.
TCGAGGCCGCGGTGCGTGCGCTGGCCGAGCGGATGGTGCTCGGCGATGACGATCCGCGGGCGGTGATGCTGGAGATGGCGCTGCGGCTGGCCGGGGTGGTGGATGTGACGCCTACGGCGACGGACGCGGTGCGGGAGCTGCGGTCGCTGCTGGCGTGGCTGGCTGAGCATCCCCGTGCGGCGGACGAGGGGCAGGGCGTCGGCGATGCGGAGCTTTCCGCGGTGCTGGAGGGGCTGGGATGAGCCGGCCGGTCGGCCGGACGGCGCCGGCGGTGAGTGTGGAGGCGCGGGTGCGCGGGCAGGTGGCGCGGCTGGTGTGGCGGTCGAATGCGGCGTCGGTGAGGTTGGGTGCGGTGGCGATCGTGCTGGCCGGCCGGGTGGACGCCGGGGACGCTGCGGCGCGGCCGGTGCTGCGGGCGACGCTGGGGCATCTGCGGCAGTGTGAGGCGGTCGCCGACGAGCTGGACGAGCTGCGGGCCGGGTTCGCGCGGCGGCGCCTGGAGGCTCTGGTGGAGCGGGCAGGCGCGGAGTGATGCGCGCTGAGGACGGGGTGCGGCGGCGGGTTCAGCGGTTCGTGCCGCCGGCGAACCGGGATGCGCTCACGCTGGGCGCGGTGGCGATCCGTCTGGCCCGCCGGCTGGACGCGGGAGACCCCCGCGCGGTCGAGCCGCTGCGGGTGATCCTGCGGCAGTTGCCCGAATGCTCAGCAGAGCAGGTGCCGGGCGGCGTCGATGAGCAGCGGGCACGGGCCGCTCAGGAGATCCTCGCGCGGCTGCTGGGCCGTGTCCCGGCGGAGGGCTGAACGGTGGCCGAGACACCGACCCGGTACGTGCAGGGCGCGGTGGTGGCGGGTGGCGCGGCGGTGGTGCTGGACCGGGTGTTGTCGTCGCGGCATGTGGTGGAGGCGCTGGAGGCGATGGCGGCGCGTGATCCGGGGCTGCGCGCCGAGCTGGAGGCGATGCGGGACGCGGTGCGGCGGGCGGCGGCCGAGGCGGCGCTCGCGCGGGTTTCCGGTGGCGGCGGCGTGACCGGAAGCGCGGAAACACGGCCCGGGGAGGGTGCGCCAGGGTCGGTGTATGAGATCGGCACGGCGGAGGCGGCGCGGCTGCTGGGGCTCACGGAGCGGCGGGTGCGGCAGCTCGCGGCCGGTGGGCTCGGGCGGCGCGTCGGCGGCCGGTGGCTGCTGGACCGGGGTTTGGTCATGGCCTACGGGCAGCGGCGCCGGGCGGCGTGATCGGTCTCTGCGTCTCGCCTCTCCGAAGGTGGGGCCCCATCGGGTGAGGCCCGGCAGATCGCCCGGGACGGCCCGGAGCGGGTGGGGCGCGGTGCTGGTGGTGGTTGGTGGGCGGCGGCGGCTCGTGCGGGCCGTCGCCGCCGGCGGTGTGGAGGGTGGTGGTCCGGGTGGGTTCTCGTGAGACGGCCCTGCAGATCTACGGCGGGCTGAGCGAGGCCGATAAGCGGGTGGTCGACGCGTGGCGCGAGCTGGGCAACGACCTGGTGACGTCGCTGCTGAACTCGCGGGTGCTGACGAGCGGGCCGCGGGTGCGTGCGGTCGATGACCTGGCCGGCTGGAGTGAGCGGCTGTACGGCTCGGCGCCGGGGCTGCTGCGGCGGGAGTCCGCCGAGCATGAGGCGGCGCACGCGATCACGGCGCGGGCGCTGGGGGTGCGGCTGGTGTCGGTGTGGATCACCTCGGACGGGTCTGGGCTCACGACGTTCGAGGCGACCGATCGGGAGCGGGCCGCGGCGATCTACGCGGCGTCGGACGTGTGGGTCAACACGCTGCGGCATCGGATGTTCCCTGCGGGCGGTGAGGCCGGGTGCCGGAGTGACCGGCGGCAGTTGATCCGCGCGACGGGCGGGGACGACTTCGCGATGCGGGCGGCGTACCGGCGGGCCCGTGAGGTGCTGGACGGGTACCGGGACGAGGTGCTCGCGCTGGCCGAGGTGCTGGAGCAGCACGGCCGGATCGAGTTCTGAGATGGCGACGACTGAGACCCGGAAGATCCAGTTCGATTTCGTGGCGAAGGACCAGGGCGTCCAGAAGACCACGAAGGAGACCGGCGAATCCATCGAGGGGATGAACAAGGGCCTGGAGGAGGGGTCGGGGAAGTTCGGGAAGCTCGGCGCTGTCGCGGGGAAGCTCGGCCCGATCCTCGGCACGGTGACGGCCGCGGCGGCGCTGATCGGCCCGGCGATCTCCAAGGGGCTGGAGGCGCAGGACGCGCAGGCGAAGTTCCGCGCGCAGCTCGGCCTGACCGCCAAGGAGTCCGGCCGGATCGGCGGGGTCGCCGGGAAGCTGTACTCGCAGGCGTACGGCGAGAACATGGACGAGGTCCGCGGCGCGATCACCGCGGTGATCCGCAACATGGACGGGATGCGGACGGCGTCCAGCAAGAGCCTGCAGAGCACCACGGGCAGCGCCATGACCTTGGCGAAGGTCATGGACGAGGACGTCGGGCCCGTCACCAACGCGGTCAGCCAGATGCTGCGGACCGGGCTGGCCAAGAACGCCAAGGAAGCGTTCGACGTCCTCACCAAGGGCGCCCAGAACGGGGCCAACAAAGCCGAAGATTTGTTGGATACCTTTAATGAATACAGCACGCAATTCAGGGATTTGGGCCTGAATGGCGCGCAGGCGATGGGCATCCTGCAGCAGGGCCTCGAAGGCGGCGCGAGGGACGCCGACCTGGTGGCCGACGCGCTGAAGGAGATGAACATCCGGGTGCAGGACGGGACCGCCGCGTCCGCCCTGCAGAAGCTCGGCCTGAACGCCAAGGAGATGGCCGCCGCGTTCGGCAAGGGCGGCCCCTCCGCCGCCAAGGCGTTCGACCTGATCACCGACAAGCTCCGCGGCGCGAAGACGAGGACCGAGCAGTACACCCTCGCGCAGCAGATCTTCGGTACGCAGTCGGAGGACATGTCGCGGGCGCTGCTGAAGATCGACCCGTCCGAGGCGACGAAGAAGCTCGGGAAGTTCAAGGGCGCGACCGACGCGGCCGGCAACGCCATGGGCAAGACGTTCTCGGCCCGGATCACGATGTTCAAGCGGACCGTGGAGACGCAGGTCACGAACGTCGCGACGCGGGCGTTGAACACGCTGGCGAAGTTCGGTGGGCAGATCGCCAAGGGCTTCAAGATGCCCTCGACGGCGAAGGGCGCCAACGACTGGCAGCGGTTCGGGCAGGAGCTGCGGAAGGTCGCCGACTGGGCCCGCACGAAGCTGATCCCGGCGCTGCGGGACCTCGCGGACTGGTTCGGCAAGAAGATCGCCCCGCAGATCACCAAGTTCTACAAGACGGTGCTGGTCGAGCTGGGTCACCAGCTGAAGCGGATCTCGACCGAGGTGTCCAAGAGCGGCCTGCCGTGGGGGAAGGTCCTCTCGATCTTCAAGGCGATCTACGGGTTCCTCGCGAAGTACCTGCTGAAGCTGTACGGGACCGAATTCAAGATCGCCTTGAAGGTGATCGGCACCTTCATCGTCTACCAGATCAAGGTCTACGGGTGGCTGTGGAAGCAGCTGCAGAACGGCTGGAAGATCATCAAGGCCGGGGTGAAGGCGCTCACCGACTGGTACAAGTCCGCCAAGGGCGCGTTCAGCGGGTTCCAGCGGGTCGCGTTGCAGGCCGTCGGCACGGTCCTGCGGATCTTCGTCGGGTTCGCGACGAACCTGGTGCACCTGGCGGCGAAGGCGTTCGGGTGGGTGCCCGGCCTGGGCGGGAAGCTGAAGAAGGCCGAGAAGGCCGTACAGGGCTTCGCCGGCCAAACCAATAAGTGGCTCGACTCGATCAAGCCGAACAAGAACGTGAACCTCAAGGTCAACGCCAAAGGACTGTGGACGACCGCACACGATCCGTCGCGCCGCATCCCGGGCTTGGCGAAGGGCGGCCCCGTCCCCGCGCTGTGGAACGGCGCCAGCGAAGCCTACGACTCGCAGCCCGCCCTGCTGCGCGTCAACGAGCACGTCTGGACGCCCGAAGAGGTCAAGGACGTCGGCGGGCACGGGGCGATGCTGCGGATGCGCGCGGCGGCCCGCAAGGGCCTGCTGAAGGGATTCGCGGGCGGCGGCCCGGTCGGTGTCACCGTCACACCGCACGTCCCGTCCCGGAAGGCGTTCGGGCACGACGTGGTGGACCCGGTGAACGCCGGCTACAAGAGCCTGATCACGGCCATCGCCAACGAGATGGCCGCGCAGTGGAAGAAGTACATGGCTTCGGGCGGAAGCGTGGTCGCCGCGGCGCGGGCGATGATCGGCTACCCGTACTCGTGGGGCGGCGGCGGGATCGGCGGCCCGTCCTACGGCATCGGCCGCGGCGCCGGCACCTACGGGTTCGACTGCTCGGGGCTGACGCAGTACGCCTGGTGGAAGGGCCGCCACAAGGACATCGGCGGCGTGACGAACTCGCAGTGGGCCAACAGCTACCAGATCAGCGGCCCCCGTCCTGGGGCGCTCGGCTTCCCGCACGGCCCGTCCGTGCACGTCATGCTCGCCTCCAACAAGCCCGGCTACGTCATCCAAGCCCCCTTCACCGGGTCGTTCGTTCAGGAAGTGCCGCGCAGCGCGCCGATGTGGCGGATGCCGAAGGGCTTCTACCGCGGCGGCGCGGTCGGGCAGGCCGGCGCGCAGGCGCTCGGCCCGGTCGCTGCACATCAGGCTCGGTTCGCCCAGGCGCTCGGCCTGATCGGTGACCCGGGGCGGCACCGCGCCGCCGGCGGACCCGTGGCGGCCGGGCAGGCGTACCTCGTCGGGGAGCGCGGCGCCGAGGTGATGGTGCCGCGGGCGTCGGGGACGGTGCACCGGTCCGGGTCGATGGTGATCCAGAACCTCCACGTCCACGTCAACGGCCCCGTGATGGCCAACGACAGGCAGATCGCTGAAACCGTGCTGTCGGCGCTGCGGAAGGCGAAGAAGCAGGCCGTGGACGTGAGGATCTGATGAGCGGCAGATCGCCGACAAGGTGCAGTTCGCCGAGCGGTTCCCCACTGAAGACGAACTGTCTAACGCCGTTAAACAGTTCACCTCCTGGCACCAGGTCGTGAACGTCACCGTATGAGACGTCCTTCGGCCCGAGATCTTCCAGAAGGCCCGGACCGGCCGGGCCGAAGGGCCTGACCCCCGCCCCGGGCAACTCCGCAGCAGCCCGGGGCGGGGGCGTCTCAGGCGCCCTCTGGGCTGTCTCCAGCTTCCCCCGCGGGCTCCTCCTCATCGAGAACCTCCAGGGCTCTCCTGACGGCCTCAGGGTCGCCGCGGTCGGGGTGCCCGGCGGTCGGGAGGTTGGCCATCAGCACATCGAACGCAATGGCCTTGCGGGCGAGGCGGCGCCGTTCGTCCTTGCTCATGAGCCGTTCCACACCTGCCGTAGGTTCCAGTCGACCATCACGGCGAGCGCGTCCTCGCTGGGCGCCTCGATGAGGCGCGCGCCGTGGCGACCGGGGACCACTGCCCACCATGCGCGGGTGGCCTCGCCGTACCAGTGCATGATGCCGTCCGGGATCGGCGGCGGCTGGTCGGGGATGGGTGGCATGTCCACCACCGTGTCGCCCAGGTTCGGTAGCGTTCTCATCAGCCGGACTCCGATCCGGTCAGGCCCCGGGGAGCGGTGTTCGCCCACCGTCCGGGGCCGTCTTTGTGTCCTGCGACACCTTTCACAGCCCCACCTGACCGCTTCCGCCGCTAGCGTGGAAGGCGCTGCCTGCTGCCAACGGGCGTCGGGCAGCAGCAGGCAGCAGGCAACCCGGGGCGAAACGGGGCGATGCGATGGCCACCTTCGGCGAGGCACTCGGCCGGCTCATGGCCGAGCGGAAGATCAGCCAGCGGGCACTGGCCGCGCAGGTCCCCTGCAACGGCGGCTACATCTCCCGGCTGGTCAGCGGAGAGCGGGCGCCCTCCAAGCAGATCGCCGAGCGCCTGGACGAGATCCTCGGCGCCGGCGGGCGGCTCGCCGCGCTCCGCCCGGCCACTCCGCCGCGCGCCCCGGCGGCTCCCCTTGATGACGAGATCGAGGCGCTGGAGCTGGCGCGCCGTGTCGCCGCCAGTGACGTCGGAGACGACACCCTCGTGGCGCTGGAGCTGACCGTGGACGAGCTGGCGTCGGCCTATCCGCGCACCCCGCCCGGCGAGCTGCTGGGGAGGATCCGGCGGCACCTCGGGTACGTCGGCAAGCTGATGGACGCGCGCATGACGCTGGCGGAGCGGCGCCGCCTCACCGTCGCTGGCGGCTGGCTGTCGCTGCTCGCCGCCACCTGCGATATCGACCTCGACCAGATCCCGGCCGCGTCCGCGCGCCTGCGCACCGCCGCGCAGCTCGCCGAGCACGCCGACCACCCCGAGATCCTCGCCTGGACGCTGGAGACCCGCGCCTGGCAGAAGCTCACCGATGGCGACTACCGGGCGGCCATCACGCTGTCGAGGGGCGCGCAGGAGATCGCCCCGCGGGACGGCTCGGCGTTCATCCAGGCGACCGCGCAGGAGGGACGGGCGTGGGCCCGTCTTGGCGACGGGCAGCGGACGCGCGAGGCTCTGGCGCGGGTCGAGCGGCTCGTGGAACCGTTGCCGATGCCCGACCGGCCCGAGCATCACTTCCGGTACGACCCGGCCAAGAGCGATGCCTACACGGCCACGACGCTCGCATGGATCGGGGACCCGGCGGCCGAGCCGTACGCGCGTGGCGTCCTCGCCCGTCTGGAGCGCCCTGCCGCCGGCCCGGCCCGACCGCGGCGGGCGGTGTCCGCCCGGCTCGACCTGGCGCTGGCGCTGCTCGCCGCCGACCAGCCGGACGAGGCCGCGGCGACCGCGCTGGAGGCGGTGACGAGCGGGCGGCTCGTGCCGTCGAACTACTGGCGCGCCGCCGAGGTTCTCACCGCCGTGGAGGAGCGGCACATCCCGGAAGCCGTCGAGCTGAACGAGGCGTATCGGGAGCTGTGCGCGCCCGGGACGGACCAGGCACTGCCTGGTGCGTCAAGCTGAGCTGACAGCCTCTGGCTGGTACCTGCCGCTCTGGAGGCGGTAACTGCCGCTCCCGCAGCGGCGGTTCAACCGCCGGGCGGTGGCCGGTAGTCGACCTGCACCCGCCTTAAGGCGGGTGCAGGTGGTTTCACCTGACCCGAAACCAGGTTTCGGGGGTGGTATCGGGCTGACCTGCTGGTTTCGTGGTTTCGCCCCCCGTCGGATGGGCGGATTCCGGCCTTCTGCGGGCATACGAAGAGGCCCCTGGTCGAAACCAGGGGCCTCGCGTGGACGGCCTACACCTCGCCGATCTCCTCCAGCACGGCCGCGTGCTCGCCGTCGCGGATCCGGACCATCAGGGCGATGGCGGCGTCCTCGTCGAGCAGGCCGTCCGCGAGTGCCAGGTGGACCCGCAGCACGGCGAGCATGGCGTCCTCGCCGCGGCGGCGGCCGAAGTCGAGGATGCGCTCCAGCAGCGACCAGCCGAGAGCCGCCAGCGGGTCGTCGGCCGCGTAGCGGACACTGGCGGGCTCCCCGCCCGGGTAGGTGGCACCGCGCGCGGCACGCTCCCGCAGGGCCGCGTCTGCGCGCCGCCCGGCCTCGGTCATCGGCTCGGCGGTGGGGAACTCGTGGCCGCGCGGGCAGTCGAGCCGGGCGCGGTCGTTGGCCTTGTCGACGTAGCGGAACTCCGTTGTTCCGCAGTCGGGGCACAGGACGCCCTTCACGACTGCGACGCCCCGTCGGCGAGCAGGCGGACGGCGCGGGTCAGCAGTTCGGCGAGCATGAGCGCGTCGAGCCCGTCGAGGTCGAGGCCGACGTTCGTCCCGAGGTTCTCGGGGGTCGGGTCGTACTCGGGCGGCTCGTCCCAGCGGACCGAGACGTACGGGGTCAGGAACGGGGTCGTCGAGCCGGTGGCGTCCTTGTTGTCGACGCAGGCCACGCGGACCTGCAGCGGCCAGTCCTTGTCCACGAGGTCGACGGTGCCGACGTCGGCGAGGTGCCTGACGTACTTGTCCGTCTCGCTGTGCTGCTCGCACCACGAGAAGCGGCAGCGCTCGCTAGGGTTGTCGGTCATGGGTGATACGCCTCCCGGGGCGTTGATCCCTAGGCCCTGGTCGGTGTTCCAGCACCGGCCGGGGCCGCCTTTTTCTGCCCTGCTTAGGGGCTTGTTTCGTATGAACAGTAACCCCGCGAGCCGAACTCATGCAAGACAGATTCCCAGCTAGATGCAAGAATCCGTATTAACACCGGGGTTGGCTGGAGGGGTCGTGCCTGAGAAGAAGATCCGTGGTGTCCGCGTGCCTGATGAGCGCTGGAAACAGGCTCAGGAGAAGGCCGAGCGGGAGGGGCGCACGGTCAGCGACGTGATCAACGAGTGCCTTGAGAAGTACGTCAGCAAGGACGACAAGCCGAAGCGCTGAGTTAGGCGACGACCTACCCGAGTTAGATATCTACCTCGCCACCCGCCGGGGCCTAACTCCCGGCGCGACCTGCGCAAAGGTAGGTGAGTTAGGTCCCGGCGGGCAGTTAGGTCACCCGGCCGGGACCGCCGCAGGGACGCTCTCGGGGACTCGCTCGCGACCTACCTCACTCTCGAGCGCCGTCCGGACGGCGACGGCCCGCGGGTGGCCAACGCGCAGCTCCTTGCGGATGCGGCGGACGGACGGCAGGCCACCGGCCGCGAGCACCTCGGCGAACCGGTCGCGGGCGGTCGCGAGCACCGGGGCAAGCTCGGGGTCGAGAAGCTTCTCACGGTCAACCGTAAGAAGGTCGTCGGCCTCCTCGTCGCCCCTGTCGCGAGCGGTGTCCTCGTCGGGCTCGATCTCGTCCCACAGGTCGTATCCGGACGGGCCCTGACCTGCGGCCCCGATCGCGGGGAGCGGCCACCACGGCAGCGGCGCGGCGTCGGGGGTGTCCACGGCGGCGGACACCCTCACGTGATCGTCGTCGGCGAGTGTCGCGACAGGGTGTCGCGTGATGAGCCGGTGGACGGTCCGCAGCAGGACCAGCAGGCCGAGCATGGAGGCTACGGGCGGCACGGCGGCGGTCGCCTGATCGGCGAACCGGCCCCCGACCGCGCCGACGTTGAAGACGAGGGACACACCCCACCCGGCCGTCGCGATTGCGAAGGGCAGGGCAGCGTCGATCCACGCGAGCCCGTTCTTCCGGAGGCGGTGGCCCTCCAGCGCCAGGGCGAAGAGGCCCAGCTCGCCCACGGCCACGAAGAGGTCGACGAGCAGCGGGAAGCTCTCCGCCTTCCACTCGCTGAGGTGGTGCTCGAGCGCCCACCGGTACAGGCCTGCGTAGCTCTGGGCGAACCCGTCGCCCGTGGCCACCAGGACGCCGACTGCCATCAGGACGATGGTCGCGCGGTGGGCGAGGAACGTCGGACGGCTCATGCCGCCGGCGGTGAATCTACGATCGTGCATGGGTTCGGACCTCCGTTGTCCGGATCAAGGCCCCGGCTGGCGGTGCAGTCGCCAGTTCGGGGCCGCCTGCTTTACGCCCGGAATATGACTCGAAACAGTCAACGTGAGCCAACGACAGCCAACGCTGAAATGCGATTGCGACACAGGTCAGAGCAACTGTGGCCAACGCAGGAAAACGACAGCCAACGGCACAGTGGGAAGGACGCGGGTTCGATTCCCGCCACCTCCACCAGCACGTACGGCCCGACCGGAACCTCGGTCGGGCCGTTCTGCTGTGCGCGGCCTCGGATGCGGCCTCGGATATTCGGCGGCGCGGGTGCCCGGCCGACGTATTCCATGGGCCCGAGTCTGGTCGACGTCGCCTCCGGTGTCCCTGAGCCGTCTCCCTCTCAGGTCCGGGCTGCAGGTTCCCCATGAGGGGCGATGCGCGGCCGATCGGACGCCTTCCAGACTCCGAGCATGAAGTCGATCTCGAAGAGGGCGGGGAGCGTGGCGGCCGCCGTCGCCGTCGTCGCGTGCGGTGCCGCGATCACCGCACCGGCGGGTCGCGCCGAGAAGCCGGCGGGGGAGCCGGCCGGCTGCGTGCCGGTGTCCGGCGCGGTGTGCGGTTCGGTGCGGGTGCCGCTGGTGCGGGACCGCCCCGGGCTGGGGGACACCACGGTGGCCTACGCCCTGATCAGGCACCGCGACGCCTCCCGGCCCGTCAGGGGGACGGTGGCGCTCAACCCCGGGGGGCCGGGCGATTCCGCGATCGCGTCCGCGCCCCAGTACGCCCGGATGTTCGCCGGCCTGCTGCGCGACCACGACCTGCTGCTCGTCGATCCGCGCGGCGTCAACCGCTCCGACCCCGTCCAGTGCGGGGCCCTGGCCTCGCTGCCCGCGACCCGTGACGGCTTCGTGCGGGCGGTCGGTGAATGCGGCCGGACGCTCGGAACCCGCGCGCGCGGCTACACCTCGGCCGAGATCGCCGACGACATCGACGCCGTCCGGGCGAAGCTGGGCATCGAACGGCTGGACCTGCTCGGGGAGTCCTACGGCACCTACCTCATGACGGTCTACGCCCAGCGGCATCCCGGGCATGTGCGCTCGATCGTGCTCTCCAGCGCCTACCCCCTCGCCTTCGACATGTGGGCGCGTCCCAACGCGCGGGCCGCGCGCCGAACGCTGCGACTGGTGTGCGAGCGCAGTGCGGGCGCCTGCGACGGCGACGAGGTCCTGCGCGACGTCGCACGGCTCGCCCGGAGGCTGCGGGCACGGCCGATCGCCTACACGCTGGGAGGCGAGCAGCGGCGGCTGGACGACACCGCGCTGGCCTCGATCGTCTACGGCATGGCGGGTTCGGCCCCCGCCGGGATCGGCGGCGTGCCCGCGATGGTCCGCAGCGCCCTCCACGCCGACGACGCGCCGCTGATCGAGGCCGCCCGCCAGGTGGCGCCGCTGAGCGGGTCGTCGCTCCGCCGGGACGAGCAGCAGCTCTTCAACCCCGAACAGGCCGCGGCCGTGATGTGCAACGACTACCCGACGGCCGGCTGGAACCGCTCGGCGCCGGTCGCGACCCGGCTCCGGCAGTTCTCGGCCGGGCTCGCGGCCCTCCCCGAGCAGGCGTACTGGCCGTTCGGCAAGCGAGCCTGGACCGGCGTGAGCTACAGCTGGGGCGACGCCTGCGTGCGCTGGCCCGACCGGCACGGCCCCGTCCAGCCGACCAGCGGCCCCCTCCCCGACGTCCCGGTGCTGGTGGTGTCGGGCGACCTGGACGCCAACACACCGACCGAGCAAGGCCGGCAGGCCGCCCGCCGGTTCCGGCGAGCCGCGGTCGTGGAGGTGCCCAACGTCGGCCACGTGGCCGAACACGAACCGAGCGGCTGTGCGGCCGCGATCGAGACCGGTTTCATCCGCCGCCTTCGGGTGGGCGACACCTCCTGCCTGGCCGGCATCCCGCCTGCGCCCGTGGAGCCCCTTCCGCGGTGAACCGCCCGGTCATGCCGGGAACTGAAGGCCGAGGACCGCTCTCTCGTTCCCGACGAAGAGCCGGTTCCCGCTGGAGACCGCGAAGTCGTTCAGGCCGGTGAGGGTGGGGACGGGGAGGGTCCAGACGACCTTGCCCGTCGCCGGATCCGCGCCTTCCAACCGCCGCGAACTGACGTAGGCGAGGACTCCGCCGGCGGCGGTGGCGATCCCGTTGTCGGGGCTCACCCCGTCCGCCTGGCCCGTCCGGGTCCATTGGCGCACGCCCGTCGCCGGGACGAACGCGGTGAGGCCGTCTCCGCCGACGAAGAGCGTGCCGCCGGAGACGCCGACCGAGTACGCCTTGGGCACGGGGGTGGGGGTCCATTTGGTGGTGCCGGTCCGGGCGTCCAGAGCCGTCAGCCCGGAGTCGGGGCGGCCGAGGACGTAGAGCAGCTCCCCGGCCAGGAACAACGGCCCTCCGAACCCGCCCCCGACCAGCGACCATCGGTCGATTCCGGTGGCCACGTCGGAGGCCTGGACGATGCCGTTGGAGTCTCCCAGGAAGAACAGGTTCAGCTCGCGGGACACCGCGGCACCGGAGAGCGTCGCCCCGGACCGTACGTCGTAGAGCCTGCGCCGCCAGACCGGTTGCCGGGTGACCGTGTCGAGGCCGACCCCCTGGCCGGTGGCGTCGATGCAGACGAGCATCCGCCCGACGACGAACTGGGGGACCAGCCCGTCGCCTCGCCAGGTCCACTGCACCTTTCCCGAGCCGGCGTCCGCGGCGTACACGCGCCCGTTTCCGACCCCGTACACCGATGATCCGTCCGTCACGGCGGCGGCATCGCCCCAGAGAGGCGGTCTCGCGGTGAACGGCGATGTCCACCGGGTCTTGCCGGTGCCGACATCGATCGCCCTGATCGACTTCCCGGCGGTCCGGTCGATGCAGATCAGCGATTCCCCGGCCACCACCGGAGTGCGGAGCGCGCCGCTGCCTGGACCCGTCCACACGAGCCGCGGTGGGGTGAGCTTCGCAGCCGCATGCACACCGTGCGCGCCGGTTCCCGCGTCCTTCCCGGAGGCCCGCCCTCTGCCGGCGGACCACAGCACCCCGCCGCCGCTCGCGGCCGCGATCACGGCCGCGGCGCCGCCGCCGATCAGCAGCCGGCGGCGGCCCAGCGGCGCGCGGTGGTGCGCCGGGAGGGCGCGGGTGACGGCGAGGGTGCGGACGAGGGTCGCCTCCCGGTCGGCGATGTCCCGCACCACCGGGGTCGGCAGCCACGCGGTTTCGCCCGTCACGGCGGGCGGCCGGAGCATGGCGATGACGTCGCGGGCCCCGGGACGGCCGGTCGCCGCCTTCATCAGGCAGGCCGCGATGACCACCGCAAGGTCACCGGGTATCCCCGCCAGGTCCGGGGACTCGTGGGCGGCGCGGTACATCAGCACGTGAGCGGGACCCGTGCCGAAGGGGTGCCGGCCCGTCGCCGCGAAGGCCAGCACCGCGCCCAGGGCGAAGACGTCGGCCGCCGGGCCGACGAACCCGCCCTCCGCCTGCTCCGGTGACTGGTAGCCCGCAGTGCCGATCACGAGGCCCGTCATGCTGAGCGCCGTGTCGTCGAGCACCCGGGCGATACCGAAGTCGATGACGCGCGGACCGTCGGCGGCCAGCAGGATGTTGGCCGGCTTGAGGTCCCGGTGGATCTGCCCGAGGGCGTGGATGGAGGCGATCGCCTCGGCCAGTGCGGCGCCGAGCATGCGCACCGGCCGCTCGCCGAGCGGGCCGTGCGTCTCGACGGCCTGCTGCAGCGACGGCCCGGCGATGTAGGCGGTGGCCATCCACGGCGTGGCGGCCTCGGGGTCCGCGTCGAGGACCGGTGCGGTGAAGGCCCCGCTCACCCGGCGGGCGGCCGCGACCTCGCGCCGGAACCGCGCGCGGAACCCGGGCTCGCCGGCGAGTTCGTGCCTGATGACCTTCACCGCGACGGGCCGCCCGCCGGGCGACCGGCCCAGGTAGACCCGCCCCATGCCGCCGGCGCCGATCCGGGCGGCCAGCGTGTACGGTCCCATCGACGGGGGGTCCGCGGGTTGCAGTGGCAGCATCGGGGGGCGCCTAGCCGACGAAGCCGCTGATGCCCGCTCCGTCGCCGGTCAGCAGGCAGACGACGTTGTCCACGACGGTGAAGCTCAGCGACGTCGCGGGCACGGCGGGGAGGGTGTAGGTCCAGGAGGCCGACCCGTCGACCGGGTCGAAGGAGCGCAGCCCGGACGAGTCCGGAGTCTCGAAGACGGCGGTCACCAGCTTGTCCGATGCGGCGATCATCCGGGGCACATTACCCGTCGCGGCCTTCCCCGTGCCCTGCGCCGTCCAGAAGACGTCACTGGTCCGAGGGTCGACGCACTGCACCTTGTAGTCGCCGCTGACCAGATAGATCCTGGTCGCGCTCACGGCGACCTGGGGGCGGGAACCGGTGACCATCTGCCATTGGGGCCGGCCGTCGACCGCCGAGAGTCCGATCATCTCGCCGCGGGACGGCGACCCCGGCGCCGGCGTGCCGGACAGCACGACGACGGTTTCCTCGACGGTGAACACGGCGCCGGCCAGCGACGTCCGCCAGCGCGTCCTGCCGGACCGGGCGTCGAGCGCGACGAGTCCGCCGGCGGCTCCCCCCATCACATAGAAGCCGTGCTCATCGGCCGCCGCGGCGACCTGGCCGCCGCCGGTGGCCGCGTGCCGGGTCCACAATCTCCGCCGGGTGCGCACGTCGTAGGCGGCGAGCATGCTCTTGCCCGAGCCCGCCACGGTGATCGGGAACAGGACCACGGTTCCGGACATCGCCAGGAGGGCTCCCGCAATCTCGGAACTCTGGGAGATGGGGCCGACGGTCCGCAGGTTCCCGTTCTGCACATCGATCGACAGCAGCTCCGTTCGCGAGTGCATGCCCCCGGTCAGCGAACAGTACGGTCCGCCGCCGCCGTCGACGAAATGGCTCGGACTGGACGTCACCACCCACGACCCCATCTTCGTCCTCGGCGGGAGGAACCATCGCCTGGCTCCTCTCGTGACGTCCACCCCGTACACCCCGGAGCCGCGGGCATCGACGACGAGCGTGCCGTCGAGCGCCCACATGTCCGGATGCGTGTCGAGACCGGGCGCCCCGAACGTCCAGGCCGGCAGCGGCCCGCCCGGATGCGGCGAGCCCGTCGACTGCGTCCCGGCCACTGGGCTCGGACCGGCGGTGCGACCGGTGGTGGTCCCGCGAGCGGTGCCGGTCGGATGGGGGCGGCCGCCCCTGCCCTCGGTGGCCCACGCCGCGGCCCCGCCGAGCCCGGCGAGCCCGCCGATCACCCCGGCGGCCAGGCCGAGGATGCGGCGGCGGCTCGGCGGCCGGCCCGCCCCGAGCAGGGCCGTCGGCGCTGGCGGCGGGAGCACCGGAGCACCGCGGCCCGGCCGCCGGCCGTTCGGCCGCACGTCCGGCGGCGGTCCGGCGGCCAGCGCCGCGGCCTCGCCGATGCGGCGCTGGAGCTCGGCCCGGAGGACGGGGGGCGGCCATGCCCCCGCGGCGCCGAGCGCGCCGACGATCTCCTCCGGAGCCGGCCGCCGTGCGGAGTCCTTCTCCAGGCACGCCGTGACCAGCGGCAGCAGGCCGGCCGGGACCCCGTCGAGCCGCGGCGGGCCGTTGACGACGCGGTAGAGCACCGCGGCGGGCGAGCCGGATCCGAACGGCCCCTGGCCGGTCGACGCGAAGGCCAGGGTGGCGCCGAGCGCGAACACGTCACCCGCCGGGCCGACGTCATGCGTCGAGGCGACCTGCTCCGGCGCCATGTAACCGGCCGAGCCCATGACGACCCCGGTACCGGTCAGGGCGGTGCCGTCCATCGCCCGGCTGATGCCGAAGTCGATGACGCGCGGGCCGTCCTCGGCCAGCAGCACGTTGCCCGGCTTCAGGTCCCGGTGGACCAGGCCGGCGCGGTGGATCGCCACCAGCGCCTCGGCCAGCCCCGACGCCAGCGTCCGCACGGCCCGCTCGTCCAGCGGTCCATGCGCGGCGACGGCCTCCTGCAGCGACGGACCGGGGACGTAGGTGGTGGCCAGCCATGGATTCGGCGCGTCCGGGTCGGCGTCCACCACCGAGGTCGTGAACGCTCCGCTCACCGCCCGGCACGCCTGGACCTCGCGGCGGAACCGCGCCCGGAAACCCTGGTCCTCGGCGAGCTCGGCCCGGACGACCTTCACCGCCGTCAGCCGGCCGCCCGGCGACGACGCGAGGTACACCACGCCCATGCCGCCGGCTCCCAGCCGGCCCACGAGCACGTAGGAACCGACCCGATCGGGATCGCCCTCGCCCAGCGGCTGCACCCCTTGCCTCCTCCGATCCGGCGATCCTGATTGCGCGGACATTCAACATCAACATCCCGGTCATCGCTGGACAATCTCGACAACCCTCTGCCGCGGGCCTTCGTGAACCCCCCAGGACCGCGCTCGGGGGAGCGCCGCGTCCGGCGGGTGGCCGGCGCGTCCGGAGTGCCCGGGGTGGCGTAGATTTCGCGCGTGAGCGTGGAGCTGACGGTGGGCACCCGGGTCCTGTTGCGGCGGGTGCGGGCGGACGACGAGGCCCGGTTCCTCGAACTCGCGGAGGCGAGCGAGGGGCTGCACCGGCCATGGGTGGCGCTGCCCCGGTCCGCGGGGGAGTTCGCGGCGTACCTCGCGCGGTTCGACCAGGTGACCGCGGTGGGGATGGTGGTCTGCCTGCGCGACGGCGGGGACCTCGCGGGCATGGTGAACATCAACGAGATCGTCCGCGGGTCGTACCAGCGCGGGGTGCTGGGCTACGCGGCGTTCCTGCCGCACGCCGGCCGGGGCTACATGACCGAGGGGGTGGCCCTGGCCGTCCGGTACGCCTTCGAGCGGCTGGGGCTGCACCGGGTGGAGGCCGACATCCAGCCGGGGAACGTCGAGTCCCTGCGGCTGGCCGAGCGGCTCGGTTTCCGCCGGGAGGGGTTCTCGCCCGCGTACATCAAGATCGACGGAGCGTGGCGCGACCACGAGCGGTGGGCCTTGACGAACGAGAGTTGATCGCGTTTATTGATCATGTAAGCCCGATATACCAGTACAAAATACAAGCGCAGCGCCGCGTCTTGGTCTCATCTAGGAGGTCGGCAAGCGTGGGCGTCCGCAGGGACGAACCCGGCCAGGAGATCGAGTGGCCGGGCGCTCTGGACGTGCGCGCCCTCCTCGAACGCGGCTGGCGGCCCACCCCGATCCGCGACTTCATCCTCAAGGTGCACAGCAGGTGCAACCTCGCGTGCGATTACTGCTACATGTACGAGATGGCCGACCAGGGCTGGCGCCGGCAGCCCCGGCGGATGTCGCGGCAGGTCGTCGGCTGGGTGGCGGAGCGCATCGCCGAGCACGCGCGGATGAACCTGCTGCCCGAGGTCGAGGTCGTCCTGCACGGCGGCGAACCGCTGCTGGCGGGCGTCGAGCACCTGCGGCACGCCGTCGAGACGATCCGCGCCGCCTGCGAGCCCGACGTGCGCGTCGGGTTCAGCGTGCAGACCAACGGCGTCCTGCTCGACGAGCTGTTCCTCGACCTGTTCGCCGAGCACGGCGTCAGCGTGGGCGTGAGCGTGGACGGCGACGAGGAGGGCCACGACCGGCACCGGCGGCGCGCGAACGGGCGGGGCAGCTACCAGGACGTGCGGGCGGGCCTGGAGCGGCTGACCGGCCCCCCGTACCGGCACCTGTTCGGCGGGCTGCTCAGCACGATCGAGCTGCGCAACGACCCGCTCGCGACGTACGAGGCGCTGCTGGCGTTCGAGCCGCCGGAGATGGACTTCCTGCTGCCCCACGGGAACTGGGACGCACCGCCTCCCGGCCGTCCGCCCGACGAGTCGGCGCCGTACGGCGACTGGCTCATCGCCATCTTCGACCGCTGGTACGGGCGCGACGCCGACCAGGTGCGGATCCGGCTGTTCAGCGAGATCATCCGGCTGCTGTTCGGCCGGATGTCCGCCAGCGAGGCCGTGGGCCTGTCCCCGGTGGCCGTCGCCGTGGTGGAGACCAACGGCGAGATCGAGCAGGTCGACTCGCTGAAGTCGGCGTACGACGGGGCCGCCGGCACCCGGCTGCACGTGTCCCGCGACCCGTTCGACACCGTGCTGTCGCTGCCGTCCGTCGCCGCGCGGCAGATCGGCCGGCAGGCGCTGTCGGCCCAGTGCCTGGCCTGCGAGGCGCACGAGGTGTGCGGCGCCGGCCTCTACCCGCACCGGTACAAGTCGGGCACCGGCTTCCGGAACCCGTCGGTGTACTGCCGCGACCTGCTGAAGCTGATCACCCACATCCGCGACGTCCTGAGCCGCGACCTGGACGGCTCGCCCCCGCGGCCCGCGGCCGCCGTGAGCTAGATCGGCGGCGGGTCGAAGTCCGCGTCCAGCCGGCGTCCCTCCAGGAAGACCTTCGCGTCGGGGTGCTCCAGCGTGAGGGTCCGGCGGTAGCGCTGCTCCGTGTCGGCGAACAGGGCCTCGGCCTCCTCGTCGCGGCCCAGGGTGCGCAGATCGGCGACGGTGTTGGCCGCGGCCGAGAGCGTGACGGGATGCTCCTCGCCCATCAGGGCGCTCAGCCGGCGCAGCGTGCCCGAGCAGAGGCGGTACGCCGACTCGTTCTCGCCCAGCGCGGCCAGGTCGCTGGCCAGGTTGAGGGCCACGGTCAGCGAGTAGTGGTGGTCGCGGCCCAGCTTGAGCTCCAGGCCGGCGAGCGCGTCCTCGTTGGTCTTCCGCGCCGTCTGCGGGTCACCGGTGACCCGCTGCAGGATCGCCAGGTTCCCCGCGCAGGCGTGGTTGTACGGGTGGTCGGAGCCGTAGACGCGCGGGTAACGGCGGACGGTGTCCTCGGCGAGGTTCAGGGCCTCCTCGAACTTGCCGAGCGTCCGGCGGATGTTCGCCAGGCAGGTCGCCGCCGCCAGCGTGTCGGGATGGTCGATGCCGAAGGCGCGCACGTAGCGCTGATGGATGTCCTCGGCGATCTCCTGAGCGCGTTCGTAGTCGCCCGCGCGCCGCCGCGCGATCGACAGGTCCTTGCCGGTGCGGAGCGTCCAGGGATGGTCGGGGGTCAGCTCCTCGATCCCGAACGCGTAGGCGTCCTCCCCGAGGTCGCACGCCTCGGAGAAGTCCCCGCCGAGCCGCACCGCCCGCGCCAGGCCGGTGTAGATGTTCAGGTACGAGGCGGGGTCACCTGCCGCTTTCCCCGTTTCGAGGACCTCCAGGTACACCTGCTCGAGAAGGAGACGGGCGTTCGTATAGTCGCTCTTGAGGCCGTGGTCGAGCGCGACGCTGTTCTTGGCGCGCCAAATGCTCCACTCGTCGTCCGGGAATTTCGACTCGAAGCGGCGGAGCACGTCGTCGTCGATCTGATGAGCCTGCTGGAAGTCGCCGCTCGCCCGCAGGTCCGTCGCGCGCCCCCGGAGTGCGCGCAGCGTGGTGTCGTGATCGCGGCCGAGGGCCTTCTCGGCCATGGCGAGGGTCTGCGCCCCGAGCGTGGCGGCTTCCTCGTACAGCCCCAGTTCGCGGATGATGTTGCACATTTCCACGCGGAGTTTCAGGACGTCCTCGTGGTCGGTGCCGGACGAGGCCGTCCACACTTCGAGGAACGACTCCGCGAACGACTGGGCGGAGGAGACGTCTCCTGAGACATACAGGTACGTGACCATGTCGAGGCAGAGGGAACGAACCGATGCCTTGGAGCATTGGGCGACACCCGCGGGTTCCATATGCCCGAGGGTGTTCAGGAACTTGGGCCAGCTCGAGGAGTTGGCCGGGTTCGACGGCGTGTAGGCGGCCAGCAGCAAATGGACCTCGTGGCGGAGGCGCTCCTGGTCCGCTTCCGACACCTCGTCCCGGACGAGGGCCTGGATCAGCCGGTGGACCTGGATCGTCCGGGCCGGAATGTCGAGCCTCGCCAGAGCGAAGCGCCCCAGTTCGCCGATGGCCCGGCTCAATTTGATGGGGTCCCTGATCAGCGCCGTGAGCCCTGGGCTGAGGCCGGGAACGACCTTGCTGAAACTGTCCCGCGGGATCGGCTCCGGACCGAAGAACGCGCAATAGCGCAGCAGGTCCAGTGCCTCGGGCATCTTCTCTTCCAGGCTGGCGACGGAGAGCGCCCAGGCGGCCGTCATCGACACCGGGTACTCGGTCGGTTTGCCCTGGGAGAGCAGTTGACTCGTGTGCTCTTCGAGGAGCTGCAGATACTGCTCCACCTGGATGCCGGTCTCCGCGTGGAGCGCGCCCGCCTGCTCCAAGGCGAGGGGGAGGTCGCCCAACTCCTCGGCGAGCTTGTCGGCGTTCTCCTCGCTGATGCCGCGCGGGACCCGCCTCGTGAGGAACTCGATGCTCTCCTCGCGGGTGAAGACGTCGATCGGGACCGCGTCGACCACGCCCGCCCAGCGGTGGTTCCGCGAGGTGATCAGGACGTGCCCCGGGCCCTGCGGGAGGGTCTCGGTCAGCTCCTCGGGCTCGTCGGCGTTGTCGAAGATCAGCAGCCAGTTGGTATAGGGCTCGCCGCGGCGCAGCGCGTCCAGGACGGCGTTGGCGGCGTCCTCGACGCCGCTCACGGAGGCCGAGGGAAGACCGAGGGGCTGCGCGAGGCTGGCGAGGGACGAGCGCACCAGGACGGGCTGGTCGGCCGGGATCCACCAGACGAGGTCGTACTCGGATCTGTACCGGTAGGCGTACTCGACCGCCATCTGGGTCTTGCCGACGCCGCCGAGACCGTGCAACGCGTGCGGGACCACCGCCGTGACCCTGTTGGCCAGGCCTCCGCGTAGTCGCTCGAGCAGATCCGTCCGGCCGGTGAAGTTCTTGTTCCTGGGAGGGACCTTGCCCCAGATCTGGGGTACGCGATCCGTGGCGAACGATGAATCCGGCTGTGCGTTGGTCACTCGATCCCCCTGCGCCATGCCGGCGCCCCCACCGGACACACCGCATCACGTCGTGGTCAAGTAATTCCGTCAATGAAGATAGTGTATTGAAGCTGCCCGTACCAGTCTGTGTCAGATGACACACGGATCACGACCGGGATTTCGGACGCCTTTATTTTGGTTCTGTGCCGTCCGAATGGCGCCACCGCAGGACTCGTCCTATGGCAATGCGGCCGGCTTTCTGAGACCATGGTCACGATCGCCTTGCCATAGCAGCGGGCAAGTCGCGAAGTGGATGTGGCTCTGCGGTGTCGACGTTGGAGGAGACAGATGCAGAAAGGTTCCTTCCGCCTGACGAACGAGCTCCCGGCCTCCGATCAAGCCGCCCCACCGGGGATCAGGCGGGCCGCGATGGAAGTGTCACGGCGGAACCGGCCCGGCCGCGGGTTCGACAACAGGCTCAAATGCGAGCGGGAGCGGAGTGCTCTTCGCGGCGTATGAGCTGGTGAAGGCGGCCGAACACCGTCCCCGGCGCTCCGCGCGGGGGATGTGAGAGCGCGTCCTCCCGATTCGGCACCGCGTGGAACGACGGTGCGTTATTCTCGGGAGACCCGGGCATCCTGAATCCGATGTCGCCGAAGCTCTCCAGCGGATATCCGCTCCTGGGGACGGAACGATGATCGCGCCAGTTCCTTCGCACGGATCGCGTACCAACGTGAGCACTCGCGCGTTCGACGAGCCGGACCGGGACGTCTTCCGCGGCAGGACCACGGAGATAGAAGAGGTCCTCGGCGCGTGGACGGAGAACCGGCTCACCGTCCTCCATGGCGGCGGCGGCGTCGGGAAGACCTCGCTGTTGCGCGCGGGCGTCGTCCCGCGGCTACGGGAGCGGGACCGGAACGTGCTGCCCGTCGCGCATATCGCGTACCGGCCGTCGTTCCCGGTGGCGGCGCTGCCGGAGCACAACCACTTCCGGCTCGCCGTGCTCGGATCCTGGTACACGCGCGCATCGCCGGTACAGATCTCCGAACTGTCGATCGGGAACTTCCTGCGCAAGCATCGCCGGATGGACCGGTTCGGCGAGCGGCTTCCCACGCTGCTGGCCATCGACGGGGCGGAAGGGCTCCTGCGGACCTCGGCCGGGCATGAACGGCACCGCCGCGAGTTCCTCGACGACCTGACGGCGGTCATGAAAGAGGAGCCGGGCCTGCATCTGCTCCTGGCCGTGCGGGACGACTCCGTCGAGGAGGCGCTCGAACTCGCCGCACGCCTGGGGGAGCCGGCGCCGGCGACGTGTTCCCTCGATCCGCTGACGCCCGAGGCGGCGCTCGAAGCGGCGGAGGCCCTGTTGCATCCGGCCGGTCCGCGTGGCGCGGGTCTCCCCGGGGCGCTGGTCAGGGAGTTGCGGACGGTCCGCCTGGCGGGTGGTGTCCAGACCACGGCGCGAGTCGAGCCCGCGCTGCTGCGACTCGCCTGCGCCCGCCTCTGGGAGGACCTGCCCGCCGACGGCGAGATCTCCGCGGAGCGGCTGCGCGGGGAGGTGAACCGGGTGCTGGGCGAGTACTGCGCGCAAAGTCTCGGCACCATCGCGGCCGACCAGAGCCTGAGGGCGGTGAACGTCCTGTCCTGGTTCCGCGGGGTGTTCGGCGGACCGTGGGGACGCGCGGGGGTGTCCGAGTCGCGCCTGTACGACGACGTTCCACGAGCGGTCGTCGACGCGATACAGGATCGCCACCTCATCCGGGCGCGTGTTCGTGACAGGGACCGGTACTACGAAGTACAGCATCCTCGGCTGATCGAGCCGATCGGGAAGCTCGACGGCGGAGCGGTCCCCATCCGGCGGCCCGGGCCCTCGATGCGTCTTCACCAGGGCCACCGGGCCCTGCTGGACGGCGATCCGGAACTCGCCCGGCGCCATACGGAGGCGGCCGTCCGGGCCTGCGGCGAGGGGGACATGAAGGTCCTCGCGGCCGCGACCACCTTCCTCGGCGACATCGCCTACGAGCAGGGGGACGCGAAGACGGCGGTGCTGCGCTACCGGGACGCCGCCGCGATCTGCGAGGCCATTCCGGACAACGCCGCGGTCGGTTGGCTCTTGGCCGGAATCGGACGGATCCTGCTGGCGAGCGACGCGGGAGAGGCCGTCCGCCAGCTCCAGGCGGCGGCGAGCCGGCTGCCGCACGAGCTCTCCATCCAGACCGCGCTGGGCCAGGCGCTCTGGCGGTCCGGGAGGACGCGTGCCGCCCGCGCCGTCTTCGAGGACGTCCTCGGCCACGACAGCCGGAACCGTGAGGCGCTCATCGCCAAGCGGGCGCTGACCGGCACGGCGTGATCCGTCCGCCGGACGGTCTCCGGGGCGGCGTTTACGGGGCCTTCATCGCGGAACCAGTGCGGTCGGGGACGGAATGGGGACCGTGGCCCCCGGGTCGTCGAACGGGGCGATCCGGCCGTGCGTCCACTGATGATCGCGTTCTGGAGCAAAGTGATCACTTGCCGCAATGAAAGCGTGGCATTGTTGTTACCTGGATTCCACTACATGCCTGTTTGTCGTGGTAGTGAATCTGGACAGGACTTTAGGCTCCCTTGAAGTGCCGATGTTATTTCTTTGATAGCCTTCGGACAGTTAATGCTCACGTCTGTCTGGTTTGCGGCTCTTTATCCGGGTTGATGCTTGTTGTCTATTGGTACACCGTCGGATGCCGATTGCCGTGGAGGTCAGGGAGGGCAATCGGTGACCACCGTTCGATCCGGTGCCGAGGCGGGAGCCGGCGTGCCGGAGTCCGGAGCTCCTTCCGGGAGCGGAGGTTGGCGCGGCGACTTCGCCATTCTGTCGACGGCGTCGGCGGTGTCGCAGCTCGGTTCGATGAGCGTGGCCGCCGCGGGCCCGCTGCTCGCCCTCGCCATGACGCGGTCTCCGATCGCCGCAGGTTGCGTCACTGCGGCGAGCGTCGCTCCAGGGCTGCTGTTCCATGTGGTGGCCGGAGTCGTGGTCGACCGTATCGATCGCCGCAAGGTGATGCTGGCGAGCCAGCTGGTGCGCATTGTCTCGGCCTCGGTCACCTGTTTGTGCCTGCTGCTCCTCGATGATCCGGTGTTCTTTCTGATCACGGCCGCCTTGATCGACGGTTCGTGTGCGGTCTTCTTCGAGACCGCGGAAATCGCCGCTGTGCCGGATCTGGTCGCAGAGAAGTCATTGAACGCGGCGATCGGAAGTAACGAGGCCAAACTCAACGCGTCGATGTTCCTGGGTCGGCCCTTGGGTGGCGTGCTGCTCGCCATAAATCCGGTCATGCCCTGGCTCGTCGATGCATGCACCTCTTTATTTCCCTTTATTACATTGCTGGTCAGGAAGCGTCTCCTGCGCCGGGCGGCACCCGGAGAAGCGCCAGGCCGTCCGCGGCCCGGCGAGCCGGCGAGGCCGCGCGGGGACGCGGGTCGCGACGCCGCGGATCATGCGCTTCGCCCGGCGCTCGCCCTGCTCGCGAGGGACTCGTTCTCACGAGCCGTGCTCGCCGTGTGCGTGCTGGCGAACTTCTTCTTCCAGGTGATCGTGCTGTTGCAGATCCTGCTGGCGCAGCGGGAAGGCCTGCCGACCTATGTGGTCGGTGTACTGCTCTCCTGCTCGGGATTGGGGGGACTACTCGGGGCGGTCGGCTCCTCGTACCTTCTCCGCCTGACGGGGCCGTCCGCCTCACTGGTGCTCTGCGCGATTCTCTGGGTGCCCTTGGTATGGGAGGCGACCGCTCACCGGAGTCCCGTTATCGGCTTGGCGGCGTGGGGGGTGTGCAGCGTGCTCGGGGCGCACATCAACGTCGCGCTCCGGGCCCATCAGGCGAAGGCCTTCCCGAACGAGCTCGGCCGTATCACCGGCATCACCCGGTTCATCAGCGTCGGTGCCGTGGCACTGGGAGCGCTCAGCGGCGGTTGGATCATCGACTCGGTCGGAATCCACGGGACCGCGATCGTGATCCGCACGATCTTCGCCGCCGTCACGGCCGTCCTGATCGCGCTCTATTTCAAGGAAGTGTGCGACGGCCTGGTGATGCTCCTGGGCGAATTCCTGCGCGTGCTCGGGTTCACCGCCGCCTGGACGGGCCTTGTGGCCGTCTCGCTCCTGTGCTCCGCCAAGCGGGTCGGAAAGGGAATGATCCGAATCTGGCGAACACCCGTCACATCGATCGGGGCCGCGAGATCCGACGAAGGGGGCCTCGCTCCGCTCGCGGAGTCGGACCCCTGGCATGGCGGCCCGGTGCAGATTCACCAGAGAGAGGACGTCGGTGCGGTGGGGGCCGGAGGACGCTGATAGACCTGCGCGCCGATAACCGCGCCGCAGGGGCCTTCTTGGCCGGAGTGTGTCAGGTGACGCGGTTTCCGGTGGCTCCGTTACGTCATAGTGTGTCGGTTGATTCTCGGGCGCACACGGATGGCCGGGCAGGCGGGGTGATCCGCCGCGTGCGGGGCCGGGGCGGAGGCACGGGGCTTTGAGCACGTCGCTGAACGTCGATGATCAGCATCGGCTCGTCGAGGCGATCCTGCGCATCGAGGGGATGAGGGTCCGGCGGGGGCGCGAGGTGCTTCTGGCGGCCCTGGAGCGCGATCTCGGGCACCGGCTCCCCTTCGAGCACCACGACCAGGACCGGCTCGACGTATGGGCACTGGTCGACGTCCTGCTCAACTATCCGGGAGCGGCGCACGCGCTGGTGCGGAACCTGGAGCGGTTCTACAAGAACAGCCTCTCCGTGGCGGCGCTCAGCGACCTCGTCCGCGAGCTGATCCCCGAACCGTGGCTCGGCCAGGACGCGCGCCGGGAACTGCACCAGCTGATCACCTCGCTGGAGCAGTTCGACCCCGGGCTGACCCATCTCAGCCGGTTCCCCATGCTGTACCGGCGGGCCGTCGGCCCCGCGTGGCCGCTGCTGGACCGGGAGATGCGCAGCCTCCACGACGTCGTCGCCCTGCTCGAGGAGATCCCGGCCGGTCGCGACGGGGTGCCGCCGCTGCTGATCTTCGCCGACGACCTGGCCCGGTACGCCGCCCAGCCGACGGCGCCCGCCATCCGGGACTGGGTGCGCCGGCAGGCGGTGTTCCAGGGCGTGGACGACGCGCTGTTCCAGCGGCAGAACGCCGAGGTCGAGGCGCGGGCGCGGCCGGAGCCGTCCGAGACCTACCTGATCATCGCGTGCACGCCGGACGCGCTGGAGCCGGACCGGTACCTGGTCACGGCGTGGCTGCAGGTGGACCGCGAGCCCGGCAGCACCCTGCAGTGCAGCGACGAGGCGCTGCCGCTCAGCCGGATCCCCGAGCTGCTGGAGCGGCTGCTGACGGCGGAGATCTCGGTGGTCGGCCGGCCCACGCCCGACCTCACCGTCGAGTTCGTGCTGCCGCGCCCGCTGCTCGGCCATCCCGTCGAGGACTCCAAGATCAAGATCGCGGGGTTCGAGCACCGCATCGGGATCAAGTACCCGGTGGTCGTGCGCAGCCTCGACCGGATGCGGCTGGCCGCGGTCCACCACGACTGGCGGCGCAAGTGGACGGTGCTGCGCGGCAACTCGGTCGACGCGCCCGTCTGCCTGGTCACGCGGCGCGGCGAGTACGACCAGGAGGAGCTGTTCTCCAGGCTGTCGGAGTCCCCGGCCGTCCTCGCGCTGGCGTTCCCGCCGTGGGCGGCGAGCGACGAGCCGGACGAGCACTGGGTCGGGCTGCTGTCCGGAACCCCGGTGATCGCCTGGTGCCGGGACGGCCGCGACCCGGCCCGGTTCGCCCGCGAGGTCAAGGACCTGCTGGCCGCCGACCTGATGAAGCTGCCCCGGCGGGCGATGGAGCTGCGCCGCCAGGCGCTGTCCGCCGGAGCGGAGGAGGCGGGAACGGGCCATCTCGGCCTCCACCTGACGCTGGTGTTCGACGACGCCGACCGCATCCCCGAGCCGTACGTCCGGCTCCGACCCCCCGCATAGCACCGGAAGGCCGCCATGACGACAGGACCGGAATCCAGCGACCCGCCCGGGGACTGGCGCATCTACCGGGGCGACGGTCTGCCGCACGATCGCGTGCACCGGCTGCCGCCGCCCCCGCCGTGGCGCCGGTTCAGCCCCGAGGACGCCGTCCGGGGACGCGGGCGGCGGGAGCAGCAGGCCGTCTCGTACCGGCCCGACGAGTCGGTGATCGACAAGGTGAACGCGGCGGTCCTGCTGCGGCGCCCCCTGCTGGTGACGGGCAAGCCGGGGTCGGGGAAGTCCACCCTGGCCTACAACGTCGCCTACGAGCTCGGTCTCGGCTCGGTCCTGTACTGGTCGATCACCAGCAACACCACGCTGGAGTCCGGGCTCTACCACTACGACGCGATCGGCCGCCTGCACGAGGCGAGCCTGCGCGGCGTGGGCGGACGCACCGACACGGCCGATCCGCCCGACATCGGCCGGTACATCCGCCTCGGTCCGCTCGGCACCGCGCTGCTGCCCGGCGACGCCCCCCGCGTCCTGCTCATCGACGAGCTCGACAAGAGCAACATCGACCTGCCGAACGACCTGCTCAACGTGTTCGAGGAGGGCCGGTTCCCCATCCCCGAGCTGCAGCGGCTGCCGGAGGAGCAGGCCCGGATCAACGTGATGACCGAGGACGGCGGCCCGCGGGTGCCGATCGAGCACGGCGAGGTGCAGTGCGCGAGCTTCCCGATCGTGATCATCACGAGCAACGGGGAACGGGAGTTCCCGCCCGCGTTCCTGCGCCGCTGCGTCCGGCTGGTGATCGAGCCGCCCGGCCGGGAGCGGCTCGCGGAGATCATCGAGGCGCATCTCGGCGCGGAGGCCAGGGCGGGGAGCGAGGAGCTCATCGAGCGGTTCCTCGCCCGCCGGGCCGACGGCGCCCTCGCCACCGACCAGCTCCTGAACGCCGTCTACCTCGCCACGTCGGGCAGCAGGCCGCCGGACGGCAGGCTGGACGAGATCCTCGACGCGGTGCTCCGCCCGATCGAGATGCCCGGCGCGGGATGATCGCCCGGCTCGTCGAGGTGCTGCAGGCGCTCGACCCGCCGCCGACGGCGGAGGAGATCGCCGACGCGCTCTGGCTCGCCGCCTGGTTCCGGACGCACGAGGGCCCGGCCCACCACGTCCCGGCCGGGGCCGCACGACCGGGCGGCGGCCCCGCCGGTCCGCCGCCGTCGCGGCGTCCGAGCGAGCCGCCCACGCCGTCCCCGCCGGAGCCACCGCCGCCGCGGCCCGCGGAGGCGGGCCTGTACATGGCCGGGCAGGAGGTTCCGGCGGCGTCGTTCCCCGTCCGCATGCCCGCGATGCCGGCCATCTCCCGGACGCTGCCGCTGGCGCGGGCGCTGCGCCCGCTGCGCGCGACCGTCCCGTCGCTGACCCGCGAGATCCTCGACGAGACCGCGACCGCGCAGCGGATCGCCGAGACCGGCGTGTGCGAGCCCGTCATGGTCCCGGCGCGGGACCGCCGGCACGACCTGGCCCTGGTCGCGGACGTCGGGCCGTCCATGGTGGTGTGGCGGCAGACGATCGAGGAACTGCGGGCGCTGCTGCAGCAGCTCGGCGCGTTCCGCGACCTGCGGACCTGGTATCTGGACACGGGCGGAGAGCGGCTGTCGCTGCGCACCGGGTCGGCGTTCGGGGTCAGCGCGGACCGCGACCCCGACGAACTCGTCGACCCGAGCCACCGGCGCGTCATCCTGGTCGTCAGCGACTGCATCGGCCCCGCATGGCGGGACGGCCGCGCCGCGGCGCTGCTCGGCCGCTGGGGCAGGACGGGGACCGTCGCGATCGCGCAGCCGCTGCCGCAGCGGCTGTGGTGGCGGACCCCCGCGGCCATCGAGCCGGTGCGGTTCGGGGCGTCCGGGCCGGCGCTGCCCAACGAGCGGCTCACCGTGACGCGGGCGCCGCTCCAGCCACCGGACGGCCGCCCGCTCGGCGTCCCGGTCCCGGTGGTCGAGCTGAACGAGCGCTGGCTGCGGTCGTGGGCGAACATGGTCGCGCACGGGGGCCGGGACATCATGGGCGCGGCCCTGTTCACCGGCCGGCCGGTGGCCGACGCGCCGCCGCCCGACGCCGAGCCCATGTCGGCGGAGACGCGCGTCAAGCAGTTCCGGGCGTCGTCGTCTCCGGCGGCGTTCAAGCTCGCCACCTACCTGGCGGCCGCGCCGCTGCGGCTGCCCGTGATGCGCCTCGTCCAGCAGGCGATGCTCCCGTCCTCCTCGTCCTCCGTCCTCGCCGAGGTCTTCCTCAGCGGGCTGCTGCGGATGGTCGGCCGCCCGTCGGACGGCGGCGAGGAGGAGATCGCCTACGAGTTCCACGACGGCGTCCGGGAGATCCTGCTGCAGGGCATGCGCAGGCGCGAGGTCCAGCAGGTGCTGCGCGCCGTGTGGGCCGTCGTCCGCGAGCGCATCGGCTCGTCGCTGGACTTCCCGGCGCTGCTCGCGGCGGTGGGCCGCGGCGAGGTGCGGCTCCCGCCCGACCTGCCGTTCGCGCAGGTGGCGGCGCAGGCGCTGGCCGGTCTCGGCGGCCAGTACCGCGAGGTGGCGCGGCAGCTGGCGACCGGTGCGGCGCCCGGCACGCCCGGCGCCGCGGACGGTCTGGGTGACGAGACGGCGGACGGGCTCCCGGCTACGGGCGGGCAGGAGGGCCCCGCGCCCGCGCCGGCGGTCCGCAGCGGCCTGCCCGCCCGCAATCCCGACTTCACCGGACGGGACCGGCTCCTCACCGCGGTCCGGGCGGCGTTGCAGGACGGGATGGCGGCGCTCCTGCCGGAGTCGGAGTTCGGCATGGGCGGGGAGGGCAAGTCCAACCTCGCGGTCGAGTACGCCTACCGCCACGCCGGCGACTACGACCTGGTCTGGTGGGTCCCGGCCGAGCAGACGACCTCGGCGCGCGCCGCCCTCGCCGTGCTGGCGCGCCAGCTCGGCATGCCGATGAGCGACGACATCAAGGACACCGTGGACGGCGTCCTGCGCGCGCTGCGCGACGGCCGTCCCTACGGGCGCTGGCTGCTCATCTACGACAACGCGCAGGATCCGGACCAGGTCGTGCGGCTGACCCCGCTCTCGGTCGACGGGGGCGGAAGGGGGCTGGGGCCCGGGCGGCACGTCCTGGTGACGTCCCGCGACCGCGGCTGGGAGCGGCACGCGTCGGTCGTCGACGTCGGCGTCTTCGAGCGGGGCGAGAGCATCGCGCTGCTCCGCCGCCTGGTGCCGGAGCTGTCGGAGGCCGAGGCCGACCTGCTGTCGGAACGGGTCGGGGACCTGCCGCTCGCGGTCGGCCAGGCGGCCGCGTGGCAGGTCGTCACCGGAGGCACCGTCGAGGAGTACCTCCGGCTGTTCGACCGCCGCCTCACCGAGTTCACCGGAGACGGCGGGTCCGAGGAGCTCCCCGGGCCGCTGGCGGCGGGCGTGAGCCTCAACCTCGACCTCCTCCGCGAGGAGAACCCGGTCGCGGGCCTGCTGCTGGAGCTGTGGGCCGTCTTCGATCCGGAACCGGTGCCCTGCGGGCTGCTGACCGCCGGACGTTCGGCGGAGCTGCCCGCCGAACTGACCGCGCTGCTCGCCGACGAGGCCCGGCTGTGCGGCGCGATGCGCGACATCTCCCGGTTCTCCCTCGCCCGCTTCGACGAGGAGGCGGGCAGCCTCCAGGTCCACCGGCTCGTCCGGGCGATCCTCAACGACCGGCTGGGCGAGGACGGGCGCCGCAGCGTCCGGAAGAGCGTCCACGGAATCCTCAAGGAGGCGACCCCGGACGAGCAGCCCGAGGTCGAGTCGACCTGGGAACGGCGCTCCGAGATCACCCCGCACGTCATCCCGTCGGGGGTGTTCGAGGCGGACGATCCCGAGATCCGGTACGTCGGCATCGATCAGGCCAAGTTCCTCTACCAGTCGGGGGAGTACGAGGGCAGCCGGCGGCTGGCGGAGATCGCGCTGGACCGGTGGCGCGACCGGTACGGACCCGACGACGACGACGTCCTGGACATCTCTCGCGTCCTGGCGAACGCCCTGCGCGGGCTCGGCGACAACCGGGCGGCCGCCGACCTCAGCGAGGACAACCTCGCGCGGACGCGTCGCAAGTACGGCGACGACAACCTGCAGACGCTGTTCGCCGCGAACGGGTTCGGCGCGGACCTGCGCTTCCGCGGCGAGTTCCGAAGGGCCCATGAGATCGACCTCGACGCCTGGCGGCGCCTGCGCAGGATCCATGGGGACGTCGACGCCGACACCCGGCTCGCGGCCAGCAACCTCGCCCTCGACCTGCGGATCCTGGGCGAGTTCCAGCAGGCGCACGATATCGACCGGGAGGTCTGGGACGGCGGGGGCCAGGCCTACCGGCAGCGTTTCCGCGCCACCCACAACCTCGCGCGGGACCTGCACGCCCTGGGAAAGTTCGGCGAGGCGCACCGGATCCAGGCGGAGAGCCTGGCCAATCTGCGGCCCGTCCTCGCGCCGGGCCACGCGCTGGTGCTGCAGGCGAAGATGAGCCATGCGGGGACGCTGCGGAAGCTCGGGCGTTCGGTGGAGGCGCACCGGCTGGCCACCGAGACGTTCGCCGCCCATGTACGGCGGTTCGGCGAGGAGCATCCGAACACGCTCGCGAGCCAGGTCTGCCTCGCGCTCGCCACCTGCGCGATCGGACGTCCGGAGGAGGCGCTGCCGCTCATCGACCGGGCGCTGGACGGCTACCGCCGGGTGATGGGGGACGGGCATCCCTTCGTCCAGGTCTGCGCCATCGACCGCGGCGTCGTGCTCCGGCGGCTGGCGGAGGTGTACGCGGCGCAAGAGACCGACCAGGCGGCTCTGGCGGACCTCGAAGCCGGGGTCCTCGGCCCGGACCACTACTACGCGCTCTGCGCCACCGTCGGCCTGGCCAACGACTACTACCTGCTCGGCGAGCTGGAGGCCGCGGCGGGGCTGCTGTCGGGCGTCCGGGAGAAGATGATCGCCTGCCTCGGCGAGCGGCATCCCTACGCGCTCGCCGTCGAGCTGAACCTGGCGCGCGCCCGCGCCGCCATGGGCGGGGACGGGAACGTGTCAGGTCCGGCGCTGGCCGCGCTGAGACGGGTGCTGGGCCCGGACCATCCCGAGGTGTGGGCGGCCGAGCGAGGCGAGCCGCTGGAATGCGACCTCGAGCCCACCGCCCTGTGAGCCCACCGCCCTGTGAGCCCGCCCGATCAGCGGCCCGGCGCGGCCGTGGTGAGGGCCAGATCGTCCTGGACGGTGCGTCCGATGTGGCTGATCAGCGCCATCAGGTCGGGGCAGTACACCGACGGGTTGAGGTAGCCGTCGCCCTCCCGGTACCGGTGCGCGTAGGCGCCGCCTCCGCAGATGTCGCGCACCGCGCACGTCCTGCACGTTCGTGACAGCGCCGCGATGCCGATCTGGCGGGCGACCACCCCCGGGTGCGACAGCGCCTCGTCGAACCCGCTGTCGAAGACCGTGAGGCCGGTCTCCGGCGCCCCCGGGTACGAGGTCTTCAACGTGTCGACCTGCTGGAGCGTCCCGTCCGTGTCGACCACGATCATCGCGACGGGGGAGAGGCCGATGTTCTCGCTGCGGCTGCGCGCACCGAGCAGCAGGTTGAGGATCTCCTCGAACAGCCGGACGCCCGTCTCCTTGTGCGGCGCGCGGTACCAGCGGTCGAAGATCGCGATGAGCCAGTCCGCGTAGGGGGTGGCGTCGCCGCCCGCGGGACGGTGCGGCGGCGGGGCGCTCCACGTGCCGTGCGGCAGGAGGAAGTCGATGCGCGGGGGCCGCGTCTCGATGAGCGCCTCGTAGGTCCGGATCGGGTCGTTGTCGAGGTCGACCGTGCAGAGCAGCCCCCGGTAGAGCCGCCGGTACGAGCCGGCGAGCCTGGTCAGGCCGCGCATCACGTCGGCGTGGCTTCCCCGCCCGTCCGCGCGGAGCCGGTGCCGGTCGTGCCCCTCGCGGTCGCCGTCCAGGCTGACGGCCACGCCCACGTCGTTGTCGTCGAGCATCGTGAGCATCGCGTCGCTGAGCAGGACCCCGTTCGTCTGCATCGTCACTTCGAGGTCGCAGGACGCCGGAAGCGCGGCGCGGAACCGGTCCACGGCGGCGGCGATCGCCGGCCTTCCCGCGAGCAGCGGCTCGCCCCCGTGCAGGACGACCGTCACGTGGGAGAGCGCGTGCCCGCGGGCGTGCTCGCCCAGCCGTTCGGCGGTGGCCGCGATCACTTCCGGTGGCATCGCGCGCGGACGCGTCCGCCACGTCTGATCCGTGCTCTCGTAGACGTAGCAGTAGTCGCAGGCGAGGTTGCAACGGCCGTGGATCTTGAGCACGACCTCGGAGAACGGAACGGGGCGCCACCCGCCCTCGACCAGACCCGCGACATCGAGGCCGCCGAACGGCCATTCCCGCTCGCTGTCGGCGGTGCCCGGCATGGCGGCCTTCCTCCCTCGGGCTCCGGACCGTTCCTCGGCCGCGTTACCCGTTGGTCGTGGAAGAGTCGTCCTCGGCCAGCTTGTTGTCGAAATGGGCCACGACGCGGCCGGAGGCGCGGCGTTGGGCGCTGGAGTAGACGGCGCTCGCGCGCAGGATCTCGTTCGCGCTCGACGACAGCCGGTCCAGTTCGCTGAAGCTGGGCTTGGACCAGACGAAGGGGGCCGCGCGTCCGACGGACGCTGTCGTGCTGCCATGAGTGTTCGGCACAGCCGTCTCCCCCTCTTGTCCCGAATCAGAAAGCGTCGCGGTTCCCCTGTCTCAGGGGCCACCAGCCTAGCGGCGACGAGACGATCATAGGGATTCGCCCCAGCGCCTGACGGCGGTATGGGGGAAGACACGCCGGGAGGACGTGCACCGGAACGGACGTGCCCGAGAACCTCTCCCGTGCCCTTGCCGACCGCGTCGGCGGTCGAGGACGCTGAGGGGGTGGAAGGGAGGGGCGCGTGGGCGACGCGGCGCGGACGGGTGGGTGGCGGCCCGGGGGGTTGTGCTCGTTCCTGGTGTGCGACATCGCCGGGTTCAGTTCGGCCGAGCGGGACGATCCGGTGCGGGTACGGGTGCGGAAGGCGATGTACGACGGGCTCGACCGGAGCCTGGAGGACGGCGCCGGGGTGCGGCTGGACGACTGCTACCACGAGGACCGCGGCGACGGGGTGATGGTCGTCCTGCCGGCCGAGGTGGCGACGGAGCGGCTGCTGACGACGGTGGTGGACCGGCTGCGCGCGGAGGTGCGGCACCACAACCGGGCGGCGAGCGAGGCCGCGCGGATGCGGCTGCGGGTGGCCGTCAACGTGGGGGAGGTGCGGGCGGACGAGCGCGGTGTGGTGGGGACGGAGCTGACGCACACGTTCCGGCTGCTGGACGCGGCGCCGCTCAAGGAGGCGGTGGCCGCCGCGGAGACCGCGATCGCGGTGATCGTGTCGCGGCGGGTGTACGACGACGTGGTGCGGCACGGCCGGGGGCTCGTCGATCCGGGGGACTACTACCGGGTCGAGGTCGAGGTGAAGGAGACCGAGGGCGAGGCCTGGATCATGGTGCCGGGCATGCGGCCCGCCCCGGCGGCGGGCGGCGCTCCGGCGGCGCGCAGCGGGCCGGTCGCGTTGCGCGAGGACGGCCCGGGCGGGGGCGACAGGACCGGCGGCGACCAGGGATTCGTGCCGCCCGCCGAGGTTCCGGTGCCGGTGCTCTTCCAGATGGTGGACGATCTGCTGGGCATCCCGCAGATGCGGAACGAGCGGGGCCGCGAGCGGCTGGTCGGGGCGCTGTCGCCGGGCATCGCGGGCGTCATCCCGCGGTCGCCGGAGGCGAAGGCGGACCTGTTCGCGATCCTGCAGACGTGCCTCGACTATCCGGGCGGCCTGCAGCAGTTCCTGCAGGCCGTCCGGGGGTTCGTGGGCGAGTCGATGGCGGTGCGGCGGCTGGAGCAGACCACCGCCCGGCTGCTGCTGCCGCCGGGCGACGGCTGATCTCAGGTCGAGGGCCTGGTGATGGTGGCCATGGCGCGGTCCGGTTCCCAGTGGGCGCGCAGCGAGGTGATGAGGCCGGACTCGTCGACGGTGTAGATGAGGACGCAGTCGATGGACATGGTGGAGCCGTCGCCCATGGTGGTGGTGATGGTGGCGACGTTGGTGCAGCAGGGGCCGTTGGCGAACGAGTCGTTGATCTCGAAGCGGAACCCGCTGATGGTGGCGATGAACGAGTCCCAGAAGGCGGCGATGCCGTCGGGACCGCGGTGGCCCTCGCCGGAGGGGTCGAGGAAGGACGGCCCGACGGGGTCCTCGACGAGGGCGCCGGGGGCGAACAGGGCCAGCCACTCCTCCCGGCGGCCGGCGCCGACGGCGGTCATGGAGGCGCGGGCGGCCCGGCGGGCGGGGTGGTCGGCGTCGGGGGCGTGCCAGATGAGGGCGTCCATGACCGAACTGTAACGTGTTCTCGTTTTACGGTCAGCCGTTCACCTTCGCGATCACGGTCTCGGCGAACCGCTCCAGGTTCGCGATCTTCTTGTCCAGCGGCTGGGTGTCGGGGCCCTTGGCGTAGGGCATCCGGAAGCCGACGATCACGTCGGTGACGCCCTTGTCCTCCAGCCGCTTCACGCCGTCGGGGGTGTAGGCGTCGGGGGAGATGACGTGCACCTCGAAGGGCTCGCCGGCCTTGCCTTCGGCCTCCCGGATCCGGTTCAGCCGGGCGAGGAGGTCGTCGAGGTCGTCCGGGCCGCCGCCGTGCATCCAGCCGTCGCCGCGGACGGCGGCGCGCCGCAGCGCGGGCTCGCTGTGCCCGCCGACCAGGATCGGGATCGGCTCGGCCGGCGCCGGGCACAGCTTGATCGCCGGGATGTCGTAGAACTCGCCGTGGTACTCGAAGTAGCCGCCGCCGGCGAGCCCGCGGACGATGTCGATGGCCTCGTCCATCCGCTTCCCGCGCCGCTCCCACGGCACGCCCATGACCTGGAAGTCCTCGCGCCACGGGCTGACGCCGACGCCGAGGCCGAGGCGCCCGCCGGTGAGGCAGGCGATCGAGGTGGCCTGCTTGGCGACGAGCACCGGCGGGCGGACGGGCAGCTTGAGGACGAACGGGGTGAACCGGAGGGTGTCCGTCACCGCGCCCATGGCCGCGATCAGGGTGAACGTCTCGATGAACGCCTTGTCCTCGAGGAACTCGCGGCTCCCGTCGGCGGTGTAGGGGTAGGTCGAGTCGGACTCGCGCGGGTAGGCGAGCGAGTCGGCGACCGACATGCTCGTGTAGCCGGCCGCCTCGGCGGCCCGGGCCAGCGGCAGGTAGAACGACGGGTCGGTCATCGCCTCGGCGTAGGTGAACCTCATGGCGACCGATACTAGAACCGGTTCCAGTTCGAGGCCAGGGTCCGTCCCGGTGGCCGGGGGCGCCCGCGGCGCGCATCACGGCTTGTGCAAGAAATCACATCCCCCCCTTGCTCGCGCGTTCGGCGCGGTGGTTCGGTGGGGGGATGAGGGACAAGATCGCGATCGTGACCGGGGGGACGTCCGGGATCGGTAAGGAGATCGCGCGCGGCCTGGCGCGCGCGGGGTTCCTCGTCGGGATCGTGGCCCGCAGCGAGATGCGGGCGAGGGCGACGGTCGACGAGCTGACGCGGGACGTGCCGGGCGCGCGGATCGAGACGTTCTTCGCCGACCTGTCCGTGCAGCAGGACGTGCGGCGGGTCGCGGCGTCGCTGGAGGAGCGGTTCGACCGGCTGGACGTCCTGGTCGACAACGCGGGCGTGCACCTGATGCGGGCGAAGGAGAGCGCCGACGGGTTCGACCGGATGGTCGCGACGAACCACCTGGGCCCCTTCCTGCTGACGAACCTGCTGCTCGGGCCGCTGAAGAAGGGCGCGCCGTCGCGGATCGTGGTGGTCGCGTCCGAGGCGCACCGGTTCGCCGACCGGCTGGACCCCGCGCGGATGGCGGAGCCGGGCAACTACCGGGCGGCCGGGTCCCTGCGGGTGTACGGGCGGTCGAAGCTGATGAACATCCTGTTCGCGCAGGAACTGGCGCGGCGGCTCGACGGCACCGGCGTGACGGTGAACGCGATGTGCCCGGGGTTCGTCGCGACCGGGCTCGCCCGCGACCTGCCGGGGAGCGCGCGGATCGGCGGCCTGCTCTCGCACACGCCCGTGATGCGGACGCCGGCGCAGGGCGCGCGGATGGCGCTGCGGCTCGCGCTGGACGAGGAGTTCGAGGGGCGCACCGGCGGCTTCTACAGCTCGACGCCGGGCGCGGGGCTGATCCCGGCGGCGGGCCCCCTGAAGGACGAGGTGCTCCGCCGCGCGGTGTGGGACCGGTCGGCCCGTCTCGTCGGGCTGCCGGTGCGCTGAGGCGGCCCCGGCCGGGGGCGCTTCGCCCGAACGCTTGGGCGCCGCGGAGGAAGGCCCTAGGCTCTGAGCGCGTGAGCAACGTCCCCCCGAACCAGCCCGCGCCGTGGAACCCGCGGCCGGGAGCGCATCAGCCCGGAGCGCCGGCGCCGGTCCCCGGGCGCCCGCAGCCGCCCGCCCCGCCGGTTCCGCCGGGTCCGCCCGGCGCGCCGGTGCGGCCCGCCCTGGATCAGGGCGAGGCCAGGCCGTCGGCGGTCAAGGACCTGTTCACCGGGGTCGGCTACCTGCTGCGCGGCATCGGCTGGACGGCCCGCAACCCCGCGCAGTGGCTGTTCGGCCTGATCCCCGCGCTGATCGTCCTGGCCGCCTACGCGGCCGGGCTGGTGACGCTGGCGTTCTACCTGGGCGACCTCGCGGGCTGGGTGACCCCGTTCGCGGACGGCTGGTCGGACGCGGCGCGGGCGGGGACGCACGTCGTCGCCGGCATCGCGATCTACGGCACGGCGGTGTTCCTCGCGGTGCTCACGTTCACGGCCGTCACGCTGCTGGTCGGCGACCCCTTCTACGAGGCGATCGCGGTGCGGGTCGAGGAGTCGCAGGGCGGCGCGCCGCCGGACCCGGACGTCCCGCTGGCGGTGCAGATCGGGCGGGCGATCAAGGACGCGCTGGTGCTCGGGCTCGTCGCGGTGCTGTTCGGGGTGGTGTTCTTCGCGGCCGGGTTCCTGCCGGTGGTGGGGCAGACGGTGGTGCCGGTGGTCGCGGCCCTGGTGTCCGGGTACTACCTGGCGGGGGAGTTGACGTCGATCGCGCTGGAGCGCCGCGGGCTGCTGCGCAAGGAGCGGTTCGCGCGGCTCAAGGCGAACCGGGCGCTGTCCGTCGGGTTCGGCGCGGCGACCTTCGTGGTCTTTCTCATACCGCTGGGCGCGGTGTTCGCGATGCCGGGCGCCGTGGCGGGCGCGACGCTGCTGGCCAGGGAGCGGCTCGCGGACGGCCCGGCGGTCACGGGCGGTCATCTCGGCGTCGCCGGCCCGAACTGAGGCGATAGGAAGATGTGTCCTCAGCGTGATGAGCCGTCGAACGCAATGAATGATCTTCGCGTACCGTGTTCCGCATGTCCGATCAGGGGGAGCGCGGTGTGCGCTGGACCGACATGAGCGAGAGCGACGCGGCCGGCCGGCCGCCGGCGCCCGACGCGGGGCGCGCGACCGGCCCGCAGGTGGTCTCCTCCGAGCCGAAGGTGCCGGAGGTCTTCATGCCCGCACCGCACGGCCGTACGGATTTCTCCGACGCCGGCGAGGAGCGGCCGCACGACATCTGGGGCAAGGTCGAGAGCCAGACCTCCCCGGGAGCGCCCGACGCCGGGCAGGAGGCCGTGCCCGCGCGGGAGAGCGCGCCCGAGCAGGAGGCCGCGTCCGAGCAGGAGGCCGCGGGCCGGCAGGGGCCCGCCGCCTGGGAGGAGCCGGCCCGCGAGGACCGGCCCGGCCCCTGGGGGCGGCCGGAGGCCGAGGAGCCCGCCGCGTGGGGGGAGCCGGCCGCCGAGCGCGAGCCCGCCGCCCGCCGGGAGCCCGAGACCGCGTATGGGAACGAAACCGTGTACGGGAACGAGACCGAGCCCGGGTTCGGACCCGGCGCGGAGGCCCGGCGCGACGCCGAGCCGGAGCGCGAATCCGGGTCCGTGTACGGGAGCGGCGCGCTGCCCGACGCCGAGGACGTGCGCGTCGCGCCCGTCCCCGCGGAGGGCCAGGAGCCGCCCGGCTGGGAGGGCTCGCTGTTCGAGGACGGGCCCGGCGCGGCCTCCGCGGACGAGGCGCCCGCGGTGCAGGTCGGGCTGGCGGGCCCGGCGAAGGCCGGCAAGCCGAGCAGCGGCAACTGGCAGATGCCGGACTGGATGGCCGACGAGGCGGCCGCGGACGCCAAGCTCGGCGGTTCGCCCAGGTCGTCCGCTGACGTGTTCGACGAGGGCGGCGGCCGGTCCCGGCTGGTGCTGATCGGCGGCGTGGGCCTGCTGGTGGTCGCGCTCCTCGCGGCCGGCGGCGTCTACTACATGACGCACAGGACCGACGAGCCGGCGGCGGACCCTCCCGTCAAGACGGGAGGGGCGGGCACCGGCGCGCAGCCCGACGAGCCGCAGGTGACGATCCCCGCCGACAGGCCGCTGAAGCGGTTCCCGGGCAAGCCGAGCAAGATCCTCGGCCGGCTGACGGACGCGGCGTCCGGGCTGTCCTACCCGCGCCTCGCGGCGCCGTGGCAGCTGCCGACCAAGAAGAACAAGCTGAGCACGCCGGGCTGGTCGGGGCAGCAGATCATGGTCACCGAGCGGCACGGGCAGCAGCTCTGGTACGGCCAGCTGCTCACGGGCGTGCTGCCGCCGACGCTGCTGGGCGCCTACAAGGGGCCGGGGAGCGTCAAGAAGACGACCGCGCTCGCGGTGAAGGGCTACGAGTCGCAGTACTACGCGTTCCCGCACAAGTCGGCGCCGCTGGCGTCGCAGGCGCTGAACGTGGACGGGCACCGGGGCTGGCTGATCGCCTCGTACCTGACCTACAAGCGGGCCGGGGTGCGGGCGACCGGCGAGATCGTGGCGACCGCGGTGATCGACACGGGGCGGAAGGCGCCGGCGGCGGTGTTCGCGTCGCTGCCGAACACGAACCGGAAGGCGTGGCCGGACCTCAACGAGTTCCTCGGCCAGCTGAAGGTCGCGGCCTGACCCCCCTTAAGTACCGAATGTCGTTCTAATAGGCTGGCGCCGATCCCCCACGGAAAGGTGCAGTCATGGCGATCGGGCTGACGGAGGAGCACGAGGCGCTGGCGGCGTCGGTGCGCGGGTTCGCCGAGCGGAACGTTCCGCCGGAGGCGGCGCGCAGGGCCGATGCCGGGTTCTGGCCCGCGCTCGCGGCGCAGGGGCTGCTCGGCCTGCACCTGCCCGAGGACGCGGGCGGTCAGGGCTTCGGGCTGCTGGAGCAGGCCGTCGCGCTGGAGGAGCTCGGCCGGGCCCTCGCGCCCGGCGCGTACACGCC
The DNA here is from genome assembly GCF_017573545.1 of Actinomadura nitritigenes. GTDB lineage: Bacteria > Actinomycetota > Actinomycetes > Streptosporangiales > Streptosporangiaceae > Spirillospora > Spirillospora nitritigenes. The sequence continues at coordinate 95,373 of NZ_JAGEOK010000012.1, read as the reverse complement.
GACCGTCCTGGCGTCGGCGATCCTGCACGCCGCCGGGGCGGGCGGCGACCTGCTCGCCGGCCTCGCGGACGGCTCGCGGAAGGCGGCGGTCGGCCTCTCCGGCGGCCTGGAGGTCCACGGCGGCACGGTGTCCGGCACGGTGGGTCCGGTCCTGGGCGCACCGCTCGCCGACGTGTTCCTGCTGCCCGCCGGAGACCGCTGGGTGGTCGCCGGACGGGACGAGGTCACGGTCGGCGAGCTGGAGTCCCTCGACATCACCCGCCCGGTCGGCTCGGTGACGGCCGACGGCCTGCACGTCCCGGACGACCGCTTCCTCGACGCGCCCGACGCCCGCGCCCTCGCGGTCGTCCTGCTGGGCGCCGAGGCGTGCGGCGTCGCGGGGCGCGCGCTCGACGACGCGGTCTCCTACGCCAAGCTCCGCGAGCAGTTCGGGCGCCCGATCGGCCAGTTCCAGGGCATCAAGCACAAGTGCTCCCGGATGCTCATCGCGGTGGAGCGCGCGCGGGCGGCGGTCTGGGACGCGGCGCGGTCGTTCGGCGACGCGCCCGAGCAGCGCGCCTACGCGGTCGGGGTGGCGGGAGCGCTCGCCGCCGACGCGGCGGTCCTGTGCGCCGAGGGCAACATCCAGGTCCACGGCGGGATCGGCTACACCTACGAGCACGACGCGCACCTCTACTACCGGCGCGCCCTCACCCTGCGCGCGCTCCTCGGCAGGGCGAGCGGCCACCGCGCGGACGTCGCGGCGCTGGCGGTCGGCGGCGTCCGCCGCCCGATGGGGATCGAGCTGGGCGAGGACGCGGCGCCGCTGCGCGAGGAGATCCGCGGGCGCGTCGCCGAGATGGCCGCGATGGAGCCGCTCGCGCAGCGCGCCGCGATGGCGGAGGGCGGCTGGGTGACGCCGCACCTGCCGAAGCCGTGGGGACGCGACGCCGGGCCGCTGGAGCAGATCGTCATCCAGCAGGAGCTGAAGGCGGCGAAGGTCAGGCCGGTCCCGCTGATGATCGCGGCGTGGGTGGTCCCGTCGCTGGTCCAGTACGGCACGCCGGAGCAGCAGGAGCGGTTCCTGCCGCCGACGCTGCGCGGCGAGATCGTCTGGTGCCAGCTGTTCTCCGAGCCGGGCGCGGGCTCAGACCTCGCCGGGCTGCGCACCCGCGCGGAGCGGGTCGAGGGCGGCTGGCGGATCAGCGGGCAGAAGATCTGGACGTCCCTGGCCCGGGACGCGCAGTGGGGCGTCTGCGTCGCCCGCACCGACCCGGACCGGCCCAAGCACGACGGCATCACCTACTTCATCGTGGACATGGCGGCCGAGGGGATCGACGTCCGGCCGCTGCGCGAGTGCACCGGCGACGCGGTGTTCAACGAGGTGTTCCTGGACGGCGTGTTCGTCCCGGACGACCGGGTCGTCGGTCCCGTCAACGAGGGCTGGCGCGTCGCCCGCAACACCCTCGCCAACGAGCGCGTCGGGCTGACCAGCTCGTTCCAGCTCGGCGGGGACGTCCCGAAGCTGCTGAGCCTCGCCGCCGAGCTGGGCCTGGACGGCGACCCCGTCGTCCGCGACGGCATCGGCCGGCTCGCCTGCGACGAGCACGCGTTCAACCTGCTCGGCCTGCGCGCGACGCTCAAGCAGCTGTCGGGCACGGACCCGGGCGCGACGGCGAACGTCCGGAAGCTGGTCGCGATGGAGCACGGGCAGCAGGTGACCGAGTTCGGGTTCGCGCTCCTCGGCGAGGAGGGCGCGCTGACCGGCGGCTGGAAGGACGGCCTGCGCCCGCGCTGGACCCGCTACCTGCTGGCGTCCCGCGCGATGTCGATCGGCGGCGGCACCACCGAGGTCAACCTCAACGTGATCGGCGAGCGCATCCTCGGCCTCCCCCGCGACCCCGACCCGTCCACCCCCGCTCGTTGAGGTGCGGCGAGCCGTCGTCCTGGACGCCGCCATGACGACGGCTCGCCGCATTCCGGCGGAGTTCGGGTAGCGTCCAGGCGCAATGGGGGAGCGGACGCGGCATCTGGTGGCCGCGCTGACCGGGCTGGGGCTCGGGCTCGCGGCACTGGGGCCGGGGCTCGCGCCCGGGTTCGTGCTGTCCTACGACATGGTGTTCACGCCCGATCCGGCGTTCACGCCGATGACGTTCGGGCTGACGGGGACGGTCCCGCGGCAGGTGCCGAGCGACGCGTTCGTGACGGCGCTGGCCACGGTGATCCCCGCCGACGCGGTGCAGAAGCTGATCCTGCTCGCGATCTTCGTGATGGCGTGCATGTCGGCGGCGTCGCTGGTGCCGACACGGCGGCTGGCGCCGCGCCTGGCCGCCGGGGTCTGCTACGCCTGGAACCCGTTCGTCGCCGAGCGGCTGCTGCTCGGCCAGTGGGCGCTGCTGCTCGGGTACGCGGCGCTGCCGTGGGTCGTCGCGGCCGCGGCCCGGACGGCCGAGAAGGGCGGGACGCGCCGCCTCGTCCGCGCGCTCGTGCCCGCCGCGATCGGCGGGTTCGCCGCGCTGACCGTGGCGGGGCTGGCGGCGCTGGTCGTCGCGCTCGTGTCGGCACGGCTGCGGGGCGCGGTGCGGGTGGCCGGGGCCGTGGCCGCGCTGAGCCTGCCGTGGCTGCTGCCCGCAGTGCTGCGCCCGGCGGGCGTGCCGGGGAACGGGACGGCCGTCGACGTCTTCGCGGCGCGGGCCGACACCCCCTTCGGCGTGCTCGGCAGCCTCCTGACGCTCGGCGGCATCTGGAACGGCGAGACGGTGCCGCGCGGCTACGGGACGCCGGTCCTGGCCGGGTTCTGGCTGGCCGTGGTGCTCGGCTCGCTCTTCGCGTACTGGCGCTGGTGCCGGGAGCCGGAGTGGCGGCGCGGCGCGGCCGGCGCCGCGGCCGCCGGGTTCGTCCTGGCGGCGCTCGGCGCGGTGGCGGCGCCGGTGCTCCGGGGCGCGGTCGGGCTGTGGTCCGGGTTCGCCGTGCTGCGGGACGGCCAGCAGTACGCGGCGCCGCTGGCCGTCGTGGTCGCGGTGGGCCTCGGCGTCGCCGCGGACCGGGCGATCGCCGCGCGGTACGCGATGGTCGCGGTCGGCGCCGTCGCGGCGCCGGTCCTGCTGCTGCCGACGCTGGCGTGGGGCGCGGCGGGCGACCTGCGCGCCGTCCGCTACCCGGACGACTGGGCGCGCGCGCGGGAGATCATCGCCGCCGACTCCGCGCCCGGGGACGTGCTCGTGCTGCCGTGGGCGCTCTACCGCGGCTACCCCTGGAACCACGGGCGGCGCGTCCTCGATCCGCTGCCCCGCTACCTGCACCGGCGGGTCGTGGTGAACGACGCGCTGATCGTCGGCCGGACGACCATCGCCGCCGAGGACCCGCGGGCGATCGCGCTCGCCCCGGCCGCCGCGCACCCCGACGCGGCCACGCTGCGTGACCGGGGCGTCCGGTACGTCGTCGTCGACTCGGAGACCGGCCGGTACCGGCCCACCGGGGCCGTCCCCGTGCTGATGGGCCCTGACCTGGCCGTTTACCGGATCGACGGGGCCGCGGCGGGCCGCGAGGACCGCGTTCCGGCGGCGCCGGTGATCGTTGCCTGGATCGCGGCGAGTGTGGTGGTTTTCTGGTCATTCCTGGCCTCAGGCACTACTCTGGGGCTTCCGTTACTCGGGAGTATCCGTCGCCGCAGCCCCGACCGCCTCCCTCACCACAGTCGAAGGGCCCCCTGATGCGCATCGCCATCGCCGCACTCGTCGGCGTCCTCCTCGCCGCCGGAGCCTCGTTCGGCGTCGTGCAGCTCGCGAACTCCTCGCAGAAGGACCCGGTCATCAAGCCGATGTACAACTACGGCGCCCCCTGACCAGCGTGACCTGATGGGGAACCGGCGTCCCGGTCCCGCCCTGCTCGAGGTCGTCGTGCCGGCCCGCAACGAGGCCGGCCGCCTCCCCGCCGGGCTGGACCTGCTGAGCGACAGGCTCGCCGCGCTGCCGGCGCGCGCCGAGGTGATCGTGGTCGACAACGCCAGCACGGACGGGACGGCGGAGATCGTCCGATCCTGGCGCGGGCCCGTCCCGGTGCGGCTGCTGACCTGCGAACGGCCCGGCAAGGGCGCCGCGGTCCGCACCGGACTCCTCGCCACCCGCGCCCCCTACATCGGGTTCATGGACGCCGACATGGCCACCGACCTCGCGGCGCTGGACGACGCGCTCGCCCTGCTGCGCGAGGGCCGCACCGTCGTGGTCGGGTCGCGGCGGCACGCGGAGTCCGTCGTCGAGGGGTACGCGCTGCCGGTCCGCCGGCTCGGCGCGATCACGTTCAACCGGATCGTCCGCGACCTGGTCGGCGGCATCCAGGACACGCAGTGCGGGTTCAAGTTCTTCGCCGGTCCGCTCGGCCGCGCCGCGGCGCGCGACCTGCACACCACCGGGTTCTCCTTCGACGTCGAGCTGCTCGCGCACTGCGTGCGGCGCGGCGCGCCCGTCACCGCCATCCCGGTCGTCTGGCGCGACCGCCCCGGGTCGACGTTCTCGGTGCGCCGGCATTCGCTGCAGTGCCTCGTCGACCTCGCCCGCATCCGCGCCCGCGTCGCGGGCCCGCTGATCCCCGCCCCGGCGCCGGCGCCCGAGGCCGTCCTCGGCCCGCTGCCCGCCCTGCCGGACCGGGGCCTGCCGTCGGCGTCGAGCGCCGGACAAGGATGAACGGACCCCTGAGGCTGGCGGTCGTCAACTGGCGCGATCCCTGGCACCCGGCCGCCGGAGGCGCCGAGCGGTACGCGTGGGAGATCGCCCGCCGGACGGCGGAGGGCGGCGCCCGCGTGCACTACGTGACGTCCCGGGCGTCCGGGCAGCCGCGCCGCGACCGGGTCGACGGCGTCGACGTCGTCCGGCTCGGCGGGCGGTTCACCCTGTACCCGCTCGTCCTGCTGTGGCTGCTGCGGCGGCGGTTCGGGCGCGGCGGCCGCTTCGACGCCGTGATCGACTGCCAGAACGGCATCCCGTTCTTCACGCCGTGGGCGCTGCCGCGCCGCGTCCCGGTGTTCTGCGTGATCCACCATGTCCACGACGCCCAGTTCGGCGTCCACTTCCCGCCGTGGATGGCGTGGATCGGGCGGACGCTCGAAGGGCCCGTGAGCCGCTGGACGTACCGGAGGCACGCCTACGTGGTCGTGTCGCCGTCCACGCTGCGCGCGGTGCGGGAGCGCCTGGCCTGGAAGGGCCCGGTGTACGTCGTGCCGAACGGCTGCGACGGGCCGCCGGACGTCCGCGGCGCCGTCGCCACCGGGCACCCGCAGCTGGCCTGCGTGACGCGGCTCGTCCCGCACAAGCGGCTCGGCCTCCTCCTCGACCTCGCCCGCCGCCTCGCCGACCGGCACCCGGGGCTCCGGCTCCACATCATCGGGACGGGCCCCGAGGCGGACGCGCTCGCCGCCGGGATCGCCGAGCGCGGCCTGCACGGCGTCGCGGTCGCCCACGGCTACGTCACCGAGCACGTCAAGGCCGCCCTCGTCGCCGCGTCCGACCTGCACGTGAGCACCTCGCAGGGCGAGGGCTGGGGGCTCAGCGTCATCGAGGCCGCCGCGCTCGGCGTCCCGTCCGTCGCGTTCGACGTGGACGGGCTGCGCGACGCCGTCCGCGACCGCGTCACCGGCTGGCTCATCGGACCGGACGACGAGCCGGCCGAGGCGGTGGAACGCGCGCTCAAGGAGCTGGCCGAGCCGGGCCGCCGCGACGAGGTCGCCGGGCGCTGCCGGGCCTGGGCCGCCGAGTTCGACTGGGCGCGGACCGCCGCCCGGATGGGCGAGCTGGTCGAGGCGGCCGTGCGGGCCGGAACGTCGTCCACCGCCGATGACCGGGCACAGGTCGTGCACCGGTACGGTGACGTCCACCTGCGCGTGGTGGAGGGCCCGGTGCGCGACGAGCTGCTCGCCGGCCCCGGCGAGGTCCGCGAGGTCCGCGAGGCGACCACCGTCGAGCGGCTGCTCGGCCGGCCCCGCTCCACCGGCGAGGCCGCCCGCGGCGACCTCGAGTAGGACCGGCCGGACGAGGCCGGGCGGCGAAGGGCGGGAGGAGAAGGGGCGAGCATGGCAGTGGGAGAGGCGAGCCCGCCGCGCGCCGGCGCGCCGCGCCCGCCCGCCCCCGGCCCGCGCCCGCCGGACGGCCCGGACGCCGCCGCCCGGCTGCGCGAGCGGCTGCGCGTCGCGGCGTGCTGCCTGGCGCTGACCGCGCTGGCGTTCGGCACCCGGCCCGGCCTCATCCTCGCCGACACCAAGATCGACATGGCGGTGAACCCGCTCGGGTTCCTCGGCCGCGCGCTGCACCTGTGGGACGCCGAGCAGTTCGGCCAGCTGCAGAACCAGGCGGTCGGCTACCTGTTCCCGATGGGTCCGTTCCACGCGCTCGGGCACCTGGTCGGGATGCCGCCGTGGATCACCCAGCGGCTCTGGACGTCGCTGCTGCTGTGCCTGGCGTTCGCCGGGACGTGGAGGCTCGCGAACCGGCTCGGGATCGGCGGGCCCGGCAGCCGGCTGATCGCCGCGATGGCGTACGCGCTGGCGCCGAACGCCCTGGCGACCCTCGGCCAGATCTCGTCGGAGTACCTGCCCGCCGCGATGCTGCCGTGGATCGTGCTGCCGCTGGTCACCGCCGCGTCCGGTGAGGGCGGGCGGGTGCGCGCCGCGGCCCGGTCGGGGCTCGCGGTCGCCTGCTGCGGCGGCATCAACGCGACCGCCACCGTCGCGGTGCTGATCGTCCCGCTGGTGTACGTGATCACGCGGCCCCGCGGGTCGCACCGGATCCGGCTGCTGGCGTGGTGGTCGGCGGGCACCGGCGCGGCGATGGCGTGGTGGCTCGTCCCGCTGACGCTCACCGGGACCTACGGCTTCTCCTGGCTGACCTACACCGAGAAGGCCGCGACGACGACCGCGCCGACCGGCCTGATCAACGTGTTCCGGGGCGCCGAGCGCTGGGTGAACTACCTGATCGTCGACGGGCGGATCTGGTGGCCGGTCGGGCACGGCCTGTCGGTGGGCGCGCTGCCGGTCGTCTGCACCGGCCTGATCGCCGCGCTCGGCCTCGCCGGGCTGCTCGGCCGGCTGCTGCCCGAGCGGACGTTCCTGCTCCTCACGCTGCTGGCCGGGGTCGCGGTCATCACGACGGGACACCTCAGCGACATCCCCGGCCCGTTCGCCGCGCAGGCCCGCGACCTTCTGGACGGCCCGCTCGCGCCGCTGCGCAACCTGCACAAGTTCGACGCGGTGGTCCGGATGCCGCTCGCGCTCGGGCTGGCGCACCTGCTCGTCGTGGCCGTCCGCAGGCCGGGGCGCGCCCAGGTGCGGGGCCTGGCCGAAGAGCGCCGGCCCGGCGCGCGCGGCGTGCTGCGGGCCGTGCTGAGCGTGCCCGCCGTCGCGCTGGTCGCGCTGGCCGGGATCGGCGCGACCGCCGTGTCGAACGGGCTGACCGGCCCCGGCTCCTTCGCCCAGGTGCCGAAGTACTGGCGGGACGCGGCGTCGTGGATCAACGCGCGGGCCGGGCAGCAGGGCGTGCTGGCGCTGCCCGGCGCCCCGTTCGGCGAGTACGTGTGGGGCCGGCCGATGGACGACATCGTCCAGCCGCTGCTCACGGCCCGCTGGGGCGTCCGGCAGCTCGTCCCGGCCGGGTCGCCCGGGTACACCCGGGCGCTGGACGCGATCGACCTGCAGGTCCGCTCCGGCCAGGGGTCGCCGGGCCTCGCCGCGTTCCTCGGCCGGATGGGCGTGCGGTACCTGCTCGTCCGCAACGACCTGAGCCGCGAGACGCTGCGCGGCGCCTGGCCCGCCCGGCTGCACCAGGCGCTCGCCGACTCGCCCGGCATCCGCCGGGCCGCCGCGTTCGGCGCGCCCGTCGGCGGCGACCTGGTGGACGACGCCGTGTCCGCCACGGACCAGAGGTACCCCGCGCTGGAGGTCTACGAGGTCTCCGGCGCCGACGACGTCGCGAACCTGTCGGACGCGTCCGGCGCCCTCCGCGTGTACGGCGGGCCGGAGTCGCTGCTGGCGATGGCCGACGACCGGGCGCTGCCGTCCGGGCCCGTCCTCCTCGACGACGACGCGCCCGACCTCGGCGGCGAACCCGTCGTGACCGACTCGCCCCGCCTGCTGAAACGCAACTACGGCGAGCTGCACCAGACGTCGCCGACCTTGACGCAGGCGCACAGGAGGCAGGCCACCGACGTCCTCGACAAGGGCTGGAACCGGTACACCACCCACGTCGCCTACGGCGGCGGGGTCCGCGACGTCACGGCGTCGTCGTCGGCGGCGAGCGACGACGCCATCCCGCAGTCCCGCAAGCCGGGCGCCGGGCCGTACGCGGCGCTGGACGGCGACCCGTTCACCGCGTGGCGGACCGGCGGCTGGAACGGGCCGGTCGGGCAGTGGCTCCGGGTCGACTTCGACCAGCCCCGCGACGTCCGCGACCTGACCGCCGTGTTCGACCAGGACTCCACGCTCGGCCCCGCCGTCGCGCGGGTCGCGGTGCAGACCGAGACCGGCACCGTGGAGCAGGACGTCCAGCGGACCTCGTCCCCCCAGCCGCTGCGCGCCCCGGAGGGGACGAGCCGCTGGCTGAAGCTGCGCATCACCGGCCTCGCGACCAGGCCGGCGGTGCCCGCGTTCGCACGCGCCGGGGTCTCCGAGCTGAGCATCGGCGGCGTCCGCCCGACCCGCACCTACACGCTGCCGGCGCCGTCCGGGGTGAAGGGCCAGGCCACCTACGTGATGAGCCGGGCCCCCGGCGGCACGTCCGCGTGCATGCGGGGCAGCGCCCGCTGGGTGTGCTCGTCCGCCCTCGCGAACGACGACGAGGAAGGCGACGGCCTCGACCGCGCCTACACGTCCGCCGTGGCCGGGAAGGCGCCGCTCACCGGGACCGCCGTCCTCACCGACGAGCGGCTGATCGCCCGGTACACCGCCGTGGCCGGGCAGCCGCTCGTCACCGCCACCTCCGTCCAGTCCGACCACCCCGCCGACCAGGCGCGCTCGGCGTTCGACGGGGACCCGTCCACCACCTGGATCGCCGCGGACAAGGACCCGGCGCCCGCCGTCTCCGTCCGGTGGAAGGGCCGCAAGCGGCTGTCGAAGCTCACGCTGAGCCGGCCGCCCGGTGCGTCCGGGCCGGTCCGGGTGCGGGTCGAGGGGCAGAACGGCGAGTACCGCGAGGGCCTGTCCGACGGGCTGGGCCGGCTGTCGTTCGCCCCGATGACCACCGACCGGCTGACCGTCACCTTCCCCAAGGACGACCAGGCCGGGCCGGTGCAGCTGACCGACCTCGTCGTCCCCGGCGTCCGGCCGCTGCCGGACGTGTCCGGCTCCCCGCTGACGCTGGCCTGCAGGTACGGGCCGAAGGTCCGGGTGGACGGGACGACCGTGCAGACGAAGGCCACCGGCACCTTCGGCGACCTGCTCGCCGGGCGCCCGCTGCGGTTCGCCGCCTGCCGCCAGGCGCCGCTGAAGGCCGGCCGGAACCACCTGACCTCGGTGCCGCTCGACGCGTACCGCATCGACACGGTCACCGTCGGCCCGCAGGCGATCGCCAACGGCACGGGCGCGAACGCCGGAGCGCAGGCCGGCGCCGGGGCGGGCGCGCCGCAGCCGGTCAAGGTGCTGAGCTGGGGATCCGGGTCCCGCACGCTGGAGATCGACGCGGCGAAGAACTCGTTCCTCACCGTGAACGAGAACTTCAACACCGGCTGGCGCGCCACCGCCGGCGGCACCGCGCTGCGCGCCGTCCGGCTCGACGGCTGGAAGCAGGGCTGGCTCGTCCCCGCCGGGACGAAGGGCGTCGTCCGGCTCACCTACGCCCCGGACCGGTCGCAGCGGATCGCCGTGGTCGCCGGCCTCAACCTGCTGCTCGTCCTGCTGCTGGTCGCCGTCTGGCCGGCGCGGGAGCGGCGCGGTCCCGGACCGTCCGGCGGCCGTGCCCTGGTCGCCGGGACCGGCTGGCCCGCCTGGGCCGCGCTCGGCCTCGCCGCCGCGCTCGGCGGCTGGATCGCCGGGATCCCCGGCCTCGCCGTCACCGCCGCCGTGGCGGCCGTCTGCGGCTGGGCGAGGACCGGGCGGGCCTGGCCGCTGCGCGCGCTCGCGTCGTCCTGGACGGTCGTGCTCGCGATGGTCGCCGGGGCCGGGTGCCTCGCCGCGGGGAACCGGTTCGGGCTGCTGGACAACCCGTCGAAGCCGGACGGGCCGCTCGGCGACGTCGTGCCGCAGCTGCTCGGGCTGGCGATCGTCGGACGGGTCGCGGTGGAGCTGTGGCGGCCCCGGCCGCGCGGCGGGCCGGACGGCGCGTCCGGCGGCCGGATCGAGCTCAGCTGGGCCGCTCCCGGGCAGGGGCCCGCCGGGACCGGGCCCGCGCCCGCGGCGCCACCGGGTCCGGAACCGTCCGGCCGGGGTCGGCGCCGCCGCGGCCGGCGCGCGGGCGGCGCCGGCGCAGCAGCGCCGCCACCGGCTTCTCCACCAGGTAGTAGCTCGCCGTCGCCGCTGCGATGGACGCCGCCGCCAGCAGGGGCAGATCCGTCAGGACATGCCCCCGGTACATCCGGTCCGCCGCGTCGTACCAGGCCAGAAGAATGATCATCTGCCAGAGGAAGACGCCGTAGGAGATCCGGCCGAGGAAGCGCATGACCCGGTTGCCGAGCACGGCCTCGATCACCGGGTGCCCGGCCGGCGCGAACGCGATCGGCGCGACCAGCGCCACCGCGACGAGCCCGAACACCACCAGGTGCAGGACGGACGTCCACAGCGCGTCCGGCGTCTGCAGGGTGTACGGGCCGGTCGCGGGCGTCGCGGCCACCACGTACAGCATCGCCGCCGCCGCCCAGCAGGCGCCCCACGAGTCGGCGACGGCCCGGCACATCGCCGCGACCGGGCGCCGCTGGTCGAGGCGCGCCCACACCGTCACCACGGCCATCGCCATGCCGATCGCGAACCACACGAAGAAGTGCGGCAGCCACAGGCCCATCTGGGTGTGCCGGTCCGGCACGAACATGAAGATCACGTACACGAACGAGAGCGCCCCGTACACGCCGATCGCGCGCAGCAGCCGCTTCGCGCGCACGCCCGGGTCGCGCGTCGGGACGCGCCGGGCGTACCAGGCGAGCAGCGGCGCGGTCAGCGGCAGCAGCGCGTACCAGGCGGCCTCGACCACCAGGCTCCACGTCTGGCCGATGCGGGCCGGGCCGAGGCCGCCGCCCCACCACGGGTCGGGCAGGTACGTCTGCGTCAGCGTCAGCAGCGAGCCCCAGGTCAGCGGGTCGCCGAGGTGCCCGCGCGCGGACGTGACCATGAAGACGACGATCAGCGCCCAGTACGCGGGCATGATCCGCAGCACGCGCTTGAGCAGGTACTCGCCGGTGCGCGGCGCGGCCCGGCCGTCCAGCGCCGCCGCCGCCCACGGGCGGTAGAGCAGCAGGCCGGAGAGCGTGAAGAAGATCGGCACGCCGACCTGGCCGCCGTTGAACAGCCAGCCGGAGCCGCCCTCCCGGGTCATCGCGCCGGACGCGCTCGCCACGTGGAACGCGAGGACGGCCAGCGCGGCGAGCGCCCGGACGCCGTCCAGCGCGTCCTGGTGCCCGGAGACCGGCGGCGGGGCGGGCCCGGCCTGCGGCGGCGCGGGCCTCACGGGCCGGTCTTCCGCAGCACGAGCAGCAGGTTCCAGGTCGCGACCTCCCGCAGGCCCGGGACGCGGACGATCACGGACGCCCAGCGCGGCAGGTAGCGGGGCACCGCGGCGACGACCTCGACGTCGCCGTTGCCGCGCGCCCAGGCGAGCGCCGCCGACACCGACACCGGGTGCAGGCTCGCGCCGTACCGGTTCCTCGGCGGCCGTCCCGTGCGGCGCTCGTAGCGGCGGGCGGCCCGGTCGCCGCCGAGGTAGTGCCAGGGCGACGTCTCGTGGCCGCCCCACGGGGACAGCCAGTTGGTGAACGACAGGAACACCAGCCCGCCCGGACGCGTCACCCGGACCATCTCCCCGGCCATCCGCCACGGGTCGGGCACGTGCTCCAGGACGTTGGACGAGAAGCACACGTCGGCCGAACCCGTCCGGTACGGCAGGGCCAGCGCGCTGGCGACGAGCGTGTTGGGCGCCGGGGGCCCGAGCGCGGTCAGTTCCTTGATGTCGTGGTCGATGCCGGTGCAGCGCGCCCCGGCCTTCTCCAGCGCGCGCGCGAACTGGCCGAGGCCGGTCCCCACGTCGATGACGGTGGCGCCGTCGAGGCGGGTGTACGTGCCGAGCTGCGCGACGGTGTCCTGCGCCATCAGCCCGTAGAAGTACTCCGGATCGGTGCCCTCGCGCCGGAACGCGCCGAAGAGCCGGAGGCTCCGGCCGAACGTGGCACGGTGGCCCGGGGCGGCGCGACCGTCCTGCTCGGGCGCCGAGGCAGCTGCCGGCCAGTCCATGGGCAACCTCACGGATCACGGGGAGTACAGGCGGAGCTTACCGGCCGGTACACGGTCACCGGGAGCGGTCGCCGGCCCACCCCCCGGGGATGTGCCGACCGTGCCCGCGCTCCATGGCCAATATGGGAAGATTCTTCGGATTTGCACGGTGGGTGGCCGGTGCTATTGGACGGGCGGTTTGGCAAGTCCTGTAGCCTGACCGCGCACGCCGGAATCCGGCCTCACGGCCCGGGGAACGGACCGCAGTCCCGGAGGTGTTCATGCGGCGACCGGTGGTCGGCCTGATCCTGATCGGCCTGGGCGCCTTCTTTCTCGCGCTCGCGCCGTTGGTCCGGTTCTACGTGGCCGACCAGGTGGTGCAGGCGCCGCTGAACCGGTACCAGGTCACCCGGCTGGAGTCGCCGAACAGCACCTACTTCGACCAGTCCGACCTGAAGCTGAAGAACGGCGTCACGCTGCGGGCCAACAACACCATCCGCGGCGACGTGCGGGCCAACGGCGGCAACAACAAGATCGCCGTCTGGGACTCCACCACCGACATCTACGACCAGGCCAAGCCCGACACCCCGGTGCAGATCCAGAAGTTCCGGATCGCGTTCGACCGCCGGACGGGCGTCCTCGTCAACTGCTGCGGCGCCAACGTCGAGGGCGACAGCACCGTCCGCATGTCGGGGTACGGGCTGCTGTTCCCGATCGGGAACGTGCAGAAGCGCGACTACCCGTTCTTCGACATGACCACCAAGCAGCAGGCGCCGATGCAGTACGGCGGGGTCGAGCGGGTGCACGGCCTCGCGACCTACCGGTTCACCCAGCACATCCCGCTGACCAAGACGGCCTCGCTCGACACCAAGATGCCGGCGAGCATGCTGGGGCTGCCGGCCGACAAGGGCAACCAGAAGGCCGACCGCTACACCGAGGCCTACAACACGATGTGGGTCGACCCGCGCACCGGCATCCCGGTCAAGCAGCGGGAGAACATCCGCAGCTGGGTGCAGACGCCCGACGGCAAGGGCAAGATGATCGTCGCCCAGGCCGACCTGATCACCCTCGACAAGGACCAGCGGGGCCTCGTCTCGATGGCGGACAAGACCGCGCTGCAGATCGACCTGGTGCGCAGCTACGTCCCGGCGGGCGCGGTGTTCGTCGGCCTGGTGCTGCTGCTGGCCGGCGGCCTCCTCGGGCTGATGCGCGACCGGACGCCCCCGCCGATCGAGGCGCCCCGCCGTCCCGACGGCAAGTTCGGCGACGCGGGCCCGCCCAAGCCTCCCGGCGCTCCCGGCGCCGCCGCGGCCCCCGGCGGGACCGCTGCGGCCGCGCCGGCGTCGGCGGCCGCTCCGCCCGGTTCGTTCGCGGCCCGCGCCGCCGCCCCGGACGCGCCGGACGCATCCGGTGCCCAGGGCGCGGCTCCGGCGCCGTCCAAGGGCACCGGCAGGCCGCAGGCGCGGCGGGCGCCGTCCGACGGCCGCCAGCGCCGGCTGCCGTCGCGGCGCCGCTGAGCCCGCTCCTCGCCCGCTTCTCGCTCGCCAAGGCCCCGCAGGCCCCCTCCGGGCCGCGGGGCCTTCGGCTGTCCCCACTCGCGCTGATACGTGTTCTAGAGCCGACCGGACCCCCGCGTCGGCATGTTCTGCGTGCCTCAGCGATTTCCCCAACTAGAACCTGTTGCAGTTTTGCGTGGACCCGCCTAGGGTCGAGGCTGTGCGGACACGAGTCACCGAACAATTCGGCATCGAGTACCCGATCTTTGCGTTCAGTCACTGCCGCGACGTCGTCGCGGCGGTGAGCCGCGCCGGCGGCATGGGCGTCCTCGGCGCCCTGTACTTCACCCCCGAGGAGCTCGAACTCGAGCTCAAGTGGATCGACGAGCACGTCGGCGGCAAGCCGTACGGCGTGGACGTGGTGATGCCCGCCAAGTACGAGGGCGCCGACCTCGGCGACGCCGAGGAACTGGTCGGCAAGCTCCAGGGCATGATCCCGGCCGAGCACCGCAAGTTCCTGGAGGACCTGCTCCAGGAGCACGGCGTCGAGCCGTCCACCGAGAGCGCGAGCAAGGTGCTGCTCGGGTGGACCGACCAGACGGCCCGGCCGCAGGTCGAGATCGCGCTCAAGCACCCGATCGCGCTGCTGGCGAGCGCCCTCGGCCCGCCCCCGGCCGACGTCGCCGAGCTGGCCCACCAGCACGGCGTGAAGGTCGGCGGCCTGGCCTCCAACGCGCGGCACGCCCGCAAGCAGGTCGAGGCCGGCGTGGACATCATCATCGCGCAGGGCACCGAGGCCGGCGGCCACACCGGCGACGTGTCCACGATGGTGCTGATCCCCGAGGTCGTGGACGCGGTCGGCGAGGACACGATCGTCCTCGCGGCGGGCGGCATCGGCCGGGGCCGGCAGATGGCCGCCGGCCTCGCGCTCGGCGCCGACGGCGTCTGGACGGGCTCCATCTGGCTGACCGTGGACGAGGCCGACACCCCCGAGCGGGCGCTGCCGAAGCTCCTCGCGGCCACCTCCCGCGACACCGTCCGGTCCCGCGCCTGGACCGGCAAGCCCGCGCGGTTCCTCAAGACCGCGTGGACCGAGGCGTGGGAGAGCGAGAAGTCCCCGGGCTACCTGCCGATGCCCATGCAGTTCATGCTGATCGCCGACGCGCTGCCGCGCATCGCCCGGTCCGGCGACGGCGAGCTGGTCACCTTCCCGGTCGGCCAGATCGTCGGCTCCATGAACCAGGTGAAGCCGGCGGCCCAGGTCGTCTACGACCTGATCGAGGAGTACGTCGAGTCGATCGAGCGGCTCAACGCGATCACCGAAGGCTGACCCCGCAAGGGCAGGGACGGCGGCCGGGGCGGTACGCCCCGGCCGCCGCCGAACTCCCGGCTGTCAGAAGCGGGTCATCCACGACAGGGCCCGCGCGACGACGTAGTAGACGGCGCCCGCGATCGCCCAGTTGATGTAGAGCTGCTCCTTCGGGTCCGGCCGCGTGAACGCGTCGTGGAACGGCGTCGCGAGCCAGCGGCCCGTGGTGAGCGTCGCGTGCACCAGGCCATTGCCCGGGTTGGCGCCGCCCCAGGTCAGCAGCATCCCGAGGGCGAGGATGAACGCCGCCGCCCAGCCCGCCGACAGGATCATCGCGCTGACGGGGTTGTGCCGGCCGCGCGCCCACCGCCGCGGCCTCCGCACCACCACGGTCTTCCCCGCGCTCTCGTCCGCGGGCGCCGCCGCGGCCGTCCGCCGGGGCCAGGCCCAGCGCCTCCGGGGCTCCGCCGGCGGCTCGCCGTCCGCCGTGCGGCCCCGTCCCAGGTACCGTCCTATCTGGAGAGCCATCGCCTGCTCATCCCTTCCATGACCGGCTTGCGTCCAGCCGTGCCACGGAGGGAGCCGCGCAAACACCGCCCCCTTTTCGGACGGTCCGATACCCGCCCGCGATCACATTTCAGCCGGTATCGAAACGATCCCGCCCTACGTTGCCGACCATGGAACCTGCGGTCGCCGCCATGCCGGAACACGTCGCCATCGAGCCGAGCGTCCTGTACTTCGGAACCCCCGTCGTCCTCCTGACCAGCGCGAACGAGGACGGCTCGGACAACCTCGCGCCGATGTCGTCGGCGTGGGCGCTCGGCCGGACGGTCGTGCTCGGGCTCGGCGCCGAGGGGCAGACCGCCCGCAACCTCCGGGAGCGCCCCGAACTGGTGATCAACGTTCCGGGGCCGGAGCAGTGGCGGGCCGTGGAGCGGCTGGCGCCGCTGACGGGACGCGACCCGGTGCCTGCGGCGAAGGCGGGCGCCTTCCGGTTCGAGCGGGACAAGTTCGCCGCCGCCGGGCTGCGGCCCGAGCCGTCCGAGACGGTGGGGCCGTCCCGCGTCGCCGAATGCCCGCTGCAGCTGGAGGCCCGCGCCGAGCGGGTGCGCCCCGGGGCGTCCGGCGGCTTCGTCATCGTCGAGGCCGACGTCCTGCGCGTGCACGCCGACCCGCGCATCGTCGTCCCGGGCACCCACCACGTGGATCCGGCCGAGTGGAGCCCGCTCATCTACAACTTCCGCCACTACTTCGGCCTCGGCCCCGAACTCGGCCACACCTTCCGCAGCGAGACCCCTCGAACCCCGTAGCCCGGAACCGGCCGCTCCGCCTCCGCCGCCCTCGCGTGACCGGGGCGCTTCCTGACGGCTCCGCGCCCCGGACCGCGGGTGCTACTTGCCGTGGTAGACGGGGGCGCGCTTCTCCTTGAAGGCCTTCGAGCCCTCCTTGGCGTCCTCGGTGGCGAAGACGGGCCAGCCGATCTCGTCGGAGACCTTGAGCGCCTCCTCCTCGGGCAGGTGCTCGGTCTCGCGGACGGCGCGCAGGATCGCCTGGACGGACAGCGGCGCGCAGGCGGCGATCTGGTCGGCCATCTCGCGGGCGACGGCGAGGGCCTCGCCGTCGGGGACGACCTTGTTGATCAGGCCCATGGCGAGGGCCTCCTGCGGGGTCACCTCGCGGGCGGTGAGCAGGATGTCGAGGGCGGCGGCGTAGCCGATCTGGCGGGGGAGGCGGACGGCGGAGCCGCCCATGGGGAACAGGCCGCGCTTGGCCTCGAAGAGGCCGAGGGTGGCGCCCTCGGCGACGACGCGGAGGTCGGTGCCCGCCAGCAGTTCGGTGCCGCCGGCGACGGCGTAGCCCTCGATGGCGCAGATGAGCGGCTTGGTCGGGCGGCCGTCGCGGAGCAGGCCCTTCCAGTGGTAGTCGGGGATCTGCGCGGCGCGCTCCGCGACGCGGGGGTCGGACGGCGGCTGCGACATGGCCTTGAGGTCGGCGCCGGCGCAGAAGGTGCCGTCGGCCCCGGTGAGGATGCCGACGCGGACCTCGGGGGTGTCGGACATGTAGGCCCAGGCGTCGGCGAGGCCGACCAGCATGGCCGTGCTGAGCGCGTTGCGCGCCTCGGGCCGGTTCATCGTGACGATGACGACGTGGCCGTCCCGCTCGACGGTGCAGTGCTCGGTGCTGATCGGCAGCAGCTCGGCCATGGATGTCCTCCTGCGATGGGCAAAACAAGAACAGATTCTAGTTAAGGCGATGCGCTACCGGTAGGGGTTGCCCTGCAAAACGAGAACGTGATCTACTTTGGTCGCCGGGCGCCGCCGGCAGGCGGTGCTCACCGTGATCACGCAAGGGAGATCCGATGGGGTCGTTGGGCTTTTGGCGGTTGGCGCAGGCCGATCCCGAGTGGGTCGCCGCCGTCGATCCGGACGGCGCGCAGTACTCCGCGGGCGACCTGCTGGTCCGCTCGAACCGGCTCGTCCACGGGCTCCGCGAGCTCGGCCTCAAGGACGGCGACGGCATCTGCGGGCTCGTCCCGAACGGCGTCGAGGGGCTCGTCCTCTACCTGGCGGCGCTCCAGGCCGGCTGGTACTACACGCCGATCAACTGGCATCTGACCGGCCCGGAGATCGGCTACATCGTCGCCGACAGCGAGGCCAAGGCGTTCTTCGTGCACGAGCGGTACGCCGCCGAGGGCGTGCGCGCCGCCGACGAGTCGGGGCTCGAACCGCACCGCCGGTTCGGGTTCGGGAAGGTCGAGGGCTTCCGGCCCTACGCCGAGCTGGTGGACGGGCGGCCGGACACGCTGCCGGAGAACCGCAGCGCCGGCGCGACCATGCACTACACGTCCGGCACGACGGGACGGCCGAAGGGCGTCAAGCGCGCGCTGAACGGGCTCGACCCCGACGACAGCGCTGAGCTGATGACGTTCCTGCTCGGCCTGTTCGGGATGACGCCGGGCCGGCCGGCGGGCGGCGAGAACCAGGCGCACCTGATCACGTCGCCGAACTACCACACCGCCGTCACCCAGTTCGGCGGGACGGCGCTGCAGATGGGCCACACCCTCGTCTACATGGACAAGTGGGAGGCCGAGGAGACGCTGAAGCTGATCCAGGAGCACCGGGTCAGCAACACCCACATGGTCCCGACGCACTTCAAGCGGCTGCTGGCGCTGCCGGAGGACGTGCGGAGCAAGTACGACGTGTCGTCGATGAAGTGGGCGATCCACGCGGCGGCGCCGTGCCCCGTCCCGATCAAGCAGCAGATGCTCGACTGGTGGGGCGACTGCATCTGGGAGTACTACGCGGCCACCGAGGGCGGCGGCACGATCGCCAGCCCGCAGGACTGGCGCGCCCACCCCGGCACGGTCGGCAAGGCGTGGGCGATCAGCGAGCTGCTCATCGTCGACGACGACGGCAACGAGGTCCCGACCGGGCAGCACGGCACCATCTACATGAAGATGGCCGGCGTCCAGTTCGAGTACAAGGGCGACAAGGAGAAGACGGAGAAGAACCGCCTCCGCGACTTCTTCACGGTCGGCGACATCGGCTACCTGACCGAGGACGGGTTCCTGTTCCTGTCCGACCGCAAGGCCGACATGATCATCTCGGGCGGCGCGAACATCTACCCCGCCGAGATCGAGAACGAGATCACCCTGCACCCCAAGGTCGCGGACGTCGCCGTGTTCGGCATCCCCGACGACGAGTGGGGCGAGCAGATCAAGGCCGTCGTCGAGCCCGCCGAGGGCGCCGAGCCCGGGCCCGAGCTGGCCGAGGACATCCTGACGTCCCTGGAGGGCCGGCTGGCGAAGATGAAGTGGCCGAAGACCATCGACTTCATCGAGACCATGCCGCGCGAGCCCAACGGCAAGCTGCTCAAGCGCAAGCTGCGGGACCCGTACTGGAAGGACCGCGACAGTGCCATCTGAGACCACGCAGCCGTCTGAGACGGCGGTCAACCACGTCGTCGAGTTCCCCGGCGGCTACACCCGCTCGGTCGGGCCGGTGATCGGGCGCTTCCTGAGCGAGCTGCGCGACGGCCGGATGGTCGGCGTCCGCACGGCGGCCGGGCGGGTGCTCGTCCCGCCGTCGGAGTACGACCCGGAGACCGGCGAGGACGTCACCGGCGAGTTCGTCGAGGTCGGCCCGGCCGGGACCGTGACGACCTGGTCGTGGGTGCCGAACCCGGCGAAGGAGCACCCGTTCGACCGGCCGTTCGCGTGGGCGCTGATCCGCCCGGACGGCGCCGACACGGCGCTGCTGCACGCCCTCGACCTCGGCGTCCTCGAGGCGGGCGCGAAGCCCCCGAAGACCCTGAAGACCGGGATGCGGGTCAGGCCGAGGTACCGCGCGGAGCGGACCGGGACGATCGGCGACATCGAGTGCTTCCAGCCCGAGGTCACCATGATCAATCCGCAGGCGAGCCTGGAGTACCGGCTGAAGGGCGGGCAGGCGCTCGGCCGGTTCCTGGAGGGCGTCTCCGAGGGCCGCCTCATCGGGCACCGCTGCCCGGTGTGCGAGAAGGTCATCGTGCCGATGAAGGGGTTCTGCCCGCGCGACGGCGTCCCCACGTCCGAGGAGGTGGAGCTGCCGGACACCGGCACCGTCACCACCTTCGCGGTCAACAACATCCCCGACCCGCGCGCGCCCGAGGTGCCGTTCGTGTCCGGCTACGTCCTGCTGGACGGGGCGGGCCTGACGATGCTGACGCTCATCGCGGGCGTCCCGGCCGACCAGGTCCGGATGGGCATGCGGGTGAAGGCGGCGTGGCGGCCCCGCGAGGAGTGGGACCGGTCGATGGCCAACATCAAGTGGTTCGAGCCGACCGACGAGCCCGACGTCCCCTTCGAAGAGATCAAGGACTTCATGTAATGCGTGATGTCGCAGTCGTCGCGTTCGCACAGAGTCACCACGCCGCCGAGGACCAGGGGATCGCGGAGACCGAGATGGTCCTGCCGGTGATCACCGAGATCAAGGAGCGGACGGGGCTGTCCCGCTTCGGGTTCACCTGCTCGGGCTCGTGCGACTACCTGCAGGGCGCGCCGTTCGCCTTCGTGTCCGCGCTCGACACGCTCGGCGCGTGGCCGCCGATCTCCGAGAGCCACGTCGAGATGGACGGCGCGTGGGCGCTGTACGAGGCGTGGGTGAAGCTCCAGCTCGGCGAGATCGACACGGCGCTGGTGTACGGGTTCGGCAAGTCGTCCCAGGGCGACCTGCGCGCGATCATGACCCAGCAGCTCGACCCGTACACGCTGGCGCCCCTCGGCGTCGACCAGGTGTCGATGGCGGCCATGCAGGCGCGCGCGTACCTGGAGCGCGCGGGCGCGAAGGAGGACGACCTGCGCGCGGTCGCGGCGCGGTCCCGGGCGTCCGGCCGCGACAACCCGTTCGCGCTGCACCTGCCGGACCCCGAGGGGGACGACTACGACGTGGCGCCGCTGCGCCCGTACGACGTCGCGCCCGTCACCGACGGCGCGGCGGCGATCGTCCTCGCCGCCGGCGACAAGGCGCGGGAGCTGTGCGAGCGGCCCGCGTGGATCACCGGCATCGACCACCGCACCGAGCCGCACGCCCTCGGCGTCCGCGACCTGACCCGGTCCGAGGCCGCCCGCATCGCGGGGGAGAAGGCCGGCGCGGCCGGGGTCGAGGTCGCGGAGCTGCACGCGCAGTTCAGCCACGAGGAGCTGATCCTGCGCGAGGCGCTCGGCCTCGGCGACGGCGTGACGGTCAACCCGTCCGGCGGGGCCCTGTCGGCGAACCCGGTGATGGCGGCGGGCCTCATCCGGATCGGCGAGGCCGCGTCCCGCATCCACGACGGGACGGCGTCCAGGACGCTCGGGCACGCCGCGTCCGGCCCCTGCCTGCAGCAGAACCTCGTCTGCGTGATGTCGGGAGAGAAGAACAATGGCTAACCCCTGTGCGGTCATCGGCGTCGGGCAGACCCAGTACAAGACCAAGCGGCTGGACGTGTCGATGGCGGGCCTGCTGCGCGAGGCGGCCCGCCGCGCCCTCGACGACGCCGGGCTGACCTGGAAGGACATCGACGCCGTCGTGGTCGGCAAGGCGCCCGACCTGTTCGAGGGCGTGGTGATGCCGGAGCTGTTCCTGGCGGAGGCGCTCGGCGCGACCGGCAAGCCGCTGATGCGGGTGCACACGGCCGGCTCGGTCGGCGGGTCGACGGCGATCGTCGCGGCGAACCTGATCCAGTCCGGCGTGCACGAGCGGGTCCTCACGATCGCGTGGGAGAAGCAGTCGGAGTCGAACGCGACGTGGGCGCTGACGGTGAACGGGCCGTTCACGACGTCCCTGGTCGTCGGCGCCGGCGGCTACTTCGCGCCGCACATCCGCGCCTACATGGCCCGGTCGGGCGCGCCCGACCACATCGGCACGCTCGTCGCGGTGAAGGACCGGCAGAACGCGCTGCGCAACCCGTACGCGCACCTGAAGATCCCCGGCATCTCCCGCGAGATGGTCGAGTCGACGCCGATGCTGTGGGAGCCGATCCGCTACCTGGAGACCTGCCCGTCGTCCGACGGCGCCTGCGCGATGGTGCTGGCGTCCGAGGACGCGGCGAAGAAGGCGCCGGGCAAGCCCGCGTGGGTGCACGG
Organism: Actinomadura nitritigenes; assembly: GCF_017573545.1. GTDB lineage: Bacteria > Actinomycetota > Actinomycetes > Streptosporangiales > Streptosporangiaceae > Spirillospora > Spirillospora nitritigenes. Next base: position 73,594 of record NZ_JAGEOK010000012.1, on the reverse strand, counting down.
CACCGCGATGCGGTCGGAGCCGATGCAGTTCGCGGGCCGCGACAACGTCAGCCCGCAGGGCGGCAAGGACGCGGCGGCGGACGTGTACCGGCAGGCCGGCATCACCGACCCGCGCCGCGAGCTGGACTGCGCCGAGGTGTACGTGCCGTTCTCCTGGTACGAGCCGATGTGGCTGGAGAACCTCGGGTTCTGCGGCGACAACGAGGGCTGGAAGCTCACCGAGGCCGGCGCGACGGCGTTCGACGGGGACATCCCGTGGAACCCCTCCGGCGGCGTGCTGTCGTCCAACCCGATCGGCGCGTCCGGGATGATCCGGTTCGCGGAGGCGGCGCTGCAGGTCCGCGGGCAGGCCGGCGAGCACCAGGTGGACGGGGCGCGGCGCGCCCTCGGCCACGCCTACGGCGGCGGCGCCCAGTTCTTCGCGATGTGGGTCGTCGGCGGCGACAAGCCCTGACCCGTCCCGGCTCCCGTCTTTCCCTGTCCGTGTTCCCCTGGGGGCGACCCCAGACACCGTAGGCGCGAATACCCACCCTCCGGAGGACGTCCGATGGAGTACAACCACGCCGATCTGTTCGAAGGAGTCGCGGACGCGATCGGCGACCGCGTCGCGGTGGTCTGCGGCGACCGGCGGCTCACCTACGCCGAGCTGGACGAGCACGCCAACCGGCTCGCGCACCATCTGGAGTCGGCGGGCGTGCGGCCCGGCCAGCACGTGGCGATGCAGCTGTACAACGGCGTCGAGTACGCGGCGGCGCTGCTGGCGGCGCTGAAGATCCGGGCCGTGCCGATCAACGTGAACTACCGGTACGTGGAGACGGAGCTGCTCTACATCTACCGGGACTCCGACAGCGTCGCGCTGCTGTACGACGTGGAGTTCGAGGACCGGGTCGCCGCGACGGTCCCGGAGGCGCCGGAGCTGCGGCACCTGATCGCCGTGGGGGGCGCGCCGTCGATCGACGGCGCCGTCCGCTACGACGAGGCGCTGGCGGCGCAGCCGGGGACGCGCGGGTTCCCGGCCCGCTCGGCCGACGACACCTACATCATCTACACGGGCGGGACGACCGGGATGCCGAAGGGCGTCATGTGGTCGACCGAGCAGATGCTGCTGGCGTTCTGGAACCCGACGTTCCCGCGCCCGCAGAAGCCGGAGGACGTCGTCGACCTGGCCCGCAACGGCGGGCCGATGATCATGATGCCGATCGCGCCGCTGATGCACGGCGCCGCCCAGATGGCCACGTGGATCGCCTGGTTCATGGGCGCCACGCTGGTCTACGCGCGCAAGTTCGACGCGGCGGAGATCTGGCGGACGATCGAGCGGGAGAAGGTCAACTCGCTGACGATCACCGGGGACGCGATGGCGATCCCGATGGCGGAGGAGCTGGCGCGCGGCGGGTACGACACGTCGTCGCTGCTGGCGTTCGTGTCGACGGGCGCGATCCTGACCGGGACGGTCCGCGACCGGATCCGGGGGCTGCTGCCGAACACGATGATCCTGGACCGGTTCGGGTCGACGGAGTCGGGGTCGACGGCGGAGGCGACGGCGGGCTCCACGCCGGAGAAGGGCCTGAAGTTCGCGCCGGACGTGGAGAACGTGACGGTCCTGGACGACGCGCTCCAGCCGGTGAAGCCGGGGTCCGGGGTGATCGGGCAGGTCGCGCGCACCGGCCACATCGCGCACGGCTACTACAACGACCCGGAGAAGACGGCCCGGACCTTCCCGGTCGTCGACGGGAGGCGGTGGCTGCTCACCGGCGACATCGCGACGGTGGAGGAGGACGGGACGATCGCCGTCTACGGGCGGGGGTCGCAGGCCATCAACACCGGCGGCGAGAAGGTGTTCCCCGAGGAGGTCGAGGCGGTCCTCAAGGGGCATCCGGGCGTGTACGACGCGGTGGTGACGGGCGTTCCGGACGAGCGCTGGGGCAACCGGGTCGCGGCGGTGATCCAGCCGTCGGGCGAGCGGCCGCCGGTCGAGGAGCTGGACGCGCACTGCCGCAGGGAGCTGTCGGGCTACAAGGTGCCGCGCGTGTACGCGTTCGTCCCGGAGATGAAGCGGTCGCCGGCCGGGAAGGCGGACTACCGGTGGGCGAAGCAGGTCGCGGGCGAGGCGGCCGGCGGGTGAGCGGGGCCTGCGGGTGAGCAGGGCTCATGGGGGAGCGGGGCCGGATAGGGGGCGGCCCCGAACCTTCGTGGGATCCGGGGCCAGGAGCGGACCGCCTGTTTAGTGGTCCTAACAAAAACCAGTTTAGTGGCGCTCCGTTCCTGCCCGGTTCCTCCGCGGTGTCTCGTTCGACACAGCCGGGGACCGTCCCCCGGCTGGTCCGTTCCGTCCGCGGCGCACTAGACTGAGCCTCTCTAATTCAGAGAAATGAACGAGGGGTGGGGCGTGGCGATCCCGGACCGCGAGCGGATGATGGCGGAACTGCAGGCGGGGATGCAGCGCTCCACGATGTTCACCGTGCTGCTGCACCACGCGACCGCGAGCAAGGCGGGGATGAACGTCACCGACGCGCAGTGCGTCAACGCGCTCACCCTGGACGGCCCGCAGACCCCCGGCCGGCTCGCCGAGCTGATGGGCATCACCACCGGCGGCGCCATCACCGCCGTGATCGACCGGCTGGAGAAGGCCGGCTACGTCAAGCGGACCCGCGACCCCGACGACCGCCGCCGCGTGATCGTCGAGCTCGTCCCGGAGAACGTCGCCCGGTTCGGCGAGTACTTCGAGCCCATCGCCCGCGTCTTCCGCGAGCGCCTCGCGACCTACACCGACGAGCAGATCGCCGTCCTCCTCGACTGGATCAGGTCCAACAACGCCGCCATGCCCGGCGTGATCGAGCAGGTCCGCGACCTGCCCTGACCCTCCGCCGACCCGCGGCGCGGCTCACCGGGCGGTGAGGCGGCCGCGCAGCAGGGCCATCAGGGTGGCGTGGACGTCGGCGAAGGAGCGGTCCGGGTCGAGGGCGCGCCAGTCGAGCGCGACGGTGAGCACCATGCCGAACACCGCGGAGGCGGCGGTGCCCGTGTCGAGGTCCGCGCGCAGGTCGCCCGCCTCGACCGCGGCGCGCAGCACGTCCGCGACCGCGCCGATGGCCCGCTCCCGGATGAGCCGGGCGGTGCGCTGCCAGTCGCCGCCCGACCGCCACGTCTCGGCGATCAGCAGCCGCGCGAACGACTCGTGCTCCCCGATGAACGCCAGCTCGGCGCTGACCACCGCCTCCAGCGCCTCCAGCGGCGGGCGGCCGGACGCGGCGTCCCGCAGCGCGGCGGCGAGCCGGTCCACCCCGTACTCCAGCAGCGCCGCGAACAGCGCCGCCTTGCTGCCGAAGTTGTAGTAGACGGTGCCCTTGGCGACCCCGGCGCGCTCGGCGATCTGGTCGACGGTGGTGGCGGCGAGCCCGCTCTCCGCGATCAGCTCGATCGCCGCGGTGAACAGCTTCTCCCGGGTCGCGCTGCGCGCCACGTCCCTGCCTCCCACGATCGGGCGTCTAGAGCTCCAGCGCCGGGTGCAGGCGTTTCATCGTCCACACCCGGTTGTGCCGGACGGCGAGGGCGGTGAGCGCGAGCCCGCCCGCCAGGAACGCCGCCAGCACCGCACAACCCTGCCATACCGAGGTCAGGTCGCCGCCGCTGATCAGGTGCCGGACGGCGTCGACGACCCACGGCATCGGCAGCCACGGCCGGATCGCCTGGAAGAAGCCGGGGCTCGTCTCGATCGGGTAGGTGCCGGCGGCGGAGGTGAGCTGGAGCATCAGCAGCGCCAGCGCGATGATCCGGCCGATCGGCCCGAACCGGGCGTTCACCCACTGGATCACCGCGAGGAACGCGGCGGACGCCAGCACCAGGAAGCCGGCGAGCCCGGCCCAGTGCTCGGCGCGCAGCCCGAGCGCGAAGTGCAGGACGGCCAGCACGACGCAGGCTTGCGCGGCGCCCACCGCGGCGGCGGGCAGCCAGCCGGCGAGGGCGACGCGGCGGCCGGGCGCGGTGCCCGCGAGCGCGCGCGGGTTCAGCGGCCGCAGCAGCATGTAGATGATCATCCCGCCGACCCAGAGGGACAGCGGCACGAAGAACGGCGCGAAGCCGGTGCCGTAGTTCGGCGCCTTGTTCTCCGTCGAGGACGCCAGCCGGACGGGGTTGCTCATCATGTCGTCGCGCGCGTTCCGCTCGCCGTCGCCGTAGGACGGGACCTGCGCGGCGCCCTCGTCCAGGCCGCGGGCGAGCTTCTGGTCGCCGTCGGCGATCTGCGCGAGCGCCGTCTCCAGCGTGACCGCGCCGCCGGAGAGCCGCCCGAGCCCGTCCTCCAACTGCCCCGCACCGCCCGACAGCGCGCCCAGACCGCTCGTGAGCTGCGACGAACCGGACAGCAGCTGCCCGGCGCCCGCGTTCACCCGCTTCGTCCCGGCGTTGAGGCGGTCGACGTCGCGGCGGGCCTTCTCGACCTTCGCGGCGAGGGTCGGGGCGTCCTCGGCGAGTCTCCGGGCGGCCGTCCCGACCGTCCGGGCGTCGGCGGCGACCTTGCGCAGGTCGCCGGTGTGGTCGCGGACGTAGCCGTCCACCTGCCGCGCGACGGCGACGACCCGCGCGGCGGCCCGGGTGAGGTCCTGCCGGACGTTCGCCGGGACCTCCGGGTGGGCGGCGAGGTAGGTCTCCAGCTCGGCCTGTGCCTTCTCGGCCTGCTTCACGGCGGTGCCGGTCCGTTCGGGGAGCCGTCCGGCGCCGTCGGCGAGGACGTCCGCGCCCTGCGCGACCAGCAGCGCGGCCTGCCGGATCTCCGGCGCGCGGTCGCGCAGCAGCGGGACGAGCGTGTCGCCGGCCTTGTCGACGGTGGTGGTCAGCCGCTGCATGCCGGCCGCGACCTGCCCGGTCCCGGTGCGCAGGTCGTCCAGCCCGGACGTCAGCCGCCCGCTGCCGGACCGGGCCTCGTCGATGCCGCCCTTGAGCTTCCCGGCGCCGGACCTCGCGTCGCCCGCGCCCTTCGCGAGCCTCCCGGCACCGTCGTGCGCCTGCCCGGAGCCGTCCGCCAGCTCGCCGGCGCCTTCGGCGGCCTTGCCGAGCCTGGTGTGGAGCTTGTCGAACGACAGGAAGATCTGGTCCAGGTACCCGCGCACCGCGTTCCCGCTCGCGGCGGCGCTGATCTCCTTGAACGCGGCCTGCGCGAGCGTCCCGACGACGTAGTTGTTCGCGTCGTTCATCTGGAGCCGGAGCCCCGCCGCCGTCGGCGTCCCGGTCCCGGACGGCGAGGCGACGCGCGCGCTGAAGTCCGCCGGGATCGTCAGCGACATGTAGTACTTCCCGGACCGGACGCCCTTCGCGGCCTTCACCGCCGAGACGGTCTTCCAGTCGAAGACCTGCCGCTTCTTCAGCTCGTCCGCGAGGTCGGCGCCCGCGTGCACGGTCCTCCCGCCGGCCTTGGCGGGCCGGTCCTCGACGACGAGCGCCACCGGCACGTGCCGGAGCCGTGCGTAGGGGTCCCAGAACGACCACAGGTACAGGCCGGCGTACAGCAGCGGCAGCAGCACCAGCCCGGCCAGCGCGATGCGCGTCAGCCGGTTGCGCGCGAACCGGCGCAGTTCCAGACCGCCCGGCGTCAGTGCGGGAAGCCTCATCGGGGGGATCTCCTGTGTCTGATACGGGGCGGGTCAGGGCAGCCGGACGGTCTGGGCGATGCCCTCGGCGGGGGCCGGGTCGTGGCAGGTGGCGATGACGGTGACGCCGGAGTCGGCGATGGCGCGGAGGCGTCGCCAGAGCGCGCGCTGCCGGTCGGGGGGAAGGCCCTCGTCGACGTCGTCCAGCAGCAGGAGCCGGGGTTCGCCGACGAGCGCGAGCGCGGCGCCCAGGAGCTGCGCCTCGTCGGGGTCGAGGTCTCCGGCGAGGGTGCGGGGATCGGCGTCCAGGCCCGCGCGGTCGAGGGCGGCGCGCATCCGGGCGTCCCGGCCCCGGAAGCGGCCGAGGATCCCCTCGTGGAGCGCGAGGGCCTCCCGCACGTGCTCGCGGACGGTCAGCGCGGGATCGAGGCCGGTCACGCCCGGGACGATCCCGAGCGCCGCGATCCGCTGGACGGCCCGCAGGTCGTCCAGCGGGACGCCGCCGACGCCCCCGGTGCCGCCGGTCGGCTTCATCCGCCCGCCGAGGGCGAGCAGGAGCGCGGTGCGCCCGGACCCGGCGATGCCGCTCACCGCGGCGAGGCCGCCGGCGGGGACGTCGAGGTCGACGTCGCGGAACACCCAGCCGCGGGCGCCGCGCAGCGACAGCCCGCGGGCGCGGACGGCCGCCGCGCGGCTCCCGGCGGCGCCGCGTCCGGCTCCGGGACGGCCCCCGCCAGTCCCGGAGCCGCGGGAGGGTCCAGAGACGGCCGCGGCGGTCCCCCCGGCCGCGGCGACCGCCCCTGGAGTCTCGGATGCCATCGGAACCTCCGCGGAGCGTTTTTGCACTGACTGGTCAGTACAAAGGTAGCTCTGCCGGAAAACCGAACACATCCGACGAATCGGTGACATCAGACACGTGACCGCTCCGCCGCCCGCCACACAGGTCAACAGGGGTGACCTCGGTCACATCGATTCACCGGCGCACGGCACTATTGGACGATGAGTCTGATCTGCCAGACTCCGGGCATGACCGACTCGTCGCGCGCCACCCGCCGGCTCGCCGCCCTCATGGCGGGGATGGGCGCCGCCCACCTGATCGCCCCGAAGCCGTTCGACGCGCTCATCCCCAGGCGGCTGCCCGGACGCCCCCGGACCTGGACCTACGCCAGCGGTGTCGCCGAGCTCGCGTGCGCCGCGGCGGTCGCCCTGCCCCGCACCCGCCGCGCCGGCGCCCTCGCCACCGCCGGGCTCATGGCCGCGGTCTTCCCGGCCAACGTCAAGATGGCCTACGACTGGCGCGACAAGCCGCTGCCGCTCCGGGCCGCCGCCCTCGGCCGCCTCCCTTTCCAGGCGCCCCTCATCGGCTGGGCCCTCCACGTCGCCCGCAACGCCGACTGAGCGCACCACCCGGACCGGAGCGACGGCGGGCCGGACCGCGCGCCGCCGCGTTGGCCCGGCACGGGCGGGGATGACATGATTTCCGCCGTCCCCAACGCGACGGGCCGGGAGGGCCGACCGTGGAACCAGTGCGTCCTGAGGATCCGGCGGAGATCGGCGGGTATCCGGTGCTCGCACGCATCGGGGCGGGCGGCATGGGCCAGGTCTACCTCGGCGTCACCGGCGGCGGACGGCACGTCGCGCTGAAGGTGATCCGGGACGACTTCGAGAACCCGCAGGCGCTCGCCCGGTTCCGCCGCGAGGTCGCGACCGTCGAGCGGGTCCGCAGCCGGTTCGCCGCCGCGATGGTGGGCGCCGGGCTGGACGCGCCGCCGTACTGGCTGGCGACCGAGTACGTCCCGGGCCCGACCCTCCGGCAGGCCGTCGCGCAGTACGGGCCGCTGCCGCCGGACACCTGCCTGCGGCTCCTCGCGGCGCTGGCGGAGGGCCTGCTCGAGATCCACCGCCAGGGCGTGCAGCACCGCGACCTCAAGCCCGGCAACGTGATCCTCGCGCCGGACGGCCCCCGGCTGATCGACTTCGGCATCGCGCGCGGCGAGGGGCAGACGCAGATCACGCAGACCGGCGCGTGGAACGGCACGCCGGGCTACGTCGCGCCCGAGGTGGTGCGCGAGCAGCTGCCCCTCCCGGCCTCCGACGTGTTCTCCCTCGCCGGGACGGTCGCCTACGCCGCGACGGGGCGGCCGCCGTTCGGCGGCGGGCGGATCGAGGCGATCATCCACCGGACGCTGAGCGGCGAGATCGACCTCGCCGGCGTCGACCCGCGCGTCGCGGACCTCGTGCGGGAGTGCGCGCGGAAGGAGCCGGGCGAGCGGATCACGCTGGAGCGGCTCGCCGCGTCGGCGGCGGGCGCCGGCGCCCTCGCGCAGGACCCCGCGTACCGGCGGCTGGTCGGCGCGCCCCCGATGCTGCCCGCGACCGTCGCGCAGGCCGCCGCGGCCGGGCTCGTCCCGCCCGACCGCGCGAGGACACCGGGCCTGACCGGCGGACGCCGCCGCGCCGCCGTCATCGGGGCGGGGGCCGGGGTCGTCGCCGTCGTGCTGGCGGTCGCGCTCGCCGCCCGCTTCGGCTTCGACGGCAAGGACGGCGGCGGGCACCCGGACGCGGGCGGGCCGTCCGCCACCCGCTCGGGCGCGGGCCCCGTCGCGCGGACGAGCGGCCCGGCCGGGACGGGCGCGGGCGGATCCACGCGCTCGCCCGCCGCGGGCAAGGCCGGCCCGGGCGGCGTCCCGCCCGACAGGATCCTGGTGAAGCAGCCCACCGACGACTTCGGGCGGCTCGCCTGGACGAAGGCGAACGCCAACTGCCTGCCGGCCATCCGCCCGGAGAGCGACTCGCTCGCGACCGAGCTGCAGACCTCCACGCCGCGCACGCCCTACACGGCCAAGAGCGTCGAGCTGGGCGCCCGCTTCAAGTACGACTCGCCGCCGCGCTACTACCTCGCGGTCCAGGTCCGTCCGCCGGCGGGCATGGGCGGGAACACGATCACCGGCGTCGTCACCAGCAAGCCGGTCAAGTACCCGGGCGGCAGCCAGTGGCTCTACGTGCACTACCCCGCGGACTTCAAGTGGAGCGGCTCCGGAAGCGAGGCGTACGCCCTCGCGACGGGGGATTGGACGGTCATCTGGCTGCACGTCCACCCGAACGGCGACGCCTACTACCTGGGCTGCGACGGCTTCACGGTGAAGTGAGAGGGCCGGTCCGCCCCGGACGGGGCGGACCGGCCGAGGGCGCGGCTACTTCTGCGCCCCGTACTTCGCGGACGTCTTGGCCAGTGCGGGGTAGCCCTGGTACTTCGAGTACGAGTCGAAGATCGCGGTGTTGTTGCCGGCCGCGGACGGCAGGCCCGCGCGGAAGTCGGCGACCCCGTTGAGGATGCCGTTCCAGCCGCAGCCGGACGACTTCGGCACCGCGAACGCGTTGTCGACCGGCGTGGAGGCGAGGACACCGTCGCCGATGTCGTGCGGCCCGACCCCGGTGATCGGCTTGTTAGGCGGCGGCGGGTCCGTCGTCACGTAGGTGAGGTTCAGCACGATCGGGTCGGTGTCGCTGCCGATGAAGCAGGTGTCGCCGAGCAGCGGGTTGATCGTCTTGATCTTGAGCTTGAGGCGCAGCGCGACCGTGCCCTCGGGGGCCAGCTCCGGGTCGGCGGCCAGCTGGGGCTGCGCGCTGATCTGCAGCAGCGGGATGAAGTCGGAGCCTTCGATGCCGAGCACGCCGCCCTTCACCCGCTGCGGCTCGGCCCGCATCGGGCCGAAGACGGCCCACTGTTCGAGGGTGACCGGGTCGTAGCCGTTCGCCCAGGTCATCTTGATGGGCTGGGTGATCGTCTGGTCGATGTTCCCGATCTTCAGCTCCCCGCCGCCGATCACCGTCACGGTGCACAGCGCGAAGGTCGGGTCGTAACCGGGCGGCAGCTGGTCGGCGGTCGGGCAGTCGCTGAAGTCCAGGCCGGGCGGGACGTCCGCGCTCGCCGGCCGGGACAGGCCGGCGACGGCCAGGGCGGCGAGCCCCGCGCCGAGCGCCGTGGCGGTGAGCCGCCTGAAGGGTGCTCTCATCGTGTCAACTCCATGGGGGGTGAAAGGCCCGCGCCCCACGGCGGGGGGTGCGGGCGCGGGCCGGTTGCGGCGCTGCCGTCGCGCCGGGCTACGGGAGTTCGGTGTAGGTCTTGTAGGCGACGTACTGGTTGAAGATCGCCGTGTTGTGCCCGGCGGCCGAGGGCAGTCCGGCGTACAGGTTGACGGCCCAGTTCTCGACGCCGAGATCCAGTCCGCAGCCGTCGGCCTTCGGCACGGCGAAGGCGTTGTCGACCACGGTGGTCTTCAGCACGGTCGGGTTGGTGCCGACGACCTCGGGCGGCGTACCGGAGATCGGGGTGTTCGGCGGCGGCGGGCTCGTCGTGCCGGGCGTGAGGTGCAGCGCGATCGGGTTCGCGTTGGACCCGATGTAGCACTTGCCGCCGAGCAGCGGGTTCTGCACGTTCACCTTGAGGTTCAGGTTCAGCGTGCCGCCGTCGGTGTTCAGACCGCCCGCGTACTGCGGCTGGGCGTAGATGGCCGTGACGAACGGGTCGCCGAACAGCCCCGGCTGCACCTGGAACCGGCTCGCCTTGAACGAGCCGAAGATCGTGTACTCCTCCAGCGTCACGGGGTCGAAGCCGGTGGTGTAGGTGAGCGTGATCGGGGAGGAGATCGTCTCCTTGATGGATCCGAGCTGCATCGTCCCGCCGGTGGTGACGGCGACGTTGCACTGCGCGTACGCCGGGTCGGCGCCGGAGGGCAGGGCCGGGCAGGCGGAGAAGTCGAAGGACGGCAGGGTGTCGGCGGACGCGGCGGGGGCGGTGGCGAGCCCGCCGAGCAGGCCGCCGGTGACGGTGAGGGCGGCGGCGCCGGCCTGGAGGCGGCGGCGGAGGGAGAGGCGCATGGGTGCTCCGGGCGAAGGGGCGGGACGGGCCGCGGTCGCGGCCCGTCCCGTGGGGGTGGGGTGGGGTGGATCAGCGGGGCGGGATCACGGGCCGAGGACCAGGTCGGCCCCGCCCGGGTCGGTGACGATCTGGAAGTTGCCGTTGGCCGAGGCCGAGGCGGGGCACCGGGAGTCGCCGGAGATGAACTGCAGCGACTGGCCGGCGAGCTTGCCCTGCCCGTGCGGGTTGCTCGGCACCGGCTTGTTGGCGTTGGTCGGGTTGTAGACGTTGATGGTCAGCGCCGTGGAGGTCGTCAGGCCGTAGTGGCACTCCATGCTGGAGATGCCCCAGGCGGGCAGGGTGAGGACGGCCTTGACGTCCACCGAGGGGTTCGGCGCGTTGATGGTGATCGTGCCGTCGCGGTTGCTCGCGTGCGTGGAGTCGTAGTCGACGTGGCCGCCGGTGTAGGGCATGTTGAGCGCGGTGACCGTGGTGGTGCCGCCGCGGTTGTTGGTGCAGCCGGTCAGCGACACGCTGTTGAGCTGCCCGCCGGTGCCGTCGGACTTGGTGTAGGCGCCGAGGGACGCGCTGGTGCAGGTGTTGATGATCGAGCCGAGGCTGCTGAGGCCGGACAGCGTCACGCTGCCGAGGTTGGTGGCGAGCACGTTGCCGGTGTAGGGGGAGCCGCCGGAGGTGATGGTGCCGGACGCGAGCGCGGAGCCGGTCATGCCGATGAGCAGCGCGGTCGATCCGACGAGCGGAATGGCGATTTTGCCGAGCTTTCTCATTGCTGTCTCTTTCAGGGTGGGAGACGCGGGGGCACGACGTCCGCACGGTCTGGGCCCGGGACCGCGCCGGTGGACATCGCGGCAACCGGACAGAACCATGAATGACGGCGTTCATCAAGAGGGGGGCCATTCCGGCGGGGCCCTCGACCGGGTTTCAGGTTTCGGGTTATGGCGCCAGTCGGCGTCCGAATATGGCCGACGCTCCGGTGTGATAGCGGTCACGCTGCGTGGAGGTCGGCGGCGAACGCGCAGCGTGCGCGGTGACCGGTGGCCGCACCGGATCTGACTGACCGGTCATTCCGGTTCCCGGTCCGGCTGGCCGCATCCGGCCACCGGTTTCGCCGACCTTTCCGGTCGCCGCTGGCATCGCGGGCTTCAACTGGACCAATGCGCTCCGGCGGAGGCGCGTGCGGGCATCCGGACGGGCCGGGCGGTGCGCATCCGGCGCTCATGAAAAACGGCAGCGTTTCTGGAAATTGCACGGCCGCCGCCAACTCTTGCGAGCCTCCCGGAATGGCCGCCCGGCGTCGCTACGCCCGCCGGGACGCCTGCGCCTCCGGCGCGGCGGATTCCGGTTCGCGGGGCGGGGCGTCCGGGCCCCAGCGGTCCGGATCCGGCACGGCGAACGTGTGGAGCAGTCCGTCGCGCAACTCCGGCAGCGTGGCGGTCTCGCCGCGCGCGATCCGCGAGTACGCGACCTGGTAGATGCCGCCGACGATCGTCTCCGCCATCAGCTCGGGACTCGGGTAGTGCGGGAAAAGCTCGTGCATGTTGTCGGTCACGACCTGCGCGAAGGCGGCCAGCGCCCGGTCCCGGCGCTCGACCGCGAGCGGGCCCGCCGACATCGACTCCACGATGCACATCCGCGCCGCGCGCGGGTTTTCGGACAGATAGCCCAGCAGCGCGCCCAGGCTCGCGCGCACGCGCCCGGTGGCGTCCGGCTCGCCCTGATAGGCCGCGACGACGCGGTCCATCATCTGCTCGACGATAACGTCACTGGCGCGTAGAAAGGCGTCGTCCTTGTTTTTGAAATGGACATAGAACGTCGCTCGGGAAACGCCCGCATCGGCGATGATGGAATCGACGGTCAGGCCGCGGTAGCCGGCGGTCCCGGCGATTTCCACGACGGCGGCGAGAATGCGCGCGACCTGGTGCCCGGCGACGTAGTCGCGGGACAGCCGGTGCCGGCCGGAGGGAAGCCGGCCGCGTGCCCGCCCGCGCCCGTCCGCGCCGTCGCGCTCCATGCCCACCCCCGCTCGCGTCGCCACTCCGGCGGATCGTCTCATGCCGGACCCCGACCGCCCAGAGCGCGCCCCCGCCTCCGTCGGGTCGTGGCGTGCCGCCCTCAGCCGGGCCGGACAGGGGCGACACGCGACGACTCAACGGACGGCGATCATGGCGGAGCCGTGGCCGAACAGGCCCTGGTTCACCGCGATGCCCGCGCGGGCGCCCTCCACCTGGCGGCCCTCCGCCTGCCCGCGCAGCTGCCAGGTCAGCTCGCAGACCTGCGCGATCGCCTGCGCCGGGATCGCCTCGCCGAAGCTCGCGAGGCCGCCGCTCGGGTTCACCGGGATCCGGCCGCCCAGCGCCGTCGCGCCGGACCGCAGCAGCTCCTCGGCGCCGCCGACCTCGCACAGCCCGATGTCCTCGTACCAGTCCAGCTCCAGGGCCGTGGACAGGTCGTACACCTCGGCGAGGGACAGCTCGTCCGGGCCGATGCCGGCCTCCTCGTAGGCGGCGTGCGCGATCGCGGCGCGGAAGGGGCGCTCCGGCTCGGGCACCGCGAGCGCGGAGTCGGTGGCGAAGTCGGGCAGGTCGACGACCGTCTTGGGGAACGTCGGCGTCACCGTCGACAGGCCGGACAGCCGCACCGGGTCGGCGATGCCGTGCCGGCGCGCGAAGTCCATGGACGTCAGCACCAGCGCGGCGCCGCCGTCGCTGGTCGCGCAGATGTCCAGCAGCCGCAGCGGGTCGGCGACGACGGCGGACTCGCGGACGTCCTCCAGCGTCACCTCCTTGCGGTAGCGGGCGTTCGGGTTGGCGAGCCCGTGCCGGGCGTTCTTCACCTTCACGGCGGCGAAGTCGTCCAGCGTCGCGCCGTGGATCTCCATCCGGCGGCGCGCGTACAGCGCGAAGTAGATCGGGTTGGTGGCGCCGAGGAGGCGGAAGCGCAGCCAGTCCGGGTCGTCCGGGCGGTCGCCGCCGACGGGCTTGAAGAAGCCCTTCGGTGCGGCGTCCGCGCCGACGACCAGCGCCACGTCGCACAGCCCTGCGAGGATCTGCGCGCGCGCGGACGCGATGGCCTGCGCCCCGGACGCGCACGCCGCGTAGCAGCTGGACACCCGCGCGCCGTTCCAGCCGAGCGCCTGCGCGAACGTGGCGCCCGCGACGAACCCCGGGTAGCCGTTGCGGATGGTGTCGGCGCCCGCCACGTACTGGACGTCCGGCCAGGTCAGCCCGGCGTCGGCCAGGGCGGCGCGGGCCGCCGCGAGACCGTACTCGACGAAGTTGCGCCCCCACTTGCCCCACGGGTGCATGCCCGCGCCCAGGACGGCGATGTCGCGGTTCGCGCTCACTTGACGGGCCTCCACATCCAGACGGTGTACTCGGCCTCGCCGTCCTCGTAGAGGACGCCCTCGGTCAGCTCGACCTCCATGCCCACCTCGAGGTCGTCGACGGTGTGGCCCGGCGCGACCTGCCCGAGCACGACCATCTTCTCGGCGTCCAGCTCGACGGCCGCGACGGTGTAGGGGACGAACGGGTCGGGCGAGACGTACGGGGCCGGCGGCTTGTAGCGCGCGTCCGCGTAGGACCAGATGCGCCCGCGCCCGGACAGCGCGTGCTCGGTCAGCTCCGAGCCGTCCTTGGGGCCGGTGCAGCGCGGGTTGCGGCAGGCCAGCTCGTTGCGCGGGAAGTACGGCGTCCCGCAGGACGAGCAGCGCGTGCCGAGCAGCCGCACGTCCCCGCTCTCGGTGGTGAACCAGCCCTCGATGGCCGGAAGACGTTTCTTGGCGGTGGTCGTCACGCGCGTACGGTAACAACCAAGCGCCCGCTCACGGCCGGTCGTGTCCCACCCAGCGGACGGTTCTCATCCCGGCGGCGGCCGGCAGCGCGACGCCGAGCAGGACCAGGACGTACAGGGCGGTCCCCGTCCAGCGGCCGTGCTCGTAGGCGACGCCCCCGGCGGTGCCGCCGACGCTGCTGCCCAGGTAGTAGGCGAACAGGTACAGGGCGGACGCCTGCGCGCGGGCGGTGGGCGCGCGCCGCCCGACCCAGCCGCTGGCCACGGCGTGCGTCCCGAAGAACCCGACCGTGAACACCAGCAGCCCGGCCCCGACCAGCGGCAGGACCGCGGGGAGCGTCAGGCACAGCCCGCACGCCGCCAGCACCAGCGACCCGACGAGCACCTTCCGGCGCCCGGCCCGGTCCGCCAGGAGCCCGGCCCGCGCGGACGCCGCCGACCCCGCGACGTTCGTCACGGCGATGAGGCTGACCACGGCGTACGGCAGGTGGAACGGGGCGTCCAGCAGCCGGTACGTCAGGAAGTTGTAGACGGTGACGAACCCGGCCATCGCGGTCAGCGCGATCAGGTACAGGCGGCGCAGGCCGGGGTCGCGCAGGTGCGCGAGCAGCGGCCGGTAGTCGACGCGGGACGGCCGGAAGAACCGCGACGGCGGCAGCAGCAGCCAGAACGCGATCGTGAACGCGAGCGCGAGGAACCCGGTGGCGGCGAGCGCCCACCGCCAGCCCGCGACGTCGGTGACCAGGCCGGGGACGAGCCGGCCGAGCACGCCGCCGATCCCGGTCCCGGCGACGTAGCGGCCCATCGCGCCGCCGAGGTGCCCGCCGTGCACCTCGTCGGCGAGGTAGGCCATCGCGACCGCCGGGACCCCGGCGAGCGCGAGCCCCTGGGCGGCCCGCACGGCGGCGAGCGCGGTGAACGAGCCGCACAGCGGGATCAGCAGCCCGACCAGCGCGGCCGCGACCGACGACACGATCATCACGCGGGTCCGGCCGTACCGCTCCGACAGGGAGCTGACCGGGACGACCGCGATCGCGACCGCGCCCGTGGCGAGCGAGACGAGCAGGCTCGACCGGGCGGGGGAGACGCCGAAGCTCTCCGACAGCTCCGGCAGCAGCGCCTGCGTGCAGTACAGCGACATGAACGTGGTGAGCCCGGCCGCGAACAGGGCGAGGTTGACGCGGCGCAGGCCGGGCGAGCCGAGCCGGTGCCGTTCCGGGACCTCCAGGGGCGGTGCGACGGTCATGGAGTCCAGCGTCCGCCTCATGTTCTCATGCGTCCAATGACGATTTGTGCGGTAACCGATGCGGATTCATCATGGATGCATGGATCTGCAGAGTGTGCGGTGGTTCCTGGCGGTCGCCGAGCATGGCCACGTGACGAATGCCGCGTCCGAGCTGCGCGTCTCCCAGCCCGGGCTGTCGCGCGCCATCGCCCGCCTCGAACGCGAGCTCGGCGTCCCGCTGTTCGACCGGGTCGGCCGCGGCGTCGCGCTGAGCCGGTACGGGCGGGTGTTCGCCGAGCACGCGCGGCGGCTCGCCGCCGAGGACGAGGCGGCGCGGCGCGCCCTCGCGCAGGCCGCCGACCCGGAGCGCGGCGAGGTGTCGCTCGCGTTCCTGCACACGCAGGGCCCGTCGTTCGTCCCGGACCTGCTCCGCCGGTACCGGCGCGACCACCCCGGCGTGGCGTTCCGGCTGAGCCAGGACAACTCCGAGCGGCTCGCGGCGATGGTCCTGGACGGCCGCGCCGACCTCGCCATCACCAGCCCGCCGCCGGCCGACCCGTCCCTGACCTGGCGCCCGCTCGTCACCGAGCGGCTGGAGCTGGCCGTGCCGGCCGACCACCGGCTGGCGCCGCGCCGCGCCGCCCGGGTACGGGACGTGCTGGACGAGCCGTTCGTCGCCTTCCGGCAGGGCACCGGGCTGCGGGCGCTGACCGAGGAGCTGTTCGAGGCGTGCGGCGCGCGGCCGAGGGTCGCGTTCGAGGGGGAGGAGCACTCGACGGTCCGGGGACTGGTCGCGGCGGGGCTCGGCGTGGCGATCGTGGCGCCGCCGCCGGCCGGCGAGGACGTCCCGGGCGTCCGGCGCCTCGCCCTCGCCGACCCCGGCGGCGTCCGGACGATCGGCCTGGTCTGGGCGTCGGAGCGGACGCGCCCGCCGGTGGTCGAGGGGTTCCTGGCGTTCGTGCTGGAGCGGGGCGGTGAGCTGCGCGGGGCCGCTAACTGACTCGTCAGTCACTTCGGTACAGTGAACGACCGAGCCTGATTCTGTTGTCGGGCCCGCGCCCCGCGCGGAGCCCGCCGAGAAGGGAAGTTGCGGATGCGGACTGGACTTCAGGGCAAGACCGCTCTGATCACCGGGGCCTCCCGGGGCATCGGGAAGGCGATCGCCGTCGCCCTCGCCGCCGAGGGCGCCAACGTCGTCATCTCCTCCCGTAAGCAGGAGTCGCTGGACGCGGTCGCCGAGGAGATCCGCGCGGCCAGCCCCGGCGTCGGCGTGCTCCCGAAGGCCGCCCACGTCGGCCACGCCGACGAGGCCGCCGCCTGCGTGGACGCCGCCGTCGCCGAGTTCGGCGCCGTCGACGTCCTCGTCAACAACGCCGGCACCAACCCCTACTTCGGCCCGATGGCCGACATCGAGCCCGCCGCCGCCGCCAAGACCGTCGAGATCAACCAGTTCGCGATCGTCCAGTGGACCCAGCTGGCCTGGCGCGCGTCCCTCCGGGAGCGCGGCGGCGCGATCATCAACATCGCCTCCGTCGGCGGCATGGTCACCGAGCACGGCATCGGCTACTACAACGCCACCAAGGCCGCGGTGATCCACCTCAGCCGGCAGTTCGCGATCGAGCTCGCGCCGAAGGTCCGCGTCAACTGCATCGCCCCCGGCCTGGTCAAGACCCACCTCGCCCGCGCCCTGTGGGAGAACAACGAGGAGCAGATCGGCAAGCACATGCCGCTCGGCCGCATCGGCGAGCCCGAGGACATCGCCAACGCCGCGGTGTTCCTCGCCGGCGACGCCTCGTCCTGGATGACCGGGCAGACCCTGGTCGTCGACGGCGGTTCCACCGTCCGGCCATCGATCGCCTGAGGAGGGCGCACATGTCTCGCTGGGGACTGACCATTCCGCTGACCGGCGTCCCGCTCGCCGAGCACCGCGAGATCGTCGCGGGCCTGTCCGAGCTGGGCTACACCGACGCCTGGTCCGCCGAGACCAACGGCACCGACGCCTTCACCCCGCTCGCCCTCGCGTCCCAGTGGGACCCGGCGCTGCGCCTCGGCCCCGCGATCGTGCCGGTCTACACCCGCGGCCCCGCGCTGCTGGCCTCGCACGCCGCCACCCTCGCCGACCTCGCGCCCGGACGGTTCGTCCTCGGCATCGGCACCTCGTCCGACACGATCGTCGAGCGCTGGAACGGCATCCCGTTCACCGAGCCGTACAAGCGCACCCGAGACACCCTCCGCTTCCTGCGCAAGGCGCTCGCCGGCGAGAAGGTCAAGGAGGACTACGAGACCTTCTCGGTCAAGGGCTTCAAGCTGGAGAACGCCCCCGCGACGCCGCCCCCGATCGTGCTGGCCGCGCTGCGCCCCGGCATGCTGCGGCTCGCCGCCCGCGAGGCCGACGGCGCCATCACCAACTGGCTCGCCCCCAAGGACGTCCGGACGGTCCGCGGCGCCCTCGGCGACGAGCCGGAGCTGGTCGCGCGGCTGTTCGTCTGCCCGACCGCCGATGCCGAGGAGGCCCGCGGGATCGGCCGCTGGATGATCGCCGCCTACATGAACGTGCCCGTCTACCGGGCGTTCCACGAGTGGCTCGGCCGCGGCGAGGCGCTGCGCCCGATGAACGAGGCGTGGGCCGCCGGGGACCGCAAGAAGGCCCTGGAGGCCATCCCGGACGAGGTCGTCGACGACCTGATCGTGCACGGATCGCCGGAGGCGTGCCGGGCGCGGATCCGCGAGTACGTCGACAACGGGCTCACCACCCCCGTCCTGGCGATCGTCCCGGGCGGCGGGCTGTCGCCGGCGGAGGCCGTGCGGGCCCTCGCCCCCAACGCCGGCTGAGGCGGATCCGGCGCGCCGGCCGGGGGATTCGTCGCTCTTCGGGGCCGGACGTTCGCCCGCCGTGATGGTTTACCGCACCTCGCAGCGGGGAGGGTGGGGCAGACCCCCATCCGAAACGAACCCATGAGACGTGAGGAGCTGATCGTGCTCACGCTGACCAGCGGTGCCGTCCAGGTCATCAATACCGTGACCGCCAGCCCGGAGCTTCCGCCGGAGACCGGCATCCGCATCGAGTCCGGAGTCGATGGCTCGGACGCGCTGCGGCTCTCGGTGGCACCCGCCCCGGAGGCCGGAGACCAGGTCGTCGAGGAAGAGGGCGCCAAGGTCTACCTGGAGCCGAGCGTCGCCCAGCTGCTGGACGACAAGACCCTGGACGCCCAGGTCGACCCGCAGGGCGACGTGGCGTTCACCATCGCCGAGGGAACGGCCATGTGACGTGACCGCCCGCCCTCCGGGGCGGGCCCGAGACGAGGGGCCGGGGTGCCGATCCGCGCGATCGGCGCCCCGGTTTCGTCCCGTCAGCGGACGGCCGCCACCACGGCGATCACGGCGAAGACGAACGCCGCGGTCGTCAGCAGGAGGAAGGCGGCGATCACCGCGCAGGCCAGCCCGCGCGGCTGGTCGCGCCAGGTTCCGTAGCGGTCGCGCACCTGCCCGTCCAGCTCCCTCCGCCGCGCCCGGCGCCTCTCGTCCTCCGGGTCCTGCGATGGCGGCGTCGTCACGGTCGCCAGTCTGGCAGAACCCGCGCCGCGGAGCGGCCCGTGCTCAGCCGTTCGCGGGGAACGACGGGTGCGGGCCGAGCGCCCAGTACTCGAACAGCCCGTGGCCCGTGGCGGCGTCCCCCGGGGCCGCGCCGTCCAGGTACTCGTAGCGCCCCACGGCGTCGACCATGCCCCACATGCGGGCCGCGTCGTCCGGTTCGCGGGTGTCGTAGGTGACGCCCTGCACCTTCAGGTCGGGGCCCTGGTACATGCCGTGCTTCCAGTCGGGCTCCAGCCCGTACCCGGTCCCGACCATGAGGTGGACGGGCAGGATCGGCGTCGCGCGGATCTCGAACGGCTCGCCGGCCGGGGGAGCGAACCGCAGCGTCGCCGCCAGCACGTCCCGCGTCCCCTCCGCGTACTCCGGCCGGTACTCGGGACGGCCCAGGTACTCGGGCTCGCGGCCGTCCGGCCAGACGCGCGTCGCCTCCTCCAGCAGCCGTCGGCCCTTCTCGTCCTCCTGGAGGATGCAGAGGATCGAGTGGTCCTCGAACTGCATCGGCGCGTACAGCCAGTAGAACGTCCCGGCGTTCTTCATCTGGATGCCGGGCGGTTCCGGTTCGCCGACCGGGCGGATGCCCCAGGAGCGGTCGCGCGAGCCCCACCAGTGGTCCGGCGTGACGTCGACGGTCTCGCCCTCGACGGTGATCGAGCCCGTCCAGCGGCCCGTCTGGGCGAGGCGCCGCGAGTCGAACACCACCCGCTCCTGCCAGCGCAGGTAGTGCGGCGGCTCCAGCGTCGCCGGGATCGCCCCGTCCCAGGTCAGGTCGAACGACAGGCCGTGCCCGGTCTCGTCGAGGACGACCCGCAGCCGCTTCAGCCCCTCGATCACCTCGACGCGGAACGGCCCGACCGTCGTGTCCATCCGGTCGTTCCCGAGCTCCCGCGACGCACGGACGACCTTGTGCAGCGGCCCCCGCCGGATCACCGCGAACGCGTCCGTCACCCCGAGGTTCGGGTACTGCCCGACGCCGATGAGCATCATCATCTCGTCCGAGCAGGGGTGGACGTTGAAGTAGTAGCGGTCGTAGAAGTTGCGGTCCGACGTCGTGACGTGCCGCATCACCTCGGGCGCCTGGTGGACCGGGTAGTCGTCGAGCGGCGAGAGGGTCACGTGTCGTCTCCGAGGATGCGGGCGAGCAGCTGCGTGCAGTTGTTGTTGTAGGGGAAGTCGGAGTCCTCGCCGATCCAGCCGAAGTCGACCATGGCCTGCCCGATCCGCGCCATGATCACCGAGAACTTGAAGCCGGAGAGGATCTCGTAGTACGGCATGTTCCGCACCGGCCGCCCGAGCAGCTCCTCGTAGCGCGCGATCGTGTCGGCGTAGGACGGGAAGCCCTCCAGCCGGGCGGCGCCGACGCCCTCGGAGTGGTGCCGGTCCAGGAACATGAACCAGGCGAGGTCCTCCTCGGGCGCGCCGAGCATCGCCGTCTCCCAGTCCAGGACGGCCGCGGGCACGCCCGACTGGAAGATCACGTTGCCGATGCGGGCGTCGCCCCACAGCGCGACCGGCGGGTCCGGCTCCTCCGGCCGGTTCGCCTTCAGCCAATCCAGGGCCTTCAGCGCCGTCTCCTGCGGGCCCTTGTACGCCCAGTGCAGGTAGTGCTCGTAGTAATTGAGCCGCTGCTCCAGGCCCGGCGCGCCCCACGCGGGCATGTCGAGGAAGCCGAGGCCGAGCTCGCCGACGTCCAGCCGGTGCAGGCGCGCGAGGATCTCCAGCGTGGACCACCACATCGCGGCCCGCTCCTCCGGCGCGACCTCGGTGACCCAGCCGTCCATGTGGTACGGCGGCATGTCGGTCGGGACCAGGCCGTCGATCCGGCCCATCACGAAGAACGGGGCGCCCAGCACGCCGTCGGACGGCTCGTACCAGCGGATCGGCGGCACCGGGATGCCGGTGCGCTCGTCCAGGATCCGCATCAGCCGGTACTGCTCCTCGAACCGCGGCTCGGGGAAGATCTGGTAGTTCGCGGGCGCGACCCGCGCCACGTAGGGCTCGCGCCTGGTGGCGCCGTCCTCGGTCCACTCGGCGTCGAACATCAGGGTCTCGCTGGAGAAGCCGCTCGTCTGCGGGGTCTCCAGGTGCGGGATCGCGGCCCCGGGCAGCCGCTCGCCGAGCCAGTCCGCCAGGGCGGTCCTGGTGATCTCGGGATCGCGTTGGTCGGGAACGGGCATTCGCCGCCTCCTCGGTCCGGTGCACGCCCGAACTAGAACGCGTTCTAGTGGCGTTCACCGTGTTGTACCAGCGGGGAAAGGGCCGGTCAATGGTCCGTTCACCGCGGAACCGGCCGGGCGCGCCCCCTGGGAGGTGCCGGTCCGTTCACCGGACCGGCGTGGAAAACTGGCGGAATGCGTCTCACCAAGCTCGGCCACGCGTGCGTCCGGCTCACCGAGGACGACCGCACCCTCGTCATCGACCCCGGCGGCCTCACCGGCGACGCCGACCCCTACGCCGGGGCGCGGGCCGTCCTCGTCACGCACGAGCACTTCGACCACTTCGACGCCGACGGCCTGCGCAGGGCCATGGCCGCCGACCCCGCGCTCGAGGTCTGGACCTCCCGCACCGTCGCCGAGAACCTCGCCGACCTCGGCGGGCGCGTCCACCAGGTCGGCCACGAGGACACCGTCACCGTCGCCGGCTTCGACGTCCGCGTCTACGGCGAGGACCACGAGATCATGCACCCGGACCTGCCGCCGATCCCGAACGTCGGCTTCCTGGTGGACGGCGAGGTCTTCCACCCCGGCGACGCGCTCACCGTCCCCGGCGAGCCCGTCCCGACCCTGTGCCTGCCGGGCAACGCGCCCTGGATGCGGGCCGTCGACCTGTACGAGTACACCCGCGCCGTCCGCCCGGAGCGCGCCTTCGCCATCCACGACGGCCTGCTCAACGAGGTCGGGCTGTCGGTGATGGAACGCGTTCTCACCAGCGCCGGCGAGGAGCTCGGCCGGGAGTTCCGCCGCCTCGCCCCCGGCACCACCGTGGACCTGGCCCGCCCGTGACCCGCCCGAACCCCCCGTCCCCCCGGTCCATCCAGGCGGTCTTCTTCGACATCGGCGAGACGCTGATCAACGAGGGTGAGATCTACGGCCGCTGGGCCGACTGGCTGGGCGTCCCCCGGCACACGTTCCTCACCAAGCTGGGCGCGATCCTCGCCGCCGGCGGGAGCCACCAGGACCTGTTCGAGTACTTCCGGCCCGGGTTCGACCTGGAGGCCGAGCAGAAGCGGCGCGCGGCCGCGGGCGTGCCCAACGGGTTCGGCCCCGGCGACCTGTACCCGGACGCGCGGGCCTGCCTCGCGTCGCTGCGCGGCCAGGGGCTCTACGTCGGGATCGCCGGGAACCAGCCGGTGCAGGCGGCCGAGCAGATGGAGGCGCTCGGGCTGGACGCCGACGTCATCGGCATCTCCGACGTGTGGGGCGTCCAGAAGCCGGCGACGGAGTTCTTCGAGCGCTGCGCGCAGATCGCCGACGTGCTCCCGGACCGCGTCCTGTACGTGGGGGACCGCATCGACAACGACATGCGGCCCGCCGTGGCGTTCGGGATGCGGGCGGCGTTCCTCCGGCGCGGGCCGTGGGGCCACATCCAGCAGGACGACGAGACGCTGGCCGAATGCCTGTTCGTCCTGGACGACCTGGAGGGCCTCCCCGCGCTCGTCGCCCGGCATAACGCCCCCTAGGGAAAGTCCCGTACCCCTCGAGGGGGACGGGCAAAGGGGTCGAAAGGGGGATGCCGGGTCGGATGCCCGGTTCGTAGCGTGAATGGTGTGGCCGCGAGAACGCGGCCCCCGGGCCGCGAGGCCCGCGTTCACGGATCGACGGATCGGGGAGAGAAGAAACCATGAACGGCCTCTATCGTCCGCGTCACGGCCGGGTCATCGCCGGCGTCTGCGCCGGGCTGGCACAGCGGTTCGGCATGGCGCCGTGGACCGTCCGGCTGCTCGCCCTGCTGTCCTGCCTGCTGCCGGGCCCGCAGTTCGTCGTCTACCTGGTGCTGTGGGTCATGATGCCGAGCGAGGACCGGTACGTCGCGCGCGCCCACTGAGTCAGCGCACACTGATCAAGATCATCGGAATCGCTCGACCGGGCCCGCCCTTGGGTGTTAGATCGGTGCACAGCATCACAGGGGCGGCGGCACCGCACGAGCGGGCGGCTCCGCGGCCCCGGGGAAGGAGCCGCGGTGCCGGAGCAGGGCCCGGGTCCGGGACGGGCGGCGGGCGACGCCGCCCCGGAGGCGGCGGGCGTCCGGCGGGACGCGGCGGCCGGGGACGCGGCGGACGCCGGATCCCCGCTCGACGCGGCACAGGCCGCCGAGCGCGCCGCGCGCCTGCTCGGCCACCTGCGCGACCTCGCGCGGTCCCGGCGGCGGCCGTCCCGGGACCTGGCCGACCACGAGCAGGTCCACTGGCTCGCCGACCTGCCCGGCGACGTCTACGTCGAGACCGACGCCGGCCCCGGCGACGTGCTGTTCAGCGTCCCGGTCATCCCGCTGAGCCCGCCCGCCGTGCTGGAGGAGTTCGACGGCTGGCTCGGCCTGCGGCACTGGTACCGCATCCTGCGCGACCTCGCCGACCACGACGTCGTCCTCGCCACCGGCCTGTTCGCCTGGCGCCCGCCCGGCGCGCCGCCCGTTCACGACCACCTGCTCGGCACCCCCGTCCGGATCGCGCTGGACGAGCGCACCGAGCGCATCGACGTCGTGCTCGCCGGGCGCACCACGCTGCGCGACCGCGAACTGCTCGCGGGCGCGCCCGGGTTCCGGCCCGCCGACTGGGTGTCCGACGCCGTCCAGGCCGGGCAGGGGTTCGGGCTCACCGCCTCCGTCGGCGACGTCCTGCGCAAGTGGTGCGGGAGCGCGATCAGCGGCACCGTCGACTACCGGGAGGACTGGGCCGCCGAGGGCAGCCCCACGCCCGTCCCGCGGCTCCGCCTCGCGCCCGCCCTCGTCGTCCGGCCGCCCGGCCGGGAGGCCGCCGCCGACTACTGCACCCGGCTGATCGGCCTGCTGTCCGGCGGCGTCCCCGACGGGCTCGCCCGGTTCGTCGACCCCGCCCGCCGCCCCCAGGTCATGCACGTGCCCGAACGCACCCCGCAGACCGTGCCCGACCTGCTCACCGGGCTGCTGGTGCGCGGCCACCGGGTCCTCGTCGCCACGTCCGGCGCGTCCGCGTCCGCCGCGCTGCGCGCCGCCCTCCCGGCCGACCTCGCCGGCCTCACCGTCGCCGACCCCGCCACCGCGGCGGAGGCCGCCGACGCCCTTCGCGCCCGCGCCGCCGCACCCGTCCCCGACATCACCGACCTCGCCGAGAGGCAGGCGCAGGCCGAGCAGGACGTCGCCGAACTGACCGAGCACCTGCGCAGCGGCTCCGTCGCCGACCTCGGGTCCGGTTACCGGGGCGCGCGCGGCGAGCTCGCCGAGCGGCTCCGCGCCGAGGCGCCCGGCCTGTCGTGGATGCCCGTCGCCCCCGACCTGCCGCCGACGCCGCCGATCTCCGCCGCCGAGGCCGCCGAGCTCGTCGTGCTCCTCGCCGACGAGACCCCCGAGCGCAAGGCCCGCACCGCCCAGCGCGACGTCGACCCCGGCACCCTTCCCAGCGCGCCCTACGTCCGCACCCTCGTCGAGGCGGAGGCGGTCGCCGCCGCCCGCGTCCAGCGGTCCGAGACCGACCTGTCGCGGCGGCTGCGCGCCCACGACGTCACCCTCCTCGCCCGCCTCGACGGCGCCGCGTCCAACGTCGGCGCCGCCCTCCGCGACCTCGGCCTCGACGGCCACCCCGGCGGCTGGAACCCCGCCGACCTCGCCGTCCGCGCGTTCGCCGACGCCCTCGCCCGCCGCCGCCCGCTCGTGTGGGCCCGGGTCGCCGAGATGGCGGCCCGCGCCGGATGGGCCGAGCGCGCCCTCGACCGCATGGGCGGCCACCGCGTCGGCCTCCCGCCCGGCGAGCTCCACCTGCGCCGCCTCGCGTCCGCCGCCCAGGACCTGCGCAACCACCTCGCCGAGGGCGGCAGCCTCAAACGCGGGCCGCTGCGGTCCGCCGCGCAGAAGCAGGCCGACGCGCTCCTCGCCGGCATCACCGTCGACGGCGAGCCGCCCGCGACCGCCGAGGCCCTGGAGCTGGTCTTCACCGACCTCATGATCCGGATGACCTGCCAGGAGCTCCAGTACGTCTGGGAGGCCGCCGGGATCTCCTTCCCCGCCGACCTGCCGCCCGCCGACCGGGTCGCCCGGTTCGTGCGCGCCCACGCCCGGCTCGAACGCGTCCACCAGGCCGTCCCGTACGTCGACGAGACCCGGGGCCTCCTCGACCGCGCCGGCCTCGCCGTCCCGCTCAGCCATCCGCTGCAGTGGTACGGCTACGTCGCCGCCCTGGAGAGCGCTCTGGAGGGGCTCGGCGTCAACCGCGCCGCGGCCGACCTCGACGCCCTCCGCGATTCCATCGGCCCCGCCGGGCCCGGCGCGCCCCCCGAGCTCACCGCCGCCCGCGCCGCCATCGACGCCCGCGACGCCGACGCCTACGGCCGCTGCCTGCGCGCCCTCGCCGAGGCCCGCCACGAGCGCGCCCTCCAGCTGCGCTGCGAGGAGCTCCTCGACCGCGTCCGCACCGTCCACGCCGACCTCGCCAACTTCCTCCTCGCCACCGACGGCGACGAGGCGTGGCACACCCGCACCCGCCACTGGGACGAGGCGTGGGCGTGGGCGCGCGCCTCCGGCCGCCTCGCCGAGACCGCGCTCTCACCGACCGAGCAGCGCCTCCGCGCGTCCCTGAACGCCGCCGAGGAACGCCTTCGCGCCTCCAGCGCCGCGCTCGCCTCCGCCCGCGCCTGGGCCGCCGTCCGCGCGGCCCTGCCCCCGGCGCCCGCCTCGCCGCTCGAGACCGTCCCCGCGTGGATCGTCCCGCTGTGGCGCATCCCCGACACCCTCCCGCCCAGTCCGGACGCCTTCGACGCCGTCATCGTGGACGGCGAGCAGGACGCGGGGGCCGAGGCGCTCTTCCTCCTCTGGTTCGCGCCCCGCACCATCCTCGTCGGCCCCGCGGGGCCCGGCCTCCCGGCCCCCGAGGGCCCGCCGCCCGCGACGCCTCTGCCCGCCTCCCTCCACGACGCCGTCACCCCGACCGCGTCGCTGTTCGGCCTCCTCGCGCCCCCTGCCGAGGCGGAGCAGGGCCGTCCCCGGCACGCCCGCTCCGAGGCCGACGCCGACCGCGTCCCCGACGGCCCCCCTCCCAGCGGCCGCCACGCCCGCCCCCAGGACGACCCGCCCGCTCCCCGGCCCGACGCCCGGGACGAGGGGGCGGCGCCACCGCGCCCGCCCGGCGCTCCGCAACGGATACCGCCGCAGCGCGCGGCCGGCGGGCACCCGCCCGGTCAGGCGGGGCCTCCCGCCCCTGCGCGGCGTCCTGACGCCCGCCAGGAGGGCGTGACGGACCCGGGCCCGGGCGCCCCTCCGCGCTGGCCGCCGGAGCGCCGTCCCGACGGGCACCCGCCGCCTGGACAGGCCGCGCCGCCTGCGCCCGCGCGACGCCCCGACGTCCCGGAGGCGGACCCGGGCGGTTCGCTCAGGAGGGACGCCACGGGCCGGTCACCGCAGGAGAGCGCGCCCGCAGGACGCCCTGACCCGGCGCCGGAGCGCCCCACTCCAGCCGGCGCCGCCCCGGGACGCCCCCAGCCGAGCGCCCCCGAGCCCTCACCGGAGCGAGCGGCCGCCCGGAGGCCGCAGGGGGAGTCGCCCCGGGTGCGGCGCGGGCGGTCGATCGCGACGTACCGGCGGCCCGAGCTGATCGAGATCGTCGCGCGCGTCGCCGAGCACGAGCCCGACCTCACCGACGACCAGCTCGTCGACCTGGTGAGCCGCCTGCTGGCGTGCCCGGAGGACGAGGCGCTGCTCGTCGGCGCGCGCCTGCGGTACGCCGTGGAGGTCTACCGCGAGCAGTCGGCCGGGTAGGGCCCCCGCCGCCGGGTCAGCGGGCGCGGGAGCCGTAGGCGGGGCCGAACACCACGAGGAGCGCCAGGTCCTCGGTGACGTCGGTGAACCGGTGCGGCTCTCCCGCCGGGACGAAGACGACCGTGCCCGGCCCCACGTCCGCCGTGGCGTCCGGGGTCACGATCTTCGCGCGGCCCGCGGTCACCACGTAGATCTCGTCCTCGGTGTGGGGGCTCTGGCCGTCGACGCCGCCGGCGGGGATGCAGTACGTCCCGACGGACAGGTCCGGCGTGCGCAGGTGCTCGGTCCAGTCGCCCGCGGCGGGCGGGCTCCACGCGCCGGCGCCCGTGATGATCTCCATCGGGCGAGCGTAACCGGCCGGTCAGGGCACCGACAGGACGATCTTGCCCTGGATGTGGCCGCGTTCGGCGCGCTCGTGCGCCTTCGCGGCGTCGGCCAGGTCGTAGACGGAGTCGACGCCCGCGCGGAGGGACCCGTCGGCGAGGAGGGCGGCGAGCTCGGCCATCTGCGCGCCGTCGGAGTGGACCTGCCCGCCGCGGAACGCGATGCCACGGCGGGCGGCCTCCTCGCGGTCGTAGTCGCCGTGGAACACGGGGCTGATCGTCCCGCCGTCCTTGACGGTCCTGAGGAAGCGGTGGGCGCCGGGGCCGCCGACGGTGTCGACGACGAGGTCGGCGTCGCGGACGGCGTCCTCGGCGGCGGTCGC
This sequence comes from Actinomadura nitritigenes, assembly GCF_017573545.1. Classification (GTDB taxonomy): domain Bacteria; phylum Actinomycetota; class Actinomycetes; order Streptosporangiales; family Streptosporangiaceae; genus Spirillospora; species Spirillospora nitritigenes. The sequence continues at coordinate 45,878 of NZ_JAGEOK010000012.1, read as the reverse complement.
GGTGTAGTCGACGTACTCGTCGGCGCCGAGGCCGCGGAGGAACTCCTCGTGGCGGGACGAGGCGACCGCGATGACGCGGGCGCCGCGGGTCTTGGCGAGCTGGACGGCGAAGTGGCCGACGCCGCCGGCGGCGCCGTTGACGAGGACGGTCCATCCGGCGGGCAGCCGGACGTGGTCGAAGAGGAACTGGTAGGCGGTCAGCCCGGCCATGGGGACGGCGGCGGCCTGCATGTGGTCGACGGCGTCGGGCTTGCGGGCGAGGTGCGCGGCGGGCGCGGTCGTGTACTCGGCGTAGGCGCGGCCGCCGTCGTCCAGGCTGGGAAAGCGGATCAGGCCGAAGACGGCGTCCCCGACGGCGAACCCGGTGACGCCGGGCCCGACGGCGGCGACGACCCCGGAGGCGTCGGAGCCCGGCGTCCAGGGGAAGCGGACGCGCGGGCGGCCCCCGGCGGGGAAGAGGTGGTCGGGGAACATCTCGAAGTCGCGGCGGGCGTACCAGTCGGGCGGGTTGAGGCAGGCGGCGCGGACGCGGATCAGGACGTCGCCGGGGCCGGGCTCGGGGACGGGGACGTCCTCCAGGACGAGGACGCCGGGGTCGCCGGGGCCGTGCGCGCGGATCGCTTTCACGGGATACCTCCAGGAGTTAAGTGGAGCAGTGCTCCGGAATAGTAACCGGAGCAGTGCTCCGATTGTCAACGCCCTAGGATGCGGGACATGACGCGTGCGCTGCGGGCCGACGCCCAGCGGAATCGGGAGCGCATCCTGGACGTGGCGACCGCGGTCGTGGCGGAGCAGGGGACCCAGGCGTCGCTGCGCGACATCGCGCGCCGCGCCGGGGTCGGGATGGGCACCCTCTACCGGCACTTCGCGACGCGCGAGGAGCTGCTGGAGGCGCTGCTCGGCGGCCGGTTCGACCGGCTCGCCGACCGCGCCGAGGCGCTGCGGGACGCGAACCCGCCCGGCGAGGCGCTCACCGCGTGGCTGGGGGAGTTCGCCTCGGGGGTCACCGTCTACCGGGGGCTCGCCGCGTCGCTGGTCGCGACGCTGGAGGACGACACCACGTCGCTGCACGCGTCGTGCGCGCGGATGCGGGCGGCGGGCGCCGACCTGCTCGCGCGGGCGCAGGAGTCCGGAGACGTCCGCCCGGACGTGGACGGGACCGACCTCTTCGCGCTGCTCGGCGCGGTCGCGTCGATCGCCGACACGGCGCCGTCCCTCGCCGAGCGCCGCGGGCACCTGCTGCAGCTGGTGATGGACGGGCTCGCCGCACGGCGCTGAAGTGGGATTTCCCGCCACTCGCCGTATTCGGTCACGGGTTGTCTGTACAAAGGTCCCTGTGACGGGGTGGGACGAGGACGCGCTGGCGGGGCTCCGGGCGGCCGTGGCGCGCGGCGACGCCCGCGCGGGGCTGGCGGCGCTGGCCGGGCGCCCGCTCGGCCCGGTGCTGCAGTACGCGGGGGACGTGCTGGCCGCGGCGGTCGCCGGGGCCCTCGGCGGGGCGGAGGCGGCGGCCCGCGAGTGCCGGGCGGAGCTGCGCGCCCGCGGCCTGCCCGGTGACGCCGAGCTGGCGGCCGAACTCGCCGCCGCCCTCGACGGGAGGCCGTCCGGCCTGGAGGCTCTCCCCGTCGACCTCGGCGCGGTCGCGGAGGCGCTGGAGGCCGGCCCGGCGGAGGGCCTCTGGCTGCTCGACCTGGAGCGCGGCGACGTCCTCGCGCCCGACGAGCCCTGCCGCGACGAGCCCCGCCGCGACGAGCCCTGCCGCGACGAGCCCTGCGGTGACGGGACGGGAGGCGGCGAGCCTGGAAGCGACGATGGCCGTCACCTCCCGATCCCGCCCGGCGCGCCGGCGGGAGGGACGGAGGAGGAGCGCAGGGGGCGGGCCCGCCACTGGCTCGCCGGCCAGGGCCTGCGGCCCGCCCCTCGCTCCCTCTGAAGCCCGCGTGCTCCCGGTGGCTCAGTAGCCGGGCCGGACCAGCGGGAACGGGATCGTCTCGCGGATGCTGCGGCCGGTGAGGGTGATCAGCAGCCGGTCGATGCCCATGCCCATGCCGCCCGCCGGGGGCATCGCGTACTCCAGGGCGCGCAGGAAGTCCTCGTCCAGCTCCATCGCCTCCGGGTCGCCGCCGGCGGCCTGCAGGGACTGCTCGGTGAGCCGCTGCCGCTGCAGGATCGGATCGATCAGCTCGGAGTAGGCGGTGCCCAGCTCCATGCCGAAGACGATCAGGTCCCACTTCTCCGCGAGCCGCGGGTCGACGCGGTGCGGCCGGGTCAGCGGCGAGGTCTCGGCCGGGTAGTCGCGGACGAAGGTCGGCGCGGTCAGGTGCTCCTCGACCAGCTCCTCGAACAGCTCCTGGACGATCTTCCCCTGCCCCCAGGCCGGGTCGAAGTTCAGCCCGACCCGCTCGGCGTGCGCCTGCACCGCGGACACCGGCGTGTCGGGGGTGACCTCCTCGCCGAGCGCCTTGGACAGCGACTCGTACACGGTGATCTCGTGCCACGGTTCGGCCAGGTCGTACTCGACGCCGTCGCGGACGACGACGGTGGTGCCGAGCGCGGCGTTCGCCGCGTCCACCACGAGGGAGCGGGTCAGCTCGGCCATCGTGTCGTAGTCGCCGTACGGCTCGTACGCCTCCAGCATCGTGAACTCGGGGTTGTGCTTCTGCGACACGCCCTCGTTGCGGAAGTTGCGGTTCAGCTCGAAGACCCGGCCGACGCCGCCGACGAGCAGCCGCTTGAGGTACAGCTCGGGCGCGATCCGCAGGTAGAGCTGCATGTTGTAGGCGTTGATGCGGGTGGTGAACGGGCGGGCGGTCGCGCCGCCGTGGACGGGCTGCAGCATCGGCGTCTCGACCTCGAGGAACCCGCCGGCGCGCAGCCGGTCGCGGACGGCGGCGATGGCGTCGCCGCGCATCCGCAGCATCCGGCGCGCCTCGTCGTTGACGATGAAGTCGACGTAGCGCTGCCGGACGCGGGCCTCCGGGTCGGACAGCCCGGTCCGCTTGTTCGGCAGCGGCCGCAGGCACTTGGCGGTCAGCTGCCAGCAGGACGCGAGCACCGACAGCTCGCCGTGCCGGGACGTGACGACCTCGCCGCGCACGCCGACCTGGTCGCCGAGGTCGACCAGCGACTTCCACCGTCCGAGCGGCTCCTCGCCGAGCGCGTCCTGCGTCAGCATGACCTGGAGGTCGGCGGTCTCGTCCCGCAGCGTCACGAAGATCAGCCGGCCGTGCTCGCGGGCCAGCACCACGCGCCCGGCGACCGCGACCCGCTCGCCGGTGCGCGTGTCGGGGGCGAGCCCGGCGAACCGCTCGCGGATCCCGGTGGCGAAGTCGGTGCGGTCGAACCCGAGCGGGTAGGGCTCCATCCCGGCGGCGCGGATCTGGTCGAGCTTGGCGTGCCGGACCCGCTCCTGCTCCGACAGCCGGCGGTGCGGGGCGCGGGCGGCGTCGGCGGCCTCCTCGATCCGCTTGATCTCCTCGACCAGGTCGGGGGAGGGGACCATGGCGGCGGCACGGTCCAGCTTGGGGCGGTTCAGGTTCGGCAGGAAGCCTTCGGCGCGGGCGTAGGCGAGCCCGAGCCGGATGATGTGCCGGCCCTGCGTGTAGCAGATGTAGCGGGGCCGCCAGTGCGGCAGGTACTTGGCGTTCGACAGGTACAGCGACTCCAGCTGCCAGAACTTCGACGCGAACGACAGGAACCGGTAGTAGAGCCGGGAGACGGGCCCGGCGCCGATCTGGGAACCGCGCTCGAACGCCGACCGCAGCATCGCGAAGTTCAGCGACAGCTGCTGCGCGCCGACCGCGGCGGCCTTCTCGGCGAGCTTGGCGACCATGTACTCGTTCAGGCCGTTCTCGGCGGCCCGGTCGCGGCGCATCAGGTCGAGGGACAGCCCGCTGCGGCCCCACGGGACGAAGCTGAGCAGCCCGCGCAGCTCCCCGTTCGCGTCGAACGCCTCGACCATGACGCAGCGGCCGTCGGTGGGGTCGCCGAGCCGGCCGAGCGCCATGGAGAAGCCGCGCTCGGTCTCCTCGCCGCGCCAGGCGTCGGCGCTGCGGATCAGCTTGGCCATCTCCCAGGCGGGGATCTGCGCGTGGCGGCGGATCCGGATCGTGTACCCGGCCCGCTCGACCCGCCGGACGGCCTGCCGGACCTGCCGCATCTCCCGGCCGTCCAGGTTGAACTCGGTGAGGTCGACGATCGCCTCGTCGCCGAGCTCCAGGGCGTCGAACCCGTGCCGCCGGTAGACGTGCGCGCCGCGCTCGCCGACGCTGACGGCGCCGGGGATCCAGGCGTGCTCGCGGCACTCCTCCAGCCACGCCTCGATCGCCTGGTCCCAGGACTCGGGGTCGCCGAGCGGGTCGCCGCTGGCCAGGGAGACAGAACCTTCGACCCGGTAGGCGATGGCGGCCTTGCCGTTCGGTGCGACCATGACGTCCTTGTCGCGGCGCAGCGCGAAGTAGCCGAGGGAGTCCTGCTCGCCGTACTCGGCGAGCAGGCGGCGCGCCGCGAGCTCCTCGGGCGGGCTGAGGACGGGGTCGCGGCGGCCCGGCTTGAACAGCGCCCAGAACGTCGCGATCATCAGGCCGGTGCCGAGCACCCACAGGATCGCGTCGACCCAGAACGGGACGGACACGTCGATCGGCTTGCCGGTGACGCGCGGCCCGAGGACGGTCTGCAGGATCGCGTAGAGCGGGTGCGTCCAGAAGCCGCCCTTGGGGTTGGTGTCGGTGAGGGTGACCAGGAACGTGCCGATCCCGCAGGTCACGACCAGCAGGCTGGTGAAGACCGTGGCGGCGAGCCGCCGGTTCGCGCGGTCGGGCAGCGTGGTGAACTGGCCGCGGGCGGAGACCAGCAGGGCGAGGACCGCGAGGTACACGCCGGCGGTGACGAGCTGGCCGATGGAGGTGGGCTCGGACGGGTCGAACAGGGTCGTCAGCACCGTGCTCACGCCGACCGCGGCGGGCAGGCAGAAGATCAGCACGAGGATCCGCCAGGCGGCCTTCTTGCGCCGCCGGATGCCCATCGAGAGCAGGATCCACAGCAGGCCGATCGGCACGCTGGGGAACCAGCCGAGGTAGCCGATCCACCGCAGGGCCCAGATATCGGCTATCTCGAGGATGAGACCATAGGAGACCCAGGCAAGGAGCGAGAGGATCCCGGAGAGACGGGTGTACCAGAAGAAGATGGTCGGCGCGGCCTGCAGCAGGCGGCGCCATTCGCCCAGTAGGCCCTTCTCCGCCATGGTCCCCCCGTCGCCGTGCGTGGCCCTGTTGGTCGTACCGGGCTTATTCATACCGGGTGTCACACGCACCACGCTCCCGTCCGGGCCCGCCCGCCCGGTGGCGAACCTCGGCGCGGCGCCGGACGTCGTACGGGTGGGGGGATGTCGCTTGCAAGCTCGATCCAAGGTTGTCAGCAAAAGTCGATATGGTCGCGGATATGCCAAATGAGACCACCGGTGAGCGGTTGCTCGCCCGCCGCTACCGCCTGGTGACCCAGGTCGGCCGAGGCGGCATGGGGACGGTCTGGCAGGCACACGATGAGGTCCTCGGCAGAGACGTCGCGGTGAAGGAGGTCATCCTGCCGCATGGTCTCACCGACGAGGAACGCGCTGTCCACCATAAGCGTACGTTCCGTGAGGCGCGCACCGCGGCCCGGCTGGGCCATCCCGGCGTCGTCACCGTGTACGACGTCGTGGAGGAGGACGACCGGCCCTGGATCATCATGGAGCTGATCAAGGCCCGCTCCCTGGACCAGGTGATCAAGCAGGACGGGCCGCTGGAGCCGCGCCGCGCCGCGGAGATCGGCCGGCAGATGCTGGCCGCGCTGCACGCCGCGCACCAGGCCGGGGTGCTGCACCGCGACGTCAAGCCGAGCAACGTGCTGATCACCGGTACCGGCCGGATGGGCGAGCGCGCCGTGCTCACCGACTTCGGCATCGCCACCGCGTCCGGCGACGCGACCCTCACCCAGACGGGCCTGGTCATGGGCTCGCCCGCCTACATCGCTCCCGAACGCGCCCGCGGCCGCACCGCGGGCCCCGCCTCCGACCTGTGGTCGCTGGGCGTCACCCTGTACGCGATGCTGCACGGCAAGTCGCCGTTCGAGCGCTCCGAGCCGATGGCCGCGCTGGTCGCGGTGATCTCCGACGAGCCGGACCCGCCGGAGAAGGGCGGCCGGCTCGTCCCGGTGATCGAGGGCCTGCTGCGCAAGAACCCCGACCAGCGCATGGAGGCCATCGAGGCCGGCGCGCTGCTGGACGACATCGTCCGCCAGGAGACCATCGACACCCAGCGGACGATGGCCGTCGAGTACCCGGTCGAGGAACCGCCGGGCGGCGCCCCGGGCAGCACGATGCCCGACCCGTACGAGGAGCCGGAGCCCGAACCGCCCGCGGGCGCGACGCGGGCGGCGCCGTGGGCGGGCGGCCAGGGCGTGGCCGCGCCGCACGCGGAGTCCCCGGACGCGCGTCCCGACCAGCTGACCCGGTTCGACGTCCCGTCGGGCGCCACCGCCCGCGCCGACCCGAACCGCGCCGGAACGAACAGGGCCGGGACGAACAGGGCCGACCCGAACCGCCCCGACCTCACCCGGGCCGACCCGAACCGCACCGAACTGGACGGCGCCGCGTCGTGGGCGTCCGGGCCCGAGACCCGGCCGGTCGAGAGCCCGCCGCCGCTCGGCGGCCCGGCGACCCCGTCGGGACGGCCCGCGCTGGCCTCCAACCGCAACGTGCTGATCGTCGCGGGGCTGGTGCTCGTGGTGATCGTGGTGATCGCCGGGATCGCGTGGGCGAGTTCCGGCGACGGCAAGCCGAAGAAGCACGCCGGGGCGCCGGCGGGCGGGCACCCGTCCGCGCCGGCGACGTCGGCGAGCGCGTCGGCCTCGGCGAGCGCCACCCCGTCGGGCACGGCGCCGCCGGCCGGTTTCCGGCCCCACAAGGACGGCTCGGGCTACTCGGTGGTCGTCCCCGACGGCTGGACCGGCCCCGAGCACAAGGGCACCAGCGACTACTTCTACGCCCCGGGCAGGCGGACCTACGTGCAGATCGACCAGACCGACAGCCCCGGCAAGAGCGCGATCGACGACTGGCGGCAGCATGAGAACGGCGGTGCCGGCTTCCCCGGCTACAAGAAGATCAGGATCGCGCCGACCGGCGACCACCCGCCCGTCCCCGACACCGGGAACGGCGACCGGTCGGCGGACTGGGAGTTCACCTTCGACGGCGACGGCGGCCGGATCCACATCCTGAACCGGGGGTTCGTCGCGAACGGGCACGGCTACGCGATCCTGCTGCGCGCTCCCCAGGACGCCTGGGACCGGACGTTCTCCGAGCTGCAGCCGGTGTACCAGTACTTCAAGCCGGCGGAGGGGTGATGGTGGAAGGTCGCCTGCTCGCGGGGCGCTACCGGTTGCTGTCGGTGGTGGGACGCGGCGGCATGGGCACGGTCTGGCGGGCCCTCGACGAGACCCTGGACCGGGAGGTCGCGGTCAAGGAGGTGCTGCTGCCGTCCGGGCTGAGCGACGAGGAGCGCCACACCCGGCACCAGCGGACGCTGCGCGAGGCGCGCGCGTCGGCGCGGCTGAACCATCCGGGCGTCGTGACCGTGCACGACGTCGTGGACGAGGACGACCGGCCCTGGATCGTCATGGAGCTGGTCCAGGCGCGGTCGCTCCAGGACGTCGTGGACGAGGACGGGCCGCTGCCGCCCGGACGGGTCGCGGCCGTCGGCCGGCAGATCGTCGGGGCGCTGCGCGCCGCGCACGCGATCGGCATCCTGCACCGCGACGTCAAGCCCGCGAACGTGCTGGTCACCGACGACGACCGGGCGGTGCTCACCGACTTCGGCATCGCGCAGATGGCGGGCGACGCGACGCTGACCGGCACCGGGCTGATCATGGGGTCGCCGGCGTACATGCCGCCGGAGCGGGTCAACGGCGACCGGGCGATCCCGGCGTCGGACCTGTGGGCGCTCGGCGCGACCCTGTACGCCGCGTGCGAGGGCAAGGCGCCGCACCACCGCAGCGACGCGATGGCGGTGCTGGCGGCGGTGATGACGCAGGACGTGCCGCCGCCGAAGAACGCGGGGCCGCTGGCGCCGGTGCTGCTCGGGCTGCTGGAGCGCGATCCGGTCCGCCGGATGAGCGCGGAGAGCGCCGAGGAGGCGCTCACCGCGGTCGCGTCCGGGCACGCCCTCGACCAGGCCGCCGCGCAGCTCGCCTGGAGCAACGTCACGGTCGGCGACGCCGCCGGGCCCGCCGGTCTCGGGACGGGACAGACGCAGTCCGCGCCGCCTCCCCTTCCGATGCCGAACCAGCAGGTCCCGGTGCCGGACATGACGGCGCACTACCCGCCGGGGACGGACGGGCTGCAGTGGACGCCGGCGCAGGGCGGGCCGGGCACGACGGGCGTCCAGGCGAAGCGCCGGTCGCCGGTGCTGCCGATCCTCGCGGGGTCGGTCGTCCTGGCGGCCGCGGTCGCGGCGGCCGTGCTCGTCCTCTGGCCGCACGGCGGCAAGCCCGATCCCGATCCGAACCCGACGACGGGGCAGCCCGTCGCCGGGGGCGCGAGCAGGCCGGCCGCGCAGTCCCCGGTGTCGCAGCGGCCGTCGCCGTCCGCGCCGACGTGGCCCGCGGGCCTCAACAAGGTGACCGGTCCCGGCTACTCGATCGGCGTGCCGCCCGGGTGGCAGCGGTCGACGACGCGCCGCGGCGTCGTGTGGTCCGACCCCGCCACCAAGGCCTACATCCAGGTCGACAAGACCCAGTGGAGCGGCGACCCGGTACAGCACTGGGCGACCTGGAAGAACCAGGCGATCGCGGACGGCTGGCTGAAGAACTTCCAGCAGGTCGGGGAGATCAAGCAGTCCAGCGTGCGGGGCGTCCCGGCCGCCGACATCGAGTTCACGTGGTCGCGCCTCGGCGGCACCCACGCCGTCGACCGGGGCGTGATCGTGGACGGCCAGGCATACGCGGTCGTGGTGGCGCTACCCTCGTCCCAGTGGAGCGAGAAAGCACCTCTCGTGAAGAATGTGCTCGGCACGTTCTCTCCCTCAGGGGTGGGATGAACACTGGGGGGTCCGGAAACAGATGGCACAGGCACGTCTGCTCGGTAACCGCTACCGGCTGGACTCGGTGGTCGGCCGCGGCGGGATGGGCACCGTGTGGCGCGCCTTCGACGTCATGCTCGACCGCGAGGTCGCGGTCAAGGAGGTCGTCCTCCCGCCCGGGCTGAACGACGCCGAGCGCGCCGTCCTGTACGAGCGGACGTTCCGCGAGGCGCGGGCGTCGGCGCGGCTGAACCATCCGGGCGTGGTGACCGTCCACGACGTGGTCGAGGAGTCGGACCGGCCCTGGATCGTGATGGAGCTGGTCCTCGCCCCGTCCCTGCAGGACCTGCTGGACCGCGGGCCGCTGGAGCACCGCCGGGTCGCCGAGATCGGGCTGCAGATGCTGGCCGCGCTGCGGCACGCGCACGAGAAGGGCATCCTGCACCGCGACGTCAAGCCGAGCAACGTGCTGATCACCGACTCGGGGCGGGTCGTGCTCACCGACTTCGGCATCGCGCAGGTCGAGGGCGACGCGACCCTCACCCAGACGGGCCTGGTCATGGGGTCGCCCGCGTACATCCCGCCCGAGCGCGCGCAGGGCGAGCGCGCGGTCCCGGCGTCCGACCTGTGGGCGCTGGGCGCGACGATGTACGCGGCGGTCGAGGGCCGCTCCCCGTACGAGCGTTCGGACGCGATGGCGTCGCTGCAGGCCGCGCTGTCCGAGCCGGTGCCGCCGGCGCGCAACGCGGGGCCGCTCGGCCGCGTCCTGGACGGCCTGCTGGCGCGCGAGCCGGTGAACCGGATGACGGCGTCGCAGGCGCTCCCCCTGCTCACGCAGGTCGCCTCGGCGCCTCCGCCGCCGGTCACGAGCGCCGACGACACGGTGATGGACGGGCCGCGAGGCTACTACGGCGCCGACGACGCGTCGGAGACCGTCCTCGACCCCGACGAGCTGGACCCGGTCACCCGCCGGGATCCGGGGCCCGGCCGGAGCGGCGGCCGGGACCCTTACCCGTCGCAGCGCGGTCCCGCGTCCGAGCCGGAGGAGCGGACGCTGCTGGAGACCGAGTGGGCGCCGCCTCCGCACCAGCGCCCGCCGACCGCGCACTCCCGGCAGCGCGCGCCGCAGACGCCGCCGCCGTGGGAGCAGCCGCAGCACTTCGCGAACTGGCAGCAGCCGCCCGCGCCGCCGTCCGTGCACGGCGTCCGGCAGGCGGAGCGCCGCAAGACGATCATGATCATCGTGGTCGCGGTGGTCCTGGTCGTGGCGGCGGTGCTGCTCGGCGCCTTCATCCTGCGCCGCAAGCTGCACGTCGACGCGCTCGGCTTCGCGAGTCCCGGCCACACGGCCACGATGGCCGTCATCAGCCTGGTGCTGCCCTGACGTCCGGTTCGCGCCGCCGCGCCCGCGGCGTCAGGTCGTGATGCCGAGGCCGCTGATCTGCGCCCCGTTCGCCGTCACCGAGGGCTGCTCGGACACCACGTCCGTCATCACCATGTACGGCAGGGTGAGCGGCGGCGGCTGCTCCGGGGTGAAGGTCAGCGGGATGCCGAGCAGCTTCGACGACATCTTCGTCGTGTACATGACGACGTCGCCGGTCAGCGTGAGCGAGCCGGTCCTGATCCGGCTGGTGACGCCGCCGTGCGCGGCGGTCTGGTCGACGTCCTTCAGGACGGCCTTGGACATGCTGAACTTCAGCGCCCGCACCGTCCCGGACGCCGAGGGCAGCGACGCGACGCCGTCGTAGCTGAGGCCCGACATGGTCAGGGAACTCGCCCGCAGCGTCCCGGCATCGCTGTAGAGGCGGGAGCCGGACGCGGCGGCCTTCGTGGTGGCCTGGCCGGCCCCCAGGCACGCGGCCGGGTCCTTGCTGGACTGGATCTCCTGGAGCAGCTTGGCGGCCTGGTCCTGGGACAGCCCCGAGCCGTTCGCCGGGACGGCCGGGCACGACGGCGAGGCCGAGGCCGACGGTGACGCCGAGGGTGACGCCGAGGGTGACGCCGAGGGCGTGGCCGAGGGGGACGGGGTCGTGCCGGCTGACGGGGTCGCGCCGGCGGAGGCGCTCGCGGTGGGCGCGGGCGTCTGCGCGGCCTTGGCGGCCGGGGACGGGCTCGCGGACGCGGCCGGGCTCGCGGCCGGGCTTGCGGACGCGGCCGGGGAGGGCGCCGCGCCCAGCAGGTGCAGACCCAGAGCGCCGGGCAGCGCCAGCGGTAGCGCGAGGGCGGTGTACCGTCCGCCGCGCGGTGCCGCGTGCGCGCCGATGCCGTGCCCGCCGGCGCGGGGCCGCTCGGGCCCGTCGGGTCCGCCCGGCCCGCGGGGCCGCGCGGGCGCCCAGGCGAAGCCGAGCGCCCCGCCCAGCAGGCCGAGCAGCATCCCGACGAGGAAGCCGCCGAAGTTCGACGTGAGGAACGACGCCAGCGACAGCAGCACGGCGAGGATGCCGAAGAAGCCGCGCTGCGCGGGCTGGAACCACATCAGCGCGCCGGCGGCGATCAGCAGCGCGCCGATCAGCCAGCTCGCCACGCCGGCGATGCCCTGGTGCACGACCAGCGGCATCGGGGCGAGGGGGATCGCGATGAGCTCCGCGCCGCCGAGGACGGCGAACGCGCCGCCCCAGAAGGGGCGCGTGCGCCGCCAGCGGCGGAACCCGTGGGGTGTCGTGTCCGTCATCGTCTCAGAAGCATTCCTTGCCGAGCTTCATGCTGAGGTCGCTCAGCTTGAAGGTGCCGGCGGTGGTCGCCCACGCGACCTGCTTGACGCCGGTGAGCTTGATGGAGTCCGCCTGCTGGCCGAACATCCCGGCCGTGCCCTTCGCCCCGTTCGGGCCCTTGTCGAGCGTGCTGGCGTCCCGGCCGATCTCGATGTTGGAGAACTCGGCGTCGGCGTCCAGCTGCTCGACGTCCAGGACCAGGTCGGACGCCTGGACCGGGGTGCCCTTGGTGCCCGCGGTGAGCCGCAGCGTGAACGGCCCGACCTTGACCGACTGGCACATGTTCGTGATCGTCGCGTTCTTGATCCCGGAGACCTGCACCGGGTGCTTCGTGCCGTCCTTGCTCGCGTCGACGTCGCCGTACTGGACGAAGCCCGTCCCGGTGAGGGAGTCGGCGCTGACCTTGAAGCTGCTGCCGGAGACGGCGAACGAGGAGGCGATGGCGCCCTGCGCGGTCATGAAGACCAGGGCGCCCGCGCCGACCGCGGCGGGGGCGGCGATGGCGGCGAAACGCTTCCAGCGGACGCGGCCGAGGCCGGCGGCGGCGGCGTCGGTGGGGCCGGCGGGGTCGGTCATAGGGGGACTCCTGGGGGTCGGGGGGCCGGGCGGGGCGCCCGGTGATGCGGGTCACGTGTGTGACGGTGAGTGCAAGTTACCCTCAAGTACTTACTTGCGGCAAACCGGTACAGAGAACTCAAAGGTAAAGAATTGGGGCAGGTGACCTGCGTAAACGATCACGGCCACCGCTGAGCTCCCCCGTTCGGGACGGACCGTTATCCGCTACTGTAAGTAGTCACTGACGGGCGTCCGAAACCCCGTCGCGGCAGGGGTTCGCGGGCCCTGGACCGGGGGCCGGGTTCGGTGAAGAACGCGCCGGGTCGGCTCCCGGCGGGGAAGCGCGGCAGGCCGGCTCCCGGCGGGGTGCGGGTCAGCTCCCGGCGGAGAACGCGTCGAGGGCGAGCCGCAGGTCGGCGACGCTCGCGTCGAGGTCGTCGGCCGGCTCCCCGGACCGCATCCGGGCCAGCGCGTCCTCGACGCGGGAGACCCGCTCGTCCAGCGCCTGCAGCAGCCCGCCGCAGCCGCCGCCCGCGCCGTCGAGCTCGGCGCCGCCGTGCTCGGCGAGGGTGCGGCGCAGCAGCGCCGCCTGCCGCCGCAGCTCCAGGTTGCTGCGGTGCAGGTCGAGGAAGACCGACACCTTGGCGCGCAGCAGCCACGGGTCGAACGGCTTGGTCAGGAAGTCGACCGCGCCCGCCGCGTAGCCGCGGTAGGCCTGCTCGCTCTCGCCGCCCGCCGCCGTCAGGAAGATGATCGGGATGTCCCGGGTGCGGGGCCGGGCCTTGATGTGCTGGGCCGTCTCGAACCCGTCCATCTCCGGCATCACCACGTCCAGCAGGATCAGCGCGAAGTCGTCGCCCAGCAGCTCCTTGAGGGCCGCCTGCCCGGACGAGGCGGGCACCACCTCGACCGGAAGCGCGTCGAGCACCGCCGCCAGGGCGGTGAGGTTCTCCTCGCGGTCGTCGACGGCGAGGATCCTCGTGTCGTGCGGCACCGGACTCCTTCTTCGGTGACGGCCTGTGCGTTCCACCATGTCATGTCACCACGGACGGGGACAGTGAATCGCGACAGAGTGCGAATTTCCAGGGCAGGGCCCCGTGCCGGGGACACCGGGCGCGCCCGCCCGTCCCCTTTCTAGGGCAGCCAGCCCGGCTTGACCAGTCCCGACTCGTAGGCGAACACCACGAGCTGCGCCCGGTCCCGCGCACCGAGCTTCACCATCGTGCGGCTGACGTGCGTCTTCGCCGTCGCCGGGCTCACCACCAGGCGGGCCGCGATCTCCTCGTTCGACAGCCCCTCGCCGACCAGCGCCATCACCTCGCGCTCCCGGTCGGTCAGCGCGTTCAGCCGCGGCGACGGCGCCGGCTCCTTCGCCCGCGCCGCGAACTCGGCGATCAGCCGCCGGGTCACCCCCGGCGACAGCAGCGCGTCCCCGGCCGCGACCGCCCGCACCGCGTGGATCAGCTCGACCGGCTCGGTGTCCTTGACCAGGAACCCGCTCGCGCCGCCGCGCAGCGCCTCGAACACGTACTCGTCCAGCTCGAACGTGGTCAAGATCACGATCTTGACGTCGCCGAGCCGGTCGTCGGAGGCGATCCGGCGGGTCGCGGCGAGACCGTCCAGGCCCGGCATCCGGATGTCCATCAGGATCACGTCCGGGCGCAGCCGGCGCGCCTGCGCGACGGCCTCCTCGCCGTCGCTCGCCTCGCCGGCCACCTCGATGTCGTCCTGGGCGTCCAGCAGCGCCCGAAACCCCGCCCGGACCAGCACCTGGTCGTCGGCGAGCAGCACCTTGATCATCGACCGCCCCTCTCCGCGGGAGTCCCCTCACCGGCGCCCGTGGTGCCCGTGGCGCCGTCGCCGTCCGCGTCGTCCTCCGGCTCGCCGTTGAGCGGCAGCGCCGCCCGGACGGCGAACCCGCCGCCCGCCCGCGGCCCGGCGTCGAACGTCCCGCCGAGCGCGGCGGCCCGCTCCCGCATGCCGCGGATGCCGCTGCCGCCCGGGTGGTCGTCCAGCAGCGACGCGCCTCGGCCGTCGTCCTCGACCCGCACCTCGATCTCCCGCTCACGGTAGGCGATGCGGACCCGCACCGTCACCGGGCCCGGACCGGCGTGCCGGGTCACGTTCGTCAGCGACTCCTGCACGATCCGGAACGCGGCGAGGTCGGCCCCCGCCGGCAGCGGGCGGCGCTTCCCGGTGATCTCGGCGTCCACCGCGAGCCCGGCGGAGCGCGCGCGGTCGAGGAGGTCGTCCAGCCGGCCGAGCCCGGCGGTAGGGGAGCGCGGCGCGGTCTCGCCCTGCGCCCGCAGCGCGCCGATCACCGACCGCATCTCGGTCAGCGCCTCCTTGCTCGCCTCCTTGATCGCGGCGAGCGCGGTGCGGGCCTGCTCGGGATCGCCGTCCATCAGGTGCAGCGCCACCCCCGCCTGCACGTTGATCATCGAGATGTTGTGCGCCAGCACGTCGTGCAGCTCGCGCGCCATCCGCAGCCGCTCCTCGCTCGCCTGGCGGCGCTCCTCCTCGGCCCGCGTGCGGGCCCTCTCGGCGGCCCGCTGCCCGGTCATCCGGACGAGCTCGGCGGTGACCAGCACCGCGAGCGACCAGCCGACGACCACGCTGACCCCGCCGACGCTCGGCTCCTCGACCGGGAACGGGCGGCCGGGCGTGCCGCGCTCCCCGAACGGGACGCCGATCAGCGCGGTGATCCCGAAGTACACCGCCACCGAGACCGCCGTCCCGGCCCAGGCCACGAGCCGGTGCCCGGCGACGATCGCGCCGAGCATCGCGACGCCGACGGCCGCGAACGCCGGCCCGTAGGGATAGGCGCGCAGGAAGTACAGGCCGGTGAGCAGGCCGGTCGCCGCGAGCGTGGGCACCGGGTACCGGCGGCGCAGCAGCAGCAGCGCCGGGCCCGCGAGGACGATCGCGAAGCCGAGCGCGTCCAGGTGCGTGGTGCCGTAGGTGTGCGAGCCGTCGCCCCAGCCGGGCCCGTGCCCCCAGCCGTCGCCGCGGTTCCACGTCCGGTCCCGGGACGCGCCGTGCTGCGCCGCCATCGTCCCGAAGAACTCGACGGCCAGGACGAGCAGCGGGACGACCCAGACGGGCCACGCGGACGGCCGCGGCCAGTGCGCCCGGACCGCCCCGTGCGGCGGCGAAGTGCTCATTCCTGCACGTTAGGTCATCGGCGTGCGGCGGCACGTCGGCCGGGAGGAGGCAGCGGGCCTACTCCCCGGGAGGTAGGGGATCGGCCCGGGGAGGACGGCGGCATACCGGTCATTCGGCTCTGAGATGGGCGCTGAGCCACTCCAGTACGACCGGCAGGTGGTCGCGCCACTGCTTCAGCGTCGCCGGGTCACCGGGCACGAGGACCGTGTCGATGCGCATCGGCGGCTTCGCCAGCGCGGTGAACCGCACGGCCGCGTCGGCGTCGGGCCCGGTCGCCCGGGCCGCGGCCAGCACCGAGACGGGCGGCGGCGGGAGGTGCTGGAGCCGCCACGTCAGGTCCTGGTCGAGCCGGTAGGGCTCGCTGCCGCCATAGGGGTCGTCCGGTTCCGGCGCGGTCCTCGTCCCGCCGCGCGGCGCCTTCCCCGTCCCGGCCTTGAGCTTGACGACCGTCCGGGCGTCCGTGCCGGAGCCCTCGGTGGGCGTCCCGAACCGGCCGTTCAGGGACGCGCCGGCGGTGAACCGGTCGGAGTGCAGCATCGCGAGCCGCGCGGCGCACTGCCCGCCCGTCCCGATCCCCGCGACGCCCCAGCCCGCGCGCGTCTCAGGCAGCCGGTACGTGGCGGCCAGCGCGAGCGGCAGGTCCTGGGCGAGGAAGGTCTCGGCCTGCCCGCCCGCGACGCCCGGAAGGTCCAGGCACCCGGCCGGCCGGACGGGGCGCGGCGCCGCTTCCGGCGCCCCGCCGAGGGGCCCGTGCGACCTGTCAAGCGCCTGCGGGCCGCGGCGCTCCCCAGGCCCGCTCGGACCGCGGCGCTCGCCCGGCCCGCCGGGACCGCCGTGCACGGGGCTCGCGGACGGCGTCCGGACGGGCGCGAACCGGCGCACCGCCCCGACCGCCGCGTAGATCACCGGCTGGGCGCGGCCCGCCCGGATCGCGGCGACGGCCGCGTCGGGCAGCCTCGCCTCCCGCAGCCACGCCGTCCCGGTGTCCGACCCGGACCCGTCGTCGGAGACGGCGATGACGACCGGCAGCCGCCGGTTCGCGTACCGGGGCTGGAAGTACTCCGGCGGGAGGTAGACGTACGCCTGCGCGCCGAGGCCGCTGCGCGCGCCCTCGACGTCCAGCCGGTCGACCCGCCCGTCCTCGGCCGGGTCGCGCTGGTGCCCGCGCCGCTTCGGCCCGAGCGCCGTCGTCACCCGGTGCACCGGCCCGGCGGCCGCCGCCTCCGCGCCGCGGCTCGGCTGCACCTGCTTCACCGTCGCGGTCGTGGTGGTGCCGCCGAGCAGGTCTCCCCAGGTCGCGTAGAACACGAAGTACCGGTTGACCAGCAGCACGACCGCGGCGGTCAGCAGCGCCTGCGAGCCCAGGAGCAGGCCCGTCCGGGCCGCCACCGGGCGGACGCCGCCCCCGGCGAACCGCGGCCACAGCACCACCGCCGCGACGAGGCCCGCCGCGGCGGACCCGCACACCAGGACGAGGAACGCCGCGCTGACCGGCTCCATCATTCCCCCTTCAGGTGCGCGCTCAGCCACGCGATCGACGGCGGGATGTACTTGCGGAAGGTCTTGAAGTTGTGGCCGCCGGTCGGCAGCAGCAGCTTGTCCACGACCAGCGGCGGCCGCGCCGCCCTCATGAACCGCTGCGCCGACGGGTACGTCTTCTCGCCGACGTCCGCGGACGCCACCAGCACCGCCACCGGCGGCTGCGGCAGGTTCCGCAGCCGCCAGACCAGGTCGCTGCTCCGCCGGATCTGCTTGCTGCCGCCGTAGAGCTCGCGGGTGGTGCGGTCGAGCAGCGCGTCGAAGTGCCCGGCCATGCTCGCGGCGGCGGAGAACCGGTCGGAGTGCAGCAGCAGGAGCTTGGCGGCGCAGAACCCGCCGGTCGAGTATCCGGCGAGGCCCCAGCCGGTGCGGGTCCGCGCCGTCCGGTACGCCCCCGAGACCGCCTCGGGGACGTCCTGGGCGAAGAACGTCTCGACCTGCGGGCCGCCGGGCACGTCGGCGCACTCGGTGTCCCAGCCCTCCTCCACGGTCGGCCGCATCATCACGTAGATCATCGGCTGGATCCGGCCGGCCGCCAGGGCCTTCGCGGCGTCCTCGGGGATGTGCCCCTTGTCGATCCACACCATCCGGTCGGCGGCCGGGTAGCCGGCGATGAGCAGCACGACGGGGAAGCGGCGCGCCGCGTAGGCGGGCTGGAAGTACTGCGGCGGGAGGTAGACGTACGCCTCGGCGGAGATCCCGGTGCGGATCCCGCGGATGTCGAGGTGCTCGACCTGGCCGTCGCGCGCGGCGGTGCGCCCGCCCTTGCCGCCCGGGTCGAGGTCGGAGCGCACCTTCCGGACGGCCTGGCTCGCGGCCGCCGCCCCGGCGCCGGAGGGCGGCGGATGCTGCGCCTGCGTCGACGTCCCGCCCGCCGCGCTCAGCAGGTCGCGCCACGAGCCGTAGAAGAGGTAGTACGCGTTCACCGACGCCAGCAGCGTCAGCAGGACGGCGACCTGGCAGCCCGCCAGCAGCGCCGCCCGGCTCGCGACGGCGCGGGCGCCGCCGCCCGCGGCGCGCGGCCACAGCCACACGGTGCCCGCCAGGCACGCCGCCGTGAGCAGCGACAGCACGGCGAGCAGGCCCGAACTCGTCAGTCCCACAACCAGCCCCCTCCGGTGCCGCGCCCGGGGTGCGGGCGCGCAACGGGCGACTCTGCCGGGATACGGCGGAGTCCCGATCGAAGTTCAGCGAACGGTTCATCGCCGGTGGACCGTTCCGGTGCGGCCGCCGGCGCGGCGCGGAGCCGCTGGTCGGCGGTCCGGGACCGGTTCGGGGGACGCTGAGGAGGCGGCGGTAGGGCGCCGCGATCCGGTGATATGGCGCACAGTGCGCTCGGGCCCGCCCTCAGCCGTTCCAGCGGATCGGCAACCGCTCGAAACCGTGACGGGCACTGGACCGCGACATTACCGGTTCTCCCGCCGGTTGCGCGAGCGAGGGCCGCTCCAGCAGCGCGACCAGGAACGCCCGCAGATGCGCCCGGGCCAGGCGCGCGCCGAGGCAGGCGCGCCGGCCGGTGCCGAAGCACAGGTGCGGCCGCCCACCCTCCATGAACCGGTCGGGCACGAACCGGCCGGGGTCGGGGAAGACGTCCTCGTCGTGGTTCGCCGACACCAGCCACAGCGCCACCCGCTCGCCGGGCAGCAGCGGCACCCCGCCGATCTCCGTCGCGCGCCGCACCCGCCGCCGCACCTGCAGCACCGGCGTCCACCAGCGCAGCATCTCCTCGACGGCGCCGTCGATCAGCCGCTCGTCGCCGCGGTCGGCGCGGAGCCGGGCGTACTGGTCCGGGTGGCGCAGCAGGGCGTGCAGGCCGCCCGCGAGGGTGTTGCGCAGGGTCTCCGGCAGGTCGTGCGCGACCTGGCGGACGAAGTCCACCGCGTCGCCGGGCGGGATCCGGTCCAGCATCGCGGCCATGGGCGGGTCCATGTCGATCGGCGCGCGGCCCGGCTCGTCGTCGGGGATCGCGTCGGGATCGCGGCGTCCCGCCGGCCGGCCACCGCGCCCGCTCATGCAGCCGGGCCGTTCGGTGCCGAGCGGTGCCGTGCCGGGGCGTTCGGTGCCGTCGGGGGGTTCCGTCCGAGGGCCGTGCAGGACGCCGTCGTCCTCCGGCGGGAACAGCTGCGGGCGCGTGAGGGCGTGCTGGACGTCGGCGTACCGCAGCACCGCCCAGGCGCCCGGCCGCTCCGCCGCGCCCGCGTCCTGCCAGACGACCGGCGTCCGCGAGCGCAGCCGGTCGAGCCGGTCGTGCGGGACGCCGCGCGCGAAGGCGTCCGCGCAGCCGAGGGCCGCCGCGTCCGAGACGGGCAGCGCGCCTCCCCGTCGAGGCATGGGAACCCCTCCTTCTCAGGTGGACGCTAACGCGTCCCGGCCGAACCCCGTATGTCCGGATTCGGCCGTCCCCCGCCACGTGTCAGCCCGCCAGCCACTCACCGGTCTCGACACTGACCAGCCCGTGCCGGGCCGCCTCGATCACCGCCTCCCGCTGCGAGTGCACGCCGAGCTTGCTCAGCACGCTCTGCACGTGGCTGCGCGCGGTGCTGCGGGTCACGCCCATCGCCTTGGCGAGCGCCTGGGTGGACTCGCCGCGCGCGAGGCGCGTGAGCACCTCCCGCTCGCGCGGGGTGAGGAACCGCGCCACCCGCTGCGCCTGGCTGCGCGGCCGGACGGCGTCGGCCCGGGCGACCTGGTCCACGACGACCTCCCCGGCCGCGACCCGGCGCAGCACGGTGAGGATGTCGCCGGCCTGCTGGCCCTTGTGCGCGAACCCGCGCACGCCCGCCGCGACGCCCTCCTCCAGGACGTGCCGCTCCAGGAACCCGGTCAGCACCACGAACTGCGTCTGCGGGGCGGCCGCGCGCAGCCGGGGCATCCAGTCCAGCGCGGTGCCCGACGGGAACTGCAGGTCGATCAGGCAGACGTCGGCCTGCCGGCCGCGCAGCACCGGCAGCGCCTCCTCGGGCGAGTAGGCGACGCCGACCACCACGTGCCCGGCGTCCGACAGGACCAGCGACAGCGAGTCGGCGAAGACGGCGTGGTCGTCGCAGATGATCACTCTCATGGGTGCGGCCGCCAGTCGTCGGCGTGCTGCGGCGCCGGCTCGGGTAACGGCACCGGGTCGCGGAGCGGCGGGGACGACGGCAGCAGCATGCGCACCCGCGCCCCGCCCATCTCGCAGGTGCGGATCTCCAGGCTGCCGCCGTAGCCGGAGATGAGGTCGTGGACGATGCCGAGGCCGAGCGAGGCCAGCCCGCGCCGCGCCCCGCCGGTGCCCGGGCCCGCGCCGAACCCCGGGCCGTCGTCGTCGACCTGGATGACGACCCAGCCCTGGTCGGCCTCGACCTGGACGTTGACGCGGCCCTCGGCCACGCGGCACGCGTTGTCGAGGACGTTGCGGATCGCCCGCCACAGCGCGACGGGGTCCATGTGCGCCCACGCCTCGCCGCCGCCGAAGCAGACCTCGTGCGGGGTGGCGAGCCGCATGCCGGTCACGACCTCGGCGGTCAGCTCGTCCACCCGGATCCGCTCCGGGCTCGGCATGGGCTGGTCGTCGTCGTCCTCGTCGAGCCGGCGGAGCAGGTGGTCGAGCCACCGGGTCTCGCCGAGCAGCTGCTCGATCCGCGCGCGGCTGCCGTCGCCGACGTCCTCGGCGACGACGACGGCCGACGCCAGCATGATGATCGTGCCGAGCTCGTGCCGGATGTCGTGCCGCAGCCGCCGCTTCCAGAGGGCGTGCTCGCCGGCCGTCTCCGGCGCGGCCGGAGGATCGGGCCGCGCGTCCTCCCGCACGTCCTCCCGGCCGTCCTCCCGCGGGGGAGCGGCGGCGAGCGTCCCCACGCCCGCGCCCGCTCCCGGGGAGGACCGTGACCGCCCGTTGATCATGAAAGGACCCCCGTCCCTATTTACCAGCACCGCCTCCGACGGTCACCCGGCGTGCCCGGTCGTGTCCAGTCAATTGACCGCAACAGATCGGTGCGTGACCGGAAGTGGACATGCCTCGATCCGGGTAAACTCGGGTCTTTCTTCGAGCGTCTAAGTCAGGATTGTCAGTTCGGCTTGTGGCATTTCCTTCATGCCTACGGCGTAGCCGCTTTGCGCATTCGGGCGGGTGCGGCGGCGGGGCCGGCGAGGGACAGTCTCGGTATGCCGACGGTCACATTTATCGGACACGCGGGGGTGTCGGTGCACGCCCGGGCGTTCCACCTGCTCGCAGACCCGTGGCTCGCTCCGACGGGGGCCTTTATCGGGGCCTGGCACCAGTACCCCAGAAACGATCACCTCGACGTCGATCGGTTGCTCGCCGCGGACTGGGTGGCGGTCTCGCACGAGCACCTTGATCATTTCGACCCCTGGGTCATCGGCCGGCTTCCGCGGCGGACCCGGATCCTCATTCCGCGCTATCCGGGACCGGCCTTCCGGGAACGGATGGCGGAAGCCGCGGGTTCCCGCCAGGTAATCGAGATAGAACCCTGGGAGAAATTCCCGCTCGACAATCGGGGCTCCTGGATAACGGTCATTCCGGAACTCTCCCCTATGTGCCATGACGCGGCCTTTCTCATCGTCGCGGACGGCCGCGGGTTCCTGCACTGCAACGACGCCCGGCTCACCGCCGCGCAGGCCCGCCGGGCCAAGCACCTGGCGGGCGGCCGGCTCGACCTGATGGCGCTGCAGACCTCCGGCGCGTCCTGGCATCCGATCTGCTACGAGTACCCGGCCGAAGAGATGGCCAAGGTCTCGATGGACAAGCGGGTGTCGAAGCTGCGCGCCGCGCAGCGGCTCGTCCGGCAGACCCAGCCGGAGCTCGCGGTCCCGTTCGCCGGGCCGCCGTGCTTCCTGGACGGCGAGGTCGACCGCCTCAACTGGGTGCTCGGCCAGCGGGACGGGGCGTTCTGCGACCCCGAGGTCTCCACGGAGTGGCTGCGCGAGCACCTGCCGCGGCAGCGCTGGGAGTGCTTCAAGCCCGGCGACACCGTCGACCTCGACACCGGCGAGATCGTCCGGGACCCCGTCTCGGCGGAGTTCTCCTTCGCCGACGACGAGCGCCCCGCCTACCTCAAGCAGTACGCGGAGGACCGCAAGGAGCTGATCGAGGGCGTCCTCGCCGAGTACCCGGAGCCGGGCCCGGACCTGTTCGCGCGGTTCACCGCCCACTTCGAGCACCTCGGCTCGCTCAGCGACTACTTCCTCCGGCAGATCGCGATGCTGGTCCGGTTCGAGATCACCGGCCCGAACGGCGGGGTCTGGGACGTGGACTTCTCGCCGGAGGGGCTGACGGTCGGAGAGGCGTCCCCGGACGCGCGCCCGCACTACCGGATCACCACGGCCGGCCGCTGGCTGGACTCCGTGCTGACCGGCCGGATGGCCTGGGAGGACCTGCTCATCTCCTTCCGGCTCAGCCTGTACCGCGACCCGGACGTCTACAACGACTACCTGGTGGGGCTGCTCAAGCACGCGAACGCGCCCGCCCTGAACGCCGTCGAGGCGTACGAGACGGGCCGGGACGAGAGCGAGCGGATCACCGTGGAGTGGGCCGGCGGGTGCTACGACATCCCGCGGTACTGCCCGCACGCGGGCGAGGACCTGTCGGTCGGCGCGGTCATCCGCGACGGGCAGGTGCACTGCCTGGCGCACAACTTCGCGTTCGACCTGGCGACCGGCTCCTGCGTCAACGCCCGCGCCGCCAACCTCACCAGCCGCCGCGTCTCCTGACCCGACCGCGTTCACGCGCGGCGAGCCGCCGTCATGCGGGCCGGCATGACGGCGGCTCGCCGCGCTCGGCGGCGGAGCGCGTCGGGGCGTGTCCGGGGCGGGTGTTGTGTTAGGTTCCTTATGGTTAATGGGGGATTGAAGGGGTGCGCGTGAAACGCGGGGCCTGGGCGGCTTTCAGTGTCAGGCTGAGCCGCACGTTGAATCGCAGGAAGCCGAACCGGGTGCAGCTTGGCCTGATGGCCGTGGTGTTCGTGCTGCTCATCGGCGGCATGGAGGTCCTGGCCCTGAAGGTCGGGTCGTTCAACCTGCCGTTGCCGTCGGACGGCCATCCCGCCGTCGCCGACCACCCCAAGCACTGACGCCTCCGGCGCCGGCCCTCACTTCGCGGTGTTGCGGGCCTTCATGATGCTCTGCAGGTCGGGATGGGCGCCGCCGGACGCGTCCGCCAGCGACGGGCACGCCCACTCGGACTGGTGCCCCCACGAGTAGGAGATCTCGAGCCTGGGACGCGGCGCGAGCCTGTCCCAGCGGGCGAGGATCTTCCGGAACTGCGCCTGCGTCGGCAGCCAGTACTGCTTGTCGCCCTTGCTGCAGCTCTGCCCGAACGTCTGCAGGACGGGCGCGACCCGCGCGCGCGGGATGCCGGCGTCGTCGGCCAGCCGGACCATCCGGTCGATCGCCCCGATGTCGCACGAGTCCTGCACGTCCGCCGAGCCCTTGCAGGGGTACGGGTCGAGGCCGTAGAGGTCGACGCCGACCCGCTTCGGCGCGAGCTGCCGCATCGGCCAGTCGGTCAGCGAGACGAACGAGACCTGGCCGGGCGCGTTCTGCCGGATGTAGTCGGCGCGCCGCCGGATCTCGCCGGCGACCTTCGGGCAGCGCCCGGTGTCCGGCTCGTCGGACAGGTACCACCCGTACACCTTCGGGCTGCGCCCGTACCTCTGCACCGCCCGGGTGAACGCGTCGTAGTCGAGGTCGAAGGAGCCGCAGGTGAAGTTGCCGACCCACAGCAGCGCCTGCATCCCGTCGGGGACGCCCGCGACGAGCGAGTCGTCCGGCTTGGCGTCCACCAGGTCGTAGCCGAGCTCCTTCAGCCGCGGGTAGTCCGACGGCCGGGTGTTCAGCGCGATGCGGCGGGTCTCGCCCGGCCGGGCGGCGGGGCTGCCGGGCGTCGCGGGCGGGCCGCTGTAGGGGGCGTCCCCGCCGGACGGCGACCGGTGCTGGAGGTAGAGGAGGAACCCGGCCACGAGCACCACCGCGGCCGCGACGGCCGAGACCTTGAACCGGACGTCCCGGATGTCCATGTCTCCCTTTCCCCGATGCGGGTCTCTACGCGGCGGAGCCGGGCTCCTCGGCGGGCGTGCGCGGGGCGGCGTCGGCCGCGTGCGGCGGCGTGTGCGGCGGCGCGGGCTCGGGCGCCTCCTCGACGGTCCCGTCCGACGCCACCTGCAGCGGCGGGATCGTGAACCCGAGGATGTGCTTGACGGTGTCCCACAGCGCCCGCAGCGTCTGCCGCATCGACGGGTCG
This sequence comes from Actinomadura nitritigenes, assembly GCF_017573545.1. Classification (GTDB taxonomy): domain Bacteria; phylum Actinomycetota; class Actinomycetes; order Streptosporangiales; family Streptosporangiaceae; genus Spirillospora; species Spirillospora nitritigenes. The sequence continues at coordinate 21,621 of NZ_JAGEOK010000012.1, read as the reverse complement.
CGCAGGTAGACCGCGTCCACCGCGACCCGCGCCGGGACGATCCGCTCGATGTAGTTGACGAGGTCGACCTCCTCGCCCGGGCCGAGCACGTCGAAGTCGCGGAACCGGACCTCCGACACCCCGGTCAGCCCCGGCCGGTGGTCGAAGATCCACCGCGAGTCCGCGTCGTAGTGCACCGCGAGGTCGTAGGTCTCCGGGCGCGGCCCGACCAGCGTCATCTGCCCGCGCAGCACGTTCACCAGCTGCGGCAGCTCGTCCAGCGACCACTGCCGCAGCAGCTTGCCGATCCGGGTGAGCCGCGGGTCGCAGTTGGCGGTGACGGTGAGCCCGCCGACGCCCTGCCGCATCGTCCGGAACTTGTACATGGTGAACGGCCGGCCGCCCTGCCCGACGCGGGTCTGCCGGAACACCCCGGGACCCGGGCTGGACAGCCGGACCAGCAGGTAGATGAGCGCCAGCGGGACGCTGAGCAGCAGCAGCCCGGTGAGCGCGCCGGCGATGTCCAGGGCGCGGCGCGCCCCCGAGGGCGCGACGCCGTCGGACGGGTCGACGGGCCGCGTGGCGAGTTCGGTGTTGTCCTCGGACATGGTCACCCCTTGCTGTGCGGAGCAGGGTCGTCGGCCGCGGCGAGCCCCGCGCCGGACGCCTCCGGCGCGGGCCCCGCCCCGGCCGCGGGTTCGCGGGCGGCGGTCTTGCGGACGTGCTGGAACCAGGCGAGCAGCGCGGCGGTGGTGGCGACGAACGAGACGGACGTGGCGATCGCCGCGCCGACCGCGCCGTGCCGGGGGATGAGGATCGCGCCGAGCACGACGACGACCAGCAGGCCGATGCCCTGCCCGGTGGACGCGGCGCCGGGCCGCCCGACCCCGTACAGGTACGCCATGATCAGCCCGGTGACGCCGAACGTGACGACGCCCGCGAGCCGGATGTAGGTGGGCACGACCGCGTCGTCGAACACGTCCCCGAAGATCCACGGCAGCGCCGTCCCGGCGACGAGCGCGAGCGGGACCGCGGCGAGCGCCGACACGCCGAGCGCGGGCAGGATGAGCCGGGCGGTGCGCCGGGTCGCCTTCGCCCGGTCCTCCTTGGCGAAGTCGGGGTACAGCACGTAGTTCACGGCGAGGCCGGGCAGCTGCACCAGCTCGGCGAACTTGCTCGCGACCGTGTAGACGCCGAGGACCTTCGGGCCGGCGAGCGCGCCGAGCAGCGCCATGTCGAACCGCAGCTGGAGCAGGTCGATGAGCTGCCCGACGTAGCCGCGCACCCCGTATCCGGCGATCGTCCGGCCGAGGCGCGGGTCGGCCCGCCCCCAGCCGCGGAAGAACCCGCGGGTCGCGAGCCGCCGCGCGATCCACGCGGCCGCCGCGACGTCGGCGAGGACCAGCCCGGTGATCAGCGCGCCCGGCCCGTACCAGCCGGTGAGCAGCACCAGGTAGATCGGCACGAACACGAACTCCTCGACGGCGATGGCGAGGCTCGCGCCGTGCTGGTCGTCGGTGCCCTGCAGCAGGCCCTTGCCGACCGACACGAACCCCTGCGTGAACGACGGGACCGCCGCGGCGATCGTGATCCAGATCCCGAACGACTTGAAGAACACCAGGTAGGCGAGGGGGCTGAGGGCGAGCCAGCCGGCCCCGCCGAGCACCGCGCCGATGACGGTCAGCCACGCCAGGGTGGGCCGCACCCGGCTCTGGTCGTAGGAGTCGCGGGCCAGGAAGTAGGGTGCGGCGCCGGGCAGCCCGGCGCTGGACAGCTGGCACAGCAGCCCCGGCAGGATCCGCACGAGCGTGAACGCGCCGACGAGCTTCGGCCCGCCGATCCGCGCGACCAGGATCGTGGCGATGCCGAGCGAGCCGAGCGCGCCGATCCGTCCCGCCATGTTCCCCGCGACGAGCGCGAGGAGCCGCCGCCGGAGCCGTCCGGCGTCGGCGTCGGCGGTCGGCGCCGCCGTCGGCTGCTGGGTGTCGGTCATCGGGCTCCCTCCGCGGCGGGGTCGTCCGGGTCGTCGGGGGTTCCGGCGGGCCGCCCTCCCGGGGCGGCGCGCCGTCCGAAGAGGTCGAGGGCGGCGACGAGGCCGAAGAACGCCCAGCCGTGCCGGTAGTGCAGGGTCTGGTAGAAGAGCGCGGAGACCAGGAACACCGCGAGGAGCGCGCCGAACATCTCCGGGCGCGGGACGAGCGCCGCGTACTCGGCGGTGAGGGCGCCCCGCCGGGCGATCCGCACGCACCGCATGATCAGCACGAACAGCAGCGTGACCAGCGCGATCCCGCCGAGGAACCCGCGTTCCAGCACGGCCGCGATGTAGTCGTTGTGCGCCTCGCGGACGTACCCGTACTGCCGCGCGAGCATCTGCGGGCGCGTCTGGTTGGGGCCGATGCCCCACGGGTGCGTCTGCTCCTCCAGCATCTGGACGGTCGCGGCGTTCACCGAGCTGCGGGACTCGGTGCTCTCCCCGGTGGTGCGCCCGATGGAGTCGCGCAGCACCGGCGACATCTGGCTCGCCCGGTCCAGGTACGGCTGGATGTCGACGGTGGTGACGACGGCGACGCCCGCGCCCGCGACGAAGAACGCCAGCGAGCCGACCGCGATCGCGTGGTGCGCCTTCCCCTCGCGGACGAGCCCGAACAGGTAGCCGAGCAGCAGCGCGACGCACAGCGCGAGGAGCCCGCCGTTGGAGCCGGTCAGCCCCTCGGCGGTCAGCAGGACGGCGCAGACCGCCCAGCGGTGCCAGGTCCTGCGCGGGTACCGGGCCGCGCGGGTGATGAAGAAGACGCAGATGAACCAGTTGGAGGCGTAGTTCGCGTCGCCGAAGGTGAACATGGCGCGCTCGCCGTCGAGCTGCTTGCCGGACATCGCCTCGATCCCGAGGATCATCCCGAGGATCTCGATGACCGCGTAGAGCGTGCCGATCACCACGAAGGCGCGCAGCGCGAGCCGCAGCGCCCTCGGGTCGCGGCCGAGGTTGGCGATGCACACCGCCCACATCAGCACGAACAGGTCCTTGACCAGGGTCAGCGTGCCGGCCTGGTTGACGACCGCGGCGATCCCGCCGGCGATGATCGTCATCAGGGTGGGGACGAGGAACGGCCAGCGCACCGGCAGCCCCCGGCCGCTCGCCCACAGCAGCGTCACCGCGACCAGCCCGATGAGCGCGAGGTCCGGCAGCCCGGTGTTGCCGGGGCCCGGCGGCAGGCCCGCCGGCATCAGCATCGGCAGCGACGCGATGCCGAGCACCAGGGCGACCGACGTCAGCGGCCACCGCCGCCGGAGCGCCGGGAGCTCCGCCTCGGCGGGGGCACCGGCGTCCGGCCGGGCGTCCGGCGTCGCGTCCGGGGGCGCTTTGGTCAGGACGGTCATGGGCGCCTGGAGCCTCCTCGGTAGGTCTCGTCCAGGACGGTCCCGAGGTGCGCGGGGGAGAACCAGTCGCCGATCCGGGCGCGGGCCCGCTCGGCCATCCGCGCGGCGGCGGCCGGGTCGTCCAGCAGCGCGCCGATCGCGCCGGCGAGCCGCTCGGGGTCCTCCGGCGGGACGAGCATCCCGGTCTCCCCGGCCAGCACCAGGTCCTGGTTGGACGGGACGGCCGTGGCGACCAGCGGGATCCCCGCGCCGATCGCCTCGACCAGCACGCACGGCAGGCCCTCCCACCGGGACGGCATCGCCATCAGGTCGAACGCCGGCAGCACCTCGGCGACGTCGTCGCGGTGCCCGAGCCACCGCATCCGCTCCCCGATGCCGAGCTTCGCCGTCAGCGCGTCCAGCTCGTCCGCCATCGGGCCGCCGCCGACCCACAGCCCGAACACGTCGTCGGGCAGCCGCGCGAGGGCCCTCGCGAAGATCTCCGGGCCCTTCTGGAACGTCAGCCGGCCGATCGCGCCGACGACCTTCACCCCGAGCGGCAGGTCGAGGCGGCGGCGCGCCTGCGCCCGGGACCCCGCCGCGGTCGCGAACGCGTCAACGTCCACCGCGGGCCACGACAGCCGGATCCGCTCCGGCGTGGCGAGGCCGAGCCGCAGCGCCGTCGTCACCGTCTCCGACCCGATCGCGAGGAACGCGTCGGTGCGCTTCGCCGCGACCCGCTCGAGCCGGATGTAGACGCGGCGCCGCGCCCACGACTGGAACTCGTTGAACGGGAACCCGTGCCAGGTGTGGACGATCCGCGGGACGCCCGCGCGGGCCGCCGCGACCCGCCCGATCACGCCGCCCTTCGCGCTGTGGGTGTGGACGACGTCGTAGCGCCCCTCGGCCAGCACCCGCGTCAGCGTCTTCAGCGCGGCGAGGTCGTCGCGCGGCGAGATCTGCGGGACCAGCGGCCCGACCTGCACGATCTCCATCCCGGCGGCGTGCGCGGCGGGCGTCAGGTCGCCCGCCGCCGCGTTCTCGACCGCCTCGTCCCCGTACAGGACGGTGTCCCTCGTCGCGCGCGCCTCCCCGTTCGAGGCGACGCTGTCCATGCCGACGCCCCCGGTGACGATCGCGCGCTCGTACTCCCCGTCCGGCAGCGCCAGCGCGCCGTTCAGCGCCACCTGACCGGCGCCGCCGTTGAACCGGGTGATCACCGTGGCGACTCGGAGCTTCCTGCTCGTACTCAACGCGCACCTCACAGGCCGGGAGGGTCGGGGATGCACCCCGGATGAAAAGAACGGGCGTCACACAGGCGGGAGGGGCCGTGCGGCGGCGGGTCGCCGGCCGGCAGCGGGCGCCGCACCGGGTGGTACTCCGGGAGCAGCCGGCGCAGCAGCATCCGGACCCGGCCGTCGTCGCCGGCCCCGGCCGCCGCCGCCAGCTCGTCCAGCAGATGCGGCAGCCCGGCGGGCGGCGGCGCCGGACGGGTCGCCCAGATCTTCGGATGCGCGGTGCGGATCCGCCGCTCGGAGTCGGCGAACGCCTTCTCCGCGAGCTTCTCGCCGGGCCCGAGCCCGCTGAACCGGATCGTCACCTCCGGCAGCCGCAGCTGCTCGGCGTACCGGTGGACCAGCTCCACGACCGGGACGGGACGGCCCATGTCCAGCACGAACGTCTCCGCCTCCTCGGCCAGCGCCGCCGCCTCGATCAGCAGCCCCGCCGCCTCCGTCACCGTCATGAAGTGGCGCGCGACCTCCGGATGCGTGATCGTCACGACCTCGCCGGAGGAGATGCGGTGCGCGAGCAGGCTGAGCAGCGCCCCCGCCTCGCCGATGACGTTGCCGACGCGGACCGCCGCGAAGCACGTCGGGCCGCCCGTCGCGGTCTGCAGCAGCAGCTCCCCGAGCCGCATCGTCGCGCCGAACACCGAGGTCGGCTCGGCGGCCTTGTCGGAGGAGACGAACACCATCCGCTGGACGTCGTGCCGGACCGCGCTGTCGACCGCGTGCCGGGTGCCGACGACGTTGTCGGCGACCCCCCGGCACGGGTCCTGCTCCACCTTCGCCAGCTCGTTCTGGCCGGCGGTGTGGAACAGCAGGTCGGGGCGGGCGTCCCGGACGACCCGGTCGACGCGGGCGCCGTCGCGCACGTCCGCCTCGGCGAGCGTGACACCGGCCCCGCCGCCCTCCGCGGCCAGCTCCCGGCCGAGCCGGGCGAGCCCGGCCGCGTCCTTGTCGACCAGGCACAGCGCCTCCGGCTCCAGCCGCCGGACCTGCCGGCACAGCGCCGACCCGACCGTCCCGCAGGCGCCGGTGACCAGCACGCGCCGGCCCCGGACGAGGCGCCGGCCGCGCAGCCCGGCCAGCGCCACCTCGTCCCGCCCCATCAGCAGCGCGAGCGGGCTGACCGGGGCGGGCGGGGGCGGGACGTCCCTGCGGGCCGGGCGGGGCGGGAACCATCGCACGGTCAGCTCCGGGCCCGCAGCGCCTCGGTGAGTGCGGCGATGACGCGGTCCTGTCCGTCGGACGTCAGGCCGGGATACAGCGGCAGGGACAGCAGCTCCTCGCCGACCCGGTCCGTCACCGGCACCCGCGCGCACTCGTCGGCGCCCAGGATGTCCCGGTACGACGTCATCTGGTTGGCGGGGATGAAGTGGACGGACGTCGACACGCCCGCCGCCTCCAGCTCCGCGCTGATCGCGTCCCGGTCCGGGACCCGGACCTGGTAGAGGTGCCAGGCGTGCTGGATCCCGCCGAGGTCCCGCTGCGGCAGCGTCAGGCCGGGCAGGCCGCGGAACGCCGCGTCGTAGGCGGCGACGATCTCGGCGCGGCGCCGCTGCCATTCCGGCAGCGCGGCGAGCTGCGCACGCCCGATCGACGCCTGCACGTCCGTCATGTTCGCCTTGAGGCCGATCTGCTTCACGTCGTACCGCCAGCTGCCGCCCGGCAGGTACCGCTTCCAGGAGTCCTTGCTCATCCCGTGCAGCCGCATCGCCCGGACCTTCTCCTGCAGCCCCTCGTCGCTCGTCGCGATCGCGCCGCCCTCGCCGATCGGCATGTTCTTGGTGGCGTAGAAGGAGAAGCACGCCGCGAACGACTCCGACCCGACGGGCTTCCCGCCGCGCGCCGCGCCGGGGCCGTGCGCCGCGTCCTCGACGACCCGCGTCCGGTCCAGCCCGGCCGCCTCCGCCAGCGCCGCCACGTCCACCGGGTAGCCGCCCTGGTTCTGCACGATCATCGCCGCGGGGGCGGTGCGGGCCGCCGCGGCCGCGACCGTCTCGGGGCTCGGCACCAGCGTGTCCTCGTCGATGTCGACGAGGACCGGCCGGTGCCCCGCGTGCAGGATCGCGTTGATCGCGCCGCAGAACGTCAGGCTCGGGGTCAGCACCGCCGACCCCGGCGGCAGCTCCAGCCCGCGCAGGCACAGCTCCAGCGCGGTCGTGCACGACGCGACCGCGATGACGTGCGCGGCGCCCAGGTAGTCGGCGAACTCCTGCTCGAACGCGGCGGTCTGCGGCCCCGTGGTGATCCACCCCGAGTCGAGGACCTTGACGACGGCGTCCGAGACCTCGTCGGACACCGACGGGATCGTGAACGGAACGGTGGACTGACCGGCTGAACTCATTGCTACCCCTTGATCTTGCGGGACGTGGCGATGACGCCGAGGAGCGGCCAGCCGGACGCGGCGACCAGGTCCCGGACCGTCTCCAGCCCTGACACCCGCGTCACCGGACCGACCACCACGACCACCCCGACCTCGTCGTCCGAGCCCGGATCGATGTCCTCGAACGCGTGCACGTGGCACACCGCGCGCCCCGGCACCGGGACGGGCTGGGTGATCTCCGACGGGGAGACCGCCTCGCCGGACTTCTTCGTCATCACGGCGGTGCCGCCTCCGGCGCGGACCACCGACGTGCTCCTGCCCGTGCCGGGACCGGAGCTGTTCACCGACGGGCCGTCGCCCGGCTCGTCGCCGGACCCGTCGTCCTTCTTCGGCCGGCCACCCTTCCGCTTCGCGGCGGCGCCGGTCACGGTGCCGCCACCGTCGCCCTCGCCCGGACGCTGCCGGACGGGACGGGCGCCGACCACCTTCGTCCGGTCCCCGTACACCGCCGACGCCACCGACGACACCAGGTCGGCGGGCAGCGGTCCGGGCGCGCCGACCAGGGTGACCTGCCCGACCTCCTCCTTGCGGGCGGCGAGCCGGACCCGCCGGCCGAGGTCGGCGAGCTCCGCCGGGCCCTTGTCGGCCCAGCCGAGCAGCGGGACGCCGAGCCGCCGCGCGACCCGCCGCTGCCCGGGGATCGTGGGGCGGGCCATCTCGTTCAGCACCGCGATGAGGATCCCGGCGATCAGCCCGACCAGTCCCGCGACGACCGCCATCATGACCGCCGGGTCGCTCTTCGGTGCCAGCACCGCCGGCTGCACCACCGAGGCGTTCCCGGCCGCCAGCAGCTGCGCCTGCAGGTCCGACCGGTTCGACCGCAGGTCCGTCAGCTCCGCCTGCACCCGCTCCCGCTCGTTCGCGGCGCCGATGTCGGGGTTGGGCTGCGCGCCGGCCCGCCGCGACAGCGGCCCGAGCCTCTTCTCCAGGTCCCGCACCCGCTTGTCGATGTCGCCGAGCTGCTGGTTGATCGCGCCCTGGTTGGAGTCGTTGATCTCCTTCACCACGGCGGCGCCGATCGCGTCGGTCAGCTTCCGCGCGGCCTGCGGGTCCTTGTCCTTCACCGACAGCTCGACGACCGTGGAGGTGCCGAGCCCGGCGACCCCGATGTCCTTGGCGAGCTTGGTCGTGGACCGGTGCAGCCGCAGCTGCCCCAGCACCCCGGCGAGCAGGTTGTCGCTGGTCGCGAACGCCTTCACCTGGCTGACCACGGTGCTGACGCCCGCGTCCCCGGCCGCCGCGTCCGCCGCCTTCGCGGTGGCCTGCAGGCGCGTCTTCGCGACCGCGGGCGGGTCCTGCCGGCTCATCAGGCCGCCCACCAGCACCAGCGGGACGACCGTCATGACCAGCAGGAGCGCCCAGTAGCTGCGGGCGACGCGCGCCGCGACCTCATCGATCTCCACGGGTCTCCCCTCCGGCCTCCGGCTTCGTACGGCCGAGCGTAGGAAGGCCCGATGCCGCCCGAATCGCCCAAACGACGACCCCCCACTACGCCGTTTGCATCAGGCCCCGCCCGTCGCGTCCCGGCGCACCGGGCGGTCAGCCCTCGGGGGATCCCGGGCGCATCCCGGCGCGCATCGCGAGCGTGATCGCCTCCAGCGCCGAGTGCAGGTCGAGCTTCGCTAGCAGGTTCTGCGTGTGCGTGCGGACGGTGTTGGCCGACAGGCCCAGCCGCTCGGCGATCTCCGCGCGGCCCAGGCCGTCGACCATGCACTGCAGCACCTCGCGCTCGCGGGGCGTCAGCTCCGCCAGCAGCCGGGCGCCGCCGCCGTCCCGCGCGTCGCCCGCGACGAGCCGGCGCAGCACCTCGCCCAGCACGTCCGGCGGGATCCAGCCGCCCCGCCGCGCCGCCGACCGGATCACCCCGGCGACCAGGTCGGCGCCCTCGGTCTTCGACAGCCAGCCGACCGCACCCCGCCGCACCGCCTGCACCAGCGTGTCCAGGTCGCTCATCGCGGTCAGCACCACCACCCGCACGTCGGGGTGGTCCTCACGGACGCGGTCCAGGACGTCCAGGCCGCTCTCGGCGCCCAGCGTCATGTCCAGCACGATCACCTGCGGCTGCTCGGTGCCGGCGAGCGCCAGCGCGCGCCGGACGTCCGCGGCGATCGGCAGGATCACCAGATCGGGTTCGCGGCCCAGCCGGGCGGCGAGCGCCTCGGCGAACAGCGCGTGGTCGTCCACGATCAGGACCCGGATCGGTTGCATCCACCGACGATGACCGGTGCGGGGGCGATGCGGATCCTGCAAACGCTGTAGTCGTTTCGGACATGCCGCGGGGCCCGGGGCACCGGGCACGGAACCCGGCCCGCGCGCCCGCCCGGAGATCCTCGCAGGTGGGGGCGCGCGCGAGGAACCGTGCGCGGACGCCCCGTACCGGGCGCCGGTTCACCGCCGTCCGGACCCGGACACCTGGAGTGCCGTCCGTTGACCATCCGCGACCGCCTGCTGATCCTGTGCGTGACCGAGCAGGGACGCACTGGCTCAGGGGATGCCATATGAAAGTCCTGATCACAGGGGGAGCCGGGTTCATCGGCAGCACGATCGCGTCCGCGTTCGCCGAACGCGGGGTCACGCCGGTGGTGCTCGACAGCCTCATCACCGGCCGGCAGGAGTTCACCGACGGGAAGATCTTCTACCAGGGCGACATCGGGGACGGGGAGCTGGTCGACACGATCTTCCGGGAGCATCCGGACATCGCCGTCGCCGTGCACTGCGCGGCGCTGATCGTGGTGCCGGACTCGATGGCGGACCCGCTCCGCTACTACCGCGTCAACCTGGGCCGCACCCGCGACTTCGCCGAGCACCTCGTCCGCAACGGCTGCGACCGGATGATCTTCGCGTCGACCGCGGGCATGTACCGGCCGGAGGCCGACCTGTCGGTGACGGAGACCTCGGCGCTGGAGCCGCAGAACCCCTACACCCGCTCGAAGATGATGGCCGAGCTGATGCTGGAGGACGTCTGCCGGGCCACCTCGCTGCGGGTCGTCTCGCTGCGCTACCTCAACCCGATCGGCGCCGACCCGCAGCTGCGCACCGGCCTGCAGAACAGCAAGCCGACGCACGCGCTCGGCAAGATGATCGAGTCGTACGAGCTGGGCGTCCCGTTCAAGATCACCGGAGTGGACTGGGACACCCGCGACGGCACCGCGATCCGCGACTACATCCACGTCTGGGACATCGCCCGCGCGTTCTGCGAGGCGGCGGACCGGTTCGACTCCGTCGTCCCGCCGCTGCGGCCGGCCGGGGAGGGCTCCGGCTACGAGGTGATCAACCTCGGCACCGGCGACGGCACCACCGTCCGGGAGCTGGTCGAGGCGTTCCGCGAGGTCGTCGGGGACGCGTTCGTCGCGGAGGAGGCCCCGGCGCGCCCCGGCGACGTCGTCGGCGCGTTCGTCCGGCCCGACAAGGCGTGGGAGCTGCTGCGCTGGAAGCCCGAGTACACGATCGAGGACGCCATCCGGCACTCCCTGCAGTGGGCCGAGCGGCGCCGGGAACTCGACGTCGCCTGACCCGCGCGCCGGCCCGGCGGTCCCGCGGGGCCTGCCGCGGCGGCGCACCGGCCCGCCCGCCCGGGGCTCGTCCGGTCCCCGGTCCTTCCGCTGGAGGGGACCGGACGAGCGGCGCGCCCGCGCCCGCGGAAGGCCCTATGCTGGCGGCGCATGACCAAGATCATCGATTACGGGCGTTTCGCGGAACGGCTCGCCGCGGACCGGCCGCGCTGGGCGCTGCTCGACGAGGTGCAGCGCGAATGGGGGTACCGGGATCCCGGCGGCGACCCGCTGGCGAGCCGAGAGGACGAGGCGCCGGGATACGAGCCGGACGAACCGGTCCCCGCCGCGCTCCTGGAATGGTGGGACTCGCCGTTCAACTCCTTCGCCATGCGGCCGCGCCTCTACTGGACCCACCCGCAGTGGCCGCCGTCCGCCCCCGACTCCGTCGACGACCCGCCGGGCGACTCCGTCCGCGTCATCATGGCCGAGTACCAGTGGGTCAACCAGTGGGGATACCTGGCCTCCGAGGCCGCCCAGGACGACCCGAAGGTCGTGGTCAACACCGCCGGCGGCTGGACGACGCAGAGCCGCTCCATTTCGGAGTTCTTCCTGCAACTGGCGCTGGAACGGCTGCCCGCGCACTTCGGCTGGAGCATCCGGGTGCCGCGCAAGACCGTCGACGACGACCCCGCGATCGTGGCGCGGCTGCAGGACAACTACCGCGACATGGGCCTGCTGCCCTGGCAGGAGATGGGCACCGACGCGCTGTCGTACGGGGCGCCGGACGCGATCATCCGCCACGGCCGCGGGCCCGGCGCCGACTACGCGATCGTCGTCCAGGCTCGGACCCGCCGGGCCCTCACCGACGTCCTGGACACGCTCGGCCTGACCTGGTCCGACGAGGACGTCGCCGCGCCCGCCGAGGTGCCGCCGCGGACCGAGGACCTCGGCCCCGCGTCGTTCGCCAGCGACGACGAGCGCTGGACGGCCGCCGCCGTCCCGGCCGCCTCCGCCGTCCCCGCCCTCCCCGACGTCGCCGCGCTCCGCGACCTGCCGGGGCGCACGGCCGCCGGCACCGACCGCGACCGGACGGCCGCCGCCGCCGGCACCTCCGCCGGGCACGTCCACGTGTGGGACGCCGCCGGCGCCGAGATCGGCGCCGAGAGGCTGCACCGCGCGCCGGTCACCGCCGTCGCCTGCGTCCGCGACGCCGAGGGGCTCACCGTCGTCAGCGGCGACGCGAACGGGGTCCTGCGCCGCTGGAAGCCGGGCGTCGGGGTGTTCGCCCGGGCCTTCGCGCACCGGGACGCGCCGGTGACCGCGCTGGCCGGCGCGACCCTGGAGACCGGCGCCGCCGTCGCCGCCGCCTGGGCCGACGGCCTCGTCCGGATCTGGGACCTGGCCACCGGCTCCGTCGCGGACCTGCGCATCGGCACCGGCATCGAGGCCCTCGGCCTGCGGCCCGAGGGCGTCCTGCACGTGACCGCCACCGGGGGGTCGGCCGCGCTCCGCCTCGACCTGGACCGCCTCTGGCCGGACCGGGACTTCCGTTCGCGGATCGACCGGATCGCCTGGAAGGACCTCTGGTCCAACCACGGCCCGGCCGTGGAGGTGCCCGGCCTGCTCGGCACGCTCGCCTCCGACGACGAGGACGCGGCGCAGGCCGCGGTCAAGCGCCTCTACGAACTCCTGGTCTCCCGGCACGGGCCGAACGCGGCGGCCGCGCCCGCCGTCCCGTTCCTGGTGGAGCGGATGCTGGTCCCCGGCAACCGGGCCCGCAACACCCTCCTGCTCCTCATCGCCGACATCGCGGACGGCCCCGGCGACGAGCGGGAGGCGGTCAAGGCGGCGGTCCCGTCCCTGCGGCACCTGCTCGACGACGACCACCCGTCCATCCGCTGGGCGGCCAACGAGCTCGTCCGCATCTGCGAAGCGTGATCCGCCCGCGCGGCCTCCCGGCTCCGCACGCCGGGCGGCCGCGGCGTCACCCCCCGGGCCGCTCCGTCCCGTTCCGGCGGAGCCGGCGCGCGAGCGGCAGGACGACGAGCATCTGGACGGCCGCCGCCGCGCCCACGGCGGCCATTCCCAGGACCATGCCCGTCACCTGGTGGCGGAGATCGCCGTCGCCGCTGCGCAGCATCGCCGAGTGGGAGGCCTGGTTCACCCACAGCGCCGCAAGGGCGAGGGCGCCCAGCGCCCACAGCACGCCCGGACGCGGCGCCCGGACGTTCACCCACCGCCCGGTGACCAGCCCCAGGGCCCACCTGACCAGGACCAGCAGCGCCCCCGGCACCACCGCGAACGCGAGCGGGTTGTAGTGCCACGCGGTGGCGGCGTCCCCGCGCATCAGCGCCTGCACCGCCCGCGTGCCGCCGCACAGCGGGCACACCATGCCCACCAGCCGGAGCGGGCTGTGGACGACGATCGGCGGCAGCCCGAACACGGCCATCAGCGCCCCGGCCGCGAGTCCCGCGACCGCCACCGCGCGGAGGCGCCGGTGCCGGTCGACGCGGTCCCAGCTCACCCGCACGGGCATCGGCCCGGCCGCCCGCTCTTCACTGCTCACCGTCCCGTTGTACCCCGGCCCCGGGACCCGGCGACACCGCTCCGATCATCCGGCGCGGGACCGTGCGCTCTCACCTGCGGCGACGGATTTTCTTGAAGAGAATGGGGCGGCGATGTCGAGATCCGGTGCGCGGCTCCGTCCCCGGGGCGGACGCGGCCGGAAGGGGTCGCGCCGACGAAGAGGAGGTCACGATGGCCAAGTACCTGCTGCTCAAGCACTACCGGGGCGCTCCGGCCGCGGTCAACGACGTGCCGATGGACCGGTGGACGCCGGAGGAGATCTCGGCCCACGTGAAGTACATGGAGGACTTCGGGGCCCGGCTGGAGGAGACGGGCGAGCTCGTCGACGTCCAGGCGCTGTCGTCCGAGGGCACGTTCGTCCGCTACGACGGCGAGGGGCGCCCGCCGGTCACCGACGGCCCGTTCGCCGAGACCAAGGACCTGATCGCCGGCTGGTACGTGATCGACGTCGACTCCTACGAGCGCGCTCTCGAACTGGCCGGGGAGCTGTCGGCCGCTCCCGGCGCGGGCGGCAGGCCGATCCACGAGTGGCTCGAACTGCGCCCGTTCCTCGGCACGCAGCCCACCATCACGGAGTGACGGCCCGCGTGAACGAGGTCATGCTCCGGAGCCTCATCCCGAGCGTGCTCGGCGTCCTCGTCCGCCGCGGAGCCGACTTCGCGGCGGCCGAGGACGCCGTCCAGGACGCGCTGGTCGAGGCGCTCCGCGTCTGGCCGGCCGACCCGCCGCGGGACCCGAAGGGCTGGCTGGTCACCGCGGCCTGGCGCAAGTTCCTCGACGCGGCCCGGTCGGAGGCCGCGCGCCGCCGCCGCGAGGAGCTCGTGGACGAGGAGCCGGCGCCCGGTCCCGTGCCCGCGGCGGACGACACGCTGCGGCTCTACTTCCTGTGCGCCCATCCGTCGCTGACGCCGGCGTCCGCGGTCGCGCTCACGCTGCGCGCCGTCGGCGGGCTCACCACCCGGCAGATCGCCGCGGCCTACCTGGTCCCCGAGGCGACCATGGCGCAGCGCATCAGCCGCGCCAAGCGCACCGTGTCCGGTGTGCGGTTCGACCGGCCCGGCGACGTCGCCACCGTGCTGCGCGTCCTGTACCTGGTCTTCAACGAGGGCTACTCCGGGGACGTCGACCTCGCCGCCGAGGCGATCCGGCTCACCCGGCGGCTCGCGGCCGTGATCGACCATCCCGAGGTGGCGGGGCTGCTCGCGCTGATGCTGCTGCACCACGCCCGGCGCGCCGCCCGGACCGCGCCCGACGGCGGGCTGGTGCCGCTCGCCGAGCAGGACCGCGGCCGGTGGGACACCGACGCGATCGCCGAGGGCGTCGGCATCCTGCAGGCGGCCCTCGCCCGGGACCGGCTGGGCGAGTTCCAGGCCCAGGCCGTCATCGCGGCGCTGCACGCCGACGCGCCCACCGCCGAGGAGACCGACTGGGTGCAGATCGTCGAGTGGTACGACGAGCTCGCGCGGCTGACCGACAGCCCGGTCGTGCGGCTCAACCGGGCCGTGGCCGTCGGCGAGGCCGACGGGCCGCGCGCCGGGCTCGCGGCGCTCGCGGAGGTGGACGCCTCGGTGCCGCGCCACGCCGCGGTGGCGGCCTACCTGCACGAGCGGGACGGCGACCCGGAGACGGCGGCACGGCTGTACGCCGAGGCGGCGCGGAAGGCGACGAACCTCGCCGAGCACGCCCACCTGACGCGCCAGGCCGCCCGGCTCAACTCCCGCCCCCGCTGACGGGGGCGCTCGGCGGGGCGGCCGGACTCGGCCACCGGGCGACGCGCTCGCGGCTCGCGCGCCGGGCGTGCGGACGGTCGCGGGGCGCCGGTGCGGGGCACGGGTGCGGGCGCGGGTGCCGGTGGGGAGGCCGAGGGAGACGAGGTCGCGATTCCGGTGGACCCCTGGCGTGAGACTGCCGTCTGAACTAACGTCACACCGAGCAAGCGGTAGGTACAGAATTCCGGGACCGGCCGCACCGGTCCGCCGGGCCCGCCCCCGGCGGCGCGAAAAGGGCGACGGTGCGGGAGAATGGGGGACGGTCACAGCGAGGAGGCGTTTTGAGCGGCGATGTGCGGTTCACCGTCACGCGGACGCTGACCAAGGATCAGCAGGCCCGGCGCCAGCGGCTGATCGACGCGGCGCGCGACCTGGCGCGCGAGGGCGGCTACCCGGCCGTCACCATGCACGACGTGGCGGACCGCGCCGGGGTGGCCCGCGCGACCGTGTACCGCTACTTCGCCACCAAGGACCACCTGCTCACCGAGGTCGCCGCGACCTGGGCGCACCGCATCACCGGCGACATCGACGCGCTCGCGGTCGGCGAGACGCCGGTCGAGCGGCTCACCGCGCTGCTGGAGCGGATCGTCGAGGTGGCGGCGCAGGAGCGGACCCTCACCTCGGCCATCATCCAGGCCGTGACCTCGGACGACTCCAGCGTGGACGACGCCCGTACGGTGCTGTTCCTGTTCGTCCGCGACCGGCTGTCGGCGGCGATCGGCGAGCCGGTGCCCGCGCGCGACGACGTGGAGATCGTGCTCGGCCACATCCTGCTCGCCGCGCTGGTCAGCCTGGCGTCGCTGCGCCGTCCCACCGAGGAGGTCAGGGACATGGTCCGCACGTCCGGGCGGCTGGTGCTGGCCGGGGCGCTGGCGACCGCGCCGACGGCCTGACCGCGCCGGCGCCCGACCCGGACGGCGGCTCCGCGCGCGCCGTATTGGTCCATCTTCCGTGCGCCCCATTGGCCCTTTGATGTGGACCACCGGGCTCGTAGCGTTCCACGGGTGACGAACCCACCGCTGTTCCTGCTCGCCGCGCTCGTCCTCGTCGCGATCCCCGGGCCCAACCACCTGTACATCACCGCGCGCAGCATCGGGGAGGGCCGGCGCGCGGGCGTCGCGTCCGCGCTCGGCGTCGAGTCCGGGATGCTGGTGCACATCGCCGCCGCCGCGGCCGGGCTGTCCGCGCTCGTCGCCGCGTCCGCCACCGCGTTCGGGTTCCTGCGCTACGCGGGCGCCGCCTACCTGGTCTTCCTCGCCTGGCGGACGCTCCGCGCCCGCGGCGGCGAGGACGCGCCGCTCCTCGAACCGCGGCCGCTGCGCCGCGTCTACCTCGACGGCGTGCTGGTGAACGTGCTGAACCCGAAGGTCGTGCTGTTCTTCCTGGCGTTCCTGCCGCAGTTCGTCGACCAGCGGGCCGGCGCCGTCCCGCTGCAGATCGCCGTGATGGGGCTGGTCACCGCGCTGATCGGGCTGACCGCCGACCTCGTCTACGCGTTCGCCGCCGGGTCCCTCGGCGGATGGCTGCGGGCCCGCCCCGCGTTCCGCCGCCGGCAGCGGTACGCCACCGGCCTCATCTACCTCGGCCTCGGCGCCGCCGCCGTGCTCGCCGGACCGGGAGGCCGCCGGGCCTAGGTTTCCGATGAACGGTTTGTCAGTCGGATGACAAGAGCCCGCCTGCAATGCGTCCCCGATCGCGCAGCCCGCCGCCCGCCGGCTCGGTACCTTCCGGAAGGACTCATGGGGGGCGGGAGGTGCGAAGGTGACGACGAGCCTGAAGGCTTTCGCCGGCGGGTCCGGGGGGCCCGGCGGGGCGTCCGCCCGGGGCGGGGACGACCGCTCGCCGCTGAAGCCGTGGGCGGGGGTGCCCAGCGAGCTGTCGGAGATGTTCCGGCCGCACCTGGAGGCCCTCGCCGAGGAGATGATCGAGGAGATCCTCGCCGGGATCCCGGAGTACTCGCGTCCGCAGGACGAGGAGTACGCGCGGCTCGTCCGGCTCGCCGTGGAGGGCGCGCTGCGGCAGTTCGTCGATCTGATCATGGACCCGGAGAGCTCCTGGGAGGCGGTCGCCGCCGTCTACCGGGAGATCGGCTGGGCGGAGGCCCGCGAGGGCCGCAACCTCGACATCCTGCAGACCTCGCTGCGGCTCGGCGCCCGCGTCGCGTGGCGGCGGCTCGCGTCGGAGTCCGAGCGGTACAACATCTCCCGCCGCACCCTCGCCAGCATCGCCGAGGCGATCTTCGCGTTCCTCGACGAGATCGCCCGCGCGGCCACCGAGGGGTACACCAAGGCCCGCGAGCAGGAGGCCGGCGAGCTGGAGCACCGCCGCCGGCGGCTGCTCGACATGCTGCTCGCCGAGCCGCCCGCCGCGCCGCAGGCCGTCGCCGACCTCGCCCGGCTCGCTCAGTGGCGCGTGCCCCGGACGGTCGCGGCGGTCGTGCTGTACGAGCGGGGGCACCAGCCGTTCTCGCACCCGTCGCTGCCGCCGGACGTCCTCGCCGACGTCAACCGGCGCGAGCCGTGCCTGCTCGTCCCGGACCCGGAGGGCCCCGGGCGCGGCCGGATGCTGGAGTCGGCGCTGCGCAACTGGGTCGCCGCGCTCGGCCCGACCGTCCGCACCGAGGACGCGGCCAAGTCGCTGCGCTGGGCCCGCGAGGCGCTGCCGCTCGCCCGCCGCGGCATCCTGGCGTCCGACCGGCTGATCCGCTGCGCCGACCACATGCCGGTGCTGGTGGTGTTCAAGGACGAGGAGTTGGTGCGTGCGGTCGCGGACCTGCGGCTCGCGCCGCTGAAGACCGTACGGCCGCGGCACCGCGAGCGGCTCATGCGGACGCTCCTGTCCTGCCTGCAGAACGGGTTCAACGCCACCGAGGTCGCGAGCCGGCTGCACGTCCACCCGCAGACCGTCCGGTACCGGCTGCACCAGCTGGAAGAGCTGTTCGGCGAGCGGCTGTACGACCCGGAGACGCGGCTGGAGATGGAGATGGTGCTGACCGTCTGGCTCTCGGGCCCGCAGGAGGACCGGCCGGACGCCGACGTGATCCCGCTGGACGGCCCGCGCCGCCGCGAGCAGGACACCGCCCCCAGCGAGTAGCGCCGCCGAGGAGCGCCGCCGAGGAGCACCGCCAGGCCGCCGCGCCCCAGGGCGACCGCGTATCCATCAAACGATTGACCGAGAGCCGGGCGGCCCCCTACGGTGCTGCCCATGACCAGCGACTCCGGCCGGGAGCACATCCTCGACGTCGCGACCCGGCTGTTCGCCGAACACGGGTACGACGGCACGTCCACCCGCTCGATCGCCGAGGCGGCCGGGCTCAACATCGCCACCGTCGCCTACCACACCGGCGGCAAGCGCGATCTCTACCTCGCCGTGATGGAACGGGCCCACCAGGCCGAACGCGCCGCCCTGGAGGGCGCCCTCGCCGGCCTCACCCCCGACGCGGCCGGGATCCTCGCCCTCGTCGACCGCTACATCGACTTCTGCGCCGCCCACCCCGAGATCACGGCCCTGTGGATGCACCGCTGGCTGTCGGACGCCTCCGACATCGCGGACATCGAGAGCCGGTACGTCAAGCCGCTCATGGACGCGGTCGTCCGCGCGGTCGGGGACGCCGTCGGCGAGGACGCCGACGTCGAGTACGTCGCCTGGACCGTCATCTGGTGCACCCACGGGTTCGGGCGGGGCGGCGTCCTGCGCGGCGACGGCCTCCGGCACGGCATGGAGGACCCCGCCGCGCTCGCCCGCTTCCGCGCCAACCTGCACCGGCTCGTCATCGCGGGGCTGAACCTCGACGCCCGGGCGGCGCTGTGACGGCGCCCGCCGCGACCGCGGCGCTGCCGCGGCGGCGGCTCCTCGGCTACGGCGTCGGGTCCGTCGGCACCGGCGTGTTCTCCGCCGTCCCCGGCCTGCTGCTCCTGTACTACCTGACCGACGTCCTCGGCGTGTCGGCCGCGATCGCCGGCGCGGTGCTGGTCGTCCCGAAGGCGTGGGACGTGGTGCTGAACCCGATCGTCGGCGCCGCCAGCGACCGCGAGGCCGTCCGGACGGGCCGCCGCACCCGGCTGCTGCTGATCGGCGGCGCGACGCTGCCGTTCCTGTTCGCCGCGATGTTCGCCGTCCCGGCGGACTCGCCCGGCTTCGGCGCCGGCTGGGCCGCCGTCATGTTCCTGCTGGCCGCGAGCGCGTTCGCGTGCTTCCAGGTGCCGTACGTGGCGCTGCCCGCCGAGATCTCCGACCTGCCGTCCGAGCGCGGCCGGGCGATGGCGTGGCGGGTCGTGTGCCTGACCGTCGGCATCCTCGTCGCCGGTGGCCTCGCACCCGCCCTGTCGGACTCCGCCGGGGGAGGACGCGGCGGATACGCGCTGATGGGCGCCGTGATCGGCACCGTCATGGGCGCCGCGATGATCACCAGCGCGCTGGCCAACCGGTGGATCCCGTCCGCCCCGGGCCCGCGCCCGCTCGGCCTCGCCGCCGCGCTGCGCGCCGCGCGCGGCAACCGCCCGTTCTTCGCGCTGCTCGGCGGCTACGCCGCGCACACCCTCGCCGTCGCGATCATGCTGGCGGGCGCCCCGTACGTCGCCACCTACCGGCTGGACGACTACGGGCTGACCTCCGCGATGTTCGTCTGCATGGTGGGGCCGAGCGCCTTCGCCGTCCCGCTGTGGCGGAAGATGTCCGTCCGGTACGGGATCGTCCCCTGCTATGCCACGGCGCTCGCGATGTTCGCCGTCACCGGCTTCGCCTCCTACCCGGCCATCTCCGCCGGCTCCCGGCCGGGGGTGCTGCTCCTCGCCGCGCTGACCGGCGTCTGCTACGCCGCCGTCCAGCTGTTCCCGCTGTCGCTGCTGCCCGAGACCGTCCACGCCGACAAGGGGCGCACCGGGCAGGCCCAGGCCGGCGCGTTCACCGGCCTGTGGACGGCCGCGGAGACCGGCGCGCTCGCCCTCGGCCCCGGCGTGTTCGCGCTGGTGCTGGCGGTGTCGTCGTTCCGGTCGTCCGACCTCGACGAGCCCGTCCACCAGACCGGGACCGCCCTCACCGGGCTGACCGCCGGCTTCTCCATCCTCCCGGCCCTGCTGTTCCTGCTGGCCGTCCCGCTCCTGCTGGCCTACCGCCGGCTCGCCGCCGCCCACCGACCGACCGAGGAAGCACAGCCCCATGCCGCATGAACACGAAGTCGCCCCGGGGGGAGCGGAGGGCCGTCCCTCCTCGGGAAGCGCCGAGAGCGCCCTGCCCGAACACGGCCGTCCGGCCGCCGACCTGCTCACCGAGCTCGCCCGGCTCCGCGAGGCCGACCTGCCCGTGCGCGGCGGCCACGTCACCGCCTACGTCTACGACACCGGACGCGAGGCCGTGCACGACCTCGCCGCCACCGCCTTCCAGGAGATGCTCGAGGTCAACTGCCTCGACCCGACCGCGTTCCCGAGCATCGTCGCGCTGGAGCGCCGCATCGTGTCCGCCGTGGCGGGCAGGCTCGGCGGCGGCACCGGCATCTTCACCAGCGGCGGCACCGAATCGATCATGCTCGCGGTGAAGGGCGCCCGCGACGCCCGGCCCGTCGCCGGGCGCCCCCGGATCGTCCTGCCGGCGACCGCGCACCCCGCGTTCCACAAGGCCGCGCACTACCTCGGCCTCGACGTCGACCACGTCCCGGTGGACGCCGGCTTCCGCGCCGACCCGTCCGCCGTCGCCGCCGCGATCACGCCCGACACCGTCCTGGTCGTCGCGTCCGCGCCGTCCTACCCGCAGGGCGTCATGGACCCGGTCGAGGAGATCGCCCGCATCGCCGCGGCCGCCGGAGTGCTCTGCCACGTCGACGCGTGCGTCGGCGGCTGGGTGCTGCCGTGGCTCCGCGACCTCGGACGCCCCGTCCCGCCGTTCGACCTGTCCGTCCCCGGCGTCACGTCCATCTCCTGCGACCTGCACAAGTACGGGTACGCCCCCAAGGGCGCGTCCGTCGTGCTGTTCGCGGACGAGGCCGTCCGCCGGGCCGCGTACTTCGCGTCCGCCGAATGGCCCGGCTACACCGTCATCAACGCCGGCGTCCAGAGCAGCAAGAGCGCCGGCCCCCTAGGCGCCGCGTGGGCCACGCTCAACGCGGTCGGCGCGCAGGGCTACCGCGACCTCGCCGCGACCGCCATGGACACCGCCGAACGGTTCATCGCGGGCGTCGCCGGCATCCCGGGGCTCCGCGTCCTCGGCGACCCCGCCGTCCCGCTCGTCGCCGTCGCCTCCGACGACCCCGCCCTCGACGTCTTCACCATCGCCGACGAGGCCCGCGCCCGCGGCTGGTTCTTCCAGCCGCAGCTCGCCTACCAGGGCATCCCGCCGAACCTGCACTTCACCCTCACCGGCGTCAGCGACGTCGACGCGCTGCTGTCCGCGCTCGCCGACGCCGCCAAGGCCTCCCGCGCGGCCGGACCGCCCGACGTCCCGGCCGACCTGCTGGACGCCCTCGCCGGGCTCGACCTCGACACCCTCGACGACGCCGGCTTCACCGGCCTGCTCGCCGCCGTCGGCGTCGACCTCGACGGCGGCGGGCCCGAGATGGCGGTCGTCAACACCGTCCTGAACGGCCTGCCGCCCGCCACCCGCGAGGCCCTGCTCGTCCGGTTCCTGTCCGCCCTCTACGCCGGCTAGTTGTTCTGTCTATGGAGGTTGTGAACGCGGGGACACGGTCGGATGATCTTGGAATGAGGGAGGGCCTCCGGGTTCGGTGTGGATTGCGACATCTACGCCGACACCGCAGGAGGCCCTCATGCCCCACC
>NZ_JAGEOK010000011.1 GCF_017573545.1 Actinomadura nitritigenes | reverse complement strand
CAAGTGTATGATCATTAATACATTGGTTAATTAGAGAAGAAGGCCAACACAGAAATCACAACTAATCATAACACTCTTCCCCTACACGACGCTCTGCCGCGCCCACCGCGTCCGCACCGGTCGCGCCGCGGCCGGTCGCGCCGGCCCGCCCGACGACGGCCGAGCCGGCGCCGCTGCCGCCGACGCCGGTCGACGGCGTGCCGGCGACGAGCGCCGGGGACCCGCCGCGCGAGAGGGTCAGCCTGATCCGCAGGCATCCGAAGCGGCGCCCCGGCGGGCCGCAGGTGCTCGGGGTCAACTGCAAGAACGAGCACTTCAACGACCCGCGCGCGCACTACTGCGCGGTCTGCGGGATCTCGATGCTGCAGCTCACGCTGTCGCCGTTCCACGGGCCGCGGCCGCCGCTCGGCGTGCTGCTGCTGGACGACGGGCAGACGGTCCCGCTCGAGGACGACCAGCTGGTCGGGCGGCGGCCCGACCGGGCGCCCGAGGTCGCCGAGGGCCGCGCGCATCCGCTTCGGATGACCGACGCCGAGGAGTCGATCTCCCGCCGGCACGTCCTCGTGCGGCTGGAGGAATGGCAGGTCACCGTGGTGGACCTCGGCTCGGCCAACGGGACGGCGGTGCGCGCGCCCGGCGCCGCGGACTTCGTCCGGCTGCCGTCCGACACCCCGGTCGAGCTGGCCCCGGGCGCGACCGTCCGGGTCGGGCTGACCCGCACGTTCCGGTTCGAGTCCAACCGGAAGGTCTGATTCGGCTTGGCCGGAACCGGACGCGCACCGCCCGGGCGCCCGCCGCGTCACAACCACCGTGCCTGACGGCGCTCCCACCGCGGCCGGCCCGCCGGCCGCCCCCTCCGAAAGGACACCGATGCGAACACGGCCCATGGGCGGTATCACCTTCGCCCATCCGCCCGCCTTCTGGACCGGGTTCATCGCCTGCGTCGCGGGCGTCGCCCTGCACCTGCCGATGTACATCGACTCGGCGGACATGCACTACGACATGCGCGGGATGTCGATGGACCCCCCGATGCTGACCGGGATGGCGCTCATCGTGGTCGGCCTGGCGCTCACCGCGTACGGGCTCATCCCGCGCGGTCTCGCCGCGTCCCGTCGCGACGGCGAGGTGCGCGTCCGCGCGGCGCACGACGCGCCGTTCCGGCGGGCGCACATCGGGCTGGTCATCGTCATGACGACGGCGGTGACGATCGACGCGATGAAGCCGATCACGCTGTCGTTCGTGGCGCCGGGGATGGGCAAGGAGTACGGGCTGAAGTCGGCCCTGAACCCCGGCGGGCACTGGCCGGTGGCGCTGCTGCCGCTGTTCGGCCTGGCCGGGACGGTCGCCGGCTCGTTCCTGTGGGGCTGGCTCGGCGACCACATCGGGCGGCGCTCGTCCATCCTGCTGGCCGGGGTGATGTTCGTGACCACCGCGGTGTGCGGGGCGATGCCGTCGTTCTCGTGGAACCTGGCGATGTGCCTGCTGATGGGCCTGGCCGCGGGCGGGATGCTGCCGATCACGTTCTCGCTGCTGGCGGAGATGATCCCGGGCCGGCACCGCGGCTGGGTGATGGTGCTGATCGGCGGGAACCTGGCGCTGGCCTACGCGATCACCAGCTCGCTGTCGTCGGCGCTGGTGCCGCACTACTCGTGGCGGATCCTGTGGCTGCTGGGCATGCCGACCGGGGTGCTGCTGATCGCGCTGAACCGCTGGATCCCCGAGTCGCCCCGGTTCCTGCTGGCGCACGGCCGGGAGGACGAGGCCCGCACGATCATGTCCCGGTACGGCGCCGTCGAGGACGTGACGGAGGACGACGTGCGGGCTCCCGCCGAGGAGCGTCAGGAGGCCGCGCACGGCGGGGGCTTCACGCCGCTGTTCCGGCCGCCGCTCGCCGGGCTCAGCATCGCGGTGGTGGTGCTGGGCCTGGGCATCGGCCTGGTCACCTACGGGTTCCAGCTGTGGATCCCGTCGAACCTGCAGAGGCTCGGCCTGGCCCAGAAGTCGGCCGACGCGGCGCTGCGCGACTCCTCGCTGCTGGGGCTGCCGCTGGTGTTCGTCGCCGCCGCGATGTACGGGCTGTGGAGCGCCAAGAAGACGATCATCGTGCTGACCGCGCTGACCGCGGCGGCGCTGGTGGCCTTCTCCTTCTCCGGCGAGTCGCTCGCGCACGACCGGACGTGGCTGTACGTCCTGCTGGCCGGCCCGATCGTCGGGACCGCCACGATCGCGGCGGTGCTGGCCGCCTACAGCTCGGAGATCTACCCGACGCGGATCCGCTCGCGCGGCTCCGGCCTGTCGGCGGGCGTCGGCAAGCTCGGCGGGGTGGTCGTCACGATCGTGCTGGTGGTGGGCGCGACGGTGCCGTCCATCAACACGACCGCGCTGCTCGGCGCCCTCCCGCTGCTGCTCGCGGTGCTCGTCGTCGCGGCGTTCGGGGTGGAGACGAGGAGGCGGCCGACGAGCGCGGGCGCTCCGGCCGCGCAGCCCGCCGACGCCTGACGCCGGTCAGTCCGCGAGGCGGGCGGCGGACTCCAGCAGCAGCGCGTGCACGAACGCCTGCGGGATGTTGCCGCGCAGCTGCCGCTGCTGGACGTCGTACTCCTCGGAGAACAGGCCGCTGGTGGCGCAGCCGGACCGGGTCCGCTCGAAGGTGCGCAGCGCGCGGGCGGTCTCGCCCTGGCGGTGCTCGGCGAGGGCGAGGAAGAAGCCGCACAGGCTGAAGGAGCCCTCGGCGACCCCGAGGTGCTGGCCCCGCACGCGGTACCGGTAGACGAAGCCCTCCTGGACGAGGTCCGAGCGGACCGCCTCCAGGGTCGCGACGGTGCGCGGGTCGTCGTGCGGCAGGGCGCCGCGCAGCGGCGGGATGAGCAGCGCGGCGTCCACGCGATCGTCGCCTGGGGCCCGTTTCCACCGTCCGCCCCGGGCGAGCGAGGTGCGGGCGGTCTCGTCGAGGACGGCGTCGGCGAGGTCGTTCCAGGAGGACGCCTCGGCCGGCCCGGCCAGGACCCGGGCGGCGCGGCGGAGGCCCGCGACGCAGCTGAGCCGCGAGTGGGTCCACAGGTCGTCGTGGGTCTCCCAGATGCCGGCGTCCGGCTCCTTCCAGCGGCGGGCGACGGCGTCGGCGGCGACGCGGGCCGCCTCGGCCCGCTCGGGGCCGGGCGGTTCGTGCTCGGCGGCCGCGGCGAGCAGCAGCAGCGCCTCGCCGAGCGCGTCCAGCTGGAACTGGGAGCTGGCGCGGTTGCCGGTGACGGCGGTGGCGCCGGGGTAGCCGGGCAGGTCGCTGTCGCGCTGCCCGGGGATGTCCTCGCCGGTGACGGTGTAGGCGGGCTTGAGGCGGTCGCCGTCGGCGAGAAGGCGGGCGGTGACGAATCCGACCGCGGTGCGCAGCAGCCGGGGCGGGCCGCCGTGCACGGCGACGGCGCGCCCGGCGAAGCACTGGTCGCGGATCCAGGCGTAGCGGTAGTCGAAGTTGCGGCCCTCGTCGGAGCGCTCGGGCAGCGCGGTGGTCGCGGCGGCGACCATCCCTCCGCCGCTGCTGGTGAGCCCGGTGAGCACCGAGTAGGCGAGGCGCGCGTCGCGCGGGGCGATGGTGTCCTCGCAGGACGGGACGTCGTCGTGCCAGGCGCGTTCGGTGGCGTCCCAGAGCGCGCCGGGGTCCAGGGCGCCCTCGGAGGCGCCTTCGGCGATCTCGAGGACCAGGTCGCGCGACTCGCCCTCGGCGAGGTCGAAGGTCAGGGCCAGGACGGGCCCGCCGTCGGTGTTCTCCCGCACCACCGCCTCGTCGCCGCCGCGCCAGCGGATCCGCGCGGGGCCGCTGCGGGCCGTCCATTCGCCGCCGTGGTGGTGCAGGTCCCGCATCCGCTCGCGGCGGTCGCCGGCGCGCACGTCCAGCACGGCGCGGATGCGGGCGGCACCGCGCACCGCCCGGCAGCGGCGCAGGACGACGGCGCGGTCGCGGTCGGCGGGGCGGGCGAGGGCCTCGCGGCACTCGACCATGCCCCCGTCGCCGGTCACCCAGCGGCTGCGCCAGATCAGCCCGCGGTCCTCGTAGTAGCCGCCCCACACCCAGCGCTCGGCGGCGGGCTGGACGACGTAGTCGCCGGGGCCGCCGAGCAGGCCGCCGAACGCGGCGGGCGAGTCCCAGGCGGGGAAGCACATCCAGGCGTACTCGCCCTGCGGCCCGACCAGGACGCCGCGCTCCCCGTCGGCGATCAGCGCGTAGTCGCGCAGCGCCTTCGGCAGCGAGTCCCGTCCGCCCGTGCCCCCCACCGCGACCTCCTTCGCCTCGCGCCGTTCGTGCGTCGAGAGGTCACTACCCGAGAAAGGACCGCCGATCCGGGGCCGTGATCACTCGTCCGGCGGTACCGACAAATTTTTTTGTCTTGACAACTTCGACTGTCGGTGGCGATGATGGGCGCATGCTGGACGTGACGGTGATCGAGGAGCCCGGGGCGGCGGCCGCGTCGCTGGACCCGATGCGGGCGCGGCTGCTGGCGGAGCTGGCCGAGCCGCTGTCGGCGGCGGCGCTGGCCGCGCGGGTCGGGCTGCCGCGGCAGAAGGTGAACTACCACCTGCGGGCGCTGGAGCGGCACGGGCTGGTCGAGCTGGTCGAGGAGCGCCGCAAGGGCAACATGACCGAGCGGCTGCTGCGCGCCACGGCGGCGTCGTACGTGATCTCGCCGCTGGCGCTGCCGGGCCTGCAGCCCGACCCCGCCCGGCACCGCGACGCGCTGTCGGCGCGCTGGCTGCTGGCGCTGGCGGCGCGGCTGGTCCGGGACGTCGGCGCGCTCATCACCGGCGCGGAGCGGGCGAACAAGCGGCTGGCCACCTACGCGCTGGACGGCGAGGTCCGGTTCGCCTCGGCCGCCGACCGGGCGGCGTTCGTGGAGGAGCTGACCGCCGGCGTCGGCGCGCTGGTGCGCAAGTACCACGACGCGTCGGCGGAGGGCGGCCGTCCCCACCGCGTCGTCATCGCCCTCCACCCCTCCCTCAAGGCCGAGCCGCCCGCTGCGGGTGGGGCGGAGGTGGGCGACCCGCCGGGCATCGAGCAGGACCGCCGCGCGGCGGACGCGGACGGGTCCTGAAGACCGTGCGCCGCCGCGCGGCGGCGCGGCATGACGGCGCCGAGCCGCAAGGCCGCAGGGCCGCGACGCCGCGGGCAGATCGGCACACCAACGGAACGGGCGCGCGGGCAGCGCGCCGGAGCGAGGAGCACGCCATGGCGAAGGAGTTCGAGATCGTCCGCGAGTTCGAGGTGGACGCGCCGCCCGAGCGGATCTGGGACGCGATCACGGTGAACACGGCCGGGTGGCTGTGGCCGTCGGAGTACGAGCCGCGCGAGGGCGGCTCGGCGGGCCACGGCTCCACCGTGGCGACGTGGGATCCGCCGCACCGGCTGGTCGTGCGGTCCGAGTCGCCCGAGGAGCTGAAGGCGGTCGGGCAGTCGCTCAACCAGCTCGACCACCTGATCGAGCCGCGCGAGGGCGGCCGGTCCTGGGTCCGCTACGTGCACAGCGGGATCTTCGTGGAGAACTGGGACGACCAGTACGACGGCGCGAACCGGCACACCGACTTCTACCTGCACACGCTGCGCCAGTACGTGACGCACTTCCCGGGGATGCGGGCGGTGCACACCGACGTGCAGGGTCCGGCGGCGTCCGCGGCGAAGGACGCCTTCGAGGCGGTCGGCCGGGCGCTCGGGCTGGGCGCGTCGGCGGCGGACGGCGCGGCCGAGGGCGACCGGGTCCGGGTGGACCTGCCGGGCGCCGGCGAGGTGGACGCGGTGGTCGACTTCCGCAACGAGAACTTCCTCGGCCTGCGCACCGGCGACGCGATGTACCGGTTCTTCGGCCGCAACACGTGGGGCGCGCCGGTCGGGATCGCGCTGCACCGGTTCGCCGCCGGAGCGTCCGGCGACGAGGACGCGACGCGCAAGGCGTGGCAGGGCTGGCTGGACGGCCTGTACGCCTGATCCGGAACGGCGGCGGCGCCCGCGGGGACGGTCCCCCGGGCGCCCCGCCGGCGGGAGGGTGGCGCGGCTCCGCACCGCCTTGGACCCGGCCGGCCGGCCGGGTCCTGGGCGGCGGCGTCAGGCGTCGCGGCGCCTCAGCAGGAACGCGGCGGCGGCCAGCAGGGCGGCGGTCCAGGCGGCGAACACCCCGTAGCCCTGCCACGGGGTCAGCAGGTCGTCCTTGCCCTGGTGCGCCTGGGCGATCAGGTGGCCCGCCTCGGAGGGCAGGTAGGCGTGCACGTGGTCGCCGATGCTGCCGGGCAGCAGCTGCGCCAGCGGCGCGAGCACCAGCACGAACCCGATCACGCCGGTGATGCCGCCGGCGGGGTGGCGGACGATCGCGCCGATCGCGAGCGCGAACAGCCCGAGCATGGCCAGGTAGAGCCCGCCGCCGATCACGGCGCGCAGGACGCCCGGGTCGCCGATCGACACCGGCGCCTTGTCGTGCAGGATCGCCGCGCCGATGAAGAACGACACGAACGACACCACGAGGCCGAAGAGCAGCACGATCAGCGCGAACACGGTGGCCTTGGCCCAGAGCATCGGCAGCCGGCGGGGCACCGCGAGCAGGCTGGCGCGGATCATGCCGGTGGAGTACTCGGAGGCGATCACCAGCACGCCGAGGACGCAGACGGTCAGCTGGCTCAGCGAGAAGCCGCTGCCGAGGATGGTGCCGACCGGGTCGGCGACGACCCGCGCGCGGTCGCCGGCGTCGGCCTTGTCCCACTGCCCGACCGTGAGGCCCACGAACAGCGCGGTGAAGCCCAGGTCGAGCACGACCAGCAGGACGAGCGACCACAGCGTGGAGCGCACCGAGCGGATCTTGGTCCATTCGGCGAGCATCAGGCGGCCGAACCCGGGACGGGCGAACGAGCCGGGGTCGCTCGCGGGCTCGCGGGCGGGCGCGTCGGCGGCGGTCATCGCTTCTCCCCCTGCTCTGCGGGCGCGGCGCCCTCCGCGGGCGCGGCCTCCGCGCCGCCCGGCGGCGCCGGCGGCGGGACGGCCGCCGCGTCCGGTGCGGGCGGCCCGGCGGCGGTGCCGTACTCGACGCTGTCGCGGGTCAGTTCCATGAACGCCGCCTCGAGGGAGCCGCGGCGCGGCGTCAGCTCGTGGAGGACGGCGCCCTCGGCGGCGGCCAGCTCCCCGACGCGGGGCGCCTCCATGCGGGTGACGGTGAGGACGGTGTCGCCGTCCGGGGCGACCTTGGCGCCCTCGGCGGCGAGCACGCCGGCGAGCCGGGCCGCGTCCGGGCTGTGGACGATCACCATCTTCTCGGTGCTGCGCTCGATGAACTCCTCGGTGGAGCAGTCGGCGATGAGCCGGCCGCGGCCGATGACGATGAGGTGGTCGGCGGTGACGGCCATCTCGTTCATCAGGTGGCTGGAGACGAACACGGTGCGCCCCTGCGCGGCGAGCCGCTGCATGAGGGTGCGGATCCAGACGATGCCCTCGGGGTCCAGGCCGTTGACGGGCTCGTCCAGGATCAGCACGGACGGGTCGCCGAGCAGCGCGGCGGCGATCCCGAGCCGCTGCCCCATGCCGAGGGAGAACCCGCCGGCGCGCTTGCGGGCGACGTCGGTGAGGCCGACGAGGTCGGCGACCTCGTCGACGCGGCGGCGCCCGATGCCCTGCGTCTGGGCCAGGCACAGCAGGTGGTTGTAGGCGCTGCGGCCGGTGTGCACGGCGCGGGCCTCCAGCAGCGCGCCGACCACCCGCATCGGGGCGGGGAGGTCGCGGTAGTGGCGGCCGGCGATGCGGGCGTCGCCGCGGGTGGGCCGGTCCAGGCCGAGCAGCAGCCGCATGGTCGTCGACTTCCCGGCGCCGTTGGGGCCGAGGAATCCCGTCACCCGTCCGGGGACGACGGTGAAGGACAGGTCGTCCACGGCGGTCTTGTCGCCGTAGCGCTTGGTGAGGTGCTCCGCCTCGATCATGCGCGCATCCCGGGGGTCGGTTCTCGTGATCGGGATCACACTAGCGCGGGGGACGGTTCGCGCGGATCCTCCCGTGAGCCGATGCGCCTCCACCTCCGGTAGGGCATCGGAGCCCGCGGCCGGTGTCCGCGTACCGCGCGGGGCGCAGCCGCGGTCACTCCCGGCGCCGGACGCCTGAGCGGGCGCGTTCCGGGGAGGATGAGCGGGACCCCCTGGAGGAGCGTGATGACCGCCGTGACCGATCCGTCCGCGCCGCCGCCCGGCGCGACCGCCGCACCGGTGCCGGAGCCCGCCGGGCGCCGCCGCCCGCGGCTGCGCAGGTGGGGGCGGCGCCTGCTGATCGCCTTGGCGGTGCTGCTGGCGGCGGTGACCGTGTTCTCCCTCGCCTACAACGCGGCGACGGCGGGCCGGGCGAAGCCCCCGGCCGGCGCGCTGTTCACCGAGGCGGACGGGATCCGGACCCGCTACCGGGAGTGGGGGACGCGCGGGACGCCGGTGGTACTGGTGCACGGCGCCTTCGAGTCCGCCGACACGTGGGCGTCGGCCGCGCCGCTGCTGGCCGCCCGGCACCGGGTGTACGCGCTGGACCTGACCGGCTGGGGGTACAGCGAGCGGCGCGGCCCGTTCGACGCGGCGCACCAGGCCGCGCAGCTGCTCGGCTTCCTGGACGCGATGCACCTGGACCGGGCGGCGCTGGTGGGGCACTCCAGCGGCGCCGGGGTGATCGCGGCGGCGGCGCTGCGGGAGCCGGGGCGGGCGGCCGGGCTGGTGTTCCTGGACGGCGACGCCCTCGACACCGGCGCCGGCGAGGGCTCCGACAAGCTGCGGTTCGTGCTGCGCGACCCGTACCGGACGACGGTGACGCGGCTGGTCGTCCGGTCGGACTGGGCGATCCGGTCGATCTACCGGGCGCAGTGCGGGCCGTCCTGCCCGCGCCTGGACGAGGCGGGCGTGGAGCGGTGGCGGCGCCCGTTCCAGATGCCGGGCGCGGAGGACGCGCTGTGGAGCATGCAGGCGGTGGTGGGGCTGCCCGCGGGGCGGGTGGCGGAGCTGGCGCGGGTCCGGGTGCCCAAGGCGGTGGTCTTCGGCGCGGACGACGACGTGTTCTCGCGCCGGTCGCCGTTCGAGACGGCGCGGCGGATCGGCGCGCCCTCCCCCGTGATCATTCCGGGCGCCCGCCATCTGTCGCTGATATCGCATCCCCGGCAGGTGGCGGACGCCGTGCTGGCGACGGCGCCCTGACCCCGGGGACGCCCAAGAGGGCGGCCCGGCACGGCGGCGCCCTCCCCGCGGGGCGTGCGGGGAGGGCGCCGGGCCGTGGCGGCCTCGAACGTCAGGCGGCGACGCCGTCGGCGGCGTTGATGTCCTTGTGGAACCGCTTGTGCACGTAGAGGCGCTCGCCGAGCGAGTCGCAGCGCCACCACAGGCCGGAGGGCGGCCCGATCCGGGTGTGCCGGGGAAGCTCGCGCAGCACCTCGTTGACCGGGGTCATGCGCAGCCGCCCGGACCGGCACACCAGGATGCGCCGGTCGGTGACCACCACGACCCGGTAGGCGTTGGTGAACAGGATGATCCAGTACGACAGCAGGGCGAAGTACTGGCTGGTCGTCTGGGCTCCGAAGACGGCCTGGACGTTCTCGCCCGGCTGCAGGACGTGGGCCGCGTTGGCGCGCATCTTGTCGCGGATGGCCACGGGCTGGGACCTTTCTCGCGGAGCGCGTGGGCGGCCCGGCGGCCGCCGTCACGGCGCCGCACCGGCGGTCCCACTGCCCTCGGGGGTTGTCAGAAGCCTCGATTGTGCCATCAGCGTTCCGCCATAGTGCGTCTTTTCGTATGTTGACGCGATTTACAGTGACGTTTTCATGCAGGGCGGGCGGCGAAAGCGCCGCGGCGCGGCGGCCGAACCCGCGGGCCCCACCGCCTCCCCCGGCGCGGCCGGCTTTATTGACGCACTGCCAATAATTGCGGGAGGATGGCGGGGAGGAACAGGCCGCCGACCCCGGGAGGCCCCGTGACCACCCCCCGCGCCTCGTCCGCGCCGGTGCCCGCCGGCGACGTGCTCGCCGAGCGGCTCGCCGACCGGGAGGTGCTGCGCACCCTCGCCGCCGAGCCGCTCGTCGGCCTCGGCGCCGGCCGCGCCCTGCTCATGCAGCTGACGCACCCGGCGGTCGCGCGGGGCGTCGCCGAGCACAGCGACTTCGCCGAGCGACCCCTCGCCCGGCTGTTCGGCACCCTGGACTTCCTCCTCGTCACCACGTTCGGGACGCCCGACGAGGTCGGGCGGATCGCCGCGAAGGTCCGCGGCATCCACACCGCCGTCCGCGGCGAGGGCTACTCCGGCAACGACCCGGACCTGCAGCTGTGGGTGAACGCCACCCTCATCGACTCCGCCCTGTACATCTACGAGCACGTCATGCGGCCCGGCGACGGCGAGCCCGACCTCGCCGAGGAGTACTACCGGCAGGCGCGGATCGTCGCGGAGGTCCTCGGCTGCCCCCTGGACGCCCAGCCGCCCGACCTGGCGGCGTTCCGGGCCTACATGGCCGAGACGGTGGCGTCGCTCGAGGTCACCGACACCGCCCGCGAGGTCGCCGCCGCCGTGCTGTACCCGCGCAAGCTGCGCGCCCTCGCCCCCGCGCTCGCGGTGTTCCGCCTCGTCACGACCGCGCTGCTGCCGGAGGCGCTGCGCGACCAGTACGGGCTGCCCTGGACGCACAACCGGCGCCGCGCCGCCGACCTGGTGCTGCGCACCGCCACCGACCTGCACCACCTCACCCCCGCGTTCCTGCGGCGGCCGCCGCGGCCGCTGCTGGTCCGGCTGGCCCGGCACCGCGTCGACCGCACCCTCGCCAGCCGCCGCGACCGCCGGCGGCGCGGCCGCCCCTGACCCTCCGGAGACCGCCGATGCTGGGCATCTACGCCGACCTGCCCTGGTCCTACGCGGCGGGCGCCGGCATCGCTCTGGCCGCCGCGCACCAGCTCCGGGGCGCCCGCCGCGCGACCACGGCCGCCGCCCCCGACGCACCGACCGGGAACACGTCGACCGGGAACACGTCGGCCGGGAACACGTCGGCCGGAAGCGCGGCTGCCGGAGGCGCCGCGGGGCCGGTGCCGGGCCGGGCGCCCCGCGTCGCGGGCGCCACCGGAGGCCGCCACTTCGCCCTCGCGATGGCCTACAGCCTCCTGGTCTTCGTCCCGACGAGCCTGTTCGTCGCGGCGACGCACCCGCAGTGGGCGACGCTGCAGCGGACCTCGCACCTCTCGCACGGCGCCCTCACGGCCCTGGCCGCCGGCGAGGCCGCGCTGACCGCCGCCGGCTTCCTGGTCACCCGCGGCCTCCTGGTCGCCGGGCGGATCCGGTGGGCGGCCTGCCAGGTGATCCTGGCGACCCTGCTGATCTGCCTGGCCGTCGTGCACGGCCCGGACGGCGACGGCTGGAAACGGTTCCTGTCGACCGACCGGGCCGACTACCGGGCGTTCCCGCCGTTCCTGAACGTCGGGGACCTCGGCGCGATCACCGGCCACATCGCGGACTTCCTCACCTCCGGCCTCGCCGCCGCCCTCTACGCCACCGGCGCCGTCGCGCTCGGCGCGCTCGGCCTGATCATGGGCGTGCTGCACCAGTTCGGGCTGACCGACGCCGGCGCCGACGGCCCCGGCCCGCTGCGCGCCGCGCTCGTCGCCGGGTTCGTCGGCGGCGGCGCGGCGATCGTCGCGGTGCTGACGTCGGCGCTCGTCGACGGGCTCGGCTGGGTCGCGCTCGCCGCCGTCGTCCCCGTCCTGTGGGTCGCCGTCGTCGCCCGCGGCGCGTTCGCCGCCGTCGTCGCCGCCGACCTCGCGCTCCCCGCCGAGCAGGACGCCTGACCGGCTGCCCCCCTGATCAGCCGACAGAGGTGTACGCGACGACCCCGCGGCGCATCGCGTCCATCGCGCGCCGCGCCGTTTTGCGCAGGTGCGAGTTCTCCGGCGCGGCGTCGACGACCTGGCCGAGCAGGTCCAGCAGCTGCTTGACCGCGCGGACGAAGTCGCCGGCGGTCAGGTCGCTCTCCAGCAGCACCTCGTCGAGGTCGTCGCCCTTCGCCCACCGGTACGCCGTCCACGCGAACCCCAGGTCCGGCTCGCGCAGGAACGACACCCGGTTGTCGCGCTCGACGGCCTCCAGCTCGCCCCACAGCCGCACCATCGCCGCCAGCGCGTCCTGCGACGGGCCCGTCGGGGTGCGCGGCGGGGCCGCGTCGTCGGGCTGCCGCGACTCGTACACCAGCGCCGACACGCACGCGGCCAGCTCGGCGTGGTCGAGCTTCTCCCACAGCCCGGCGCGCAGGCTCTCCGCGGTCAGCAGGTCCAGCTCGTTGTAGATCCGGCCGAGGCGGCGGCCCTCGGCGGTGACGTCGTCGCCCTCGAGGTAGCCGAGCTGCTGCAGGACGGCGCAGACCCGGTCGAAGGTCCGGGCGATCACCTGGGAGCGGCCCTCGACGCGGCGCCGCAGCTGCTCGGTCTCCCGGTCGAGGCGGTGGTACCGCTCGGCCCAGCGGGCGTGGTCCTCGCGCTTGTCGCAGCCGTGCACGGGGTGGGCGCGCAGGTCGGCGCGCAGCCGGGCGATCTCGGCGTCGTCGGAGGCCGCGGAGTCGCCGCGGGTGCGGCTCCGCTCCCGCACGTCGTCGGGCACCTTGTTGCGCAGCGTGGACGCCAGGTCGCGGCGGTCCTGCGGGTTGCGGGGGCTGAACGACTTCGGGATGCGGATCCGGTCGACGGGCTCCACCGGCCGCGGGAAGTCCTGGATGGACAGCCGCTGCACCGACCGGTTCACCGTCAGCACCAGCGGCGCGGGCCCGTCGGAGCGGCGCCCCACCCCCGGGTCGAGGACGACGGCGAGGCCGGACCGCCGCCCCGACGGCACCAGGATCACGTCGCCGGGCCGCAGGTGCTCCAGCGACCTCGCGGCCTCCGCGCGGCGCACCGACGACCGCTCCCGGGACAGCTCCGCCTCCCGGTCCGACAGCCGCCGCCGCATCGCCGCGTACTCCATGAAGTCGCCGAGATGGCATTCGGCGGCCTTGGCGTACCCCTCGAGGGCCTCCTCGTTCTTGCGGACCTGCCGCGCCAGCCCCACCACGGCCCGGTCGGCCTGGAACTGCGCGAACGACTCCTCCAGCAGCGTCCTCGCCCGCTCGATCCCGACCGCGCCGACGAGGTTCACCGCCATGTTGTACGACGGCCGGAAGCTCGAGTTCAGCGGGTAGGTGCGGGTGCCGGCGAGGCCCGCGACCGACGCCGGCTCCACGCTCGGGCCCCACACCACCACGGCGTGGCCCTCCACGTCGATGCCGCGGCGCCCGGCCCGGCCGGTCAGCTGCGTGTACTCCCCCGGCGTCAGGTCGACGTGCGCCTCGCCGTTCCACTTGTCGAGCTTCTCGATCACGACGGTGCGGGCCGGCATGTTGATGCCGAGCGCGAGCGTCTCCGTCGCGAACACCGCCTTGATCATCCCGCGGGTGAACAGCTCCTCGACGATCTCCTTGAACGTCGGCAGCATCCCCGCGTGGTGCGCGGCGACGCCCCGCTCCAGCGCCTCCAGGAAGTCGCCGTAGCCGAGGATCCGCAGGTCGTCCGGGGAGATGTCGGACGTGCGCAGCTCCACGTGCGCGCGGATCTCCTCGGCCTCCTCCTTGGAGGTCAGCCGGATCCCCGCGTGCAGGCACTGCAGCACCGCCGCGTCGCAGCCGGCGCGGCTGAAGATGAACGTGATCGCCGGCAGCAGCCCCGCCCGCTCCAGCCGCTCGATCACGTCGGGGCGGGCCGGCGGCCGGAACCGCTGCGGGCGCGGCGCCCGGCGGCGGCCGGTGCGGCGCCCCTGGTTGACCTTGGCGCGCCGGACCTCCTCCACCGCCATCCGCGTCAGCTGCGGGTTCAGCCGGGCCTGCCGGTCCTTGCCCTTGCCGGTGTCGACGAACAGGTCGTACAGCCGCGTCCCCACCAGCATGTGCTGGAACAGCGGGACGGGCCGGTGCTCGTCCACGATCACCGCGGTGTCGCCGCGGACCTCGTGCAGCCACTCGCCGAACTCCTCGGCGTTCGACACCGTCGCCGACAGCGCCACGATCCGCACCGAGTCCGGAACGTGGATGATCACCTCTTCCCAGACCGCGCCGCGGAACCGGTCGGCGAGGTAGTGCACCTCGTCCATCACCACGAACGCCAGCCCCGCCAGGGTCGGCGACTGCGCGTACAGCATGTTCCGCAGCACCTCGGTGGTCATCACCACGATCGGCGCCTCGCCGTTGACGCTGTTGTCGCCGGTGAGCAGCCCCACCTTCTCGGGGCCGTAGCGGCGGACGAGGTCGGCGTACTTCTGGTTCGACAGCGCCTTGATCGGCGTGGTGTAGAAGCACTTGGTGCCGCCGGTGAGCGCCAGGTGGACCGCGAACTCCCCGACGACGGTCTTGCCGGATCCGGTGGGCGCCGCGACCAGCACGCCGCTGCCGCCCTCCAGCGCCCGGCACGCCTCGATCTGGAACGCGTCCAGCTCGAAGTCGTACAGGGTGCGGAAGTCCAGCAGGGCAGGGCCGTTCCCTGCGGTGCGCGCGCGGTAGGCCGCGTACCGCCCGGCCGGGCTGTCCGCGGCCTGCGCGGTGTCGGGGGACGTCATGACATCGAGCCTACGGTTTCGACCGGCCCGATTCCCAATTCGGGACGCCTTTTCCCACGCGTCCCTCGAAGACGCACCCGCACCAGGCCGCCGACCGCCGCGAGGACGTCAGCGGGCGCGGCCGCCGCCCTCCAGCTCGGCGTCGATCGCCTCCAGGTCCAGGGGCGACGCCTCGTCGTCGGACAGCTCCGCGTCGGGATCGGGCCTGCGGACCTTGCGGCGGTCGTGGAAGTACGCCAGCACCTCGGCGATCTCGAACAGCACCACCGTCGGCAGCGCCAGCGCCAGCATCGTGAACGGGTCCTGGCTGGGCGTGGCGACCGCCGCGAACACGAACACCCCGAACACCAGCAGCCGCCGCGACTTGCGGATCCGCTCGTGCGTGAGGACCCCGGCCAGGTTCAGCATCACCACGAACAGCGGCAACTCGAACGTCAGACCGAAGATCAGCAGCATCGCCTGGGCGTACCCCAGGTAGTCCTGGATGCCGACCAGCACCTTGGTGTCGCCCGGCGCGAGCCCGATGAAGATCTTCAGGCCCTTGTCCATCGTCAGGTACGCCAGCGCGGCGCCCGCGAGGAACAGCGGGACCGCCGCGCCCATGAACGTGTACGTCCAGCGGCGCTCCCGCTTGTACAGCCCCGGCGCCACGAACGCCCAGATCTGGTACAGCCAGACCGGCGACGACAGGACCGCGCCGACGATCAGCGCGACCTTCAGGTGCACGAAGAACCCGTCGAAGATCCCGTGCACCACCAGGTCGCACTCGCCGCCCAGGCAGTGCTCCTGCGGGATCCGCGTGTAGGGCTTCTGCAGGAACTTCCAGATCGGGTCGAACAGCAGCCACGCGACGATCCCCCCGGCGACGAGCCCGAGGATCGCCTTGATCAACCGGTTGCGCAGCTCACGCAGGTGTTCCATGAGCGGCATGCGGCCGTCGGGCGCGGTGTTCTGCCTGGGCTTCATGAGGGCTTTCCGGGCTCGGTCGGGCTGGGGGTGTGCGGCCTGGTCGGGCTGGTCAGCCCTGGCGCATCCGGCCCGGGTCCGACACCGGCACGCCCTCGATCGGCTCACCGGACGCCAGCGCGCCCCGGCTGCGCTGCCCGCCCTCGGCGGCGGCCGCCTCGCGCTCCAGCCGCGCCGCCTCCTCGCGCAGCCGCGCCGCCTTGTCCCGCGCCTCCGACGACGGCTCGGCGGCGGCAGGGCCGGCCTTGGCGTCCTCGGAACCGTCGTCGTGCAGGCCCTTGGTCTCGGCCTTCAGGATCCGCGCCGACTTGCCCAGGGACCGGGCGAGCTGGGGGAGCTTCGCCGATCCGAACAGCAGCAGTACGACCACCAGAATGATCAGAATCTCGGGCGTACCCAGTCCAGCCATGACAATCCTCTTCAGCAGGGGTCCTCAGGACGATCGTACGCCGTCCCGGGGCGCTTGTGGCACTCGGGCGTCCTGGAGTTCGGACAGTTCATCGCGCAACGCCGAGTGTTTGGGCGCCAGCCGCCGCCGGGTGCGCTCCAGTTCACGCCCGAACCGCCGTACGCCCAGGTACACGCGGAACGCGCACCAGGCGAGCACGGCCAGGCCGACGAAGCCCAGCGACACCGACACTCCAACCCACGACACGCCCGCCACGGTAGCCGATCTCCCGGCGCGGCGCCCCACCGGCACGGCCCCGGCGCGGCATCCCGCCCGCCCGCCGACGTCCGGGGCCCGCGGTGGCGCGGACGGTCACGCCATCCCGTACAGCGCCAGCGCGCGGGACGCGTCGTCGCGGACGTCCTCGGCCAGCGCCTCCGGCGACACCACCCGGCCCTGGTCGCCCAGCCGCAGCGCCAGGCCCCGCACCCACCGCGTGTCGGGCGTGCGCAGCACCACCCGCAGCCGCCCCTCCCCGAGCTCCTCCACGCTCTCGCACGGGTAGTAGTCGGCCACCCACCGGCCGCGCGCCGTCAGCTCCAGCGTCACCGCCACGTCCTGCGGCGACGGCCGGAACAGCCCGGCGTCCACGTCGATCGGCTCCGCCTCCTCGGGCACCTCCGCCGGCACGTCCAGCACCGTCAGATCGAAGATCCGGTCCAGCTTGAACAGCCGCACCGCCTCCGCCCGGCGGCACCACCCCTCCAGGTAGGTGTTGCCCTCCACCACCAGCAGCCGCATCGGGTCCACGTCCCGCTCGGTGTTCTCGTCCCGCGCCGGCACGTAGTACCGCAGGTGGACGCGGCGGCCCTGCGCGATCGCGTCCCGCAGCGTCCCGAGGCCCGTGCGCGCCGAGTCCGCCGACCCGCCCCGCGCGTCGACCTCCACGGCCACCTTGCTCGACACCGCCGCCGCGGCGCCCGCCGCCGACTCCAGCTTCGCGATCACCCGCGACAGCGCGTCCCGGTCGTGCAGGTCCGGGATGCCCGCCAGCATCCGCAGCGCCACCAGCAGCGCCGACGCCTCGTCCACCTTCAGCCGCAGCGGCCGCGCGATCGACTCCGCCTCCGCCACCGTGATCTCCCCGCCCTCGTAGGACAGGTCGATCGGGCAGTACGGGTCCGGCGCCCGCAGCTCCACGCACCACAGCAGGTTCAGGTCGTCGATCAGCTGCTTCTCGGTCACCCCGAACGCCGCCGCCGCCTCGCCGAGCAGCACCGAGTCCCGGTTCACCACGTACGGCACCAGCGCCAGCAGTCGCGCCAGCCGGTCCGTCGACGTCGTCGCCGGCGCCTTGACCGCCTTCCCCTGCGCCTTCACCGGCGCCTTGCCCGTCCTCGCGTTCGCCATCGCCCCGCTCACCCCAGCACCGACTTCAGCTGCTGGATGACGGCCTCCCGCAGGTCCGGCGGATCCAGCACCACCATGTCATCGGCGAACCGCGCCAGATACGGCGCGAACCGCTCCACGTCACGGAACGTCAGGACGGCCTCGTCCCACTCCCCGTCCCCCACCGGGCGCACGTCCCGCGCCCACCGCCGCGGCCCCTGCGCCGCGCCGGCCCGCAGCCGCACCGTCGCCGGCCGCGGCTCGGTCACCGGGTCGCCCCAGTCGAACGCGATCTTCCGCACGTCCACCCCGTCCGGGACCGTCACCGACCCGTCCGGGCCGTCCGGCGCCACCTCGCCGACGATGCGGCTCAGCCGGAACACCCGCTCCTCCTCGCGGTCCCGGTCGAACCCCACCACGTACCAGCGGCCCCGGCGCGACACCACGCCCCACGGCTCCAGATGCCGCCGCGCCACCGACGTCCGGCCGATCCCCTGGTAGTCGAACGCCACCGGACGGCCGTCGCGGACCGCCTCCCACAGCGCCGGGAACGCCGGATCGCCGGTGTTCACCCGCGGCTCCACCCCCACCGCCGTGGCCACGTCCGTCTCCACCCCCGCCGCCCGCAGCTTCAGCAGGGCACCGGAGGCGGCCTCCGCCATGCTCGCGCGCTGCCATACCCGCGCCGCGAGCCCCAGCACCGCCGCCTCGTCCGGGGTCAGATGGATGTCGGGCAGCTCGTAGGCCTGCGGCGGGATCCGGTACCCGATCTCCTCGCCGCCGCCGCCCTGCTGGTCGCTGCCCACCTCCAGCGGCACGCCCAGCTCGCGGAGCTCCTCCTTGTCGCGCTCGAACATCCGCTTGAACGCCTCGTCGGAGTCCGGGTAACCCGGCACCGCCCGCCGGATCTGCTCGGCGGTCAGATAACGCCGGGTGGCGAGCAGGCAGACCACCAGATTCAGCAGGCGCTCGGTCTTGCGCCGCGACACTTCGCCACCAACCCCTTCCGCGGAGCCTCGCGCTCCGCCCATCCGCTCCGCGACCTCCGGCGGCCCCGGCCGGGCCGACGGCCCGATCGCGCCCCCGCCCGTCGCCCAGGACGCTACCGTTTCCCGGTGTGATCCGATGGCGCAAAGGCACAGTAGAGGGCATCCGCCGCGAATGGCCGGGGGCGGTCGAACTCGACGTCGTGATCGGGGACGACGGCGCGCACCGCGCACTGGCCTACCCCGACCTGGTCGGACGTCCCGAGCCCGGCGACACCGTCCTGCTCAACACTACGGCCTTGGCGCTGGGCCTCGGCACCGGCGGCTACGCCATGGTCGTCGCCGTCCCCGACCGGCTCCCGCCCGACCCGGCCGGCCCCGGCCACCTCGTCAAGGCCCGCTACACGCCCCTGCAGGCCACCGTCCTCGGCGCCGACGAGCAGGACTCCCCCCACCACGAGACGCTCCGCGACGCCGACTCCCTCGGCGGCATGCCCGTCGTCGTCGCCGACCTGCACTCCGCGCTCGCGCCCATCCTCGCCGGCCTGCTCGCCGCGCGCCCCGGCGCCCGGATCGTCTACCTCATGCCGGACGGCGGCGCGCTGCCCTCCTGGTTCTCCATGTCCATCGCCCGCCTCAAGGACGCCGGCGCCCTCGCCGCCACCGTCACCGCCGGGCAGGCGTTCGGCGGCGACCTGGAGGCCGTCACCGTCCACACCGGCCTCCTCGCGGCCCGGCTGGTCCTGGACGCCGACGCCGTCGTCCTCGCCCAGGGCCCCGGCAACCTCGGCACCGGCACGAGATGGGGCTTCTCCGGCGTCTCGGCGGGCGAGGCCGTCAACGCCGCGTCCGTGCTGGACGGCCGCCCCGTCGCGTCCCTGCGGGTCAGCGAGGGCGACAAGCGGGAACGCCACATCGGCGTCTCCCACCACTCCCTCACCGCCTACGGCCGCGTCGCCCTCGCCCGCGCCGAGGTGCCCGTCCCCGAACTCGGCGGCGCGTTCGGCGCCCGCGTCGCCGCCGAGGCCGCCCCGCTCGGCGACCGCCACACGCTCGTGCCCGTGCCCGTCGACGGCCTCCACGACACGCTCAGGGCCGCCGAGAAGGACTGGGGCGTCCGCCTGTCCACCATGGGCCGCCGCCTCGACGAGGACCTCGCCTACTTCCTCACGGCCGCCGCCGCGGGCCGCCACACCGCCGCCCTCCTCGGCTGACCGCCGCGGGGCCGGCGGGCACCCTCACAGCACCGCCGGCTCCGCGCCCGCGGCCCCCTTCTCCCCGGCGCCCGCCTTCCCCTCGGCGGCCTCGCACGCCGCGGCCTCCTCGGCCGTGTACGACGACGAGAACGTGAACGCGCGGGGCGACGCCCCCTGCGCCCGGAGCAGGGCCAGCCGCTCCAGCGCCTCCTCGACCGTCGGGACGTACCCCGCCGGGATCCACCACAGCACCATGTGCGCCTCCACGTGCCGCTGGAACCACTCGCGGCGCCGCCGCAGCGTCTCCAGGTGCCCCGTGCGGTAGACGAAGTCCCAGAGGGCCTCCTGCGACTCCCACACCGAGTAGTTGATGATCACGTCGTCGCCGGCGGGACGCATCCCCGTCGCGTCCGCCCGCCCCTCCTCGACCAGCCGCCACACGAACCCCGGCGCGCCGTCGGCGAGC
This sequence comes from Actinomadura nitritigenes, assembly GCF_017573545.1. Taxonomy (GTDB): domain Bacteria; phylum Actinomycetota; class Actinomycetes; order Streptosporangiales; family Streptosporangiaceae; genus Spirillospora; species Spirillospora nitritigenes. Next base: position 280,146 of record NZ_JAGEOK010000011.1, on the reverse strand, counting down.
GCGTTCACCGGGTCGAGCATCGCCACGAAGTCCGCGGTGCGCGGGTCGTCCAGCGGATACCGGAGCGTGCCCACGTTGAACTGGGCGAGGTGGAAGCCGGCGCGAAGATCCTGATGAGCGGTCATGGCGTCACTCCACCACGCCCGCCGCTTCTATGTCAATCTTCATTGTTTTTAGAAGGCTCGGCCACCACGCAGCACCACCCCGGCCGCGCGTCCATCCGCACCCGCACCCCCTCCGAGCCCTCCACCAGGCCCTCCAGCAACGCCAGGTTCATCCCGCACACCAGCGGAGGAAACCGCTCCGCCACCGCATGGAACGGGCAATTGCGCATCCGCAGAACCACCCCACCGCCGCCCTCGGCGTCCTCGGCGTTCTCGGCGTCCTCAAGGACCGGCTCGTAACCGCGCTCCTCCAGCACCTTCGCCAACGCGTCCAGATCACCGCACGGCACCCCGGCCGCCAGCGCCGCACCCTCACGACGCGCCGCCTCCCGCACCTCCCGGTCCAGCCCCGCCCGCTCCGCCGCCTCCGCCAGCAGACCCGCCACCGTCCCGTAGTCCCTCGCGGGCAACGACACCCCGCGCTCCACCGCCGACCGCCGGTACACCTTCGCCGGACGCCCCGCCCCCGGCCCCGAACGCCCCGACAACCGCCGGCTCCCCGCCTCCAGCAGACCCCCGTCCACCAGCTTGTCCAGATGGAACGCCGCCAGCGTCCGCCCCACCCCCGCGGCCTCCGCCGCCTCGTTCCGCCCCACCTCGCGGCCCCGGCCCACCACGAACTCGTACAACCGCCGCCGCACCGGATCCTGCAGCAGCGCCACCGCCTCGATGTCCTCCACCCCGCCATTCTAAGAACAGCGCGGATAGACCATAGAAACGCGCGACGGCCGCCACCGGCGACGACAACGCCCCGGCGACGGCCGACCGACCAGCCAGATCAGATCAGTGCGCGCCCAGCAGATCCACCACGAACACCAGCGTGTCCGACCCCCGGATCCCGTACTGCGCCAACCCCTTCGACCCGTACCCCAGCGACGGCGGCACCACCAGCAGCAACCGGCTCCCCACCCGCTGCCCCAGCAACGCCTGATCCCAGCCCTTCATCACCTGACCCGTCCCCACCACCACACCGAACGGATGCCCCGCCGACCACGACGAATTGAACACCCGCCCATCACGCCAGAAATACCCCGCATACTGCGTCGCCAGCAGCTGCCCCTTCCGCAGCACCGGCCCATCCCCCCGCACCAGCGTCCGCACCTGCAGCCTCTTCGGCGCCGCCACCTTCGGCACCGTCACCACCGGAGCCTGCCCCGCCGGCGCGTCCGACACCCTCGGCAACGACGGATCGTCCAACGGCGCCTGCTTCACCCCGTGCGGCCCCGCCTTCCCCGAATACACCCCCAGCACGTCCAGCACGTACACCAGCGTGTCCCCCGACCCCACCTGATGCCGCGCGTCACCCGCCGCCCCGAACCCGTCCTTCGGCGGAATCCGCGCCACCACCCGCGACCCCGGCCGCGCCCCCTCCAACGCCTTCACCAGACCCGGCACCAGCTGCCACGTCGAGAAGAACCCCGGACGCCCCTCCGCATAACTGCTCGCCAGCAGCTTCTTCCCCGACTTGTTCCAGCGGTACCCCACATAGTCCGCCATCACCAGATCACCCTTGCGGGCCGCCGTCCCCTTCCCCTCCTTCAGCGTCTTCACCGCCAGCGACCCGTCCGGACCGCCCTTCGGGAACGACACCTCCGGCAGACGCCCGAACGCGCCCTTCACCGACACCTTCACGTCCGAACCGCCCGAACACCCCGCCACCAACGGCACGGCCAGCACGGCGACAGCGGGCAAAGCGACGACACGACGGAGAACACGACGGCGCATACGGGTCCTTCAAGGGGGTGATGAGCGCTGCTGCGCGCTCACCCTACCCCTCAAGTGACCAGCCGGTAGCCCACACCACACGAGACACACCGGCCACACCCGCCCCGAGCGCCGCCGCCCCCGCGCCGGCCCCGGAGCCGGCCGTCACATCCCCGCGATCAGCTTGTCCACCCGCTCGTCCACCGACCGGAACGGATCCTTGCACAGCACCGTCCGCTGCGCCTGATCGTTCAACTTCAGATGCACCCAGTCCACCGTGAAATCACGCCGCTTCTCCTGCGCCTTCCGGATGAACTCCCCCCGCAGCCGCGCCCGCGTCGTCTGCGGCGGCACCGACTTCGCCTCGAAGATGTCCAGATCCCGCGACACCCGCTCCACCGACCCCCGCTTCTCCAGCAGGTAGTACAACCCCCGATCACGATGCACATCGTGATACGTCAGATCCAGCTGAGCCACCCGCGGCGACGACAGCGGCAGATCGTACTTCCGCCGGTACCGCTCGATCAGCTTGTACTTCATCACCCAGTCGATCTCCCGCGACACCAGATCCAGATCGCCCGTCTCCACCGCCCGCAGCGTCCGCTCCCACAGATCCAGCACCCGCTTCGCCGTCGCGTCCCCGCCCCGCGAATCCACGAAGTCCCGCGCCTTCCCGAAGTACTCCTTCTGGATCTCCAGCGAACTCGCCTCGCGCCCGTTCGCCAACCGCACCTTCCGCCGCCCCGTCATGTCGTGACTGACCTCCCGGATCGCCCGGATCGGGTTCTCCAGCGTCAGATCACGCATCACCACCCCCGCCTCCACCATCCGCAGCACCAGGTCGGTCGCCCCGACCTTCAGCAGCATCGTCGCCTCACTCATGTTCGAGTCACCGACGATCACATGCAGCCGCCGGAACCGCTCCGCGTCCGCATGCGGCTCATCCCGCGTGTTGATGATCGGACGCGACCGCGTCGTCGCCGACGACACCCCCTCCCAGATGTGCTCCGCCCGCTGCGACACGCAGTACACCGCACCCCGCGGCGTCTGCAGCACCTTCCCCGCACCACAGATGATCTGCCGCGTCACCAGGTACGGGATCAGCACGTCCGCCAGCCGCCCGAACTCACCGTGCCGCCCCACCAGGTAGTTCTCGTGGCAGCCGTAGGAGTTCCCCGCCGAGTCCGTGTTGTTCTTGAACAGGTAGATGTCGCCGGCGATGCCCTCCTCGCGCAACCGCCGCTCCGCATCCACCAGCAGACCCTCCAGGATCCGCTCCCCCGCCTTGTCATGCGTCACCAGATCCACGACGCTGTCGCACTCCGGCGTCGCGTACTCCGGATGGCTCCCCACATCCAGGTAGAGCCGCGCACCATTGCGCAGGAACACGTTGCTGCTCCGGCCCCAGGACACCACCCTGCGGAACAGATAGCGCGCCACCTCGTCCGGTGACAACCGCCGCTGACCGCGGAAGGTGCAAGTGACGCCGTACTCGTTCTCAAGCCCGAAGATGCGCCTGTCCACACCAAGACCCTATGCGGCCCGGCCCCGACTTGGCAGTCTCAAAAGCCCACCGTTTCCCCCACGAAACAAACCCGCCGCGGCCGGACGGCACCACACCACCCGGCCACGACGGGCCAAACTCACCCCGGCGCCACAATCCCCCGGCGCCGCGGACAGCGGATCAGTCGTCCCCGCCGTCCTCCACCACATCGTCCACATCGTCCACCGACGGCCCCGCCTTGCCCGCCGACGACGCCCCCGGCGACCCCGAACCCGAACCGCCGTCACCCGCCGCCAGCAACTCCTCGATCCGCCGCGCCGGCAACCGCCGGAACAACCGGTGCTCCCGGTTCCGGTCCAGCACCGCCACCTCCAGCGACTTCGCCTCCAGCCGCCGATCCGAGTCCTGCGCCTCCAGAGCCCGCACCGCCGTCCGCAGCGCCACCTCCAGCGACGCCCCCTCCTCGTAGCCGTCCTTCAGCGCCTGCGCGACCGACTCCGTCTGACCCCCCATCGCCACATAACCGTGCTCGTCCGCCACCGACCCGTCGAACGTCAGCCGGTAGATCTGGTCCGTGTCCGCGTCCTCGCCCACCTCCGCGACGACCAACTCCACCTCGTACGGCTTGTTCGTCTCCGTGAAGATCGTCCCCAGCGACTGCGCGTACACGTTCGCCAGACCCCGCGCCGTCACATCACGACGGTCGTACTGGTACCCGTTGATGTCCGCGTACCGGACCCCGCCCAGCCGCAGATTCTCGAACTCGTTGTACTTCCCCACCGCCGCGAACGCGATCCGGTCATAGATCTCACTGATCTTGTGCAGCGCACGCGACGGATTGTCCGCCACGAACAGGATGCCGTCGTCGTACTGCAGCACCACGACACTGCGGCCACGCGCAATCCCCTTGCGCGCATAGTCCGCCTTGTCCTTCATCTGCTGTTCGGGCGACACATAGAACGGCATGGACACCGGTCGGATCCCTTCTATCGCAGCGGGGCGGTCGGACCGCCCGGCGAGTCGTAACGTCCATCCACGACGGCCTGCGCCAACGCGCCCACCTCGTCCTCACCCAGCCGGCGATACCCCTCCGACGTCACCGACGCCACCACCGGGAAGATCCGACGCGTCAGATCGGGGCCGCCCGTCGCCGAATCGTCGTCGGCCGCGTCGTATAGCGCCTGCACGCACGCCAGCGCCGCGTCCTCCGCCGACAGATCCGCCCGGTACAGCTTCTTCAGCGCACCCCGCGCGAACACCGACCCCGAACCGATCGAGTGGAAGTCCCGCTCCTCGTACCGGCCGCCCGCCGGATCGTAGGAGAAGATCCGCCCCCCGTCCCGCTCCTCGTCATAGCCCGCGAACAGCGGCACCACCGCCAGCCCCTGCATCGCCATCGCCAGGTTCTGCCGCACCATCGTCGCCAGCCGGTTCGCCTTGCCCTCCACCGACAGCGTCCGGCCCTCGCGCTTCTCGTAATGCTCCAGCTCCACCTGGAACAGCCGGACCATCTCGATCCCGATCCCGGCCGTCCCCGCAATCGCGATCGCCGAGAACTCGTCCGCCCGGAACACCTTCTCGATGTCCCGCTGCGCGATCACGTTCCCCGCCGTCGCCCGCCGGTCCCCCGCCATCACCACCCCGCCGGGGAAGCTCACCGCGACGATCGTCGTCCCATGCGGGATCTCATCCCCCACCGGCGACACCGGCACCGCGCGCCGACCCGGCAGCAACTCCGGCGAGTACACCCCCAGGAACTCCGTGAACGAAGACGTATCCGGGCTCGTGAACAGCCCCGGCAGACGTCCGGTGTGCGAATCGTGGGACGCCACGCGACTCCCTTCCCTCCACCAGGCGCCGGTGGCCCTCGCGTACCCCACCGGCGCAGACTCCTACGACCCTACTGTTCAACCCTCACCCGGCGCATGCCGCGTGATCCACCACCACGTAAGCCCACGGCGAACCTTCCCCGCGAAAGCCCTCCCACCCGCACATAACGAACGCGCACGGCGGGCCGGCCGTGCGCGCGTGTCGCACTCGCTCTGCACTCCTCGGCCGGTCAGGAGTACACGAACGCACCGTCCTCGTCCGACCCGACCCACGTCGGCATGTCGAGCTCCTCGTCGAACGGCAGCGTCTCCTTGCGGTACCTGCCGTCCTCCTCCCAGAGCTCCTTCCAGCCGCCCTTCGGCACCGTCGCGGGATCGACGTCCGGAACCGTCAACGACAGCCGCGTCCCACCGTCCGCCGTGGGCACCGTCCGAACGAGCCGTCCCTCCACGTAGTCCGCCGCCCGGCGAAGAGCGATGGGGTCGTCCCTCAGCTGCCCCATGCCCGTGTTGCAGCCCGAACACGCCAGCCCGCGCACCGTCCCCGTGCCGTGGTCATGGTCGACGTGCTTCGCCGGTTGGTCGGCGCAGATGGCGCAGAGGCCGACCTGCACCTTCAGGAGCCACTCGGCGTCCTCGTCGTTGATCCCGTACTTCTGGCGCAGGTGGTAGTGCCGCGCCGACTGGAGACTGCTCCCGCGCGTCCGCCAGAAGGGATCCCACCGGACGCGATCCGGCCCGCCGAAGACCGGAGCACCGATCTCGATGCGCATCCGCCGCGCGTGCGAGCCGCGCAGTTCGAGGTAGTCCGCCGCCAGGCGGAGCACGGCGGGGTCGTCGTGGAACTGGCCGAGCCCGCCGTTGCACTTGAAGCACAGGATCCGCCGGACCAGCCCGGTGAGGTGGCTGTGGTCGACGTGCTTCGCCGGAGCCCGGAGGCAGATGACGCAGACGCCGCCCTGCTCGGCGACCATCCGCTCCACCTCCTGCTCGGTCACTCCATAGCGGAGCTTGAGCATGTAGTTCCGCTGGCTCCCGTGCTTCTCCCTCTTGTGCTCGGCGATCACCTGATTGTGGCAGGGCTTGCAGTAGGTGGAGAGACCGGACTTCCGAGAGCGATTGCTCCCGAATTCATCGATGTCCTTGACCGTTTCGCACCGAGGGCAGTATTTCGTCCCCTCGGGGTCCTTTCGGCGCCTGCGATAAGGCTGCATCGCTTTCCCGAGGCGCTCCTGCCTCCTGCGCTTCGAAGCCGCGTTCCGCAGACCGAAGCACTCCCTGCAGTACAGAGCCAGGCCATCTGCGGACGCAGCTCGCTTGAAGAAGTCTGTGGCCGGCTTCGTCTGGCCGCAGTCGCGGCACTTCTTATGAGACATGGGCGGGACTTTACCTGTCCGCCCATGTCTTTGAATCGAGTATTCGAATATTTGCTCGTCTGAAGAATTACCGACTTCGCGCCGTGGGCGACATGTCCGTTTTAATCACTGACCGCCCTTTTGCACGAAACCTCTTACGAATTCCTCTGCGTTCTCTTCGAGAACTTCGTCAATTTCGTCGAGAATGGAATCGACGTCGTCGGTGAGCTTCTCCTGCCGCTCCTGGACGTCTTCGGTGGTCGTGGCCTCGGTCTCCTCGACCTCTTCCGTGCGCCGGGTGGTCTGCTTCTGACCGCCGGTGTCCTTCGTGGCCATTCCGTACCTCCGCTTCTTGCCGGTACCCCGACCCTATCTCCGATCTTCGTAGACGAGCGGATCTTATGGTCCGTTTCGTCCGGTCGCTCTAGGCGTCGGGGGCCTGATCCGGTTATCGCCCGTCCGCAGACCGGTGAAACAGGCAAAGCGGTCACGAAACCGCGACATCGCCCGTCGCCGCAGGTCAGTCCGGGGACGCCGCTCGATAGTGGCACTATCCAACGGGCGCCGTCCGAGATCCGGACGGCGCCCGCGTGTCAGCCCCTCGGAGGGGCTCGGCTCAGCTCTGGCCGGTCAGCGTGGCCACCAGCTCGGCGGCGGTGCGGCAGCGGTCCAGCAGGGCCCCCACGTGCTGCTTGGTGCCGCGGAGCGGCTCCAGGGTCGGGACGCGCTGGAGCGACTCGCGGCCGGGGACGTCGAAGATGACCGAGTCCCAGGACGCGGCCGCCACGGAGTCGGCGTACTGCCGCAGGCAGCGGCCGCGGAAGTAGGCGCGGGTGTCCTCGGGCGGGTCGTCGATGGCGTGCTCGACCTCGTCCTCGGTGATGAGGTGCTCGACGCGGTCGCGGGACGCCAGGCGGTTGTAGAGGCCCTTGTCGGGCCGGATGTCGGCGTACTGCAGGTCGACGAGCTGGAGGCGGGGGTGGGACCAGTCGATGCCGTCGCGGCTGCGGTAGCCCTCCAGGAGGGCGAGCTTGGCGACCCAGTCGAGCTCGCGGGACAGCTGCATGGGGTCGTCGCCGAGGCGGTGCAGGACGGACTCCCAGCGGTCCAGGACGTCCTTGGTCATCTCGTCGACGTCGGCGCCATAGCGGTCCTCGACGTACTTGCGGGACTGCTCGAGGTACTCCATCTGGAGCTGGACGGCGGTCATCTTGCGGCCGTCGCGGAGGGTGAGCAGGTGCTTGCAGGACGGGTCGTGGGAGACGGCGCGCAGGGCGGCGACGGGCATGTCGACGGACAGGTCGACGGTGAGGAAGCCGTCCTCGATCATGGCGAGGACGAGGGAGGTGGTGCCGAGCTTGAGGTAGGTGGACAACTCGGCCATGTTGGCGTCGCCGATGATGACGTGCAGGCGCCGGTACTTCTCGGGGTCGGCGTGGGGTTCGTCCCGAGTGTTGATGATGGGGCGCTTGAGGGTGGTCTCCAGGCCGACCTCGACTTCGAAGAAGTCGGCGCGCTGGCTGATCTGGAAGCCGTCGCCGCGCCCGTCGACGCCGATGCCGACGCGGCCGGCGCCGCAGACGACCTGGCGGGAGACGAAGAAGGGGGTGAGGTGCCGGACGATGTCGGCGAAGGGGGTCTCGCGGCGCATGAGGTAGTTCTCATGGCAGCCGTAGGAGGCGCCCTTGTTGTCGGTGTTGTTCTTGTAGAGCTGGATGGGGTGGGTGCCGGGGACCATGGCGGCGCGGGCGGCGGCGTCGGCCATGACGCGTTCACCGGCCTTGTCCCAGATGACGGCGTCGCGGGGGTTGGTGCATTCGGGCGCGGAGTACTCGGGGTGGGCGTGGTCGACGTAGAGCCGGGCGCCGTTGGTGAGGATGATGTTGGCGAGGCCGAGGTCCTCGTCGGTGAGCTGGGTGGAGTCGGCGACCTCGCGGGCGAGGTCGAAACCGCGGGCGTCGCGGAGGGGGTTCTCCTCTTCGAAGTCCCAGCGGGCCCTGCGGGCCCGTGCGGCCGATGCCGCGAGGTAGGCGTTGACGACCTGGCTGGAGGTCACCATCGCGTTGGCCCCTGGCTGCCCGGGTACGGAGATGCCGTACTCGGTCTCGATGCCCATCACCCGCCGAACACTCATATCGTCGAGCCTATCGGGGCCGGGAGGGTGGAGCCATGGGGCCGGTCCTTCCCGGGGCGTGTCGGGGTGGTTGGCGGGGTGTGGAACGGCAGGCGGCGGCCGCCCCGTGGTGGGGGCGGCCGCCGCGTGGCCGTTCGTGTGGTGCGGATTACAGGTACTGGCCGGTGTTGGCGACGGTGTCGATGGATCGGCCGGCTTCCGCGCCCTTGGTTCCGGAGACGAGGGTGCGGATGTAGACGATCCGCTCGCCCTTCTTGCCGGAGATGCGGGCCCAGTCGTCGGGGTTGGTGGTGTTGGGCAGGTCCTCGTTCTCGCTGAACTCGTCGACGCAGGCGGCGAGGAGGTGGTTGACGCGCAGGCCCTTCTGGCCGGTGTCGAGGAACTGCTTGATGGCCATCTTCTTGGCGCGGTCGACGATGTTCTGGATCATCGCGCCGGAGTTGAAGTCCTTGAAGAAGAGGACTTCCTTGTCGCCGTTGGCGTAGGTCACCTCGAGGAAGCGGTTCTCCTCGCTCTCGGTGTACATGCGCTCGACGGTCCGCTGGATCATGGCCTCGACGGTGGCCTCTTCGGAGCCGCCGTGCTCCTTGAGGTCGTCGGGGTGCAGCGGGAGGCCGCTGAGGATGTACTTGGAGAAGATGTCCTTGGCGGCTTCGGCGTCGGGCCGTTCGATCTTGATCTTGACGTCGAGGCGGCCGGGCCGCAGGATCGCGGGGTCGATCATGTCCTCGCGGTTGGAGGCGCCGATGACGATGACGTTCTCCAGTCCCTCGACGCCGTCGATCTCGCTGAGCAGCTGCGGGACGATGGTGTTCTCGACGTCGGAGGAGACGCCGGATCCGCGGGTGCGGAAGATGGAGTCCATCTCGTCGAAGAAGACGATGACCGGGGTTCCGGCGGAGGCCTTCTCGCGGGCCCGTTGGAAGACCAGGCGGATGTGCCGTTCGGTCTCGCCGACGTACTTGTTGAGGAGTTCGGGGCCCTTGATGTTGAGGAAGAAGCTCTTGCCCTCCTTGCCGGTCTGTTCGGCGACCTTCTTGGCGAGGCTGTTGGCGACGGCCTTGGCGATGAGGGTCTTGCCGCATCCGGGCGGTCCGTAGAGGAGGACGCCCTTGGGCGGCCGGAGCTTGTGCTCGCGGAACAGGTCGGCGTGCAGGTAGGGCAGTTCGACGGCGTCGCGGATCATCTCGATCTGCGAGCCGAGTCCGCCGATCTCCTCGTAGGAGATGTCGGGGACCTCTTCGAGGACGAGTTCTTCGACCTCGGCCTTGTGGATCTTCTCGTAGGCGTAGCCGGAGCGGGGTTCGAGCATCAGGGAGTCGCCGGCGCGGAGGGGTACTCCGCGGAGCGGTTCGGCGAGCTTGATGACGCGTTCCTCGTCGGCGTGCGCGATCACGAGGGCGCGTTCGCCGTCGTCGAAGAGCTCCTTGAGCATGACGACCTCGCCCTGCTCTTCGAACTTGAGCGCTTCGACGACGTTGAGGGCCTCGTTGAGCATGACCTCCTGGCCGCGTTGGAGTTCGTCGACGTCGACGGCGGGGCTGACGTTGACGCGCAGCTTGCGTCCGCCGGTGAAGATGTCGACGGTTCCGTCGTCGCGGGCTTCGAGGAAGACCCCGAATCCGGAGGGTGGTTGCGCGAGCCTGTCGACCTCCTCCTTGAGCGCCACGATCTGTTCGCGAGCCTCTTTGAGGGTCGCTACGAGTCGCTCGTTCTGGCCTGTCACGGCGGCCAGGTTCGCTTGTGCCTCATGGAGGCGTTCTTCCAGGACACGTACTTGGCGCGGGGATTCCGCGAGCTTGCGGCGCAGCACGGAGATCTCCTCCTCCAGGAAGGAGATCTGCGTTTGGAGGTCCCTGACCTCCTTGTCGTGCTGCGCCCTGCGCGCCCCAGCATCGTCACGAGCGGCCACGCCCCGTCACCTCCTCACGAAGAGAGCCGACGACCTACTGAGACCCTACCTATCTGGAGGGCTTCCGTAACCTGCCCATTCGGTACTCGTGTCGTGCGGGTGTGGTTCGGGTGGTGTTCGGGGGGCGGGCCGGGGGTGGTGTTGGTGGTGGTGTTGTGCTGCGCGGACCTGGGGTTTTGGGTGTGGGGGCGTGTCGGGGTGGAGGGTTTGTCGATTTCGGGGTGTGTGGGGTGGCGCACGGCGTGTCGCTGTGCTTATTGCAAGCCCGTCGCAGTGTGCTCGTCTGCCGCGCGGGCGTTTTGCGTAGTTCCGCGGGCGTGGCGGCCCCGCGGGGGTCAGGATTCGGCGGGGGCCTCGGGGGCGGAGCCGGGGGCCTCGGGGGCGGAGCCGGGGGCCTCGGGGGCGGGGTGGGCGCCCTTGGCGGGGCGCCGCCGGCGGGCGGGCGGGGTGACGCCGTCGGCGAGGCGGCGGGCGGTGACGAGGAAGCCGGTGTGGCCGACCATGCGGTGGTCGGGGCGGACGGCGAGGCCGTCGACGTGCCAGGAGCGCAGGAGGGTCTCGAAGGCGTAGGGCTCGGCGAAGGCGCCGTGGGCGCGCAGGTCCTCGACGACGCGGGACATCTGGGTGGTGGTGGCGATGTAGGCGCAGACCATGCCGCCGGGGATGAGGGCCTTGGCGACGGCGTCGAGGGTCTCCCAGGGGGCGAGCATGTCGAGGACGACGCGGTCGGCCTCGGTCTCGGTGAGGGCGTCCTCGAGGGAGCCGACGGTGAGGCGCCAGGAGGGGTGGGGGCCGCCGAAGAACTTCTCGACGTTGGCGCGGGCGATGTCGGCGAAGTCGGGGCGGCGTTCGTAGGAGGAGACGAGGCCGTGTTCGCCTACGGCGCGCAGGAGGAAGCAGCTGAGGGCGCCGGAGCCGGCGCCGGCCTCGATGACGCGGGCGCCGGGGAAGATGTCGGCCATGGCGACGATCTGGGCGGCGTCCTTGGGGTAGACGACGGCGGCGCCGCGGGGCATGCGGACGGCGAAGTCGGCGAGGAGGGGGCGGAAGGCGAGGTATTCGACGCCGCCGCTGGAGCGGTAGACGGTGCCTTCGGGGCTGCCGATGATGTCGTCGTGGGGGACGGAGCCCTTGTGGGAGTGGTAGAGCTTGCCGGGCTGGAGGGTGATGGTGTTGATGCGGCCTTTGGGGTCGGTGAGCTGAACCTGGTCTCCGGGCCGGAACGGGCCGTGCGGGATGCGGCCGGTCGAGGGTGCGGGCTCGGTGGGCTGGGGTTCGCTCATGGTGGTCAAGGCTAGCGCCGGGCGGGCGGGGCTCGGGCCGTCCGTCCGGGCGGGGGCGGGCTGGTGGGGACGGTCAGACGCCAGCGAAGGCGCGGTCGACGTCGGTGACGGCGAGGACGCCGTAGACGCGGCCGTCGGGTTCGGTGAGGAGGTATTCGGAGGCGGGGTTGCGGCGGAGGGCGGCGATGAGGTCCTCGCCGGCGAGGTCGGCGGGGAGGGTGAGGTCGGGTTCGAGGCCGCGGGACAGCTCGCCGACGGTGATCCAGGGGCGGCGGTGCTCGGGGGTGGCGGTGACGGCCTTCTCGCTGACGAGGGCCTGGGGGTTGCCGTCGTGGTCGGCGATGACGATGGCGCCGGACTGGTCGGCGTGGGCGCGGCGGATGGCCTCGGCGAGGGGGGTGTCGGCGGTGACGAGGGTGGCGCGGCGGGCGAGGCGGCGGGCGGACAGCAGGGGGACGCGGTCGCGGAAGCGTTCGGCGCGGATGGCCTGGGTGGCGCCGACCCAGATGAAGGAGGCGACGAGGGCGGACCACAGGAGGGCGAGCCAGCCGATGCCGCCGGTGCCGCCCTCGGTGCGGTAGGTGGCGAGGTAGGCGCCGGCGATGAGGCAGGCGACGGCGACGGCGCGTCCGATCCAGCCGGCGACGACGGCGCCGCTGCGGCTGTGGCCGGTGGCCTTCCAGACGGCGGCGCGGACGAGGCGTCCGCCGTCGAGGGGGAGGCCGGGCAGCAGGTTGAAGACGCCGACGAGGAGGTTGGCGAAGGTGAGGGCGTCGATGAGGAGGAGGGCGACGTCGGGGAGGGGCAGGACGGCGTGGGCGAGGAGGCCGAGGCCGGCCAGGACGAGGTTGACGAGGGGGCCGGCGAAGGCGATGAGGAATTCGCGGCCGGGGGTGGCGGCCTCGCGTTCGATGGAGGTCTCGCCGCCGAGGATGTGGAGGGTGACGGAGCGGACGGGGAGGCCGAGGACGCGGGCGGTGACGGCGTGGCTGAGTTCGTGGACGAAGACGGAGCCGTAGAGCAGGACGGCGTAGGCGAAGGCGACGAGGTAGCTGAGGGGGCGGTCGATGACGCCGTTGACCTGGCCTTCGAACATGACGGTGACGAGGAGGGCGACCAGGAACCAGCTGGGCGAGACGTAGACGGGGACGCCGAAGGCGCGGCCCATGTAGAGGCCGGGCCGGGCGTCGGGGCCGCCTTTGCGGGGGCCGGGGTCGCCGGCGGGCGTCTTGCCCTGGGTCGGGGGCGCGGTGTTGGTCACGTATCCGATGCTACGGCCCGTCGGGGGCGGGTCGGCGTGGCGGTGCGCGCGGTTTCGGCGGGTGGGCCGGGGGTGCGGGATTTCGTCGGGGGCGTCGCCTACGCTGCTGTGCCATGACGACGACCGAGACCGGTGGTGAGGTGTCCGTTCCGTCTCCGCGGGGTGGGGGCGGGGTGGAGGTGGTGGGGTCGCTGTCGCCGTCGCGGGCGGGTGATTTCATGACGTGTCCGCTGCTGTACCGGTTCCGGGTGATCGATCGGCTTCCGGAGCGGCCGTCGGCGGCGGCGGCGCGGGGGACGCTGGTGCACGCGGTGCTGGAGCGGCTGTACGACCTGCCCGCGGGCGGGCGGACGGTGGGGGCGGCGCTGGAGCTGCTGGGGCCGCAGTGGGAGCGGCTGCTGTCGGCGGAGCCGGAGCTGGGCGGGCTGTTCGGGGACGACGAGTCCGGGGAGTCCGAGCGGGCGGAGTGGCTGGCGCAGGCGGAGCGGATGGTGGAGCGGTACTTCACGTTGGAGGATCCGCGGCGGCTGGAGCCTGCGGAGCGCGAGCTGTTCGTGGAGACGGTGCTGGATTCGGGGTTGAAGCTGCGGGGTTACATCGACCGGGTGGACGTGGCTCCGTCCGGGGACGTGCGGATCGTGGACTACAAGACGGGGACGGCGCCGCGGGCGGACTTCGAGGCGCGGGCGCTGTTCCAGATGAAGTTCTACGCGCTGGTGCTGTGGCGGTTGCAGGGGCGGGTGCCGCGGTTGCTCCAGTTGATGTACCTGGGGAACGGGGAGGTGCTGCGGTACGAGCCGGATGAGCGGGACCTGCGGGCGACGGAGCGGAAGGTGGAGGCTCTGTGGCAGGCGATCCGGCGGGCGATGGATTCGGGTGAGTGGCGGCCGCGGACGAGCCGGCTGTGCGATTGGTGCGATCACAAGGAGCGGTGCCCGGAGTTCGGGGGCACTCCCCCGCCGCTGCCGGCGGTTCCGGTGCGGCGTCCGTCTCCGGCGGATCTGGAGGGTGCGGCGGAGGGCGGCGCGGTGCGGGAGCGCGACGACCTTTAGCGCTGCGGGGCTGCGGTCGCCGCGGGGCTCAGGCCCGGCCGCTGCGGGCCTCCGGCTGCCAGGGGGTAGGGGCTCGGGCACCGTGGGGCGGAGATGCGATGCGCGGGGTCATCCTTGGGGAGGATCGCGGATCCGCGTGCAGGAGGGGTCGCGACCTGCTGTGACCTCCTAGGGTGAGAGTCGTGTCACCCCGCATCCGTGGTCTTCGTACTTTTCGTGCCTGGCTGCAGGCGCGTCCGCAGGCGGCGGACGCGTTGCTCGCGGCCGGGCTGCTGCTGGTGGGTCTGCCGCAGATGTACCTGCAGGACTTCCCGGACGGCGGTGACTACGCGGCGTTCCGGACGCCTGACGCGGTCGACGGGCTGATCGTCGTGGTGGTGACGATGGCGCTGACGTGGCGGCGCCGTCATCCGCTGCCGGTGCTGCTGGTGGTCGTGGCGGGTGAGCTGACGCTGACGGTGTGGGGGTATCCGCCGTCGGTGCCGGACGTGATGTCGTTCCTGATCGCGGTCTACAGCCTGGCGGCGCACCGGGGGCTGGCGCAGAGCGCGCTGGGGGGCGTGGCGGGGTTCGTGTCGTTCCTGGTGTCGCTGGTGATGCTGCCGGTGGAGACGTCGCCGGTGGTGCTGGTGAGCGACTGCGCGCTGGTGGCGGGGGTGTGGGTGCTGGGCCGGAACCTGCGGTTGCGGCGGGCGTACTTCGCGGAGCTGGAGGACCGGGCGGCGCGCCTCGAGCGGGCGCGGGGGACCGACGCGCGGGCGGCGCGGATCGAGGAGCGGTCGCGGATCGCGCGGGAGCTGCACGACGTGGTGGCGCACCATGTGAGCGTGATGACGGTGCAGGCGGGGGCGGCGCGGCGGATCATCGACCGGGATCCGGGGAGCGCGCGGGAGGCGATGTCGACGATCGAGGAGGTCGGGCGGACGGCGCTGAGCGAGATGCGGCGGATCGTGGGGGTGCTGCGGACGGAGCGGGACGCCGACCAGGCGGGGCGGGAGCTGGCGCCGCAGCCGGGCCTGGGTGATCTCGGGGAGCTGCTGGACCATGTGCGGGAGACGGGGCTGTCGGTGCAGCTGTGGATCGAGGGCGAGGCGCGGACGCCGTCGCCGGGGGTGGACGTGGCGGCGTTCCGGTTGATCCAGGAGGCGCTGACGAACACGTTGAAGCATGCGGGGGCGCAGGCGCGGGCGTGGGTGCGGCTGTACTACACGGACGCGGATCTGACGGTGGAGATCGAGGACGACGGGCGGGGGACGGCGACGATCGTGGCGGACGGGACGGACAATCCGGGGCATGGGCTGGTGGGCATGTACGAGCGGGTGGCGTTGTACGGGGGCGAGCTGCGGATCGGGCCGCGGGTCGGCGGGGGGTTCGGGGTGCGGGCGCGGTTCCCGCTGGAGGCGTGAGCGGTGGCGGCGCTCCGGGTGGGCGGTTCGCGAGGCGCTCGGGCGTTCGGAGCGAGGGCGCCGCAGGGCCTCTGCGGGGCCGCCGCCGGGGCGGGGAGGGCATAGGGTGACGTTGGCCGGTGCGAGGCGAGGAGCGGGGACGATGGACGCAAGCGGGGTGGCCGGGTGAGCGCGGTTCGGGTGCTGCTCGTCGATGATCAGCCGTTGCTGCGGACGGGGTTCCGGCTGATCCTGGAGGCCGAGGCGGACGTCGCGGTGGTCGGCGAGGCCGGGGACGG
Organism: Actinomadura nitritigenes; assembly: GCF_017573545.1. Taxonomy (GTDB): domain Bacteria; phylum Actinomycetota; class Actinomycetes; order Streptosporangiales; family Streptosporangiaceae; genus Spirillospora; species Spirillospora nitritigenes. The sequence continues at coordinate 264,264 of NZ_JAGEOK010000011.1, read as the reverse complement.
CGCGGCGGCGGTGGAGATGACGCGGTCGCTGCTGCCGGACGTGGTGCTGATGGACATCCGGATGCCGGGGGTCGACGGGATCGAGGCGACCCGGCGGATCATCCGGGAGGGTGCGGCGTCGCACGATCCGAAGGTGCTGATCCTGACGACGTTCGATCTGGACGAGTACGTGATCGAGGCGGTGCGGGCGGGGGCGAGCGGGTTCCTGCTGAAGGACTCGCCGCCGGAGGATCTGGTGCAGGCGATCCGGATCGTGGCGGAGGGCGACGCGATCGTGGCGCCGAGCGTGACGCGGCGGCTGCTGGACCGGTTCGCGACGCGGCTGCCGGCGGTGCGGGACGCGGCGCCGCCGCCGGGGCTGGACACGTTGACCGCGCGGGAGCGCGAGGTGCTGGCGCACGTGGCGCGGGGGCAGTCGAACGCGGAGATCGCCGCGGAGCTCGTGGTGAGCGAGACGACGGTGAAGACGCACGTGGGGAACGTGCTGGCGAAGCTGGGGCTGCGGGACCGGGTCCAGGCGGTGGTGTACGCGTACGAGACCGGGTTGAGCCGTCCCGGGCAGGGTTGATCGCGGGCGGTGCGCCGGGCCCTGCCGGCGGCCTTTTCGGGCCGCGCGGGGAAGGGTGTCCCTGAGGGCGTGCGGGTGGTGTTCGGGCTGGTGGGGCGGTGTGCGGCGGGTGCGGGGTCAGGGAACGTCCCTGAGCCGCCCCCTCTTTCGCCGGGTGGTCCCCTACTCCGGTAGGACGACGCCGGTGGCGAGTCTCCTGCCACGGATGGAGTGGTAAGTCCATTCCTGGGGTGCATCTCCGGAGGCGGTCGGCCTTCTACTGTTCTGTGTGGTGGGCCGCACGGGGGGACCAATCGCGGTCCGCAGCAGCTCGTTTTCCACCCTCATCCACTCACACAGGGGAGTTCACGTGACGAACACCGCCCCATCGACCGCTGATGCGCACTCCGCGCCCGGGGCGGGCGACTTCGCCGCACGGGCCCATCAGATCGCCAAGGTGTACGGGCGCGGCGACGCCCGGGTGGTCGCGCTGGACTCGGTGACCGTGGGGATCCCCCGCGGCCGGTTCACCGCGATCATGGGCCCCTCGGGGTCCGGCAAGTCCACGCTGATGCACTGCATGGCGGGGCTGGACTCGGTGGACTCCGGGCAGGTCTTCATCGGCGACACCGAGCTGACGGGGCTGAAGGACAAGCAGCTGACCCGGCTGCGCCGCGACAAGATCGGGTTCATCTTCCAGGCGTTCAACCTGGTCCCGACGCTGACGGCGCTGGAGAACATCACGCTGCCGATGGACATCGCGGGCCGCAAGGCCGACAGGGCGTGGTTGGACGAGGTGATCGACACCGTGGGGCTGCGGCCTCGGCTGAAGCACCGCCCGACGGAGCTGTCGGGCGGGCAGCAGCAGCGGGTGGCGTGCGCGCGGGCGCTGGCGTCCCGACCGGAGATCATCTTCGCGGACGAGCCGACCGGGAACCTGGACTCGCGGTCCGGCGCGGAGGTGCTGTCGTTCCTGCGCGACTCGGTCACCCGGATGGGGCAGACGGTCGTGATGGTGACGCACGACCCGTCCGCGGCGGCGTACGCCGACCAGGTGCTGTTCCTGACGGACGGGCAGATCGTCGACACGATGGCGGGGCCCACCGCCGAGCGGGTGCTGGAGCGGATGAAGGGCTTCGAGACGGGGGGCCGTCCGGCCGCCGCGGCGGGCGGGCAGGGGCCGGGGGTCGCGGCGCGATGATGGGCAAGGTCACGCTCCGCAACCTGGCGGCGCACAAGATCAGGCTGGTGCTGACGGCCGTCGCGGTGATCCTCGGCGTGGCGTTCGTGGCGGGCACGCTGATCTTCACCGACAGCATGAACAAGCAGTTCGACGACCTGTTCAGCCGGGTCGGCAAGAACGTCGCCGTGGACGTGCGGGCGAAGAAGGCCCTCGGCGGCGACGGCAACGGGCAGGCCCCGCAGCCGGTGCCGGCGTCGGTCCTGACGGCGCTGCGCGGCGTCGACGGGGTGAAGGACCCGCAGGGCAACGTGGACGGGTACGCGGCGGTGGTGGGCCGGGACGGGAAGGTGGTCGGGTCGGGTGGGCAGGGCCCGCCGCAGATCGGCTCGAACTGGAACTCCAACGGGTCGTTCGAGCTGAAGGCGGGCCGGACGCCGCACGGGCCCGGCGAGGTGATCGTCGACGCGACGACGGCGAAGAAGGGGAAGCTGGCCGTCGGCGACATGGTCGAGGTGGTGTCGTCGGGCCCGCCGCAGCGGATGCGGCTGGTCGGGCTGATCGACACCGGGAACCTGATGGGGGCGAGCGTCACCGCGTTCGACACCCCGACGGCGCAGCGGCTGATGCTGAAGCCGGGGTACTTCAGCGACATCCAGATGGGCTCGGCGGGCGTGCCGGAGGCGCAGCTGCGGGACCGGGTCGCGAAGGTGCTGCCGACCGGGGTGGAGGCGATCACCGGTACGAAGATGCGGGACGAGAACAAGAGCGACGTCGCGTCGTTCATGTCGTTCTTCCGGACGTTCCTGCTGGTGTTCGCGCTGATCTCGATCTTCGTCGGGGCGTTCATCATCTTCAACACGTTCTCGATGCTGGTGGCGCAGCGGACCCGGGAGCTGGCGCTGCTGCGCGCGATCGGCGCGGCGCGCCCGCAGGTGACGCGGGCGGTGATCGGTGAGGCGGTCGCGGTCGGGGTCGTCGGGTCGACGCTGGGCCTGGCGGCCGGGGCGGGCCTGGCGTCGCTGCTGCAGGCGCAGATGGGCGACGCCGGGAAGGGCGGCCTGACGTTCACCGCGACTCCGGTGATCTGGTCGTACACGGTGGGGATCCTGGTGACGGTGGTGTCGGCGTACTTCCCGGCGCGGCGTGCGGCGAAGATCCCGCCGGTGGCGGCGATGCGCGACGACGTGGCGCTGCCGCAGCGGACACTGCGGATCCGGGTGGCGCTCGGTTCGCTGCTGACGCTGGCCGGGGCGGGCCTGATCGCCGTAGGCCTGGCGGGGAGCGGCGGGAACCCGGTGATCCCGGTGGGCGCGGGCGCGTTCGCGGTGTTCATCGGGGTGGCGATGCTGGCGCCGGTGATCAGCGTCCCGGTGGTGAAGGTGCTCGGATGGCCGTTCGCGCGGCTGATGGGCGCGCCGGGGCGGCTGGCGCAGCAGAACGCGCTGCGCAACCCGCGCCGCACCGCCGCGACGGCCGCGGCGCTGATGATCGGCCTGGCGCTGATCACCGCGGTGAACGTGATGGGCGCGACGATGCGGGCGTCGGTCGACCAGCAGGTGGACGCGCAGTTCGGCGCGGACTACCTGGTGCAGGCCACCGGCGGCGACATCGGCCTCGACGTCGCGCCGAAGCTGAAGGCGACGCCGGGGGTGGCGTCGGCGTCCGAGACCTACGAGGGCACCGCGAAGCTCGCCGGCAAGCGCGGCACGTACATGTCGGGCGACGTCGATGTGATCGCCAAGGCGGCGCGGCTGAAGCTGGTGTCGGGTGGTACCGCGATCGGCGCGGACGGGCTGATGGTGAACGAGTCGACCGCCAAGGCCAACGGGTGGCGGGTCGGGGCCACCGTCCCGGCGCTGTTCCCCGACGGGAGGACCGAGCAGCTGAAGGTGACGGGGATCTTCGCCAAGAGCGACCTCATCGGCAGCCGCATCATCTCCCGGCAGGTGTACCTGCGGCACGCGGTGCGGCCGTCGGTGGACGCCGTGCTGGTCGACACCGCCAAGACCGACACCGCGACCAAGCACGCGATCGAGTCGACGCTGAAGGCGTACCCGAACCTGAAGCTGTCGGACCAGACGTCGCTGAAGAAGGACGCCCACAAGCAGGTGGACGGGTTCGTGACGTTCCTCAGCATCCTGCTGGCCATGTCGGTGATCATCGCGGCGGTCGGGGTCGTCAACACCCTGGCGCTGTCGGTGATCGAGCGGACCCGGGAGATCGGGCTGCTGCGCGCGATCGGGATCTCCCGGCGTCAGCTGCGCCGCATGATCCGGCTGGAGTCCATCGTGATCGCGGTGTTCGGCGCGCTGCTCGGCACCGGCATCGGGGTGGCGTTCGGCGCGGCGATGCAGAACGCGCTCAAGGACAAGGGCCTCGGCGTGCTGTCGATCCCGTACGGGACGCTGGTGGTGTACCTGGTGGTCGCCACGCTGATCGGGGTCGCGGCGGCGCTGTGGCCGGCGTGGCGGGCCGGGCGGATGGACGTGCTGAAGGCCATCTCCACGGACTGACCGGCGGCTCCCGTCCCGAAGCCCCAGCCCCTCATCGGGGGGCCGGGGCTTCGCCGTGTCCCGGCCGGCCGGGGCTTCGTCGCGTCCCTCCCGGCCGGGGCTTCGCCGGGTCCCTGCCGGGCGGGCCTTCGCCGGGTCCCTGCCGGGCGGGCCTTCGCCGTGTCCCTGCCGGGCGGGGGATGACGAAGCCCCGGTCCCCCTCTGTGCGGGGGCCGGGGCTTCGGCGTGCGGGACGCGCGCCCGAGGGCGGTCGTGCGGCCGGGCCTACTCGCCGGTCTCGGCGTCGGTCTCGGCGGCCGGCACCGTCCCGGGCGCCACCGCGGCCTTCGCGACCTCGTCGGTCGCCGACACGGTGGTGTTCTCCGGGAAGTGGCAGGCGGCCTGGTGGCCGTGGCTGAGCTCGATCAGCGGCGGCTCGACCTGCTTGCAGATGTCCTGCGCCTTCCAGCAGCGGGTGTGGAACCGGCACGCGGGCGGCGGGTCGAGGGGGCTCGGCACGTCGCCCTGCAGCCGGATCCGCTGCCGCCCGCCGCGCTGGCTCGGGTCCGGGACCGGCACCGCCGACAGCAGCGCGTTGGTGTACGGGTGCATGGGCCGCTCGTACAGGTCGCTGCGGTCCGCGATCTCGACGATCTTGCCGAGGTACATGACGGCGACCCGGTCGGAGATGTGCCGGACGACCGACAGGTCGTGCGCGATCACCACGTAGGTGAGGTCGAGTTCGTCCTGCAGGTCCTCCAGCAGGTTGACGACCTGCGCCTGCACCGACACGTCCAGCGCCGACACCGGCTCGTCCGCGACGATCAGCTTCGGCTTGAGCGCCAGCGTGCGGGCGATGCCGATGCGCTGGCGCTGGCCGCCGGAGAACTCGTGCGGGTACCGGTTGTAGTGCTCGGGGTTGAGGCCGACGAGTTCCAGGATCTCCTGGACGGCCTTCTTGACCCCGTTCTCGGTGGCGATGTTCTGCAGCCGGAACGGGGCCCCGACGATCGCGCCGACCGTCTTGCGCGGGTTCAGCGACGAGTACGGGTCCTGGAAGATCATCTGGAGGTCGCGGCGGAGCGGCCGCAGCCGCCCCTGGGACATCGTGGTGATGTCCTGCCCCTCGAAGGTGATCTTGCCGAAGCTCGGGTCCAGCAGCCGCATGATCATCCGGCCGGTGGTGGACTTGCCGCAGCCCGACTCCCCCACCAGGCCGAGGGTCTCGCCCTTGCGGACGGAGAACGACACGCCGTCGACGGCCTTCACCGCCGCGACCTGCCGGCGCAGCAGCCCCGCGGTGACGGGGAAGTGCTTGCCGAGGTTCTCCACCTCCAGCAGCATCTCCCCGTCCCGGATGGGACGGGGCGCCGCCGCGTCGGCGGAGGTCTCCGCGGCGCCGGGGACGGTGGTCCCCGGCGCGGCGGTGTCAGAAGTGCTCACAGTCTTGTTCCCACCCGTGCTCGTCACAGCTTCGGCCGGATCTCGGATTCCCAGATCTCCTGCTTCTTCTCGAGCGGGAGATGGCAGGCCACCCTGTGGCCCGGGACCGCCTCGACCAGTTCGGGACGCACCGTCGTGCACTTGTCCCCGTTGAGGTCCTTGTAGGCGCACCGCGGGTTGAACGCGCAGCCCTGCGGCACGTTGATCAGGCTCGGCGGGGTGCCCTTGATCGGCAGCAGCCGTTCGGTGCGCTCCCGGTCCAGCCGCGGCATCGACCCGAGCAGCCCCCACGCGTAGGGGTGCAGCGGCTTGTGGAAGGCGTCCTCCACCGACGCGTACTCGGCGCACCGGCCCGCGTACATCACCAGGATGTCGTCCGACAGCTCCGCGACCACCCCGAGATCGTGGGTGATCATGATGACGGCGGAGTTGAACTCCTGCTGCAGGTCCCGGATCAGGTCGAGGATCTGCGCCTGGACGGTCACGTCCAGCGCCGTGGTCGGCTCGTCGGCGATCAGCAGCTCCGGGTCGCAGGACAGCGCCATCGCGATCATCGCGCGCTGCCGCATGCCGCCGGAGAACTGGTGGGGGTAGTCGTCGACCCGCTTGTCCGGCTTCGGGATGCCGACGCGGCCGAGCATCTCGATGGCGTGCTTGCGCGCCACCTGCTTGGACACGTCGTTGTGCACCCGGTACGCCTCGATGATCTGCGCGCCCACCGTGTAGAAGGGGTGCATCGACGACAGCGGGTCCTGGAAGATCATCGCCATCTTGCGGCCGCGCAGCCGGCGGACCTCGCCGGGCGACGCGCCGACGAGCTCCTGGCCGTCGAGCCAGATCTCGCCGGACACGTTGGCGTTGCTGCGGTTGTGCAGGCCGAGGACGCCGAGGCTGGTGACGCTCTTGCCGGAGCCGGACTCGCCGACGATGCCGAGCGTGCGGCCCTTCTCCAGCTGGAACGACAGCCCGTCGACCGACTTCACCAGACCGTCGTCGGTCGGGAAGTGGATCTTCAGGTCGCGGACCTCGAGGAACGCCGTGGGAGCCTCCCCGGCGCCCGCGGCGGGCCCGGTGGCCGGCGTTGTGTCGGTCATCAGCCCAGCCTCACTCTCGGGTCGATGATGGCGTACAGGAGGTCGACGATCAGGTTGATCACGACGATGAAGAACGCGGCGAGCGTGGTGACGCCGAGCACCATCGGCAGGTCGCCGGTCCCGATCGAGCTGATCGCCAGCTGCCCGAGGCCGGGGATGCTGAAGGTGTTCTCGGTGAGCACCGCGCCACCGATCAGCAGCCCGAAGTCGAGGCCGAAGATGGTCAGGATCGGCGTCAGCGAGGCGCGCAGCGCATGCTTGGTGATGACCGTCTTCTCCGGCAGGCCCTTGGCGCGGGCCGTGCGGATGTAGTCCTCGTTCATCGTTTCCAGCATGCCCGCTCTGGTGAGCCGCGCGTACATCGCCGCGTACAGGAACGCCAGGGTGACCCAGGGCAGCACCAGCGACTCGAACCATGTCAGCGGGTTCTGGCTGAAGCCCACGTAACTGCCTCCGCCGGGGAAGATGCCCAGCTTGTAGGAGAACAGGGCGAGCGACACCAGGCCCGTGAAGTAGATGGGCAGCGACACTCCGCTCAGGGCCACCACCATCGCGGCCCGGTCCCAGATGCTGCCTCTCTTCAGCGCCGAGACGACACCGGTCGACACGCCGACCACCAGCCAGACGATCGCGGCGCCTATGGCCAGCCCCAGGGTCGCCGGGGCACGGTCCATCAGCGTCGGGAGCACCGGCTGGCTGGTGCGGAAGGAATAGCCGAGGCAGGGCGCCGGGCAGTGGTCGGTGACCGGCCCGGCCTTGAAGTCCTCACCGGCCACGATGCCCTTGAGGTAGTGGCCGTACTGCACCACCACCGGCTTGTCCAGGCCGAGCCGTTCCTTGGTGGCCTGGATCGCCTCCGCCGTCGGGGCCTTGCCGACGTAGGACGCGGCGAGCTGGTCGGTGGTCTGGCCCGCCAGCTTCGGCAGCCAGAAGAAGATGCCGAAGGTCACCAGGCTGATGAGCAACAGCATGAGAACGGCGCCGACGAGGCGCCGGATGATGTATGCGAGCACACTTCGCGGCCCCGCCCGCCGACCGGCCGGACCTGTGGGCCCGGTACCGGTCGGCGGGCATCGCCTTCACCTGCCTTCAGATGAACGCACGGACGGAGGAGATTTACTTCTCCACGCCCATGTTGAGGTAGTCGTACATTCCGCCGTAGCCGGCCGTGATACCGACGTTGGTGACCCGCTTCGGCCGGTAGAGCAGCGCCTTGGCGTAGATCAGCGGGACCTCGACGGCGTCCTGCATGACCATCTGGTCGATGTCGCCGTAGAGCTTGGTCCGCGTGGTCTTGTCGGTGCTGGCGATCGCCTGGTCGAGCGCGTCGTTCACCTTCGGGTTGTTCTCCTCGGCCAGGTTGTTGCCGCCGGAGGGCTTGATGGCCCGGCCGTCGACGATCTGGGAGAGGAAACCGTAGCCGGTCGGCCAGTCGGCCGCCCACGCCATGAGCATCATGCCGATGCCGTGCTGGTGCACGTAGTTCGGGACGCCGACGTACTTGTTGAAGTAGTCGCCGGCCGGCCACTGCACGATGCTGACGTTGATGCCGACCTTCTTGAGGCTCTGCTGGATGGCCTGGGCCATCGCGACTTCCTTCGGCCGGTCGGACCGCGCCGAGATCTTCGTCGAGAAGCCGTTCGGCTGGCCGCAGGCCGCGAGCTCCTGCTTGGCCTTCGCCAGCGTGGCCGCGTCGAGGCCGTTGCCGCCCGCCGCCTGCTTCTGCGGGAACAGGTCGAACTTGCGGTACCCGTCGACCGTCGGGGGCAGGATCGTCGTGGCGACGTCACCGCCGGCCAGCGGGCCTCCGTAGGCGGTCTGCGCGGCGACCTTGTCGGTCGCGTACTGCACGGCGTTGCGGCAGTGGATGTTGTCCAGCGGCTTGACGTGCAGGTTCAGCGACATGAACCGCAGGTAGCCCTGGATCGGGTTGTCGGTGTAGGGCTTCTGCGCCGCCGCCAGCACCTTCGGCTGCGTACCGGCCTGCACGCCCACGCCCGCGACGTCCATGTCGAGCGAACCGGCCAGCAGGCGGTTGTCGATGTCGTCGGCGTTCTGCTTCAGCTGCAGCTCGATCTTGTCGGGCAGCGCCTTGCGGATCGGGTCGGTGCTCGGGTCCCAGTTGGGGTTCCGCGACAGCGTCATCGACTTGCCGCGGGTGTAGTTGTCGACCTTGTACGGGCCGCTGGAGACGATCGACGACTCGTACTTCAGGCCGGTGTCCTTGGCCTTCGGCACCGGGATCGTCTGCGACATCGCCACCAGGTCGTCGAACTCCGAGAACGGCTTCGACAGGTGGAAGATGATCGTGCTGTCGTCCGGCGTCTCGATCGACTTCAGACCCTCGTCGCTCTTGTCCTTGTAGGGACCCTTGTACGCGGGCTTGTTGTCGACCAGGTAGGTCTTGAAGTACTTCGGACCGAGCTGCAGCTCGTCGGTGAAGTTGCTGCGCTCGACGGCGTACTTCACGTCCTTGGACGTGACGGGGGTGCCGTCGTCGAACTTCACGCCGGTGCGCAGCTTGTAGGTCCAGGTCTTCGCACCGTCGCTCGGCTGACCGGGCGCGGTCGCCAGGTCCGGAACGATCTGCTTGCTCTCGTCGCCCGCGGCCGGCTTGAAGGTCATCAGGCCCCGGCCGTAGAAGCGCGAGAAGTTCTGGTCCCACGCGTAGTACTGGTTGCCCGGGTCCGGCGAGTCGAAGTCGTCGGACATCGCCAGGCGGAGGGTGCCGCCCTTCTTGTCCGACTGGTTGATGACCTTGTCGACCGCGGCGTTGTAGCCGGGTCCGCTCCCCGAGCCGCCGGAGTCGCCACCGCCGCAGGCGGCGAGGCCCGCCGCGGCGAGCGCGCCGGCGGCGAGGGCCGCGATTGGTCTCATCTTGTTCATGTGCAGGCGCACCCCATTCATTTCTCCGGGTCGGATGAACCCGAGGTCACTTGGCCCGAGGGTCGAGAGCGTCCCGCAGCCCGTCACCGAGCAGGTTGAAGGCGAGGACGGTGATGAAGATCGCCACACCGGGGACGATCATGTACATCGGGTCGGAGGAGTAGATCGGCACCGCGAGGGTCAGCATGCCGCCCCACGAGGGGGTCGGCGGGATCACGCCGACGCCGAGGAACGACAGCGCCGCCTCGAACAGGATGTTCGTCGGGATCAGCAGGGTCGAGTAGACCAGGATCGGCGCGACGAGGTTCGGCAGGATCTCCTTGAACAGGATGTAGGAGTTCCGGGCGCCCATGCTGCGTGCCGCGTCGACGAACTCGCGTTCGCGCAGCGAGAGGGTCTGGCCGCGGATGATCCGGCCGATGTAGGGCCAGTTGAAGAACCCGATGACGAAGATCAGCACCCAGATCCGCAGGCCGTTGCCGCTCAGCCCGAACGAGCCGTCGGAGATGACGGCGACCAGCGCGATCGCGAACAGCAGCAGGGGGAACGCCAGGAACGCGTCCATCGCCCGGCTGATGAGCATGTCGACCCAGCCGCCGAAGTAGCCGGCGGTGATGCCGAGGACGACGCCGATGACCACCGACAGCACGGTCGCCAGGAACGACACCAGCAGCGAGATCCGGGCGCCGTGCACGATCCGGGCGAGCAGGTCGCGGCCGGTGCCGGGCTCCACCCCGAGGAGGTGGTCGGCGCTGATGCCGGTGTGCCAGATGCCGGTCTTCGGCCGGTTGTAGGTCGGGTCGATCAGGTTCTGGTGGTAGGCCAGCGGCGACTGCACCAGCAGCGGTCCGAAGATCGCCAGGAGGATCAGCAGGATCACGATGACGCCGCCGGCGAGCGCGACCTTGTCGCGCTTGAGTCGCATCCAGGCGATCTGTCCCAGGGAACGGCCCTGGATCGCCTTGCCGTCGACACCGGCGAGGACCGCTTCCGGTTGCGCCTCGGTGTCGGACCCGGTCACCTCAAGGGGTGCGGCCACGCTCTGTACCTCCTACCGTCCGGCCACTGGTTCGGCCATGCCGCCGCCGGCGCGGTGACCGGCGGTCGCGGAGATCATCCGCTGACCCCGTGCCCGTTACGCCGCGTTTGCTGAAGGGAAAGGTAGCCCCTCGGCCATGACTGTCCATCCGTGAGACGGGCTGCACCAGTACCCGTATCTGACTTGTGATCTCGTCGTCATCTCGGGCATACGTGCTCGGTCATCAGGTCGGACAAATCGCCCGAATAGTACGTTCGCCTGTGCCGTGCTCTGCAACACGAAAGCGGTCTAGACCGGCAAGCTTTACCGTACTGAGTCCGTTCTGAGATCGATCGTCCGCAGGTCAGCGCCCCTGGACGCAGAAACGGCGGGCCGGGACGCCCCCCGAGGGGGACGTCCCGGCCCGCCGCCGGACCCGCCGGGACCGCGCGTCAGGAGATGCCGCGGTCGCGCAGGATCTTCTCGATCTCGGCCATCTCCGGGTCGCCGGACGGCTGCGCGCTGCCCACCTCGCCCCGGGGCTTGCCGCCGCGTCCGGCCGCCTTCGGCTCGCCCTTGCCGCGCGCCGCGGCCTTGCCGCCGTCGTCGGATCCGCCGCCCGCCCGGCGGCTGAGCATCGCGCCCGAGGTCAGGTAGAGCAGGACGGCCAGCCCCGCCACCCCGACCCCGGCCCACTTCACCGGGCTGAACGCCAGGTCCACGAAGAACTCGGTCACCCCGGTCATCGCCGCGGCCAGCGGCACCAGCGACAGCGCGGCGCCGCGCATCCCGGACGCCGCCCCGCGGCGCCGGTAGACCCCCCAGCTCATGACCAGCCCGACCAGGGTCACCCCGAGGCTGATCAGATCGATCGCCGTGTCGCTCATGTCGGCCCCTCACTCCGTACGGTGCTGCCCTGCCGGCGCTGCTGCTCCTTCCATCGTCACACGTCCGGGCCCCGATTCCGCTCCTCCCGGCGGACGGTTTGCGGACAATCCGGTCTCCTCCTCCGGCGTGATCCGTCCCCTAGGGACCACCGCCTAGGTCCCGGCCGCCTCTCCCGGGGCACGCGTCCACGGGTCCTGGCCGGGCCGCGCGGCCTCCCCGCATAGATCAACGTCGCGCAACGGTTGGACGTCGAACCGGTCGAGCGGGGCCGCCTCACGGCCCTCGGCGCCGCCTACCCGGCGGCGCCGGACCTCATCCGACCAGCGAGAACAGCCGTTCCAGGGTCACCTCGCGCAGCGACGCCGCCACGGTGCGTCCGGGCGCCGGCGGGATCGGCAGGACGCTCGGCACCGCGACCGTCACGCACCCCGCCGCCTCCCCCGCGGCCACCCCGTTGGGGGAGTCCTCCAGCACGACGCAGCGGCCGGGGACGGCGCCCAGACGGGCCACCGCGGTCAGGTACGGCTCCGGGTCGGGCTTGGTGCGCGCGACCTCGTCGCCGGCGACGCTGAGCGCGAAGAACCCGCGGCCGACCGCGTCCAGCACCGGCTCGATCAGCCGCCGGTGGCTGGAGGACACCAGCGCCGCGGTGACGCCCGCGTCCTTCAGCTCCACCAGCAGCTCCTTGGCGCCCGGCATCAGCGGCACGCTCTCGCTCAGCCGCTCGTGCATGCCGTCCAGCATCCGCCGCCCGACCTCCTCCGGCGGGACGTCCGCGCCGGTCAGCCCCAGCATGTAGTCGACCGCGACGCCGAGGGACCCGCCCACCAGCGCCCGCTGGTGCTCCTCGCTCCACTCGCCGCCGAGCCACGCGACCACCTGCGACTCGACCTCGAGCCACACCCGCTCGGAGTCGACGAGCAACCCGTCCATGTCGAACAGCACGGCCTGAAGGCCACCGTGACCGTCCCGCAAATCGTCCTTCCCTTCCTCGTCGCCGCCGGCGCGCGTCCCCGCGCTGGCGAGTGCCGCGTGCGGTCGTTGACCTGCACGGTCGCGCGGCGTGTGCCGTCACGTGTTGAAGTACTTGGCCTCCGGGTGGTGGACGACCAGCGCGTCGGCCGACTGCTCAGGGGCCGGCTGCAGCTCCTCCGACAGCGTCACCCCGATCCGGCCCGGGTCCAGCAGCCCGACGAGCTTGGTGCCATCTCCCATGTCGGCGCAGGCCGCGTAGCCAAGGAGAACCGGTCGCGGCGCTGGCGCGGGAACGTGAACCGCTCCCGCTCGGAGCCGTCCTCGTTGAGGACGACCAGGTCGTCGCCCTCCGACGCGGCCGGAAAGTACCCGTACACGACTCCGGCCTCGATCAGGCCCTCGGTCTGGACACGGTCCAGCCACATCCGCAGCCGGGGCCGCCCCTCGGCCTCCACCAGCTCCTCGTAGCCGGGGCCGTCCCCGCCGCGCCACGGCTTGAGCCCCCAATGGCCCGCGTCGGATCGGGCGGGCATGTCCTCCGGTTCGGTGACGGCGAGCGTCGCGCCGCGCCGCACGCGGCGCTCGCGCAGCGACGGCAGGCTCGCGCCCCGCTCGCCGCGCTTGACGGCCATGAACGCGTCCATCAGCCGCAGCCCCTCGAACGCGTCGCGGGCGTAGCGGACCTCGCCGTCGCAGAGCCCGGCGAGGTCCTGCTCGACGTTGGCTCGCGGGGCGGCCTCCAGGATCGCCGACACCGGCTGCTCGATGCCGATGTGACGACGTCGTAGCCGTTGGTGGACAGGATGATGTCGACGAGGTTCTTGCCGATGTCGTGGACGTCGCCCTTGACGGTGGCGAGCACGGTCCGGCCCTTGCCGCCGTCCTCGGACCTCTCCACGTGCGGTTCGAGGCGCGCGACGGCGGACCCGCTCGACGACCAGGCGCAGGTGCTCGGGGGTGGTGCCGCAGCGGCCGCCGACCGGCGACAGCCCGGCGCGGGCGTGCCGGGCGAGGTGGCGCAGGTGCTCGCTCATCTCGGCGGGGCCGGTGGCGCAGTCCAGGCCGATGAGGTCGAGGCCGAGCGGCTCCAGGGCCGTCAGCGCGGCGCCGATCTCCGAGCCCATCAGCATCGCGCCGTTCCGCTCGATCGTCACCTGCCCGAGGGTGGGCAGCTTGGTGCTGGGGGCGACCGACCCGATCAGCCAGCGGGGCCGGTCCGGGGCGGCGAAGGAGTCGGCGGCCTCGCGGGCGATCCGGGCGCCCGCCTCGGCCAGCTCGAAGATCCGGTGGGTGATGCCGTACTCGCCGAGGTCGCCGAGGTCGGCGCCGAAGGTGTTGGTCTCCACGCAGTCGACGCCCGCCGCGAGGTACGCCTCGTGCACCGAGCGGACGATGTCGGGCCGGGTGACATTGAGGATCTCGTTGCAGCCCTCGTGGCCCTGGAAGTCCTCCGGGGTGGGGCCGGCGTCCTGGAGCATCGTCCCCATGCCCCCGTCGGCCACGACGACGCGCTCCTTCAGGGCCTGACGCAGGGAATGCGGAACGGGAGTGCTCATGGGGTCCCAGACTATCCGCGGGTCTCCGGCGCCCTCCGATCCGTCCACATTGCGGAACGGCGTCCAGGACCGCCGGAGGCGCGGGACCGGTGCCCCCTGCGGACTGGACGGGCCGTGCAAGAAGACGGTGACGGATGGGTCACCCGACCGATAACGTGCCCCCAGTTACTACCAACGGGTAAGGAACGGCATGAGCGCGTACCGCATGATCCTCGTCGGCACCGACGGCTCGGACTCCTCGTTCCGCGCGGTCGACCGGGCCGCGCAGCTGGCCGCCGCGACCGGCGCCACCCTGCTGCTCGCCTCCGCCTACAGCCCGATGCCCGAGCGCGAGCGCGCCAGCGCCGCCGACCGGCTCGGCGACCTGGCCTACAAGGTGCAGGGCTCCACCCCCGCCGACGACGCGCTGCGCGCGGCGCGCGAGCGGGCCGTGGCGGCGGGCGCCCGGGACATCCAGCAGGAGTCCGTCGAGGGCGACGCCGTCGACGTCATCAGCCGCCTCGCCAAGGAGCGCGGCGCCGACCTCGTGGTGATCGGCAACCGGGGCCTCAACAGCCTCGCCGGCCGCATCCTCGGCTCCGTCCCGGCGAACCTGTCGCACCGGTCCCCCTGCGACGTGCTGATCGTGCACACCACGGACGGCAAGTGATCCGATCGTGACCTCCGTTCCGCCGCGGGCGTACAGCGCGGGGGTCTGGCGGCGGAACGGTGGGGTAGGTGACTGTCAGGACGTAGGCTGACAGCCACCGATCATGAGCGGGGCCCCCGACCCCGGGAATGAGACCCCCGCCGGTGACGCTGTACCCAGGCGTCGGAAGGAGGCAGCGCGTGATCGAGCTGGAGAGCGTGCCGGAGCTCGTCGAACCGGTGCTCGTGGCCGCCTTTGAGGGATGGAACGACGCCGGGGAGGCCGCCAGCGGGGTCATCCAGCACCTGGAGTCCAGCTGGGACGCGGTTCCGATCGCCGAGCTCGACCCCGACGACTACTACGACTTCCAGGTCACCCGCCCGATCGTCGAGATGGTCGACGGGGAGACCCGCGACATCACCTGGCCCACCACCCGCGTGTCGTGGGCGCGGCTCCCCAACGGCAAGGACGTCGTGCTGATCCACGGCATCGAGCCGAACATGCGGTGGCGGTCGTTCTGCCGCGAGCTGGTCGGGCTGATGCTGGAGCTGGACGTGCGCAACGTGGTGCTGCTCGGCGCGCTGCTCGCCGACGCGCCGCACACCCGCCCCGTCCCGGTCACCGGCGCCGCGTCCGAGGCCGGGCTCGTCAGCACCCTGCACCTCGAGCCCGCCCGCTACCAGGGCCCCACCGGGATCCTCGGGGTGCTGCAGGACGCCTGCGCCAAGGCCGACCTGGACACCGTGTCGCTGTGGGCGGCCGTCCCGCACTACGTCGCGCAGCCGCCGTCGCCGAAGGCGACGCTGGCGTTGCTGCGCCGCGTCGAGGACCTGCTGGACGTCACCGTCCCGCTGGGCGAGCTGCCCGAGGAGGCGCGGGCCTGGGAGAACGGCGTCAACGAGCTCGCCGAGGAGGACTCCGAGGTCGCCGAGTACGTGCGGACGCTGGAGGAGCAGAAGGACGCCACCGAGCTGCCCGAGGCGAGCGGCGACGCGATCGCCCGTGAGTTCGAGCGGTACCTGCGGCGCCGGGATCCCGGCTGACCGGCGGCCGGCCGGTCACTCCCCCGGCTCGTCCGGGCGCTTGACCGACGCGAACACGATCAGTGCGACGAGGACGCCGGGCAGCATCAGCATGACCAGTTCCATGCGCATGCGGCGGACTCTACCCGGCTACACTCCGAGGGGTAAGCGACCCGCCGGTGATGGCCCGCGCACGCCGACAAGTGCGTCCACCATGAGCATCAGCGATGTGAGGGGCGGCGCCCCCCGGAGGCGGTGACCCGCTCCGCCCGGCCGCCCGCGATCCGCGTGCGGACCCCCCGCGAGCTGCGGCGGCAGCGCCGGGGCCGGCGCCATTCCTGCTGGGACCACCTGATCGCCGCGCCGCTGTGGCCGCTGCACGGCGCGAACCTCGGGACCCTGCTGCGGACCTGCGACGCCGTCGGCGCCTGCCTGGCCGTGCCGCGCTTCCCGTGGGTGCCCGCCGCGCTGGAGCGCGGCAACACGCTGCGCCGCCCGGCGTGCGTGCACTGGGTGAACGACCCGCTCGGCTGGCTGGACCGCGCCCGCGGCGCCGGCACCCGGGTGGTCGGCGTCGAGCTCGCCGACGAGGCGGTGCGGCTCGCCGACCTGCCCGCCGCGCGGACCCGGACCGTCGCCGTCCTCGGCCACGAGCAGCACGGCATCCCCGCCGAGGCCGTCGACCTGCTGGACGAGGCCGTCGAGATCCCGATGGTCGGCGACGGCAGCAGCCTCAACGTCGCGGTGGCCGGGTCCCTCGTCCTCTACAAGCTCGCCGGCCTGCTGTGACGCTCCTCGCGGGAGCGGCGCACGGGACGGTCAGAGGGCGACGCCGAGCAAGGCGTCGGCGAGCGCCCGCACCTGCGCGGGCGAGGACGCGTCGGCACCATCGGCGGCGGCCCACGCGTCGATCGCGGCGAGCGCCGCGGGGGCGTCCAGGTCGTCGGCGAGGCGCGCGCGGACCGTGTCCGCGACGGGCCCCGCGGGCGGCCCGGACGGGCGCGCGACGGCGGCGCGCCACCGCCCCAGGCGGACTTCCGCGGCGCGCAGCCCCGCGTCCGTCCACTCCCAGTCGGACCGGTAGTGGTGGGCCATCAGCGCCAGCCGCACCGCCATCGGGTCGACGCCCGCCTCGCGGAGCTTCGACACGAACACCAGGTTCCCGCGCGACTTCGACATCTTCTCGCCGTGCAGCCCGACCATGCCGGCGTGCACGTAGGCGCGGGCGTGCGGGGCCTCCCCCGTCGCGACCTGCGCGTGCGAGGCGCCCATCTCGTGGTGCGGGAACGCCAGGTCCGACCCGCCGCCCTCCACGTCGAAGCCCATGCCGAGGTACTCGACGGAGATCGCCGAGCACTCCACGTGCCAGCCGGGGCGGCCCTCCCCGAACGGGGAGTCCCAGCCGGGCTCCCCGGGCCGCTTCGCCATCCACACCAGCGCGTCCAGCGGGTCGCGCTTGCCGGGCCGGTCCGGGTCGCCGCCGCGCTCGGCGAACAGCGGCGCCATCTCCTCCCGCGTCATCCCGCTGACCTGCCCGAACGCGGGATCCGCGGCGATCGGGAAGTAGACGTCGCCGTCGACCTCGTAGGTGGCGTCCCGGCCGCGCAGCTTCTCGATCATCTCGACGATCAGCGGGATCGCCTCGACCGCGCCGACGTAGCGCTCCGGCGGCAGGATCCGCAGCGCCGTCATGTCGTCGCGGAACAGCTGGATCTCCCGTTCGGCGAGCTCCCGCCAGTCCTCCCCCGTCTGCTGGGCACGTTCCAGAAGGGGATCGTCGACGTCGGTGACGTTCTGCACGTAGTGGACCGTGTGTCCGAGGTCGCGCCACACCCGGTTGACGAGATCGAAGGTCAGGTAGGTGTTGGCGTGCCCGAGGTGCGTCGCGTCGTAGGGGGTGATGCCGCAGACGTACATCCGCGCGGTCTCGCCGGGCTCCGTGGGCCGCACCGCGCCCGTCCCGGTGTCGTACAAACTGAGCCGCCGCGCCGCGGCGGGCAGTCCCGCGTCGGTGAGGCTGGGGACGTCGGAAGCGGGCCACGATCGCATACGGAAAGCTTATCCATGCGCACCTCGCCGTATTACTCCGAGATCGCGTTGACCGTCCCGAGTGTCCGCATCGTGACCTGGTCCGGACGGTGCGCACCGGGCCCCCGGACCGCCGTCAGGACAGCCGGACCCGCGGATCCAGGAACGAGTAACCGATGTCGACCAGCAGGTTCGCCACGATCACGAAGAACGTCACCATCAGCGTCACCCCGATGATCACCGGGGTGTCGCCGAGCGCGATCGACTGGTACACCAGCTGCCCCACCCCCTGGAGCCCGAACACCTTCTCGGTGACGATCGTGGAGCCGATCAGCGCGCCGAGGTCGATGCCGAACTGCGTGACCACCGGCGTCAGCGCCGCCCGCAGCCCGTGCCGGTAGACGACGCGGCGCCGCGACAGGCCCTTCGCGCGGGCCGTCCGGACGTAGTCCTCCCCCAGCACGTCCAGCATCGCGCCGCGCGTCAGCCGCGTGTACGCCGCGACCATCAGGAACGCCAGCGCGATCCACGGCAGGATCATCCGGCGGAAGAAGTGCTCCTGCAGCGGCGGGCCCGCCTCGAAGAAGTAGATGCCCGCCTCGCTCAGCTTCGTCGCGAACAGGTACAGCAGCACGAGCGCCATCACGAACGGCGGCGTCGACAGCCCGATCAGCACGAACACCGTCGCCGCCCGGTCCCCCAGGCTGCGCGCCCGGGTCGCCGACAGCACCCCGGTGACGACGCCGCCGACGAACCAGATGACGCCGGCGCCGAGCACCAGCCACAGCGTGGTCGGCAGCCGGTCCCCGATCAGCGTCGTCACCGGCTCCCCGTTGATGTAGGAGTCGCCGAGGTTCGCGTGCAGCAGCCGGCCGAGGAACTGGCCGTACTGCACGATGACCGGCTGGTCCAGGCCCAGGTTGCGGCGGATCTGCTCGAGGGTGTCGGTGGTGGCGCGCGGCCCGCCGATGACCCGCTCCACGGGGACGGGCGAGACGTGCAGGAACACGAACACCAGCGTGGACACCAGCCACAGCACGATGACCGCGTACAGCAGGCGGCGGATGACGAAGCGGATCACGGCGCTCACTCCCCTCCGGTGGCCCGGTCGCCGCGCGGGTCGAGGGCGTCCCGGATCCCGTCGCCGAGCAGGTTGAACGACAGGGTGGTCAGCAGCAGCAGGACGCCGGGCACCGCCAGCAGCCACCACGCGGTCTGGAACACGTCGCTGCCCTCGCCGAGCATCGACCCCCACGACGGCATCGGCAGCCGCACCCCGACGCCGAGGAACGACAGCGTCGCCTCGAACACGATCGACGTCGGGATCAGCAGCGAGGTCAGCACGGTGACCTGCGCGACCAGGTTCGGCAGGATGTCCACGAACATGATCCGCGCGTTGGAGGAGCCGAGCGAGCGGGCCGCCTCCACGAACTCCTTCTGCTTCAGCGACAGCACCTGGCCGCGGATGATCCGGCCGAACGCGGCGAACGAGAAGAACGCGATCACCAGGATCGTCAGGGTCAGGCTGGCGCCGACCGAGGAGATCTGGAACGTGGTCGCCAGCATGATCGCCACCAGCAGGTACGGCAGCGCGAGGGTCATGTCCATCAGCCGGGCCAGCAGCGTGTCCATCGCCCCGCCGACGAACCCGGCGAGGACGCCGACCAGCGTCCCGACGATCGACGCGAGCACCGCGGACAGGATCCCCACCACCAGCGAGATCCGCGCCCCGTAGGCGGCACGGACCAGCACGTCCCGGCCGAGCTGATCGGCGCCGAGCCAGAACGTGCCGGACGGGCCGCGCGGCTGCCCGCTCACGTCCAGGCCCGTCTTCGGGAACGTCGCGTCGTAGGGGTGGCCGGTCAGGTGCGCCCACACCGGCGCGAGGATCGCGTAGATCGCGATCAGCGCCAGCACGACGATGGACGCGACCGCGAGCTTGTCGCGCCGGAACCGCGCCCACGCCAGCTGGAACGGGGTGCGGCCCTGCACCCGGGCCGGGCCGGTGCCCGCCGTCGGGTCGACCTCCTGCGCCTCGAGATCGGTGTAGCTGCTCATTCCTCGGCCTCCGGGAGTTCCGGCTGGGTGGAGACCTGCGCGATCGCCGCGTGCTTGTGCGCGAGGCTCTCGCCCGGCTCCACCGGGAAGTGGCAGGCGGTCACGTGGTCGGACGGGTCGCCCTCGCGCGGCACGAGCGGCGGGTCCTCCCGGATGCAGCGGTCCTCCGCCTTCGGGCAGCGCGGATGGAACCGGCAGCCCGGCGGCGGCTCGATCGGCGACGGGACGTCCCCGGTCAGCACGATCCGCTCGGCGCGCTCCGCCTCGTCCGGGTCGGCGATCGACGCCGCCGACAGCAGCGCCGCCGTGTAGGGGTGCCGGGGCCGCCCGTACAGCGTCTCCGCCTCCGCGGCCTCGCCGATCTTGCCGAGGTACATCACCGCGACCCGGTCGCTGACGTACCGGACGACCGACAGGTCGTGCGCGATGAACACGTACGTCAGGCCCAGCTCGTCCTGCAGGTCCTTCAGCAGGTTGATGACCTGCGCCTGGATGGACACGTCCAGTGCCGACACCGGCTCGTCGCACACGATCAGCTTCGGCTTGAGCGCCAGCGCCCGCGCGACCCCGATCCGCTGCCGCTGCCCGCCGGAGAACTCGGCGGGGAACCGGTTGTAGTGCTCGGGGTTCAGCCCGACGAGCTCCATCAGCTCCTGCACCCGGCGCTTGCGCTCGGCGCCTCCCGCGATCGAGTGCACCGCGAACGGGTCGCCGATGATGGAGCCGACGCGGCGGCGCGGGTTCAGCGACCCGTACGGGTCCTGGAAGATCATCTGGACGTCGCGGCGGAACGCCTTCAGGCCGGCCTTGCCGAGCCGGGTGATGTCGTCGCCCTCGAACAGGATCCGCCCCGCCGTCACCTGGTGCAGCCCGGTGACGCAGCGCGCCAGCGTCGACTTCCCGCAGCCGGACTCCCCGACGATCCCGAGGGTCTCGCCGCGCCGGACCTGGAGGTCGACGCCGTCGACCGCGTGCACGCGGCCGATCTCCTTCTTGAAGACGATCCCCTGCTTGATGGGGAAGTGCTTGTAGACGTCCTCGACCGAGACCAGGACCTCGCCCGGCCCGCCCGCCTCGCCGCTCATACGGCGCCTCCGTCCCCGCGCGCTCCGCCGTCGTCCCCGCCCTCCGGCCGGCCGTGCCGGCGGGCCGCGCTCGCGCCGCCGTCCGCGCCCGCCTCCATGTCCGCGTTCCGGCCGTCGGCGATGGCGTCGACCGCGCCCGAGGACTCCGGGGCGCCGTTGCGCGCCGCGGCCGCGGGGCGCGCCCGCACCCGTCCCTCCTCGACCGCCCGGCGCCGCAGCCGCTCGGCGTCCTCGCCGAGCCCCAGCGCCTCCAGCGGCAGCCAGCACGCCGACACGTGCGTCGGGTCGTCGTCGCCCGTGACCGGGTCCAGGACCGGCTCGTCGGTGACGCACCGGTCCATCACGTACTCGCAGCGCGGATGGAACACGCACCCCGAGGGGATGTTGATCAGGCTCGGCGGCTGCCCGGGGATCGGCCGCAGCCGGTCCGCGCCGGCCGCCGCCGACGGCGTCGACTGCAGCAGCCCCTTGGTGTACGGGTGGTGCGGCCGGTAGTACAGGGGGCGCCGCCGCGCCTTCTCCGCGGCCTTCCCGCCGTACATCACCAGCACGTCGTCGGCCATGTCGGCGATCACCCCGAGATCGTGGGTGATCATGATGAGGGCGGTGTCGTACTCGCGCTGCAGCCGCCGCATCAGGTCCAGGATCTGCGCCTGGACGGTCGCGTCCAGCGCGGTCGTCGGCTCGTCCGCGATGATCAGTTTCGGGTTCAGCGCCAGCGCCATCGCGATCATGGCGCGCTGCCGCATGCCGCCGGAGAACTCGTGCGGGTACTCCTCGGCGCGCCGCGCCGGCTGCGGGATGCCGACCGTGCCGAGCATCTCGACCGCGCGCTTCCGGGCCGCGTCCCGGCCGGTGCCCGGCTCGTGCGCGCGGATCATCTCCTCGATCTGCCAGCCCACCCTGTACAGCGGGTGCAGGCTCGACAGCGGGTCCTGGAAGATCATCGCGATCTCCGCGCCGCGGATCTGGCGCATCCGCCGCTCCCCCGCGGTGAGCAGGTCGGCGCCCTCGAACAGGGCCCGTCCGCTCACCCGGGCGCCCGGCGTGAGACCCATCAGCGTCTGGGTGCTGACGCTCTTCCCCGAGCCCGACTCCCCGACGATGCCGAGCGTGCGGCCCCGGTCCACCTCGAACGAGACGCCCCGCACGGCGCGCACCACCCCGTCGGGCGTGCTGAAGGAGACCTGCAGGTCGGTCACCTCGAGAAGACTCATCGACGCCCTTTCACGTCCTGCATCCGGCCGGCGGACGGCCCGCGCCGCGCGCGGGCGCGGGCCGGTGCCCGGGCGCGGCGCCGCCTGCGGGCGCCCGGGCGCCGCCGGCTACGAGAGCTTGACCTGGTTGAGGTCGTACGCCTGGTACTGCGGCAGGTACTGCGCGTTCTTCACCCGCGACGAGTGGAAGATCGGGTACTTCTGGTTCATCAGCGGCACGACCGCGGCGTCCTGCATGATCTGCTTGTCGGCCTGCGCCCAGAACCCGGCCGCCACGTTGGTGTCCTTGGCCTTCAGCGCCTGGTCGATGAGCGCGTTGACCTTCGGGTTGTTGTAGTC
This sequence comes from Actinomadura nitritigenes, assembly GCF_017573545.1. Lineage (GTDB taxonomy): Bacteria > Actinomycetota > Actinomycetes > Streptosporangiales > Streptosporangiaceae > Spirillospora > Spirillospora nitritigenes. The sequence goes on along the minus strand of NZ_JAGEOK010000011.1, from coordinate 241,805 downwards.
GCCGTAGTTGGTGGAGTTCGGGCCGTACTGGCGGCCGTCGAACAGCGGCACGATGTTGGTGCGGCCGTTGTTGCCGTACCAGTCCGGCACCCAGCCGGGGCCGGCGATGTCCCACTTGCCGGCCTTGGCGTCGGCGGGGGTCACCAGCGTGGTGTTGTAGAAGGTGCCGTTGGTGTCGGGCGTGAGGTTCGCGGTGATCCCGCACGCCTTCAGGTTCGCCTGCACCGACTGCGCGACCTTGGGGTGGTTGCTGGAGACCCGGTAGGGGAACTTGAGCGTCAGCCCGCCGGGGTACCCGGCCTGCGCGAGCAGCTGCCTGCACTTGTTCGGGTCGCCGGCGTTGCCGGGCGTCGGGTACAGGTTGAACGGCTGGTAGCCGACGCTGCGCGGCGGGATGACCTGGTTCAGCACCTCACTGACGTCCGGGCCGCCGTAGATCTGGATCAGCGCGGTCTTGTCGATCGCGTAGTTGATCGCCTGCCGGACCTGCGCCTTGCCGAGCGCGCCGTTGTTGTTCGGGCTGAGGGTGTTGAAGACGATGTAGGGGTTGCTGGACGACCCGTCCATGATCTTGAAGTCGGGGTTGGACTTCAGGGCCGGGATCCGCGAGGTGGGCACCGGCTGGTCCCAGGCGAGGTCGGCGGAGCCCTGCTCCATCTGCTGCTGGACGACGTCGGGCGAGTCCTGCCCCATCGTGATCTGGATCCGCTGGGGGTTCTGCGCCCGGGTCGGGTCCGAGGCGGCGTTCCAGTTCTCGTTGCGGTCGAGGACGTACTGCTTGTTCGGCGTGTACGAGACGATCTGGTACGGCCCGTCGGAGACCGTGTGCTGGCGGAACTGCGGGCTGTCGGGGATGTACCCGTCGTACTCGGCGGGGGCGGCCGCCGCGAACTGCAGCGCGAGGATGTTGGTGAAGTCGCTCGCGGGCTGGGTCAGCCTGATGACGAGGGTCTTGTCGTCCTTGGCCGTCAGCCCGGCCACGTCGTGGCCGTTCTGGTAGGCGGCCATGGCGGACGCGCTCTTCGGGTCGACGCCGCCGTAGCCCTTGCAGAAGGCGCTCATCCCGACGATGGTCTCGGTGTAGTACGCCTTGCCGCCGGACGGCTTGGCCGGGTTGCAGACCCGCTTGATGCCGCGGATGAAGTCCTGCGCGGTCACCTCCCGCGCCGGGTTGGTGTTCCAGAGCACGCCGGTGCGCAGCTTGATGGTGTAGGTCCGGCCGTCCTGGCTGACGCCCCCGTTCTGCGTGCTGGGGATCTCCTGCGCGACGTCGGGCTGCACCTTGATGGCGTCGTCGAAGTTGTCGGCGGCCTTGAACCCGAACAGCGTCCGGGCGAACTGGCGGGCCAGCATGTTGCCCCAGGTCGTGTAGACGCTGGAGGTGTCGAGGTGGTCCACGTCGGAGGACCCGACGACCTTCAGCGTGCCGCCGGCGCTCCCCCCGCCGCCGCCACCGCCGCTCCCGCAGGACGCCAGCGCGAGCACCGCCGCGCCGAGCCCGGCGGTGACCACCGCCCCCCGTCTCACTGCTGTCATCTGCGCACTCCCCCGTCTGCTGATGACCGACTGCCCGGAGCGATCCGCGGACCGGGCCCGCACGCGGCGGCCACGAAGATCGCATTAGGTAGTCAAATTAGCACCCAGCGTCATGATCGCGCGGACGCGGAGAGGAAAACGCCGTGCGCCGGGGGCGCGGGTCAGAGCACCCGCGACCAGCCCGCCCCGTCGCCGGGAGCGGCGGAGAAGTCGTAGCGGACGGCGCCGGGGGCGAGCGCCGCCAGGCTGACGGACGTCGTGCCCCAGACGCGGCCGTCGCCCATGTCCAGCAGCGGCAGCAGCGCGCGGTGGTCGGCGCGCGGCAGGCCGTCGCCCTCCAGCAGCGGCAGCCACGCCCCCCACGCCGTGCGCACGTCGTCGCGGGGTCCGGGCTCGGGCCGGGCGGCGGCAGCCAGGCGCGGACGGAAGTGGGCGAGGCGGGCCGCCATGTAGGCGTCCTCGGTCGCGCCCTCCTCCTGCCCCTCGCCCTCGAGCCCGCTGTTGACGATCATGTGGAGGCCGGGGCCGAGGTCGCGCTCGGTGAGGTCCCGGCCGTCCCAGCTCCACAGCCGCACCCGGTCCGGTTCGGCGCCGACGAGGTGGAACGGGTCGAAGGCGGCGAGGTCCGGCTCGCCGAGCTTGCCGTCGGCGGCCGTCCGCAGCGGCAGCTCGCCGCGCGTGGCGCGGCCGTCCTCGGGCGCCATCCTGCCGCGGCCGTTCAGCACCAGCGCGACGCGCGGCGCGGCCGGGTCCACGGCGAACCAGGTGCCGCCGGCCCGCAGGTCGCGGCCGCCGACGAGGCCGGGCCGGCCGGGCCAGTGCCGTCCCGGCGGCTCCCACTCCCGGGCGATGAACTCGTCCCGCACGCCCGCGACGAGGACGGGGACGGCGGCGGAGGGATCGACACTGATGATCGCCGTGCACATGCCCCCAATTGGAGCACTTCCCCCGAACCCACCCGAACCCCGGGGTCCCCCACCCCACCACATCCAAGCCCCGCCCCCGGAAGATCGAAGCCCAGCCACTGTCACGGGCATGCACGCGGAGCGAGCCCTGGCGAGCGCAGCGGGCACGCCCCGCCCGTCGTAACGGGGGTTCTAGGAGGCCGCCCCCGGGAGATCGAAGCCCGGCCGCCATCACGGGCAGGCACGCGGAGCGAGCGCCAGCGAGCGCAGCGGGCATGCCCGACGGTCGGTGGGCTGTTTCGCCGCGGAGCGCCAGCGGAGCGGGGAAACAGCCCACCGACCGTGACGGGGGTTCCAGGGGGTCGCCCCCCTGGACTAAAGGGGCGGCCAGGGGATGGCGGGCCAGTCCTCGGGCGGGTACGGGTGGATGCGGTGCTTGAGCATGAGCTCGACGCGGCGGCGGGTCGCATCGACCTCCTCCTCGGTGAGCAGCTCGGTGAGGCGTGCGGCGAGGGGGCCGCCGCGCAGGGCGCGGTCGACCCGGCCGAGGGCCTCGACCGCCTCGGAGGTGAGCGGCTTGCCGCGCCACTGCCACAGCACCGTCCGCAGCTTGTACTCCACGGAGAAGCAGACGCCGTGGTCGCAGCCGTACACGTGGCCGTCGCCGGGCGGCAGCAGGTGCCCGATCTTGCGGTCGGCGTTGTTGACGACGGCGTCGAACACCGACATGCGGCGGATCGCGTCGTCGTCGGAGCGCGACAGCGCGACCAGGTCGGTGTCGGGGTCGGGCTCCACCCACAGCTGCACCATGCCGGGCCCGTAGGGGCCGTCGCGGTGGACGGTCGGGGGGACGGTGCCCCAGCCCATGGCCTTGGACACCTCGTAGGCGGCGACCTCCCGCTCGGCGAGGGTGCCGTCGGGGAAGTCCCACAGCGGCCGCTCGCCCGCGACGGGCTTGTAGACGCAGGCGGCGCTGACGCCGTCGTGTTCGATGGTGCAGTACAGGGTGGCGTTGGAGGCCTGGACGAGGCGGCCCTCGATCGACAGCCGGCCGGCCAGCAGCAGCCGCTCGGCGGCGGGGACGTCGCGGGGGGAGACCCGGTCGCCGGAGGGGTCGCCGGCGGGGGCCCGGTCCCGGGAGGACTGCGTCATGCGCTCATTCTCCCGGCCGCGCCGCCCGTGATCCAGCGCGGGTCCCGGTGCGGGGCGGCCGCGACCCGGCCCGGCGTGCCGACCGCGCGCATCTCAGCCCAGGTATCCGTTCTGGCGGGGGCACACGTGGCCCTCGGCGTCCAGCGGCAGCCCGCACAGGGGGCACGGCGGCCGCCCGGAGGCGACCAGCTGCAGGGCCCGCTCGGCGAACGCGCGGGCCTGCGCCGGGCTGATCCGCACCCGCAGCACCGCGATGGCCGGGTCGTCCTCGCCGACCTCGGCGTCCTCCTCGCCCTCGGTGACCTCCTGCGCCTCGATGACGACGCGCTCGTCGTCGGGGTCCCAGGCCAGCGCCATCGTGCCGACCTTGAACTCCTCCTCCACCGGCTGCTCCAGCGGCCCGTCGTCGCGCAGCTCGGACGGGGTGACGGCGGGGACGTGGGCCTCGCCGCCGCTGCGCCGCAGCACCTCGTCCAGCAGTTCCTCGAGCCGCTCCGCCAGCAGCGTCACCTGGAACTTCTCCAGTCCGACGCTGGTGACGCGGCGGCCGGCGCGGGCCTGCAGGTAGAAGGCACGGTCGCCGGGGCGCCCGACGGCGCCGGCGACGAACCGCTCCGGCAGGTCGTAGGAGATGACGGGCATGACATCGACCCTACGCGCCGCCGCCGACGACCGCGTCACTCGCCCCGGATCCGGTTTTCCGGTCATCGCCCTCGTCCGGCTTGGGCAGGAGACCGGCGACGTCGCCGCCGGTGTCGTTGAGGCGGAGGACGAACGGCCGGAGCTCGGTGTAGCGGATCGCGGTCACCGACGCGGGGTCGGCCTGGATCCGCTGGAACTGGTCCAGGTGGAGGCCGAGCGCGTCGGCGACGACGGCCTTGATGATGTCGCCGTGGCTGCACACCGCGTACACGGCGTCCGGGCCGTGCGCGGCGGCGACGCGCTCGTTCCAGTCGCGGACGGCGGCGACGGCGCGGTGCTGGGCGTCCGCCATCGCCTCGCCGTCCTCGCCGGGGAACCGGGCGGCGCTCGGGTGGGCCTGGACGACCCGCCACAGCGGTTCCTCGGCCAGTTCCTTGAGCGGGCGGCCCGTCCAGTCGCCGTAGCGGACCTCGCCGAACCGCTCGTCGATCTCGACCTTGCCGACGGCGCCGCCGGCGTCCCGGGAGTGCGGGGCGGCGACCGACTCGGCGGTCTCGACGCACCGGTCGAGGGGGCTGGAGACGACCGCGGCGAGCGGCAGCGCCGCCAGGCGCCCGGCGACCGCGGCGGCCTGCGCGCGGCCGCGCTCGTCCAGCCGCACGCCGGGGGTCCAGCCGGCCAGCACCGGCCCGGTCATAGCGGTCAGGCCGTGCCTTACCAGGAGAAGGGTCGTCACAACTGGCCACTGTAGGAGATGCGCGGACCGGATGTGATCACCGCTGCGATTCCGCGCGGCGCGGCGGATGCGCGACAATGCGTGCCGTGATCGTGGACAAAGCCATCTACGCGGGCGGCGTCCGCAGCGACATCGACGGCGACATCAGCGACGCCTTCGACCTGGCGCGGGCGAACGGCGACTGCTTCCTGTGGATCGGCCTGTACGAGCCGGACGAGGAGGAGTTCGAGCTCGTCAAGGACGAGCTGCGGCTGCATCCGCTCGCCGCGGAGGACGCCGTGTCGGCGCACCAGCGGCCGAAGATGGAGCGCTACGACGACACCCTGTTCGTGGTGCTGAAGACGCTCGCCTACGTCGACGAGACGTCCGACATCGAGGTCGGCGAGATCATGGTGTTCCTCGGAGAGGACTTCGCCGTCACCGTCCGGCACGGGGCCGGGAACCCGCTCGGCCCCGTCCGCAGGCGTCTGGAGCAGGACAAGGACCTGCTCAAGCACGGCGCGACGGCCGTGCTGTACGCGGTGTGCGACGAGGTGGTGGACCGGTACGGGCTGGTCGCGCACGAGGTCGAGGTGGACATCATCGGGCTGGAGCGGGCGGTGTTCGACCCGCGGGCCCGCGACGTCACCGCCGACATCTACTCGCTCAAGCGGGAGGTGCTGGAGTTCCGCACCGCCGAGGACCCGCTGGTGCCGGTCCTGCAGGAGATCGTCAAGGGCCGGGTCTCCGAGTGCGCCGGGACCCGGGAGTACTTCCGCGACGTGCTCGACCACCTGCTGCGGGTGGACGCGCAGGTCGACGCGCACAACGAGCTGCTGAACAGCGTGCTGAACGCGCATCTGGCGCTGCTCGGCAAGCGGCAGAACGAGGACATGCGCAAGATCTCGGCGTGGGCGGCGATCATCGCGGTGCCGACCGCGATCGCCGGGATCTACGGCATGAACTTCGCGCACATGCCCGAGCTGAAGTGGACGTGGGGCTACCCGGTCGTCCTGGTCGTGATGGCGGTCGTGTGCGTCCTGCTCTACCTCAGGCTCCGCAAGAGCGGCTGGCTGTAGGGCGCGCGGACGGCCCTGGGGGGCCGGCGCGGAGGGTCACGCGGCGTCCCGGCCGGGCGTCCGGCCGGGGAGCAGCTCCGGCGGCGGCGCGGCCAGCAGCACGGCCCACAGGTGCGACTCGGCCCCCTGGGCCTCCAACCGGCGGCGCACCCGCTCCACCCCTCCTCTGGTCGGCAGCGCCAGCCACAGCAGCAGCGGGTAGCCGACGACGAACCCGGCGCCGAACACCACCACGGCGTGCCCGATCATCGCCAGCGGCAGGCCCAGCAGGATCACGCCCTCGGCCAGCGCGAACCGCAGCAGCACCGCCTGCCGGAACTGCGTCAGCGCCAGCCGCGCCGCGGCCGGCGGCTCGGCGCCCGGCGCCATCGCCAGCGGGGCGCGCGGCCCGGCCAGGGCCGCGACCGCCGCCGCCAGCAGCAGCGGCGCGTAGATCCACGGCGGGGCGTCCCCGGCCATGCCGCCGCGGTTGTCGACGATCAGCGGGGTCAGCGCGAGGATCAGCACCGGCGCGCCGACGAGCACGAGCATCATCAGGCGCATCCGTCCCAGCACCGTCGTGTCCCGCAGCGAGGCGAGGTAGCCCGGGTCGTCGCCGGGGCCGGCGCCGAACACCGGGTCGGCGGACGGCCCGCCGGCGTCCTCCGGCGGGTGCGTCGAGTACGGGGATGGTGCCATGGCCCGGCACTTTAGCCCGGCGGTGACCCGCCGGAACAGGTCTCACCCGAGGATCTTCGCGCCGGTCCGGCGGCACGTCGGTCCCTGTGAGGCCCGGGTGCGGCCGGGCCCGGACGCGCGCGGTTCAGGTCGCGGAGATCGCGCCGGCCGCGAGCAGGCCCAGCAGCACGCCGCCGAGCGCCACCCGGTAGAACACGAACACGTTCGTGGAGTGCCGGGTGAGGAACTTCAGCAGCCAGGCGATGCACGCGTAGCCCACGACGAACGACACCACGGTCGCGATCGCGGTCGGGACGACCTGCAGCGACCCGTCGAACGCCTTGCGCAGCTCGAACAGCCCCGACAGCACCACCGCGGGGATCGACAGCAGGAAGGAGTACCGGGCGGCGGCCTCGCGGGTGTAGCCGAGGAACAGCGCACCGGTCATCGTCGACCCCGACCGCGACGACCCGGGGATCAGCGCGAGCGCCTGGAACCCGCCGATGATCAGGCCGTCCCGCATGTTGAGGTCGGCGACCTCGCGCTTGCCGATGCCGGCCCACTCGGCGACCATCAGCAGCAGGCCGAGGACGATCAGCGAGGACGCGTTCAGCCAGAGGTTCCGGGCGCCGCCCTCGATGAATCCGTTGAGGGCCAGGCCGATGACCGCGACCGGGACGGTGCCGAGGCCGATGTACCAGCCGAGCCGCGCGTCCTGCTGGGGGCGCAGCTCCGGCGTCCACAGGCTCTTGGTCCACGTCGTCAGGATGCGGACGAGGTCGCGCCAGAAGTAGATGACGACCGCGGCCATGGTGCCGAGCTGGATGACGGCGGTGAAGGCCGCGCCCGGGTCCTTCCAGCCGAGCAGTTTCGGCACGATGAGCAGGTGACCGGAGCTGGAGATCGGCAGGAACTCGGTGAGCCCCTGGACGATCCCGAGCACGGTCGCTTCCACGACGTTCACGAGCGGCGGGTCCCCTCCGAATGCGAGATCGGCCACGGCGCCGATCCCGGTGAAGCGTATCCGCCGCCCGCAGCGCCCCGGTTCCCGCGCACCGGCGCCGCCCGCCCTGGCGACCGTCCCACCTGCGCGAACATCGTTTTCCGTCACCATTGAGACCGATCATGCTCATGTTCCCGTCACCTGCCGTACACCTGCCTTCGCGCACGTCACCGGGCGGACGCGGACGGTGACGGCACCGTGGGACTCCCGCGATGACCGCTACATTGACCGCCTATGAAGGAGCGTCACCTCGGGCGGAGCGGGCTGCTGGTGTCCCGGCTGGGGCTGGGCACCATGACGTGGGGCCAGGACACCGAGCCGGACGAGGCCGCGGCGCAGCTCGTGGCGTTCGCGGAGGCCGGCGGCACGCTGGTGGACACCGCCGACGTCTACTGCGACGGCGACAGCGAGCGGATCCTCGGGGCCCTGCTGCGCGAGGTCGTCGACCGCGACGCGTTCGTCATCGCCACCAAGGCGGCGATCCGGCCCAACGGGCGCTACGACGGGTCCCGCCGGCACCTGCTGCGCGCTCTGGACGCGTCCCTGGACCGGATGGACCTCGACCACGTCGACCTGTGGCAGCTGCACGTCTACGACCCGGCGACGCCGCTGGAGGAGACGCTGTCGGCGCTGGACGAGGCGGTGACGTCCGGCCGCGCCCGCTACGTCGGGGTCTCCAACTACGCGGGCTGGCAGGTGTCCAAGGCCGCCGCGTGGCAGCGCGCCTGGCCGGGGCGCGCCCCGATCGTGTCGGCGCAGCTGGAGTACTCGCTGCTGAGCCGCGACATCGAGCGGGAGGTCGTGCCCGCGGCGCTGGACGCCGGCGCCGGGCTGCTGCCGTTCTCGCCGCTCGGGCGGGGCGTGCTCACCGGCAAGTACCGCACCGGCATCCCCGCCGGGTCGCGGGCCGCCGCGCCGCGCTTCGCCGACTTCGTCCAGCCCTACCTGGACGAGGAGTGCGCGCGGATCGTGGAGTCGGTGGTGACCGCCGCCGAGGGCCTCGGCGTGTCGCCGCTCAGCGTGGCGCTGGCCTGGGTCCGGGACCGGCCCGGGGTGGCCGCCCCGATCGTCGGCGCCCGCACCGCCGCACAGCTGGAGGCCATCCTGGACAGCGAGGACCTGACGCTGCCGAACGAGATCCGGGCCGCCCTGGACGACGTCTCCGACATGTCCCCGGCCCACCAGTGACCGCGCCCGCCCCATGACCGCCCGCCCTGTGACCGCCCCTCTCGTGCCCGCCTCCGTGACCGGGCGGGCCGTCCGTGGCACGCTCGGGACGGTCCACCGCCAACCGTGAGAAGCCGCGACGGGAAGCCCGTGACCGACACCCCACCTGACATCGACGACCCCTCGGCCGAGTCCCCGCAGGAGCGCGCCGCCCGCGCCGCCGAGGCGCTGCGCGCGGCCGAGGCCGCCGGAGCCCGCGCCGCCGAGGCCGCCCGCGCCGCGCGGACCACCGGTCCGCGGGAACCGAGACCACAGGGACCCGGACCACAAGAGCCCGGCCCGCAGGAAAACGGGCCGCTGGGAAACGGGCAGCAGGGACCGGGGCGGCCGGGGCCCGCCCGCACGCAGGCCGACGCTCCGGCCGCGGCGCCCGCCGACGCCGGCGAGGGCCGGGCCGCCCTCGACGAGCTGTTCGCCTCCTTGGGCGTCCCGGCCGGGCTGGCCGCTCGGACGGCGGCGCGGCTCGGCCCCGGCGCCGCCGCGCGGCTGCGCGAGGACCCGTGGCGGCTGCTGAGCGTCCCCGGCGTCCAGCCCGCCCAGGCCGACCACTTCGCGCGCGCCCTGCTCGGCCCGGACGCCCGGCCCGACGACCCCAGGCGCGGCGGCGCGCTCGTCCTGCACCTGCTGACCGAGGCGGCCCGCCGCGGCCATACCGTCACGCCCCTCGCCGACGTGGTGTCCGCGCTGGAGCGCGCCCGGGTCGCGGACACGCGCGCCGCCGTCGAGGCCGCGCTGGACGGCGGCGACGTCGTCACGCTCACCGAGGAGCCGGAGTTCGACGAGGAGTCCTTCGACGAGGACGCCGAGCCGCCCGAGCCGGAGGAGACGCTCGGGCCCGCGAGGTGGGCGCTGGCGGAGGAGGCGGCGGCCGAGGGGTTCCAGCGGCTGACGCTCACCGCGGCTCCCCTGCTGGACGACGCCGGCGTCAAGGAGCTGCGCGCCGGGCTGCCCGAGGACCGCTCGCTCGCGCTGACCGCCGCGCTGCGCACCGGCGTCAGCGTCCTGCGCGGCGCCCCGGACGCCCTCGCCGAGGTCGCCGCGGGCATCGCGGCGGCCGCCGCGTCGCGGGGGCTGCGCGCCGCGATCGCCGCGCCGACCGAGCGGGCCGCCGCCGACCTCGCCGCGGCGCTGCCCGGCGGCGGAGCGGCCCCTGCGGTGGCGAGCCTGCACCGCCTGCTGGAGCCGCAGGACGGCGCCGCGGCGGCGCCCGGCGCCGTCGTCTACGGGCGCGGCGAGCAGCGGCCGTTCGAGCTGGACCTGGTCGTGGTGGCGGACGCGGCGGCGCTGGACGTCGAGCTGTGCGCGGTGCTGATCGAGGCGTGCCCGGACGGCGCCCACCTCGTGCTGTGCGCCGAGCCCGGCTCGCCGCCGCCCGCCGGTCCCGGCCGCCCGCTGGACGACCTGGAGGCGTCCGAGACCGTGCCGGTCGTCATGCTGGACGCCGAGCCGCCGGCCGATCCCGTCGCGGCGCTCACCGAGGCGGTGCGCGGCGGCGAGCTGGTCGCCGTGGACGCGCCGGGCCGCGAGGTGGTCATCGTGCCCGCCGGCGACCCGGCCGAGGCCGTGCACCGGGCGGTCCAGCTCGTCACCGACTCGATCCCCCGGGCGCTCGGCATCCCGGTGGAGGACGTCCAGGTCGTCGCGGCCGCGGCGGGGGGCGAGGCGGGCACCGCGGCGCTGAACGCGGCACTGAAGGCGCGGCTGAACCCCGGCCCCGGCGCGTTCGGCGGGATGGACCCCGGCGACCGGGTGGTCGTCGCGGCGCCGCTCCCCCAGGCCGCGGTCGGCGAGACGGGCGTGGTGACCGGAGGCGGCCCGCACGGGCTGGACGTGGAGTTCCCCGGCGGCGCGGTGACGGTCGCGCCCGCGGACGCGGCGCGGCTGCGGCACGGGTGGGCGGTGCCGGTCGCGCAGGCGCGCGGGACGCGCCGCCCGGCGGTCGTCGCGGTGCTGGTGCCGGATGGGCTGTCGCGGCCGCTGGTGGCCACCGCGTTCGGGCTCGCGCGCCGGCACCTGTCGGTGGTGCAGGCGGCCGGACCCGCTCTGGCCAGGGCCGTCAAGGAGTCCGGGGCGCGCGAGCGGCGGACCCACCTGGCGCGATTGGTGACGGGGTAAAGAAACCGCCGTGTCGCGGTTTACGGTTGGGCGCGCATGGGGCACGATCTGACCAATTGGCGCGCGTTTTGACCGTGACCTCTGTGTCCTTCTTTCGTTGGACCAGATGTCAACAACAGCATCACCGGTAGGCGGAGGAGCGACATGCCCCAGCGGCTCAGGCGGCTCGGTACGGCTTCGGCCGCGGTCTCGGCGGGCGCCCTGGTCCTGGTACTGGCCGCGCCCGCGGGCGAGGCGGCGGCGGACACCTGCAAGAAGGGCACCGACCCGGCCAGCACCATCGAGAACTGGAAGTGCAACCTCGGCAACCTGCGCAAGGCGCTGACCCCGACGCCCACGCCGACCCCCACGCCGAAGCCGACGCCCACCGAGCAGACGAGGAAGCCCGCCGTCCCGAAGGCGCCGAAGACGACCAGGGCGCCCGCGCGGTCCGGCGGAAACGGCTCCGTGCCGTCGGGCGGCGGTGCGGCGGGGAGCGGGCCCGCCCCCATGACCGGCGGCGAGGGCCTCAAGCCCTACGACGGCAAGGCGCCCCTGCCCGCCGCCGGGCTGCCGGGCGTCCTGCCCACCCCGGAGATCGCGGCCGACCCGAACGCCTACCGCGCCGGCCCGGGCACCGCGGCCATGCCGCAGACGCGTCTCATCTCGCCCGTCGCGTCCTCCGAGCACGAGAGCAACCAGATGCTCTGGGTCGCCGCCGCGGCGGGCGCCGCGGGCGCCGTGGCCGCCCTCAACATCAGCGTCGCGGGCCGCTCCATCCGCCGGTCCGCCGCCGCCCGCCGCCGCTGACCGCGGCCACCCGCGAGCCGGCACCCGACGCGTCGGGTGCCGGCCGCCGGCATCGGCTCACGAACGCCGGAGGCCCCTCCCCGGGAACGGGAAGGGGCCTCCGGCGCGAATCACGGGCTCACACGTCCGGCGCGCCGATGGAGTGCAGGCCGCCGTCGACGTGGACGATCTCGCCGCTGGTGGCGGGGAACCAGTCCGACAGCAGCGCGACGCAGGCCCGCGCCGTCGGCTCGCTGTCCTTGATGTCCCAGCCGAGCGGCGCCGCCTTCGGCCACAGCTCCGTCATGCCCTCGAACCCGGGGATGCTCTTGGCCGCCATCGTGGCCAGCGGGCCCGCCGCGACGAGGTTGACGCGGATCCCCTGCGGGCCGAGGTACTTGGCCAGGTAGCGGGCGCACGACTCCAGGCCGGCCTTCGCCACGCCCATCCAGTCGTACACCGGCCACGACTTGGTGGCGTCGAAGTCGAGGCCGACGACCGAGCCGCCGTCCTTCATCAGCGGCAGGCACGCCATCGTCAGCGACTTCAGCGAGTACGTGGAGGCGTGCACCGCGGTCGCCACGTCCTCCCAGGGCGTCTCCAGGAAGTTGCCGCCGAGCGCGGTCTGCGGCGCGAAGCCGATCGCGTGCATGACGCCGTCGAGGTGGTCGAACCCGTGCGCGCGCAGGTTGCCCTCGAGGGCGTTCAGCTGCTCGGTGTTCATCACGTCCAGCTCGATGACCGGCGGCGGGTTCTCCGGGCCGGACGGCAGCCGCTTCGCGGTCCGCGCGGTGAGGGTGGGGCGCGGGTAGGCGGTCAGCACCACCTCGGCGCCCTGCTCCTGCGCGACCCGCGCGACGTGGAAGCCGATCGAGGCGTCGGTGAGGACGCCCGTGACCAGGATGCGCTTGCCTTCGAGGATTCCCATGACCTCAGTGCCCCATTCCCAGGCCGCCGTCCACCGGGATCACGGCCCCGGTGATGTAGGCGGCGTCCTCGCTCGCCACGAACCGCACCGCCTTGGCGACCTCCTCCGGCCGCGCGATCCGGCCCAGCGGGATCGCCGCGGTGATCCCCTTCTGCTGGTCCTCGGTCAGCACCGCGGTCATGTCGGTGTCGACGAACCCGGGCGCCACCACGTTCACCGTGATGTTGCGCGAGCCGAGCTCGCGGGCCAGCGACCGCGCGAACCCGACCAGGCCCGCCTTGGACGCGGCGTAGTTCGCCTGCCCTGGCGAGCCGAGCAGCCCGACGACCGACGACACCAGCACGATGCGGCCCTTGCGCGCCCGCATCATGCCCTTCACGCCGCGCTTGGCGACCCGGAACGCGCCGGTCAGGTTCGTGTCGAGCACCGAGGTGAACGACTCCTCGCTCATCACCGCCAGCAGCGTGTCCTTGGTGATGCCGGCGTTGGCGACGAGCACCTCCACCTTGCCCTGCTCCGCCTCGACCTTCGCGAAGGCCGCGTCGACGTCCTCGGCGCTGGTCACGTCGCACCGCACGCCGAACAGCCCCTCCGGGGGCTCGCCCGACCGGTAGGTGACGGCGACGGCGTCGCCCGCCGCGGCCAGCTCGCGGGCGATGGCCAGGCCGATGCCCCGGTTCCCCCCGGTCACGAGGACAGAGCGACTCATCACGACCCTCTCGTAGGCTGTCTCATTGGTCCGTTCTCCGGTGCGCGGCTCCCGGTGCGCGCTGGACCGCCCGCGGCCGGGCGGTCGCTCCCGGAGTCGCCGTCCTGCGACGACATCGCACGACCCTAGCGGCCCCCGCGGGGGAACAGGATGTGCCTTACCGACAAGATCCGCACCCCTGCTTTGTTCGCCCCGCCGCGCAGGTGGGGCGGGAGCGCCCTCGGGGGTAGGTTGCGGAAGGTGCATGACATCGATCCCGCCTTCACCGCGCTGCCGCTGCGCGCGCTGGCCGACGCGGCCCTCGCCCGGGCCAGGGAACTCGGCGCCGAGCACGCCGACTTCCGCCTCGAACGCATCCGCAGCCAGACCCTCCGGCTGTACGACGCCGCCCTGGAGACCGCGCTCGACGCCGACGACGTGGGCCTGTCGGTCCGCGTCGTCAAGGACGGCACCTGGGGCTTCGCCGCCGGCATCGACCTGACCGCGGCCGGCGCCGCCCGGGTCGCCGAGCAGGCCGTCGAGGTCGCGACCGTCGCCCGCGCCGTCAACCGCGAGCCCATCGAGCTGGCGCCCGAACCCGCGCACGGCGAGCGCACCTGGGTGTCCTCCTACGAGACCGACCCGTTCGACGTGCCGACCGCCGAGAAGGTCGCGCTGCTGTCGGACTGGAGCCGCGGGCTGCTCGCCGACGACCGCGTCGACCACGTCGACGCGACCCTGCTCCAGGTCAAGGAGAACAAGTTCTTCGCCGACCTCGCCGGCACCGTCACCACCCAGCAGCGCGTCCGGCTGCACCCGGTCGTGAACGCCGTCGGCATCGCCGACGGGGTGTTCGACACGATGCGGACCCTCGCACCGCCCGCCGGATACGGGTGGGAGTGGCTGACCGGCGCCCTCTGGGACTGGGACGGGGAGCTCGCCCGCATCCCCGAACTGCTCGCCGAGAAGCTCGCCGCGCCGAGCGTCGAGGCCGGCGCCTACGACATCGTCGTCGACCCGTCCAACCTGTGGCTGACCATCCACGAGTCGATCGGGCACGCCACCGAGCTGGACCGCGCCCTCGGCTACGAGGCCGCCTACGCCGGCACCTCGTTCGCCACCCCCGACAAGCTCGGGAGCCTGCAGTACGGCTCCAAGGTCATGAACATCACCGGCGACCGCACCACCGAGCACGGGCTGGCCACCATCGGCTACGACGACGAGGGCGTGGAGACCCAGTCGTTCGACATCGTGTCCGGCGGCCTGTTCACCGGCTACCAGACCGACCGGCGCATCGCCCGGCTCACCGGCGCGGAGCGCTCCAACGGCTGCGCGTTCGCCGACGCCGCGTCCAGCATGCCGATCCAGCGGATGGCGAACGTGTCGCTCGCGCCGGCGCCCGGCGGGCCGTCCACCGACGAGCTGATCTCCGGCGTCGAGCGCGGCATCTACATCGTCGGCGACAAGAGCTGGTCGATCGACATGCAGCGGTACAACTTCCAGTTCACCGGGCAGCGGTTCTACCGGATCGAGAACGGGCGCCTCGCCGGCCAGCTCCGCGACGTCGCCTACCAGGCCACCACCACCGACTTCTGGAACTCGATGGAGGCGGTCGGCGGCCCGCAGACCTACGTGCTCGGCGGCGCGTTCAACTGCGGCAAGGGCCAGCCGGGGCAGGTCGCGCCGGTCAGCCACGGCTGCCCGTCCGCGCTGTTCCGCGGCGTCAACATCCTCAACACCCTGCAGGAGGCCGGCCAGTGAGCACGATCAGGCCGCAGGAGGCCGTGGAGCGGGCCCTCGCCCTGTCCCGCGCCGACGACTGCATCGCCATCGCCGACGAGTCCACCACCGCGAACCTGCGCTGGGCGGGCAACACCCTCACCACCAACGGCGTCACCCGCTCCACCCGGCTCACCGTGATCGCGCTGCGCCGCACCGGCGACGGCGTCGCCGCCGGCGTGGTCTCGCGGTCCGCCGTCGGCGCCGACGGCATCGAGGACCTGGTGCGCGCCGCCGAGGCCGACGCCGCCGGGAACGAGGCCGCCGAGGACGCCGCGCCGCTCATCGCCGACGGGCCCGCCGCGACCGGCTGGGACGGCCCGCCCGCCGAGACCGGCATCGGCGTGTACGAGGGCGTCGCGCCCGCGCTCGGCGAGGCGTTCGCCGCCGCCGAGTCCGCCGGGAACCGGCTCTACGGGTTCGCCAACCACGTCATGACCTCCACGTTCCTCGGCAGCTCCGCCGGGCTGCGGCTGCGCCACGACCAGCCGACCGGGCTGCTGGAGTTGAACGCCAAGGGCGCGGGCGGCTCCGCCTGGACCGGCGTCGGCACCCGCGACTTCGCCGACGTCGACGTCCCCGGCCTCGCCGCCGGCCTCGCCCGCCGGCTGGACTGGGGCTCTCGGCGCGTCGACCTGCCCGCCGGACGTTACGAGACGATCCTGCCGCCGTCCGCGGTCGCCGACCTGATGATCTACCTGTACTGGTCGGCGGGCGCCCACGACGCCGCCGACGGCCGCACCGTGTTCAGCGCCCCCGGCGGCGGCACCCGCGTCGGGGAGAAGCTCGCGAGCCTGCCCGTCACCCTGTCCAGCGACCCGGCCGCGCCCGGCCTGGAGTGCGCGCCGTTCGTCGTCGCGCACGCCTCCAGCCGCGAGGCGTCCGTGTTCGACAACGGCCTCGCGCTCGGCGCCACCGACTGGATCGCCGACGGCACGCTCACCTCGCTCGCGCAGACCCGGCACTCCGCCGAGCGCACCGGCCTGCCGCTCACCCCGTCGATCGACAACCTCTCGATGGCGGGCCCCGGCGGCGGCGCGTCCCTCGAGGAGATGATCGCCCGCACCGAGCGGGGACTGCTCCTGACCTGCCTCTGGTACATCCGCGAGGTCGACCCGCAGAGCCTCCTGCTCACCGGCCTCACCCGCGACGGCGTCTACCTCGTCGAGAACGGTGAGGTCGTCGGGGCCGTGAACAACTTCCGGTTCAACGAGAGCCCCGTCGACCTGCTGTCGCGGCTCGCCGAGGTCGGCGGGACCGTCCCCGCCCTGCCCCGCGAATGGTCGGACTACTTCACGCGCGCCGCGATGCCGGCACTGCGGGTCGCCGACTTCAACATGTCGACGGTCTCCCAGGCGAGTTAGGTGTGGGGGGCGACCCCCCACACCCCCCGCCCCGGGGGCGACCGTCGCCTTACGCTCCGCTGGCGCTCCGCTGGCGCTCCGGCCGCCCCCGGTGGGGGGCCAGCCCCCCACGCCCCCCGGTGGGGGTTCCCCCCACACCCCCGAAGGCGCCTTGCGGCGCCTTGGGGGTGATCAGGTGTCCTCCAGGCGGAAGCCGACCTTGAGGGTGACCTGGTAGTGCGCCACGTCGCCGTCCTCGATCTGGCCGCGCACCTCCTTGACCTCGAACCAGTCGAGGTGGCGCAGGGTCTGCGAGGCGCGCCTGATGCCGTTGCGGACGGCGGTCTCCACGGACTCCGGCGAGGTGCCCACGATCTCCGTCACGCGGTACGTACGGTCCGTCATGTCATGTCTCCCATGTCTTGACCGTCCTGCTGTCGCCTATCGGACTCCATGGGCTTACCGTGGAATGGTGAAGGTCAATCACCATCGGGGACCGGAGGTCTACACGGTCACCGACGCTCCCCGCCCCATGTCCGAGGACATCGGCCACCGGCAGCGGCGCTACCTGTGGTCGATGGGAGTGCGGACGGTCTGCTTCGTGGGGGCGGTGGTCAGCGTGGTGGCCGGGGCACCGGTGTGGCTGGCGGCGGTCCTCGTCGTCGGCGCGCTGTTCCTGCCGTACGTCGCGGTGATCTTCGCGAACGGCGGCCGCGAGCCGACGCCGTCCGCCCACTTCGACGACCGCGAGGGCCCCGAGCAGAAGCGGGTTTCCGGACAGCGACCGGAAATCCGGTCGTGACATTCTCTTGACTAACCGCAGGGGGTTTCGGTGTACGATTTGTACCGGCGCTCTGGTCCCCCGTCGGAGCGCCCGTGCCGGTGTTCCGGGCCCCCGTCGGAACACCGATGATGCGGCGCCGGGTGGGTTGCCCCCGTATCCACCCGGCGCCGCTTTTCATGTCTCATGGCCTCCGCGCCACCGCCCCGATGCCCCGGCTTGACCCGGGCCGGCGGCGCCGGCGCATCTCCGCGGAAGCGCAAGTCCCCGCGGTGGCCTGCTCCGGCCACGGGCCGTAACCCGGCCGGTCCGAACTTTTTCCCTTCTGATCCGTGCGGATCGTCCGGCGGCCGATCCGAACCGGGTTCCGCGTGCGTACTGCACTCTGGGTGAACGCCATCCCCGCGCCAGAGGGGAGGTCCCGTGGACCCGGGTTTCGTGCTGGACGGCCGGTACCGCTTGGAGCGGCGCCTCGGCCGCCACGGCCGGACGCAGGTGTGGTGCGGGCGCGATGCGCTGCTGGAGCGGCGCGTCGCGGTGACGGTCCTCGCGGTGGCCGCCTCGGAGGGCGCGCTGCGGGAGCGGATCAGGGACGCCACGCGGGCCGCCGCGTCCCCGGCCCACCCCTGCGCGGTCACCACCTACGACTACGGCGAGGCCGAGGGGACGGACGGCGGCGCGCTGATGTACGTCGTGGCGGAGTTCCTGAGCGGCGAGACGCTCGGCGCCCGCCTGTCACGCGGCCTGCCGGCGCCCCAGGAGGGCGTGGCGGTCTGCGCGCGGATCGCCGGGGCACTGGCCGCCGCCCATGCCTGCGGGGCGGTGCACGGGGCGCTGACGTCCTCCCAGGTGTTCCTCACCGCGGACGGGGTCAGGCTCCTCGGCCTCGGCCCGGCCGGCGTGCTCGTCCGGGCCGGCGAGGGCGAATCCGAGGCGACCGGCGGCGCGGACGACGACGTCCGGGCGCTCGGCGGGATCATCGCCGAGTGCCTGACGGGCGATCCGGACGGCGCCGTGAGCGGCATACCGGACGGTGTCGCCGAGCTGGTGGCGCGCTGCCGGGACCGGGACGCCGGAGCCGGCCGTCCTTCGGCGGCCGACGCGGAACGCGTCCTCGCGGCGCAGGCCGAGGGCCCTGATGCGCCTGCGGCGGCCCGGACACGCGTCCTCCCGGCCGAAGCCGGGCGGCCCGGACGGCCGCGGGGCCGCCGTGCGGCGGTCGTCGGCAGCGCCTGCGCGGCGGTGCTGGCGCTGGCCCTCCTGCCGCTGCTGATGATCCTCTCGTCGCTCCGGGACGCCCCCGCGGACGTGGCGGTGCCGCTGCCGAGCCGGCCGGCCTCGCGGCCGCCCCTCGGGCCGGTGGAGGACCCGGCGAGCCGCCCGCCGGCCGCGGCCTCCCCCGCCGTCCCCGCGCGGACGGTCCGCGCGGCGGCGGTGAGCGCCCTCGGGCGGATGCGGCGCTCGATCGACGTCGGCATGGCGACGGGCGAGGTCCGGCCGCGGTTCGGCACCGAGCTGGCGACCCTGGTGACCGCGCTGCTGGACGAGGTGGACGGCGGCGCGCCCGTCGACCTCCGGCGGCGGATCGCGGGGCTGCGCTCGGCGCTGGCCGGACGGGCCCCCGGCGACGTGGCGCCCGCCCGCGCGGCCGGGCTCGGCGCGCTGCTCGCCGAGGTCCCCGTGCCCTCGTGAGCCCGCTGCGGACCGTTCCGGCTCCGTCCTCCTCCCGCATCCAGTCCGGTACCGGCGAAACCCTTGACGGGGCCGTCCGGCGAGACGAACATCACACCCGACCGACTGAGACACATCGTTCATCTGTCTCACGCTCCGCGAGGAGGCGAGTCATGACACGGCGCGCCGCGGCCCGGTGCACCCGCCCGGGGAACGGAGGTCCGCGATGAGCGGCCACGACGACGACGTCCCCGACTGGGCGCCGCGCAGCCTGTCCGACTCGGGCGACTACCGGGTGCCCCGCGACTTCCGCGCGCCCCTCGACTTCCTCGGCGCCTCCGACCCGGGCGGGGCGCCCGCGCGCGACCGGCGGCGTCCGCCCGCCGCGGCGCCCGCGCAGCCGGCGTTCATGCCGTCCCCTCCCCCGCCGCCGAAGGCTTCCGGGCCCGCGCACGCGGCGGCGAAGGGCCGCGGGCACGGCGGGACGGGCCGGCACGGCGGGCACCGCGGGCACGGTGCGGCGCGTCCGCCGCGGCGCCGCTCGGGCATCTTCCTCGGGCCGTTCGCGGCGGCCGTGGGGCTGGTCGTGCTGTCGGGCTTCGGCGTGTACGCGTTCGCCTCGTCCCAGGGGGACTGCTCCGGCGGCGACACGATGACGCTCTCGGTCGCGGCGGCGCCCGACGTCGAGCCCGCCGTGGCGAAGGCGGCCGGCCGGTTCAACGACGGCCGGCACGAGATCGGCGGCCGGTGCGCGCGGGTGCGGGTGCGGGCCGCGGACCCGGCGGCGGTCGCGACCCTGCTGTCCGGCAAGGGCTCGGCCGGGGTCACCGAGCGGCCGGACGTGTGGATCCCCGACTCGTCGCTGTGGATCGGGCTCGTGCAGGGGTCCGGACGGGCGGCGCAGCCGGTGCCGTTCACCGCGCTCGGCGGGATCGCGTCCAGCCCGATCGTGGTGGCGATGCCGAAGGCGCTCGCCGCGCAGTTGAGCGCCGCGGGCGTGCCCGCCCGGCCGTCCTGGCGCGACCTGCTGGAGGCGGCCGGGACGGCGGACGGCTCCGGCGGGGCACCGGGCGCGGCGGCGGGCGGCGGCGCGATCCCCGCGCACCTGCTGCGCCTCCAGGTGCCCGACCCCGACCGCAGCGCGACCGGCATGGGCACGCTGATGCTCGCCGGGACGCTGATGGGCGGGTCACCGGACGGCCAGGCGGTGTTCACCGGCGTGGTCCGGACGATCCGGGAGGGCATCGCCGCGTCGGTGAACGCCGAGTTCACCGCGTTCCGCGGCGGCGCGGAGCAGCCCTACCCCGTGGCCCTCGCCCCGGAGCGCGCCGTGTACGCCTACAACGCCGCGCACGCGGCCGAGCCGGCGGTCGCGGTGTACCCGTCGGAGGGCTCGGTGGTCCTCGACTACCCGGTCACCGTCCTCACCGGGGACCCGGCGAAGGCAAGCGCGGGCCGGCTGCTCCAGCAGGCGCTCACGTCCAAGGCCGCGCGCGCCGACGTGCAGAGGCTCGGCCTCCGGACGCCGGACGGCGCCGCGCCCGCCTCGTTCACCGCGCGGACGGGGCTGGACCCGCGGGCGCCGCGCGCGCTGGCGGCGCCGTCCGCCTCGACGGTCGCGCAGACGATGCAGGCGTGGGCGCAGCTGTCGCTCAGCATCCGGATGCTGAGCATCATGGACATCTCCGGTTCGATGGCCGAACCGGTCGCGCCGGGGGTGTCGCGGCTGCAGTCGACGATCCGGACCGCGCAGGGCGGCCTGTCGCTGCTGCCCGACGACAGCGAGCTCGGCCAGTGGGAGTTCTCCACGGACCTGCCGGGCGGGCGGGACTGGCGCGAGCTGGTCGGCGTCGGCCCGCTCGGCGAGCGGCTCGGGTCGTCGACCCGCCGGCAGCGCGTGCTGAGCGCGTTCGCGCAGATGCGGGTGAAGAAGCACGGCGACACCGGCCTGTACGACACGCTCCTGGCGGCGTTCGACTACATGACGCGGACCTACAAGCCGGAGTTCGTCAACTCGATCCTGCTGTGGACCGACGGCCGCGACGAGGACCCGGACGGGCCCACGCTGGACGAGACGCTCGCCGAGCTGCGCCGCGCCTACGACCCGGAGCGGCCCGTGCAGATCAACATGCTCGGGTACGGGCCGGACGTCGACGTCCGGGACCTGCGGCGCGTCGCGCACGCGACCCGCGGCGAGGTGTACGTGGCCGAGACGCCGGAGCAGATCCAGGGGATCTTCCTCAAGGCCGTGTCGCGGCGCGTCTGCGAGCCCTCCTGCTGACCGGGCCCGCCGCCCGGACACGCTGAACGGAACGCTAGATTCCGCAATCTCGCGTCCGTGCGATCATGCGTGCTTCCCGCGCTCCTCTGGCATTTGCTGCTAGAACGGGATTCGAGCTAAGTTAGCGTTCTGTTAGTTACGCTGCGAAAGGGGCCGAGCGTGCGCCGCACCCTGTTCAACGAGGACCACGAGGCGTTCCGGGAGACGATCCGGGACTTCATCCAGGCCGAGGTCGCGCCCGTCTACGAGGAGTGGGAGCAGGCCGGGCACCCGCCCCGCGACTTCTACAACAAGCTCGGCGAGCTGGGCGTGTTCGGCATCCAGGTGCCGGAGGAGTACGGCGGCGCGGGCGAGACCAGCTTCAAGTACCAGGCCGTGATCTCCGAGGAGTGCGCCCGCGCCGGGGTGAGCTTCGGCGGCTACGGCGTGCACGTCAACCTCGTCCTGCCCTACCTGCTGAAGTACGCCTCCGAGGAGCAGAAGAAGCGCTGGCTGCCGCCGTTCATCAGCGGCGACATGATGACGGCCATCGCGATGACCGAGCCGGGCACCGGCTCCGACCTCGCCGGCATGCAGACCACCGCCAAGCGCGACGGCGACCACTACGTCCTGAACGGCGCCAAGACCTTCATCACCGGCGGCGTCCTCGCCGACCGGGTGCTGGTGGTGGCGCGCACGTCGCCCGCGACGCCGGAGAACCGCCGCGCCGGGCTGTCGATCCTGGTGGTGGACACCAAGAGCGAGGGCTACTCGGTCGGCCGCAAGCTGGAGAAGATCGGGCTGCGCAGCTCCGACACCGCCGAGCTGTCGTTCGTCGACGTGAAGGTGCCCGTCGAGGACCTGCTCGGCGAGGAGGGCGCGGGCTTCAGCTACCTGACCCACAACCTGGCCGAGGAGCGGCTCGGCATCGCCACCAGCTCCTACGCCTCCGCGGCCGCCGCCGTCGAGTTCGCCCGCAAGTACGTCCAGGAGCGCACGGTCTTCGGCAAGACCGTCTCCTCGTTCCAGAACACCAAGTTCGTCCTCGCCGAGTGCGCCACCGAGGTGGAGGCGGCCCGGTCGCTGGTCGACCGGTGCATCGAGGCCCTCGACGCCGGGGAGCTGACCCCGGCCGACGCCGCGGTCGCCAAGCTGTTCTGCACCGAGGTGCAGCAGCGTGTCGTGGACAAGTGCCTGCAGCTGCACGGCGGCTACGGCTACATCCTCGAGTACCCGATCGCGCGCCTGTACGCCGACGCCCGGGTCACCCGGATCTACGGCGGTACCAGCGAGGTGCTGAAGACCATCATCGCCAAGGACATCCAGGTCTGACACAGACGGCTTCGACGGAGGACAGGGAGCACGACATGACCGACACCAGGGTCGCCATCGTCACCGGTTCGGCGCGCGGCATCGGCGCGGCCACCGCGGTCCGGCTCGCCCGCGAGGGCTTCGCCGTCGCGGTCTGCGACCTCGACGAGGCCGCCTGCGCGAACACCGTGCAGACCATCGAGAAGAACGGCGGGAAGGCCCTCGCCGTCGGCGTGAACGTCGCCGACTCCGAGCAGGTCGCCGCCGCCGTCGCGCGGATCGCCGCCGAGCTCGGCCCGCCGGTGGTGCTGGTGAACAACGCCGGCATCACCCGCGACAACCTGCTGTTCAAGATGTCCGACGACGACTGGGACTCGGTCATGTCGGTGCATCTGCGCGGCTCGTTCCTGATGAGCCGCGCCGCGCAGGAGCACATGACCAAGGCCGGCTGGGGGCGCATCGTCAACCTGTCGTCGACGTCGGCGCTCGGCAACCGCGGGCAGGTGAACTACTCGGCGGCCAAGGCGGGCCTCCAGGGCTTCACCAAGACGCTCGCGATCGAGCTGGGCAAGTTCGGCGTGACCGCGAACGCGATCGCGCCCGGCTTCATCGAGACGGAGATGACCGCGGCGACCGCCGAGCGGGTCGGCGTCGGCTTCGAGGACTTCAAGAACGCCGCCGCCAAGGAGATCCCCGTCCGCCGGGTCGGCCGTCCCGAGGACATCGCGGGCGTCGTGGCGTTCCTGGTGAGCGAGGACGCCTCGTTCGTGTCCGGCCAGGTGATCTACGTGGCGGGCGGCCCCAAGGCGTGACCCGCCCAGCGTTCGGGAGGCCGCGGTGACCGGCCCGCGGGCGGGGCGCCGGGACGAGCGGACCCGCGACCGGGAGGCGACCGAGGAGTCGCTGCGGGCGGCGGCGATCGCGCTGCTGCGCCGCGGCGGCGTCCTCGCGGGCCTCAACCTGCGGCAGGTCGCCGACGAGGCCGGCGTCAACCGCGGGCTGGTCTACCAGTACTTCGGGTCGCGGCGGGCGCTGCTGCGCTCGGCGCTGTTCCACCGGTCCCGGCCCAACGCCGAGGACGCGGCGGGCGCCGCCGGGCTGCCGCTGCGCAAGCGGCTGTCGCGGCTGTTCTGGACCAGCCTGCGCCACCCGGAGCCGGTGCTGCTGGCGACGCTGCTGGTGCTGGACGGCGACGACCGGCCCCGGGTGCTGCTGAACCGCGGCGAGGGACGCAAGGACCTCGCCGCGGAGGCCGCCCGGGGCGAGCTGCCGATCGACGACGTGGAGGCCGTGCAGGCGGCGATCGCGTCCACGATCTACGGGTACACGCTGCTGCGCGAGCACCTGGCGCGGGAGATCGACGTTCCGGCCGAGGAGCTCGACGGGCGGATGGCGCGCTGCGTGGAGGCGATGTTCACCCGGCGCCCGCCCGGCGGCGAGGAGCCCTCCCAGTAGGTCCGTCAGGAGGCCCGGTCAGTAGGTCCGGGCCGCCGCGAGCCGCTCCCGCAGCTCGGCGGGCGCCCGCACCAGCGACGGGCCGTACCAGGTGAGGTGCCGCCCGCCGACCAGCGCGACGTCGATGCCGGGGAACGACTCGGGGCCGTCGTCCTCGGTGAACCGGTACGGCTCGTCCGGCAGGACGACCAGGTCGGCGCCGGACGCGTTCAGCTCGTCCAGCGGGATCTTCGGATACCGCTCGGGGTGGGCGGCGTAGACGTTGGCCACCCCGAGGCGGGACAGGACGTCGCCGGTGAAGGTGTCGCGGCCGACGACCATCCACGGGCGCCGCCAGATCGGGACGACGGCGGCGCGCGGCTCGCCGGGCGTCACGCCCGCCCAGACGCGGGCCGCCTCGTCCAGCCAGTCCGGGACGGGGACGCGGCACGCCAGGGTGAGCATCCGCCGCAGCGACGCCAGCGCCTCGTCCACGGTGCGGATCTCGGTCATCCACACCGGGACGCCCGCCGCGCGCAGCGCCTCGACGTCGGCGGGACGGTTCTCCTCGGTGTTGCCGAGGACGACGTCGGGCCGCAGCTCCCTGATGAGCTCCACGTCAGGGTTCTTCGTCCCGCGCACCCGCGGGACGTCGAGGCCTTCCGGGTGCGTGCACCAGTCGGTGGCGCCGGCGAGGAGGCCGGGAGCGGTCACCGCGACCGTCTCGGTCAGCGACGGGACGATCGACACGACGCGGCGCACCCGCTCCGGAACGGGGACGGGCGCGCCGGTGTCGTCGCGGGCGGCCATGCGGCGCGGCGCTCAGACGTTGCGGCGGTACTGGCCGCCGACCTCGAAGAACGCGTCGGTGATCTGCTGGAGGCTGCACACGCGCGCCGCGTCCATCAGCACCGCGAACACGTTCCCGCCCGACCGTGCGGCCTCCTTGAGCCCGGCGAGGGCCGTCTCGGCGTCGCCGCGGTGCGCGGCCTGGTAGGACCGGACCCGCTCCAGCTGCGAGCGCTTCTCGTCCTCGGTGGCGCGGGCCAGCTCGATCGTGTCCGGCGTCCCGTCCCCCGCGTCGGGGAGCCGGAACGTGTTGACGCCGACGATCGGCAGCGACCCGTCGTGCTTGCGCTGCTCGTACAGCATCGACTCGTCCTGGATGCGGCCGCGCTGGTAGCCCGTCTCCATCGCGCCGAGGACGCCGCCGCGCTCGCTGATCCGGTCGAACTCGGCGAGGACGGCCTCCTCGACGAGGTCGGTCAGCTCGTCGATGATGAACGATCCCTGCAGCGGGTTCTCGTTCATCGCCAGGCCCCACTCGCGGTTGATGATGAGCTGGATCGCGAGCGCGCGCCGGACCGACTCGGCCGTGGGCGTGGTGACGGCCTCGTCGTAGGCGTTGGTGTGCAGGCTGTTGCAGTTGTCGTAGATGGCGATGAGCGCCTGGAGCGTCGTGCGGATGTCGTTGAAGTGCATCTCCTGCGCGTGCAGGGAGCGTCCCGAGGTCTGCACGTGGTACTTGAGCTTCTGGCTGCGCTCGTTGGCGCCGTACCGGTCCCGCATGGCGACGGCCCAGATGCGGCGGGCGACACGCCCGAGGACGTTGTACTCGGGGTCCATGCCGTTGGAGAAGAAGAACGACAGGTTCGGCGCGAAGTCGTCGATGTCCATGCCGCGCGCCAGGTACGACTCGACGTAGGTGAACCCGTTGGCGAGGGTGAAGGCGAGCTGGCTGATCGGGTTCGCGCCGGCCTCGGCGATGTGGTAGCCGGAGATGGACACCGAGTAGAAGTTGCGGACCTTGTTGGCGATGAACCACTCCTGGATGTCGCCCATCATCCGCAGCGAGAACTCGGTGGAGAAGATGCAGGTGTTCTGGCCCTGGTCCTCCTTGAGGATGTCGGCCTGGACGGTGCCGCGCACGGTGGACAGCACCCGGGCGCGGACCTCCGCGGCCTCCTCGGCGGACGGCTCGCGCCCGTTCTCCCGGCGGAACGCGTCGATGCCCTGGTCGATCGCCGTGTTGAGGAAGAACGCCAGGATCGTCGGCGCGGGACCGTTGATGGTCATCGACACCGACGTGGTCGGCGACGACAGGTCGAACCCGTCGTAGAGCGCCTTCATGTCGTCGAGCGTCGCGATCGAGACGCCGGACGTGCCGACCTTGCCGTACACGTCGGGACGCTCGTCGGGGTCGCGGCCGTACAGGGTGACCGAGTCGAACGCGGTGGACAGGCGGGTCGCGGGCTGGCCCTCCGACAGCAGCTTGAAGCGGCGGTTGGTGCGGAACGGGTCCCCCTCCCCCGCGAACATCCGGGCCGGGTCCTCGTTGTCGCGCTTGAACGGGAACACCCCGCCGGTGAACGGGAACCTCCCGGGCAGGTTCTCCGAGCGCAGGAACCTCAGCAGTTCCCCGTGGTCGGTGTAGCGGGGCAGCGCGACGCGCGGGATCCGGCTGCCCGACAGCGACTCGCGGGTCAGCTTGGTGTGCAGCT
Organism: Actinomadura nitritigenes; assembly: GCF_017573545.1. Taxonomy (GTDB): domain Bacteria; phylum Actinomycetota; class Actinomycetes; order Streptosporangiales; family Streptosporangiaceae; genus Spirillospora; species Spirillospora nitritigenes. The sequence goes on along the minus strand of NZ_JAGEOK010000011.1, from coordinate 215,310 downwards.
CCTTGTCGCGGATCCTCACGACCTGCTCGTCCCCGGAGTAGGACTCGACGACGGCGGGCCAGCCCTCGATCAGCGCCGCGTTCTCGGGGGCGACGTCGCGGCGGGCCTTCTCCAGCAGCCCTTCGACCTCGGACGCGTCGGTCAGCTCGGCGCGCACCTCGTCGAGGCGCTGCACCCGCCGGACGGCCTCGGCCTGCGCGGCCGTCTCGGCGTGGTAGCCGCGGACGGTCTCGGCGATGTCGGACAGGTACCGGACGCGGCCCGGCGGGATGATCGTGGCGGCGCCGGTCGAGACCCTGGTGCCGACGTGCGGCAGCGCGCCGTCCTCCAAGGGCAGCCCGTGCTCGGCGAGCATGCCGCCGAGGTGCTGGTAGAGCGCGGTGACGCCGTCGTCGTTGAAGGTGGCGGCGCTCGTGCCGAACACCGGCATGTCCTCGGGCCGCTGCCCGAACGCCTCCCGGTTGCGGACGAGCTGCCGGGACACGTCGCGGCGGGCGTCCTCGGCGCCGCGCCGCTCGAACTTGTTGATCGCCACGACGTCCGCGAAGTCGAGCATGTCGATCTTCTCGAGCTGGGACGCGGCGCCGAACTCCGGCGTCATCACGTACAGCGAGACGTCCACCAGCGGGACGATCGCGGCGTCGCCCTGCCCGATCCCCGGCGTCTCCAGGATGATCAGGTCGTGTCCGGCGGCCTTCACGGCGGTGAGGATGTCCTCGATGCCCTCGGGCAGCTCGCGCGCGCCGCGGGTGGCCAGCGAACGGAAGAAGACCTTGTCGCCGTCCAGGGAGTTCATCCGGATGCGGTCGCCGAGCAGCGCGCCGCCGCCGCGCCGCCGGGTCGGGTCGACGGCCAGCACCGCGACGCGCAGCCGGTCGCCCTGGTCGACGCGCAGCCGGCGGACCAGCTCGTCGGTGAGGGAGGACTTGCCGGAGCCGCCCGTGCCGGTGATGCCGAGCACCGGGACGCGGCGGCCGGACGCCGCTTCGGCGAGGGCGGCGCGGTCGGCGTCCGCCAGCCTCCCGGCCTGCAGGCAGGTGATGGTGCGGGCGAGGGCGCGCCGGTCGCCCGCCACGACCGCGTCGGCCGGGACGGGCTCGTCCGCCAGGTCCACGTCGCAGTCCCGGACCAGCTCGTTGATCATGCCGGGCAGGCCGAGCCGCTGCCCGTCCTCCGGGGAGAAGATCCGCACGCCCGCGTCCGCCAGCCGCGCGATCTCCTCGTGCACGATCACGCCGCCACCGCCGCCGAACACCCGCACCTGCTCGGCGCCCGCCTCCTTGAGGCTGCGCGACAGGTACTCGAAGTACTCGACGTGGCCGCCCTGGTAGGAGCTGATCGCGACGCCCTGCGCGTCCTCCTCCAGCACGGCGTCGACGACCTCGCGGACGGACCGGTCGTGGCCGAGGTGCACCACCTCGGCGCCCTGCGACTGCAGGATCCGCCGCATGATGTTGATCGCCGCGTCGTGCCCGTCGAACAGCGCGGCCGCCGTCACGAAGCGCACCGGGTGCACCGGCTTGTGGAGCGGTCCGGTCACGTCCCCCACCTCAACCCTTGGACATCCAATATTTGGAAGTTAAAATAGTTTCCGTGCGCGACGAGGTCAAGACGCCCTACGGTGGGGCGGTGCCCGACACCCCCGACCCCATCTCCGAGGCCCACCGCCAGTGGAGCTCCCGCTGGCCCGAGCACGCCGACCACATGGCGGCCGTGACCTCGGTGATGCGGGCGCAGCAGCTGCTGCTCAGCCGGATCGAGGCGGTGCTGAAGCCGCACGGGCTGACCTTCGCCGCCTACGAGGCGCTCCGGCTGCTCGCCTTCACCCGCACCGGCACCCTTCCCATGGGCAAGATGGGCACCCGCCTCATGGTGCACCCGGCGTCGGTCACCAACGTGATCGGGCGGCTGGAGCGGCGCGGGCTCGTCGGCCGCGCCCCCTCCCCCGACGACCGCCGCGTCGTGCTCGCCACGATCACCCCGGCGGGCCGCGACCTCGCCGAGGAGGCCACCGCCGCGCTCAACGAGGCCGGCTTCGGCATCGCCGCGCTGCCCGCCGAGCGCGCCGCCGAGATCACCGCGGCGCTGCGCGCCGTCCGCGTCTCGGTGGGCGAGCTGCCCGGCGACTAGCCGGTCCGCCCCTGGGGGCGCCCCGGCTCCGCCTTGCTCGGGCCGTCCGGGCGGTGACACCGTGGGGGCGATCAGCGGTACCGGCATCGAGGGGCGGGCATGGCGAACGAGACGGTCTTCACCTATGGCGCGCCGCAGCTGAAGTTCGGCACGGGCGCGTCCGGCGAGATCGGCCACGACCTCGCGCAGTACGGCGCGCGGCGGGTCCTCGTGGTGACCGACCCGGGCGTCGCCGCGACCGGCGGGCCGCAGCGGGTCGCCGACGCGATGAAGGCGTACGGGATCGAGGCGGCGGTGTTCGACGGCGTCCGCGTCGAGCCGACGGACGCGAGCATGCGCGCGGCCGTCGAGCACGCGCGGGAGACCGGGCCGTACGACGCGTACGTCGCGGTGGGCGGCGGGTCGAGCATCGACACCGCCAAGGCCGTCAACCTGCTCACCACGAACGACGGCGACCTCGCCGAGTACCTGAACCCGCCGGTCGGGGCGGGACGGGCGCCGGAGCGGCCGCTGCTGCCGCTCGTCGCCGTCCCCACCACGACCGGGACCGGAGCCGAGAGCACGACCGTCTGCGTCCTGGACGTCCTGGACCTGCGGGTCAAGACGGGCATCAGCCATCCGCGCATGCGCCCGGCGCTCGCCGTCGTCGACCCCGACCTGATGGTGACGCAGCCGTCCGGGGTGACCGCGTCGTCCGGGATGGACATCGTGTGCCACGCGCTGGAGAGCTACACGGCCAAGCCGTACGACGCGTACGAGCGCAAGCGGCCCGAGCAGCGGGTCCCGTACTGCGGCGCGAACCCGGTGTCGGACATGTGGTCCGAGCAGGGCTCGGCCTGATCTCCCGCTCGTTCCGCGCGGCCGTCCGGGACGGCGAGGACCGCCGCGCCCGCGCCGACATGGCGCTGGCCGCCACGTTCGCGGGGCTCGGGTTCGGGAACGCGGGCGTGCACATCCCGCACGCCAACGCCTACCCGATCGCCGGGCGGGTCAGGGCCTTCCGCCCGGACGGGTACCCGGACGGGGAGCCGATGGTCCCGCACGGGATGTCGGTGTCGCTCACCGCGCCCGAGTCGTTCCGGTTCACCTTCCAGGCCCGGCCCGAGCGCCACGTCCGCGCGGCCGAGCTGCTCGCCCCGGAGATGGACCGCCCGGACGACCCGGCCGAGCACCTGCCGCGCGCGCTGCTGAGCCTGATGCGCGACATCGGCGTCCCGGACGGGATCGCGGGCGTGGGCTACGGGGAGGCGGACATCCCCGACCTGGTCGAGGGGACGATGCGGCAGCAGCGGCTGCTGGTGGCGTCGCCGCGCCCCGTCACCGAGGACGACATCGCGGGCATCTTCCGGCGGTCGCTCGGCTCCCGCTGAGCCGCGGTGGAGGCGCCACCGGTCCACCCGTGGGCAGATTGTCGGATATGTACGTCACGCGCGCCCCCACCGGCCGAATGGGCGGAACGATCCAATATGCTGCGGGTCACATCCGTTGTGTCGCAAGGAGGCGGTGATGGCGGATTCGCCGACGATGACGTACGGCGGTTACCTGCGGCTGGATCGGCTCCTGTCCTGCCAGGAGCCCGAGACCGACGCCCACGACGAGCTGCTGTTCGTGATCATCCATCAGGTCTACGAGCTGTGGTTCAAGCAGATCCTGCACGAGTCCGCGCTGCTGCAGCGCAGGCTGGAGGCGGGCGGCAGCGCGGGCGCGCTGCACACCGCGCGCCGGATCGCCAAGATCCTCAAGACGGTGGTCGGGCAGCTGGACGTGCTGGAGACGATGACGCCCCGGCAGTTCGCCGCGTTCCGGCACGCGCTCGGCACCTCCAGCGGGTTCCAGAGCGACCAGTTCCGCGAGATCGAGGCCGTCCTCGGCCGGCGCGGGTTCCCGGCGTCGGTGCTGCGCGGCGACGAGCGGCTGCGCGACGCGGTGTCCCGCCCGTCCATGTTCGACTCGCTGCTGCGCTACCTCGCCGTGCAGGGCCACCCCGTCCCCCGCGAGGCGCTGGAGCGCGACCCGTCCCTGCCGTGGGAGCCCGACGAGGCCGTCCAGCGGGTGCTGCTGGCGGTCTACGCCGACGAGAACGGGCCCGCCGCCGAGGTGTGCGAGGCGCTCGTGGACGTCGACGAGGGCGTCCAGGAGTGGCGGTACCGACACCTCAAGATGGTCGAGCGGACCATCGGCGCCAAGATCGGTACCGGCGGCTCCGCCGGGGCCGACTACCTGCGCTCGACGCTGTTCGCGCCCGCGTTCCCCGACCTGTGGGAGGTCCGCTCGCAGACCGAGCAGCCCACCGCCGGGGAGGAGCCCGTCCATGGCGGCTGAGCGGCGGGGCGAGCGGGTCGCGATCGTCGGCGCGGGCCTCGCGGGCTGCCTGCTCGCGGTGCTGCTCGGCCGCCGCGGCATCGAGGTGACGGTCTACGAGCGGCGGCCCGACCCGCGGATCGCGGGGGCCGAGCGGGGCCGGTCGATCAACCTGGCGATCTCCGCGCGCGGTCTCGCCGCCCTCGAGCAGGTGGGGCTGCGGGACCGGTCGTTGAAGCAGGCGCTGCCGATGCACGGGCGGATGGTGCACCCGCTCGGCCGGGAGCAGAACTTCCAGCCCTACAGCGCCGACGGCCGGCGCGCCATCAACTCCATCAGCCGCGCCCAGCTCAACGAGTCTCTGCTGGACACCGCGGAGGCCACGCCCGGCGTCACGCTGCGCTTCTCCCAGCGCGTCACCGGCGTGGACGTCCAGGCCGGGGCGCTGCTGCTGGAGGACGGCGGCACCGAGGCCGCGGACGTCGTCCTCGCGGGGGACGGCGCGTACAGCGCCGTGCGCCGGTCCCTCGGCCTGAACGAGGACGCCGACTTCCTGGAGCACGGGTACAAGGAGCTGACCGTCCCGCCCCGCGACGGCGACTTCGCGCTCGATCCGGACGCGCTGCACATCTGGCCCCGCGGCACCTCGATGATGATCGCGCTGCCGAACCTGGACCGCTCGTTCACCTGCACGCTGTTCTGGCCCAAGTCCGACCTCGCGGCGCTGGACGCCCCCGAGAAGGTCACCGCGTACTTCGCCGAGCACTACCCGGACGTCGCGGGCCTGATCCCCGACCTGGTCGACGACTACGAGCGCAACCCGGTGGGGTCGCTGGTGACCGTCCGGTGCCGGCCGTGGACGCGGCGGGGCGACGGCGCGATCGTCGCGCTGCTCGGCGACGCCGCGCACGCGATCGTCCCGTTCTTCGGGCAGGGCGCCAACTGCGCGTTCGAGGACTGCATCGAGATCGACCGGTGCCTGACCGAGACCGGCGGCGACTGGGCGCGCGCGCTGGAGCTCTACGAGGAGCGCCGCAAGCCCAACACCGACGCGATCGCCGAGATGGCGCTGGACAACTTCATCGAGATGCGCGACCGCGTGTCGTCCCCGGTCTACCGGGCGAAGCAGGCGGCGACGCACGCCCTGGAGCGCCGCCTCGCGGGCCGGTACGTCTCGCGGTACGAGCTGGTGTCGTTCTCGACGATGCCGTACGCGCGGATCCCGGCCCGGATCCGGCGGCAGAACCTGGCGCTCGCGGGCGCGGCGTCAGCAGCCCTCGCGGGCCTGGCCGTGCTCCTGCGCGTCGCGCTGCGCGAGCGCCGCTGACCGGGCGCGGCGGCCGGCCGCCAGGTCGGCGACGGCCGCCGCCAGCGCCAGCACGACGAACACGAGGATGACGACGAGGCCGCGGCGGAACGCCGCGGCCCAGTCGCCGTGCGTGCTCGCGAGCGCGGCGAAGAACACCGACCCGACGGCCGCGATCCCCATCGCGGTGCCGACCCGCTGCCCGGTCTGCAGCACGCCGGCGGCGCTGCCGCCCTGCGTGTAGTGCACCTCCGACAGCGTGATGGTCTGGTTCGGGGCGATGACGAGGCCGCTGCCGCAGCCCGCGAACAGCAGCGGCAGCGCGGTCGCGATCCCCACGCCCCGTCCCGGCTCCAGCTCGACCGCGAGCCACGCGGCGGCCAGCCCCACCGTCACCACCGCGAGCCCGGCGGCGACGAGCGGCCGCCCGTACCTGGCCACGATGCGCCCGCCGACGGCCGCCGCCACACCCGACCCGACCGCGAACGGGGTGATGGCCAGTCCCGCTTCCAGCGCGCTGTAGGACAGGCCGTTCTGCAGGTACAGCGTGAAGATGAAGAAGATCGCGGTGAACCCCGCGAAGTACAGCAGCGCGATCGCCGATCCCAGAGCGTACGAGCGGAGCCGGAACAGCCCGAGGTCCACCATCGGCGCGCGGGCCCGCCGCTCCCACCAGGCGAACGCCGCGATCAGCAGCGCGCCCGCGAGGACCAGCAGCCATTTCAGGTTCCCGTGCCACTGCTGCTCCTGGACGAGGGGAAGCAGCACGCACACCACGCCCGCGCCGAGCAGCAGCACGCCGAGCGGATCGAGGCCCCGCCTCTCCCCGCGCACCGGCGGTGGCAGCAGCCGCCACGCCAGGAACAGCGCCGCCACGCCGACCGGGATGTTGACGTAGAACACCCAGCGCCAGCCCTCCGCGTGACCGGCGAGCGCGATGATGCCGCCGCCGAGCAGCGGCCCGGCGGCCGTCGCGATCCCGATGACAGCGCCGAGCGCGCCGAACGCCCTGCCCCGATCGCCGCCCTGGAACAGCTGCTGGATGAGGCCGGCGACCTGCGGGTTGAGGATGCCGCCCGCCACGCCCTGGACGAGCCGCGCCAGCACCAGCCACGTCATGGTCGGCGCGATGCCGGCCAGCGCGCTGGCCGCGGTGAACACCGCCAGGCCCGTCATGAACACCGCGCGGCGGCTGCGCGCGTCCCCGAGCCGGCCGGCCGGGACGAGCACCAGCCCGAAGGTCAGCGCGTACCCCGACAGGATCCACTGCAGGCCCGCCTCCGAGGCGTGCAGCCCCTGCTTGATCGACGGGAGGGCGACGTTGACGATGCTGACGTCCAGCAGGGTCATGAACGCGGCGACCAGGCAGACCGACAGCGCCCGCCAGGGACGCCGCACCCGGCCCTCCTCCTCGGCCCCCGCCGTGGCCTCCGTCCGCACGAGCGATCTCCTTTCCGAAGATCACCGTGCCAAACCCGGCGCACCGGGCGCATCGGCCGCTGTGTCACAGTTGCGTGGTGACCGCATCCCCACCGGGCTCCGGCCCCGATGAACTGCAGTGCTCCGCCAAGGGCTGCCGCGCCGCGGCGGTGTGGGCGCTGCGCTGGAACAACCCGAAGATCCACACCCCGGACCGGCGGAAGATCTGGCTCGCCTGCGACGAGCATCGCGAGAGCCTGTCGGCGTTCCTCGACCGCCGCGACTTCCTCAAGGACGTGGTGCCGGTCGAGGACCGCGACGCCTGAGCGCGGCGCTCAGGCCGGCACTTCCGGGGGGTGGGGGTCGTCCCCCCACCGAGACACAGACCGCCGCTTCAGGCCTCGTCGAGGACGCGTTCGCCGGCCTGCTCGGGCACGTCGCCCTGCGCCGCCGGCGCCCCGGCGTCCGCGGCGGGTTCGGCGGGTTCGGCGGGTTCGGCGCCCCAGGCCTCGGCCAGTTCCGTCAGCCGGGCCGCGGCGTCGCGGGCGGGGGCGCCGCGGCCGACCGCGAGGCCGAGCAGGTAGGCGGTGAGCGGCGCGCCCGGACGCGCCACCCCGTGCGCGACGTCGCGGGCCAGGTCGAGCACGAGGTCGCGGTCGATGTCGCCCCGTTCCAGGCCGAGCTCGCCGCAGACCGCGGTCATCCAGTCCTCCAGTACCGACATGGGCGTCCCCCTTCAACGCGTCGACGTACGCGATGCCCACTCTCGCACGCTCAAAGCACGTCCCGCCGGGCGAGCCCCTCGGCGCGGGCGAGGTCCTCGGGCGTGTCGCAGTCGTACCACGGGGGCCGCTCCCCGGCGGGGAGCGCGACCTCCGCCGGGTCGAGCGGGCCGAGGACGCCGCGCAGCGAGGCACCGGTGTAGGCGGCGAGCGCGTCGCGCAGGCGGGCGGTGCGCCAGCATCCGGCGAGCCACTGCTCGCGGCCGCCGCCGTCCACCAGCACGGCCCCGCCGCGCTCCCCCGCCGCGCCCAGCAGCGCGGCGACGTGGACGGGACGCAGGAACGGCAGGTCGGCGGCCAGCAGCGCGACCCAGGGCGCGCGCACCTCGGCCAGGCCCGCCCTCAGCGCGGGCACGGGACCGGCGCCGGGCGGGTCCTCGCGGACCCGGAGTGCGCCCGGCGGCACGTCCCGCGGCGGCCCGACGACGATCGTCCGGGACGCGCCGGACGCCGCGGCGGCGACCCACTCGATCAGGGCGCGGCCGCCGACCTTCTCGGCGGGCTTGTCGGCACCGCCGAGCCGCCGGGCGCGGCCGCCCGCGAGCAGCACCGCGTCGAAGGGCACGGGGTCGGCGGGCACGGGTCCGTCAGGGACGGGGTCGGCGGGCACGGGGTCGGCGGGCACGGTGGTCAGCCGCCGATGGCGGACATCGGCCGGGCGGGCTGCAGGAACGCCGGGTCGTCGATGCCGTGCCCGGCCCGCTTGGCCCACACCGCCTTCCGCCAGCGGTCGGCGATCTCCTCGTCGGTCGCGCCGGCCCGCATCGCGTCGCGCAGGTTGGACTCCTCGGTCGCGAACAGGCAGTTGCGGACCTGGCCGTCCGCGGTCAGCCGGACCCGGTCGCACGCGCCGCAGAACGGCCGGGTCACCGACCCGATCACGCCGACCGTCTCGGGGCCGCCGCCGACCACGAACGTCTCGGCGGGCGCGCTGCCGCGGTCGTGGCCGGCGTCCGGCGCCAGGTCGAACTCCGCCGACAGCCGCTCCAGGATCTCGTCCGCGGTGATCATGTTCTGCCGGGTCCAGCCGTGCTGGGCGTCCAGCGGCATCTGCTCGATGAACCGCAGCCGGTAGCCGCGCTCGAGGCAGAACCGCAGCAGCGCGGGGGCCTCGTGGTCGTTGATCCCCCGCATCAGCACCGCGTTGATCTTGACGGGTTCGAGGCCCGCGGCGCGCGCCGCCTCCAGCCCCGCGAGGACGTCCGCGAACCGGTCGCGGTGCGCCAGCCGCTTGAACGTCGCCGGGTCGAGGGTGTCCAGCGACACGTTCACCCGGTCGAGGCCGGCGTCGGCGAGCGGCCCCGCCAGCCGGGCGAGCCCGATCCCGTTGGTGGTCAGCGACAGCTCGGCGCGCGGCTCCAGCGCGGCGGTCCGCCGCACGATGTCCGGCAGCCCGCGCCGCAGCAGCGGCTCGCCGCCGGTGTAGCGGACCTCGGTGACGCCCAGTTCGCCGACCGCGAGGCCGACGAGCCGCACCACCTCGTCGTCGGTGAGCAGTTCCGGCTTGGGCAGCCAGTCCAGACCCTCGGGCGGCATGCAGTACGAGCACCGGAGGTTGCACCGGTCGGTGAGCGAGACCCGCAGGTCCGTCGCGGTACGACCGAAGGTGTCGACCAGCACGGGCGCCCCTTCCTGCCAGGCGGACGGCCCGGTGGGCGGGCCGTCCGGGTTACGGTCGATCGGTCCAGCCTATTGCGGCGATCGCCGATCCGTCGCATCACGGGCTGACGGCACGGCCGGTTCGGACGAGGAGGTACGGGTGACGGCGGCACGGGAGTGGGAGTTCGCGGGCACGCGGGGCGCGATCACGGCACGGATCTGGTCGGACGGCGAGCCCCGCTACATCGCGGTCCTGGCGCACGGCTACGGCGAGCACCTCGGACGCTACGGGCACGTCGCGGACACGCTGGTCCGGCACGGCGCGACCGTGTGCGGGCCCGACCACATGGGGCACGGCCGGTCGGCGGGCGACCGGGTGCTCATCGAGGACTTCGAGGACGTCGTCGCCGACCTGCACACCGTCGTCGAGGCGGCCCGCGGCGACCATCCCGGCCTGCCCGTCGTGCTGATCGGGCATTCCATGGGAGGGCTCATCGCCGCCCGCTACGCGCAGGTCCACGGCGACGTACCGGCCGCGCTGGTGCTGTCGGGCCCCGTCCTCGGCCGCTGGTTCGTCGTGGACGACCTGCTCCCCCTCGACGAGATGCCCGACGAGCCGATCGACACCCCGACGCTGTCGCGGGACCCGGCCGTCGGGAAGGCTTACACCGAGGACCCGCTGGTGTGGCACGGCCCCTTCAAGAAGCCGACCGTCCGGGCGCTGGACGCCTGCCTCCGGAGCATCAACGAGCACGGGTCGCTCGGCGCGCTCCCCACCCTGCACGTGCACGGCGGCGACGACCGGCTCGTCCCGCTGGACGGCACCCTGGCCGGGATCGAGGCGATCCGGGGCGGCGACCTGACCCAGCGGATCTACCCCGGCGCGCGGCACGAGGTGTTCAACGAGACGAACCGCGAGGAGGTGCTCGGCGACGTCACCGCGTTCATCGACCGCGTGCTGGCCTGATCAGCGGCGCCCCGGCGGACGGCGGCGGCGCGCCCGGCGGCGGCGCGCCGTCTCCTCCTCGGCCCACGTGATCTCGCCGTGCCGGTCCCAGACGAGCGGCCGCAGCTCCGCCGGATCGGCGGGGACGTCCGGGGCGGCGAGCACGTCGGCGCGGGCGCGGCGGGCGACGCTCACCCGCCGCCGGAAGTCCCGGAAGACCTGGATCTCGCCGGCGGCGGACCGGCACTGCCCGCCGAGATAGTCGTAGTCCATGCCGTACGGGTTCCGGACGTCGAGCCATCCCGCCCGCACCGCCCACTCCCGCGCCTCCGCGGGACTGCCCGGCAGGAGCGCGACGAGGCCGTGCGTCCGCTTCACCCGGCCGCGCCGGGGACCGGGCGGCGGGGGCTCGCGGAACCAGCCGCGCGGCTCGGCGAGAGCGCCGTCGAGGCCGTGCGTCCGCCACCGGACGGTGCCGTCCGGCGGGCGCCGCAGCGGGAGGCGCCGCGCCAGGTCGCGGGCGGTCGCGGCGGTGAAGGGGGTGTGCCAGGCCGGGACCAGGACGATCGGGTCCGCCGGGTCCGCGTCGAACGGCGTCGGCGTGAGGAACGGCCGGTCGATCACGAGCAGGGTGCCGGGCCGCGACTGGTAGGCCAGGCCCCACAGCAGCCGCGCGAGGACGCGGGCGCCGTGCTGGTCGGACAGCACGTGCCAGGTCTCGTGGAACAGGTTGGTGCTGAAGCCCGCCTTGGTGGCGGGCCGCAGCCCGATGACGGTGTGCTCCCGCCCGCCGAGCCGGAGCGTCCGGCGGTGCAGCTTCATGCCGTCGCCCGCGCCGCGCGCGTTCGCCGGCCGCTGCACCGCCGTCACGTCCTCAGCCCTTCACGCACACGAGCTGCCGGAGGTGCGCGACGACCTCGACGAGGTCGGACTGCGACTCCATCACCGTCTCCAGGTCCTTGTAGGCGCCGGGGATCTCGTCGATGACGCCGCTGTCCTTGCGGCACTCGACGCCCCTGGTCTGCTCGACCAGGTCCTCGAGGGTGAAGTTCTTGCGCGCCTTGTTCCGGCTCATCCGGCGGCCCGCGCCGTGCGACGCCGAGTTGAACGCCGTCTCGTTGCCGAGGCCGCGGACGATGTAGGTGCCGGTCGCCATCGAGCCCGGGATGATGCCGAGGTCGCCGGCGCCCGCGCGGATCGCGCCCTTGCGGGTGACCAGCAGCTCCTCGCCGCCGTACTCCTCCTCCGCCACGTAGTTGTGGTGGCAGGAGATGACCTGGTTCCAGCGGCAGCGCTTCTCACCGAACTGCCTGGTCACGACGTTCTGCGCGAGCGCCATCATGACCGCGCGGTTGCGGCGCGCGTACTCCTGCGCCCAGAACAGGTCGTGGCGGTAGGCGTCCATCTTCGCGGTGCCGCTGAGGAACACGGCGAGGTCGGTGTCCGGAAGGTCCTGGTTGTGGGGGAGCTTGCGGGCGGCCTCGATGTGGTGCTCGGCGAGCACGTTCCCGATGTTGCGGGACCCGGAGTGCAGGACGAGCCAGATGCCGCCGTCGTCGTCCGCGCACAGCTCCAGGAAGTGGTTGCCGCCGCCGAGCGTGCCCATCTGCGAGCGCGCGCGGCCGAGGCCGGAGCGGACCGCCGGGTGCAGGTCCTCGAACTCCTTCCAGAACTCGTACCAGCCGCGCTCCTTCAGGTTCGGCAGCGCGGACGGGTCGACGGCGCTCTTGTGCGAGCCGCGCCCGACGGGGATCGCCTTCTCCAGCCGGTGCCGGATGCCCGACAGGTCGTCCGGCATGTCCTCGACGGTGAGCGTGGACTTGGCGGCGGTCATCCCGCAGCCGATGTCGACGCCGACCGCCGCCGGGGACACCGCGTTCTTCATCGCGATGACCGAGCCGACGGTCGCGCCCTTGCCGTAGTGGACGTCCGGCATGACCGCCATCCCCTCCACCCAGGGCAGGGCGGAGACGTTGCGGAGCTGGTCGAGCGCCTGGTCCTCGACGGTGTCGGGGTCGGTCCACATCCGGATGGGAACGCGGCCGCCCTTCAGAGTCTGGTACGGCATGCCTTCTCCTTCTCGACGGGATCCGAACCGTGATCTATGACGCCAGAGCCGCACGCCGCGGTTCAACCGGTTTTCCCGCCGTGGCCGGGTTCGTCTCGGGGGCGTCAGCGGCGCCGCTCGGTGAGGCCGAGGCCGTCGAGGTGCTCCAGCAGCGCGACGGCGACGCGGCGGCTGGTGGACAGCGCGTCGCCCGCCTGCCGCGGCGTGAACGGCTGCGGCAGCGCGGACAGGATGCGCAGCGCCTCGCGGTCGGCGCCGGGCAGCAGGACGACGCCGTCGCGCAGCCGCAGCACCGCCCCCGCCCGCTCGGCCTCGGCAAGGGCGCCGCCGGTGAGGCCGAGCTCGGCGAGACGCTCCTCGGCGGGCGCGTCGAACGGGGCTCGGGCGAGGTCGGCGCGGAGCCGCTCGACGGCGGCGGCCAGCCCCGGCGGCATCGCCGCCCCCTCCGAGGGACGCGCCGCGGGCCCGTCCGCCCCCGCGCCCTGCGCCGGAGCGGGCTCCTGATCCGCTACCGCCGCCGTAGCCGCAGGCGCGGCCTCGCTCCGGGACGGAACCGCACCCGGAGAAGCCGCCGCGCCCCAAGGCGAGACCGTGTTGGAAGGCGCCGCCGCGCTGGAAGGCGCCGCCGCACCCGAAGACGCCGCCGCACCCGAAGGCGGGGCCGTGTCGGGTGGCGTCACCGCGCTCGAAGACGCCGCCGCGCTCGAAGGCGGGATCGTGTTGGACGTCGCCGCGCTGGGAGACGTCGCCGCGCTGGAAGGCGAGGCCGTGTCGGAAGGCGAGGCCGTGTCGGAAGGCGAGGCCGTGTCGGGTGGCGTCACCACGCTCGAAGGCGCCGCCGCGCCCGGAGGCGTCACCGCGCCCGGAGGCGTCGCCGCATCCGAAGGTGAGGCCGGGGGCGCGGCCGGAGCGGGCGGGGCGGGCTCGGGGGTCGGGGGGTGCACGCGGCCGCCGTCCAGCCGTAGCGGCGGGCGGACGAGCGCGGCGACGAGACTCCGCGCGGGCAGCCCGAGCCGCAGCCGCGCGGTCTCGAGCGGGAGGCCGGGCGCGTGCGGGGTCTCGGCGGCGTGCCGCGCCGCCACCTCGGCGAGGCGCTCGCGCAGCGCCTCCCAGTGCGCCGGGTCGGCGAGCCAGCCGCCGTCCAGGGCGACGGCGCCGTCCGGCGGCGCGCAGCCCATCAGCCGCAGCTCGGACGCGCGGAGCACGCCGTGCCGGCGCAGCACCAGCGCGCCGTCCGGCCGGTCGGGCCAGCCGGCCAGCTCGCGGGCGCGGGCCGCGCCGGCGTCGCGCCGCACCAGGGTCGGCGGCCGGACGTCCAGGACGCTGACGCCGGCGACGGCGCGCCGCTCGGGGTCGCGCAGCAGCGCCGTGTCGCCGATGTGGAGGGCGAGCCGGGCGTTCAGGGTGAGGCGGGCGGTGTCGGGGCCGAGCGGGCGCAGCCGCACCGGGACGGCGGCGGCGCCGATGTGCAGGGTCATCCGCCGCGCCAGCCGCCCGGACGCCTCGCCGAACCGGGTCCGCACGTCCACGCAGGTGGTGAGCGACCAGCGGTCCGGGGTGACGAGGGCCATGCCCGCGGCGACCCGGCCGGCGTCGCGCAGCGTGAGGACGACGCGGGAGACGCCGGTCGCGCTCTCCCGGGGCCCGCCGGTGCTGCCGATCGTCCGGACGCGGACGCGGCGGCCCGCGGGCATGAGGAGCAGCTCGTCGCCGACGGCGATCGTCCCGGCGGCGAGCGTGCCGGCGACGACGCTCTGCCGTCCGGCGGTGAAGGCGTGCTCCAGCCACAGCCGCACCGGCGCCTCGGGGTCGGGCACGGGCAGCCGTCCGGCGAGCCGGTCCAGCGCGGCGGTCAGACCGTCCATCCCCGCGCCGGTGACGGTGCTGACGGCGACGGCCTCGACGCCGCGCAGCGCGGTCCCGGCCAGCCGGTCGCGGGCCTGGCGCAGCGCGAGCTTGGGGTCGGCGACGTCCGACCGGGTCACCGCGAGGACGCCGGCCTGGACGCCGAGCGCGCCGAGCGCGTCCAGGTGCTCCTGCGACTGCGGCATCCAGCCCTCGTCTGCGGCGACGGCGAACAGGACGGCGGGGACGGCCCCCGCTCCCGCGAGCATCGCCGGGACGGACCGCTCGTCGCCGGGGACGTCGACGAACGCGAGCCGGGAGCCCGAGGGCAGCTCCGTCCAGGCGCCGGGCTCCTCCGGCTCCATGCCGGTCAGGGCGCGCACCAGGGCGGACTTGCCGTGCCCGTGGTGGCCGGCGGTGGCGACGACCTGCATCAGCGCCCTTCCCGGGTCGCGGCGCGGGTGGCCGCGGGGAAGGGTGCGGGCACGGCGCGGGCGCCGGCGGGGACGGCATTGCGGGGGTTGTGCAGACGTAGGTCCACGGAAGGCAACCCTAAGGACGCCGGGCCCGGAAGCGAAACCCGATCGGGCCCACAGCGCGCGATCATAAATCTCACTAACTTCGCGTAAACCTCAACTGGCGATGAATCGTCACGCTGAGGGCGCCGTCAGTCGGCGGAGCGGCCCTCGCAGCGCGCGAGACGCTCGGAATGCGCGAGGAAGTCGTCGACCATCCGGTGCACCAGCCCGGCCAGCTGCGCGCGCTCGGCCGGCGACCAGCCCGCGAGGGCGTCGGCCATCCACTGCCGCCCGGCCGCGCGGACCCGCTCGACGGCCTCCAGCCCGGCGCCGGTGATCCGCACGCGCTGGGCGCGGCCGTCGTCGGGGTCGGGGACGCGCTCGACGTACCCGGCCCGCTCCAGCCGCTGCACCTGCCGGGTGACGTGCGGCGCCTCCACCGCCAGCCGGACGGCCAGCTCCCCCGGCCGCAGCGGGTCGGGCGCGTCGGCGAGGGCGCCGAGCAGCGGCACGGCGGCCCGGTCGACCGGGACGCCGGCCTCGGCCACCGTCCGGTCGTGCTGCTTGGCACGGGTGAGCATGTGCGACACGCGGCTGATCGCGCGCTCGATCTCCACGATGTCGCGCGGCGCCGCGGCGCCGGTCTGGGGGTGGGCGGCGGACCGCGGCGGGGTGGACATGTGATCCATTGTACGATGCATTTACTTAACTTAAGTAAGTACAGTGTCCGCGCACGCCCCCGCTCCCACCGACCGGGACCGTCCCCCAGGAGGCTTCATGACCGGCGCCCAGACGGCGGCCGCCGCCACGACCGGGCGGCGCGCCGCCGGCCCCCCGCGCACCGGCCTCACCCTGTTCGCCCTGGCGATCGCCGGCATGGTGGTGTCCGTCCAGCAGACGCTCGTGATCCCGCTGCTGCCGGAGCTGATGAGCCACTTCCACGTCTCGGTCACCGCCGTGACCTGGGTGTTCACCGCCTCCCTGCTGGCCGGCGCCGTCGCGACGCCGCTGCTGTCGCGGTTCGGCGACATGTACGGCAAGAAGAAGATGATCCTGCTGGTGCTGGTGCTGCTGCTGATCGGCTCGGTGGTCTGCGCGGTGTCCGGCTCGCTCGGCGTGCTCATCGCCGGACGGGCCCTGCAGGGCGTGTCGTCCGCGATGATCCCGCTGGCCATCGGGATGATCCGGGACACCTTCCCGCGCGAGCGGATCACCACCGCGATCGGCATCGTCAGCGCCACCATGGGCGTCGGCGGCAGCGCCGGCATGATCGTGACCGGCCTCATCGCGGACCGCACCACCAGCCACCACCCGGTGTTCTGGATCACCGCCGCGCTCGCCGCGGCGGGCCTGGTGCTGGTCGCGGTCACCGCGCACGACGCCGGGGCGCGCGCGGGCGGGCGCCCCGACCTGGCCGGCGCGCTCGTGCTGGCCGGCTGGCTGGTCTGCCTGCTGCTGGCGATCAGCGAGGGCAACGACTGGGGCTGGACGTCCGGCGGGGTGATCGCCCTGTTCGCCGCCGCCGTGGTGCTGTGCGGGCTGTGGGTCGTGATCGAGCTGCGGGTGCGCGAACCGCTGGTGCGGCTGAGCCTGCTGGTCGGACCGAAGTCGCTGTCGGCGAACCTGTCCTCGACGCTGCTCGGCTTCGCCATGTTCGCCGCGTTCACCCTGATCTCCGGCTTCGTCCAGTCGCCGTCCGACAAGGTGGGGTACGGGCTGGGCGGCTCGGTGCTGGACGTCGGCCTCTACATGCTGCCCAGCACCGTCACGATGCTCGTCGCCTCCTCGATGTCGGGCACCATCGCCCGGCGCATCGGCCCGGCCTACACGCTCGCGCTCGGCTCGGTCTTCGCGGGGCTCAGCTACACCTGGCTCGCCGTGTCGAACTCGCACGGCTACGACATGCTGGCGTTCAGCGCGATCCAGGGGATCGGCTTCGGCGTCGCCTACGCGGCGCTCGGCACGCTCGCCGTCCAGCACGTCCCGATGGACCAGAGCGGCATCGCCAGCGGCATCAACTCGCTCGTCCGCACCACCGGCGGCAGCGTCGCCGGCGCCGTCACCGCCTCGATCCTCGCCGGGAAGGTGATCGCCGGGACGGAGGTGCCGACGCTCGGCGCGTACGAGCTGTGCTTCTGGATCGTCGCGGCCGGCGCGGTCCTGGCGGCCGCCGTCGCCGTCGTGCACGGCGTCCGGCACCCGCACGAGCGCCCCGCCTGACCGGGGAGTCCGGGGGCCGCCCGCACGGGCGCGGGCGCGGCGGCCCGGGCCGGGACGGTGACCCTCCGCGACCGGGAGGTGGCGGCGCGGGGCCTTGACGAACGGTGCCCGCGCCGTGCCCTATAGGGGTGCGCCCCGAAACGCGGATCGGGGCCGGACCCGATCGCCACCGGGAGGACGAAATGGGCGCCTACGCGGCCGCGTACGAACGCAGCATCGCCGATCCGACCCGGTTCTGGGGACTGGCGGCGCGGGACGTGCGCTGGCTCGTCCCGCCCGACCGCGTGCTGGACGACGGCGCCCCGCCGTTCTACCGCTGGTTCACCGGCGGGGAGCTGAACACCTGCGACAACGCCCTGGACCGGCACGTCGACGAGGGGCGCGGCGACCAGGCGGCGCTCATCTACGACAGCCCCGTCACCGGGACGGTCCGCAGCTACACCTACCGCGAGCTGACCGACCTGGTCGCGCGGTTCGCCGGGGCGCTGCGCGCGCAGGGCGTCGACCGCGGCGACCGGGTCGTCATCTACCTCCCGATGATCCCCGAGGCCGTGATCGCGATGCTGGCGTGCGCGCGGCTCGGCGCGGTGCACTCGGTGGTGTTCGGCGGGTTCGCGGCGAGAGAGCTGGCCGTGCGCATCGACGACGCCCGCCCCAAGGCCGTCGTGTCGGCGTCCTGCGGGATCGAGGCCGGCCGGATCGTCGCCTACAAGCCGCTGCTCGACCGGGCGCTCGAGCTGGCGAAGCACAAGGTCGAGCGGTGCGTGATCCGGCAGCGCGAGCAGCTGCACGCGGATCTCGTCCGGCCGCGGGACGTGGAGTGGGACGAGGCGCTCGAGGCCGCCCGTCCCGTGGAGTGCGTGCCGGTCGCCGCCACCGACCCGCTGTACATCCTCTACACCTCCGGCACGACCGGGCGGCCGAAGGGCGTCGTCCGCGACAACGGCGGCCACGCGGTGGCGCTGCGCTGGTCGATGGAGAACGTGTTCGGCGTGGGCCCGGGCGACGTGTTCTGGGCCGCGTCCGACGTGGGCTGGGTCGTCGGGCACTCCTACATCGTGTACGCGCCGCTGCTGACCGGCTGCACGACCGTCCTGTACGAGGGCAAGCCGGTGGGGACGCCGGACGCGGGCGCGTTCTGGCGCGTCGCCGCGCAGCACCGCGTGAAGGTGCTGTTCGCCGCGCCGACCGCGATCCGCGCCGTCAAGAAGGAGGACCCGGACGGGGCGCTGCTCGCCGGGCACGACCTGTCGGCGCTCGACACGCTGTTCCTCGCCGGGGAGCGGCTCGACCCCGACACCTACCACTGGGCGTCGCGGGTGCTGGACCGGCCGGTCATCGACCACTGGTGGCAGACCGAGACGGGCTGGCCGATCGTGGCGAACCTGCGCGGCCTGGAGCCGATGCCGGTCAAGCCGGGGTCGCCGTCGGTGCCGGTGCCCGGGTACGACGTGCGGGTCCTCGGCCCGGACGGAGCGCCCGTCCCGCCCGGGACCGACGGGGACATCGCGATCCGGCTGCCGCTGCCGCCCGGGACGCTGCCGACCCTGTGGCAGGACGACGAGCGGTTCGTGGAGTCGTACCTGACCCGCCACCCGGGCCACTACCTGACCGGCGACGGCGGGCACGTGGACGAGGACGGCTACGTGTGGGTGATGGGCCGCACCGACGACGTGATCAACGTGGCCGGGCACCGGCTGTCGACCGGGACGATGGAGGAGGTCATCGCCGCGCACCCGGCGGTGGCGGAGTGCGCGGTGATCGGCGTGGAGGACGCGCTGAAGGGCCAGGTCCCGCGCGGCTTCGTCGTGCTGAAGAGCGGGGTCGCGGCCGACCCGGGCGAGCTCGGCGCGGAGCTGGTGCGGATGGTGCGCGAGCAGGTCGGCCCGGTCGCGGCGCTGAAGGAGGTCGCGGTCGTCCCGGCGCTGCCGAAGACCCGGTCCGGCAAGATCCTGCGCGGGGTGATGCGGGGCATCGCCGACGGCAAGGACGTGACGGTTCCGTCGACGATCGAGGACACGGCCGTGCTGGACGAGCTGCGGCCCGTGCTGCGCCCGCCGGCGCCCTGACCGCGGCGCGGCACGGGAGGCGGCGCGGAAAACGCGGCGCGGGAACGCGGGGCGGGAACTCCGGGGCGGGGCGCGCGAGGCGTGGTGCCGCCTAGTGGTCGCTCCTCGTCGGCCACAGCGCCGCGAACACCCACACGCCCGCGGCGGCGACGCCGATCTGGAAGATCGTCTCCCAGAAGTTCCAGCCGGACGCGCGGAACCCGACCATCTCGCACAGTCCCGTCCCGGCGAAGGCGGCGACGACGCCGACCGCCGCGCTCGCCCAGCCGGGCATGTCCCGCCGTCCCACGATCAGCCGTCCGAGCACCCCCACGACGGCGCCCAGCACGACGGCGGAGACGATCCCCCCGATGGTCATGCCCGCTCCTTAGCTCACCCCTCGCCCTACCCGCCCCCGCCGTCCCTATCTCGGCGACCCGCGGTCAGCGGACGACGAGGTGGCGCCGGCCGAGCGGGGCCAGTTCCCCGATCACCGGGGCGCCGGGGATCTCGCCGGCCACCAGCAGGCCGCCGGAGGTCTGCGCGTCGGCGAGCAGCAGCCGCTCCTCCTCGGCGATCCGGCGGAACTCGGTGTGCGGGGAGACCCAGGCGAGGTTGCGGCGGGTGCCGCCCGGCACGAAGCCGTCGCGGACGGCGGCGCGCGCCCCCTCCAGGTACGGGACGGCGGCGGCGTCCACGATGGCGGTGACGCCGCTCGCGCGGGCCAGCTTGTACAGGTGCCCGAGCAGCCCGAAGCCCGACACGTCGGTGGCGCAGACGGCGCCGCGTTCCAGGGCGGCCGCCCCGGCCGCCGCGTTCAGCGCCGTCATCGTCTCGACGGCCTCGGCGAACACCTCGCCGGTCGCCTTGTGCCGGGCGTTGAGGACGCCGAGGCCGAGCGGCTTGGACAGCGACAGCGGGACGCCCGGCCGCCCGGCGTCCAGCCGCAGCAGCCGGTCGGGGTCGGCGACGCCGGTCACCGCGAGGCCGTACTTGGGCTCGGGGTCGTCGATGCTGTGCCCGCCGGCGATCGGGCAGCCGGCGAGGTCCGCCACGTCCCGGCCGCCGCGCAGCACCTCGCGGGCCAGCTCGGCGGGCAGCGCGTCGCGGGGCCAGCCGAGCAGGTTCAGCGCCATGAGCGGCTCGCCGCCGACGGCGTACACGTCGGACAGGGCGTTGGCGGCGGCGATCCGCCCCCAGTCGTAGGCGTCGTCGACGACGGGGGTGAAGAAGTCGGCGGTGGACACCACCGCGCGGCCGCCCGCGATGCGCAGCACGGCCGCGTCGTCGCCGTCCTCGCCGCCGATCACCAGGGCGTCGCCGCCGCCGGTGAGGCCGGCCACGACGCCCTCCAGCTCGCCGGGCGGGATCTTGCACGCGCAGCCGCCGCCGTGGGCGTACTGGGTGAGGCGGGCGGCTCGGGCGAGACGGTTCACCAGGAAATTTAACGCACAACCACCACAAATGATCAAGAAACGGACGGTACGGGTCCGGTCACCCAGGGGTCGCCCTCGCCCGCGACCAGCGGAAAATACCCGAAGGGGTTGTCCGAACCACGTTCGGCATGGTGCGATCCTGTTCTGCAAGTCATCACTTACTCAAGGGGCGCCTTATGGGGATCCAGGAGCAGCGGGACGAGCTGGACCGGGCCGTCGAGGGGCAGACGGTCTGCACCGGCCTCGCCGCCACCGCCGCCGAACACGGGGACGAGCCGGCCTACTCCGACCGGATCAACGGGCAATGGCAGACCCTCACCTGGGCCGACACGCGGACCCGGGCCTTGGAGACCGCCGCCGGGTTCGCCGCCCTCGGCCTGGAGCCGGGCGACGTCGTCGCGCTGATGATGCCCAACCGGTCCGAGCACGTGCTCGCCGACCTCGGCGCCGTGCACGCCGGCGGCGTGCCGACGACCGTCTACGCGACGCTCGCGCCCGACCAGGTCGCCTTCGTGGCCGGCCACTGCGAGGCCAGGTACGCGGTGCTGGACGGCGCCGACCAGCTCGCCCGCTGGCAGCCCGTCCTCGACCGGCTCCCCCGCCTCCGCAAGATCATCGTGGTGGACGCCGCTGCCTGCCCCGACGGCGACGACCGGTACCTCAGCTGGGACACCTTCTCCGCGCTCGGCCGCGGCGCCCTCGCCGCCGACCCGGACGCGATCGACCGCCGCTGGCAGGCCGTCACGCCCGAGGACACCGTCACCCTGCTCTACACCTCCGGCACCACCGGCGACCCCAAGGGCGTCCTCATCACCCATTCGATGGTGCTGCACGAGGCCGCCATGGTGCAGCGCAGCTCGGTGCTGCCCGACTACCCGTCCGGCGTCTCGTACCTGCCGTTCGCGCACATCGCCGACCGCGTCCTCAGCTACTACCTGCCCGTCCGCCTCGCCGCGCACGTCCACTTCTGCCCGGACCCCGCGCAGCTGACCACGGTGCTGGCCGAGGTGCGCCCGCACTCGTTCTTCGGCGTCCCGCGCGTCTGGGAGAAGATCATGGCGGGCATCCAGGCGGTGCTGTCGGCCGAGCAGGACCCGGCGAAGAAGGCCGCCGTCGCCGCGGCCCTGGACGCCGGCCGCGCCTACGTGTCCGGCCAGGAGTTCGGCCACTCCCTCACCCCCGAGGTCACCGCCGCCTTCGAGGCCGCCGACGCCGCCGTGCTCACCCCGATGCGGGCGCTGCTCGGGCTGGACCGCGTCCGGCAGGCGTCCAGCGCCGCCGCGCCGCTGCCGGTCGAGGTGGCGCGGTTCTTCGCCGGCCTCGGCCTGAAGATCTTCGACGCCTACGGGATGACCGAGACCACCGGCGCCATCACCGCCAACCTCGCGGACTCCTTCAAGCTCGGCACCGTCGGCCGCCCGTTCGACGGCGTCGAGCTGACACTCGCCGAGGACGGCGAGATCCTGGTGCGCGGGGCGACCTGCACCCCCGGCTACCTGAACCGGCCCGAGGCGACCGCCGACCTCATCGACGCCGACGGCTGGGTGCACACCGGGGACGTCGGCCGCCTCGACGAGGACGGCTTCCTCACCGTCGTCGACCGCAAGAAGGAGCTGATCATCACCGCCGGCGGCGAGAACATCGCCCCGTCGATGATCGAGAACCACCTCAAGGAGCACCCGCTGGTCGGCCAGGCGCTCGCGTTCGGCGACCGCCGCCCCTACGTCGTCGCGCTCATCACGCTGGACGGCGAGGTCGCGCCGGTCTGGGCGGCCGCGCACGGGATCGAGACCACCGACCTCGCCGCGCTCGCCGAGCACCCGCTCGTGCTGGAGGAGGTCGCGAAGGCCGTCGAGGACGCCAACGCCCGCCTCGCCCGCGTCCAGCAGGTCAAGAGGTGGCGGCTGCTGCCCGCCGAGTGGACGGCCGAGAGCGAGGAGCTGACCCCCACCCTCAAGCTGCGGCGCCGGGTCGTGCACGGCAAGTACGCCGAGGCCCTCGACGCCCTCTACGCCGGGTGATCGACTAGTATCGCGGCGGAGGCGCGCGAGCGCCTGGTGGCCTCCGCGGTCTTCAAAACCGTTGGTCCCGAGGATCTCGGGACGGCGGGTTCGATTCCCGTGCGCCTCCGCGGGCGTGCCCGCGGCCGCCGGCCGAGCCGAAGCGCCGGCGGCCCCGGGCGTCGGCCGCCTCGACGCCCTCCGCGTAGCGGAGCAGGCTCGGCCGAGACGTCGACGGCGAAGTCCCGGGCGGGCTTCACCCGCAGGTGGCGCAGGTGCAGCTCGTGCGGCGCCCGGCTCTCCGAATGGCTGTCAGCAGCACCCGCAGGAGGGTGGACCCGGAGCGCTGCGGGCAGAAGAGGAAGACGGGCGACTCAGCGCGCTCTCATTTGGGCGACCGGAACGTCACGGGCCGTGCCCGCGGCGCGGCGTCCCGCGACGTACGGTGGGGGTATGAGGCGGCGCAAGCTGGCTTACGGGATCATGATGGGGACGTGCCTCACCTTCATCGTCCTCGCCTGGACGGTCGTCCGGCTGTACTCGACGCCCGCCGCCATCGGGATGTCGGTGTTCGCGATGATCATCCCGCCGTTCGCGGCGGTGGTGGCCAACTGGAACATCGATCGCACCGACAGGCGCGACTGAGGCCGGGCGGGGCGGGCCGGGAGCGGCGGCGCGCCTCCCGGGAGCGGGCGTGAACGGGCCGGACGTCCCCCAGCTGCTGGACCTCGCGGGCATCTTCGTGTTCGCGGTGTCCGGGGCGCTCGCGGCCGTCCGCAAGCGGCTCGACGTCGTCGGCATGGTGGTGCTCGCGGAGATCACCGCGCTCGGCGGCGGGATCCTGCGGGACCTGCTGATCGGGGCGGTCCCGCCGGCGGCGTTCACCAGCCTCGGCTACGTGCTGGTGCCGCTGGCCGCGTCGGCGCTCGTGTTCTTCTGGCATCCGCAGGTCGCGCGGCTGTTCCCGGCGGTGCTGCTGTTCGACGCGGCGGGCCTCGGGCTGTTCTGCGCGACCGGCACGCTGAAGGCGCTCGACCACGGGCTGTCGCCGCTGCACGCGGTGCTGCTCGGCGTGGTCACCGCGGTGGGCGGCGGCGTCCTGCGCGACATGCTGAGCGGGCAGATCCCCGCGGTCCTGTACGACCGGCAGCTGTACGCGCTGCCGGCGATGCTCGGCGCCGCCGTCACGGCGGCCGCCTCGTCGGCGGGACTGCACGGCGGCGCCGTGACCGCCGGCGCCGCGGTGCTGGCGTTCGCCCTGCGGGTGCTGGCGATGCGCTACGGCTGGCGGACGCCCCGCCCCCGCGGGGTGCCCGACTGACGCCGGTGACCTGGACGAGCCGAGCAGCGCCGAGAGGCGGGGACGCCGGCACGGCCGGCCCGTCCTCGGGCGGCTACGCCTTCTTCAAGGAGTAGCGGACGTCCCAGCCGTCGACGGAGGTGACCGTGGCGATCACTCGGTGCTTCCGCCCCTTGCTGTCATAGACGGCGCACGTGATCTTCGCGCCGACCTCGCTCCTGAGCCGGCCCGGGCAGAACGCCTGGATGGGGCCGATCCCCGCGGCGTCGTACTCCGGGCCGAGCTGCTTGCGGATCCGGTCCTGCACCATGTCCCCGGGGACGTCGCCATTGAGCCCGCAGCCTGCGGCGCCGAGCAGCAGGCCGCCGAGCAGGGCCGGCGCGATCAGCGACGTGCGCACGGGTCCGGCGGCCCTCCGTGTCGACGCCGGGACCGCGGACGCCAGCAGGCGGGCGTCCCGGTGAAGCGGACCTCGCCGCCATCGACCGAACCGATTCCCCGTTGAAGTGGTGCTCTTGTCAGGTGCCACTGTGCTCTTCCCCGTCATGTCGGCGCCCCGGTCCCCTGGGGGCGCCGTCCGGGGGCATCCTCCGTCGCCCGGCGTCTCGCGTGCCAGGGCGCCTCATCCCGAGAAAGAAGGGACAGAGAACGGGACGACGGGCGCCGAACCTTTCCCTGGTCGTGCCCGTCGAAGTAACGCCATGGCGGGCACCCCGCCCCCGCAGGGGTGCCCGACCGGACGCGGCCCGGAGGGCTAGGAGGCGGCCCTCATCGAGAAGTGGACCTCGCTCCCCTTGACCGAGGTGACGGTGACCCTGAGCCGGTGGCTGCCGCCCTTGCCGTCGCGCACGGTGCAGTCGAGCGTGGTGCCGACCTTGCCCTTGAGGTCCCCCGGGCAGGACGCCTTCGCCGGGCCGAGGCCGGCCGCCTGGTACATCGGGCCGAGCTTGGCGTCGATCTGCTTCTCCACCGTGCCGGAGCCGACGGTCTTCTCCACCTGGCAGCCCGCGGCGGCGACCGCGAGGCCGCCGACGAGAACGGGCACGATCAGGAACTTGCGCATGTGCTACTCCCCGTGATGCGCGGCGCCCGGGTCCCCGTGGGGCGCCGTCCGCAGGTATGCTCCGCCGCCGCGCGACCCGGCCGCCAGGGCGCCCCGTCCTGCACGACAAAGGATGCGAAACAGGACAGTCCGGCGTGAACTTATTCGTTAGCCGGTGACAACCGGGGTACCGTTCGGTCCATGGGTCGGATCACCGTGCGCAAGCCGGTCCTGCGGGTGAGCACCGGCGGGGCGGCGGGACGCCGGCCCGACACCCTCGCCGTGGAGGAGCCGCTCGAGATCCGGGTGGCGGGCAAGCCGCTGACGATCACGATGCGCACCCCGGGCCACGACTTCGACCTCGTCGCCGGGTTCCTGGCGGCGGAGGGCGTCATCCGCGGCGCGGCCGATCTCACCGCCATGCGGTACTGCGCGGACACCCAGGAGCAGAACACCCTGGACGTGGCGCTGGCCCCGGGGGTGGCGCCGCCCGACGACGCGATGACCCGCGCGTTCACCACCACGAGCGCGTGCGGGGTGTGCGGGAAGTCGAGCATCGAGGCGCTGCGGACCGACCGGCCGTACGAGGTGTCCGCCGACCCCGTCCGCCTCACCCCGCGGGTGCTGGCCGCCCTGCCGGACCGGCTGCGCGCCGCGCAGCGGGTCTTCGACCGGACGGGCGGCCTGCACGCGGCCGGGCTGTTCGACGCCGAGGGCGCGCTGCTGGCGGTGCGCGAGGACGTCGGGCGGCACAACGCGGTCGACAAGGTCGTCGGGTGGGCCCTGCGGCAGGGCCTGCTGCCGCTCACCGGCAGGGTCCTCATGGTCAGCGGGCGCGCGTCGTTCGAGCTGACCCAGAAGGCGATGACCGCGGGGATCCCCGTCCTCGCGGCGGTGTCGGCGCCCTCGTCGCTGGCGGTCGACCTGGCCGAGGACGCCGGGATGACGCTGGTCGGCTTCCTGCGCGGGGACACCATGAACGTCTACGCGGGCGCCGGGCGGCTCCGCGTCTGACACCCGCGCGGCCCCCACCCGACACCCGCTAGGGCGGCCGGCCGTTTGTCATCTCGGGCCGAAAACCA
Source organism: Actinomadura nitritigenes (assembly GCF_017573545.1). Taxonomy (GTDB): domain Bacteria; phylum Actinomycetota; class Actinomycetes; order Streptosporangiales; family Streptosporangiaceae; genus Spirillospora; species Spirillospora nitritigenes. The sequence continues at coordinate 189,268 of NZ_JAGEOK010000011.1, read as the reverse complement.
AACGGTAACTTGTTGGCCCTTCCTCAAGACACCGGCCCCGCCACAGGGGTTGACTGCTCCCCCAACGCACTGACGCGCGCGTGCTCGCACGCCGCGTCCGGCCCCGGGCGCGCGAAGCGGAGGATCACGGAATGACGAGGCCCCTCACCGGCGGCGGAGCGGCGTCCGGCATCGACGAGCGCCACCCACCGATCAAGCCTCGGCGGGTGTCCTTCGACTGGTCGTCCACTCCCCTGCACTGGGTCCCCGGCGACCCGCTCGCCACGCACATCATCAACTCGTTCCACATCGTCCTGCCCGAGGGCGAGAAGTGGTTCATCCAGTGCGTCAAGGACGCGCGGCCGCACATCAAGGACGAGCGGCTGCTGGAGGAGATCCGGGGGTTCATCGGCCAGGAGATGGTGCACGCCCGCTCGCACCAGGGCGTGCTCGACCAGATCCTGGAGACCAACGGGATCGACGTCTCCAAGATCACCGACGCGGCGGCCAAGGGCAACGCGGAGCGGCCCGCGCAGATGGCGGCGCTCAAGGAGAAGAACCCGCGGGCCTGGCGGCGCCGGCTGCGGTTCGAGCTGGCGGCGGTCGCCTCGATCGAGCACTACACCGCCGTGCTCGGCCAGTGGATCATGGACAACGACCGGCTGGAGAAGGCCGGCGTCGATCCGACGATGCTGGACCTGCTGCGCTGGCACGGCGCCGAGGAGGTCGAGCACCGGTCCGTGGTGTTCGACGTCTACAAGGCGATGGGCGGGCGCTACCCGACCCGGGCGGCCGCCTGGGTCGTGTCGCTGTTCTTCCTGTACTGGGCGCTGATCGGCGGCTCGCTGTACCTGATGAAGCAGGACCCGACGGTGACGAAGCGGGTCACACCGCTGCGGGTCGTGCGCGCGTACCGCCGGTCCGTCCGCCAGGGGCACGTGCCCGGCATCTTCAAGCTGCTGCTCGGCGAGGCGCCCGTCTACCTCAAGCCGAACCACCACCCGTCCAAGGTCTGCTCGACGCCGCGCGCGCTGGAGTACCTCAAGCAGTCCCCCGCCGCGCAGGCCGCGGGCTACGACCCGTACTAGCAAGGACTTCGCGACCGGAGGCTCCCCGGAGACCTCCCCCTGAGGGCCCGTACCGCCGCGCCGTACGGGCCCTCGCGCGTGCCGGGTGGCGAGCGTCACGCGCGGCCCCCTTGACCGGCGTCCGGAGCGCGCGGTTAATTAACATCGTGTCCAATAAAGTGACGCTCGCCCGCACCCTGCTACCCCGACCAGCCAACACCCTCCGACCTCCCGGCGATGAGGCGGAGCTCGAGCGATTCCGCGACGTCCAGCGCCTGTGCTACCGGTGCGCCGACGAGGTCGCCGCCACCCTCGAACCGGGCGTGACCGAGCGGGAGGCGTGCCGCCGGATGCGCCGCTGGCTGCGCGGGCACGGCGTCGACGACTGGCTGCACACCCCGTTCGCCTGGTTCGGCGACCGGTCGGCCTTCCGCGGGTTCAAGGTCCCGACCCAGTTCCTCCCCAGCGCGACGCGCCTGGAGGAGGGCATGCCCTACATCCTCGACATGGCGCCCGTGCGCGGCGGCTACTCCGCGGACATCGGCTACGGGGGCGTGCTCGGCGAGAACCGGATCTGGGAGCGGCTCGACGCCGACCTCGCCGGCTACCGCGACCTCATCCTCCGCCTCGTGCGCGAGCGCCGGACGTTCGCCGACATCTACGCCGAGGTCGACGCCCTCATCGAGCGGCAGGGCTACCAGAACCGGCACGCCAAGTACCCCGGACGGGTCATCGGCCACCAGGTCGGGATCATCGGCGGCATCCTTCCCAAGCGCGTCGGATTCCCGTTCGGTGTACGGTTCCTGCAGACGATCGGCCGCGAACTGGTGAAGGAGCGCCTCGAGGGGCGCTCCCCGCTCTGGAACGGGGCCGCGCAGTCCCAGCACCCCCCGACGCCCGGGCTGTGGGCGGTGGAACCGCACATCGGCTTCCGCGGCGTCGGCGTGAAGTTCGAGGAGATCCTCGTGGTCACCGAGGACGACGCCCACTGGCTCGACGACGACCTGCCCCACGTGCACCGGTGGGCGCGACGGGAGGCGCAATGACGCAGACCATCACCCCGGACGCCGCCCCCGCGGCGCCGGTGAGGCGCCGCCGGGTCCGCGGCGACGGCGTCGACCTCGCCGTCTACGAGCAGGGCGACACCTCCCGGCCGACCGTCCTGCTCATGCACGGCTACCCCGACACCCACGCGGTGTGGGACGAGGTCGCCGCGCGGCTCGCCGACCGGTACCACGTCGTCCGCTACGACGTGCGCGGATCGGGCGCCTCGTCCCGGCCGTTCGGACGCAAGCGCTACACCTTCGACTACCTCATGTCCGACATGCGGGCGGTGCTGGACGCCACCGCCCCCGAGCGCAAGGTGCACCTCGTCGGGCACGACTGGGGCTCGATCCAGTCGTGGGAGGCCGCCTGCACCATGCCGGAGCGGTTCGCCTCCTTCACCTCCATCTCCGGGCCCTGCCTGGACCACGTGGCGCACTGGACGCGGCGCACCGTCGCCCGCCCGACCCCGGCGAACCTTAAGCGCGCCGCCGGGCAGGGCGTCCGGTCCTGGTACATCTACTTCTTCCAGACGCCCGTCCTGCCGGAGCTGATGTGGCTCGCGGGGCTGTCCCGGCCGTTCAGCCGGGCCCTGGAACTCGGTGAGGGCGTCGCCCCGCGCGACGGCCACCCGGCGCGGACGATGGCGCGGGACGGAGCGTCCGGCGTCGGCCTGTACCGGGCGAACATGGTGCAGCGGCTGCGCCGCCCGCGCGACCGCCGCACCGACGTGCCCACGCAGGTCATCGTCCCGACGAAGGACCTGTTCGTGTCGCCGCACCTGGTCGGCGGGCTGAGCGAGCGCGTGCCGAACCTGTCGCTGCGCCCGATCGCGGCCGGCCACTGGGTGCCGCGCAGCCACCCGGACGTCATCGCCCGCTGGATCACCGAGCACATCACCGGGGTCCAGGGCGGCCCGCTCACCGCCGCCGAGTCCCGCGCGCTCAGCCGCGCCCGCGTCCGCCGGGACCGCCGCGCCTTCGACGGGTCGCTGGTCGTCGTGACCGGCGCCGGCAGCGGCATCGGCCGCGCCACCGCGCTCGCGTTCGCCGAGCAGGGCGCGGAGGTCGTCGCCGCCGACCTCGACCTCGCCACCGCGCAGCGCACCGCGGAGCTCGCCGGCCTCGTGGGCCCCGCCGGGCACCCCTACCGGGTGGACGTGTCCGACGCCGCCGCGATGGAGGACTTCGCCAAGTCCGTCCTGCACGACCACGGCGTCCCGGACGTCGTGGTGAACAACGCCGGGATCGGCATGGCCGGGTCGTTCCTCGACCACACGGTGGACGACTGGGACTCGGTCCTCGGCGTGAACCTGTGGGGCGTCGTGCACGGGTCGCGGCTGTTCGCCGCGCAGATGGTGGAGCGCGGGCAGGGCGGCCACATCGTCAACACCTCCTCTGCCGCCGCGTTCACCCCGTCCCGGACGCTGCCCGCCTACGCCACCAGCAAGGCGGCCGTGCTGATGCTGTCGGAGTGCCTGCGCGCCGAGCTGAAGGGCAAGGGCATCGGCGTCAGCGCGATCTGCCCCGGCATCGTCAACACGAACATCACCCGGACGTCCCGGTTCGTGGGGCGCGGCTCGCGGGAGCAGGCGCGCAGCCGGGAGCGGGCGGCGCGGGCGTACGCGCTGCGCGGCTTCGGGCCGGAGGGCGTCGCGAAGCAGATCGTCAAGGCGGTCCGCGACGACCGGGCGGTCGTGCCCGTCACCCCGGAGGCGCGGCTGGGCCACCTCGCGTCCCGGCTGTCGCCGGGCGCGATGCGGCTGCTGGCCCGCTTCGACGCGGGCTAGGGCGCCCGCGCCGGGGTAGGGCGCCCGCAGACGCCCTAGGGTGATCGACGGGAGGCGGTGCGGGATGGCGGACGCCGTGGTCGTCGGCGCGGGACCCAACGGTCTCGTGGCGGCCAACATGCTGGCCGACGCGGGCTGGGACGTCCTGGTCCTGGAGGCGCAGCCGGAGCCGGGCGGCGCGGTGCGCAGCGACCGGGGCGTCCACCCCGACTACGTCAGCGACCTGTGCAGCGCGTTCTACCCGCTCGGCGTCGCGTCGCCGGCGATCCGGGCGCTCGGCCTGGAACGGCACGGGCTGCGCTGGAAGCACGCCCCGGCGGTGCTGGCCCACCCGCTGCCGGACGGGCGCGCCGCCGTGCTCGAACGCGACCCGGACGCGACCGCCGCGAGCCTCGACGCGCTCGGCGCGGGCGACGGCGACGCCTGGCTGCGGCTGTGGGGCCTGTGGGAGCAGATGGGGGACGCGGTGCTGGGCGCCCTGTTCACCCCGTTCCCGCCCGTCCGGGCCGCACTGCCGCTCGCCGCGTCGGCGCGCCGCGCGGGCGGGCTGCGCGTCCTGCGCTCGCTGCTGGCGCCCGTCCGGACGCTCGGCGAGCAGGAGTTCACCGGGCCCGGCGGGCCGCTGCTGCTCGCCGGATCGGCACTGCACACCGACATGTTCCCGGAGAGCACGGGCGGCTCGATCTTCGGCTGGCTGCTCGCCATGATCGGGCAGCGGCACGGATGGCCGGTGCCGGAGGGCGGCGCGGGCGAGCTCACCGCCGCGCTGGTGCGGCGGCTGGAGGCGCGCGGCGGACGGGTCCGCTGCGGCACGGCCGTGACCTCCGTGATCGTCCGGAACGGGCGCGCGCTCGGCGTCCGGACCGAGGGCGGCGAGGCCGTGCGGGCCGCCCGGGCGGTGCTCGCGGACGTGTCGGCGCCCGCGCTCTACGGCGGGCTGGTCGGCTGGTCCGACCTGCCCGGCTCGCTGCGCGCGGACATGCGGCGCTTCACCTGGGACCACGCCACCTTCAAGGTCGACTGGGCCCTCTCCGGGCCGATCCCCTGGACCTCGCCGGGCGCGGCGCGCGCCGGGACCGTCCACCTGTCCCCCGGCCTGGACGCCATGACCGACTACAGCGGCCACATCGCCACCGGCCGCGTCCCGTCCGAGCCGTTCGCGCTGCTCGGCCAGATGACGACGGCCGACCCGGCCCGCTCCCCCGCCGGCACCGAGTCGGTGTGGGCGTACACGCACGTCCCGCACCGGGTGAAGGGCGACGCCGGACCCGACGGGATCACCGGCGCCTGGGACGAGCGCGAGCGGGACGCGATGGCCCGCCGTGTCGAGGACGTGGTCGAGCGCTTCGCACCCGGCTTCCGCGACCGCGTCGTCGCGCGCCGGGTCACCGCTCCGCCCGCGTTCGCCGAGCACGACGCCAACCTGCCGGGCGGCGCGCTGAACGGCGGCACCGCGATGCTCCACCAGCAGCTGGTGTTCCGTCCCGTCCCGGGCCTCGGGCGCGCCGAGACGCCCGTCGCCGGGCTCTACCTCGCGTCGGCGTCCGCGCACCCCGGCGGCGGCGTGCACGGCGGCTGCGGAGCGAACGCCGCTCGCGCGGCGCTCGCCCACGCCTCGCCCGCGGGCCGCCTCCTCACCCCCGCCCTCCGCTCCCTGAGCACCCTCCTCGCCCCCTGACCCGCGTCGACCGCGACGCCGGGCGGCGCCGCGGTCAGACGTGCTCGGTCAGGTTGAGGCCCGTCTCGGGCTCGAAGAGGTGGATGGAGGCCGGGTCGTACTCCAGGTCGAGCATGCGGCCCTCGCGGGCCTCGGACCTCGGGTCCAGGCGCGCGACGATCTGCGCGTGCCGGTGCCCGGGAGAATGGCCCTGGAACGCGTCCGTGAGGTGCTCGGAGTCGACCACCGTGCCCGGCTCGAGGTCGATGTAGGCGAACTTCTCCGCGCCGAGCGACTCGAGGATCTCGACCCGCCCGCCGAAGCGGAGCTCGCCGACGTCCTGCTCGCGGCGGCGGTCGAGGCTCGCGTCCGCGAACGCCTCCGGCCGCACGCCCATGACCACCCGGTCCGGCGAGTGGTGCGCCGCCAGCGCCTTCCGCATCCGGTCCGACAGCGGGATCTCGCCGAGCACCGAGTGCAGCGCGCCCCCGGAGATGTCGGCGGGCAGGAAGTTCATGGCCGGCGAGCCGATGAACCCGGCCACGAACAGGTTGTGCGGATGGTCGTACAGCTCCTCGGGCGCGCCGACCTGCTGGGCGATCCCCCGCCGCATCAGCACGATCCGGTCGCCGAGCGTCATCGCCTCGGTCTGGTCGTGCGTGACGTAGACGGTGGTCGTGCCGAGCTGGTTCTGCAGCCGCGAGATCATGGTGCGCATCTGCACCCGCAGCTTGGCGTCCAGGTTGGACAGCGGCTCGTCCATCAGGAACGCCTTGGGGTTGCGGACGATGGCGCGTCCCATCGCCACCCGCTGCCGCTGCCCGCCGGACAGGTGCGCGGGCCGCCGGTCCAGGAACGGCTCGATCGCCAGGATCCGCGCCGCCTCCTCGATCTTGGCGTTGGCCTCCGCCTTGTTCATCCGGGCGAGCTTCAGCGGGAAGCCGATGTTCTCCCGGACCGTCATGTGCGGGTACAGCGCGTAGGACTGGAACACCATCGCGATGTCCCGCTCGCGGGGCGCCCGGTCGTTGACCCGGCGGCCGTCGATCAGCAGCTCGCCCTCGCTGATGTCCTCCAGCCCCGCGATCATGTTCAGGGTGGTGGACTTCCCGCAGCCGGACGGCCCGACCAGGATGATGAACTCCCGGTCGGCGATCGACAGGTCCAGGTCCTGCACGGCGGTGGTGCCGTCGGGGTAGCGCTTGGTGACCCCGGAGAGCACGATCTCAGCCATCGCGCCGCCTCATCCCTTCACCGCGCCGGACGTCAGCCCGGCCACGATCCGGCGCTGGAACACCAGCACGAACACCACGATCGGCACGGTGATGACGATGGCCGCCGCGGCGATCGACCCGGTCGGGTCCTCGAACTGCGACGACCCCGTGAAGAACGAGATCGTCGCCGGCGCGGTCCGCGCCCGGCTGGAGGACGTCAGCGAGATGGAGAACAGGAAGTCGTTCCAGCACACGATGAACGCCAGGATCGCGGTCGTCACCACACCGGGCGCGGCCAGCGGGACGATGACCCGCCGGAACGCCTGGAACGGCGTGGCGCCGTCCATCTTGGCGGCCTTCTCCAGGTCCCACGGGATCTCCTTGAAGAACGTCGACAGCGTGTAGATGGTCAGCGGCAGCGCGAAGGTGATGTACGGCAGGATCAGGCCCGGCCAGGTGTCGAACAGCCCGAGCGTCCGCTCGATCTCGAACAGCGGCGTGACCAGGGAGATCTGCGGGAACATCGCGATCAGCAGGGACAGCCCGAGCACCAGCGGCTTGCCGGGGAAGTCCAGCCGGGCCACCGCGTACGCGGCCATCGTGCCGATCACGATCGCGACCAGCGTCGACACCAGCCCGATGCCGATCGAGTTGCCGAGCCCGCGGACGAAGTCCGCGTTGTCGAAGATGCCGCTGTAGTTGCGCAGCGTCCACTTGGTCGGGAAGAACGTGCCGTTGGAGAACGTGGACGGGTCCTTGAACGACAGCGACGCGATCCACACCACCGGGACCAGCGCGTATAGCAGGACCACCAGGTTGACCAGGCTCCAGCGGGTGATCCCGCCCGCGGTGCGGTCCATCAGCGCCTCCCCGCGTCGGGCGCGCTCGTGCCGAGCACCTTGACGAACACGAACGCGATCACGGCGACGGCCAGGAAGATCAGCACCGACATGGTGGAGCCGATGCCGAGGTTCAGCCCGCCGATCAGGTTGTGGTAGGCGATCAGCGACACCGAGCCCGTGTTCTGCGCGCCGTTGGTGAGCACGAAGATGTCGTCGAAGATCCGGAAGGCGTCCAGCGTGCGGAACAGCAGGGCGGCCAGGATCGCCGGCTTCATCAGCGGCAGCGTGATCCGGGTGAACCGCTGCCAGGCCGTCGCGCCGTCGGTCGACGCCGCCTTCAGCGCGTCCTCGGGGACCAGGGCCAGCCCCGCCATCAGCAGCAGCGCCATGAACGGGGTCGTCTTCCAGATCTCCGCGAGGATGATGATCCCGATGGCCGGGAAGTGGTCGGTGAGCGGCGCGGACCCCGCCGGCAGCAGCCGCGTGAGGAACCCGGTGCCGGGCGTCCACGCGTACTTCCAGCCGTAGGCGGCGGCGACGGTGACGATCCCGTACGGGATCAGCACGACGGCCCGCACCAGCCCGCGGCCCACGATCGTCCGGTACATCACCAGCGCGATCACCATGCCGAGGACCAGCTCCACCGCGACGCTGACGACCGTGACGAGCACGGTGACGGCGAACGCGTTCCACCAGAACGAACTGCCCAGCACCGTCGTGTAGTTGTCCACCCCGATCCATGCCTTCCGGTCGGGGAAGCGCAGGTCGAAGCGCTGCAGCGACAGCAGCACCGAGTAGACGATCGGCCAGCCGGTGACCGCGAGCATCACCACGGCGGCGGGCGTGCACAGCAGCCAGCCGAGCCGCCGCTCCGACCTGCGGTTCGCGCTCGGCACCGCCACCGCCCGGCCCGCCACCGGGATGGCCTCCGTGCTGCTCAACTCCTCGTTCATGGAAGCACCCCCTTGCTCTGCAACGCGTCCTCGATGAGGCCCCGCAGCGAGCGCAGCGTGCGGGGCGGGTCGATGGCCGACGGCGGCGAGAGCCGAACCGCCGTCACCGTCGACACGTTCTGGTAGGTGGGGGTCATGGGGCGGGCGGCGGCGTTCCGGAGCGAGTCGAGGATCGCCTGCCGCATCGGGTACGCCTTCGCCATCCCGGGCGCCCAGTACACCGACTCGACGGCCGGCGGCAGCCCGTCGCTGATCGCCGCGGTGCGCTGGCTCTCCGGGTCGCGCAGGCACAGCGCGGCCTGGAACGCGGCGTCCGGCTGCGCGCTGTAGCGGCTGACGGCGAAGTTCGCCCCGCCGAGCGGCGCGCGTCCCGGCCCGGTGATGCCGGGATAGGGCGCCCACTTGAACTTCTTCACCAGCTTGGGCTGGAGGCTGGCCATCGACGCGTACACGAACGGCCAGTTGATCTCGTAGGCGCCGCGTCCCGACTCCACCGCCAGCCGCGCGTCGTCCTCCTTGGTGTTGGAGATCGACGGGTCGGCCGCGGCCTTGGACCGGGCGAACGCCCGGATCGTCTGCAAGGCCGTCACCGCGGACGGGCCGAGCTCGACCCGGCGGCCGTCGGGGCTGAGGATCCGCCCGCCGGCGGACGCGACGAGGCTGTTGAACCAGACGACGAGCCCCTCGAACTGCGCGCCGGTGACCTCGCCGTAGTGCGGCTTGCCCTCGGCGGCGAGCCGCTCCGACTCCTTGATCAGCCCCGCCCAGGTGGACGGCGGACGGGGAATCAGGTCCGAGCGGTACCACAGCAGCTGGACGTTGGTGTTGTAGGGCGCCGCGTACAGCCGGCCCTCCCAGGTCGCGGTGGCCAGCGGCCCGGGCAGGGTGCCCTTGCGGGCCTCCGCGCCGTACCGGCCGGTCCACTCGCGGATCCAGCCGGCCTGCGCCAGCTCCGCGGTCCAGGTCACGTCGAGCCCGAGGACGTCCAGCCCGGAGTCGCGCGCGGCCAGCCGCCGGACCAGCTGCTCGCGCTGGTCGTCGGCGCTGCGCGGCAGCGTGTTCACGACGATCCGGTACCGGCCGTGCGCCTCCCGGTTGCACCGGGCGGCGATCGCGCCGATGCTCTCCTGCGGCGCGTTGTACAGGTTCACGACACGGGTGCCCGAGGCGCCCGACGCGCAGCCGGCCGCCAGACCGGCGGTCAGTACGGCCATCAGCGCCGCCATCACGCGGCGCCCGGCGGGCACGCCCGCCGGGGACAGTGCACGCCCCATCGGCAGCGCCCTCGTCACAAGCTGTGTTCGACGTCGACGAGGCTGCTGGTGCGCGGGTCCAGCAGCCCGAGCCGGATCAGGTCGTCGCCGGCCGCAGCGTGGATCAGCCATTGGCCGAGGACCCGCGCCCGCGCCGACACCGACGGGACCGTCAGCAGGTGGTAGCCGCGGGTCACGGCCTGCGCGACGATCCCGGTCAGCTCCACCCCGAACGGCCGTGCGACCGCTTGGGCGCCGCCGAGGTCGACCACGAGGCCGAGATCCTTGTGCCGGTACTCGCGGGGCTCGTGGCCGAGCAGCGAGGCGGCGACGTTGTGCGCGGCGACGCGGGCCTGCCGGGTGGCGTGCTGCGCCGTCGGCGGGCACACCGCGTCGCCGCCGCCGCGCGCCAGGTCGGGCACGGCGGCCGCGTCGCCGACCGCGTACACGTCGGGGAACTCGACGAGCCGCAGGTCCGCGCCGACCCGGACCCGGCCGCGGTCGGCGGGCAGGTTCAGCGTGGAGAGCACCGGGCTGGGGGTGACGCCGGCCGTCCAGATCGCGGTGCGGCACGGCAGCGTCGTCCCGTCGGTCAGGTGCGCGCAGTGCGGCTCCAGCCGTTCGAGGGTGGTGCCGAGCCGGATGTCGACGCCGCGGCGGCCGAGCAGCCGCATCGCCTCCTGGCCGAGCCGCTCGCCCAGCTCCGGCAGCAGCTTCGGGGCGATGTCGATCAGCGTCCAGGTCAGCAGCGCCGGGTCCAGGCGCGGGAACCGGCGCAGCGCCTTGGTGGTGAGCAGCTGCAGGTTCGCGCAGGTCTCCACGCCCGAGTAGCCGCCGCCGACGACCAGGAACCCCAGCCGCGCGGCCCGCTCCACCGGATCCATGCTCGCGTTCGCCAGCTCCAGCTGGGCGATCACGTGGTCGCGCAGGTAGACCGCCTCGGCGAGGTTCTTCAGGCCGTGCGCGTGCTCCTTCAGGCCCGGGATGTCGAAGGTGCGGGTGACGCTGCCCGCCGCGAGGACGAGCCGGTCGTAGCGCACCGTCACCTTCGTCCCGTCGATCTTCTCGACGTCGATGGTCCGCTCGTGCAGGTCCGCGGCGCGCACCTTGCCCGGCAGCAGCTGGGTCCGGCCCAGCAGCCGGTGCAGCGGCCCGGCGATGGCGCGCGGGTCCAGCACGCCGCCCGCGACCTGCGGCAGCAGCGGCTGGTACAGCGTGTAGCCGAACGGCGCCACCATCACGATCTCGGCCTTGGCTGGCCGGAGCAGGCGCTCCAGCGCGCGGGCGGTGTTGTAGCCGGCGAAGCCGGCGCCCATGATCACAATTCGCGGTACGGGCACGGCGGGCTCCCTGGTCACCTAGGACGGCCTTCACTGAGTGATCAAGAGACCACATTACGTGACGCGTGATCCACTTCCACGGACCGGGGTCGGGTGAACACGACCTGTCAGGACGCGCCGGGCATCCCTCGGCGCGTCACCGGCCCGGCACCCGTCCGGAAATGATGTACCGTGCCGGGGTTTTCCCGGACGCCGAACCATGCGACCTTGTCAGGACAGCCCCCCGGCGGACGCCCCGCCACGGGTCCGATACCGGCACCGGAGCGTGAGCCATGCGGATTCGCGAGATCCTGCGGAGGAAGGGAGACGCGGTGGCGACGGTCACGCCGGACGCCACCGTGCGCCGGCTGCTCGCCGTCCTCGCCGAGCACAACATCGGGGCGGCGGTGGTCTCGCCGGACGGCGCGGCCATCGCCGGCATCGTCACCGAACGCGACATCGTGCGGCGCATGCACGACCGCGGCGCGGCGCTGCTCGACCACCCCGTGTCCGAGATCATGACCACCGAGGTGCGCACCTGCGGTCCCGCCGACGACGTCGAGGACCTGCGCCGCACCATGACCGAGAACCGGTTCCGGCACGTCCCCGTCGTCGACGGCGGGCGCCTCGCCGGCATCGTCAGCATCGGCGACGTCGTCAAGAGCGCCATCGACGAGCTGGAGAGCGAGCGCGAGCACCTCGTCGACTACATCCAGCGCGCGCCGTGACCGTCCCCGCCCGGGGCGTCCGTCAGACGTAGGCGGGCAGCGGGCGCGGCGCCGGGGCCGCCTGCACCTCGCGGTAGGCGTGCGCGAGCCGCTCCACCGCGTCGCGCAGGGTGTCGGGCGGCAGGACGTAGGGCAGGCGGACGTAGTCCTCCAGGACGCCGTCCACCCCGAACACCGGGCCCGCGACGACCCGCACGCCGAGCCGCTCGGCGGCCTCGGCGAGCATGGTGGCGACGGGCGCGCCCAGCCGCGCCCACAGGGACATGCCGCCGTCGGGCAGGCGGAACTCCCAGCCGGGCAGCAGCTCCCGCAGCGCGGCGGCGAGCGCGTCCCGGTTGCGCAGCAGCGTCGCCGCGCGCTCGGCCCGCACGTCGTCGATCCGCAGCAGCAGCTCGCGGACGATCAGCTGGTCGAGCACCGGGCTGGCCATGTCGAACGGCTCGCGGGCGAGCACGAGCCGGCGGGCGAGCGGTCCCGTGGTGCGGATCCAGCCGATGCGCAGCCCGCCCCACATCAGCTTGGACGCCGACCCGATGGTCGCGACGCGCCCGCCGGTGTCGTAGGCGGCGACCGGCGGCATGCGCGGCGCGTCCGGGTCGTGCGCGAGGTCGGCGAAGGTCTCGTCGGCGACGACGAACGCGTCCGCGCGGCGCGCCGCGTCCACCAGCGCGGCCCGGTCGTCGGCGGACATCAGCAGGCCGGTCGGGTTGTGGAAGTCGGCGATCGTGTAGGCCATCCGGACGGCGGCCTGCCGCATGCTGCCCGCGACCAGCTCCATGTCCCAGCCCTCGTTCACCCCGACCGGGACGAGCCGGGCGCCGCGCCGCCGCAGCGCGCCCAGCGCGTGCGGGTAGGTCGGGCGCTCCACCATCACCGGGTCGCCGGGCTCCACGAGCGTCTGCGTCAGCAGCGTGAACGCGTGCTGCGCGCCGGTCGTGACGACGATCTGGTCCGGGCGGGTCGGCACGCCGCGCGCCTCGTAGCCGGCGGCGATCACCTCGCGCAGCCCGGCCAGCCCGGCGGGTTCGTAGCCGGGGCCGCCGCTGTAGCGGGGCAGCTCCTCCACGGCGGCGGCGACCGCCTCGTTGAAGATCTGCGGGGCGCCGGGCGTGGCGCAGCCGAGGTCGACGAACGCCGGGTCGTCGGGCACGGGGTGCGCCATCCCGTAGCGCCCGCCGGGCGCCGGCTCGGCGGACGACATGCGGACGGGCGGCAGCGCCGTCCAGCTCCCCGCGCCCTGCCGGCTCTCGATGTAGCCCTCCTCGCGCAGCCGGTCGTAGGCGGCGGTCACCGTGGTGCGGCTGACGCCGAGCGCGGCGGCGAGGTCCCGCTCGGCGGGCAGCCGGGTCCGCAGCGCGAGCCGGCCGTCGAGGACGAGGGTCCGGACGGCGCGGGCGAGCGCGGCGTAGACGGGACGCTCGCGCGGGACGTCGCCCAGCAGCCGGGCCAGTTGGGTGCCGCTGACGTAACGCATGCTCACACAGACCACTTTCACATATTGGCCCTGTCGTTACCAGGCCACTCCCCAGCAGAATAGGGCAGGAATCGGAACTTATACCCACCTGGAGCAAGAAATGGCCTTGATGGCGCGGCGCCTCGTGCAGCTCTATGCGGGATTGGCCTTGTACGGCCTGGGGATCGCGCTGCAGGTGTCCTCCCGGCTCGGGAACGATCCATGGGACGTCTTCCACCAGGGTCTGTCCCGCCGGTTCGGGCTGTCGATCGGCACGTGGATCATCATCGCGGGGGCGGTGGTGATGCTCGCCTGGATCCCGCTGCGGCAGCGCCCCGGTCTCGGCACGATCAGCAACGTCGTGCTCGTCGGCGCGTTCGCCGACCTGTTCCTCTGGCTCCTGCCGAGCCCGCACGCGCTCGCCGCCCGCTGGGCGTTCCTGCTCCTCGGGGTGCTGGTCGGCGGGTTCGCCACCGGCTGCTACATCGGCGCGGGCCTCGGACCGGGCCCGCGCGACGGCCTGATGACCGGCCTGGCCGCGCGGGGGCACTCGATCCGGGTCGTGCGCACCGGCATCGAGTTGGGCGTCCTCGGCGTCGGCTGGCTGCTCGGCGGCACCGTCGGCGTCGGCACCGTCCTGTACGCCGTGGCGATCGGTCCCCTCGCCCACGTGTTCGTGCCGGCCCTGCGGATCGGGACGCCGGACGCGCCGGAGCCCGCCGAGGAGCCCGAACCGGCCGCCGTCTGACCGTCGGCGTGCCGTCTGGCCGTCAGCGCGCGGCCAGGCGGACGGCCTGCTCCGCGAGGGCGGTCAGCAGCGGCGCGGCCTCGGCCTTGAGGGCGTCCAGCGTGCGGGGCCCGTCGGCGATGCTGAAGGCGGCGGTGAGGCCGAGGCCGTGCAGCTCGTCCAGCGGGCCCGTGACGCCGCCGGCGAGCGCGACGGCGGGGATCGCGCGGTCCCTGGCCAGCGCGGCGACGGCGGAGACCACCTTCCCGCCGGCGCTCTGGCCGTCCACCCGGCCCTCGCCCGTGATCACGAGGTCGGCGCCGTCCAGCGCGCCGTCCAGGCCGACGGCCTCGGCGACGAGCCGCGCGCCTCCGGACGGCTCCGCGCCGAGCACCCCGACCAGGCCGCCGCAGGTGCCGCCGGCCGCGCCCGCGCCGGGCAGGTCGTGGACGCGGACGCCGAACCGCCCGGCGACCACGTCGGCGAACCGGGTGAGCGCCGCGTCCAGCTCCCGGACCTGCGCGGGATCGGCGCCCTTCTGCGGCCCGAACACCGCGGCGGCGCCCTCCGGGCCGACGAGCGGGTTGGTGACGTCGCAGGCGACCCGGAACCGGACGTCGCGCACCGCGGCCGGGACGCCCGAGTCGTCGACCGCGTCGAGGCGCGCCAGCGCGGCGCCGCCGGGCGGCAGCTCCGCGCCGTCCGCGTCCAGGAAGCGGACGCCCAGCGCGCGCAGCAGCCCGGTGCCGCCGTCGGTGCTGGCGCTGCCGCCGATGCAGACCAGCACGTCCCGAGCGCCGCGCCGGACGGCGTCGGCGATCAGGTCGCCGGTGCCGGCCGTGCCGGCGCCCATGGGGTCGGCCGGGACGTCCTCGACCAGCGGGAGGCCGGACGCGGCGGCCAGCTCGACGACGGCGGACCGGCCGTCGCCCGACAGCGCATAGGCCGCCTTCACCGGACGGCCCACCGGGTCGGTCGCGGCGACCTCGACCAGGTCGCCGCCGCGCGCGGCCACGAAGCAGTCGAGGGTGCCCTCGCCGCCGTCGGCCATCGGCACGCGGACCACCTCGGCGCCCGGCACGGCGCGCAGCGCCCCGGCCTCCACCGCCGCGCAGACCTCCGCCGCGGACAGGCTCCCCTTGAACGAGTCGGGAGCGATGACGATCTTCACGTTCAGTACTCCGCGGTCGACGTGGCCAGCACGGAGGTGAAGTCGCGCGGCAGGACGAGCGAGTCGCCCTCGTACCGGGTCTCCAGGTAGGTCAGCTCGCCGCCGCGCCACCAGTACAGGTGCGGGCTGAGCGACCCGGGCCCCTCCTCGTAGGCGCGGTGCGCCTGCGCCTGCAGCTCGTTCGCGGCGGCCACGGCGGCGCGGTAGCGGGCCCGCGGGTGGACCTCCGACATCCGCAGCGCGTGCGCGACGATCAGGCTCCGGTTCGGCGCGATGACCAGTGCACCGTGCGGGCCGATCGGCAGGTACTCCTCCAGCCACGCCAGGTGGGTGACGGCGTAGAACGTCCACCCGTGCAGCACCGACACCCGGACGCCGCCGAGGTCCTGCTCGTCGAGCTGGAGCGGTCCGTCGGCGCGGACGTTGGCGCGGCCGAGCATGAACAGCGCGTCGCCGGAGACCGGCCAGCCGTTCATCTCGTCGGTGGTGACCGTCCGGACGGTGGTGGGGGTGTCGACCACGACCGCCTCGATCAGCCCGGGCGCGAACGGCCGGGCCGCGAGCACGCCGTTGTCGGCCTCGGCCGGGTAGATCCGGGTGCGCAGCAGGTGCTGGGCGAGGTCGAAGTCGCTGAGGTCGAGGGGCTCCTCGATCGCGGTGACGATCGTGGTGACGTGGTCGGACACCAGTGCCGGCCAGTCGTCGCGCGGCACCATCCGGGCCAGCTGCCGCAGGTCCCGCATGCTCACGTGCAGCCGGTTGGCGCCCTCCAGCAGCATCACCTCGCCGGGCGCCCGATGGCAGGCGTAACCGAGGCTCTCGGCCACCAGTACCAGCAGCGAGTCCAGTGTTCCGTCGTCCCACGGGTCGGGACGGGCGTGCCGGCCGCTCATCGCACACCTCCCGGCGCTTCCACGGTCAGTACGCCGCCGTCCGGCCCCGGGTTCAGATCGCCGGACGCGTCGAGCGCGGCGGGCGCGCCGAGCTCGAGCGTGGCCTGCCGGGCGCCGTGCCCCGCGGGCAGCCCGGCGAGGACGGGGACGCCGAGGGGCCCGAGCCGCGCGGCGAACACGGCGTCCAGCTCGGCCGGGTCGCCGGAGCGTTCCCACGAGCCGAGCGCGACGCCCGCCGCGCCGTCGAGCCAGCCGGCCTGGAGCAGCTGGACGAGCATCCGGTCGATCCGGTACGGCGCCTCCGTGACGTCCTCCAGGAAAACGATGCGGCCCTTCGCGGGCGGCGGGGCGTACGGGGTGCCGAGCAGTGCGGTGATCAGGGTGAGGGTACCGCCGGTGAGCGGGCCCTCGGCGCGTCCGGGGCGCAGGGCGTGCGTGCCGGGCAGCGCGACGGGGCCGCCGAACAGCGCGGCGCGCAGGCCGTCCAGGGCGGCGGCCAGGTCGCCGTCCGGGTCCGGGCCGCCGAGGTCGGCGATCAGGCCGGCGGGCATCGGGCCGAACGACGTGGTGGCCCCGAGGCGCGCGCCGAACGCCGCGTGCAGCGCGGTGATGTCGCTGGAACCGTGCAGGATCTTCGGGGCGGCGTCCGCCTCCGCGGCGGCCGCGAGGGCGTCCCAGTCGAGATGGTCGAGGACGCGGGTGGCACCGTAGCCGCCGCGCGCGCAGAGCACCGCGCGGACGCGCGGGTCGCACCAGGCCGCCTGCAGGTCGGCGGCGCGGTCGGCGTCGGCGCCGGCGAGCCGGTGCCAGTCGTCGCGGACGGGGCCCGCGGCGCCGAGGTTGACACGGTCGAGGGCGTGCTTGCCGACCACGACGTCAAGGCCGAGGTCGCGCAGCACCGCGCAGCCCGCCTCCAGCCGCTCCGGCTCGGCGGGACCGCTGGGCGCGACGACCGCGACCCGGTCCCCCGGGCGCAGACGGCCGTACCTGCGGGTCCTCCCCCGTGCCGGCCCTTCGCCGGGCAGGCCTGCGGCGGGCGCGTCGGACGGCCCCTCGACCCCCTCCGCGCGGGCGCCCCCGCTCATCAACCCGATCCCTCCTCGCACCGCAACGGATAGAGCTTGTCAGGATCCGGCCGCCAGCGGAAGGGGCGCCCGGTCACGACCCGCCAACGGATCGACGCCCGCTGCCGAGGGCGATGCGGGCCAGCCGCGGCAGCGCCTCGCCGATCGGCGTGCGCAGCACCGCGTCCGCCAGCCCATCGTAGGGGGTCGGCTCGGCGTTCATGATCACCAGCCGGGCGCCGTGGTCGACGGCCTCCAGGCACAGCCCGGCGGCGGGCTGGACGGTGAGCGAGGTGCCGACGGCGAGGAACAGGTCGCAGGAGCGCGCCGCGATGATCGCCGCGTCGAGGACGTCCTGCTCCAGCGCCTGCCCGAACGAGATCGTCGCGGACTTCTGGATGCCGCCGCAGGCGGTGCAGGGCGGGTCGTCCTCCCCCGCGTCGACCCGGGCGAGGACCTCCGGCATCGGAGTGCGCAGGCCGCAGGACAGGCACACCGCGTCGCGCATGGTGCCGTGGATCTCGATCACCGTCTCCCGGCCGGACCCGGCCCGCTGGTGCAGCCCGTCGATGTTCTGGGTGATCAGCGCGCGGAGGCGGCCGGCCCGCTCCAGCTCGACGAGGGCGGCGTGCGCGGCGTTCGGCTCGGCGTGCCAGGCCGGATGGTCGCGGCGGGCCCGCCAGGAGCGCCTGCGCACCTCCGGGTCGGCGATGTAGGCGCCGATCGTGGACATGGCCTCGGCGGAGGGGTCCTTGGTCCACACGCCCTGCGGGCCGCGGAAGTCGGGGATGCCGCTGTCGGTGGAGATCCCGGCGCCGGTGAGGACGGTGATCGACGTCGCCTGCGGCAGCAGCCCGGCGAGCGTGAGGGGTGCGTCCATTCCTCAAGGTTAGGGGCCGAACGATCCCGCGCGGCCCGGTTCCGGGCGGCCGCTACGGTGCGTCACGGCCCGACCGGCTCTCAAAAGGTGACAAACTTGGCCGGGTATGAGGTCGACGCCGCACATCCTGGTGATCAACGGCACCAAGGTCCACCGCCCGGTCTTCATCCTGGGCGCGCCGCACTCGGGTGCCGATCTCCTCGCGCGCGCGGTCAAGCGGTCCGCCGGGTTCCATCTCACCACCGGGCGTCCCGGCGTGCTCCGCGTGATCTACGCCTTCGCCCGCCGGCCCGCCATCGCCAGCGAGCGCGGCACGGGGGCCGCCCGGGTGATCCGCGACGCCTACGCCGAGGCCTGGCAGATCTCCGCGCGGGCCTGCGCGGAGTGCCCGGACGAGTGCCGGGAGCTGGCCGGGCTGCCGCCGCGCCCCGCGGTGCTGCGCGACCGGCCCGTGCACGAGGGCGACGTCGAGGGGCCGTGCGTGCAGCCGCGGGGCATCGCCCGGTACGCCGACGCCTCCCCCGACCTGATCTACAGCGCCGACGTGCTGCTGGACGCCTTCCCCGACGCCCAGCTCGTCCAGGTGATCCGGGACGGCCGGGACGCGGTCGCCGACATGCTCGCCGACGACCGGTGCCTGGCCTGGTTCAAACCGGGCCTGGCCAACCTCGACACCGTGTTCCCGAACCCGTTCCTCGGGGTGGAGGACCACACCGACCGCAACCGCTGGCCGCGCGCGGCGGCGGCGGTGAAGTGCGCGCTGCGCTGGCGCGGCTCGGTCCGCCTCAGCGCGCGGCTGCGGCTGCAGGTGCCCGAGGAGCAGCTGTTCACCGTCCGCTACGAGGACCTGGTCGCCCGGCCCCGCCGGGTCGCCGCCGAGATGTCGCGGTACCTGGACGCGGACCTGTCGAGGACGACCCTGTCCGGCCTCGTCCGGGCCGGGGGGCGCACCGGGCCGGACCCGGCCGGCGCCGAGCCCGCCGTCGGCGCCTGGCGGGACCGCCTGACGCCCCGCCAGCTCACGCAGGTCGAGAAGGTCGCGGGCACCGAGTTGCAGCGCCTCGGCTACCGGCTCAGCACGGACGCCTGAGCGCCGCGTTCCACTGTTCCGCTACTCGGCGCCCAGCGGCTCGGTCGCCCACTCCTCGTCCTTCTGGTGGGAGAACTGGGTCCGGTACAGCTCGGCGTACAGCCCGCCCTCCAGCAGCAGCTCCTCGTGCCGGCCGCGCTCGGCCACGCGGCCCTCCTCGATCACCAGGATCTGGTCGGCCTCCCGGATCGTGGACAGCCGGTGCGCGATCACCAGCGAGGTCCGGCCGGCCAGCGCCGTCCGCAGCGCCTCCTGGACGGCGGCCTCCGACTCGGAGTCCAGGTGCGCGGTCGCCTCGTCCAGCACCACCACCGACGGCGCCTTCAGCAGCAGCCGCGCGATGGCCAGCCGCTGCTTCTCGCCGCCCGACAGCCGGTAGCCGCGGTCCCCGACGACGGTGTCGAGGCCCTCGGGCATGCCCGCGACCAGCCGGCCGATCTGCGCGGCGTCCAGCGCGGCGAGGATCTCCTCGTCGGTGGCCTCCGGGCGGGCGTAGCGCATGTTCTCGCGGATCGTGTCGTGGAACAGGTGGGCGTCCTGGCTGACCACGCCGACCTCGGCGCGCAGCGAGTCGAGGGTGAGGTCGCGGACGTCCGCGCCGCCGATCCGCACCGCGCCGTCCGACACGTCGTACAGCCTCGACACCAGGTGCGTGATGGTCGACTTCCCGGCGCCGGACGGGCCGACCAGCGCGACGAGCTGCCCGGGCTCGGCGGTGAAGTCGACGTCGTGCAGCACCTCCTTGCCGGGGGCGTGGTCGGTGCGGGCGATCGACTCCAGCGACGCCAGCGACACCTCGTCGGCGGACGGGTAGGCGAACCTGACGTGCTCGAAGCGGATCGCCGGGGCGCCCCGCCGGGCGGCGCCGTCGCCGTTGGACCCGGCCGGCTCGGCCGTTCCGGCCTCGCGCGCCTCCGCCAGCGTCCGGGCGCCCTCGCGGTCGCGGATCAGCGGCTTGAGGTCGAGCACCTCGAAGACCCGGTCGAAGCTGACGAGCGCCGTCATGACGTCCACGTGGACGTTGGACAGCGCGGTGAGCGGCCCGTACATCCGGGTGAGCAGGGTGGCGAGGGCGACGAGCGTGCCGAGCTGGAAGTTGCCGTCCACGACCAGGTAGCCGCCGACGCCGTAGACCATCGCGGTCGCGAGCGAGGCGACGAGCGTGAGGCCGGTGAAGAACACCCGCCCGTACATGGCGGAGACGACCCCGATGTCGCGGACCCGGGCGGCGCGCCCGGAGAAGTTCTCCTCCTCCTCGGCGGGGCGGCCGTAGAGCTTGGCGAGCATGGCGCCGGCGACGTTGAACCGCTCGGTCATGAGCGAGCTCATCTCGGCGTCCAGCACCATCTGCTCGCGGCTGATCCGCGACAGCCGCTTGCCGACCCACTTGGCCGGCAGGATGAACACCGGGAGCAGCAGCAGGGCGATCACCGTCACCTGCCACGACAGGATCATCATCGTGACCAGCACCAGGACCAGGCTGATCACGTTGGAGACGACCGACGACAGCGTCGTGGTGAGCGCCCGCTGCGCCCCGATGACGTCGTTGTTGAGCCGGCTGACGAGGGACCCGGTCTGCGCCCGCATGAAGAACGCGACGGGCTGGCGCTGGACGTGCCCGAACACCTCGCTGCGCAGGTCGTAGATCAGGCCCTCGCCGATGCGCGCGGAGTACCAGCGCTGCGCGAGCCCGAGCACCGCGTCCATCAGGGCGAGCCCGGCCACCGCGGCCGCCAGCCAGATCACCAGGTCCTGCCGGTGGTGCAGGATGCCCCGGTCGATGATCGACTTCAGCAGCAGCGGGTTGGCGACGACGACCAGCGCGGCGAGCGCGTTCAGGCCGAGGAACAGGACCAGGTCGCGGGAGTAGGGGCGGGCGTAGCCCGCGATCCGCTTGATCGTGCCGGGCTTGAGCCGCTGCTGCGTGACCGACTCGTCACGCCGGAACGAGGCCATCACCTGCCAGCCGTTGCCCGGCATTCCCGGCATGCCCACTACTGCCTCCGAGGGGTCGCCGCGCGCCCGGCGGGAGCGAGGGCGCGCTGGAACGTAATCAAGTAAGCATCTCAGTATGCCGCCGGGACAACGCGCGCCCGGCCGCCGCGCTTCCCGGCTCCGCTCACGGCGTAACGGCTCTGGACTTCCCGCCCGAACCGGTGGTTAATGTGATCAACAACTTCAGGCTCTCACCCCCCAGGAGCCCCTGTGTCCCAGCGCTCACCACGGCGCCCGCGCATGCGCCCGCCACGAGCGGGCGCGGGTGCCGCCGCACTGGCCGCCGCCGCGCTGCTCGTCACCGCACTGCCCGCCGCGTCCGCGTCCGCGAGATCCGCGCCCGTCGCCTCGCCGCACCGCCTGACCGTCGCCGGCGGCGAGACGCAGCCGGTGTTCTCCCGCGCCGACGCCGTCACCCAGACCGTGAACATCGAGACCACCGCCGACAGCGACCACGACGGCGTGCGCGACCGCGTCCAGCTGCGGATCATGCGGCCGAAGGAGACCGACACCGCCGGCCTCAAGGTCCCGACGATCATGGAGCCGAGCCCGTACTGGGCCGGCATCAACGACGTCCCGAACCACCCGGTGGACATCGGCGACGCGCGGGCCCGCGCGCTGACGACCACCCAGCGGAACCTCGCCGAGATGTTCCCCGGCTACTACGACAACTACTTCCTGCCGCGCGGGTACGCCGTCGCGGACCTCGACAGCATCGGGACGGGCGGCTCCACCGGCTGCCCGACATCCGGGGACCGCAGCGAGCAGGCCGGCGCCAAGGCCGCCGTCGACTGGCTGAACGGCCGCGCCCGCGGCTGGGCGCCGGACGGCACGCCGGTCGCCGCCACCTGGTCCACGGGGAACGTCGGCATGATCGGCCAGTCCTACGACGGGACGCTGCCGAACATGGCCGCGGCGTCCGGCGTCGAGGGCCTGAAGGCCATCGTCCCGATCGCCGGGATCAGCAGCTGGTACGACTACTACCGCGCGGGCGGCGGCGTCGTCGCGCCCGGCGGCTACCAGGGCGAGGACCTGGACGTGCTGGCGAAGGCCGTGCTGACCCGCAAGGACCCCGAGGTCTGCCAGAAGGTCATCGATCAGATCGAGGCGACCCAGGACCGCGAGACCGGCGACTACGGCAAGGTCTGGGCCGAGCGCGACTACGTCGGCCAGGCGCGGAACGTGCACGCGGCCGTCATGGTGGTGCACGGGCTCAACGACTGGAACGTGAAGCTCAAGAACTCCGTCCAGTGGTGGGACGCGCTGAAGAAGGCGGGCGTGCCCCGCAAGCTGTGGCTGCACCAGGGCAACCACTCCACGCCGTTCCGCTGGCGCGTCGAGGAGTGGCTGCGGCAGACGCTCCACTGGTTCGACCGCTACCTGTACGGGATCCGCAACGGGATCGACAAGGAGCCGCGCGTCGACATCGAGCACGCGGACGGGACGTGGGAGACCGCGAAGGACTGGCCCGTGCCGGGGACCCGCACCGTTCCCGTCCATCTGGACGCGGGCCAGGCCGGTCAGCCCGGCACGCTCGACCTGCGGGCCGGGGCGGGCGCCGCGCAGTCGTTCACCGACGCGGGCAAGACCCGCACCGCCGAGGACCTGCTGGCGAACGAGGGCCGCGCCGACCCGAACCGGCTCGCCTACCTCACCGGAACGCTGGACCGCCCGCTCCGCATCGACGGCACCCCGTCGATGTCGCTGCGCGCGTCCCTGGACGGCCGGTCGCCCTACCTGACGGCGCTGCTGGTCGACTACGGCACCGACAGCCGGCCGACCGGCGCCCGCGTCGACACCGGGCAGAAGGTCTGCTACGGGCAGAGCGTCCCGGGCGACGAGGGCTGCACCACCCGGCAGGCCCTCGCCATGCAGACCGCACCGTACAAGATCATCACGCGGAGCTGGCTGGACGCGCGGAACCGGAAGAGCTTCAGCCGCACCGACCCGATCGCACCGGGACGCGCCTACGCGTTCCGGTGGGACCTGCAGCCGACCGACTACACCGTCAAGGCCGGTCACCGGCTCGGCGTGATCCTGCTGTCCACCGACCACGACTACACGCTGCGCTACCCCGCCGGAACCGTCGTCACGACGAGGACGGGCGTCAGCCGCATCGACCTCCCGCTCGCCCGAGGCGGCCGCGAGGCGCTCGGCTGACCACTCCGCGGCGGCGTGCGGCGAGCCGTCGTCATGGCTCGGCCATGGCGACGACTCGCCGCACGTCAACGACGACGGGAGCGGGGCGCGTGCGACGTGGGTGTACGGGTCACTTGCCGAAGAGCTCGCGCAGGCGGCCGATCTGCTCGCGGCGCTCGGCGGCGCACTGCTGCTCCAGGGTGTTCTGCGGGGCCTCCCACAGCAGCCGCTTGGTGGCCACCGCGGCGCCCGGGTTCACCGCGAGGAGGGACGCGACGAGCTCGGCGACCGCGGCGTCCAGGCCGTCGCGCGGCACGACGATCTCGGCGAGGCCGAGCCGGGCCGCCTCCTCGGCGTGCACGGTCCGGGCCGTCAGGCACAGCTCCAGCGCGCGCCCGATGCCGACGATCTCCACCAGCGGCTTGGTGCCGGTGAGGTCGGGGACGAGCCCGAGGGCAGGCTCCTTCATGCAGAACCTGACGTCGTCGGCGGCGACGCGGATGTCGCAGGCCAGGGCGAGCTGGAACCCGCCGCCGATGGCGTGCCCGTGCACCGCCGCGACGGTGACGATCTCGGGGCGCCGCAGCCAGGTGTACCCCTCCTGCAGCTCGGCGATGAAGCGGTCGGTCGCCGCGGCGTCGGAGCCGTCGGCGAAGCCCTCTCCCTCGCCGGAGAACATCGACAGGTCGATGCCCGCCGAGAACGAGGGGCCGGCGCCGCGCAGCACGACCACCCGCACGCCCTCCGGCAGCGACCGGCCGATCGCCGCCAGGCCGCGCCAGGTGGCGAACGTCATGGCGTTGCGCCGCTCCGGCCGGTTCAGCGTGACGGTCGCGACCGCCCCGTCGACCTCCAGCCGCAGCCCGGCCTCGGCCAGTACCTCCTCGGCCGGCCCGGCCGCGGTGGCCGTCCCGGCCCCGGCGTTCGCTTCCGCCATCGACACTTCCCCTTCCGACGAGCGCGGCGGGCCCGCCCCGCCGTCCACGGGGCGGGACCCGACCTCCCGCCGCCGCGACCGAACCCTACTCGGTGGGCCGCGGCGGCGGATCAGGCGGTGCGCTCATCCGGGGGAAGTCGTCCGTCCCGGACCTCGGGCCGTGGTGGACCCGCGTCCGTTCGGAACGTTCGTCCGGTCAGGACTTCTTGCCCCGGGTCGCGCCGCCGCGACCGCGCAGGTTGACTCCCGACTCCGTCAGGATCCGGTGGATGAAGCCGTACGAGCGGCCGGTGGCGGCTGCCAGGGCGCGGATGCTCTCGCCGGAGTCGTACCTCTTCTTGAGGTCCGCCGCCAGCTTGTCGCGCTCGGCACCGGTCACGCGGGTGCCCTTCTTGAGGGTCTCGGCCACGAGTACCTCCCGTAGTGATGTGGTGACCGCTGCGTTATCCCCCGCCATGATCAGTCATTCCCGCGCGTTCGGCTACCCACTCGGCCAGAAAAGATCTGCGGAAGGCACCCTGCAGGTCACGCAAGTGCCACCAGATCGGCAAACTCGTCACTCCAGATGTCTTCGACACCATCGGGCAGCAAAATCACTCTTTCCGGCCGCAGCGCGCCCACCGCACCCTCATCGTGGGTCACCAGGACGATGGCCCCGGCGAAGGTGCGCAGCGCCCCGAGGATCTCCTCGCGGCTGGCCGGATCGAGGTTGTTGGTGGGCTCGTCCAGCAGCAGGACGTTGGCGCTGGACACCACCAGCATCGCCAGTGCCAGCCGGGTCTTCTCGCCGCCGGACAGCACGCCCGCGGGCTTGT
Source organism: Actinomadura nitritigenes (assembly GCF_017573545.1). Lineage (GTDB taxonomy): Bacteria > Actinomycetota > Actinomycetes > Streptosporangiales > Streptosporangiaceae > Spirillospora > Spirillospora nitritigenes. Next base: position 164,259 of record NZ_JAGEOK010000011.1, on the reverse strand, counting down.
CGACGTCGTCGCCGGAGAACAGGAACGAGCCCAGGATCTTGCGCACCTCGACGGGCGCGAGACCGGGCGCGGCCGACTGCATGTTCTCCAGCACCGACCGCTCCACGTCGAGCGTCTCGTGCTCCTGGGCGTAATAGCCGATCCGCAGCCCGTGCCCCGCCACGACGGTTCCGGTGTCGGGCTTGTCCACCCCTGCCAGCATGCGCAGAAGGGTGGTCTTGCCCGCTCCGTTCAGGCCCAGCACGACGACGCGGCTGCCCCGGTCGATGGCCAGGTCCACGTCGGTGAAAATCTCCAAAGATCCGTACGATTTCGACAAACCTTCGGCGGTAAGGGGGGTTTTGCCACAAGGTGCCGGGTCCGGGAAGCGAATTTTGGCCACCTTGTCGGCCTGCCGCTCCCCCTCGACACCGGCGAGCAGCTGCCGGGCCCGCCGGTCCATCTGCTGCGCCGCCTTGGCCTTGGTCGCCTTCGCGCGCATCTTGTCGGCCTGCGACAGCAGCGCCGACGCCTGCCGCTGCGCGTTGGCCGTCTCGCGCCTGCGCCGCCGCTCGTCGGTCTCCCGCTGGTCGAGGTACTTCTTCCAGCCGACGTTGTAGATGTCGATCACGCTGCGGTTCGCGTCCAGGTGGAAGACCCGGTTGACCACCACGTCGAGCAGGTCGACGTCGTGGCTGATCACGACCAGGCCGCCCTGGTGCGACTTCAGGAAGTCGCGCAGCCAGACGATCGAGTCGGCGTCCAGGTGGTTGGTCGGCTCGTCCAGCAGGAGCGTGTCGGCGCCCGAGAACAGGATGCGCGCCAGCTCGACGCGGCGCCGCTGCCCGCCCGACAGGGTGCCGAGCGGCTGCCCCAGCACCCGGTCCGGGAGCCCGAGGCTGGAGGCGATCGAGGCCGCCTCGGCCTCGGCGGAGTAGCCGCCGAGCACGTGCAGCCGCTCCTCGAGCCGGCCGTACCGGCGGACCGCCTTGTCGCGCTCCTCGCCGGTCGCGGTGGCCATCGCCTCCTCGGCGGCGCGCAGCTTGCGGACGACCTCGTCCAGCCCGCGCGCCGACAGGATGCGGTCGCGGGCCAGCTCGTCGAGGTCGACGCCGCGCGGGTCCTGCGGGAGGTAGCCGATGGTGCCCGACGACGTGACGCCGCCCTGCGCGGGGATCGACTCCCCGGCCAGCACCTTGGTGAGGGTGGTCTTGCCCGCGCCGTTGCGGCCGACCAGCCCGACCCGGTCGCCGGGGTTGACCCGGAACGAGGCGGACTCGATCAGCAGCCGGGACCCGGCGCGCAGCTCGATGTCTTTCGCGATGATCACAGTGACAGGGCTCCCCTGACGGACGGCTCGATGGGCAGGCGCACGAAACAGCGCGCCGCGCGGTCCATCCGACCGGGGCGCGCTGGGCGGCCTGTCAACTCGGGAGCGAAACCATCATCACAGTGTACGTGACACGGAAGCGGCTCCCGGCCATGCCGATCGGGGCCGGCGGATGTGTGAACGCCGCGCCGCGGGCCAGGATGGGAGTACGGCGGGCGGCGGCGGACGCCGGGGCCGGCGGCCCCGGAACGAAGGAGTGTGAGTCGGATGACCCAGGTCACGGGCAACCTGCCGGACGGGACGCCGAACTGGCTGGACATCGGCGTTCCGGACCTCGAGCGGGCCAAGACGTTCTACGGGACGCTCCTCGGCTGGCAGTTCGAGGACGCGGGGCCGGAGGCGGGCCACTACAACCAGTGCACGCTGCGCGGAGCGCCGGTCGCCGGGATGATGCGGAACCCCGACGACGCGCCGGACGAGTACTGGTGGACCGTCTACTTCGCCGCGGACGACTGCGACGGGCTCGCCAAGCGCGCCGCGGACGCGGGGGGCGAGGTGGTCATGCCGCCCATGGACGTGATGTCGATCGGCCGCATGGCGATCGTCAGGGACCCGCAGGGCGGGCAGTTCGGGCTGTGGCAGGGGCGGGAGCACCACGGCTCGGCGATCGTGAACGAGCCCGGCTCGTTCGTCTGGAACGAGCTGGTCACCCCTGACTCCAACGCCGCGGGCGACTTCTACCAGGCGGTGTTCGGCTACGAGCTCGAGCCGATGCCGGGCGACATGGACTACACCGTCCTGCGGCGCGCCTCCGACGGGCGCTACGTCGGCGGGATCCTCGGCGGGGCGGACATGGTGCTCGGCAACGGCCGGACCGCCGTGCCGACGTGGATGACCTACTTCGCGGTGGCGGACGCGGACGAGGCGGTCCGGAAGGTCACCGCGGGCGGCGGCACGGTCGACTCGGGGCCGGCCGACAGCCCGTACGGCCGGTCCGCGGCCGTACGGGACCCGTTCGGGGTGCCGTTCCACGTGATGAAGCCCGCCCCCGAGCAGGGATGACCGCGCGCGGGGGCCCGGGCGGCCGGGCCCCTGCGTCAGCCCTGCCGCTCGGCGGACAGCCGCCGGCTGATCGTCTGCTGGAGCCGTTGCAGCCCCGACGTGCCGACCATGCCGATCTGGCCTTCGAGGTCGCGCAGCAGCACGTCCTCGTTCATCACGACCTCCGACGACTGCATCAGCACCGTGCCCTGGCCGGTGAAGTCGAACTGGTGCTCCTCCCCCGACGATCCGCCGATCCCGAAGACCATCCGGGCCGCCCCGAACGCGCCGCGCATGTAGGAGTGGTCGTAGTGGTGGCAGGGCGACGGGCAGTCCGCCCAGCCCAGCAGCGCCTGCGGGTCCACCCGGACCGGCGGCTCGACGAAGTGCACCGGCCCGTTGGAGGCGGCCACGAACCGGCCCGTCCCGATCAGGGTCAGGAACCCCGGGATGATCGACTGCTTGAGCTCCAGGCCGGGCTGGAACGCCAGCAGGTTCCCGGCGCGGACGGTGAGGTTGCCGTCGTCGAGGTCGAAGGAGTTCACGTCGAACCCGCGGTCGGCGAGGACGAGCTTGCCCCGCCCCTGCGCGACGATCCAGTCCTGGGCGTACAGCGGCGAGTTGAAGGTGCGCGCGACCAGCGCGTCCAGCGGCCCGGACGACAGCGCCTCGAACCTGATCTGCCCGTAGTAGGCGATCATCTTGCCCTTCTGCGCGAACCACTGGCCGTCGAGGTCGACGCTGAAGGCGTAGGGGTTGACGTTGTCGTTCACCGGGAGGGTGGCGGCGTTCCAGGTCCGCGTGCCGAAGCTGCTCACGGGTCAGATCTTCCTCTCGCTGGCCTGGACGTAGACGACGCCGGAGCCGCTCAGCTCGAGCTGGAAGCCCTCGCCGGAGCCGCGTCCGATGAGGTCGCGCAGCCCCACCGCCGTGGTGAGCCGGTTCTGCACCTGGCCCCGGTGGGCCACGTACGCCTGCGGATCGACGTGGACGGGGCGCTGCGGGCCGATCGGCAGCTCCATGACGCCGCCGTGCGAGAGCAGCGCGCACGAGCCCTGGCCGGTCAGCGTGGTGGTGAACAGCCCCTGCCCGGTGACGGCGCCCCGCACGATGCCGCGAACGCCGCCCTGCTCGCCCATGAACATGGTCCCGACCTGCAGTGACGCGTCGTGCACGAGGAGCCGGTCGGCCTCGACGTACAGGGTGTCGCCGCCGCCGAGGTCGACGACGGACACGTGCAGCCCGGCGTGCCCGAACATGACCTCGCCCTGCCCGGTCACGTGCATCATCGCGCTGCGCTCGCCCGCGACGGCGCGTCCGATGGCGCCGCCGATGCTCTGCCCCGCCGTGGTGGACGGGGCGAACGCCACCGACCCGGTGTAGGCGAGCATCGCGCCGCGCCTGCTGTAGACCTCCCGCCCGGGGCCGACCGGCACCTGGAGCATCTTGGAGGTGATCTTCTGGTAGCCGGGCATCAGATCTCCAGGATTCCGCCGCGCTCGGCCGGCTGGACGTAGACCAGGCCGTGCCCCTGGTACCGGAACTGGACGCTCTCTCCCGACCCGTGGCCGATGACGGTCCGCCAGTTGACGTCGGTGACGACGTCCTGGCGCAGCTGCCCGTGGTGCCCGACGTAGGCGTGCGGGTCGACCGACAGCGGCGTCTCGGGCGTCACCTCCAGGGCGATCGCGGGCCCGTCGGACACGATCGCGACCGTGCCGTGCCCCTCCACCTTGGTCGTGGCGAGGCCCTGCCCGGTCCCCATGCCGCGCAGGCCCACGAACTGCACGCCGGTGCGCAGCCCGCCCTCCAGCGCGAGGAGGCTTTCCGACTCCACGAACAGGGTGTCGCCGGTCAGCTGGACGAGCGTCACCTCCGCCGCCTCGCTCGCGAGGTACACGGTGCCCTCGCCGGTGACCTCCATGAGCGTCATGCCCTCGCCGGCGATCTTGCGCTTGAGCGCGCCGCGCAGGCCCTCTCCCCCGGTCATCCCCTCCCGTTTGAACGCCATCCGCCCCTCGTAGGCGACCATGGCGCCGTTCAGCGCCCGGATCGTCTCCCCGGCGAGATCGACGGCCAGCATCTTGGAGCCGTTCAGTCGAAATTGCGCCACGATGCGACAAGATACCGGCCGGAACCCCGCGCGGTCCGGGCATCGGCGCGGATGCGCCCGCCCGGGGTCGGGAGCACGCGGCCGGGCCTCATCGCGGCGGAACCGGCGCGTTGCCGGTCCCGTGCGCCCGCGATCGGAGAGGATGTCGCTCATGTGGATCGCTCCCGAACGCCGCAGCCTCAGCCGGTGGGCCGTACCCGGGCTCGTCCTCGGTGCCGGGGTGGTGGTCGGCGCCGTGCTCGCCGCCGACGGACGCGACGGCACCGCCCTCATCGCGCTCGCCGCCCTCGCCGGGTACGCCGGCTACCTGGCCTTCCGGCGCAACGAGCCCGCGCTGCCGCTCAGCGAGGGCTTCGGCTCCGGCCACCGCGCCCGCACCCATCTGCGCGCCGCCGCGATGACCGGCGACGTGCTGACGGTCGCCGTGATCGGCGGGCTCGTCGTGCAGGCGCTGCGCGGCGGCGACATCACCGCCTACGTCTGGCTGGCGGCCGTCGCCGGGGTCACCTACGCGCTGTCGGCCATGGTCGGCGGCCGCGGGCTGTGACGGCCCGGCCCGGGTCAAGATCCACAGCGCGACCTGCGCGAACTGTGCGTTAACTTCTCCTGACAACGGTGGTTCCGGGCGCTTCGGGGCGACATGATGCCGCTGTGTCAGCCGTAGATGTCCTGGTCCCGGCGAGGGCGGTGTTCCATCCGGTCGTCGATCTCGGCACCGGGACCGTCGTCGCCGTGGAGGCGCACGCGGGGCCGCCCCCCGCCACCGGGCTCCCGCCGCGGGTCGACCCCGTGTCCGAGGATCTGCGGCGCGCCGCCGAGGCGGCCCGCGCCGCGGCGGACCTCCGCACGCCCCTGCCGCTGCAGATCGGCCTGCGCGCCGAGACCCTCGCCTTCGGCGACCCGGTGCTGGCGGAGCTGCACCAGGGGTTCGCCGGGGCCGGGCGCCGCCCGCAGGAGATCATCATCTGCGTCACCGGGGGCTTCCCGCCGGCGCAGCGCGCCCCCGTCACCGCCGCGCTGTCCGGGCTGCGCCGGGCCGGGTACCTGGTCGGGCTCGGCGGCGTGGGCGCCGCGCACGCCCCGCTCGACCTGCTCGTCGACGGCGCGTCCTACCTGCTCAAGCTCGATCCCGTGCTGGCCCGCCGGGCGCCCGCGGAACCGCGCCGCTCCGCGCTGGTGGCGAGCCTCGTCGAGCTGGCGCACCGGCTCGAGACCCACGTGCTCGCGCCCGGCCTGGAGACCGGCGACCAGGTGCTGCACCTGCGCGAACTCGGGGTGCGGCTGGTCCAGGGGCCGGCGCTGGCGCCGCCGGAGTGGCGGCCCGGCATGCCGGTCACCGTCCCCGTCGCGGCGCGCGGCGCCCCGGACCCCCGCGAGCGCCCCGACCTCGGCCCCCGCGTCTCGGAGTTCACGCTCCCCGGCGTCACGATGCCGCACACCGCGACCGCCGACGAGGTGCTGGACGCGCTGAACGCCGAGACGGGCATCACCAGCATCGTCCTGGTGGACGAGCGGCAGCGGCCGCGCGCCACCGTGGACCGGACGCGCTTCCTGCTGCGGCTGTCCGGCGCCTACGGCCACGCGCTGCACGCCCACCGGCCCGCCGCCCGGCTGGCCGACCCGCCGCGCCCGGTCCCGCGGACCGTCCCGGCCGTCGCGGCGCTGCGCGCGGCGGGCCAGGAGGACGAGCGCGTCTACGACGACCTGGTCGTGGTCGACGAGCTGGGCCGCTGCCTGGGGATCGTCCGCGTCGCCGACCTGATCCGCAGCCTGTCACCCTGATCCGCGGCCTCCCGTCCGGTGGCCGTACTGACCCGCAGCAGCGGCGAGGCGGGGCTCAGCCCGCGCTGAGATCCCCGCTGCCGGATCCGGGCGCGTCCGGGGCCGCGGCGTCCGCGGACGAGGCCGTGAGGCCGGAGGCGGCCAGCTCCTGCGCGAGGATGGCGGCCTGGACCCGGCTGCGCAGCCCGAGCTTCCCCAGAATGCGGCTGACGTGCGTCTTGGTGGTCGTCTCCGCCATCGACAGCCGCCGCGCGATCTCCCCGTTCGACAGCCCCTCCCCGAGGCAGCCCAGCACCTCCCGCTCCCGCGGCGTCAGCTCCGCCACCCCCGCCGGACCGGGCGACGGCGGCTCCGGCCGGGCCGCGAACGCGCCGATCAGCCGCCGCGTCACCTGCGGCGCGATGATCCCGTCCCCGGCCGCCACGGTCCGCACCGCCTCCACCAGCCGGTCGGCGTCCACGTCCTTCAGCAGGAACCCCGCCGCGCCCGCCCGCAGCGCCCCGAACACGTACTCGTCCAGATCGAACGTGGTCAGCACCAGCACGTCCGCGAACCCGGCGATCTGCCGGGTGGCGCTGATCCCGTCCAGGCGCGGCATCCGCACGTCCATCAGCACCACGTCGGGGCGCAGCTCCCGGGCCAGCCCGACGGCCCGTTCCCCGTCGGCGGCCTCGCCGACCACCCGCACGTCCGGCGCCGCGCCGAGGATCAGCACCAGCCCGGCCCGCACGGCCGCCTGGTCGTCCGCCACCAGCACCTCGATCACCGCGCCACCCCGCTCACCGCCGGCCCGATCATGAGGAGCCCTCCCGGCCGCGTGCGGGCTCTCCGTCCACCGGCAGCTCGGCGTGGACCAGCCAGCGCCCGCCGTCCGGCCCGGCGGAGAACTCACCGCCGAGGATCGCCGCCCGCTCCCGCATCCCGATCAGGCCGCTGCCCGACCCCGGCAGCCCCGCGCCGTCCCCGAGGGGGCTGAGCACGTCGATCACCACCCGTCCCCGCGCGTACCCGACCGACACCTCGGCCTTGCCCGGCCCGGCGTGCTTGAGCGCGTTGGTCAGCGACTCCTGGACGATCCGGTAGGCCGCCAGCTCGACCGGCGCGGGCAGTTCGGGGAGCCCGCCGGCCGCGCGCAGCCGCGCCGTCAGGTCCGGGCGGGCCGTCCGGTCGACGAGCCGGCCGAGGTCGGCCAGCCGCGGCGCCTCCGCCGGGTCGGCGCCGTCCGGGCCGCCCTCGCGCAGCAGCCCGATCATCCGCCGCATCTCCGCCAGCCCCTGCACGCTGTTCTCCCGGATCACCGTCATCGCCCGGTCCAGGCCCTCCCGGTCCAGGTCGCGGACCTTCAGCACCGCCGAGGAGTGCAGCGCGACGGCGCTCAGATGGTTGGCGATCACGTCGTGCAGCTCGCGCGCCATCCGGGCGCGCTCGGCGCCGACGGCGGCGCGCCGGTCCATCTCGGCGAGCCGCGCGACCTGCCGGGCGCGCTGCCGCTCCGCCTCCGCCCGGGACCGGTGCTCCCGGACGAGCATCGCGGTCAGCACCGGCGTCACCCACACCGCCGCCGCGAGCGCCCCGGCCACCACGCCGAGCGCGAGGTCGCGCGCCAGCGCGCCGGTCACCGCCAGGACCGCGACGGTCGCGCCGGCGGTCGCGGCGAGCAGCCCCTCCGCCGTCCGCCGCGGCCGCCCGTACAGGCTCGCCGCGTACAGCGCGTCCCCGTAGATCATCGCAGTGGCGATGGACGGGCCGAACGCCACGTCGAGGAAGTTGAACGGGGTGGAGATCGCCAGCGCGGTGAGCGGGGCCGTCCGCCGCAGCAGCATCGCCCCGCACAGCCCGGCCAGCGGCAGCAGCCGGAGCCCGGTCGGCGGCCAGTGGTCCGTCCAGGTGCTGTATCCGTGCGCCGCCAGCAGCACCAGCCCGGCCGTCAGCGCCCCGGCGGTGATGAGAGCGTCCTGGGGCGTGGTGAGGCGGCGGAGCCTGGCGAGCACGCGTCCATCTCAGCATCCCGCCGGGGCCCGCCGCGTCCATCTCACTGAGGGCACCGTGTACATCCTTCGGAGGACCCCGAGAACCTCATCGGCGACGACGCCTCGCCCTCCCGCGCGGGCCGACCATCGAGGGGTAGCGCAAGGAAGGGGGACGCACCATGCGGACCATCGGGGTCACCGTCGCCGCCGCCGGCGTCATCTCGGTCGTGCACCACTGCACGGACGGCGAGAACATCGGGCCGATGACGTGGGCGGAGGGCCGCCAGCCGCTCTCCAGGCCCGGCGTCGGCCTCGCCGGGCCGCTCGCCACCGCCGCCGGCGCGGCCCTCTCCCGGGACCGGTGACGCCGTGCTCGCCGGTGTCATCGCCGCCTGCGAGATCGGCTTCTGGGCCGTCCTCGCGGCGGGCCTGGTCGCCCGCTACCCGCTGCGGATGCGCAGGACCGGCGCGGCGCTCCTGGTGGGCGTCCCGCTGGTCGACCTCGTCCTCCTCATCGCCACGGTCGCCGACCTGCGCGGGGGCGCGACCGCGGGCTTCGCCCACGGCCTCGCGGCGGCCTACCTCGGCTACTCGGCCGCGTTCGGGCACGGCATGGTCCGGTGGGCCGACGAGCGGTTCGCGCACCGCTTCGCCGGCGGGCCGCCGCCCCGGCGCAAGCCCCGGTACGGCTGGGCGCGCGCCCGCTACGAATGGGTGGAGTTCGGCAAGGCCGCCATCGCGACGGCGATCGGCTGCGCGCTGCTGCTGGCGATGATCGCGCTCGTCGGCGACCCCGACCGGACCGCCGCACTCACCGGCTGGACGGCCCGTCTCGGGCTGGTCCTCGCGGTCTGGTCGCTGTGGCCGATCACCCACACGCTGTGGCCGTCCAGGCCGAAGGACGGCGCGGCTAGTCCGCCCGCAGAGCGCGCGCGGCCAAGGTGACGATCGGCAGGTCGAACTCGCCCTCGGCGGTCTCCGGCGTCGCCCGCAGGAACGCGACGATCCGCTCGGTCACCTCCGCCCGCTCGGCGTCGTCGAGCACGAGCATGTGCGAGTGCGTCCCGATCGTCGCCGCCATCGACTCGGCCGTGCGGCGCTGCGCGTGCGGGAACTCCGCCCGCTCGAACACCGGGAACCACCGGGTCCCGGGCAGGTCCTTCGGCTGCCACCGCCGGAACGAGACGGTGCTGCGGGAGACCCGCTTCAGCTCCGCGACCCACGGGACCCGGTCGTCGTCGGTGTTCCACAGGCCCGCGAGCACCCCGCCCGCGGCCAGCACCCGGTGGATCTCCGGCAGCGCCCGGTCCAGGTCGAACCAGTGCATCGCCTGCCCCACCAGCACGGCGTCGACCGCGGCGTCCGGCAGCGGGATCGCCTCCGCGCCGCCCCGCAGCGCCCGCACTCCCGGCACCTCGCGGCGCAGCTCGTCCAGCATCGCCGTGTCGGGCTCCACTGCCACGAGGTCCGCCGCGCCGACGCCGTTGCGGAGCAGCACCTGCGTCAGCTTGCCCGTGCCGGCCGCCAGGTCGAGCACCCGCAGCGGCCCGCGGCCCGCCACGGGCTCCAGGGCCCACCGCACCGCCGCGTCGGGGTAGTCCGGCCGCTCCCGCGCGTACGCCGCCGCGCTCCCGCCGAACGACGAGGCCCTGCGTGCCACCAGCGCGGGATCGCTGTCAGGGAAGGCGTCCTTCACATCGCCTCACCCTAGACGCGGCCGGGCATGCGTGAGGCCGCGCCCCCGGCGGGGAGGCGCGGCCTCGCGGCGGCCCGGTGTCAGACGTTGAAGCCGAGGGCGCGGAGCTGGTCGCGGCCCTCGTCGGTGATCTTGTCCGGGCCCCACGGCGGCAGCCAGACCCAGTTGATCTTGACGTCCTTGACCAGGCCCTCCAGCGCGCTGTGCGCCTGGTCCTCGATCACGTCCGTGAGCGGGCAGGCGGCGCTGGTGAGGGTCATGTCCAGGGTGACGACCTCGTCGGCGAGGTTCACCCCGTACACCAGGCCGAGGTCGACCACGTTGATGCCGAGCTCGGGGTCGACGACGTCCTTCAGCGCCTCGAGGATCTCCTCGTCGGGGACGGTGCCGACCGCGGCGGTCGCGGGGGTCTCCTCCGCGGTCGCGGGGGTCTCCTCCGGTGCGGTGTCGCTCATGATGCCTCTCCGAGTGCGCGGGCGGTCGCGTCCTTCCACGCCATCCAGGCGAGCAGGGCGCACTTGATCCTGGCGGGGTACTTCGACACCCCGGCGAAGGCGACGGCGTCCTCGAGGACGTCCTCGTTCGGCTCGACGTCCTGGCCGCGCGACTGCATCAGCGCCAGGAACTCCTCGCCGACCGCCATGGCCTCCTTCACGGACTTGCCGATGATCAGGTCGGACATCACCGACGCGCTGGCCTGGCTGATCGAGCAGCCCATGGCGTCGTAGGAGACGTCCGCCACCGTGGCGTCCTGGCCGTCGCCGTCCAGATGGACGCGGAGCGTCACCTCGTCCCCGCAGGTCGGGTTGACGTGGTGCGCCTCGCCCTCGTACGGCTCCCGCAGCCCCTTGTGCAGGGGGTTGCGGTAGTGGTCCAGGATGACCTCCTGGTACATCGCCTCCAGCTGCATGGCGTCCTTTCCAAGCCTTTCTCGCTACAACCCGGCCCCGGCGCGGGCTGTTCCTGCGGCCGTCAGGAGACGGTCCCGAAGAACTTCTGCGCCTGCCTGACCCCGTCGGCGAGCGCGTCGATGTCCGACAGGGTGTTGTAGAGGTAGAACGTCGCGCGGGTCGTGGCCGGGATGCCGAACCGGCGGCAGATCGGCCACGCGCAGTGGTGCCCGACGCGCACCTCGACGCCCAGGTCGTCCAGCACCTGGCCGACGTCGTGCGGGTGGATGTCCTCGACGGTGAACGACACGGCCCCGCCGCGCGCCTCGGTGGTGCCCGGCCCGATGATCCGGACACCGGGGATCTCGCCGAGCCGCTCCAGCGAGCGGGCGACCAGCGCCTCCTCGTGGGCGTGGACGCGGTCCATGCCGATCTCGGCGAGGTACTCGCAGGCCGCGCCGAGCCCGATCGCCTGCGCGGTCATCGGCACGCCGGCCTCGAACCGCTGCGGCGGCGGCATGAAGGTGGTCGCCTCCATGTGCACGACCTCGATCATGGAACCGCCGGTGATGAACGGCGGCATCGCCTCCAGCAGCTCCGACCGCCCCCACAGCACGCCGATGCCGGTCGGGCCGAGCATCTTGTGCCCCGAGAACGCCAGGAAGTCGGCGCCCAGCTCGGTGACGTCCACCGGCTGGTGCGGAACCGACTGCGCGCCGTCCAGCAGGACGAGCGCGCCGACGGCGTGCGCCCGCTCGGCGATCAGCTTGATCGGCGGGACCGTTCCGAGGACGTTCGACTGGTGCGTCAGCGCGACGATCTTCGTGCGCTCGTTGACCAGCTCGTCCAGGTTCTCCAGGTCGAGGCGGCCCTCGTCGGTGATGCCGAACCAGCGCAGGGTCGCGCCCGTCCGCTGGCACAGCTGCTGCCACGGGACGAGGTTGGCGTGGTGCTCCATCTCCGAGACCACGATCTCGTCGCCGGGGCCGACCTTGAACCGCTCGGCCTCGGGGCCCGCCGTGGCGGCGTTGCTCATCGCGTACGCCACCAGGTTGATGCCCTCGGTGGCGTTCTTGGTGAACACGATCTCGCCGGGCGTCGCGCCGATGAAACGGGCGATCGACGCGCGGGCGTTCTCGTACGCCTCGGTGGCCTCCTCGGCGAGCAGGTGCGCCCCGCGGTGCGGCGCCGCGTTGTGCCGCTCGTAGAACTCGCGCTCGGCGTCCAGCACCCGTGTCGGCTTCTGCGACGTCGCGCCGGAGTCCAGGTACACGAGCGGGCGCCCGCCGCGGACGGTGCGCCGCAGCAGCGGGAAGTCCTTCTTGAGCTCCTCGGGGAGCAGCGCCCCCTCGGACAGAAGCGTCATAGGGCCGCCTCCGCCTTGACGTACTTCTCGTAGCCCTCGTTCTCGAGCTGGTCGGCCAGCTCGGGCCCGCCCTCGGCGACGACGCGGCCGGCCGCGAACACGTGCACGAAGTCCGGCTTCACGTACCGCAGGATGCGGGTGTAGTGCGTGATCAGCAGCACGCCGGTCTCGCCGCCGGCGGAGAACCGGTTGACGCCCTCGGAGACGACCTTCAGCGCGTCGACGTCCAGGCCGGAGTCGGTCTCGTCCAGCACGGCGACCTTCGGCTTGAGCATCTCCAGCTGGAGGATCTCGTGCCGCTTCTTCTCGCCGCCGGAGAAGCCCTCGTTCAGGCTGCGCTGCGCGAACGCCGGGTCGATGGACAGCTCGTCCATCGCCTGCTTCATCTCCTTGGAGAACTCGCGCAGCTTCGGCGCCTCGCCCCGCACCGCGGTGACCGCCGAGCGCAGGAAGTTCGACACCGACACCCCGGGGACCTCGACCGGGTACTGCATCGCCAGGAACAGCCCGGCGCGGGCGCGCTCGTCGACGGACATGCCGAGCACGTCCTCGCCGTCCAGCGTGACCGTGCCGGAGGTCACCTCGTACTTCGGGTGGCCGGCGACGGCGTAGGCGAGCGTGGACTTGCCGGAGCCGTTCGGCCCCATGAGCGCGTGGGTCTCGCCGGCCTTGACGGTCAGGTCGACCCCGCGCAGGATCTCCTTCGTCCCGTCGGACCCGTCGGCGACGGAGACGTGGAGGTCGCGGATCTCAAGCGTGGCCATGGTGGTTGTCGTTCCTCAATCGTCGGAGCCGAGCGAGACGTAGACGTCGCCGTCCTCGACCTTGACCTTGTAGGTGGCGACCGGCTGCGTGGCCGGCGGGTTGGTGGGCTTGCCGGTGCGCAGGTCGAAGCAGGACCCGTGCAGCCAGCACTCGATGGTGCCGTTGTAGATCTCGCCCTCGGACAGCGACACCTCGGCGTGCGAGCAGATGTCGTTCACGGCGTAGACCTCGCCGCCGGAGCGGGCCAGCGCGACCGGCGTGTCGCCGATCTCGACGCCGAGGGCCCCGTCCTCGGGGATCTCCTCCAGCGCGCACACCTTGACGAAGCTCATCTGCCCTCCGCCCGCACGTCCAGCTCGGCCTCGATGGCCTCGGCGACCTTCTCGCGCACCTCGGGGACCTCGATCCGCTCGACCAGCTGGCCGAGGAACCCGCGCACCACCATGCGGCGCGCCGCGTCGAAGGTGATGCCGCGCGCCTGCAGGTAGAACAGGTGCTCGTCGTCGAGCCGCCCGGACGCCGAGGCGTGCCCGGCGCCGGCGACCTCGCCGGTGAGGATCTCCAGGTTCGGCACCGAGTCGACCCGCGTCCCGTCGGTCAGGACGAGGTTGCGGTTCAGCTCGTAGGTGTCGGTGCCCTCCGCCTCCGCGCGGATGATCACGTCGCCGATCCAGACGGCGTGCGCGTCCTGGTCCTGCAGCGCGCCGCGGTAGTCGACGCGGCTGCGGCAGTTCGGCACGGCGTGGTCGACCAGCAGCCGGTGCTCCAGGTGCTGGCCGCCGTCGACGAAGTACACCCCGTACAGCTCGGCGTCGCCGCCGGGCCCGTCGTAGGCGACGGAAGGCGAGATCCGCACGAGGTCGCCGCCGAGCGAGACGTTGTGCGAGACGAACCGGGCGTCGCGGCCGAGGCGGGCGTGCTGGTGCGAGACGTGCACGCTGTCGTCCGCCCAGTCCTGCAGGCTGATCACCGAGAGGCGGGCGCCGTCGCCGACGACGAACTCGACGTTGTCGGCGTAGGTCGCCGAGCCGCGGTGCGCGAGCACCACGGTCGCCTCGGCGAACGGCTCCAGGATCACGGTGGTGTGCCCGTAGGCGGCGGCCGACGCGTCCTCGCCGCGCAGCCGGAGCACGGTCGGCGCCGAGGCGACGACCTCCTTCGGCACGGTGACGACGGTCGCGTGCGTGAACGACGTCCACGCCTGCGCGCTGACCCGGTCGGCGGGCGTGTACGCCTTGCCGAGCCGGGCGTCGTCGCGGCCGACGGTCTCGACGGTCACCTCGGGCGCCGCCTCGACCTCGGCGATGACCTTGCCGTTGGGCTCGGCCGTGCCGTTGTGCAGGCCGCGGAGCCGGCGCAGCGGGGTGAACCGCCACTCCTCCTCGCGGCCGGTGGGGACGTCGAAGTCGCCCACCTCGTACGAAGCCTTCTCGTGCAGGGTCGAGAGCGGCTTGCCGGTCTCCAGCCCCATCAGCCGACGGCCCCTTCCATCTGCAGCTCGATGAGCCGGTTGAGCTCGAGCGCGTACTCCATGGGCAGCTCGCGCGCGATGGGCTCGACGAACCCGCGCACGATCATCGCCATCGCCTCGTCCTCGGTCATGCCGCGGCTCATGAGGTAGAACAGCTGGTCCTCCGACACCTTGGAGACGGTGGCCTCGTGGCCCATCTCCACGTCGTCCTCGCGGACGTCGACGTACGGGTAGGTGTCGGACCGGCTGATCTGGTCGACCAGCAGCGCGTCGCACTTGACGGTGGACTTGCTGTGCTCGGCGCCCTCCTGGATCTGCACCAGCCCGCGGTAGGAGGTGCGGCCGCCGCCGCGCGCCACCGACTTGGAGATGATGCTGCTGGAGGTGTTGGGCGCGGCGTGCACCATCTTGGCGCCGGCGTCCTGGTGCTGGTCCTCGCCGGCGAACGCGATCGACAGGGTCTCGCCCTTGGCGTGCTCGCCGAGCAGGTAGATCGCCGGGTACTTCATGGTGACCTTGGAGCCGATGTTGCCGTCGACCCACTCCATGGTGGCGCCCTCGTAGGCGACGGCGCGCTTGGTCACCAGGTTGTAGACGTTGTTCGACCAGTTCTGGATGGTCGTGTAGCGGACGCGGGCGTCCTTCTTCACGACGATCTCGACGACGGCGGAGTGCAGCGAGTCCGACTTGTAGATCGGCGCGGTGCAGCCCTCGACGTAGTGGACGTAGGAGCCCTCGTCGGCGATGATCAGCGTCCGCTCGAACTGGCCCATGTTCTCGGTGTTGATCCGGAAGTAGGCCTGGAGCGGGATCTCGACGTGGACGCCCGGCGGCACGTAGATGAACGAGCCGCCCGACCACACGGCGGTGTTGAGCGCGGCGAACTTGTTGTCGCCGACTGGGATCACCGAGCCGAAGTACTCCTGGAAGATCTCCGGGTGCTCGCGCAGGCCGGTGTCGGTGTCGACGAAGATGACGCCCTTCTCCTCAAGGTCCTCGCGGATCTTGTGGTAGACGACCTCCGACTCGTACTGGGCGGCGACGCCGGCGATGAGGCGCTGCTTCTCCGCCTCGGGGATGCCGAGCTTGTCGTAGGTGTTCTTGATGTCCTCGGGAAGCTCCTCCCAGGACGCCGCCTGCTTCTCCGTCGAGCGGACGAAGTACTTGATGGTGTCGAAATCGATCGCCGACAGGTCCGAGCCCCAGGTGGGCATCGGCTTCTTGTCGAAGAGCCGGAGTCCCTTGAGGCGCAGGTCGAGCATCCAGTCCGGCTCGTTCTTCTTGCCCGAGATGTCGCGGACGACGTCCTCGTTCAGGCCGCGCCGCGCGGAGGCGCCGGCCTCGTCGGAGTCGGCCCAGCCGAACTTGTACCTGTCGAGCCCCTCCAGCTCGGGGTGGGCTGTAGTCATAGGGACGTCCTCCCGGACTCCTCGTCAACGGTGTGTGTCTGTTCGGGGGACCTCTCCCCCGCGTCCCCGCCAGGGGTGACGCTCGCTCCGGGATCCTCCGCCTGCTCCGCCCCGCACAGGGAGCGGGGGCTGACGTGGGTGGTGCAGATCCCGTCGCCGTGGGCGATCGTGGCCAGCCGCTGGACGGGTGTGCCCAGCAGCCGGCTGAACGCCTCGGTCTCGGCCTCGCACAGCTGCGGGAACTCGGCCGCGACGTGCGCGACCGGGCAGTGGTGCTGGCACAGCTGCTCGCCGCCGCCCGGCTGGGGCGCCTTGCCTGCGGCGGCCGCGTAGCCGTCGCCGGAGAGCGCCTCTGCGAGCGTGCGGACCCGCTGCTGCGGCGGCGCGTCCTGCACGACGGGCCGGTAGCGCCGCTCCAGGTCGGCGATCTGCCGGCGGGCGAACTCGGCGACCGCGTGGTCCCCGGCCGTCTCGGCCAGGAACCGCAGCGCGCTGCTCGCCAGGTCGTCGTAGGCGTGCACGAACGCGCTGCGCCCGGCGTCGGTGATCGCGAACCACTTGGCGGGACGGCCGCGGCCGCGTCGGGTCTGCGGCGTCCGCGCCTGGCGGATCTCGATCATGCCCTCGGCCAGCAGCGCGTCCAGGTGCCGGCGGATCGCGGCGGGCGTGAGCCCCATGCGCTCGCCGAGCGTGGACGCCGTGACCGGGCCGTGCTCGAGGATCAGCCGTGCCACCCGGGCGCGGGTGTCGCGCTCGGTGTGGGAGGCGGCCGACGGCACGCCGGAAGGGCGCACGGGTGCGCTCTCCGGGGTCGCCTGATCCTCGCTCACGTTTTTCACAACATCAGTGTGCCGTAATTACTTCCCCCGAAACACCGAAACGGGAATGTCCTGGCTCACGCAGGTTAGCCTTACCTAACCTTGACCTTCTCGCCAGGCGAAAGCGCCCGCGGCCCCGCGCGGGAGCACCAGCACCGGGCACGGCGCGGCCCGGACGATCTTGCCGGAGCCCTCGCCCAGGAAGACCCCGCGCAGCGGCCCGTGGTGGCCGGACGGGCAGACCAGCAGCTCACCCGGCAGCATATCCACGGCGGCCAGCGCCTTGGCGGTCCCCGTTCCGACGACCGCCTCGGTTCCCACCGGCGTCCCCGCGCCCGCGATCTCGGTGAGCCGTGCGGCGGCGTCGGCGAGGTCCCGCTCGGCCCGGTCCAGCTGCCGCGCCATGGCGTCGTCGGCGCCGCGGAACCGGGCCGCCGGCCCCGGCGGCCGCAGGACGAGGGTGACCAGCCGCACCGGCAGCGCCAGCGTCCGGGCGGTCCGCGCGGCCGCCTCCACCGGGCCGCCGGTGTCCGGTCGCCGCCGGTACGCCACCGTGAGCCGCTCGAGCCGGCCGGGGGCGTGCGCCGCGTAGCCGCGCGGCGCCAGCAGCACCGGCACCGGCGAGCCGTGCAGCAGCTGGTCCGCGGTGCTGCCGATGGCGACGCGCCCGCGCCGGCCGCGCGGCGCCGAGCCGATCACGACCAGGTCCGCCCCGGTCTCCGCGGCCACCTCGATCAGGCCGCGCCCGATGCCCTGGCGCGCGTGCGCCCGCAGGTCGGTGCGCCGCTCCGGCACGCCCAGCTCCGCCAGCCGCCCGGCCGCCCGATCCAGCGCGTCGCGCGACCTCTCCCGCAGGTAGCCGACCCATTCAACGTCGACCGAGGCCGGCCCGCGCGCCGGCCAGGCCGGCGGATGGACGTTCGCCACGGTCAGCCGCACATCGGCTACCCTGCGCGGCGCCGCCGCGCCCCGCAGGACCAGCGCGGCGAGCGCCAGCGCGTCGCCGCCCCGCTCGTCCGGCGAGTACCCGGCGAGGATCCGCAGTCCGGGCGCGTCCGGTTCGCCCACCCCGCTCACCCCGTCTCCCCGGGAACGCCGGACGTCTCGGCCGCGAGGCGCGAATGGCGGCGCCCGTACAGGAAGTAGGCGACCAGCCCGGCCAGGGTCCACAGGGCGAACACGATCCAGGTCACGCTGCCGAGACCGACCATCAGGTACACGCAGAGCGCGACGCCGATCAGCGGCGTCGCCGGGTAGGCCGGCGTGCGGAAGCCGCGCGGCAGGTCCGGCCGCGTCCGGCGCAGCACGATGACGCCCACGCTGACCAGTGCGAACGCGAACAGCGTGCCGATGCTGGTGGCGTCGACCAGCCGGCCCAGCGGGATGACGGCGGCGAGGATCCCGATGAACGCCGCGACGATCAGGGTGTTGGCCACCGGCACCGCCCGGCCGGGGCTGACCCGCTGGAACACGTGCGGGACGAGCCCGTCCCGCGACATCGCGAACAGGATGCGGGTCTGCCCGTACATGACGGTGAGGACGACGCTGGCGATCGCGACCACCGCGCCGAGGGACAGGATCATCGACGGCCAGGCCCGGCCGGTCGCCTGGTCCAGCACCAGGGCCAGCGACGCCTCCGACCCGCTGAGCGAGAACCGGGTCCAGTGCATGGCGCCGACGGCGGCCAGCCCGACCAGCACGTACAGGGCCGTCACGATCGCCAGCGACAGGACGATCGCCAGGGGCAGGTCGCGGCGCGGGTTGCGGGCCTCCTCGCCGGCGGTGGACGCGGCGTCGAACCCGATGTAGGAGAAGAACACCTTCGACCCGGCGGCGCTGATGCCCGCCCATCCCATCGGCGCGAACGGGGTCAGGTTGCCCGAGCGGAACGCGGTGAAGGCGACCGCGCAGCCCGCCGTCCCCCGGCGGGTTGCTGATCGCGGCCGGCATCGTGCCGCCGACCGCCTTGTCGAAGAACTCGTTCAGGTAGGAGCCCCAGCCGACCGCGACGGCCGACACCGAGACCGCGTACTCCAGCAGCAGGCACCACCCGCACACCCACGCCACCAGCTCGCCGAGGGTCGCGTAGGCGTAGGAGTAGGACGAGCCGGACACCGGGATCGTCCCGGCGAGCTCGGCGTAGGACAGCGCGGAGAACAGCGCCGTCACCGCGGCGAGCACGAACGACAGCACCACGGCCGGACCCGCCTTCGGCACCGCCTCCCCCAGCACCACGAAGATCCCGGTGCCGAGGGTCGCGCCCACGCTGAACAGGGTCAGCTGGAGCAGGCTCATCGAGCGCCGCAGCTCGCCGCCCTCGCCCCGCCCGCCCTCGGCGACGATCCGGTCGACCGGCTTGGTCCGCACCAGCGACCGCGCGAACGACCCGCGGCCCGCTCCGGTGGTCACCGGCCGCTCCGGCGCCGGCCCGGTGCCCGCGGCGGCGCCGCGGCGGGCACCGGGATCGCAGCGGTCACATGGGTCACAGCGTGCTCGCCAGCGGCCAGGTCGCGTTCGGGGTCACGATCGTGCCCGCGGTCCCCGCGAGGATGGCGACGCACTCGTCCAGCAGCCCGATCGCGGCCATGTCGCCGGTCCGCTCCACGAACCCGGTGACGGCGGCGACCTTCGGCCCCATCGACCCGTCCGGGAACTCCTCGCCGCGCAGCTCGTACGGGGTGGTGTGGGTGATCGCCTCCTGCCGGTCCGTCCCGTAGTGCCGCATGACGTTCGGAACGTCGGTGAGGATCAGCAGCGCGTCCGCGTCCAGCGTCTCGGCCAGCACCGACGCGGTGAGGTCCTTGTCGATCACCGCCTCGACGCCCTCCAGCCGGCCGACGTCGTTGCGGAACACCGGGACGCCCCCGCCGCCCGCGCACACCACGACCGTCCCGGTCCGCACCAGCTCCCGGATCAGGCGGGTCTCGATCACCCGCTGCGGCTTCGGCGAGGGCACCACGCGGCGCCAGCGGTCCCCGTCCCGGCGGACCGTCCAGCCGTACTCGGCGGCCAGCCGCTCCGCCTCCTCACGCTCGTACACCTGCCCGACGAACTTGGTCGGGTTCTGGAACGCCGGGTCCACCGCCGACACCAGCGTCTGGTTGACCATCGCCACCACCTGGCGGCCGGGCAGCGCGTTCTGCAGCGCCTGCAGCAGCCAGTACCCGATCATCCCCTGCGTCTCCGCGCCGATGGTGTCCAGCGGGTAGGGCCGTGTCAGCCGGCCGTCGTTCTGGCTCTCCAGCGCCAGCACCCCGACCTGCGGGCCGTTGCCGTGCGTCACGATCAGCTCGTGCTCCTCGGCGAGCGGCGCGAGCGCCCGGACGGCCCGGTCCACGTTGTCCCGCTGGAGCCCGGCGTCCGGCGTCTCCCCGCGCTTGACCAGCGCGTTCCCACCGAGCGCGACGACGACGCGCATGTCCCTCCTCCTCGCGGCCCCGGCCCGGCGGGCGCTCAGCCGAGCGTCGCGACCAGCACGGCCTTGATCGTGTGCATCCGGTTCTCGGCCTCGTCGAACACGATCGAGGCGTCCGACTCGAACACCTCCTCGGTGACCTCCAGCGCCTCCAGGCCGGTCCGGCGGAAGACCTCCTCGCCGACCACGGTCTCCCGGTTGTGGAAGGCGGGGAGGCAGTGCATGAACTTCACGTCCGCGTTCCCGGTGGCGCGCAGCACCTCGGAGTCGACCTGGTAGGGCTTGAGCAGCGCGATGCGCTCCTCCCAGACGTCCGCGGGCTCGCCCATCGACACCCACACGTCGGTGAGGACGAAGTCGGCGCCGCGCACGCCCTGCTCCACGTCCTCGGTGATGGTGATCTCGGCGCCGGTCCGGGCCGCGACCGCGTTGGCGGGGTCGACGACCGTGCTCTTGTCCGGCCACAGCGCCCTCGGCGCGACGATCCGGACGTCCATGCCCAGCAGCGCCCCCGCGGCCACGTACGAGTGCCCCATGTTGTTGCGCGCGTCGCCCAGGTAGGCGTAGGTCACCTCGCGCAGGGGCTTGTCGCTGTGCTCGCGCATGGTGAGCATGTCGGCGAGCATCTGCGTCGGATGCCACTCGTCGGTCAGGCCGTTCCACACCGGGACGCCCGCGTGCTCGGCCAGCTCCTCCACGTAATGCTGCCGCGAGCCCCGGTACTCGATGCCGTCGAACATCCGGCCCAGCACGCGGGCGGTGTCCTTCATCGACTCCTTGTGGCCGATCTGGGAGCCGGCCGGGTCCAGGTAGGTCGTGTGGGCGCCCTGGTCGTGCGCGGCGACCTCGAAGGCGCAGCGCGTCCGGGTCGAGGGCCGCTCGAAGATCAGCGCGATGTTGCGGCCCTCGAGGCGGCGCCGCTCCGTCCCGCTGTACCGGGCGGCCTTCAGCTCGGCGGCCAGGTCGACCAGGAAGCCGAACTCCTTCGGGGCGAGGTCGAGCTCCCGGGTGAGGCTGCGCCCCCGCAGGTTGTAGGCCATCGGTCCCCGGTCCCCCGTTCGGCGCGCCGTCGGGCCACCGGTCCCGCCCCGGTGACAGGCCGAGAGCTTCCCCCCGCCCCCTGGGCGAAACCAGGGCCCTTCGCGGGGCTCCCCGTCCCGTCCGGCGCCTTTACCCGGCCTTCACCCGGCACCGGCGGCACCCCGCGCGGAGCCGTCCGGCGGCGGACCTAAACTCAATGCCATGACAACCCCCGGAGACGGCGCCGTCGAGCTGGACGCGCTCGTCAAGCGCTATGGCACGGCGACGGCCGTGGACGGCCTGTCGTTCAGCGCCGCCCGGGGCGCCGTCACCGCGCTCCTCGGCCCGAACGGCGCGGGCAAGACCACCACGATCGAGATCTGCGAGGGCTTCCGGCGCGCCGACGCGGGCACCGTCCGGGTCCTCGGCCTGGACCCGGTCGCCGACGCGCGGGCGCTCAAGCCCCGCGTCGGGGTGATGCCGCAGTCGGGCGGCGTGCCGGGCACCGCGAAGGCCGCCGAGTTCCTGCGGCTGGTCGCCTCCTTCCACGCCACCCCCCTCGACCCGGCGGCGCTGCTGGCGCGGCTCGGCCTCACCGAGCACGCCCGCACCGCGTTCCGCCGCATGTCGGGCGGCCAGCAGCAGCGGCTGTCGCTCGCGGTCGCCGTGGTCGGACGGCCCGAGCTGGTCTTCCTCGACGAGCCGTCCACCGGCCTCGACCCGCAGGCGCGGCACGCCACCTGGGAGCTGATCGAGGAGCTCCGCGCGGCCGGCGTCTCCGTGGTCCTCACCACGCACAACATGGAGGAGGCCGAGCGGCTCGCCGACAGGGTCGTGATCGTCGACCACGGCAAGGTCGTGGCGGAGGGCAGCCCGGCGGAGCTCACCGGTGCCGAGCGGCAGCTGCGCTTCCGCGCCCGGCCCGGCCTCGGGCTGGAGGAGCTGCTGTCGGCGCTGCCCGCCGGGAGCGCCGCGAAGGAGTCGCCCGCCGGGCACTACCTGATCGAGGCCGACGTCAGCCCGGAGCTGCTCGCCACCGTCACCGCCTGGTGCGCCTCGCACGGGGTGATGACCGAGGACCTGCGGATCGAGCGCCGCACGCTGGAGGACGTCTTCCTCGAACTGACCGGACGGGAGCTGCGCTCATGACCACGACACCGGCGGCGACGCCCGCCGCGGCGCCCGTGGAGCTGGACCTGTCGCCCGCGCCGGGCGCCGTCCCGCTGCCGCGGATGATCCTGTCGCAGGCCGGCTACGAGTTCCGCGCCGTGGTCCGCAACGGCGAGCAGCTCCTGCTCACCCTGATCATCCCGGTGGTGCTGCTGACGCTGTTCAGCGCCACCTCGCTGCTGGACCTCGGCTCCGGCCGCCGGGTCGACTTCCTCGCCCCCGGCATCCTCGCGCTCGCGGTGATGTCCACCGCGTTCACGGGCCAGGCGATCGGCACCGGGTTCGAGCGCCGCTACGGCGTGCTCAAGCGGCTCGGCGCCACGCCGCTGCCGCGCGGCGGGCTGATCGCCGCCAAGACCCTGTCGGTGGTCGCCGTCGAGATCCTGCAGGCGGTCGTGGTGTGCGCGGTCGCGCTGGCGCTCGGCTGGCATCCGCACGGCGACCCCGTCTCGGTGGTCGTCCTGCTGCTGCTCGGGACGGCCGCCTTCAGCGGGTTCGGGCTGCTGATGGCGGGGACGCTGCGCGCCGAGGCGACCCTCGCCGCGGCGAACCTGGTCTACATCCTGCTGCTGGCCGTCGGCGGCGTGGTGTTCCCCCTCGACAAGTTCCCCGGCGCCGTCCGGGACGTGCTGGAGCTCCTGCCGATCTCGGCGCTCGCCGACGGGCTGCGGCAGGTCCTGCAGCACGGCGTGGCGTTCCCCGGCAAGCCGCTGCTGGTCCTCGCGGTGTGGGCGGCCGCCGGGCTCGCCCTCGCCGCCCGCTTCTTCCGCTGGGAGTGATCGTTGGCACTCGCTGAGGCCCCCGAACCCTACGGCGCGGCGGGCCGGGCGGCCCGGCGCGCCCGCGCGCTGTCGCTCGGCTCGGTGCCGCCGCCCGCGATGATCCTGCTCGGCATCGTGTCCGTGCAGGTCGGCGCGGGCCTGGCCAAGCACCTGTTCGAGCGGCTGCCGCCGACCTCGGTGGTGTCGATCCGGCTGCTGGCGTCGGCGCTCGTGCTGGGCTTCCTCGCCCGCCGTGGGCTGCGGACGATCCTGCGGGACCACTCCTGGACGAGCCTGGCGTTCGCCGCGGGGTACGGGCTCGTGCTGGCGATCATGAACTTCGCGTTCTACCAGTCGCTGTCGCGGATCCCGCTCGGCGTGGCGGTGACCATCGAGTTCCTCGGGCCGCTGTCGGTCGCGATCGCCGGCTCGCGCCGACCGCGGGACCTGCTGTGGGTCGCGCTGGCGGGCGCCGGCGTGGTGCTGCTCGCCAGGGGCGGCGGCCACGTGAACCTCGCCGGCATCGCGTTCGCGCTGGTCGCCGCGGTCGGCTGGGCGTGCTACATCCTGCTGACCGCCGCCACCGGCCGGCGGATCCCGGGCACGACCGGCCTCGCGCTCGCCAGCATCATCGGCACGCTGGTCATGCTGCCGGGCGGGATCGCGGCCGGCGGCGGCGCCGTGTTCGACCCGTGGCTGCTGCTGATCGGGCTCGGCGTCGGGCTGCTGTCGTCGGTGATCCCCTACTCGCTGGAGCTGGAGGCGCTGCGCCGGGTGCCCGCCCGGGTGTTCGGCATCCTGATGAGCCTGGAGCCCGCCGTCGCCGCGCTGGTGGGGGTCGTCGTGCTCGGCGAGGTCCTCAGCGGGCGGCAGTGGGCCGCGATCGCCTGCGTCATCGTGGCCTGCGCGGGCGCCACGCGGAGCCAGAAGGAGCCGCCGGAGGCCCCCGAGGTCTGAGCCCTTTCCCCGCCGACGGCCGTCCCGGGCGAATCGGCCCCCCGGCGGCGGGGCATGGGGTGGGCGAGCGTGGCAGGATCGGTGGAAGGATCATGCGGGAGCACCCGCAGCAGCACCACCCGAGCAGCACCACCCAGCAGAGAGGAGCCGCCGTGACCGGCCGGACCGATGACCAGGGACTGCCGCCGGAGTTCTTCGAGGCGGGACCGGCGTCGTTCGTCGACTTCCTGCGCCACCACTCGCCCGACCTGCTGCCCGTCAACCGGGTGCCGGACGCCGGGACCGTCCCGGAGCTGCCGCACGGCACCACCGTGCTCGCGCTGACGATCCCGGGCGGCGTCGTGATGGCCGGGGACCGCCGCGCCACCCAGGGCAACCGGATCGCCTATCGCGAGCTGGACAAGGTCCAGCGGGCCGACGAGTACTCCGCGGTGGCGTTCGCCGGGACGGTCGGGCTCGCGCTGGAGATGGTCCGGCTGTTCCAGGTGGAGCTGGAGCACTACGAGAAGATGGAGACGGTCCCGCTGTCGCTGCCGGGCAAGGCCCGCCGGCTCGGCGCCGTCATCCAGGCCAACCTCGCCCAGGCGATGCAGGGACTCGCGGTCGTCCCGCTGTTCGCCGGGTACGACCCGGACGCCGACGACGCCCGGATCTACACCTACGACATCACCGGCGCCCCGCAGCTCGCCCGCCACTACCACGCGGACGGCTCCGGCTCCCCCTACGCGCTGGGCGCGCTGAAGAAGCTGTACCGGCCCGACCTGTCGGTGGAGGACGCCGCGACGGTGTGCGTCCACGCCCTGTACGACGCGGCCGACGACGACACGGCCACCGGCGGGCCCGACCTGGCGCGGCGCATCTACCCGACGATCGCGGCCGTCACCGCGGACGGCTACCGGCAGCTGCCCGAGGAGCAGGTCTCCGCGATCGCCGCGGAGGTGCTGGAGGGCCGGATGCGCGACCCGAACGGCCCGGTCGCGCCGCTGCGCTGATCCACCGGCCGGAACGGCGGGGCGGCACGGAGCGTCGCCGAGGCGACTCGCTCCGCGACCCCGCCGGCTCCGGGAACGTCGTACCCGGCTCATAGACTCGCCGTATGGCACGCGCGAACGACGAGGCCGCCGCCCTCATCCAGGAACTGGCCGACCTCCTCTCCATCACCGGCGGCGACGCCTTCAAGATCCGGGCGTACGAGAAGGCCGCGCGGGCGATCGCGGGCCATCCCGACGACATCTCCGGGCTCGACCTGGCCGGGCTGCGCAAGATCCCGACGGTCGGCGAGGCGATCGCCAAGAAGGTCCTCGACTACAACACCACCGGCACCATCCGGCAGGTCGAGGAGCTGCGCACGCAGATCCCCGCGGGCGTCCGGGCGCTCACCGCGATCCCGACGCTCGGCCCGAAGAAGGCCCTGGCCGTCTACGAGGAGCTCGGCATCTCGTCGGTGGACGAGCTGGCCGAGGCCATCAAGGAGGGTCGGCTGCGCGGCCTGAAGGGCTTCGGCGCCAAGACCGAGGACAACATCCTGCGCGGCATCGAGCTGATGCGCAGCTCCGGCGAGCGCGTCCTTCTCGACGTCGCCGCGGGCGTCGCCGACGAGGTCGTCGCGGCGCTGTCGGCGCTCCCCCAGGTCGAGCGGTGCGCCCACGCGGGCTCGCTGCGCCGGATGCGCGAGACGATCGGCGACGTCGACGTGCTCGCCGCGTCCACCGACCCGCACCCGATCATGGAGGCGTTCACCGCGCTGCCGCTCGCCGCCGAGGTGGTCGTCGCCGGCGACAAGAAGACCTCGATCCGCACCGACCGGGGCCTGCAGGTCGACCTGCGCATCGTCCCGCCGGAGGCGTGGGGCGCGGCGCTGCAGTACTTCACCGGCTCGCAGGCGCACAACATCCGCACCCGCGAGATCGCGGTGAAGGCCGGGCTGAAGCTGTCGGAGTACGGCCTGTTCGACGCCGACTCCGGTGACCTGATCGTGTCCCGGACGGAGGACGAGGTCTACGAGAGGCTCGGCCTGCCGTGGATCCATCCCGCGCTGCGCGAGGACACCGGGGAGATCGAGGCGGCGCGCAAGGACGAGCTGCCCCGCCTGGTCACCGTCGAGGATCTGCGGGGTGACCTGCACAGCCACACCGACCTCACCGACGGCATCGCCTCCCTGGAGGACATGGTCGCCGCCGCGGCGGACCGGGGGCTGGAGTACTACGCGATCACCGACCACGCGCCGAACCTGTTCATGCAGCGGATGACGGACGAGAAGATGCTCGCCCAGCGCGAGCGGGTCCGCGAGCTGCAGAAGGAGTACCCCGGCCTGGTCCTGCTGCACGGCACCGAGCTGAACATCGACCCGGACGGCGGCGTCGACTGGGACGCCGGCTTCCTCGCGGGGTTCGACATCTGCGTGGCGTCCGTCCACTCGCACTTCACCCAGGACGAGGCGGAGATGACGCGGCGGCTCGTCCGCGCCTGCGAGAACCCGCACGTCCACGTGATCGGGCATCCCACGGCGCGCAGCATCGGCCGCCGCCCGGCGGTGAACGCCGACTGGGACGAGGTGTTCCGCGCCGCCGCCCGCACCGGCACGGCGATGGAGATCGACTCGTTCCCCGACCGGCTCGACCTGCCCGCCGACCTGATCCGCCGGGCGAAGCGGTTCGGGGTGCGGTTCTCCGTCGACACCGACGCGCACTCGCTCGGGCACCACCGCAACATCCGCTACGGGGTCGGCACCGCCCAGCGGGGATGGCTCACGCCCGACGACGTCATCAACACCTGGCCGCTGGAGCGCCTGCGCGCCTTCCTCCGCAAGGACGGAGGCGCGCGGTGAGCGGCGGCGGGGCTCAGGCGGGCTGAGGGGCCTCGGCGGGGCGGGCGGGCACCGCGCGCGGCCGCGCCTCCGGCATCGGGCCGCGGTCGCGGAGCGCGAAGAACAGCCGGAACGCCGCGATCCACATCAGGACCGCGCCGAGCATGTGCAGCAGCACCAGCCCGGCGGGGACGCCCAGGAAGTACTGCGTGTAGCCGACGGCGCCCTGCGCGACGATCAGCGCGATCAGCTCCCACGCGCGGCGCTTGGCGGCGGCGGGGCCGCCGGTGCGGTACAGCGCGATCGTGACGGCGATCGTGAACGCGATGGTGACCCACGCCAGCTCGCCGTGGATGCGCGCCACGTCCTCGATATCGAAGCCGTAGCGGCGGGACGAGGCGTCGCCGGCGTGCGGGCCGGTGCCGGTGACGACGGTGCCCGCGACGAGCACGGCCGCGGAGGCGACCAGCAGCAGCGCGCCGAGGCGGCGCGTCCAGGGGCCGGCGAGGGGCCGGGCGGGGGCGTCGCCCTCGCCCGCGCGCACCCACAGCGCCACGCAGAACACGAGGAGCGCCGGCGAGACCAGGAAGTGCGCCGACACCGCCGCCGGGTTCAGGTCGGTGAGCACCACGATGCCGCCGATGACGGCCTGCGCGACGACGCTCATCGGCTGGGCAAGCGACCACCAGACCAGGTCGCGGCGGCGCGGGACGAGGCGCAGCGCGGCGACGAACACCAGCACGCCGATCGCCAGGACCACGAAGGTGATCAGCCGGTTGCCGAACTCGACCGCCATGTTGAACGCGTGGTGGTCGGCGTTGTGGGTGGGGACGAGGCTGTCGCCCGAGCAGCGCGGCCACTCCGGGCAGCCGAGCCCCGACTCGGTGAGCCGGACGAGGCCGCCGCTGACCACGATCACCACGTTGCCGATGACTCCGAGCAGCGCCAGCAGCCGCACCGACCCGGGGGTGGGGTGCCACACGGCGTCCCAGGCACGGATCAGCGGGTTCGTCGACGACTTTCGCTCAGCCACGCGTCAATCGTATGGCCGCCCTCCCGTGCCCCCGACGCACCCCCCGTTTACCGCGTGTACGGGCCGGGCGGGGGCGGCGGCAGGAACCCGGACGGGCCCTGCGGCGCCCACGGCGGCGCTCCCGCGACGGGGCCGCCGCCGCGCGGCGGGGTCCGCAGGAACGCCTGCCTCGCCAGCGACATCAGCTCGAGGAGGGAGTCGCGGCGGGCCGCGAACCAGTGCGGCTCGGCGTTGCCGCGGTCGGCGCGCTTGTGCAGCAGCGCCAGCTCGGTGGCGGCGAGCTGGTAGTCGACCATCGCGCGCGCGGCGGGCGGGCCGCCGACGGACCTCGCCCAGCGGCGCGCGGCCCGCCGCGACGGGATGGACCGCAGCATCCGCACGTCCTGCGGGGTCACCAGGCCGCTGCCGGCGTACATCGGCAGGTACGTCTCGATGCGCCGGACGGTGTGCCGCCGCTCGACGGCCACGATGACGATCAGCGTGACCAGGACGCAGAAGTCGAGGAGGTACACGATGCCGAGGCCGCCGAGCCCGAAGGCGGTGGCGCCGTTCCACAGGCCGTGCAGGATCATCGCGCCGAGCAGCCCCAGGGCGGGCGCGACGATCTGGCCGCGCCGGTGGGTGGCGGCGTAGGCGACGCCGAGGCCGGTCATCGAGGTGAACAGCGGGTGGCTGAGCGGCGCGATCAGGCCGCGCAGGATGAACACCGTCTGCAGTTGCTGGGCGCCGCCGTCCTCGAACGCCCGCATGTAGTAGGTGATGTTCTCCATCATGGCGAAGCCGAGGCCGACCATGGCGGCGTAGATGATCCCGTCGGCGAAGCCGTCGATCTCGTTGCGGCGGAACCACAGCATGCCGAACAGCACGGCGCCCTTCAGCGACTCCTCGATGACGGGCGCGCCGAAGGTGGCGCTGACGAAGTGCCCCTTGGTCTCGCCGAAGATCGGGACGGTGACGTACAGCAGGCCGAGGGTGTTCAGGACCAGCGCGCCGAGGACGGCGACGCCCGCGCCCCACATGAACGCGAAGACGAGGGCGCGCGGCGGTTCGGGTTCCAGCCGGTCCAGGGTGAGGGCGAGCGCCACCAGCGCCGGGATCGGCAGGATCGCCAGGACGACCCCGACCCAGAACCCGGCGCCGCCGGACAGGGCGTCGGCGGCGAGCGCGAGCACCACGCACAGCGACGAGACGGTCAGCCCGACGATGAGGCCGACCGGGGGCCGGCCGGGGATCCGGCCTTCGAGCACGGCCTTGGGGTCCACACGCGCCATGACGTGAGCGTAACGGGTCGGCGCAGGTCCTCGCGGGTCGCGGCGACGTGGGCCGGTCCCCTGAAGGGCCCGGGCGGGTCCGGGCGGGCGTCAGTGCAGCAGCGGGTCCACCGCGACGGCGGTGAACAGCAGGGCCAGGTACACGTTCGACAGGTGGAAGAACCGCATCGGCCGCAGGTGCACGCCGGTCACGCCGGCGCGGACGGCCTTGAGCAGCCGGTGTCCCTCGGCGAGGAAGACCAGGCCGAGGACGACCGCGACGGCCCCGTACAGCGGGCCCATCCCGGCGACGGGCCACAGCGCCAGCGAGCACACGACGGTGGCGTAGCTGTAGACGAGGCTCTCGGTGATGACGCGGCGCTCGGTCGCGACGACGGGCAGCATCGGCACCTTGGCGACCGCGTAGTCCTCGCGGTAGCGCATCGCCAGCGTCCAGGTGTGCGGCGGCGTCCACAGGAAGACGACGCCGAACAGCACGAACGGCGTCCAGTCCAGGCTGTCGGTGATCGCCGTCCAGCCGATGAGGACCGGCATGCAGCCGGCGATGCCGCCCCACACGACGTTCTGCGACGTCCGCCGCTTGAGCAGCAGCGAGTACACGAAGACGTAGAACAGGATCGCGAACAGGGACCCGGCGGCCGACAGCGGGTTGACGGTGAGGAAGAACCCGGCCGTGGACACCAGGGCCAGGGTGATCCCGAACACCAGGGCGCGGGCCGGGGTGACCTGCGCGCGCGCCAGCGGGCGGCGCCGGGTGCGGCGCATCTTGACGTCGATGTCGCGGTCGATGTAGCAGTTGATCGCGTTCGCGGCCCCGGCCGACATGGCCCCGAAGGAGAAGGTCAGCAGCACCGTCGACAGCGGCGGCACGCCGCGCTGCGCGAGGAACATCACCGGGATCGTGGTGATCAAGAGCAGCTCGATCACGCGCGGCTTGGTGAGCGCCACGTAGGCGCGCACACTGGCGCCGATCGACCGGCGGGCGGTCTCGGCCACCGGCTCCGGCGCGGCGGGCGCCCCCGGCGCACGCCCGTCGAGCGGCACCGGCTCGTCGAGCTCGACCCCGCGCTTGTTACTGAGCACCGTCACAATCGGGTCCACGTCCAACTAGGGATGAAGAAATCGCGTACCACCGCGGCGGCGCCCCCGCTTCCGGGCCGGCCTCGGTCGAGTGCAACTTCGGCTTGGTGATCCTGCTTGGTCCTGCACAGCGGCCGTCGTCGTCGGCCGCGCCATCACTGTAGTCCGACCCCCGCCGGAGGCGTGCACCGGGGCACCGGACGCGCCGGTCCCCCTGGCGAGGCGCGTTCCGGAGGCCGTTCCGCGCCCATCCGGGAAGCCGTCCCCCGGTGCGGGGGGCGGAAACCCGTTCCCCCCTCGGTATCACCCGTGCGGGGGGTTAGTCCCCCGGCCGATCGGGCAAGGGTGCATGAAGCGGCGCGGGCCTGGCGCGGGCGGCGGCGCCGTTTCGTCGTGTTCCCGCTCTCGCCTGCGGCGGCCCGCCCGCGCGATAGGCTCGCCGGAGGCGCGGCATGATCTTCGCGAGGCCACGGAAGGTGGCCGCAAGGGGGCCCGAGGGAAGACGGACGGTGCCGCCGGGCGTTGCGGCAACAGGGGGCCGCGGCACGGGCGCCGGTCATGCCGCGCGGCGGCACATCGCTAATGAACTCTGTACGACAGCGGTTCGAGAGGAGCCTGGCGTTCCGTGAGCAGGGACAGCAGCACGTTTGAATGGTCCGACCTGGACAAGCGGGCGGTGGACGTCATCCGCGCCCTCGCCATGGACGCGGTCGAGGAGGCGGGCTCCGGCCACCCCGGGACGGCCATGAGCCTTGCGCCCGCCGCCTACCTTCTGTTCCAGCGGTTCCTTCGGCACGACCCGACGGACCCCGACTGGGCCGGCCGCGACAGGTTCGTCCTGTCCTGCGGGCACTCCAGCCTGACCCTTTACATCCAGCTCTACCTTTCGGGCTACCCGCTGACGCTGGACGACCTGAAGGCCCTGCGCAAGTGGGGCAGCCTCACCCCCGGCCACCCCGAGCACGGGCACACCGCGGGCGTCGAGACCACCACGGGCCCGCTGGGGCAGGGCATCGCGAACGCGGTCGGGATGGCGATGGCGGCCCGCCGCGAGCGCGGCCTGTTCGACCCCGACGCGCCGGCGGGCGAGTCCCCCTTCGACCACACCGTCTGGGCGTTCGCGTCCGACGGGGACATCGAGGAGGGCATCAGCCACGAGGCGAGCGCCCTGGCGGCCCATCAGCGGCTCGGCAACCTGGTCCTGCTGTACGACGACAACCACATCTCGATCGAGGACGACACGGCGATCGCGCTGTCGGAGGACGTGCGGGCCCGCTACGAGGCGTACGGCTGGGACGTCCACCACGTCGACTGGACCGTGAACGGCGACTACGAGGAGAACGTGGCCGCGCTGGCGGCGGCGTTCGAGGCGGCCAAGGCGGAGACGGCCCGGCCGTCGTTCATCGCCCTGCGCACGATCATCGGCTGGCCGGCGCCGAACAAGAAGAACACCGGCAAGATCCACGGCTCGGCGATCGGCGCCGAGGAGGTCGCCGCGACCAAGCGGATCCTCGGCCTGGACCCGGCCGAGTCGTTCATCGTCCCGGACGACGTGCTGGCGCACGCCCGCGAGGTCTCGGACCGGGGCCGCGCGCTGCACGCCGAGTGGGAGAAGGCGTTCCGGGCGTGGCGGTCGGCGAACCCCGAGCGCGCCGCCGAGTACGACCGGATCAGCGCCCGGCACCTGCCCGCGGGCTGGGAGGCGAAGCTGCCCGAGTTCCCGGCGGGCAAGGACGTCGCGACGCGCGCCGCGTCCGGCGACGTGCTGACCGCGCTGGCGCCGGTGCTGCCGGAGCTGTGGGGCGGGTCGGCCGACCTCGCCGAGAGCAACAACACCACCATGAAGGGCGAGCCGTCCTTCATCCCCGAGGAGTTCCAGACCAAGGAGTTCCCGGGCGACCGGTACGGCCGGACGCTGCACTTCGGCGTCCGCGAGCACGCCATGGGCGCGATCTCCAACGGCATCGCGCTGCACGGCGGCACCCGGCCCTACGCGGGCACGTTCCTGATCTTCAGTGACTACATGCGGCCGGCTGTCCGGCTCGCGGCGCTGATGAGGCTGCCGGTCACCTACGTGTGGACGCACGACTCCATCGGCCTCGGCGAGGACGGCCCGACGCACCAGCCGGTGGAGCACCTGTGGGCGCTGCGGGCGATCCCGGGGCTCGACGTCGTCCGCCCGGCGGACGCCAACGAGACCGCGGTCGCGTGGCGGACGGTCCTGGAGCACACCGACCGCCCGGCGGGCCTCGCGCTGACCCGGCAGAAGCTGCCGACGCTGGAGCGCAACGGCGAGATCGCGTCCGCCGAGGGCGCCGCCAAGGGCGGCTACGTGCTGGCCGACGCCGAGGGCGGGCAGCCCGACGTGATCCTGATCGCCACGGGCAGCGAGGTGCAGCTGGCGCTGGAGGCCCGGGAGACGCTCCAGTCGCAGGGCACCCCGACCCGCGTGGTGTCGATGCCGTGCGTCGAGTGGTTCGAGGAGCAGCCCGACGCCTACAAGCAGCAGGTCCTGCCGCCCGGGGTGCGGGCGCGCGTGTCGGTGGAGGCCGGCGTGGCGCTCGGCTGGCGGACCTACGTCGGCGACGCCGGCGCGTCGGTGTCGCTGGAGCACTTCGGCGCGTCCGCCGACTACAAGACGCTGTTCGAGCAGTTCGGCATCACCGCCGAGCGGGTCGTCGCGGCGGCGAAGGCGAGCCTGATCAAGGCCGGGGTCAAGGACGCCGGCCGCGGCAGCACCACCGGGAACTAGGGCCGCGGGGCCCCCGGCGACCGCCCCCGGCGGGCCGGGGGCCCGGCGCGGCCGACCCCCCGCGGAACTCGACGACGAGGAGAAAGCGATGAGTGACATCCTGAAGGCGCTCTCGGACGAGGGCGTGTCGATCTGGCTGGACGACATCAGCCGGGAGCGGCTGCGCAGCGGCAACCTGGAGCGGCTGGTCAAGGAGAAGCACGTCGTCGGCGTCACCTCCAACCCGACGATCTTCGCCAAGGCGCTGAGCAAGGGCACCGCCTACGACGACCAGGTGCGCGACCTGGCGGTGCGGGGCGTGGACGTCGAGGAGGCGTCCCGGGCGATCACCACCTACGACATCCGCTGGGGCTGCGACGTGCTGCGCCCGGTCTACGACCGGACCGACGGCCTGGACGGCCGGGTGTCGCTCGAGGTGGACCCGCGGCTGGCCCGCGACACCGAGAAGACGGTCGCCGAGGCGCGCGCGCTGTGGTGGATGGTGGACCGGCCCAACCTGTTCATCAAGATCCCGGCGACCGAGGAGGGCCTGCCCGCGATCACCGCGGCGCTGGCCGAGGGCATCAGCGTGAACGTGACGCTGATCTTCTCGCTGGAGCGCTACGGCAAGGTGATCGACGCGTTCTTCGAGGGCCTGGAGAAGGCCCGCGCGAACGGGCACGACCTGTCGACGATCGCGTCGGTGGCGTCGTTCTTCGTGAGCCGGGTCGACACCGAGATCGACAAGCGGCTCGACAAGATCGGGTCGGAGGACGCCAAGAAGCTGCGGTCCAAGGCGGGCCTGGCGAACGCGCGGCTGGCGTACGCGCTGTACGAGGAGAAGTCCGGCACCGACCGGTGGAAGGCGCTGAAGGACGCGGGCGCCCGCCCGCAGCGTCCGCTGTGGGCGTCGACCGGCGTGAAGGACCCGGACCTCGTCGACACGCTGTACGTGGACGAGCTGGTGGCGCCGGGCGTCGTCAACACGATGCCGGAGGCGACGCTGGAGGCGGAGGCCGACCACGGCCGGCTGCGCGGCGACACCGTCCGGGGCGCCTATGACGACGCCCGCGCGCACATGGCGGCGCTGAAGGACGCGGGCGTCGACTACGACGACGTCGTGCGGGTCCTGGAGGAGGAGGGCGTCGAGAAGTTCGCGGCGTCCTGGAAGGAGCTGCTCGACTCCATCAGCGGCGAGCTGAAGGACAAGAGCGCGTGACCTCGGTGGTGACCGCCGGGGGGATCTCGGTCACCATCCGCGGCGCCGTCGTCGACGAGAGCGAGACGGTCCTCGACCGTCTCGCCTCCGACGGCGTGCCGAGCTCGCTGACGTCCCGCAACGCCAAGCTGTGGGGGCCGGACGCGGCCCCGCTGGCCGCCCGCCGGCTGGGCTGGCTGGGCCTGCCCGGGACCTCGCTGTCCCTGCCGGCCCGCCTCGCCGGGCCGGCGGAGGAGTTCCGCGGCGCGGGCCTGGACCGGATCGTCGTCGCGGGGACGGGCGGCCCGGCGATCGCCGCCGAGGCGATCCACCGGACCGCGGCCCGCACCGGGCCGGACGCCGAGCTGGTCGTCCTGGACACGACCGACCCGCACGAGGTGTCCGGGGTCCTGTCGGGGGACCTCGGGCGCACGCTGGTGGTCGTCGTGGGCGACGACGTCGAGGCGCGGTCGCTGCGCCGCGTCTTCGGGCGGGCGTTCTCCGAGGCGGGGCTGAGCCGCGCCGAGCTGGCCCGGCGGTTCGTCGTGGTGGCCGAGCCCGGGTCGGAGCCGGAGCGCACCGCCCGTGAGGTCGGCCACCATTTCGTGGAGGTGGAGACCGACGTCGACGGCCGCTTCGGCGCCCTCGGCGTGGCGGCGCTGGCGCCCGCCGCGCTCGCGGGCACGGACGTCCCGGCCCTGCTGGACGAGGCGGACCGGCTCGCGGGCGTGCTGCGCCAGCCCTACGACAACCCGGCGCTGGCGCTCGGCGCCGCGCTCGGCTCGTCGGCGCTCGGCGGCCGCGACAAGCTCGTCCTCGCCGACCACGGCTCGGGGCTGCACGGCTTCCCCGCCTGGGCGGAGCAGCTGGTGGCGGGCGCGCTGGGCAAGGACGGCCGGGGGCTGCTGCCGGTCGTCGTGGAGAGCGTGGACTCCCCCGGTTTCGACCTGGCCGGCGATGTGCGCCGGGTGATCCTGGGCCGCCGCCCGGACGAGCCCGGGCCGGGCCGCGAGGCGGGGGTGAGCGTGGCGGGCCCGCTCGGCGCGCAGTTCCTGCTGTGGGACTACGCGGTGGCGGTGGCCGCCCGGGTGCTCGGCGTCGACCCGTTCGCCGAGCCGGACACCGGCGAGTCGCGGGACAGCACGGCGGCGCTGCTGCGCTCGGAGGAGGGCACGGCCCCGACGGTGGTGCGGCGCCCGCCGGCGCTGGTGTCGGACGCGGTGGAGGTGCACGCGCCGGAGGAGGCGCTGCGCGGCGCGAAGACGCTGGGAGAGGCGCTGGAGACGTTCCTGGAGGACGTCCCGGACGGCGGCTACCTCGCCGTCCTGGCCTACCTGGACCGTTCCGGGGAGGCGGCGGCGGCCGGCCTGCGGCCGCTGCTGGCGGCCCGCGGCGCGGGGCTGCGCAGGCATCCGGTGCCGGTCACGTTCGGCTGGGGTCCGCGGTACCTGCACGCGACGGGCCAGTACCACAAGGGCGGCCCGCGCAATGGCGTGTTCCTGCAGGTCACAGGCGCGGTGACGACGGACGTCCCGGTGCCCGGACGGCCCTTCACGCTCGGCGAGCTGCAGCTGGCGCAGGCGTTCGGGGACCAGCGGGTGCTGCGCTCCCTCGGCCGCCCGGCGTTCCGGCTGCATCTGCGCGACCGCGCCGAGGGACTCGCGCAGCTACTCGAGGCGCTCGGCTGATCCGGGCGCACCTGATCGGAGAGCTCGGCCGATCTTCTGCCTCCGGTTCAGCAACCGGAGGCAGAAGATCGATGGAGATGGTCGCGGATGCCCTTTCTCTCCTGAAACGATAGGGGGCGGGAGGAAAGCGTGTCCGGATTCGACGTATTGACGCGCGGCGACGTGCTCGACTCGGCGCTGCAGGCGAGGGACTACCTCGTCGGCTGCGGCGTCCCGGGCGCGCTGGCCGCGAAGGACCCGCGGCTGTGGGGGCGGCGCGCGGTCGACCACAGCAGGCTGGGCTGGCTGGACCTGCCGTTCGCCTCGCGCGGGCTGCTGAAGCAGGTGGACGGGCTGGTCGCCGAGGCGCGCTACTCCGGCCTGGACCACATCGTGCTGATCGGGGTGGGCGCGGAGAGCCTCGCCGCCCAGGCGATCGTGGAGGCGCACGCGCCCGCCCTCGCCGGCGGGGGCGGCGCCCCGGCCGGGGCCGGCGGCGGGCTGACGGTGCTGGACGGCAGCGACACCGCCGCGCTGGCGTTCGCGCTGGAGCGGCTCGACCGGACGCTGGTCGTGCTGGCCAGCAAGGCGGGCGTGTCCCTGGAGGGCGACGCCTACCGGCGGATCTTCGCGGGTGCGTTCCGCGAGCGGGGCCTGTCGGAGCGCGAGATCGCGGGCCGCTTCCTGGTGATCACCGACCACGGCAGCCCTCTGCACGACTTCGCCCGCCAGTGCGGGTACCGGATCGGGCTCACCGACCCGTACCTGCCGGGCCACTTCGGCGCGCTGTCGGCGTACGGGCTGGTCCCTGCGGTGCTGGCGGGCGCCGACGCGGGGCGCCTGCTGGAGGAGGCGGCGTCGCTGGTGCCGTCGCTGTCCAAGGACGAGGACAACCCGGGGCTGCTGCTCGGCGCGGTCCTCGGCGGCTGCGCCCAGCAGGGCCCGGGCGGCGTCACCCGCGACAAGGTGGTGCTGCGCGAGCCCGGCGGGTCCGGCGCGCTCAGCGCCTGGATCTCGCAGCTGCTCGCGGTCGGCACCGGCAAGCGGGGCCGCGGTGTGCTCGCGCTGGAGCCGCCGGGCGGCAAGGGGGGCTTCCCCGACCTGCACGCGATCTCGATCAACCCCCGGTCGGCGGCGCAGGAGGAGGCCGACACCTCGGTGTGGGCGCCGCTCGGCGCGCAGTTCGTGCTGTGGGAGTACGCGACGGCCGTGGCCGGGTGGCTGCTCGGCGTGAACCCGTTCGAGGCGGGCAGCGCGGCCGTCCAGGAGGCGGAGGACGACGCGGCGACGCTGCTGCGCTCGGCGGGCGCCGGGCCGCTGCCCACCGGACGGCCGGTGTACGTCGAGGACGACATCGAGGTGCACGCCGACTTCGCGTGGCCGTCGGGCGCCGACCTCGGGACGGTGCTGGGCGGGCTGATCGCCTCGGTGCCCGCGGACGGCTACCTGTCGGTGCTGACGTACCTGTCGGGCGACTTCTCGGGCCGCTACCTGGCGCCGTCGCTGTCGCGCGCCGCCGGGCGGCCGGTCGTGTACGGGCCGGGCCCGGCGTACCCGCACGCCACCGGCCCGATCCACAAGGACGGGCCGGGCAACGGCGCGTTCCTGGTGATCACGGGCGATCCGGCGCCGGGCGACGCGCTGGCGGCGCATCCGGTGCCGGGGCGGCCGTACGGGCTGGCGAAGCTGCAGCTGGCGCGGGCGCTCGGCGAGGTCCGGGCGCTGCGGCAGCGGCGGCTGCCGGTGGTGCGGCTGCATCTGCGCAACCCGGTCGACGGCGCGGGCCGGCTGATCGAGGCCGTTCGAGCGGTGGCGGGGGCGGGTCCCCGGCCGTGAGCTTCACCGCCGTCGTCTCGGGGGAGACGGCCATCGCCGCCCGCGCGCCGGTCAGGGAGGCCGCCGAGCGGGTGCTGGTGCGCCTATGGACCGCCCCGGGGCGGCTCGCTCCGGAGGATCCGGCGCTGCGGCCGCCGGCGCCGCGGCCCGGGCGGCCGCCGTGCCGCCCTGGCCGGCCGGGGCCCGGGCGGGCCGCTTTGGACCGTGCCGAGGAACCGGTGGCGGACGCCCGCGCGGCCGGGCCGACCGAGGCGGCGCCGCCGGGCCGGGGCGCCCGGCGCCCGGCGGGCGGGAATGATCGACCCGGCGCGGGCGTATACCTCCAGGTGACCGGGAACGCCGCCCGCGACGTCCCGGGCCCCGGCCGGCACCGCCGGCTCGGCGTGCTCCGGCCCGCGCGGGCGCTCGCCGCCGCGCGGGCGGCGTGCCCGGACGGCCGCCCGGCCGTCCGGGCGCACCTGCGGAAACGGCGGGCGGACCCGGCCCGGCTGCTCGACTCGGCCAGAGGCGGGTAGGACGACGGGCGCCGCTGCGGCTGTCCGGCGACCCGGGAAACGGCGGCGGCGCGTCCCGCAGGGGCGAGACTGTCAGTACACGGGGTCGACACACAGGATGCGTGGTCTGATCGGATGCGAGTAGAAGTGAGGGTAGTCAAGGTGCGAGAAGAGGGGGCCGCAACGTGACCGACGCAGCCAATCCGCTCCGGGACCCGCGCGACAAGCGCCTGCCGCGGGTGGCCGGGCCGTGCGTGCTCGTGCTGTTCGGGGTCACCGGGGACCTGTCGCGCAAGAAGCTGCTCCCGGCGATCTACGACCTCGCGAACCGGGGGCTGCTGCCGCCGGGCTTCTCGCTGGTCGGTTTCGCCCGCCGCGACTGGGAGAACGAGGATTTCCGCCAGATCGCCTATGAATCGGTGAAGGCGCACGCGCGGACCCCGTTCCGCGAGGACGTGTGGACGCACCTTTCGGAGGGCATGCACTTCGTCCCCGGCGAGTTCAGCGACCCGGGCGCCTTCGACGCCCTGTCGATGGCCGTCAAGGAGCTGGACGAGAGCCGCGGTACCGGCGGCAACTATGCGTTCTACCTGTCGATCCCGCCGAAGTTCTTCCCGCAGGTGGTGGAGCAGCTGCAGCGCAGCGGGCTGGCCGACCGCAAGGAGGGCGCCTGGCGGCGGGTGGTGATCGAGAAGCCCTTCGGCCGGGACCTGAAGACGGCGCTGGAGCTGAACGACACGGTGCACCGCGTCTTCCCCGAGGAGTCGATCTTCCGGATCGACCACTACCTCGGCAAGGAGACGGTGCAGAACATCCTGGCGCTGCGGTTCGCGAACTCCATGTTCGAGCCGATCTGGAACCGCTCGTACGTCGACCACGTCCAGATCACGATGGCCGAGGACATCGGCATCGGCGGCCGGGCCGGCTACTACGACGGCATCGGCGCCGCCCGCGACGTCATCCAGAACCACCTGCTGCAGCTGCTGGCGCTGACGGCGATGGAGGAGCCGACCTCCTTCAGCGCCGAGGCCGTCCGCGCCGAGAAGGCCAAGGTCCTGTCGTCGGTACGGGTGCCGGGCGACCTGACGATCTCCACCGCGCGCGGCCAGTACGCGGCGGGCTGGCAGGGCGGCGTGAGCGTCAAGGGCTACCTGGAGGAGGACGGCATCCCGGCCGACTCGCGCACCGAGACCTACGCGGCGGTCAAGCTGGACATCGACAACCGCCGCTGGGCGGGGGTCCCGTTCTACCTGCGCACCGGCAAGCGGCTCAGCCGCCGGGTGACCGAGGTGGCGATGGTGTTCCAGCAGGCGCCGCACCTGCCGTTCTCGCACACCGACACCGAGGAGCTCGGGCAGAACGCGCTGGTGATGCGGGTGCAGCCGGACGAGGGCATCACGGTCCGGTTCGGCTCGAAGGTGCCCGGCACCTCGATGGAGATCCGCGACGTGAACATGGACTTCGCCTACGGCGAGTCGTTCACGGAGGCGTCCCCGGAGGCCTATGAGCGGCTGCTGCTCGACGTGCTGATCGGCGACCCGCCGCTGTTCCCGCGGCAGGAGGAGGTCGAGCTGTCCTGGCGGATCCTCGACCCGATCGAGGAGTACTGGGCGAGCCGCGGCGGCCTCGACCAGTACCCGTCCGGCGGCTACGGGCCCGACAGCGCCGACGAGCTGATGGCGCGCGACGGCCGCTCCTGGAGGAGGCTCTGATGAACATCGACCTCACCGGCACCACGACGCGCCAGATCCAGGACGCGCTGACCCAGTCGCGGCACCTGATGGGCGGCCCGGCGGTCGGCATGGTGCTGACGCTGATCATCGTGACGGACGAGTCGGCGCAGTACGACGCGGTCCGCGCGGCGACGGAGGCGGCCCGCGAGCACCCCTGCCGGGTGCTGACGGTGATCTCCCGCGACCCGCGCGGCAACTCCTCGCGGCTGGACGCCGAGATCCGGATGGGCGAGACCGGCCCGGGCGAGACGGTGCTGCTGCGGATGTACGGCCCGCTCGCCGAGCACGCCGACTCGGTGGTGGTTCCGCTGCTGATGCCCGACACGCCGGTGGTGATCTGGTGGCCGGGCGGCAAGGTGCCGAAGTCGCCGTCCAAGAGCGGGCTCGGCAAGCTCGCGACGCGGCGGATCACCGACGCCTACGCGGCCCGCGACCGGCTCGGCACCCTCGCGCAGCTGGCCGGGAACTACAGCCCGGGCGACACCGACTTCACCTGGACCCGGCTGACGTCGTGGCGGTCGCTGCTGGCCGCCTCGCTCGACCAGGAGCACGACGAGATCATCTCCGGCGAGGTGATGGCCGAGCCGGACAGCCCGAGCGCGGAGCTGCTGGCGGCGTGGCTGTCGATCCGGCTCGGCGTCGCGGTGGAGCGGACGGTGTCGGAGGGCCCGGGCATCACCGGCGTCCGGCTGACGACGACCGGCGGCGACATCGTGATCGACCGGCCGGACGGCCGGGTCGCGACGCTGTGCCGTCCCGGCCAGCCCGACCGGCAGGTGGCGCTGATGCGCCGCCCGATGTCGGAGCTGCTCGCCGAGGAGCTGCGGCGGCTCGACCCCGACGAGGTCTACCGGGAGGCGGCGGCCCGCTTCGCCAAGGACCTCGCGGGCGGGACGTCCGACGAGGGCGTCGCCAGCGAGCCGCTGTCGGGCACGCGGGAGGCGGCCACGACGAAGAAGGCGGCGAAGGAGGCCGAGAAGGAGGGCCTGCCCGACGCCCCGGCCTCGTCCGCGGCGAAGCCGTCCGGCGGGAAGCGGTCGTCGCGCGGCAAGTCCTCGGGGGACGCGTGACGCCCCCGACGGTCCTGGTCCACCGCGACCAGGACCTGCTGGCCGCGGCGGCCGCCGCGCGGCTGGTGACGCGGATCGTGGACGCGCAGGCCGCGCGGGGCTCGGCGTCGGTGGTGCTGACCGGCGGCGGCGTCGGCACGGCGGTGCTGGCGGCGCTGGCCGCGACGGGCGCCCGCGACGCCGTCGACTGGCGCCGGCTGGACGTGTGGTGGGGCGACGAGCGGTTCCTGCCGGCCGGCGACCCCGAGCGCAACGAGACCGGCGCCCGCGCGGCGCTGCTGGACCATGTGGACCTCGACCCGGCGCGCGTGCACCCGATGCCGGCCTCGGACGGCCCGGACGGCGACGACGTGGAGGCCGCCGCCGAGCGGTACGCCGCCGAGCTGCGCGCCGCCGCCCGTCCCGAGGACCACGGGCCGGTCCCCTCGTTCGACGTGCTGATGCTCGGCGTCGGCCCGGACGCGCACGTCGCGTCGCTGTTCCCGGAGATGCCGGCGGTGCGCGACGAGCGGCCGGTGGTGGCGGTGCACGGCGCTCCGAAGCCGCCGCCGACCCGGATCTCGCTGACGTTCCCGTCGCTGTGCGCCGCGCAGGAGGTGTGGGTGCTGGCGTCCGGGGAGTCGAAGGCGAAGGCGGTGCGGCTCGGGCTGTCGGGGGCCGGGCCGGTGCAGGTGCCGTGCGCGGGCGCGCGCGGCCGGCGGAGCACGCTGTTCCTGCTGGACCGCGCCGCGGCCGCGGAGCTTCCACCCGGGATCGAGCGGATCGCCTCCCCCTGAGGCGTCGATCACGTCGAGGCCGGTGCCGCGCGGTAAGAACGCTGTTCGGCACCGGTCTTCGCGCTTGACGAGACCATTGCCCACCTGTGAGAAAGGCGGGACGTTCCCTCGCATCGGCATGCCGCGCCGCGAGCGGCGCATAACCTGGCCATGAGGTTCCGCGTGTCGAGCATGAGGAGTTCGGTGATGCGCAAGGGTCGGGCCGGGACGGCGAGTGCGGCGATCATCGGGGCTTTGGCCATCTCGGTCGCCGGGTGCTCCTCCGGCGGAGGAGACGGGAAGGGCGGCGGTGCGGGCGGCGGCAAGGCCGAGGACGCCGCGAAGCTCGCCATCACCCCGGCGACCGGCACCAAGCAGGTGGCGCCCGACCAGCCCGTGCTGGTGAAGGCCGACAAGGGCAAGCTCACGAGCGTCACCCTCACGTACGGCAAGAACGAGAAGGCCGACGGCAAGCTGGCGCCGGACGGCAAGTCGTGGCGGTCGTCGTGGACGCTGCGGCCGTCCACCACGTACACGGTGACCGCGCAGGGCTCCACCGACGGCGGCAAGCCGGTCACCGCCACCTCGACCTTCACCACCCTGACGCCCGCCAAGAAGCTGGAGACCGGCATGTCGCCGCTGGACGGCGAGACCGTCGGGGTGGGGATGCCGGTGCAGTTGCTGCTGTCCAGGCCGGTGAGCACCAAGGCCGGCAAGCAGGCGGTGGAGAAGGCGCTGGAGGTCCGGATGTCCACGCCCGTGCAGGGCGCCTGGTACTGGATCAGCGACAAGGAGGTCGACTTCCGGCCCCGCGACTACTGGCCGTCCGGCGAGAAGGTGAAGGTCGTCGCGCACCTCGCCGGGCTGAAGGCGGGCCAGGGCCTCTACGGCATGAAGGACCGGACGCTGAGCTTCACCGTCGGCCCGAAGCACATCACCACGGTCAGCGACGGCACGCACCGCGCCAAGGTCACCGAGAACGGCCGGCTGGTGCGGACGATGAAGGTCAGCCTCGGCAAGCCGGGCCACGACAGCTACAGCGGCACGATGATCGCGCAGGAGAAGGCGGCGCACATCATCATGGACTCCGCGACGACCGGCGACCCCGGCGAGTACCGGATCCCGACGAGCTGGAACGTGCGGCTGACCTACAGCGGGACGTTCGTGCACTCGGCGCCGTGGTCGACGGGCTCGCAGGGCGTCTCCGACGTCAGCCACGGCTGCGTGAACGCCTCCCCCACGGACGCGAAGTGGTTCTACAACTTCACCAACCGGGGCGACATCGTCAAGGTGACGGGGACGTCGCGGCAGCTCCAGTTCGGCAACGGGCCGACGCCGTGGGTGAAGTCGTGGGACGAGTGGCTGAAGGGCAGCGCGCTCGGCGCGCCGGTCACCGGCGCCCCGCTGAACTGACGCCGGCCGCACCGGGCATCGCGTCCGGGGTCCCCTCCCGGGCGTCCCCCTGGGGCGCTGGCACACTGGTGCCATGCAGAAGCTCTCGCTGGACGCGCAGGTACGGGACCACCTCAAGCGGGCCGCCGCGGCGGCCACGGGACGCAGCGCCGAGACCGTCTACGGCGGCCACGAGCACGTCCTGCGGCAGACCTTGATCGCCCTGACCTCCGGCACGTCGCTGACCGAGCACGAGAACCCGGGAGAGGCGACGCTGATCGTCCTGCACGGGCGGGTGCGGTTGACGAGCGGCGACGACGCGTGGGACGGCATTTCCGGCGACATGCTGATCATCCCGCAGGCCAGGCACGCGCTGGAGGCGCTGGAGGACGCCGCGGTTCTGCTGACCGTCGCGAAGAGCTGAGGGCCCCGGCCCGGCCGGCGGCCCCGCGCCGCCGGCCGGGCCGGCAGGGTCAGCCCGCCGCGAGGACGGTGATGCCGATGGCGACCAGCAGGGCGACCTTCACGCCCTCCAGCGCCACGTAGTACAGGTGCCCCCGGGAGCGGGGCTGGTCGTCCTCGCCGGCGAGCACCCGGTCGGACCGCTTGTTCAGGCGCGGCCGGACGACGCCGAGCTGCACGGCGAGCAGCACCACCAGGACGGCGGTGAGCACGGAGACGGCGACCGGCGGGCCGCCGGCCGCGACCGCGGCGGCCACCGCGACGGCCAGCACGATCTCGACGAGGTTGAGGGCGCGGAAGACGATGCGGCCGATGCCCAGCCCGATCGGGATGGTCACGCCCGGCGCGCGGAACTTCAGCGGTGCCTC
This sequence comes from Actinomadura nitritigenes, assembly GCF_017573545.1. Classification (GTDB taxonomy): domain Bacteria; phylum Actinomycetota; class Actinomycetes; order Streptosporangiales; family Streptosporangiaceae; genus Spirillospora; species Spirillospora nitritigenes. Next base: position 120,410 of record NZ_JAGEOK010000011.1, on the reverse strand, counting down.
GAGGAACGAGATGCCGAGCACCATCCCGAGCCAGAGGAAGGTCAGGGCGCCTGCCGTGGCGGCCGCGGTCGCGTTCATGGTCGTCGAAGGCCTTTCGCAGAGGATTCGGGTATCCGAGGGGGATGCCGGCGGACGGTCAGGTGCGCCGGAGGCGGGCGAGGCAGGCGGCGGGCTCGGCGAACGGTTCGAGCCCTTCGGCCTCGACCGGCGCGTCCAGCTCGGCCAGCGCGCCCCGCATGAGGCCGAGGTGGACGTCGCAGACCAGCGGCCCGTACTCCTCGGCCAGCTCCAGGAACGGGCAGTGCCGCAGCCGGACGACGTCGCCGGCGGGGTCGGGGTCGGGCGCGAAGTCGAGGTCGGCGAGCAGCGCGGTGAGCCGCTCGGTCGCGTCGCCGGCGCTCGTCCGGGCGAACGGCGGCGGCCGGTCGACCAGGAAGCGGCCCCACTCGCGGCCGGCGCGCTCGGCCTCCCGGCGCCCGTCGGGCCCGGCGCCCGCGAGCCGGCTGAGCAGGATCTGTGCCAGCAGCCGGTAGCCGCGCGAGCCGCCGCGGTCCATGCCGGGGCAGGCCGTGTAGACGGTGCGGGGCCGGCCGGGTCCGGACGGCCGTTCCAGGGTCCTCTCGGCCGTGCCGTCCGCCACCAGGGCGTCCAGGTGGAACCGCGCGGTGTTCGGGTGGACGCCGAGCCGCTCGGCGACGTCGGCGACGCCGAGCGGGGCGCCGGCGGCGCGCAGGGCGTCCAGGATCTCGCGGCGGCGGTGCCGTTCGGAGGGCATGGCCCTCATCCTTCCCCGGGCCGCGGCAGCGCCGCGATCAGGGGGTGGTCCCGGTCGAGCGGGCCGAGCTTCGACGCGCCGCCGGGCGAGCCGAGGTCGTCGAAGAACTCGGCGTTGGCCGGGGTGTAGGCCGCCCACCGGTCCGGGACGTCGTCCTCGTAGTAGATCGCCTCGACGGGGCACACCGGCTCGCAGGCGCCGCAGTCGACGCACTCGTCCGGATGGATGTAGAGCGAGCGGGCGCCCTCGTAGATGCAGTCGACCGGGCATTCGTCGACGCAGGCCCGGTCCTTGACGTCCACGCACGGCTCGGCGATCACGTAGGTCACGGCGTTGCCCCCCCTCCAAGGGTTTTTACAAATAGTACATGTAATAATAGTGGCAACAGAGAGGGGCACCCATGTCCGACGTGTTCATCCAGGCCACCGAGACCGACCCGGCCGTCCGCGCCGCCACCGAGGTGCGGGGCGTCCACCGGCGGCTGCTCGACCGGCTCGCCGCCCTCGCCGAGCACGAACCCGGCCAGGACCACGCGGTCCTGGCCGGGTTCCTCGACGGCGAGCTGCGCCGCCACCTCGCCGCCGCCGACGAGGCCCTCTACGCGCCCGCGTCCGGCGCGCCGGAGACGCGGCTGCTCGTCCGGGCGCTGCGCGCCACCGTCGCCGAGATCGAGGCGCTGGCGGGCGCGTTCCCCACCACCGCCGACCCGGTGCGCGCCGCCCGCGACCTCGCGGCCGTCCTCGCCGTGCACTTCACCGTGGAGGAGACGGTGCTCCTGCCGGCGCTCGCCGCGCTGCCCGGCGCCGACGTCGGCCTCATGGCCGCCGACCTGGACACGCTGCTCGACGGCGGGCGGCTGGAGCGGCCGGACGAGATCGACGTCCGGGAGATCCCGCGCGGGCAGCGGCACCCCCGGATCTTCGCCCGCTTCGCGCGGCTCGCGCCAGGCGAGTCGTTCACGCTGGTCAACAACCACGACCCCAAGCACCTGCGGCGCGAGTTCGAGCTGGCCCACCCGTCCGCGTTCACCTGGGACTACGTCGAGTCCGGGCCGGAGCTGTGGCGGGTGCGCATCGGCCGCCCCGCCGCCTGACCCCGCGCCGGGCCTACGTCAGCCCTGCGGAGCGCAGGTGAGGTCGCGCGCGGGCAGCCGCCCGGTCAGCAGGTACGCGTTCACCTGCCCGGTCACGCAGTCGTTCTTGTATCCGCGCTGGTAGGGGGCGTGGACGTTCGCTCCCTCGAGCGTGATCATGCGGGAGCCGGGCAGCAGCCCGTGCAGCGCGCGGCTCGACGCGTAGATCGTCCTGGTGTCGCCCGTCGCCGCCACCATCAGCGCGGGCAGCCGCCCGCCGACCTCGGTGAGGGGTTCGCGCGGACCGCCCGGCCAGAACGCGCACGGGTTGACGCCCCGGGTGAGCGGGGCGAAGACCGGGCTGGCCGCTCGGTGCCGCTGGATGTCGCGCCAGTACGACTCCGGGTCGCGGCGGGCCGCGGCGTCCCCGCAGATGATCGCGCTCTGGCCGCTGCCGTAGAGCGACTCGTCGCCGTCGGTCAGGAACGCCAGCTCTTCGTCGAGGTCCTTGCCCGGCTGGGCCGGCCGCTCCGCCGCCGCCTCGCCGAACACCCGCACCGCCTCGGCGAGGACGGCCCGTGCCGCGTCCTCGTCGTCGCCGAGGTAGTCGAACAGGACGACCGGGACGAGCGAGTCGTCCACGCGGTGCCGGCCGACCTTCAGGGGCCTGCGGGCGGACGCGTCGACGATCGCGCGGACCTCGGCCAGGACCTCCGCCCGGGTGCCGCCCAGTCCGTACTCGGCGTCGCGCTTCGCCGCCCACGCCGCCCAGTCCGCGAGCGCGTGGTCGTTGGCGTCCTCCGTGCCGGCGAGCAGCGACGGCCCCCAGCTCCGCGGGTCGACCGAGCTGTCCAGGACGGTCCGGTCGAGGCGGCCGGGGAACATCGTCGCGTAGACCGCGCCGAGGTAGGTGCCGTAGGAGCCGCCGTTGTAGGAGACCTTCCTTTCGCCGAGCGCGCCCCGGACGACGTCCATGTCGCGGGCGATGTTGCGGGTGCTGATGTAGGGCAGCTCGGCGCCGTTCGTCCGGGCGCAGCGGGCGGCCAGGTCGCGGGCGAACCGGACCGACCGCTGGAACGAGCGCCGGGTCTCCCCCGCCGACCTGATCCAGGTGGCGGAGGGCCAGCCGCAGTCGATCGTGGCGCTGCGGCCGAGCGAGCGCGGGTCCATGCCGATCAGGTCGTAGCGCGGGCCCGCGGCGCCCATGAGGTCGCGCATGTAGGGCGGCATGTCGATGGCGGGGCCGGGGCCGCCGCCGTTGAGCACCATCGTGCCGATGCGGTGCGCGCGGTCGGACGCGGCGAGCCGGGAGATCGCGATCTTGATCGTGCGGCCGCCCGGGCGGGCGTAGTCGAGCGGGACGGTCACGTCCGCGCAGCGTGCGCCCGCCTCGTCCAGGCCGCGCCCCACCTCGTCGTCCGGGCCGAGCGTGCACGTCTTCCAGGTGAGGTGCTGGGAGTAGTAGCGGCCGAGGCCGCCCTCGGTGGACACGCCCGGCGCGGCGCTCGCCACCGCCGGAACGGAGGCCGCCAAGGCGGTCGCCGTCAGTCCCGCCACGGCCGTGGCCCGGGTCCTGCTCGTGGTCATGACGTCTCCGTTCCGGGACGGTCGCACAGGCCGGTCTGGACGAGGTCCAGCTCGTCGTCGAAGGCCGCCTGCGTGGCGGGGTTCTCGTTGAAGGCGATCGAGACGCGGCGGCCGCCGGGCGCGACGCCCGCGAGAGTGGTGAACCCGTCGATGTCGCCGGCGTGGCCCCACCAGGTGCCGCCGCAGCGCAGCGGCGTCCCGATCAGCCCCAGCCCGTAGGCGGCGCCCGGCCACGTGCGGTCGGTGTCGGCGGGAACGGTCCGCTCCATCTGGGCGAGCATCCCCGCGGGCAGCAGGTGCCCGCCGAGCAGCGCGCCGTAGAACGCGTTCACGTCGCGCGGGGTGGAGATCAGCGCACCGCCGGCCCAGGCGACCGTCGTGTTCATCTCGGTGCTGTCGGCCCGGCGGACCGGCCCGTCGCCTTCGACGCGGACGTAGCCGCGCGGGTGCGGGCCCCTGATCCGGGTCTCGTCACCGGGCCAGTACGTGCCGTGCAGGCCGAGCGGCCGGATGATCCGCCGCTCGGTCTCGTCCTCCAGGCGGTGCCCGGTGACCTTCTCCACGATCAGCCCCGCGACGACGTAGTTGGTCGTGGAGTAGTGCCATCCCCCGCCGGGGCCGGGGAGCCGCAGCGCCCGGCGCACGAGCTCCTCGGGCTCGAAGTGCCGGAAGCGGAACTCGTCCGTGCTCTGGAAGGAGTCCATGTGGTCGGGCAGGCCGCTGGTGTGGCGCAGCAGGCTCCGGACGGTGATGTGCCGCCCGTCGTGGCCGTTCGCGTCGATGAACCCGGGCAGGTAGCGGGCGACCGGCGCGTCCAGCGAGACGCGGCCCTCGGCGGCCAACCGCAGGACGGTGACGGCGGTGAACGTCTTGGTGATGCTGCCGATGCGCACGCGCGGGTCCGTGGGCATCGGCCGTCCCGTACGGCGGTCGGCGACCCCGCTCGCGGCCGTCCACGTCACGCAGCGCGGGTCGTCGATCCGGACGGTCGCGCCGGTCAGCCCGTCGACGCCGGTGACGCGATGCAGGGCGCGGGTGGTGGCGGCGTGGTCGCCGCATCCGGGCGGAGTGAGGGCGTGCGCGGGCGCCGGGAAGGCCGCGGCCCCGGCGATGGCGGCGCCGGCGGCGACCGCCGACCGGCGGACGGCCCGCCGGCGCCTCGGTTCTGGTGTCGTCATGTGCTTCGACGCTAGGCGCGCGCGGGCCCCGGCGCAGTGACGCGATCACCCCGGTTCGCCGTCGGGCAGGCCGGTACGGCCATGGTGGGGGCAGCCCCACATCCGGGGCGGACGAGTCGATCGGCGCAGCCGCCGGGACCGCCGGGCACCGGCCGGCCCGGCCGCCGCTGATCCGGTGGAAGCGTCGACCAAAGTCGGTGCCCGCGCCGACCGTGGACCGCTCCCGGGCCGGTGCGGGCTCGCTAGCGTTGCCGGCATGGACCCCGCCGGCCCCTCCCCCGCGACCGGCCCGTCCCGCCTCGCCGGCCCGCTCGACCTGCGGCGCCCGTGGCGGGACTGGCTCGGCGACCTCGGCGTCACCGCCGGGGCGGCGGTGCTGGGCCTGCTGCTGCTCCAGGGGACGCTGGACGACCCGACGCCCGGCCAGCGGATCGTCGTGCCGCTGGACCTGTCGGTCGGCGCGGCCTCCCTGGTGTTCCTGCTGCTGTTCCGGCGGCGCTTCCCGGTGGCCGTCGCGGTGACGATGGTGTTCGCGCAGTGGACGGCCACCTCGACGCTGGGCACGGCCGCCGCCGCCATGTACTCGCTGGCGATGTTGCGGCCCTGGCGGACCCTCCTTCCGGTCGCCGCCGCGAACATGGCGCTGATCACCACGCTGTTCTGGATCACCTCGCCCTGGGACCAGTTCCGCCAGGGCATCGTCATCTTCGGCCTGATCTACGCCGTGCTGATCACGACGGGGATGCTGGTGCGGTCGCGGCGGCAGCTCATCGCCTCCATGGAGGAGCGGGCGCGCGCCGCCGAGGAGGGGCAGCGGCTGCGGGTGGAGGAGGCGCGGCTGCTGGAGCGCGAGCGGATCGCGCGGGAGATGCACGACGTCCTCGCGCACCGGATCTCGCTGCTGGCGGTGCACGCGGGGGCGCTGGAGTTCCGCCCGGACGCGCCCGCCGACCAGCGCGCCGCCGCCGGGGTCATCCGGCAGAGCGCCTACGAGGCGATGGAGGACCTGCGCGAGGTGATCGGGGTGCTGCGCGGCGATCCCGGCGGCGCGGACGCCGACCGCCCGCAGCCCGCGCTCGCCGACGTCCCGGACCTGGTGCGGGAGTCGTCGTCCGCCGGGAGCGAGGTGGTCCTGGACGACCGGGTGCCCGACCCGGCGGGGATCCCCGTCCGGGTCGGCCGGCACGCCTACCGGATCGTGCAGGAGGGGCTGACCAACGCCCGCAAGCACGCGCCGGGCGCGGGGGTCCGGGTGACGCTCGAGGCGCCCGGCGGGACGGCGCTGACCATCGAGATCGTGAACCCGATCCCGCCCGGGCCGCCGCCCGCAGCGGCGCTGCCGGGCGCGGGCGCCGGGCTGGTGGGGCTCGGCGAGCGGGTGGCGCTGCTCGGCGGCACGCTGGAGCACGGCCGGACCGGGGACGGCCGGTTCCGGCTGCGCGCCCGCCTGCCGCTCCCCGGCTGAGCCGCGGTCGTCCGGGCACGTCCGCGCACGTCCGGGTAGGTCGGACGCATGGCCGCCGCGAGTTGCGGGCATGGCCGTGAACATGGCTTCTGACTCCGCACGTCCCGTCCCGGAGGAACTCGACCGGCAGGAGTGCCTGCGGCTCATCGCACCGGGCGGCATCGGTCGGATCGCCTTCGATGACGGCGAAGGGCCGACGGTGATCCCGGTGAACTACGCCGTCGACGGCGAATCGGTGGTGTTCCGCACCTCGCTGGAGGGCCGGCTCAACCGGAGCCTGCTGACCGCCGTGCCGGGCGGGCAGGTGCGGGCCGCGTTCGAGGTCGACGCGTTCCAGGACAGCACCCACGAGGGGTGGAGCGTGCTGGTGCGCGGTGGCGCCAAACCCCTCGGCGCCGAGGAGAAGGAGCGCGCGGTCCGGGTCGACCCGTGGGCCGGGGGCCAGCGGGAGGCGTGGTTCAGGCTGACGGCGATGGAGGTCAGCGGTCGGCGGCTCCGGCGGCCGTAGGAGCGGGCCCGGCGGCCATAGGGTTGGGGGATGGACTCCCCTCCCATCCGTGTGCTGATCGTGGACGACGACGCGCTCGTCCGGGCGGGGCTGTCGATGATGCTCGCGGGCGCCGGTGACCTGGAGGTGGTCGGGGACGTCGCGGACGGCGCGGAGGCGGTGCCCGCGGTGAACGAGCACCGCCCGGACGTGGTGCTGATGGACATCCGGATGCCGCGGCTGGACGGGCTGGCCGCCACGGAGCTGCTCCGCGCGCGGCGCGACCCGCCGGAGATCATCCTGCTGACGACGTTCGACACCGACGACCACATCCTGCGCGCGATGCGCGCGGGCGCGAGCGGGTTCCTGCTCAAGCACACCCCGCCGCCGGAGATCATCCAGGCGATCCGGCAGGTCGCCGCCGGGGAGCCGATGCTGTCACCGGCGGTGCTGCGCCGGATGATGTCGTTCGTCGCCGAGGCGGGCGCCGATCCGCGCAAGGCCCGTGCCCGCGCGCTGCTGGAGCGGCTCAGCGAGGGCGAGCGGGCGGTCGCGGTGCGGGTCGGGCAGGGCAAGACCAACAGCGAGATCGGCCGCGAGCTCTCGCTGAGCGTCGCGACGGTGAAGGCGTACGTGTCGCGGCTGCTGACCAAGCTGGAGCTGAACAACCGGGTGCAGGTCGCGCTGCTGGTGAACGACGCCGATCTCGACGGGTAGCCGCGCGGCGCCGCCGCTGAGCGGGCGCGGAACGGGACGTCCCCGCCGTCCGGCCGGTCACTCGCGGGGGGCGAGCGGGACGTGCCGCAGCAGCACCGCCGCCGCCAGGCCGACCGCCAGGAGCGGCAGGCCGGTGAGGAACAGGTCGGAGAACGCCTGCGCGAAGGCTTCGGCGACGCCGTGCCGGACCGGCCCGGGGAGGGTGTCGAGCACTTCGGGCCGGACGGCGTCACCGAAGGCGGGCACCCTCCCGGCCGGGACGCGGCGCCCGATCTCCTCGGCGAACCGGCTGGAGACGATGCCGCCGAACACCGCCATCCCGGCGGCGGTGCCGAGCATGCGGGACGCGAACACGCCGGAGCTCGCGGCGCCGAGGTCCCGCTTCGGCGCCGCGTTCTGCGCGATCAGCATGACGACCTGCTGCGACAAGCCCGCCCCGAAGCCGAGGACGGTCATGTAGAGCCCGGCGGTGACGAGGCCGGTGCGCACGTCCATGGTGGCGAGCAGGGCGACGCCGACGGCGCTGATCGCCATGCTGGCGGCGGGCAGCCGGTGGTAGCGGCCGGTCCGCGCGATGTACCGTCCGGCGCCCATCGAGGCGACCAGCAGGCCGATCATCATCGGCAGCAGCAGGAGCCCGGACTCGGTGGCGCCGACTCCCCCGACGACCTGGAAGAACATGGGCAGGTACGTGGCGAGCCCGAAGCCGGTCGCGCCGCCGACCGCGGCGACGGCGCACGCCACCGCGAACGACCGGTCGCGGAACAGCCGCGGCGGGATGATCGCCTCGGCGGCGCGGCGCTCCACGAGCACCCAGGCGGCGAACAGCACCACCGACCCGGCGGCGAGCGCGCGGATTTCCGCCGAGTCCCACGCGTACCGGGTCCCTGCCCAGCTGGTGAGGAGCGTGAAGCAGGTGACGGCGGCGCCGAGCACGGCGATGCCCGCGTAGTCGATCCGGGGTCGCCGGTCCGGCTTCGGCAGCCGCAGGAACGCCAGGGTGATCGCGGTGGCGGCCATGCCGAGCGGCAGGTTGACGTAGAAGACCCACCTCCAGGACGCGTGGTCGGTGAGGAAGCCGCCGACCAGCGGCCCCGCAATGCTGGACACCGCGAAGATCAGCGCCGAGTAGCCCTGGTAGCGGGCCCGTTCGCGCGGCTCGAACAGCTCGCCCGTCAGCGCGAACATCGAGCTCATCAGGCACCCGGCGGCCGCTCCCTGGACGACGCGGAACGCGATCAGCGCGTCCATCGAGGGCGCCGCCCCGCACGCCGCCGAGCCTGCCAGGAACCCGATCAGCCCGACGAGGAGGATCGGGCGGCGGCCGAACAGGTCCCCGAGCCGTCCGGACAGCGGGACGGTGACGCTGGTGGCCAGCACGTACGCGGTGGAGACCCAGGCGAGCCGGTCCAGCCCGCCGAGGTCGCCGACGATCGTCGGCAGCGCGGTGCCGAGGACCGTTGCGTCCAGGGACGACATCAGCCCGGCGAGCATCAGCCCGCCGAACACCAGGACCCGGTGCCGGCGGCTCATGCCCGCCGGCGCGTCATGGGCGATCGTCATGTGCACCTCTCATTCATATGCTTAAGGCAGATAGATGCTAAGCACAGCAATATGAGGGACGCAACCGGACTAGACTGGGCGGCATGACCGACGAGGCACTGGACGCCGTCGAGCGGAACATGGTCAAGCTGCGGCGCGGCATGTCCCGGCAGCGGCTCGGCAGGGCGGCGATCCGGGACCACAACCTCCCCGTCGACGTGCAGGTCCTGCACGTCGTGGACGTCGTGGACGAGGGCCCCGACGGGCCCGGCCAGGAGATGAGCGTCGGCCTGGTCGCCACCCGCCTCGGCGTCGACGCCTCGCGCGGCAGCCGCATCGTCGCCGAGGCCGTCAAGTCCGGGTACGTCCGCCGCGTCGCGTCCCAGGAGGACGGCCGCCGCATCCACCTGGAGCTGACCCCGGCGGGCCGGTCCGTCGTCGCGGCGACCCGCCGCACCCGCCAGGAGCACTTCGCCAAGGCCATGCGCGACTGGAGCGACGGCGAGCGCGCCGAGTTCGCGCGGCTGCTCGCCCGCTTCGTCGACGCCTACGAAGACTGACCGCGACCGCGATTTGGCCGGTCCATGACCTTGCCGGAAACGGTTCGCCGCCGTCCGCGGCTAACGTCGGAAGCATGAGCGCCGACGCGGACCTCGATCGGATCATCGACGCCGCCACCCGGCTGTTCGCCGAACTCGGGTTCGACGGGACGTCGCCGCGCCTGATCGCGGACGCGGCGGGGGTCGACCCCGCCACCGTCGACCGCCTGACCGGTGGCAAGACCGAGCTGTACCGGAAGGTGATGCGCCGGGCCACCGACGCCGAGAAGCGGGCGGTCGGCGGCGCCGTCGGCGACTTCACACCGACCCGGCAGGGCGTCGAGCGGCTGGTGGACCGGTACCTCGACTTCTACGCCGCGCACCCCGAGTACCTCGGCCTGTGGCTGCACCGCCGGACCGGCGACGCCGCCGACACCGCCGACCTGGACGAGCTGTACGTCCGGCCGCGGCTCGGCGGGGTCGCCGAGGCGCTGCGGGAGGCGGTCCCCGGCGACATCGACCTCGACCTGACGATCTGGACGTTCCCCTGGGTCATCTCCGGTTTCCTCAGCCAGCGGGCGCTCGGCACGCGCACGGGGGCGGAGTCCGACACCGACGGCCCCTACCGGAACATCTCACCGGACGAGCTGGAGCGTTTCCGCGCCCACCTGCACACGCTCCTGGAACGGATGCTCACCCTGCCCGACGGGGCGGACCGCTGACCTCAGGGCAGGACGACCGGTTCGAGCCGGGGCCGCTTCGCGGTGCGGCCGTCGCCCGAGGAGCGTCCGCGCAGCCGCCGGACGACCCACGGCCCCAGGAACCGGCCCGCCCAGGCGGCCTCCGTGCCCGCCCGGCGCAACGGCGGGACGGGCGGCAGCGGCGGGAGCGCGGCGGACCAGGACGTGTCGCCGCCCGGCAGGCCCAGCGCGTGCGCGGCCGCCGCGGCGATGCGCGCGTGCCCGAGCGGGCTCGCGTGGATGCGGTCGGGGCTCCACAGCCGCGGGTCCGTCGTCACGGGATGCGGGAACGTGTCCACCACCAGCGCGCCGTGCCGGCCGGCGGCCGTCCGGATGCGCTCGTTGAGGTCCACCACCCGCGGCCGCAGGTGCCGCACCAGCGGCGCGATCTTCGCGACGTCGGGGAAGGTGAACGTGACCACCCGCGCCCCGGCCCCGGTGAACGCCGCCAGCATCGCCTCCAGCTCGGCGGCCACGGCCCGTGCGTCGAAACCGGGCCGGACCAGGTCGTTCATCCCCGCCATGACGGTGACCAGGTCCGGTCGCAGGGCGAGCGCCGCCTCGGTCTGCTCCGCCCGCACCCCCGCCGCGAGCCGCCCGCGCACCGCGAGGTTGGCGTAGCGGACACCGGCGTCCTGCGCGGCGAGCAGCTCCGCGAGCCGGTCCGCCCATCCCCGGTACCCGGTCAGCTCGTCACCGTCGTTGAGGCCCTCGGTCTGGCTGTCCCCCACCGCGACGTACCGGAGGTACCCCATCAGCCGACCCGCTGCCTCAATACGGCCAGGGCCCACTCGCCCCACCGCTCGTTCTCGCGCTCGAACGCCAGGCCGCGCATCAGCGTCAGGTAGGGCCCGACGCGCTCGGCGTGCGCGAGGAACTCCTCCTCGGTGCGGCCGCCCAGCAGCCTCGCCCGCAGCCGCTCGAACCGGGCGATCTTCGCCCGCGCCCACTCCACCCGCTCCTCGACGGCGGTGCGCACGCCCTCGGCGTCCCCGGCGTCGACGGCCTGCACCATGACCATCATCTCGTCGCGGATCGCCCCGGGGCGCGGCGGCCCGGCGGTGAACTCCCGCAGCTCCCGCCGCCCCTCCTCGGTCAGCGAGAACAGCCGCTTGTTCGGCCGCCGCTCCTGCTCGACGACCCGCGCCTCGACCAGGCCGTCCTCGCGCATCCGGTCGAGCTCCCGGTACAGCTGCTGCGGGGTGGCCATCCAGAAGTTGGCCACCGACGCGTCGAATCCCTTGGCCAGGTCGTACCCCGACGCCTCGCCCTCCAGCAGCGCGGCCATCACCGCATGACGCAACGACATGCCCTGACCATAACCCCGCGCGATTACTCAAATTGTTGAGTACCCGCAGATGTGATCATCACCACGCTCCCCCGGCGCTCACCCGCCGTCCTCCGGTCCGCCGGGATCGGCGAAGGCCGGCAGGCACAGCCGCGCGGCGATGGTCGAGGCGAACCACGCGAAGTAGGGGGCGTCGTGGTCCACCGCGGCCCGCGCCGCCGCGGACCATGCGGGGTCGCGGAGCACGTCCAGATAGCGAGCGAGGAGGTCGTCCCGCTGCCCGGACGCGAGCCCGAAGCGGCCGGGGTCGCCGACCGCCAGGTGATCGCCGATGTGCGCGGCGTGCGAGTAGCGCACCCAGGACGGCCGCTGACCAGCGAGATGTTCGGCATGAGCCGCCAGGACATGGCGAACCGGCGGGTAGCCGTCCCAGGTCATGCCCATGCCCTCGCAGCCGGCCATGATCGCCAGCAGGCGGCCGGTGTGGTCGATGAGCTCGTCGTCCGGCGCGTCACCGGTGATCGCCTCGTGGAGGTGGGCGGCGGTGGCGACACGGCCCGCGAAGTACCCGTTCAGGAAGTCGCCGTCGCACGCTCGCCTCAGCAGCCAGGAGCGGACCTCGGCCCCGGCCCGGCGGCAGAGCGCCTCGACGACGTACACGCGCCCCCAGCCGCCGACGCGTTCGGCGAGCCAGAGGAGGGCGGCGGTGCCGCCCCTCCGGCGTTCGAGCGCGTCGGCGGCCAGGGCCCCGAAGGTGTCGGAGAGCAGGCCGATGGTGCGGACGAGCGGGATGTCCTCCTCCGCCCGGTCCGTCGCCAGCAGTGCCAGGCCGATCAGCACCGAGCAACGGTCCGGGCCGTGCCTGACGAGCCATCGCCCGGTCCGCCGGACGAGCCGCGGATCGGCGCGCAGCGCGGCCGCACTGATGTGCTCGTTGCGGTGGATCGGGACGTCCACCTCGTGGAAGGCCCGGACCAGGTCCTCGGGAGGGGCGTCCGGCCGGGCGAGATACGCGTCGAGGATCGCGGCCGCCGCCCTGCCGCGACCGCGTTGATCCTTCGCGGAACTCCGAGGGCGCCGTCGCCCATGCCGGTCCTCGTCGGGATACGGCATCCCGTCGCGAGGCAGTGGCGCGTCTGGATCCAGCCGGTGAAGGCGGAGGGCGTGATCGTACAGGCTGCACTGGTCTCCGAGCGGTCCCGGCTCGGTGCGCTCGCTCACCGGCGGGCGGAGGACTCGATTCTCTCGATCATGGGTCCCAGAATGGCATGCCCCGGCAAGCCGTTTATCCGAGCGGGCGGCGGACGGCGGTGGCGGCGACGGTGGCGTAGGGCATGGTGAAGGCGCCGCCCAGCGCGTCGATGGCGGCGCCGACGCCGTCCAGCACCTCAGCGACCTGGTCCGCGGAAAGCCGGGTGAGGGTGCCCTGGGTCGGCATCTGGTCCAGCCACTCGTCGCGGGTGTAGGTGCGCTCCCACTCGAAGCGCCACTGTTCGGGGGCGGCGAATCCACCCGCCTCCTCGAACCCGGCGGCGGCCTTGTCGAGCATCGGCTGGTAGGCGTCCAGCCCCTGCCTCGCCGCGCGCCTGGCCGCCTGCATGTCGAACGGCGAGTCCGGCGCCACGCGCTGGTAGGCCGCGGCGAACGCCTCGGTGACCTCGGCCGGCAGCTGGAACACGTGCCAGAACACGGCGAGGCGGCCGCCGGGCCGCAGCACGCGGGCGGCCTTCGCGGCGCCGGCGACCGGGTCGACCCAGTGCCAGGCGGTTCCGGCGACGACCGCGTCGAACGTCCGGCCGGCCGGGTCCCAGTCCTCGATCGTGGCCACCTCGACCTCGACGCCGGTGCCGCGCGCGAACGCGGCCATCCGCGCGTCGGGCTCCACGCCGAGCACCCGGCACCCGGCCGCCTGGAGTTGCCGCGCCTCGATGCCGGTGCCGCAGCCGACGTCGAGGACGTCGCGGCCGGGGCTGTCCGCGACGATCCGCTCGATCAGGGCGTCCGGGTAGCGGGGGCGGGTGCGGTCGTAGCGCTCGGTGTCGGCGCCGAACGACTCGGCCACCTCCCGGTACTGGTGAGGGGCGGGACGCGGGGGCTCCGGCGGTAGAGTGGTCATGCGCCCACTATAAGTGGGCGACCGCCCACTAAGTCAAGGAGAGGTGCACTGTGCCGACCGGGGTGGCCCTGCGGGACGCGCGGCAGCAACTGTTCGACGCGGCCGAGCGCGTCCTGCTCCGCGACGGGCCGAACGCGCTGACCAGCCGTGCCGTCACCACCGAGGCCGGATGCGCCAAGGGCGTGCTGCACCGGCACTTCAGCGACTTCGACACCTTCCTCGCCGAGCTCGTCGAGGACCGCATCGCGCGCGTCCGGGCCCAGGAGGCGGACCTGTGCGAGCGGGCCGGGACCGGGACCGTCGTCGGCAACCTCGCCGAGGCCCTGACCGAGGTGTTCGAGACGGTCGCCGTCGCGATCGTCGCCCTCATCACGTCGCGGGACGAGCTGCGCGCGAAGCTCCGCGCGACCAGGCCGACGGGGGTCCCGCTGGCCACCGAGGCGGTCACCATGATCGCGTCCTATCTCGCCGCCGAACGCGGCCTCGGGCGCATCGCCGCCGACGCCGACGTGGACACCCTCGCGCCGATGCTGGTCGGCGCGGGGCACCTGGTGTTCGCCGACCGGACCGGCCCCCGCCCGAGCCCGGAGGCCGTCCGCAAGGTCGTCGCCACGACCGTCGCCGGGGTCGTCCGCGACCGATGAGGCGCGGCGTCCCGCCTCACGCGGCCGGAGAGAAGGGCGACACCGCAGAACTCAACGAGCCGCGCGGTGACCGAGGCCGCTCACACGCAGGAGCGCCGGGGTGAGGACGAGCAGGGCGGCGGCCAGGGCCGCGATCGCGAGCATCGCTCCGCGCAGTCCCACCGCGTCGGCCCACAGCCCGACGTAGACCGGGCCGAGGAGGAATCCGAGGTAGGACACGGTCGAGACGACGGACGTCGCGCGGCCGCGGCCGGATTCCCGGACGTCGCGGGCGACGATGCCGAGCAGGGTGGGGAACAGCACCGCGGTGCCGGCGGCGGCCACCGCGAGCCCCGCCGCCGCGACGAGCAGCGTGGGCGCCGCCGCGATGAGGGCCGCGCCGATCGCGGCGGCCGTCGCGCCGCCGAGGAGGACGGCGCGGGCATGGGCGGCCCCGAGCCCGCCGATGGCGAACCGGGTGACCGCGACCACTCCGGCGAACACGGCGGGTGCGACGGCGCTCAGCCCGGCGCCCGAATGGAGTTCGTCGTGGGCGAAGACCGCGCTCCAGCTCTCGTGGGCGTTCTCAGCGGCGAATCCGAGCGCGCCCAGCGTCCCGATGAGCACGAACGGGACGAGCCGGGCCCGTCCGGAAGGAGCCGGTTCCGCTTCGGCGACGTGCTCGCGCGCCTGACCGGCGCTCCCGGCCCCCAAGGCTCTGACCAGGGCGGCTCCCGCCGCCAGAGAGACGACGGCCACGGCCGCGAACGGCACCGCGACCGGCAGCGACGCGACCGACCCGGTCGCGAGGCTCGCCAGGACCACGAGGCCCGAGAAGACTCCGTGGGCGCGGGTGATGACGGGACGGCCGGCCGTCCTCTCGGCGCGGCCCGCGACCGCGTTCATGGCCACGTCCGCCGCTCCGCTGGTGGCGCCGACGACGGCGAGCCCGGCGCACAGGGACGCCAGGTTCACCGCGGTCAGCACCATCCCGGCGCCGGCGCAGCCGAGGGCGGCGATGGCCACGCCCGCGATCCTCGGCCCCCATCGATCGAGCGCCCTGCCCATGAGCAGCATCGACGGGAGGGCGCCCGCGCCGACGAACAGCAGCGCGAAGCCGAGCCCGCCGTCGTCGAGCCCGGCCTGCCGCTGCACGCGCGGCACGGAGGCGCCCCACACTCCCCAGAACGCGCCGAACGCCGCGAAGGCCACGATCGCCGCAGCGATCAGGCGGCGAGGCGACCAAGCGGGCGTATCCGACATGTGTGTAACGATACACAGCCTGGTTAGGCTGGTCGCCATGGAATCGTCGGCGGGTTCGAAGCGGGTGACGCTCGCGCAGGTGGCCGAGCTGGCCGGCGTGTCGGTCATGACCGCCTCCTACGCCTACAACCGGCCGGAGCGCGTGTCGGAGCTGGCGCGGTCGAAGGTGCTCGACGCGGCGGCGCGGCTCGGGTACGCCGGTCCCGACCCGAGCGCCCGGTCGCTGCGCCGCGGCAGCACTCGCACGCTCGGCGTCGTCATGGGCGAGCATCTGAGCTACGCCTTCGAGGACCCGGAGGCGGCGTCCTTCCTCGCGGGGATCGCCGACGTCTGCGCCGACCGCGGGTACGGCATGACGATCCTGCCGATCACGGGCGCCGCCGACGACGGCCGGCGGATCGCCGAGGCCGCCGTGGACGGGTTCGTCGTCTGGACCACCTCCGACGACGACCCGGTCCTGTCGGCCGTCCAGGCCGTGAAGCGTCCCGCGGTGGTGCACGGAGGCCCGGCGGTCCCCGGGATCGGGCTGGTGGGCATCGACAACCGCGCGGCGGCCCGCGCGGTCGGCGCGATCGCGTTCGCGGGCGCGGAACGTCCGGCGGTGGTGAGCTTCCCGCTCTCCCGGGACCGGATCAGCACGATCACCACGGGCACCGATCCGGCGGACGTGCTGTTCCCCGTGACGCGCGAGCGGCTGGAGGGCTACCGGCGCGCGGCCGAGGACGCCGGTATCGCCTGGCAGGACGTGACCGTCGCGGTTTGCTCGCGCAACGACGGGGCCGAAGCCGAGCGGCTCGCGGCGGCCCTGCTGGCCTCCCCCGAGCCGCCCGACGCGATCGCCGCGATGAGCGACCAGCAGGCGGCCGGGGTCGTGCACGCGGTCCGCGCGGCCGGCCGCACCGTCCCCGGGGACGTGGCGGTGACCGGGTGGGACGACGCGGCGGTGGCGGCCCGGCTGGGGCTGACGACCGTCGCGCAATCGCTGCGCGAGCAGGGCGCGGCCTGCGCGCGAGCGGCACTGGGCGAGGAACCCGACCCTGAGGCCGCGACGTGGTCCATCGTCCGCCGGACCAGCACCCGCCCTGGAGAGGAGGCGGCGGCGCCCTCCTGAGGGACTGCTTCCGCCTCGCGGTCAGACCACGTCCGCTAAGCGTCGTACCGGCCACGCTTGACGTCCCCGAGGAACAGCGCCCACTCTCCCGTGCTGAAAGCCAGCACAGGCCCTGACGGATCCTTCGAGTCCCGCGCCACTACCCGCTGCGCCATGCCCCCGACCTCGACGCACTCAGTTCCCTGACCGGAGTTATGACTGCTGGTGCGCCACCGCGCTGTGGACGTCTCCTGCCCGCTCACAGGTCGTGAGCACCCCGCTTCACGTCATCTAGGAACGCCCGCCACTCCCCCGGACCGAACGTCAACACCGGTCCGGACGGATCCTTTGAGTCACGTGCAGCAACAGTACGCTTCCACCTCAAGGCTCCCACCTGTACACATGCAGTTCCTGAGCCACCACTGTAACTGCTGGTCCGCCATTTATCGACGCGGACGGTCTGCTCCCTCATAGTTCGGACACTATCCGTTTGATCAGCGCCCTGGAATCTTTTTTGGGCAGAGATGCCTCACGTAGGAGGTCGAAGGTGCGCTTGTAGTGCTCGACGTCCGCGGGCTCGTCCACGTACCAAGTGCGGGTCAAACTGTGTAGAGCGACCACTTCCAGCAATCCCTCCGGACCTACACCCATGATCGTGAAAGCACCGTCCAACCCTGGATGGCTCTCCACTGAGAAAGGGAGGATCCGGAGTTCGATGTGAGGCAGTTCCGCCGTCTCGATCAGCTTGAAGAGTTGGTCGCGCATGACCTGGAGGCCACCCATGCGCTGTCGGAGTGCCGCCTCGCCGAGCACGACGATGATCTCCGGAGGGCAAGCGCGGTAATGAACTTTCTGTCGGTTCATACGGAACCTGACGTCAGTTTCGATCTCTGGCGGCTTGCGTCGGAGCGCTGTACCCGAGCCGCCTATGGCCGCTCGGGCGTAGCCCACGGTCTGCACCAGCCCGTGAACCAGGTAGGGCTCGAAGCCGTAGACGGTCGCCGAGTCGGCTTCGAGGGAGGCGAAGTCGACGACCCCCGGGGCGAGGCGTTCGTCGAAGTCGTGCCACCAGCCGTCCTGGCGGCCCTGGGCGGCGAGGGAGAGGAGCCGGCTGCGGACGAGGTCGTCCGTGACGCCGTAAACGTCCAGAATGTGTTTGAGGTCGCGGGGGCGAATGGCGCGGTGGCCGTTCTCGTAAGCGCTGAGCGATGCCTGCGAGCGGTCGAGGAGTCGGCACGCGGCGGTCTGGGTCAGGCCGAGGCTTTCCCGGAACATGCGCAGCGAGTCGCCGATCTTCCGGCGGCGGTAGGTCTGCCGGTCGTATCCCATGACCCGCACGTTGTCACACTGCGTACATGATCGCCTCGCTCCAGCGAGAAGTTAGAAATATTCGTTCTTCGCACGTTCACCTTCTCTATGGGCGGCCCTTCGAATACCTCTCATCTGCCGGAAGCATCTTGCTGAGACGGTGGGGTGCCGTGACTCTTGCGGGTGTCGAAGAGAGGAAGGAAACGATGGCATCCGGCAAGGCTCGATATGCATGGACGGGCACGGAGAACGGCATGGAGCTTCTGGGGGCGCTCACGCTTCCCGGAGTTGACCGTTCCGTCCCTTATGCTCGGCTTTTTCTGCGGGACACGCTGGTTCCCGGGCACATCTCCCCGGGGTCGGAATTGCTCGCGGACATGGCGCTGGTGGTGGACGAGCTGGCGGCCAACGGCATCCGGCACACCGCGTCCGGGAAGGGCGGGAAGATCACGATCGCGCTGTGGGCGGGACGCGGGGTCCTGCGCGCCGAGGTGACCGATGACGGCGCGGGCGGCGCGCGGCCGGTCGTGCGGAGCGAGCCGGACGGCGAGAGCGGGCGCGGCCTGCACATCGTCGCCGCGCTCGCGCATACGTGGGGCCACCGCCCGGACGGCCCCGGCACGACGGTGTGGGCCGAGTTCCCGGCCGACCGGGGATCGGGGGTCCGCGCGACGGCGGGCGGCCCGCGCCCGCTCACGTGATCGGCGCTTCCGTCAGGACGCGGGGGCCATCACGTCGAACGCCCGGTCGATCAAGTCGGTGCGGTCGGCGGCCCCGTCGCAGCGGAGCCATTCGCGGTTCGCGGCGTCCAGCGCCACTGCGGCGCAGCCGGTGAGCAGGTCGGCCGTGAACGCGTCGAGCCCGGAGTCGGGCCGCTCGCACAGCGCGATGGCGACCCGGTCCCGCATCGCGTCGCGCCGCTGGTTCAGGCGCGCGCGCAACGCCGGGCTGGACTCGATCAGCCGCAGTACCGCCGCATCCCCCTGCGCGGATTGGATTCGCTCTCCCCACTCGCGCAGGACGGCCCGGAGCACCGCCCAGGGCGGCTCTTCCGCCGGGCGCGCGCGGACGGCCTCGGCGACCCGGCCGGCCAGTTCCTCGACGTCACCGAAGACCACGTCCTCCTTGGACGGGAAATAGCGGAAGAAGCTGCGCTTGGAGAGTCCGGCGGCCACCGCGATGTCGTCGACCGTCGTCTCCTCATAGCCGCGTTCGACGAACAGGCGCAGCGCGAGCTCCGCCAGTTCGGCCCGCACCGCGCGCCTCGTCCGTTCCCGCAACCCCGCCCGTTCCGCGTCGTCCATGCACCAAGGATAGTTTCTGGCGTGCAATGTCATACATGTCACTCGGTGACATACGATGCAGGTCACCTGCACGGCGGTGAAGGAGAGCGATGACGATGCACAGCAAGACCGTCCTGGTCACGGGCGGCACGGGAGGGATCGGCAAGGAGACCGCGCGGGCGCTCGTCGCGATGGGCGCGCGGGTCGTCGTGGTCGGGCGCGATCGCGTGCGCGCGGAAGCCGCCGCCCGCGAACTCGGCGGCAACGGCACGGGGGTGAGCAGTGTGACCGCGGATCTGTCGCGTCTCGCCGGACTGCACGCGCTCGCGGACGAGATGAGGGCGCGACACGACCGCCTGGACGTGCTCGTCAACAATCTGGGCGGCGTCGTCGCGCCGCGCACGCTCACCGAAGACGGGGTGGAGGCGACCTTCGCCGTGAACGTCCTCGCACCGTACGCGTTGACCTGCCTGCTCCTGCCCCTCCTGCGCGCCGCCTCTGACGCGCGCGTGGTGAACCTGACCGGCGGGATCCCCGGTGGACCGGTCGACCCGTCCAATCTCGAGGCGGAGAAGCGCTTTGTCGGTTGGACGTTCTCCCAGTACAACCAGGCCAAGACCGCGCTGATGGCGATGAGTCGCCGTTTCGCCGCCCGCGTCGCCGATGAAGGCGTCACCGTCAACGTGGCCTACCCCGGACACGCCTACACCCCGGGCAACCGGGCCATGACCGCCGCCGCGTTCCCCTTCGTCTACCGGCCCCTGGTGCCGTTGCTGCGCTTCCTGGGTCCGCGCCTGATGAACGATATGGCCAGGCCCACCCGTTCCACCGTTCACCTGGCCACCAGCCCGGAGATGCGGAACGTCACCGGCGTCTACGTCAACGCCAAGGCTGAGCGCACGCCCTGGCCCGCGAGCGTCCTCGACGAATCCGTGTGCGACGCCGTCTGGGACCGGTGCGAACGGCACAGCGGCATCGCGCCGTGAACGGCGTCCGAACCGCTCTCAGAGCCAGTTCGTCCGGGTTCTGAGCCATTCGAGGGCGGCGGTGCCCTGGGCGGTCTGGAAGTCGCGGAGGGTGGGCAGGCCGGGCGGTGGTGGGCGGCGGCCGTTCCCGATGAGGAAGCCGGACCAGGCGACGAGGGCGGTCGTCACCGCGTCGGCATCGGCGCGGCGGGCGACCGGGTGGGCGGCGAAGAGGTCCTCGCAGGGCGGGCCGCCCTGCATGCGGACGCTGGGGAGGAAGAGCATCAGGTCGAACCACGGCGCCGCGCGGCACGCCCACGGCCAGTCGACGACGACCACGCGGTCCGGGGTGAGGAGCAGGTTGTCCGCGCGCAGGTCGGCGTGGGCGAGGGTGGTGCCGGAGACGGCTGCGGGCCAGCCGGGCTCGGCGGCGGCGAGGGTCGGGAGGTGCCGCGCCGCCCACAGTTCGAGCCCGGCCAGGTCGTCGTCGCCCCGGCGGTGGGCGGCGAGGAGGTGCCGCCAGCCCTGGAACTCGTCCGCGAAGCGCTCCTCGGCGGGCGGCGCGGGGAGGGGCGCGGGCGTCAGGGTGCGGGCCAGGTCGGCGACGGCGTCCAGGGTGCGGGCCAGCTCGTCGGGGACCCATGGCTGGGCGGGCGGGGTGCCGTCGATGTCCTCGAACAGCAGGACGACCCAGCCGTCGCGGTCGAACGAGCCGAGGAAGGCGGGCGTGGGCGCGTCGTCCGGGAGGGCGGCGGCGATGGCCGCCTCGGCGCGGTGGATGGCGGGGCTGTCGGGGTTCGGCGCCGGGCCGACGGCCTTGACGAACGCGCGGCGGCCGTCGGCGAGGCGGAGGCGGGCGGCGACGCCCGGGGAGAACCCGCCGGGCTGCGTGGCGGCCTCCACCACGCCGCCGCCGAGGTGCTTCTCGACGTCCGCGCGCAGCGCGGCGGGGATCGCCTCCCAGGGCAGGCGGCGACCGGTCGCGGGTGGTGGTGTCATCCGAGCATGCTGCCGAGGACGCCCGGACGGGCGCAACGGCATTTGTTTCTGTCAGGCGGCTCACAACGACCCGCGCGGAAGTTGGCGGCGAGGTTCATTACGCGATCGCCGGGCGTGGGCGACAGTTTCCGGCAACCACCCCGAGGCCGGAGGTCTTCCCATGAGCACGCTCAGTCGCCGTTCGTTCCTGCAGGTGTCCGCCGGAAGCGGGCTGGCCGTCGCGCTGGGCGGGGCGCTCGGGCGCCCAGCGTCGGCGGCGGAGAGGACCGACTACAAGGCGATCGTGGTGGGGTCCGGCTTCGGCGGATCGATCAGCGCGTGCCGCCTCGGCCAGGCCGGCGTGGACACGCTCGTCCTCGAACGCGGGCAGGAATGGGCGACGGACCCGCAGAAGGCGGTCTTCGGGTCGCAGCTGAACTACAGCGAGAAGATGTTCTGGTTCCGCAATTACGCGGACTGGCCGATGGTCCTGCCGTTCCCGATGACGCCCTACGCGGGCGTCATGGAGGTCTCGAACGAGAAGAACCTGAACATCGCGTGCGGCGCGGGGCTCGGCGGCGGATCGCTGGTGTACACGTGCGCGACGGTGGCGCCGCCGCAGAAGTACTTCGAGAAGCTGTTCCCGGCGGACATCACCTATCAGGAGATGGCGTCGACGTGGTATCCGAAGGTGCGGTCGGTGCTGAAGCCGACCGTGATGCCGGACGACGTCTACGGGTCGGCGCCGTTCACGCATTCGCGGGTGTGGGACCAGCACGTCGCGAAGGCCGGCTACACGTCCGAGAAGCTGATGTCGATGTTCAACTGGGACGTCCTGCGCAGCGAACTGGCCGGGACGGTGCGTCCGTCCGCCATCGCGGGCGAGGCCGACTTCGGGTGCAGCGACGGCGCCAAGAACAGCCTGACGGTGAACTACATCCCGGCGGCGAAGGCCACCGGGAAGGTGCGGTTCCAGACGATGAGCGAAGTGAAGTCCATCGGCATCGGGACGGACGGCAGGTACCGGCTGGCCGTCCGGCATCTCGACACCGCGGGCAAGACCCTCGACACCGTCGAGTACACCTGCGACATGCTCTTCCTGTGCGCCGGGACGCTCAACACCAACCGGCTGCTCGTCGCGGCGCGGGAGACGGGCGCGCTGCCCGACCTGGACGCGTCGGTGGGGACGGGGTTCGGCGACAACGGCGACCAGTACGCGGGGTACAGCTACGCGGGCCCGGCGGGGCCGAGCCAGGGCGCGCCGAGCGCGTCCACCGTCTTCGTGGACGGGGAGTTCGAGCTGCCGATGCGGGTGGAGAGCTGGCAGCTCATCGAGGCGCAGGGCCTGCCGATCGTGCAGACACTGGTGATGACCGCCGACCTGGAGAACCGCGCGGCGTTCGGCTACGACAAGGCGAGCGGGACGGTGAAGCTGTCGGACTGGGCGGGCAAGGCGGACGCGGCGGCGAAGTCGGCGACGGACTGGGTGAACAAGGTGATGCACGCCAACTCCGACGCCGTCCCGATCGCGGTGACGTGGCCGGCGACGCTGACCGCGCATCCGCTGGGCGGGTGCGTGCTCGGCACCTCGTCCGACCTGTACGGGCGGGTGAAGGGCTACAAGGGCCTGTACGCGCTGGACGGGTCGATGGTCCCGGGCAGCGTCGGCGGCGCGAATCCGTCGTTCACGATCGCCGCGCTCGCCGAGCGCGGCATCGCCGACATCATCGCCAAGGCCGGCTGACGCCGCCCGGGTCCCCGGTCAGGCGTTCGGCGGCAGCGCCGTGCCGGCGCCGCGGCGGCGGACGGACACCGTCTCGGCGCGGCGGTGCTCCGGCATGCTGGGCGTGTCGGCGCCCTCCACCTCGAAGCCGAGGTCCTCGATCATCTCCAGGTCGGCCTTGCCGGCCTGGCCCTCGCTGGTCAGGTAGTCGCCCAGGAAGATCGAGTTGACGACGTGCAGGGCGAGCGGCTGCAGGCTGCGCAGGTGGATCTCGCGGCCGCCGGCGAGCCGGACCTCCACGTCCGGGTGGACGAACCGGACCATCGCGAGGATGCGCAGGCAGCGCTGCGGGGTGAGCGCCCACCGCTCGGCGAGGGGCGTGCCGTCGAACGGGATCAGGAAGTTGACGGGGACCGAGTCCACGCCGAGGTCCCGGAGCGCGAACGCGACGTCGACGAGGTCCTCGTCGGTCTCCCCCATCCCGGCGATGAGGCCCGAGCACGGGGACAGGCCGGCGTCCTTCGACTTCTGGACGGTGTCCTGCCGGTCGCTGAAGTCGTGGGTGGTGCAGATGTCGCCGTACACGCCCTCGGAGGTGTTGAGGTTGTGGTTGTAGGCGTGCGCGCCGGCCTCGGCGAGGCGCTCGCCCTGGCCGTCGCGGAGCAGGCCGAGGCAGGCGCAGATCTCCACGTCGCCGCGCTCCTTGATCGCGGCGATGGTGTCGGCGACGCGCTCGACGTCGCGGTCGGTGGGGCCGCGGCCGCTGGCGACCAGGCAGACCCGCTTGGCGCCCGCCGCCATCCCGGCGGCGGCCGCGTCGGCGGCCTCCTCGGGCTTCAGCCACGTGTACTTGAGGACGTCGGCCTGGGAGCCGAGCCGCTGCGAGCAGTACGAGCAGTCCTCGGGGCACAGCCCGGACTTGAGGTTGACCAGGTAGTTCAGCTTGACACGGCGGCCGAACCAGTGCCGGCGGACGCGGCCGGCGGCGGCCACCACGTCGAGGATGTCGTCGTCGGACGTCGCCAGCACCGCCAGCGCCTCGTCCCGCGTCGGCGGCTCGCGCCGCAGTCCCTTGCCGGCCAGGGTCTCGAGAAGGCTCATGACAGAGGATCCTCGCAGAAGCGCCCCGCGGTGTTGATGAGCAGGGCCGACAAACCGGACCGATCAGGCTTTGTATCGCAGGACGGAGCAGAGCGCCTCGAGCGCGGCGGGGTACCCGGACCGCAGCGGGGTGCTGTAGCCGACGACGAGGCCGGGCGGGCGCCCGTCCGGCCGCTGCCAGAACTCGCCGAGCGGCTGGAGAGCGAGGCCGCGGGCCGCCGCCCGCGCCATGATCTCGGTCTCGCCGGGGCCGTCGTCCGGGAGCAGGACGAGGGCGTGCAGCCCGGCCGCGACGCCCAGCACCCGCACGTGCGGCGCCCGCCGCCGCAGCGCCGCGACCAGTTCGTCCCGCCGGCGCCGGTAGCGCAGCCGGGCGGCGCGCACGTGCCGGTCGTAGGCGTGGCCGCTGATCAGGTCGGCGAGGACGAGCTGCCCGAGCGACGGGGTGTGCGCGTCGGCGAGGCGCTTGGCCTCCGCGACCGGCTCGACCAGGGCGGCGGGCAGCACCAGCCAGGCCAGCCGCAGCGCCGGTGCGAGGGTCTTGGAGGCGGTGCCCGCGTAGACGACGCGGCCCGGCGCGGTGCCCTGCAGGGAGCCGACGGGCTGGCGGTCGTAGCGGAACTCCCCGTCGTAGTCGTCCTCGACGACGAGCCCGCCGGTGTCGCGCGCCCATGCGGCCGCGGCGCGGCGGCGTTCCGGGGCGAGCGTGGCCCCGGACGGGTACTGGTGCGCCGGGGTCAGCACCGCGGCGCCGGCGTCCACGGGCAGGTCCGTGCGGGCGCCGAGGCCGTCCACCGGCAGCGGGACGACCCGGAGGCCGGCGCGGTCGACGATCATGCGGTGGTACGGATGGCCCGGCTCCTCCATGGCGACCGCGGACGTCCCGGCGTCGCCGAGGACGCGGGCGAGCAGGCCGAGCCCCTGCGCGTACCCGGACGTGATCACGATCCGGCCCGGATCGGCCTCGACGCCCCGGACGCGCCGCAGGTAGCCGGCGAGGGCGTCGCGCAGTTCGGGCCGCCCGCGCGGGTCACTGAGCGCGTGCGCCTCCGGCCCCGCCGCGGTCAGCACGCGGCGCGTCGAGCGCAGCCAGGCCGACGCGGGGAAGGTGCCGAGGTCGGGACGGCCGGGCCGCAGGTCGTGCGCGACCGTTCCGGCGGTCGCCCACGAACCGGCCCAGACGGGACCGCCGGGCGGTGCCGGCGCGGGCGCGGGCCTCCCGGGCGCGGGCTGCCCGGTCTCCGCAGAACGGATCTCCGCGGAACGGGTCTCGGCGGAACGGATCTCCTCGGAACGGGTCTCGGCGGAACGGATCTCCTCGGAACGGGTCTCGGCGGAACGGATCTCGGCGACACGGGTCGCGGCGCCCTGGCGGGCCGTCAGGTAGCCCTCGGCGATCAGCTGGTCGTAGGCGGCCGTCACGGTGCCGCGCGAGACGCCGAGCTGGGCGGCGAGGGCGCGCGTCGACGGGACGACCGCGCCCGGCGCGAGGCGCCCGCACCTGATCGCGTCGCGGAGGGCGCGTTCGAGGGCGTCCCGGCGCCCGCCGGCCGGGCCGAGCTCCAGGTGCAGGTCGACGCTCGAACTGGTCCAGTCTTCCGCCATGGAACTGGATCTTAAGGTTGGTCCGGTCGCCGCCTAGATTCGCGGCATGATCACTTTCGCGCAGCTCAGCGACACCCATCTCGACGGCGGGGAACGCGCCGGCGAACGCGCCCGCCGCGTCATGCGCCACCTGGACGGCCTGCCGCTCGACGCCGTCCTCGTCACCGGGGACGTCGCCGACCACGGCGCGCCCGCCGAGTACGAGGAGGCCCGGGAGGTCCTCCGGTCTCCGCACCCCGTGCTGACCTGCCCCGGCAACCACGACCGGCGGGAGGCGTTCCGGAAGGTGCTGCTCGGCGAGGAGCCGTCCGGCGGGCCCGTCGACCGGGTGCACGAGGTCGGGGGCGCGGTCTTCGCCATGTGCGACTCGTCCGTCCCCGGGGAGGACCACGGGTACCTCGCCGACGAGACGCTCGGCTGGCTGGACGGCGTGCTCGGCGACCGTCCCGGCGCCCCGGCGTTCGTCTGCCTCCACCATCCGCCGGTGACGCTCGGCGTCCCGTACGTGGACGGGATCCGGCTGTTCGGGGAGGACCGGCTCGCCGCCGTGCTCGACCGGCACCCGCAGGTGGTGGCCGTGCTGTGCGGGCACGCGCACACGGCCGCGGCCACCACGTTCGCCGGGCGGCCGCTGCTGGTGGCGCCGGGGGTCGTCTCCACGATCCGGCTCCCCGGGCAGGCCGGCGCCGTCGCCGACCACGAGGCGCCGCCCGGCGTCGCGTTCCACACGCTGGACGACGAGCGGCGCCTCACGACCCACTACCGGGCGGTCACCGGTGGGTCGTCCACGTCCGCGTGATCTCCTCCGCCGCGTCGCGGACGAGCGACCGGTACCGCTCCACGGCCTCCGGGGTGAAGCGGTGCCGGGGGCCGCAGACGCTGATCGAGCCGTGCACCCCGCCGTCCGGGCCGAACAGCGGCGCGGCGACCGATCCGGCGTCGGCCTGCCGCTCCCCCAGCGAGACGCCGACGCCCTCGCGGGCCGTCTCGGCGAGCTGGGCGCGCAGCGCCGCCACGTCGGTGACGGTGCCGGGGGTCAGCGCGGCCAGCGGGCGGGCCAGCAGCGCCTCGCGGCGCTCCTCGGGCAGGAAGGCGAGGATCACCTTGCCCGAGGAGCCCGCGTGCAGCGGGAACCGGCGGCCGACCTCGACGGTCATCTTGACCTCGTGCGGGCTCTCGAACTGGTCGAGGTAGACCCGCTCGTCGGCGACCAGCCCGGACAGCGTCGTCGTCTCGCCGGTCTCGTCGCGCAGCCGGCGCAGCACCGGCGCGGCGGCGTTGCGGACGTTGAACCGGCGCAGCGCGCTGACGCCGAGCGCGACGGCGGCGGGCCCGAGCCGGTACCCGCCGGGGTCGGCCTCCAGCATCTCCCGCGACACCAGCGACCGCAGGATGCGGTGCACGACGGCCTTGGAGATGCCGAGCTCCCGGCTGATCGCGCTGACGCCGAGGTACTGCGGCCCCCCGGCGAACAGCAGCAGCACGTCGGCGACCCGGCCGGCCACCTCGGTGCCGGACGACTGCCGTTCTGCGGTCTGGTTGGTCACCCGATGATCCTAGGGAGCCGTCAGCGGCCGCGCCGCAGGTACTTGCCGACCGGGTCGCCGAGCACCTTCCCGCCGGAGTACACGTGGTTGCCGCGCACGAACGTGTCGGTGACCTTCGCCGTCATCGGGAAGCCCTCGAACGGGGTGTACTCCTGCGTGGACTCGGAGTCGGCGGCGCGGACCGTCCAGGACACGTCCGGGTCGACCAGCGCGATGTCGGCGTCGTAGCCCTCGGCGATGGTCCCCTTGGTGAGCAGGCCGTAGCGGCGGGCCGGGTTCCACGAGGTCAGCCGCGCGACCTGCTGGAGCGGCAGCCCCCGCTTGACGCCCTCGCCGACCAGGCCGGGCAGCAGGTACTCGGCGCCGCCGAACCCGGACTTGGCGAGGAAGACGTCGTCGCGGTCGGCGCCGAACTTCATCTCGTCGCGGCAGCAGGCGTGGTCGCTGACGACCCAGTCGACCTCTCCGGCGAGGACGTGCCGCCAGAGCGCCTCGACGTCCTCGCGGTCGCGCAGCGGCGGGTTGACCTTGCCGCCGAGGCCGTGCGCGGTGTCGACGTCGGCGAGCAGGTGCCCGATGGTGACCTCGCGGCGGAAGTCGATGTGCGGGAACGCCGACGCCATGGTCAGCGCCGCCGACAGCGCCTTCTCCGACGACAGGTGCAGCAGGTTGATGTTCGGCAGGCCCGTCTCGTGCGCGAGGTAGGAGGCGATGGTGACGGCGAGGCCCTCCGAGTGCGGCGGGCGCGAGGCGCTGTAGGCGCGCAGGCCGGTGAGCTCGCCCTCCTTCTCGACCATCTTGGTGTACGCCGTCATGATCTCGGCGGTCTCGCAGTGCAGCGACAGCGAGATGTGGTCGGCGTAGTCGGACAGCTGCTCGCGGGCCTTCTGGATGCCGCGCATGACGAACTCGAAGTGCGCGATGTCGTACCGCTCGTCCGGCGGCGT
This sequence comes from Actinomadura nitritigenes, assembly GCF_017573545.1. Taxonomy (GTDB): domain Bacteria; phylum Actinomycetota; class Actinomycetes; order Streptosporangiales; family Streptosporangiaceae; genus Spirillospora; species Spirillospora nitritigenes. The sequence continues at coordinate 92,471 of NZ_JAGEOK010000011.1, read as the reverse complement.
CATCAGGAACTCGCTCTGGCTGGTGGAGCGGCCGTGCAGCCCGTGGCTTCCGTAGAACATGAAGATCTTGAACGAGGTGACGCCGTGCTCCTCGACGAGGTACGGGATCTCCTCGATGTGCTCGGCCATCATCGGCGCGAGGTGGAACGCGTAGTCGACATAGGCGTTGCCGCTCGCGGCGCTCAGCACCTCGGGGAAGAACTCGCGGTACGGGCCGCCCTTGTTCAGGTAGTACTGCCCGGTCCGCATGTAGGTCAGCGAGGTGGTGACGCCGCCCTGGGCGCTGGCGCGGCTCTCCGAGCGGGTGTCGGCCGCCAGCTCGTTGTAGATGCCCCAGTGCTGGTGCGCGTCCACCACGCCGGGGAACGCCAGCTTGCCGCCGCCGTCGACCACCGTCGCGGCGTCGTCATCGGGGAGACCGGGAGCAAGGCGGACGATGGTGCCGTCGTTGACGGCGATGTCGAGGCGCTCGGGCTCGGCGCCCTCGGGAGCGTCGGGACGGACCACCCGCACGTTCTTCAGCAGCAGCTCGGTCGTGGCCAATTCATCTCTCCTCAGTGTCGTGGGGCGGTCGGTGTCCGAAAAGGTCAGGGGGTGGGGCGGCGGCGCGCGACGTCGCCGGCCGCCAGGTAGGCGAGCCCGAAGGCGGGCAGCAGGCCGTTGCCGGGCAGGTAGCCGTCGGCGCCGTGGCCGGAGATCCCGGCCGCCGCGCCGCCCGCCGCGTAGAGGCCGGGGATGGGGCGGCCGTCGTGGTCGACGACCGCGGCGTCCTCGTTGACGATCAGGCCGCCCTGGGTGTGGAACAGCGCCGGGACGACCCGGACGGCCGCGTACGGCGCGGCGAGCGGACGCTCCCAGTTGGCCCGGCCGTGCTCGTCGGCGCGCTCGCCGCGCGCGACGGCGGCGGCGGTCTCCAGCTCGGCGGCGAGGGCCCCGGCGGGCAGCCCGGTGGCCTCGGCGAGGCCGTCGGCGTCGTCGGCCCAGACCAGCACGCCCGACTCGACGGTGTCGCGGAAGTCCTTGAACGGCTCGCACTGGTGGAAGATCGTCTCGTCCAGGACGATCCAGCCGGTCGCGCCGGGACGGGCGGCGAGTTCGGCGGCGTACTCGGAGTAGCCGCGGGTCTCGTTGCCGAACCGGCGCCCCTCCCGGTCCACCATGATCGCGCCGTGGATGATCGTCGCCCAGCCGACGAGGGTGCCGGCGCCAGCGGCGACGGCGCCGTGGCCCTGGTAGGCGTCGAGGTAGCCGGTGGCCGCGCCGAGGCCGCCGCCGATCCGCAGCGCGTCGCCGAGCGACTGGTCGCTGCCCTGGTAGAGGGCGTCGGCGATCTCCGGGAGGTGGCGGCGGACGAGGTCCCTGTCCGCGCCGAACCCGTTGGTGGCCAGCAGCACGGCCCGGGTCGGGATCTCCTCCTCCGTCCCGTCGGGGTACCGCACGACGGCCGCGCGGACGGCGCCGTCCCCGCCCGTCGTCACGTCGACGAGCTTCGCGGGGACGAGCAGGTCGATGTTCGGGTGCGCCCGGGCGCGGCGGGCCAGGTGGTCGATCACGCTAGAGCCGTGCCGCCCGGGGACGGAGTGGCAGCGCGTGACGGAGTGGCCCGGGTAGTTGAAGTCGGTGACCAGGTCGAGCGGCAGCTCCACCGAGTCGGCGAGCCACTCGACGAGCGGGGCGCTGACCTCCGCGAGGGTGCGGGCGAGCCGGGCGTCGGCGCGGCCCTTGGTCTTGGCCTCGATGTCGGCGACGAACCGGTCCGGGGAGTCGTCCACGCCCTGCTCGGCCTGCCAGCGCGACCCGGCGCCGGGGAACATCGCCGTGGACATCGAGGTGTTGTTGCCGCGCCGGAAATGCTCGCTGGACTCCACGACGACCACGGTCAGGCCCAGCTCGGCGGCGCGCAGCGCCCCGGCGAGGCCGCCGCCGGCGCCCGCCACGACGAGGTCGATGTCGGTCAAGACGCCCTCCCGGCGACGAGCACCTGCAGTGCGAGGGCGGTCGGGTCGACGACCTCCGCCCCGAACCGGCCCTCCTCCACGTCCACGGCGGAGCAGCCGTTGATCACGGCGGCGGCGCCCTGCGCGGCGAGCGCGTCGACCGCCGCGCCGAGCGCGGCGTTCCACGTCTCGCCCTCGGCGACGGCGTCGAACGGCAGTTCCAGGACGGCGATGCCGGCGACGTAGGCGTCCAGCCCGTAGGCCTTGAGGCGGCGGCCCAGCTCCGCGCCGATCGCCTCGTTCCGCACCACGGCCCCGAAACGGACATTCTTCGCAGCAAGCGTCATGCTACTCAGCCTCAGGAGCCCGTTGACCGGAACGCGCTGGTCAGCGGGCCCGTCCGGGACGGCCGGGTCGAGGACGCAGTCGGGGACGACCACGTCCCAGTCCCCGCCCGGCTCGGCCACGGCGGCGGCCACGGCGGCGGCGACCTCGCGCTCGGAGACCCGGATCGACTCCTCGTCGTCCAGCGACCCCGGGGCGCCCGGCCCGACGTCGCGCAGCTCGATGCTCAGCCCGGCGGGGGCGAGCCGGTCGTAGCGGGCCTGCCGCCGCGTGATCTCCTCCGGCGGCAGGTGGATCGGCGTCACGGACAGTGCGCGCATCAACTCGGCTCCTTCTCGGCGGTGTCGTCGGCCAGCCCGCGCAGCGCGCCGCCGACGCGGGGCAGTGCGGGAAGATCGCGGGCGACCTCGGCGGCGCGGTCGACCAGGGCGGCGCGGCCCGGCAGCCACGCCTTCAGCATCCGGACCACGTCCGGCCCGGTGAGCGGCTCGTGGTCGGCGTCGCCGACCGGGTTCGGCTGCTCGCGGGTGAGGGACGTGCCGTCGTCCAGCTCGATCGTCACGCGGGCGGCGCGCTCGGCGGGCAGCCGCGCGGTCAGGTCGCCGGACGCGACGAGGCGGACGCGGCGGGCCAGGGCCCGCAGCGCCGGGTCGCCGAGCCGGGCGGCGTCGGAGGCGCGCGGCCCGACCTCGCCGTCCAGCAGCGCGGTCGCGACCACGAACGGCGTGGAGAACATCGCCGACAGCCGGTTGTCCCACTCGGGCGACCCGAGCCCGGCGCCGAGCGCGTGCGTCTCGACGAGGATCCGGCTGATCCTGGACGGGTCGAGGCCCGCGCGCAGCGGGAGCACCGCGTCGGCGGCCGGGTGGGTGAACGAGCACGACGCGTGCCGCTTGAAGTAGCCGCGCGTGACGTCCCACCGCTCGCCGAGCCCGTCCGTCAGCCCGGCGGCGTCGAAGCCGCCGAGCAGGTCGCCGAGCGAGCCGCCCGCCGTGCCGGTGTTGCGGGCCAGCCCGGCGGCCGCCATCCGCGCCGCGACCAGCCCGGACAGGTTGGACGCGCCCATCCACGCGTCGCGGACCGGGTTCCCGTCCGTGGCGGACGAGAAGTGCCCCGCGACGGGCAGCCCGGCTCCGGTGTCGATCGCGGCGGCGGTGGCCTCCGGGCCGAGCCGCAGCAGCCGGGCGCAGCCGGCGGCGGCGCCGGCGACGCCCCAGCTGCCGTGCGGGTGCGCGCCGGGCCGCAGCGAGGTCGCCCGCCCGAACCGGGACGCGACCTCGTAGGCGGCCAGCAGCGCGGCGGCCGTGTCCGGGCCCGTCGCGTCGAGCTCGGACGCCAGCGCCAGCACGGCGGGGAACCCGTGCGCCGCCGGGTGCCCCTTGGCGTACTTGTTGCCCTCGTCCAGCTCCAGCGAGACCAGCGCCATCGCGTTCAGCCAGGCGGCGGCGTCGACGGTGACGGCCCGGCCCGCGCCGATCAGCGGGGCGGGGCCGTCCGGAGCGTTCCACGCCGACCGCAGCGCGGCGTGCTCGTCCAGCGCCGCGCCGAGCGCGGTCACTCCGAGGGCGTCCAGCAGGACCAGCGACAGCCGGTCGAGCACGGGGCGCGGCACGTCCGCGGTGTCCAGGGCGGCGACCCAGTCCCCGAGCCGCGCCGCCGCCTGCTTCGCCTCCTCGTTCACAGTCCCAGGTAGGCCTTTCTGACCTCGGCGGATCCGGCCAGCTCGGCGCCCGTCCCGTGCAGCACGGTCGAGCCGCTCTCCAGCACGTAGGCGCGGTCGGCGATGCCGAGCGCCTGCTTGGCGTTCTGCTCGACGAGCAGCACCGACACCCCGGAGTCGCGGATCGCCTTGACCGCGTCGAGCACGGCCCAGGTCAGCTTGGGCGACAGGCCGGTGGACGGCTCGTCCAGCATGAGCAGCTTCGGGCGGGCCATCAGCGCGCGGCCGATCGCGAGCATCTGCTGCTGCCCGCCGGAGAACGTCTGCGCGATCGTGGAGCGGCGCTCGGCGAGCACCGGGAACAGCGCGAACACCGCGCGCATGTCCTCGTCGATCTCGGCGGCGGGCCGCGTCCAGGCGCCCATCCGCAGGTTCTCCTCGACGGTGAGCGTCCCGAACAGCGCCCGGTCCTCCGGGACGTGCACCAGGCCGTCGCGGACGAGCTGGTCGGGGCGGCGGCCCGCGGTGGGCGCGCCGCCGAAGGTGATCGTCCCGGACGTCGCGCGCAGCTGCCCGCAGACGGCCCGCAGCGTCGTCGTCTTGCCCGCGCCGTTCGCGCCGACGAGCGCGACGATCTCGCCCGCGCCGACCTCCAGGTCGATCTCGTGCAGGATCTGCATCCGGCCGTAGCCGGCGCAGAGCTTGTCAATCCTCAGCATCGCCGGGCTCCTCTCCGAGATACGCCTCGATGACCCGGGGATCGGAGGTGACCTGCTCGGCGGAGCCGGTGGCCAGCACCCGCCCCTGGTCGAGGACCAGCACCCGGTCCGACAGCCGCATCACGGCGGCCATGATGTGCTCGATGAACAGCAGCGTCGTGCCGTCCTCCTCGCGCAGCGCGGCGAGCAGGTCCAGGACGGGCTCGCGCTCGGCGGGGACGAGGCCGGCGAGCACCTCGTCGAGCAGCAGCACCTTCGGCCGCATCGCGAGGGCGCGGGCCAGTTCGAGGCGCTTGAGGCCGGCGGTCGGCAGCTCCGTCGCGGGACGGTGCGCCCACGGGCCGAGCCCGACCCGCTCCACCACCTCCATCGCCTCGCCGCGCAGCCTGCGCAGCGGCCCCCGGCGGTGCTGCGCGGCCAGACCGACGTTCTCCAGGACGCTCATGCTCCCGAACGGGCGCATCAGCTGGAACGTGCGGACCATGCCGGCGCGGGCGATCCGGTGCGGCGCCGTGCCGGTGACGTCCCTGCGGCCGAACACGACCCGGCCGCTGTCGGGCGCGATCGCGCCGCTGATCACGTTGAACAGGGTGGTCTTCCCGGCGCCGTTCGGGCCGATGATCCCGAGGATCTCCCCCGGCTCCACCTCGAACCCGACCTCCGACAGGGCGCGCAGGCCCCGGAAGTCCTTGCCGACGCCGTCGACGTCCAGCAGCTTCACCGCCGCCACCTCGCTTGGATCGTGCCGACGATGCCCTTCGGCAGCACCCGGACGATGAGGATCAGCAGGACCGCGTAGAGCGCGACGTCCAGGCCGCTGCGGCCCTGCAGGAAGTTCAGGAAGTCGGGCGGCGTGCGCAGCAGCGTCGCCGTCAGGTCCGACAGCGACCCCAGGATGATCGCGCCGACCACCGGGCCCCAGACCGTGCCGATCCCGCCGATCACCACGGTCGCGATCGCCTGGATCGACACCGAGGAGCCGAACGCCAGGTCCGGGTTCACGAACAGGTAGTACTGCGTGTAGAAGGCGCCGGCGACCGCGGTGATCGCCGCCGACAGCGCGACGGTGACCAGCTTGTAGCGCATCACCGGGGTGCCGAGGGCGGCGGCCGCCACCTCGTCGTCGCGGATCGCGGTGACGTAGCGTCCCGTCCGCGAGTGCAGGAACAGGATGCTGACCAGCGCGGCGATCCCGGCGAGCGCGAGCGCGACCCAGAAGTAGGCGGGCGAGTCCGCGGCGAACTGGATCTTCCAGAGCGAGGAGCCCTGGATCAGCGGGACGCTGAACCCGACGGCCTTGTTGGTGAAGTCGGTGGTGGTGGCGATCAGCCGGAGCATCTCGGCGAACGCGAACGTCGCGAGCGCGAAGTAGGCGCCGCGCAGCCTGTAGCGGAACGCGAAGTACCCGATGACGACGGCGACGGCGGCGGCGACCGCCATCCCGGCGAGCATCCCGATCCACGGCGACACGTCGTGCTTCACCAGCAGGTACGCGCTGGTGTAGGCGCCGAGGCCGAAGAACGCCGCGTGCCCGAAGCTGAACATCCCGCCGAACCCGCTCATCACGTTCCAGCCGATGGCCATCAGCAGGAAGATCAGGATGCGGACCGCGACCGCGCCCATCGCGGGCGGCAGTACCAGCGGCAGTGGGATCGCGACGACCAGCAGCACCGCGAGGACGGCCAGCTGCCGGTTCTGCGGGCGCAGCGGCGGCGCCTTGACCGGGCGGAGCGCGCCGCCCGTCTCGCGGCCGCCGGCGATGGTGATGCCGCTGCTCATGACTTCCTCCCGAAGAGGCCCTCGGGCCGCAGGAACAGCACGACCAGGAACACGACGAACACCCCGAGCAGCGAGCTCTGCCCGCCCATGTAGATGGTGGTGAGCTGCTCGACCAGGCCGATCAGCAGTCCGCCGACCAGCGCGCCCGCGACGTTGCCCATGCCGCCGAGCACCACCACCACGAACGCGGTGATGTTGAACTGGTCGCCGAGCGTCGGCGTGACGGTGACCAGCGGCGCCGCCAGCACGGCGGCGGCGCCGGCGCAGGCGGTGCCGATCGCGAACGTGAGGGTGTGGACGCGGCGGACGTTCACGCCGACCAGCTCGGCGCCCTGCCCGTTCGCGGCGACCGCGCGGATGGCGGTGCCGAACCGGGTGCGGCGCAGCAGGTGGAACAGCACCGCGCCGATCAGGATCGCGCCGATGAAGGCGTACAGCCGGCCGCCGGTCACCACCGCGCCGAACAGCGAGAACTGGAAGTCGCCGGGCAGCGGGACGGTCTTCGGCTCGGCGCCGAAGAACATCAGCAGCCCGTTCTCCAGCAGCAGCGACAGCCCGAGGGTGATCAGCAGCTGGTTCTCCAGCGTCGCGCCGCCCGAGCCGCCGAGCAGGCCGCGGTGCACGACCGCGCCGATGAGGAACAGCGCGGGCACCGCGATGAGGAGGGTGAGGTAGGGGTGCAGGCCCGTGCCCTGCACCACCCCGAAGGCGATGAACATCGCGACGGCCAGCAGCGCGCCGTGCGCGAAGTTGACGATGTCCAGCACGCCGAAGATCAGCGTGAGGCCCATCGCGATCAGCCCGTACAGCCCGCCGGTCAGCAGGCCGGTCACCACCGACTGCCAGACGACCAGGCCGCTGCCGGACCGGATCAGCGCGACCGCGATGGCGATCGCGACCAGGCCGCCGGTGAGGGCGGCGCGCTTGAGGACGGGGCCGCGCAGGGCCGCCGCTCTGAGGTTCGCAGTTGTGTCGCTCATGGCCGCCACGTCACCGAGTAGTTGGGCTGGGATTCGGCCTTGTCCTGGGGATAGACCTGCTTGATCTGCCCGTTCTGCACCTGCATCAGGACGGGCAGCGCGTTCTTGTCGTCGCCGTTGGGCGCGAAGGCGATCGGCCCGGTGCCGACCGTCAGCGGCTGGACCTGCGATCCGGCGATCGCGGCGCGGACCTTCTCCGGGTCGGTGCTCGCCGCCCGCTCCACGCCCTGCGCGATCACCTGGACCGCGTCGTAGGCAAGGACGGCGCCGGTCCGCATCGGCGCGCCGTACCGCTTCTGGTACTCGGCGCGCAGCTTCACCGTCGCGGGGTTCTTCGCGTCGTAGTGGTAGTTGGTGCTGAAGTACCGCTCGCCGAGCGCGCCGACGTCGCTGACGAACTTCGGCTGGTCGAACGCGCCGTCCGACACGCCCCACACCGCGTTCAGGTTCGGCTTGACCGCGTTGATCGCCTTGGCGGCGAGGAGCCCGTCGCGGTAGTAGCCGGCGACGGCCAGCACGTCCGCGCCGGACGCCTTGACCTGGGTGATCTGCGCGGTGAGGTCGGACGCGGTCACCGCGTCGTAGCTGATGTTCGGGCCGACCTGGATGCCGAGCCTCTTCGCGGCCTTGGCGAACGCCTCGGCGGCGCCGCTGCCGAAGTCGGTCTGCTCATGCAGGAACGCCACCTTCCTGACGGGCCTGCCCGCCTTCTCCGAGACCTCCTTGAGGTAGCGGGCCGCCGCGTCCGCGATCGCCGCGCTGCCCGGCTGCACCCGGAACGAGTACCGGTAGCCGTGCGAGAAGATCGCGTCCGACGCGGTGACGTCCATGACGAAGGGGACGCGGTTGCGTTCGGCGACCACGGACACGTTCGTGCTGACCGCGCTCTGGTAGGTGCCGACGAGGCCGACCGCGCCCTCGGAGATCAGCCGCTGCGCCTCGCTCTGGCCGACCTCCGCCTTGCCCTGGGTGTCGCCGGTCTCCAGCTTCACCTTGCGGCCGCCGAGGGACGTGATGCCTCCGGCGGCGTTGATGGCGTCGACCGCCATCTGGGCGCCGCGCCGCATCTGCTGGCCGTCGACCGCGTTCGCGCCGCTGACCGGGTGCAGGGCGCCGATCCTCACCGGGCCGCTGTCGCGGCCGGCCGCGGCCCCGGCGGCGCCCGAGGGCGCCGAGCCGCCGCAGCCGGCGGTGGCGGCCAGCAGGGCCGCGCACGCGCCGAGCCCGGCGGCGAGCTTTCGAGCCGACATTCACCTCTCCTGCCTGCCCGGCGCCACCCTTGACGATCGTTCCGCTTAGAGGAACACCGGGCCACTGATGCGTCATCGTGGCATCCATCACGTGACCTGGTCAATATCTAGGTGGAACTTGACGGAACTCGACAGCCGGTGCCAACTTGAAGACATCCGGAGCCGGCACGGCGCCGGAACATGGACTTAACATTGTTCCGCTAAGAGAAACGATCAGAACCGAAGGCGGTACCGCCCATGCCCGACGCCCTGTCCGGAGTCCGCGTGCTCGACGCGGCCACGCTGTTCGCCGGACCGCTGGCGGCCACGCTGCTCGGCGACTTCGGGGCCGAGGTCGTCAAGATCGAGCACCCGAAGGGCGACCCGGTGCGCAGCCACGGCGCCCGCCGCGACGGCGTCGGGCTGTGGTGGAAGATGCTCGGCCGCAACAAGAAGGCGATCACCCTCTACCTCGGCTCGCCCGAGGGCCAGGAGATCTTCCGCCGGCTCGCCGCCGACGCCGACGTGGTGATCGAGAACTTCCGGCCGGGCACGCTGGAGCGCTGGGGCCTCGGCTACGACGAGCTCAAGAGGATCAACCCGCGGCTGGTGCTGGCCCGGGTCACCGGATTCGGGCAGACCGGCCCGTACTCGCGGCGGCCGGGCTTCGGCACGCTCGCCGAGGCGATGAGCGGGTTCGCCGCGATCACCGGCGAGCCGGACGGGCCGCCGACCCTGCCGCCGTTCGGCCTCGCCGACGGGATCGCCGCGCTGACCACCGCGTTCGCGGTGATGACGGCGCTGCGCGCGCGGGAGGCGACCGGCGAGGGCCAGGTCGTCGACCTGGCGATCATCGAGCCGATCCTCACCCTGCTCGGCCCGCAGATCATCACCTACGACCAGCTCGGCGAGCTGCAGGCCCGCACCGGCAACCGGTCGCACAACAACGCGCCGCGCAACACCTACCGGACCCGCGACGGCGGCTGGGTCGCGATCTCCACCAGCGCCCAGTCCATCGCCGAGCGGGTGATGCGGCTGGTCGGCCGGCCCGAGTTCATCGACGAGCCGTGGTTCGCCACCGGCGCCGAGCGCGCCGAGCACGCCGACGAGCTCGACGAGGCCGTCGGCTCGTGGATCGCGCAGCGCGACCGCGACGAGGTCGTGAAGGCGTTCGAGGAGGCCGAGGCCGCCGTCGCGCCGATCTACACCGCCGCCGACGTCATGACCGACCCGCAGTTCGCCGCGCTCGGCACCATCGCCACCGTCCCCGACGACGAACTGGGCCCGGTGAAGATGCAGAACGTGCTGTTCCGGCTCTCGCGGACGCCCGGGCACATCGACTCGGCCGGGCCACCGCTCGGCGCGCACACCGCCGAGATCCTCGGCCGCTACGGGGTAGGCGAGGCGGAGCTGGACGAGCTGCGCGCCAAGGGGGTGGTCAAGTGACCGGGCCGGAGCATCCGCACCGGACCTGGCTGTACGTCCCCGGCGACCGTCCCGACCGCATCGGCAAGGCCCTGGACTCCGCCGCGGACGCGGTCGTCCTCGACCTGGAGGACGCCGTCGCCCCGGGCTCCAAGGAGACCGCCCGCCGCACCGTCGCGGGCGTGCTCGCCGAGGGACGGACCGGACGGCGCCCGACCTACGTGCGGATCAACGCGCCCGGCACCCCGGACGGCACCGCCGACATCGGGCTGCTGGCCTCCGCGCCCGGCGCGCTCGCCGGGGTCCGGATCCCCAAGTGCGAGGACCCGGACACGCTGCGCCGCGTCGCCGACGCGCTCGGCGTGCCGGTGTTCCCCGTCCTGGAGTCGGCGCTCGGCGTGGAGAACGCCCTGACCCTCGCCACCGCGCACCCGCTGGTCGCGGGGATCTCGCTCGGCGAGGCCGACCTGTCCGCCGACCTGCGGGTGACCGGCGGCGACGCGCTGGCATGGCCGCGCTCGCGGGTGGTCGTCGCCGCGCGCGCCGCCGGGCTCCCGTCCCCGCCGCAGAGCGTGTGGACCGCCGTCCGCGACCTGGACGGCCTGCGCGCCGACACCGCCGCGGGGCACCGGGCCGGCTTCTTCGGCCGGTCGGTGATCCACCCCGCGCAGATCCCCGTCGTGCACGCGGCGTGCGCGCCCGATCCCGGCGACGTCGCCTGGGCGCGCGACCTCATGGACCGTCTCACCGGGCGCGACGGCTCCGCCGGTGAGCGGCAGGCCGCGTGGATCGACTCCGCCGGCCGGTTCGTGGACAAGGCGGTCGTCGAGCGCGCCTCCTGGATCCTCGCCGTCGCCGCGTCCGCCCACCGCCCCGATGCACCAGAGAAGGAAGGCTCCCCGTCATGACCACCCAGGATCCGCTGCTCGCGGCGGTCGCCCGCGGCGTCCGGCTGATCGAGCTCGGCCAGCCGTTCTTCACCGGCATGCCGTGCTCCCCCAACCACCCCGGGTTCCGGATGACGCTGATCCGCCGGCACGGCGACATGGAGCGCGCGGACGGCGGCTCGGCCGCCAACGAGATCATCGTGACCGGCGGGCACGTCGGCACCCACATCGACGCGCTGTCGCACGTCAGCCACGACGGCGAGCTGCACGGCGGGATCGACGCCGCCGAGGCGCAGCGCGGCGGGGCGTTCACCAGCCACGGGGCCGAGAACCTGCCGGGCCTGCTGCGCCGCGGCGTCCTGCTGGACGTCGCCGCCGTGCACGGCGTCCCGACGCTGCCGCCCGGTTACGGGGTCACCGCCGAGGACCTGGACCTGGCCGCGAAGCGCACCGGGGCCGAGCCAGGCGAGGGCGACGTCGCGCTGGTCCGCACCGGCTGGTCCCGCAACTTCGGCGACACCACCGCCTACCTCGGCAAGGAGACGGGCGTGCCCGGCGCGACACCGGAGGCGGCCCGCTGGCTGGCGGACCGCGGGATCGTCGCGACCGGCGCCGACACCACCGCCTACGAGCAGATCCCGGCGGGCGCGGGCCACGCGGTGCTGCCCGTGCACCGGATCCTGCTGGTCGAGTCGGGGATCTTCATCATGGAGCACCTGAACCTGGAGGCGCTCGCCGAGTCCGGGCTGCACGAGTTCGCGTTCCTGCTCGCCCCGCTGCGGATCAAGGGCGGCACCGGCTCCCCCGTCCGCCCGCTCGCGGCGGTGTCGGCATGACCGGCGGTGTCGGCATGACCGCGCCCACCCCCGTGCAGCGGCTCGCCGCGCTCGCCGCGTCGGTGCGCGCGGACGGGCTGCCCGCCGACCTGCGCGCCGACGCCGCGCGCCGCGTCCTGGACGCCCTCGGCAACAGCCTCGGCGCGACCGGCGAGGCACCGGCCCGCGCGGTCGGCGCCCTGGTCGCCGAGTGGGGCGGCGCGGGACGCGCCACCGCGATCGGCACCGGCACCCGGCTGCCCGAGCCCAGCGCCGCCCTGCTCAACGGCACCCTCGCCCACTCCCTGGACTTCGACGACACGCACCTGCCGTCGGTACTGCACCCGTCCGCGTCGGTCGTGCCCGCCGCGCTCGCGGTCGCCGAGGCGCGCGGCGCCACCGGCGCGGCGCTGCTGGACGCGGTGGGCGTCGGCGTGGAGATCACCGTCCGGCTCGGCATGGCCGGATACGACCGGGAGCTGGGGAACTCGGTGTTCTTCGAGCGCGGGCAGCACGCCACCGCGATCTGCGGCGCCGTCGGGGCGGCGGCGTCCGCCGCGATGCTCTCGGGGCTGGACGCCGGCGGGATCGCCGACGCGATGGGCATCGCCGCCAGCATGGGCTCCGGGATCCTGGAGGCCAACCGGACCGGCGGCACCGTCAAGCGGATCCACTGCGGCTGGGCCGCGCACGCCGCCGTCACCGCCGCCGGCCTCGCCCGCACCGGCATCACCGGCCCGCCGACCGTGTTCGAGGGACGGTTCGGGTTCCTTCAGGCGTGGTGCGGCGACCAGGTCGACCTGGACGCCCTCACCGACCGGCTCGGCGAGCACTGGGAACTGCCCGGGATCTTCTTCAAGCCGTACCCGTGCAACCACTTCACCCACGCCGGCATCGACGCCGCGCTGCGGCTCCGCGCGCGGGGGCTCGACCCGTCCGACATCGAAGGCATCGAACTGGGCGCGCCCACGGCGGTGCTCCGCACGATCGGCGAGCCCCGCGAGGACAAGATCCGTCCTGAGTCGGGGTACCACGCCGCGTTCTCCGGCCCGTACACGGTCGCGGCGGCGCTGCTCGGCGGCGGCGGGCTCGGCGTCTTCCACGAGGACTTCACCGACGCGGCCGCCGCCGACCCGGAGCGGCTCGCGCTGGCCGCGAAGGTCCGGTGCGTGCCCGACGCCCGCTGCGACGAGATCTTCCCGCACCAGTTCCCGGCCGTGCTGCGCGTGACGACCCGCGACGGGGCCGTCCTGGAGGAGCGCGTCGACGCCAACCGCGGCGGCCCCGGCAACCCGCTGTCGGCGGAGGAGCTGGCGACCAAGTTCCGCCTCAACGCGGCCCGCCGCGTCTCCCCCGACCAGGCCGAGCGGATCACCGACCTGGTCTACGGCCTCGCCGACCTCGCCGACCTCCGCACCCTGACCGCCCTCCTCGTCTGATCCTCCGTCAGGTGTGCTCCATGATGAAGGTGGCGGTCGTGCCAGGGGCCAGGGCGCGGAAGACGTGGGGGGCGTCGCCGGGGTAGGCGACGTAGTCGCCCGGCGCCAGCTCGACCGGATCGTCGGCGGGGCCGGCCAGGGCGCGGCCGGTGCTGAGGATCACGTGCTCGGTCGTGCCGGGCAGGTGCGGGTCGGACAGGTGCGGCTCCCCCGGTTCCGCCGCGACGCGGTAGACGTCGCGGCGGGCGTGGGGCGGGCAGGACGCCAGCAGGGTCGCCGTGTAGTCCGCCTGCTCCGAGCGGGTGGCGGGCCCTTCGCCGGCGCGGACGACCCGCACGCCCGCCCGGGGCGGGTCGACGAGGCGGCTGAAGGGCACGCCGAGCGCGCCGCCGAGCGCCCACAGCGTCTCGACGCTCGGGTTGCCGGTGCCCGCCTCCAGCTGGGACAGCGTCGACTTGGCGATGCCGGCGCGCCGGGCCAGCCCGCTCTGGGTCAGCCCGGCGCGGGCGCGCTCCCGCCGGATCGAGGCGGCGATCAGCGCGATCAGGTCGAGGTTGCCCACGTGTTCGCTCCAGACGTCCGAGTGTTCAGTTTGACGAACGCGACGATGGTTGTTCATTCTAATGGACAGTTGTTCGCCATAACGGACTGGAGCGGTCATGGAGCATCTCGGCATCCTCGCCCACAGCGCGGAGGGCGCCGCGCTGTGCTTCCGCGCCTTCTGCCACGAGGGCTTCCGCGAGCTGGGCCCCGACGACCATCCCGACGTCACCCTCGACCTGATCGCGCTCGCGCGCAGCATGCCGTACTGGGAGGCGGGCAACCACGACGCCGTCCGCGCCGTCCTCGCCGAGAGCGTCCGGCGCTTGGCCGCCGCCGGGGCGACGTTCTTCGCCTGCCCGGACAACACCGCCCACATGGCGCTGGAGCGTCCCGGCGACGACCTGGCGCTTCCCGGTCTGCACATCGCCGAGGTCGTCGCCGACCGGGCCGCCCGCGACGGCCGGACCCGCGTCGGCGTCCTCGGCACCCGCTACACCATGGACGGCCCGGTCTACCCGCGCGAACTCGCCGCCCGCGGCATCGCGGCCGAGGTGCCGGACGCCGCCGACCGCGACCGCGTGCACGAGATCATCTTCGGCGAGCTGGTGAACGGCGTCGTGACCGAGGAGTCCCGCCGCGCCTACGCGCGGATCATCGAGCGGCTCGCCGAGCGCGGCTGCGACGCCGTCGCCCTGGTCTGCACCGAGATCCCGCTATTGGTCACCCCGGAGGCGTCGCCGCTGCCGACGCTGGACTCGACGCGGCTGCTCGCCCGCGCCGCGTTCGAGGTCGCGGCGGGCCGCCGCCCGATGCCGTCCTGGCGCGGCGGTCCGACCACCACCGCCTGAGGGCCCGCCGTCACCGCCTGAGCCGGCGGGCCAGCGCCGGGAACAGCCGGAGAGCGTTCTCCCGGTTCACGGCGGCGTGCGCCTGCCGATCCAGGGACGGGTCGCGGTCGAGCAGCGCCGTCGTCCTGTCCACCTCGGGACGGGTGACCTGCGGCCAGTCGGTGCCGAACAGCAGGCGCCCGGCGCCCGCTGCGGCCAGCAGGGACGGCGTCGCGTAGGGCGACATCGGCATGGCGGTGTCGTAGTGGAAGCGCCGCACCGCCCGCCGGAACGCCGCGGGGTTCGGCCCCTCGCCTTGACGGCCCGCGTGCTCGACGCGTCCGCCCAGATAGGGCAGGAAGCCGCCGGCATGGGCGAGGATCACCGACAGGCGCCTGTGCCGGTCCAGGGTGCCCGCGTTGACGAGGCTGAGGGCGGTGCGGGTCGTGTCGAGCATGAAGTCGGCGATCCACTCCTCGACGCCCGGGACGGGACGCACGTCCGCGAGCCCCGCCGGGTGGACGAACGCGACCGCGCCGCGCCGGTCCAGCTCGGCGAACAGCGGTTCGAACGCGGGGTCGCCCAGGTAGCGCCCGCCCGCGTTGGCCATCAGCAGGACGCCGTCGGCACCCAGCTCGTCCAGCGCGTAGGCCGCCTCCTGGATCGCGACGTCGACGTGGAGCAGGGGCAGGTAGGCGAAGAAGCCGAACCGGGCAGGGTGGTCCCGCACGAGACCGGCCAGCGACTCGTTGAACACCCGCGTGCCCGAGACGGCGAGCGCGCGGTCGCGGAACGCCTCGGACGGCGCGGGCGCCGACGCGACGCCCGCCGCGATCCCCAGGGCGTCCATGGTGTCGAGGGTCTCGTTCAGATCCCACCGGCCCCAGTCGGGGCCGCCCTCGCGTGGCAGAAGCCCGTGCTCGACGGCCCACTCCCTCATGTCCGGAGGCAGCGCGTGGTGATGGGTGTCGATCCGTCCCTCCCGCCGGCCGCCCCCGCCGGGACGGGCGGAGGCCGTGCCCGTCCCCGCTCCCGTGAGGGCGGCGGCCGTCGCCGCCGCCGCCGTCATCACCCGCCGCCTGCTCGGCCCTCCGGTCAGCCGGCCGTCCTCCGCACGCATGCGTCTCTCCCTGCTCCCGCCGGAGCCGCCCAAATAGAAGCATGTAAGAACGTCTCAATTGAGACCATATCGTCGGCGACTAAAATCGCGGATGTGCAGACCGAACCTCCGGACCGGGCCCCGCTCGGCGACCCGCGCACCGACGACACCGCGCTCGGCCTGCTGCTCGCCTCGGCCCACCGCGCCGCGCGCGGCGCCCTGGGCGGCGAGCTGCGGCCGCTCGGCATCGAGACCAAGCACCACGCGGTG
Organism: Actinomadura nitritigenes; assembly: GCF_017573545.1. Taxonomy (GTDB): domain Bacteria; phylum Actinomycetota; class Actinomycetes; order Streptosporangiales; family Streptosporangiaceae; genus Spirillospora; species Spirillospora nitritigenes. The sequence continues at coordinate 76,517 of NZ_JAGEOK010000011.1, read as the reverse complement.
CTGGCCGCGCTCGACCGGCTCGGGCCCACCAGCCAGCGGCGCCTCGGCGCTCTGCTCGGTCTGGACAAGTCCGCCGTCGTCCGGATCATGGACGAGCTGGAGCACGCCGGCCTCGCCAGGCGCGAGCGCGCCGCCCACGACCGCCGCGCCTACGCGATCGAGCTGACGGACGAGGGACGGCGGCGCGCCCGGGCGTCCGCGGAGACGGCCGCCGCCGTCGGCGCCCGCCTCTTCGGCGTCCTCGCCCCCGGCGACCGCGCCCGGCTCGTCGAGCTCCTCACCGGGATCGCCGACCGCGCCGGCGACATTTCGACCGGTGGCGAAACGATCCCTCCCTAGATTCGGGGGCATGGCGAACACCGACCTGGTCATCACCCGGCACGCCGAGGTGAGCACCATCCTCGCCGACGAGCGCTTCGTCGTTCCCGCTGCGGAAGGCGGGGCGCCGCGCGGGTCGCTGACCTGGCTGCGTGGCGCCGTCTGCCGGTTCAGCGAGGGCGCCGAGCACGGCCGGCGGCTGGCCGTCGTGGCACGGTCCCTGGACGAGGCCGACCCGGCCCGCCTGCGGCGGCGCACGCGCGAGCGGATCCTGGCCGGAGAGGCGCCGGACCTCGCGCCGATCTCCGCGCTCGGCGAGGCGCTCGGCGTCACGGACCTGGACGCGCTCACCGCCGCCCTGCCCGCCGCCGCGTCCGGCTACCTGACCGGGGCCGGGCGGGACGGCGCGGACGCGGCCGTCGCGGCCCTCGCCCGGCTGCTCGGACCGGGTCCGGACGAGGAGGTCGCCAACCGCATCGCCGTCTACATGCAGGCGTACGAGGCCACCGCCGGGCTCGTCCGCGCGGTCCTCCCGGCGTCGCGGCGCCCCGAGGCGCGCGGGTTCCCGATGGAGGCCGTCATCGCCGAGACGCTGCGCTTCGACCCGCCCGTCCCGGCGATGCGCCGCGTCACCCGCACGGCCCTCGCCTTCGGCGGACGCGAGATCTCCGAGGGCGCCACCGTCACCCTCGACCTGCGCGCGGCCAACCGGGACCCGGCGGTGTTCGCCGAGCCGGACCGTTTCGATCCGGGGCGCGGGGAATCCCGTCACCTGACCTTCGGGACCGGCCGCCGGCCCTGCCCGGCCGCCGACCACGCCGTGCAGCTGGCGGCGGGCGCGGTCGAGGCCCTCAACGACCTGGAGTCCGTCCGATGAACCATCCGCAGACGTTCCGGGACCTGCACCACGGCGACGGCCCGCTCCTCCTGCCCAACGCGTGGGACTTCGCGAGCGGGGCGGCGCTGGCGGAGGCGGGGTTCCCCGCCGTCGGGACGACCAGTCTCGGCGTCGCCGCCGCGGCCGGGAAGAGCGACGCGACCGGCGACGCGCGGGACGAGACCGTCGCGCTGGCGCGGAGCCTCGCCCGGCTGCCCGTCCCGGTCACCGTCGACATCGAGGGCGGCTTCTCCGCGGGGGTCTCCGACGTGGCCGGGCTCGCGACGGAACTGGCCTCGTACGGGATCGCCGGCGTGAACCTGGAGGACGGCCGCTCCGACGGGACGCTCGCCCCGCTCGACCACCAGACCGCGCTCATCGCGGCGGTCAAGCGGGCCGCGCCGCAGGTGTTCCTGAACGCCCGTACCGACACGTTCTGGCTGGCCGAGGGCAAACCCGACATGGACGAGACGCTGCGCCGGGTGCGGGCGTTCGCCGAGGCGGGCGCGGACGGCGTGTTCGTCCCCGGCATCACCGCCGACGACGACGTCCGCGCCGTCGTCGACGCGGTCGACGTGCCGCTGAACGTGCTCTTCACGCCGGGCAGGACCGATGTCGCGCGGCTCGCCGACCTGGGCGTCCGCCGGGTCAGCACGGGATCGCTGCTGTTCCGCAAGGCGCTCCAGGCCGCGGTCGCGTCCGCCCTGGACGTCACCGGCGCCACCGCCGAGGCCCCCGCCTTCTCCTACGGCGACGTCCAGGCCCTGGTCGCACGCTGAGGCGTCAGTGGCCCGTGATCGCGTCGGCGAGGCGGGCCAGCGCGGACGTCCGCGGCGACGAGGTCGCGGACTCGCGGGCGTCCGCGGCCCGGTAGAGCGCGTACATCGCGTGGACGCCGAGCCAGCGCAGCGGCTCCGGCTCCCAGCGGCGGACGCGCCGGTCCACCCACGGCAGCGCGGTCAGCTCGGTGTCCTCGCGCAGCACGAGGTCGCGCAGCGTCCGCCCGGCGAGGTTCGCCGTGGCGACGCCGTGGCCGGTGTAGCCGCCCGCGTGCCCGAGCCCGGACGCGTGGTCCACCACGACGGTCGAGCACCAGTCGCGGGGCACGCCGAGGACGCCGGACCAGGCGTGCGCGACCCGCCCGTGCCCGGCGGCCGCCGGGAACATCGCGGCGAGCATCGACCACAGCTCGGCGACGGTCGCGGGCTCCGTCCGGCCGCCGTCGTCCACCCGGGACGCGTAGCGGTACGGCCGGCCGCGGCCGCCGAACGCGATGCGGTCGTCGGCGGTCCGCTGCGCGTACATGTAGTAGTGCGCGAGGTCGCCGAGCAGCTCGCGGCGGTCCCAGCCGATCGCGTCCCACACGGCGGGCGGCAGCGGCGTCGTGACGATCATGGAGCTGTTCATCGGCAGCCAGTCGCGGTGGTGGCCGCCGACCTCGGCGGTGAACCCCTCGGTCGCCCGCAGCACGTACTCGGCGGTCACGGTGCCGTTCGGGGTGACGGCGGCGGCCGGGACCGCGCCGCGCCGCGGCACGATCCGGACCACCGGCGTCCGCTCGTAGACGTGGACGCCGAGGCCGCGGACCGCCTCCGCCAGGCCCCGGACGAGCTTGGCGGGCTGCACGCGGGCGCAGTGCGGGCTCCACGCGGCGGCCGTCGCGCCCGCGACGCGCAGCCGCTCGTCGCGCTCGGCGGCGGGCAGCGGGACGAGGTCCTCCTCCGTCCAGCCCCAGTCGCGGGACGCGGCGACCATCGCGGCGAGCCGGGCCCGCTGCGCCGCGTTGCGGGCGACGTGCAGCACCCCGCTCTTGACCAGGTCGGCGTCGATACCCTCCGCGGCGGCGACCCGGATCACCTCGTCGACCGCGTCGAACATCGCGTGCTGCAGCGCGACGGCGGCGAAGCGCCCGTGCCGGGCGGCGTACCGCTCCCGCGATCCGGCGATCTCCCCCAGCACCCAGCCGCCGTTGCGGCCGGACGCCCCGAACCCGGCGAACTCGCGCTCCAGCACGACGATCTCCAGCTCGGGGCGGGCGCGCTTGAGGTAGTAGGCCGTCCAGAGGCCGGTGTAGCCGGCGCCGACCACGCAGACGTCGGCGGCGCGCGGGCCGGGCAGCCGGGGGCCCGGTTCGGGACGGCCGGTCCGCCGGTACCAGTGGGAGACGCCGCCGTTGGCGAAGCCGGGCGCCAGCGGCGCCCGGCCGGACGAGGAGCTCATCCGCTCATACTGCTGTATCCGACAGTCCGAATGGTAGGGGGCAACGGATTCTATGGCACAGCGTCGATCCCACGACGGGATCCGAGCCATCCGGACCGGTCGGCGGCATAGTAGGACACGCCGTCGGGGCCGTCCGCGCCGCCGCGCCACGGCCGCATCCCGAGGCTCGCGGCGACCTCGGCGGACACCGCGCTGTCGGGGTCGAACTCGGCGGTGACCCGGCGCAGCCCGACCACCCCGAACGCGTAGTCCAGCACCGCGCGGGACGCCTCGGCCGCCAGCCCCTGCCCCCACCGGTCCGGTTCGAGGCTGTAGAGGATCTCCACGTCCACCCCCCGGTCGAACGGGCCCTCGTGGCCGCGCAGCCCGGCCACCCCGATCAGCGGCGCGCCCGGCCGCGGCTCCGCGGGCGCGAGCCCCCGGCGGAGGGGCCGCAGCGCCCACAGGCCGTAGCCCTCGGTGGCGAAGTCCCGCTCGCTGGTCTCGATGATCTCGGTGACCTGGACGGGCGAGATCGACGCGCCGTCGAACAGGTGCCGGCGGACGACCGGGCCGGTCCAGTGCGTGAGCAGCGCGTGGTGGTCGGGCATGCCGATGGGGTGCAGGGCGAGCCGTCTCGTCAGCAGCGTCTCGGTCATCGCGGCCTCACTCGTCGGGCGCCCGGCCGCCGGCGGCGGGCTCGGGCCAGTGCGGGGCGGGCTCCCCGTCGGGCACGCCGACCCGGAACACCCGCAGCTGCGTCGCCAGCGCCGCGTAGTAGCCGACGAGCGTGACGAGCTCGACGAGGGCGGGCCGGCCGAGGGTCGCGACCGCCTCGGTGTAGACGGCGTCGGCGAGGTCGTTCTCGGCGACGAGCTGCCGGGCGGCCTCGTGGACGAGGCGTTCGCGGGCGTCGGCGAGCATCGGCGCGCGGCCCTCGCGCAGCGCGTCCAGCTCGTCCTCGCGCAGGCCCGCGCGGCGGCCGAGCCGCTCGTGCGCGTACCACTCGTAGTCCGAGCGCAGGTGCGCGGCGACGACGAGGGTCGCGATCTCCCGCTCGCGCTTGGTGAAGGCGGTGCGGAACCGCAGGGCGGCGCCGAGGTCCTGCAGCGGCATCCCGACGGCCGGGCTGTACAGCATCGCGTTGAACGGTCCGAGGAGGCGGCCCTCGCCGTCCATGAACCCCAGCGCACGGGCCTTCGCCCGGGAGCCCGGAGGGTCGTCGCCGCCGGCCGCGCGGGGACCGCCGGTCAGGGCCTGGTACACGGCCTGCTGCTCGGCGCCGAGCGAGTCGGGGGACAGCAGGGGCAGGCGGGCCGCGAGCGGCCCGTGCCGGGGTGGGTCGTTGACGTGCTCACCGCTCACGGGGTCGATCACTCACCGCACGCTAGGCCGTCGCGTCGGGCCTCTCAAGCCCTCGTCCGGAATGTGAAACCGCGCGCTCACGATGACGTAGCGCCCGCGTAACAGCCGTGGACCAGAGTGGCCACGTCCGCACCGGACACCGGCCGGACCCGGATCGCACGCGACCCGGCCGGCGGCCCGCGAAGGGAACGTTCCATGCCGCTGTTCCGCATCCGCACCGAGATCGAGGACCGGCCGGGCCGGCTGGCCCTGCTGACCGCCGCGCTGGCCGGCCGCGGCGCCAACATCCTCTCCCTGTCCGTCCAGGTGGACACCTGCGGCGTGGTCGACGAGTTCCTCGTGGACGTCCCGTCCGGCGCCGCCGGGCCGCGGGAGCTGGCCGAGGCGCTCGCCGCGGCGGGCGGCGCGCGCACGGCCGTCCGCCCGGCCCGGCCGCACGAGCTCGTGGACGAGCCGACGCGGGCGCTGGTGCTGGCCTCCCGGCTGCGCGCCGAGCCGCACGCGGTCCCGGAGGTCCTCGCCGAGCTGCTGCGGGCCGACGAGTCCGCCTGGGCGCGTCCCTCCGACCACGCGGACGCGGGCGACGAGCACGTCCTGACCGTCCCGCTGGGGCACGGGCGGGCCGTCCGGCTCCGGCGGTACGGCCTGCCGTTCACCGCGACGGAGGCGGCGCGCGCCGACGCCCTCGTCCGCGCGGCGCTGCCCGCCGAGCCGCCGCGCCCGGCGTCCCGCCGGCTGCCGCTGCGCGACGGGACGCACGTCACCGTCCGGCCGATCGAGCGCCGCGACGCCGGCGCGATCCGCGCGCTGCACGAGCGATGCTCGCTGGACAGCCGCCGGATGCGCTACTTCAGCCCGAAGCCGTACCCGCCGCCGCGGGCGATCGAGCGGTTCTGCGACCCGGCGCACGGCCTGACACTCGTCGCCGAGGGCCCGGACGGGTCGCTGCTCGCGCTCGCGCACCTGATCCACGTGCTCGATCCGGGCGTCGCGGAGCTGGCGTTCCTGGTCGAGGACGGCTGGCAGGGCCGCGGCCTCGGCCGCGCGCTCGCCGAGCTGCTGCTGACGCTGGCCCGCGAGCGCGGCCTGGTGGAGCTGCGCGCGACCGCGCTGAGCGAGAACGTGCGGATGCGGCGCCTGCTGACCTCGCTCGGCGGGCGGACCCGGCGCACCGAGGAGCCGTCCATCGTGGAGATCAGGCTGCGGGCGGACGGCCGCCCCGCCCCCGGCGCGCTGGCAGGATGGCGGGGTGACCGGCATCTATGACGACCCCTGGGCCTACGAGCTGGCCTGCTCGTTCCGCGACGTGGGCGCCGAGACCGGCGTGCTGCTCGGCTGGTGCGCCGAGCACCGCCCGGGCGCGGCGGGCCCGGTCCGGACGGTGCTGGAGCTGGCCGCCGGGCCCGCCGAGCACGCCCGCGAGCTGGCCCGCCGCGGCCTGACCGCGACCGCGCTGGACCTCAGTCCGGCGATGTGCGCGTACGCGGCGCGCGAGGCCGGGCGCGCCGGGGTCGCGGTCGAGGTCGTCCGGGACGACATGACGGCGTTCGACCTCGGCCGCCGGTTCGACCTGGTGCTGACCATGCTGGACTCCACGTCCCACCTGATGACGCTGGACGCGTTCGTCGCGCACCTGCGCCGGGTCGCCGCGCACCTGGCGCCCGGCGGGCTGTACGTGATCGAGATGTCGCACCCGCGCGACCGGCTCTCGGACGACCCGAGCGTCAGCACCGGCTGGACGGTCGAGCGCGACGGCGTGCGCGCCACCGTCCGGTGGGGCGAGCCCACCGACCGGCTCGATCCCGTCACCCAGATCGCCGACGACCGCGTGACGATGACGATCGAGGCGGACGGCGCGACCCGCGTCATCGAGGACGTCGTCCCCTACCGGTTCTGGACCGCGACCGAGCTGGACGCGGCGATCCGGCTCGCGGGCGGGCTGGACGTCGCCGCCCGGTACGGCGACTTCGGGACCGGCGCGGACGCGGTGGCCCTCACCGATCCCGAGGCCTGGCGCATGATCACGATCCTGCGCGCGTCCTGATCACGGGGTGGGCGCCCACCCCGGCATCGGGTAGCCGGCCAGCATCTCGCGGACCTCGCCCGCGATCCGCTCGACGGCCGTCTCGTCCCCCCGGGCGGCGGCGCGCACGACCTCGTCGATCCAGGCCGCGATCCGCGGCATCCGCGCCTCGTCCAGCCCGCGGGTGGTGATCGCGCCGGTGCCGAGCCGCAGCCCCGACGGGTCGAACGGCTTGCGCGGGTCGAACGGGACCGCGTTGTAGTTCAGCTCGATGCCGGCGCGGTCGAGGGCCTGCGCGGCGGGCTTGCCCGCGACGCCCTTGTTCGTCAGGTCGATGAGGATCAGGTGGTTGTCGGTGCCGCCGGAGATCAGGTCGTAGCCGCGCTCCAGCAGCGCCGCCGCGAGCGCCTTCGCGTTCGCCACGACCTGGTGGGCGTACCGGGAGAAGTCCGGCGCCGCGGCCTCCTTCAGCGCGACGGCGATCGCGGCGGTGGTGTGGTTGTGCGGGCCGCCCTGCAGGCCGGGGAACACGGCCTTGTCGACCGCCTTCGCGTGCTCGGCCGTCGACATGATCATCGCGCCGCGCGGGCCGCGCAGCGTCTTGTGCGTGGTCGTGGTGATCACGTCGGCGTGGCCCACCGGGGAGGGGTGCGCGCCGCCGGCGACCAGGCCGGCGATGTGCGCGATGTCGGCGGCCAGCACCGCCCCGACCTCGCGGGCGATCTCCGCGAACGCCGGGAAGTCGATGGTGCGGGGCACCGCCGTCCCGCCGCACCAGATCAGCTTCGGCCGCTCCTTGAGCGCGAGGTCGCGGACCTCGTCCATGTCGACGCGCCCGGTGTCGGCGCGGACCTCGTACCGGACGGGCGTGAACCACCTGCCCGTCGCCGACACCGACCAGCCGTGCGTCAGGTGGCCGCCCATCGGCAGCGACAGGCCCATGACCGGGTCGCCGGGGTCGAGGAACGCCATGTAGACGGCGAGGTTCGCGGGCGAACCGGAGTACGGCTGGACGTTGGCGTGCTCGACGCCGAACAGCTCCTCGGCCCGGGCGACGGCGGCCAGCTCGATCGGGTCGACGTTCTGCTGGCCCTCGTAGTACCGCTTGCCGGCGTACCCCTCGGAGTACTTGTTGGTCAGGACGGAGCCGGTGGCCTCCAGCACCGCCGGCGACACGTAGTTCTCCGAGGCGATCAGCCGGATCTTCTCGAACTGGCGGCGGGCCTCCGCCTCGACCAGCCCGGCGATCTCGGGGTCCTCGGCCTGCAGATGGGGGACGGCGGGCTCGTGCACGACTACCTCCGCGCTGCTCGCGCCGGAACGCGCTGCGGGCGCCCCGGCCAGGGGACCCGTACACCCAGGCGCGCGGTGTGCGGACTAGTTTCGCTCCCCGGTGGTCGTCTCCACCTTGACTGCGCCAGTCGCGTTCGCCCCATCATAGCGAGCCGCCTCCGGCTCCCGCCGGGTCCGGCGGTCCGGGCGGGTCCGCGCGGGAAGCGACACCACGACCAGCCCGCCGAGCAGCAGCACAGCCCCGGCCGCGACGCGCCCCGACATCCGCTCCCCCAGGACCGCCACGGCCAGCACGGCCGCCACCAGCGGCTCCGCGAGGCTCAGCGTCCCGGCCGTCGCGGCGCTCACCCGGTTCAGGCCGGTGACGAAGAACATGTAGGCGGCGGCGGTCGCGGCGACGCCGAGCCACGCCACCAGGGCCGCCGACCGCGGCGCGGCGAGCGCGGGCAGGTCCGCGAGCGTCCAGGGCAGCAGCACCGACCCGCCGGCCAGCAGCGTCACCGACACCGCCGCCGCCATCCCCGTGGCGCCGCCGCCCGGCCCGCTCCGGCCGGTCAGGACCTTCGCCGACACCGTGTAGACGCCGAAGCACGTCCCGGCGACCAGGCTGAGCCCGACGCCGAGCAGGTCGACGCGGGCGTCGGGGCCCGGCGCCGTCAGCAGCGCGACGCCGCCGATCGCGCAGGCCGTCCCCGCCCACCAGCGCCCGCCGAGCCGCGTCCGGAGCACCAGCCGCTCGCACAGCCCCGTCGAGACGGGCGCGAGCCCGAACACCACGGCGGTCGCGACCGCGGCGCCCGTCCGGCCGACCGCGCTGAAGAACGACGCCTGGAAGACCCCGGTGGCGGCGGACGCGGCGGCCACCGGCGGCCACGTGCGCCGTGACAGCGTCCGGAACGCCCGCGGATCGGCCGCGAGCACCAGCGCGGCGAGGATCACCCCGCCGGAGAGGATCCGCGCGCCGCCGACCGCGACCGGGTTCGCGGCGGAGCCCGCCAGCACCTGCGCCGGGCCCACCGTCCCCCACAGGACTCCGGCGGCCAGCACCAGCAGCACGGCGGACGGGTTGTTTCGTCGGTCCATGCCTCCGAAGCTAGGCAGGCATGCGGTTGTCGGCGTGCTCAACCGTCATACGTTCGGATCTGAGGCCATGACCCGCCGGTTCTTCGCTTTCGAAGCGGCCAACGCGGTCTCAGGCGTACGGCATTCGCCCGATCCGGCCGTCGGCCACCGGAAGTTCGCCCTGCTCCTTCGGCTGGACGTAGTCGTACACCACGAGGGTGCGGACGTCCACGAACTCCTTGCGGCGGGCGAGCCGGTCGAGCACGAAGTCCCGCAGGTACGTCGTGCTGGGCACCGCCACGTGGACGAACAGGTCCTCGTTGCCCGTCACGACGAAGACGCCCACGGCCTCGGGCATCGCGGCCATGCTGTCGCGCGCCGACTCGATCGCCTCGCGCGACTGCGGACGGATCCGGATCGAGATCAGCGCCTGCACGCCGCGGCCGAGCCCCTCGAAGTCGACCGCCGCGTGGAAGCCGGTGATGACCCCGCGCGAGCGCAGCGCACGCGTCCGCTCCAGCGCCGTGGACGGAGCGATGCCGACCGCCTCGGCCAGTTCCCTGTTGGTCTGCCGCCCGTCCCGCTGCAACCGCCGCAGGATCGCCTGGTCGACCGCGTCCATGGGACTCCCCTCCCGAACTCGCCGCCGCGTCCCGAACTCCCGCGCGGAAGATGCGCCGCGGCGCGCTGACATCCGAAGAATATTCGGCGTTGCCCGCCGGGCTCCAGCGCGGGACGGGAGGGACCGGTGATTTCGCCGATGCCTCCGGTCCGGCCGGGCGCCGACAATTGGCGGCCCACAGCGGGCGGCACGGGCAGCCCCACGGGGAGTCGAGGTCATCGTGAGCGGGGCGCATCGGGAAACGGGACGGCGCGCGCGGCGGCGGACCCGGCGCGCGCGCCGGGCCGTGGCGGTCGTGTGCATGGCGATCGCGGCGGTGCTCGGCACGTCGGTGTACGCGCTCTCGGCGATCACGGCGTGCTCCGGCGGTGTGACGACCGTCGACGCGGCCGTCGCGCCGGAGCTGGCGCCGGCCGTCTCGGCCGCCGCCGGCGCCTTCAACGGCGCGGACCACCGGGCGCGCGGGAAGTGCGTCCGGGTCACCGTGCGGGCGGCGGGTCCGGCGGGCGTGGCGGCGCTGCTGTCCGGGCAGATCCCCGCCGGCGCGGGCGTGCGCCGCCCGGACGTGTGGGTGCCCGACTCCTCGCTGTGGCTGCGGATGCTCGCGCGGCCGCCGCGCGCGGTGGGCGGCCCGCTGGCGCGCTCACCGCTGGTCGCCGCCGTCCCGCGCTCGCGGGCCTCCGGGACGCCCGGCACCTGGAAGGGCCTGCTGGACGCGGCGGAGCCCGACGAGCGGCGCTCCCGGGCCGTCCGGCTCACCCTGGCCGACCCGTCCCGCACCGGGGCCGGGATCGCGTCCCTGCTGATCGCACGGGAACGCGAGGGGGACGCCTCGTTCGCGGCGTTCGCGCGGTCGGTGCGCGAGAGCACCGCACCGGACGTCGCCGGCGAGTTCGGCGCGCTCGCCGGGACCGCGGCGCGTCCGGCGCCCGTCCTGGCCGTCCCCGAGCAGGCGGTGTGGGAGCACAACCGGAAGGACCCCGCCGCCGCCGTCCAGGCCGTCTACCCGCAGGACGGAACCCTGTCCCTGGACTATCCGTTCACGATCATCGACGACCGGCCCGGCACGCGGCTGTTCGAGCGCGCGCTGCGCGGCGGGGAGGCCCTCGGCCGCTTCCGGGCGGCGGGCTTCCGCGATCCCGCCGGGCGCGCGCCGGGCGCCTTCGCCCGGACGGCCGGCCTGGCCGCCTCCCCGCCCGCCGTCCTCGCCGAACCCGGCCCCGCCCTGGTCCGGCGGACGGCGCAGGAGTGGGCCCGGCTGACGCTGGGCTCCCGGATGCTCTCGGTGATCGACGTCTCGGGGTCGATGGCGCTGCCGGTGCCCGGGTCCCGGCTGACGCGGCTCCAGGCGATCGCGCAGGCGTCCCAGGAGGGGCTCGCCCTGCAGCCCGACGACACCGACCTCGGCCAGTGGATCTTCTCCACCCGGCTGGACGGCGACCGCGACTGGCGGCAGACCGTCCCCATGGGCCCGCTCGGCGGGCGGATCGGGTCGGTCACGCGGCGCCGGCGCATCCTCAGCGCGCTGGCGGGGCTGCGCCCGAAGCCGGACGGCGCGACCGGCCTGTACGACACGGTCCTCGACGCCGTCCGGTACATGCGGCGCACCTACCGGCCGGAGATGGTCAACACGGTGCTGGTGTTCACCGACGGCCGCGACGAGGACCCCGGCGGGCCGACCCTGGACCGCACCGTCGCCGCGCTGCGCGCCGGGCGCGACGAGACCCGCCCGGTGCAGATCATCGTGATCGGCTTCGGCCCCGACGTCGACACCGCCGAGCTGCGGCGGCTCGCCGACGCCACCGGCGGCAGCGTCTACACCGCCCGCGCCCCGCAGGACATCCTGCGGATCTTCGGCGAGGCCACCGCGCGGCGGCTCTGCGCCCCGGCCTGCTGAGGGCGCCCCGTCCCGCTGAGGGCCGTCCAGGCCCCGTCCGGCCGCCGCGTGGAAAGACCACGGCCCGGCCCCCTCGCCGGGGACCGGGCCATGGCTCGATGCGATGCGGGCGGAGGGTCAGCTCCGGCCGGCGGCCTCCAGGGCCCTCTTCACCGCGGCGCGCTTCTCGCGCAGCTTGGCGAGCGCCTCCTCGAGGATGGCCTCGCCGTCCTCGTCGCTGCGCCGCTCCTTCACGTACGCCAGATGCGTCTTGTAGGGCTCGGTCTTCGGCGGCGCCGGCGGGTTCTCCGCGTCCTGCCCGGCCGGGAACCCGCAGCGCGGGCAGTCCCACGTCTCCGGGACCGCGACGTCCGTCGCGAAGCTGGGGCGGGTCTCGTGCCGGTTGGCGCAGTAGAAGGTCACCCAGACGCGGGGGGCGGCGTCGCCGCGCTCCGCCTCTCCCATTGGACCGGCCCCGACGCGGCTGCCCCGAATCGCGTTGCCACTACCCACGGACTACTCCTCGCTTTGTGTGCCGCCGCCGCCAGGGGACCTCCGAGGACGGCGCGGCGCTCGAACGTGTTGGACGGGGCGGCTCAGCCGACGCCCTTGTGCTTGAACAGCAGCCCGAGCACGATGATCGAGGCGAACCAGACCACCCCGACGCCGATCGTCAGCCGGTCCAGGTTGCGCTCCACCACCGACGAGCCGCCGAGCGACGACGAGATGCCGCCGCCGAACATGTCGGACAGTCCCCCGCCCTTGCCCTTGTGCATCAGGACGAGGACCACCATCAGCAGGCTCGTGACGATGAGCACGATGGACGTTGCGATGATCACAGTTCTTCAGCGCCTTCTCTGGCCGGCCCCGCGGTGCGGGGCCTCGTCTGTAGGGACGGAGGATCGAGCCGGGCGGTTTACCCGTCAGCTACGAAGGGTACGACGAACTACCGGCTGGTTCGGCAAGAACCCCCATGTCACGCGGAATTGATCAGTTTTGATCAGGCCGGGAGATCCCGGTACCGGCAGATCTTGACGAACTCGCCCGGGTCCAGGCTGGCACCACCGACCAACGCGCCGTCCACGTCGGCCTGCGCCATCAGCCTGGCGATGTTGTCGCCCTTCACCGAGCCGCCGTACAGGATACGCACCTGGTCGGCCACTCCGCCGTCGTACAGCTCGGCGAGCCGGGTGCGGATCGCCCCGCAGACCTCCTGCGCGTCCTGCGGCGTGGCGACCTCGCCGGTGCCGATCGCCCAGACCGGCTCGTAGGCGATCACCGTGCGGCGGACCTGCTCGGCGGGGATCTTCTCCAGCGCGCCGTCCAGCTGCGTCATGCAGTGCGCGACGTGCTCGCCGGCCCGCCGGACGTGCAGGCCCTCGCCGATGCAGACGATCGGGCTCATGTCCGCGCCGAGGACCGCCTTGGCCTTGGCGTTGACGAGCGCGTCGTCCTCGGCGTGGTACTCGCGCCGCTCGGAGTGCCCCACGATCACGTAGGAGCAGCCCAGCTTCGCCAGCATCGACGCCGCGATCTCGCCGGTGTAGGCGCCCGAGGCGTGCTGCGAGACGTCCTGGGCGCCGTACTGGATGGCGTAGTTGTCGGCCGCGATCACCGTCTGCACCGTGCGCAGGTCGGTGAACGGCGGGCACACGACGACGTCGACGGCCTCGAAGTCGGGCTCCTTCAGCGCGAACGCCATCTTCTGGACGAGCAGCAGCGCGTCCAGGTGGTTCTTGTTCATCTTCCAGTTGCCCGCCATCAGCGGCTTGCGGGCGGGGGTCGCGGCGGCCATCGGTCAGTCCTCCAGTGCCTGCAGGCCGGGCAGCGTCTTGCCCTCGAGGTATTCGAGGCTGGCGCCGCCGCCGGTCGAGATGTGCGAGAAGGCGGCCTCGTCGAAGCCGAGCTGCCGGACGGCCGCGGCGGAGTCCCCGCCGCCGACGACGGTGAACGCGCCCGAGTCGATCAGGCCCTGCGCGACGGCGCGGGTGCCGTTCGCGTAGGGCTCCATCTCGAAGACGCCCATCGGGCCGTTCCAGAACACCGTCTTCGCGCCGGCGAGGCGCGCGGCGAACAGCTTGCCGGACTCGGGGCCGATGTCGAGGCCGAGCCGGTCGGCGGGGATCGCGTCGGCGGCGACCACGTCGTGGTCGGCGTCCGCGGCGAACGCGGTCGCGGCGACGACGTCCACCGGCAGCACGAACTCGACGCCGGTCTCCTCGGCCCGCCGCAGGTACTCGCGGACGGTGTCCAGCTGGTCCTCTTCGAGGAGGCTCTTGCCGACCTCGTGGCCCTGCGCCTTGAGGAAGGTGAAGACCATGCCGCCGCCGATCAGGATGCGGTCGGCCTTGCCGAGCAGGTTGTCGATCACGCCGAGCTTGTCGGAGACCTTGGAGCCGCCGAGGACCACCGCGTAGGGCCGCTCGACCCGCTCGGTGAGCTTCTCCAGCACCGAGACCTCGGTGGCGATCAGGTCGCCGGCGGCGTGCGGGAGCCGCTTCGGCACGTCGTAGACGCTCGCGTGCTTGCGGTGCACGGCACCGAACCCGTCGCCGACGTAGACGTCGGCGTGGGCGGCCAGCTTGTCGGCGAACGCGCCGCGCTCGGCGTCGTCCTTGCTGGTCTCGCCCGGCTCGAAGCGCAGGTTCTCCAGCAGCGCCACGTCGCCGTCGCCGAGCCCGCCGACCGCGGCGTGCGCGGACGCGCCGACCACGTCGTCGGCGAACACCACGCGGACGCCGAGCAGCTCGCCGAGCCGGCCCGCGACGGGCGCGAGCGAGAACTCGGGCTTGACCTCGCCCTTCGGGCGGCCGAGGTGGGCGCAGACGATGACCTTGGCGCCCTTGGCCATCAGCGTCTCGATCGTGGGCAGGCTGGCCCGGATCCGCCCGTCGTCGGTGATCCTGCCGTCCTGCAGCGGGACGTTCAGATCCGCGCGGACCAGCACCTTCCGGCCGGCGACGTCCAGATCGTCAATGGTGCGCATCGGGATGCGGTGTCCTTCCGGATACGGCCCCGCCGTGGCCGCGCGCACGGCGCGGCCACGGCGGGAACGGGACTCTCGTCTCGGTCAGAGCTGCGAGCCGACGAGCTTGACGAGGTCGACGAGGCGGTTGGAGTAGCCCCACTCGTTGTCGTACCAGCCGACGACCTTGACCTGGTCGCCGATGACCTTGGTCAGCCCGGAGTCGAAGATGCAGGACGACGGGTCGGTCACGATGTCGCTGGAGACGATCGGGTCCTCGGTGTAGGTGAGGTAGCCCTTCAGCGGGCCCTCCTCGGCGGCCTTCCGGAACGCCTCGTTGACCTCCTCGGCGCTGACCTCGCGGGACAGGGTCGCGGTGAGGTCCGTGGCCGAGCCGGTCGGCACCGGCACGCGCAGCGCGTAGCCGTCCAGCTTTCCGTTCAGCTCCGGCAGCACCAGGCCGATGGCCTTGGCGGCGCCGGTGGAGGTCGGCACCACGTTCAGCGCGGCGGCACGGGCGCGGCGCAGGTCCTTGTGCGGCGCGTCCTGCAGGTTCTGGTCCTGGGTGTAGGCGTGGATCGTCGTCATCAGGCCCTTCTCGATGACGAAGTTGTCGTGCAGCACCTTCGCCAGCGGGGCCAGGCAGTTGGTGGTGCAGGACGCGTTGGAGATCACGGTGTGGTTCGCCGGGTCGTACTTGTCCTCGTTGACGCCCAGCACGACGGTGAGGTCCTCGTTCTTGGCCGGAGCCGAGATGATGACCTTCTTGGCGCCGTTGTCGGCGTGCACCTTGGCCTTGGTGGCGTCGGTGAAGAAGCCGGTGGACTCCACCACGATGTCGGCGCCGACGTCACTCCACTTGAGGTTCGCGGGGTCGCGCTCCTCGAAGGCCTTGATCGCCTTGCCGCCGACGACGATCTCGTCCGCGGTGGCGCGCACGTCCTCGGGGAAGCGGCCGAGGATGCTGTCGTACTTGAGCAGCTGGGCGAGCGTGGCGTTGTCGGTCAGGTCGTTGACCGCCACGATCTCGATGTCGGCTCCGCTCGCCTTGACGGCGCGGTAGAAGTTGCGGCCGATCCGGCCGAACCCGTTGATGCCTACTCGGATGGTCACGGAACGGCTCTCCTCGTACGTCGTGTCGCCCGGTGTCACCAGGCTGTCAACTGCGGTCTACCGGGGTCTTCCCCCGCTGTCGACCCTATCCAATGACCCGCGGGTAGCCCGACACCGGCGGCGGTGGATTTGCGGGTGACCCGCCCTCCCCCGTCCGGGGGACCGTCCGCCGGGCCGCCGCCGACCGGCCCGGCCGGGACGATCATCAGTAGACTCCCGCCATGCGGCGCGGGTGGTTCGTCCTTGTCATCGGTGGGCTGCTCGCCTGCTGCATCGCCGCACCGGCGTGGGCCGGGCCCGTCCGTCCGGCGAAACCGCCCGCGGTGCGGACGCGGATCGGCGCCATCACCGACGCGCTCAGGCGCGACCCCGTCTACGTCACCGACCAGGTGCCCCGGCTGCTGCCGCCCGGCACCGCCGGGAAGATCAAGGCGCTGGTCGGGAGGCTCGGCGTGCCCGTCTACGTCGTGGTGACGCTGCCCGCCCGGTACCGCGAGGACGACTCGCAGGCCCCGTCCGACCTGGAGGCGATGGTGCCCGTGCTCCACGACCGGCTCGGCAAGGACGGCGTCTACCTCGTCGTCGATCCCGGCGGCGGCCTCGGCGACGTGCAGCAGTTCGGCGGGACGCGCCGGATCGACGTCGAGCACGCCTACCAGGCCGCGACGTCGGAGCTGCCCTACGAGGCGGGCCTGCTGAGCGTCCTCGACCGGTTCGTGGAGATCGCCCTCTCCGGCCGGGCGAAGGAGCGCGCCCTCCATCCGTCGCCGAGGCCCGAGTCCGCGACGCGGCGGGAACTGGACGCCTACGACCGCGGCAACCACCGGGCCGCGGTCGAGAACGGCACCGCGTTCGGCGTCGGCGCCGGGCTCGGCGGGCTGATCGTCCTGGGCCTGCTGGTGGGGCGCCGGATACGGCGCGGCAGGCGGCCGGCGCTCGGCGGAGCACAGGGCCGGGGCGCACAGGTCCGCGGGAAGCGGCCCGCCGGGCGGGGAGGGAAGCGATGAGGCGCGGCGTCCTCGCCCTCACGGCGGCCGCCCTCGCGCTGTGGCCCGCCGCCGCGTCGGCGGCCCCGGACCCGCGCTACTCGGGCCACCGCCTCGACCGGGTCGCGGCCGCGCTGGCCAAGGACCCGCTCTTCGTCGACCCGGACGTGGACGTCGCGCTCGGCGCCGCCGACCGCGCCCGCGTCGGCACGGCGATCCGCGCCGCCGCCAAGCGGGTCGCGGTCCCGATCCTGGTCATCGTGGCCCCCAACCCGACCGAATCGGAGTCGCAGGGCAAGGACGACGCCTTCCTGTCCGCCCTGCACGGCGTCACGCACCGCGACGGCCTCTACCTGATGGTGGACGGCGACGGCTACATGCTCGGCCAGGGCTGGAACGTGCCGCGCGAGATCGACCTGGACATCGTGGCGCAGGACGACCTCCCCGACTACGAGCCGCCCGACATCCACCGGCCGTTCAGCGGCCTCGCCGACCGGCTGGTCAAGCGGGTGGACGCCTGGGCCGCCGCGCCCGCCGCGCCGCCCACCTCGTCGCCCGCGCTCCTCAGCCCCCCGGTGCCGTTCGGGCAGGAGGACCGCCATCCGCTGGTGCCCGACGACCCCACGGTGAAGGACCACTTCCTGCGGGGATTCTTCATCGTGGGCCCGCTGTCGGCGGTCGCGCTGTACTGGGCCGGGATCGGCTCGGCCGCAGCCGGCCGCCGCTGGTTCCGCCGCGGCGGGACCCGGGGTGCCGTCACGGGCCTGGCGGCGCAGGCCGAGGAGCATCCCGGCGCGCCGGCCAGGCCCTCGGACCGGTGGCTGCGGCGCACCGCGTCCGCCGAGCTGGACCGGCTGCGCGACCGGCTGCCCGACGCGTCCGGCAACCGGGGCCGCGCCTTCGCCCTGGCCGCGTTCGACGCCGCCCAGATCCTCTACGACGACGTCCACGACGACCCCGGCCACGCCCTCGACCTCGTCGGCGTGATCGTCCTGGCCCGGCAGGGGCGGCGCGCGCTCGCCGGGCAGATGACCGCCCCGCCGCCCCCGTGCTTCCTGAACCCCCTGCACGGCGACTCCACCCGCCGCAAGACCGTCCCGCTGCCCGGAGACCCCGCCGGCGGAAAGCCCCGCCGGCAGCCGCTGTGCGGGCCCTGCTCCGGCGCTTCCGGCAAGGAGATCGCCGACCGGGTCCTGCGCGTCCAGGGCCCGGACGGCCTCGCGCCGCACTACGCGGTCCCCGGGGTGTGGCGGGACGCGGCGTGGGGGTCCCGCGGAAACGACCTCGTCAAACGCGTGATGGAGTACCTCGGTGTCGAGTAAGCCCTCCCCCGGCGCGCGCATCGCCGCCGCGCTGCGCCGCTTCCCGATCTACGTCGACCCGTCGTACGCGTCGGCGCTGCCCGCCGCGGACCGGCGGCGCCTGGCGGCCCGGCTGAAGAAGATGCCGGTACCGACCTTCATCGTGCTGGTGCCGCTGGTCCAGGGCGGCACGTGGAACGACGACAAGCAGCTCGCGACCGTCGTGCACAGCCGCCTCGGACGCGACGGGATCTTCGTCACCTTCCACGAGTCCACCGACGAGCTGATGGGCCACGAGTGGGGCGGCGACCACGCCGCCGACGACGCCGCCTGGGCCGTGAACTGGGACGACTCGCTGGACGGCGCGTCCCTCGCGGCGCGGCTCACCCGCTTGACCGACCTGATCGCCTCCGGCACCGCGACGAAGGTCTACCAGCAGGAGTCCGCGGAGATCGACCGCAAGTACCAGGCGCACCTGAAGTCGTCCGCCCCGAGACCGGCGAAGGACGACGGCGGCGCCGGCCTCGCGCTGCCGCTCGCCGCGGGCGGTGCCGGCGTCGCGGTCGCCGCCGTCGCGGGCGTCCTGCTGTGGCGGCGCCGCCGCATGGCCGCCGTGCGACGCACCGCCGGCGAGGGCCTGCTGCTGCCGCGCACCGTGTTCGCCACCGCCGGCAAGGCGAGCGAGGACCAACTGCGCGAGCAGGCGTCCCGCGAGGTCATCGCCTTCGGCGAGCTGCTGGACGGCTCGACGGCCCCCGACGGCGAGCGCGCCGGGGCCCTCATGACCCGGGCCCTCGACGCCTACCAGGCCGCGGCGAAGACGCTCGACGGTGCCAAGGGCGTCCCGGACCTCGCCGGCGTGCTCGTCCTGCTCGACCAGGGCCGCGACGCCCTCGCCTCCGCCCGTGCGCTCTCCGAGGGCAAGGGCGAGGTGCCGCCGAGCCCGCTGTGCTTCTTCAACCCGCTGCACGGCGACGGACCCGACGAGGTCGACTGGCGGCCGCTCGGCTCCCGCCGCCGCCTCCACGTGCACGCCTGCCGCGCCTGCGCGCGCGCCGCCCGCGCCCGCGAGACCCCCGACATGCTCATGGACCGCCGCGACGGCCGGGACGTCCCCTACTTCGAGGCCGACCCGGCCCGCAGCGTCTGGGCCGAGACCGGCTACGGCCAGCTCCGCGACGACCTGATCCACCGCATCCTCAGAGGCGACCTCAACAAGAGGTGACACCTCCGCGAAAGACCCGGCTGAACACCCGTCCGAAAGACCGGACCCCAGCCACCGGCCACGGGCATGCACGCGGAGCGAGCCCTGGCGAGCGGAGCGGGCCTGCCCGCCGACGGATAAGGCTTTTCCCGCGGAGCGCCAGCGGAGCGGGAAAAGCCTTATCCGTCGTGACGGGGGTTCCAGGGGGTCGCCCCCCTGGGAATCACGGCGCCAGCATGTCGGCCGTGAGGTTGGCCTCGGTGCCGGGGATGCCCTGGTCGCCGGCGCGCTTGTCGGCCATGGCGAGCAGACGCCTTATACGGCCGGCGATGGCGTCCTTGGTGAGGGGCGGGTCGGCGAGCTGGCCGAGCTCCTCCAGGGAGGCCTGCTTGTGCTCCAGGCGGAGGCGGCCCGCGTTGACGAGGTGCTCGGGGGCGTCGTCGCCGAGGATCTCCAGGGCGCGGGCGACGCGGGCGCCCGCGGCCACGGCGGCGCGGGCGGAGCGGCGCAGGTTGGCGTCGTCGAAGTTGGCGAGCCGGTTGGCGGTGGCGCGGACCTCGCGGCGCATCCGGCGCTCCTCCCAGGCGAGCACGGCGCCGTGCGCGCCAAGCCGGGTGAGCAGCGCGCTGATCGCGTCGCCGTCGCGGACGACGACCCGGTCGACGCCACGGACCTCGCGGGCCTTGGCGTGGATCTTCAGGCGGCGGGCGGCGCCGACGAGGGCGAGCGCGGCCTCCGGGCCGGGGCAGGTCACCTCGAGGGACATGGAGCGGCCGGGCTCGGTGAGCGAGCCGTGCGCGAGGAACGCGCCGCGCCAGGCGGACTCGGCGTCGCAGGCGGCGCCGGCGACGACGTGCCGGGGCAGGCCGCGGACGGGGCGCCCGTTGTTGTCGATGAGGCCGGTCTGCCGGGCGAGCGACTCGCCGTCCCGGAACACCCGGACCACGTACCGGTTGCCCTTGCGCAGGCCGCTCGGGGCGAGCACGACGACCTCGGAGGTGTGCCCGAACACCTCGGAGATGTCCTTGATGAGGCGGCGCGCCGCCACGTTGGTGTCGATCTCCGCCTCGATCACGATGCGCCCGCTGACCAGGTGCAGACCCCCCGCGAAGCGCAGCAGCGTCGAGACCTCCGCCTTGCGGCAGCACGGCTTCATGACCGTGAGCCTGCTCAGCTCGTCCTTCACCACACCGGTCATCGCCATAGATGAACCCTCCCCCTATCGGACTTCCAGCAGTCTGGCCGATCGCGGCCCGCCGGGTCGTCAGTCACTGAATATCTGTACGAAGGCTTGGGCCAGGCGGGCGGGTTCATGACGCGGCGAGCCGTCGTCGGCGGCTACCTGGGACAGGACGAGGCGCCCGCCGAGCCGCCGGACGGCCTTGTCGAGCGCGTCGGTGTCGTCCACGACGCCTGCGTCGGCGAGGACGACGTCGACGCGCAGATCGGGGGCGTGCGCCTGAAGGACCTCCAGGTGCGTCTGGGGGGAGAAGTCGTCGGTCTCGCCGGGCTGCGGCGCGAGGTTCAGCGCGACGACGCGGCGGGCGCGGCTGGAGGTCAGCGCGCGGGCGAGCGCGGGGACCTTCAGGTGCGGCAGGACGCTGGTGAACCAGGACCCGGGGCCGAACACGATCCAGTCGGCGTCGTCGACGGCGGCGAGCGCCTCGGGGCAGGCGGGCGGGTCGGCGGGCACGAGGGAGACGCCGAGCACGGAGCCGGGCGTGCTGGCGCACGCGACCTGCCCCTTGACGTAGGTGATCTCGTCGGGGCGGGCGGGGTCGGCGCCGCGGACCTCGGCGACGATGTCCATCGGGACGGCGGCCATCGGCAGGACCCGGCCGTGCGCGCCGAGCAGCCGGCCGACCCAGTCGAGCCCTGCGACGGTGGAGCCGGGACCGGCCCCGCCCGGCGCGCCGCCCGGGGCGTCGCCGCCGAGCAGCTCCCACAGCGCGACGATCAGCAGGTTGCCGACGGCGTGCCCCTGCAGGTCGCCCTCGCTGCGGAACCGGTGCTGGACGACGTCCCGCCAGGTCTGGCCCCACTCGTCGTCGCCGCACAGCGCGGCGAGCGCCATCCGCAGGTCGCCGGGCGGCAGGACGCCCAGCTCGCGGCGGAGCCGGCCGCTGGAGCCGCCGTCGTCGGCGACGGTGACGACGGCGGTGAGCCGGTCGGTGACGCGCCGCAGCGCCGACAGCGAGGCGTACAGGCCGTGACCGCCGCCGAGCGCGACGACCTTCGGGCCGAGAGGCTTCAACGCGTTCGTTTCTCTCTCCGTCCGGGACCCGGCAGCGCCGCGGGTCTCATTCGCGGCCGAGGTCACGATGGGCGACCTGCACCTCGATGCCCTCGTCCCGCAGCCGGGCGGCGATCTGTTCCGCCATGGCAACACTACGGTGTTTGCCGCCGGTACATCCCACGGCGAGCGTGACGTAGTGCTTGCCCTCGCGCTCGTACCCGTCGGCGAGCAGCCGGAGCACCTCGGCGTAGGCGTCGAGGAACTCCTTGGCGCCGCGCTGGCCGAGCACGTAGTCGCGGACGGCGGCGTCCCGGCCGGTCTTCGGCCGCAGCTCGGGCACCCAGTGCGGGTTCGGCAGGAACCGGCAGTCGACGACGAGGTCGGCGTCGACGGGCAGCCCGTACTTGTAGCCGAACGACACGACGGTGGCGCGCAGGCTCGACTCGCCGGTGTCGTTGCCGAAGAATCCGATGATCTTGTTGCGCAGCTCGTGCACGTTCAGCCCGCTGGTGTCGATCACCAGGTCGGCCTCGGCGCGGACCTCCCGGACGAGCTCGCGCTCGCGGGCGATGCCGTCGACGAGGCGGCCGTCGCCCTGCAGCGGGTGCGGGCGGCGGACGCTCTCGAAGCGGCGCACGAGATCGGCGTCGCCGGCCTCCAGGAACACCACGCGGGGGTGGACGCCGCGCGCCTCCAGCTCGGCGATCGAGGAGTGCAGGTCGTCGGTGAACGCGCGGCTGCGCACGTCGACGACCACGGCGATGCGCGGCACCGCGTCCTTCACCCGGCCGCCGAGGTCGGCCATGGTGGCGAGCAGCCCCGGCGGCAGGTTGTCGACCACGTACCAGTCGAGGTCCTCCAGGGACTTGGCCGCGGTGCTGCGGCCCGCCCCCGACATCCCCGTGACGATGACGATGTCCGGAATCTTTGACTCGCTGGTCATGTCCGCTTCCCCCCGTGCTCCCCGTCGGCCTTCCGGCCCCCGCCGGCCCCGTTCCGCCCCTGGGCCGCGCCGTCCGCGGCGGCCCCGCGGTCTCCCCCCGCGTCGCCGCCTCCGGCGCCGCGCGCCGGGACGGACCCGCCGTGCAGCGCCGCGACGATGCCCTCCGCGCTCCGCGGCCCGATGCCGGGGACCTCGGCGACCTGCTCGGGCGTGGCCTCCTTCAGCCGCTTCACCGACCCGAAGTGCTTCAGCAGCGCGGCGCGCCGCGACGGGCCCAGACCCGGAACACTATCGAGTTCGCTCACCGTCATGGCCTTGGAACGCCGCTGCCGGTGGAAGGTGATCGCGAAGCGGTGCGCCTCGTCGCGGACCCGCTGGACCAGGAACATGCCCTCGCTGTTGCGCGGCAGGATCACCGGGTCGTCCTCGCCGGGCAGCCACAGCTCCTCCAGCCGCTTGGCGATGCCGCAGACGGCGATGTCGTCGACGCCGAGCTCGTCCAGCGCCCGCTGCGCCGCGGCGACCTGCGGCGGGCCGCCGTCGACGAGTACCAGCTGCGGCGGGTAGGCGAACTTGCGCGGCTTGCCGGTCTCCGGGTCGATCGGCTGGTGCGCGCCCTCCTCCGGATCGCCCAGCGTGTCCAGCTCGCCCATCTTCTCGCTCTCGGCGAGGTAGCGCCTGAACCGCCGGGTGATCACCTCGTGGATGGAGCGGACGTCGTCCTGCCCCTCGACCGCTTTGATCGTGAACCGGCGGTACTCGCTCTTGCGGGCCAGCCCGTCCTCGAACACGACCATGGACGCCACCACGTTGGTGCCCTGGAGGTTGGACACGTCGTAGCACTCGATCCGGAGCGGCGCCTCGTCCAGCTCCAGGGCCTCCTGGAGCTCCTGCAGCGCCCGGCTGCGGGTGGTGAGGTCGGACGCGCGGCGCGTCTTGTGCTGCTTGAGCGCCTCGTGGGCGTTGCGGGCGACCGTCTCCAGCAGGGTCTTCTTGTCGCCGCGCTGCGGGACCCGCAGGTGGACCGGCCCGCCGCGCTGCTCGGCCAGCAGCTCGGTCATCGCGTCAGCGTCCGGCGGCAGCGCCGGGACGAGGACCTCGCGGGGCACCGACTCGCTCTCCCCGTAGGTCTGGATCAGGAAGTTCTCGACGAGGTCGGCGGTGGTGACCTCCTCGACCTTGTCGACCACCCAGCCGCGCTGCCCGCGGATCCGCCCGCCGCGCACGTAGAAGACCTGGACGGCCGCCTCCAGCTCGTCCTCGGCGAAGGCGATCATGTCGCAGTCGGTGGTGTCGGCCAGCACGACCGCCTGCTTCTCCAGCGCCCGCTCCAGTGCGCGGATGTCGTCGCGGAGCCGGGCGGCGCGCTCGTACGCCTGCGACGCGGCGGCCTCGCGCATGTCGCGTTCGAGGCGCTTGATGAACCGGCCGGTGTTGCCGGCCATGAAGTCGCAGAAGTCCTCGGCGAGCAGGCGGTGCTCGTCCGGGGAGACGCGCCCGACGCACGGCGCCGAGCACTTGCCGATGTAGCCGAGCAGGCAGGGGCGGTCGAGCTGGTGCTGGCGCTTGAACACCCCGGCGCTGCACGTGCGGACGGGGAACACGCGCAGGAGCTGGTCGACCGTCTCCCGGATCGCCCACGCGTGGGAGTACGGCCCGAAGTAGCGCACGCCCTTCCGTTTGGCGCCCCGCATCACCATCACCCTCGGGAACTCCTCGTTGAGGGTGACCGCGAGATAGGGATAGGACTTGTCGTCGCGGTAACGGACGTTGAACCGGGGGTCGAACTCCTTGATCCAGGAGTATTCGAGCTGGAGGGCCTCGACCTCGGTGCCGACGACGGTCCAGTCGACCCGGGCCGCGGTCTGCACCATGGTCTGCGTGCGCGGGTGCAGCGCGGAGAAGTCGGCGAAGTAGGAGTTCAGCCGGGAGCGCAGGCTCTTGGCCTTGCCCACGTAGATGACCCGGCCGTGCTCATCGCGGAATCGGTACACCCCGGGAGATTCCGGAATGGAGCCCGGTGCGGGTCGGTAGGTCGCCGGATCTGCCACATCCTGAAGCCTAGTGGGCGCCACCGACACCCGGCGCGCCCGGACGTCCTGGCCTGGGGTGATGGAGATCTCCCCCATTCGGGCGGATGTTCGTAATGGGAGTGGAAAGAGACGGTCGGTCGGGTTTTTCGCACGCTCGGAGGGGGTCGTACCGCAGGTGTCCGCGCTGTGGGCCTGGATCACGTTCGCCGTCGTCGTCGGGGTGTCCGTCGTGATCGTGGAGGGGGGCCGGCGGCTGCTGGCCGGACGGCTGTCGCGGCACTGGCCGGAGGTCGGCCGGGTGGCGCGGCGCTGCACCGCGCCGGCCTTCGCGTTCGCCGTGGTGGTCAGCGCGAGCACCGCCATGCCGTACCCGCACATGAACGTGCACTCCGGCGGGCTCGTCCAGCACGTCATGCACATCGCGGCGATCGGCGTCACGACCTGGCTGGTGCTGCGCATCACCTACGCCCTCACCGACCCGCCGCTCGCCCGGCTGATGCGGATCGAGGGCGAGCGGAACCGGCGGGCCAGGCGCGCCCGCACCCAGATGATGCTGCTGCGCCGCATCGCCGCCCTGGTCGTCGTCATCCTGGCCGTCGGCGCCGCGCTGTTCACGTTCCCGGCCGTGCGGGCGGTCGGCGCGGGCGTGCTGGCGTCCGCGGGGGTCGCCGGGCTGGTCGTCGGGATCGCGGCCCGGCCGACGCTGGGCAACCTGCTCGCCGGCCTGCAGATCGCCTTCAGCGACGCGCTCCGGCTCGACGACGTGGTGGTCGTGCAGGGCCAGTGGGGGCGCGTCGAGGAGCTGACGCTGTCGTACGTCGTGGTCCGGCTCTGGGACGACCGGCGGCTCATCCTGCCCGTCTCCTATTTCACCGAGGAGCCGTTCGAGAACTGGACCCGGCACACCAGCCGGGTCATCGGCTCGGTGGAGCTGCACGTGGACTGGACCGTCCCGATCGAGGAGCTGCGCACCGAGCTGTACGCGATGCTGCAGGAGAACCCGCTGTGGGACCGCCGCGAATGGGTGCTGCAGGCCGTGGACGTCCAGCCGAACGGCCTGGTCACGATGCGGGCGCTGATGAGCGCGGCGGACTCGGCGAGCGCCTGGGACCTGCGCTGCGACGTCCGCGAGCACCTCATCGCCTACATCCGCGAGCACCATCCGGAGGCGCTCCCCCGTTTCCGCACCGACGACGACCTCGACGGCGCCCGGAGGGCGGGCACCGGCGGGCCGGGCCGAGGGCCGGACGGCGGGCCCGGCGACGGGCCGGACGGCGGGGCCGCCGACGTCACCGCGACCGATCCCCGCGCGCGGGACCGCGAGATGCGGGGCGGCGAGGTCGACGACGACGTCCGGGCCTCCGCCGAGGACGGCGGCGGCCCGGCGCGGACGAGGTCCGGAGCGGTGTCGCTCAGGCGAGGCTGATCTTCCCGCCCTGCACGGTGATCTTCTTCTCCTCGAGCGGTCTGTCCGCCGGCGGGCGCGCCACCGACCCGTCGGAGATCTTGAACTTGCTGCCGTGGCACGGGCAGTTGATCGTGCCGCCGGAGACCGACCCGACGGTGCAGCCGCGATGGGTGCAGGTCGCCGAGAACGCCTTGAACTCCCCCTGCGCCGGCTGGGTCACCACGACCTTCTCCGACTCGAAGACCTTGCCGCCGCCGACCGGGATATCGCCGGTCGAGGCGAGCGCCCCACCACCACCGCCACCACCGCCACCGCCGCCGTCCGCACTGTCCCCGCCGCCGGACGACCCGCCGCACGCGGCCGCCAGCCCGGCGACGCCCGCGAGGCCCGCCCCGATGAGCAGGCCGCGGCGGGACCCGCCCGCGGGCGCCGGGCCCTCGGCGGCCCCGGGTTCGGCGGCCCCGGGTTCGGCCGCACCGGCGGGCGGCTCTCCGGCCGCGGGCCCGGCCTGCTGATCGGTCGCGTCCGCCCGCGTCTCGGACTGCTGTGGCATCGTCTCGCCCTCCGCTGAACTCGGTTCCCGTCTCCCTGCGTCACCAGGGAGTACGGAGCGGGAGCGGCGTCGGTTCACCTCCGAACCCATGACGATGATCTCCGGGGCGCCCGGCCGGTGCCGGTCAGCTGATGACGATGCCGCCGTTCTTCACCTGGACCTGGTACTCCTTCAGCGGGCGCGACGCCGGGCCGTGCGCGACGGAGCCGTCGCCGATCGCGAATTCGCTGCCGTGGCAGGGGCACTTGATCACACCGTTGGCCACCCTGTTCACGAGGCAGCCCTGGTGGGTGCAGATCGCGGAGAACGCCTTGAACGCGCCCTGCTGCGGCTGCGTCACGACCACCTTGGCGTCGGCGATCGTCTTGCCGCCGCCCACCGGGATGTCGGCCGCCTTCGCGACCTCCTTGCCGCTGAGGTCCTTCGGCTCCTTGTTCTGGTTCGTCGCGCATCCCGCCGCGAGGAGCGCGGCGCCCGCCGCGCCCGCGCCGCACAGCACCGTCCGGCGGGCGAGGCCCCCTGTCCCGGCGGACCCCGCGTCGTCGCGCGGGGCTCCGGGCGTCACTTCGTTGGTCATGCCCCCATGATCCTGGACGGCCCGCCGCGCCCCGCACCGACCCACCGGAGCGGCCGCGGGCCGGATCCCGGGTCAGCCGAGGATCTTGGCGAGGAACTGGCCGGTGTGGCTGCCCTCGACCTTCGCCACGTCCTCCGGGGTGCCGGTGGCGACGACGGTGCCGCCGCGCGACCCGCCCTCCGGGCCCATGTCGACGATCCAGTCCGCGGTCTTGATCACGTCGAGGTTGTGCTCGATCACGATCACCGTGTTGCCCTTGTCGACCAGGCCGTTCAGCACGCCGAGGAGCTTGCGGATGTCCTCGAAGTGCAGGCCGGTGGTCGGCTCGTCCAGCACGTAGATCGTCCGGCCGGTGGAGCGCTTCTGCAGCTCGGCGGCCAGCTTGACGCGCTGCGCCTCGCCGCCCGACAGCGTCGGCGCCGGCTGCCCCAGCCGGACGTACCCGAGGCCCACGTCGTTCAGCGTCTTCAGGTGCCGGTGGATCGCCTTGATCGGCTCGAAGAACTCGGTGGCCTGCTCGATCGGCATGTCGAGCACCTCGGAGATCGTCTTGCCCTTGTAGTGGACCTCGAGGGTCTCCCGGTTGTACCGGGCGCCGTGGCACACCTCGCACGGGACGTAGACGTCCGGCAGGAAGTTCATCTCGATCTTGATGGTGCCGTCGCCGGAGCAGTTCTCGCAGCGGCCGCCCTTGACGTTGAAGGAGAACCGGCCCGGCTGGTAGCCGCGCACCTTCGCCTCGGTCGTCTGCGCGAACAGCTTGCGGATGTGGTCGAACACGCCGGTGTAGGTCGCCGGGTTGGAGCGCGGCGTCCGCCCGATCGGCGACTGGTCGACGTGCACGACCTTGTCGAGCTGGTCGACGCCGTTCACCCGCCGGTGCTTGCCGGGGACGGTCTTCGCGCCGTTCAGCTGCTTGGCCAGCGAGTTGTACAGGATGTCGTTGACCAGCGTCGACTTGCCGGACCCGGACACGCCCGTCACCGCGGTCAGCACGCCCAGCGGGAACGCCACGTCCACGTTCCGCAGGTTGTTCTGCTGCGCGCCCTTCACCGTGACCTCGCGGCCCCGGGTGCGCGGACGGCGGATCTCCGGCACCTCGATCGACCGGCGGCCCGACAGGTACGCCCCCGTCAGCGAGCGCTCGGACGTCAGCAGCTCGTCCACCGTGCCGGACACCACGATCTCGCCGCCGTGCTCGCCGGCGCGCGGGCCGATGTCGACCACCCAGTCGGCGGCGGCGATGGTGTCCTCGTCGTGCTCGACGACGATCAGCGTGTTGCCCATGTCGCGGAGCCGGATCAGCGTCTCCAGCAGCCGGTGGTTGTCGCGCTGGTGCAGGCCGATCGACGGCTCGTCCAGCACGTACAGCACGCCGACCAGGCCGGACCCGATCTGCGTGGCCAGCCGGATGCGCTGGGCCTCGCCGCCCGCCAGCGTCGCGGACGCGCGGTCGAGCGTCAGGTAGTCGAGGCCGACGTCGAGCAGGAACCCGAGCCGGGCGTTGATCTCCTTCAGCACCCGCTCGGCGATGTGCTTCTCGCGCTCGTTCAGCTCCATCGCCAGCAGGAACTTCGCGGCCTCGCCGATCGGCATGGCCGCGACCTCGGCGATCGACATCCCGCCCATGGTGACCGCCAGGACGACCGGCTTCAGCCGGGCGCCCTCGCAGGTCGGGCACGGGATCTCCCGCATGTAGCCCTCGAACCGCTCGCGGCTGGAGTCGCTCTCGGACTCGGCGTGCCGCCGCTGGATGTAGGGGATCACGCCCTCGTAGGCCGTGTAGTACGACCGCGTGCGGCCGTACCGGTTCTTGTACCGGACGTGGACCTGGGTCTCGTGCCCGTTGAGGATCGCCTTGCGGGCCTTGGCGGGCAGCTTCTCCCACGGGGTGTTCAGGTCGAAGCCCATGGCGTCGCCGAGCGCGGACAGCAGGCGCAGGAAGTAGTCGCTGACGTGCCCGCCCGACCACGGCTGGATCGCGCCCTCGCCGAGGGTCAGCTCCCCGTCCGGGATGAGCAGCTCGGGGTCGACCTCCATGCGGGTGCCGAGACCGGTGCAGTCGGGGCAGGCGCCGTACGGCGAGTTGAACGAGAACGACCGCGGCTCCAGCTCCTCGAACGACAGGTCGTCGTACGGGCAGTACAGGTGCTCGGAGTACATCCGGGTGCGGTTCTCGTCGTCCTCGGGCAGGTCGACGAAGTCGAGGACGATCGTCCCGCCCGCGAGGCCGAGCGCGGTCTCCACCGAGTCGGCGAGCCGCTGCCGCGCGGAGTCCTTCACCGACAGGCGGTCGACCACGACGGAGATGTCGTGCTTCTCCTGCTTCTTCAGCTTCGGCGGCTCGTCCAGCCGGATCATCGCGCCGTCCACCAGGGCGCGCGAGTAGCCCTTGGACTGCAGCTCGCGGAACAACTCGAGGTACTCCCCCTTGCGGCCGCGGATGACCGGCGCGAGCACCTGGAACCGGGTGCCCTGCTCCAGTTCCAGCACCCGGTCGACGATCTGCTGCGGCGCCTGCCGGCTGATCGGCCGGCCGCACTCGGGGCAGTGCGGGTGCCCGATCCGGGCGTACAGCAGCCGCAGGTAGTCGTAGACCTCGGTGATCGTCCCGACCGTCGACCGGGGGTTCTTGCTGGTCGACTTCTGGTCGATCGAGACCGCCGGGGACAGGCCCTCGATGAAGTCGACGTCGGGCTTGTCCATCTGCCCGAGGAACTGCCGGGCGTACGCCGACAGCGACTCGACGTACCGGCGCTGCCCCTCGGCGAAGATCGTGTCGAACGCCAGGCTGGACTTCCCGGACCCCGACAGACCGGTGAACACGATCATGGCGTCCCGCGGCAGGTCGAGCGAGACGTCCTTCAGGTTGTGCTCGCGTGCTCCACGCACGATGAGTCGGTCATGCACGGCGTACTTCCGGTTCCTCTTCTGGGCGCGGTGATGGGGAGAGACAGGTCGCTCTCCAGGCTAGCCAGGGGGTCCGACAGAATCCCCCGAGTCATTAACAGCGGCGGTCGCCGCCGCATTTCATGCCGCGCCCCACCCGTCTCCGGACGGTCCCGGCGGCACCCTCGCACCGTACACGTGTTCGAACACCACCCGCCACCGCAACCCGCCTACCGGGGCCGGAGGGCGTCCTGGACGAGGGCGACGGTGCGGCGCCGCAGGTCGTCGGGCCAGCCTCCGGCGACGGCGCCGTGGCCGACGGCGGTGACGAGGGCCATGACCTCGTCGAGGCGCGCGTCGGCCCGGACCGTCCCGGCGCGCTGGGCCGCCTCGAGGAGGGCGCCGAAGGCGTTGGCCAGGGCCATGATCTGGTCGCCGGGCTCGATCTCGGTGCCCTCCTCGGCGAGCAGCCCGACGACCGGCCCGATGTTCGCGGACGACTCGACGAGGAACGCGAAGTAGTCGTAGAAGGCGGTGGCGGGGTCGCCGCCGGTGACGAGCGCGTCGGCGCGCTCGATGAGGCGCCGCCGGAGCTCCTTCATGATCGCGGCGAGCAGGTCGCGCTTGGTCGGGAAGTGCCGGAAGACGGTGCCGATCGCGACGCCGGCCCGGGCGGCGACCTCCTCGGTGGAGGCGGCGGCGCCGTGCTCGGTGAACACCTCCTCGGCGGCGGCGAGGATGCGGGCGCGGTTGCGCCGGGCGTCGGCGCGCAGGGGCTTGTCCGGTGTCATCCGTCCGTCCGTTGACAAGATGAGTCTCGACTCATATTTTGCAAGGTGAGTTCAGACTCATGTTAGTCCGCTCCGAAGGGATGACGCATGTCCGAGCAGACGCCGACGTCCGAGCAGGTGCCGCCGTCCGAGCGCCCGATGTCCGGGCCGACGCCGCGGGAGCTGTTCGCCCGCTTCCAGGAGAAGCTCCTCGCCGGCGAGGGCGGGCTCGACGAGGAGATGCTCGCCGAGGACGTCGAGATCGAGATGCCGTTCGCGCCGGCGGGCCACGCCAGGCGGATCGAGGGCCGCGCGGCGGTCACGGCGATGGTCCGGCAGGGGCGCGAGGCGCTGCCCATCGCGTTCGAGGAGTTCCGGGACGTCGTGATCCACGAGACCGCCGACCCCGAGGTGATCGTCGCCGAGTACGCGGTGGTGGCGTCGGTGCCCGGGAGCGGCCGGCGGGCGTCGGCCGCCTTCGCCGTGGTGCTGAGGGCGCGGGACGGCCGCATCGTGCACTGGCGCGAGTACCAGGACCGGGCGGCGATCGCCGAGGCGCTCGCCGGGTGACCCGCCGCGGGGGCTACTCGTCGTCCAGCGCGAACGACAGGTAGCGGTCGGCCGAGCGGCGGACGGCGTTCTTGCCGTCGGTGTAGACGATCTTCCGCCACCAGGCGCCGTACACGCGGTCGAACTCGTAGGGCTCCAGCAGCCGCAGGGCGCGGCGGACGGTGCGGGGCCGCTCCG
The DNA here is from genome assembly GCF_017573545.1 of Actinomadura nitritigenes. Taxonomy (GTDB): domain Bacteria; phylum Actinomycetota; class Actinomycetes; order Streptosporangiales; family Streptosporangiaceae; genus Spirillospora; species Spirillospora nitritigenes. The sequence continues at coordinate 45,157 of NZ_JAGEOK010000011.1, read as the reverse complement.
GGATGTGGTTCGGGTAGCTGTACATGAAGCTGACCCAGTCGCGGTCGTTGACGACCGTGAGGATGTCGCCGGAGAACAGGGCGCGGGCGTCCCGCCAGTGCAGGACCTGGCCGCCGTCGAAGTGGACGCCGGCGTTGATCAGCGTGAGGCCGTCGGCCAGCTCGTGGGCGTCGCCCTCCCAGAAGACGACCGCGTCGTCGGGGCGGGCGACCCAGCGGCGGTCGGCCTCGTGGATGTAGACGGGCGCGTCGAACGCGTGCGCCCATTCGATCATCGAGCCGTAGAAGTGCGGGTGGCTGATCGCGATCGCGCTGACGCCGCCCAGGTCATCGACCTGCCGGACCAGGTCGTCGTCGAGATGGGTGACCATGTCCCACAGGACGTTGCCGGACGGGGCGCGCACCAGCAGGGCGCGCTGGCCGATGGCGGTGGACGGCTCGGTGCCGATGCCGACGACGTCCGGCCCCTCCTCCTCGATCCGGCCGCGGTGCCCGGCGGCGCGCAGCTCCTCCAGGCTCGTCCAGCGCTGGCCGTCCCAGCCGACGTACTGGCGCTCGTCCTCGCAGATCGGGCAGTCGGCGCGGGGCCCGCCGTACTGGACGCCGCAGGTGACGCAGATGGGGTACTCCATGATCCACATTGTGGTCCCGGACCGCCGCCGGGGCGAGGAGGGACGCGGCGGACGCCCGCCGCGGGCCGTCTGGTGCGGGCGCGGCGGCTGCGCCAGGATGGTGCCTTCGACGGAGAACGGGGGGCGCGGTGGAGACCTGGCGGCTGGCGATCGACGAGGTGGACGCGGGCGCGGAGCGGGCGGCGGAGCGCATCGCCGGGCTCACCGAGCACGAGCTGCGGGGGCCGTCGGCGCTCCCGGGCTGGACCCGCGGGCACGTCGCGAGCCACCTCGCCCGCAACGCGGACTCGCTGTGGAACCTGCTGGAGTGGGCGCGGACGGGCACGAGGATCCCGCAGTACGCGAGCATGGAGGGCCGCGTCGCCGACATCGAGGCGGGCGCGGGCCGCGGCGCGGCCGAGCTGGCCGCGGACGTGCGGGCGACGGCGGCGCGGTTCGCCGAGCAGGCGCGCACCCTGCCGGACGACGCGTGGAACGCTCCCGTCGCCGCGATGGCGGGATGGCCGCACCCGGCCTGGTACACGGTGCTGCGCCGCTGGCACGAGGTGGAGGCGCACCACGTCGACCTCGCCGCCGGCTACGGGCCCGCCGACTGGCCCGAGCCGTACGTGCGGTGGGCGCTGACCCGCACGCTCGCCGACCTGGCCGCGCTGCCGGCCGGGCAGCACGGCGGGCTCGCCGGGTACCGGATCACCGCGACCGACTCCGGGGAGTCCGCCGACCTCGGGTGGACGGCGGGCGGGCCGGAGGCCTCCGGGTCCGGGCGGGCGCTGCTGGGCTGGCTGAGCGGCCGCTCGGGCGGTGCGGGCGTGACGCTGCGCCCCGACGGCCCGGTGCCCGTCCCGCCGCCGTGGCCGCACCGGCCGTCCGGGTTCTGACCGGGCGGGCTAGCCCGGGTCGTCACCGCCGGCCAGGCGGTGCAGCGCGGCCACCGAGCGGACGGTGATCGTGCCGCGGGCGACGGTGAGGCCGCCGCGCAGCGGGTCGGACGCGAGGAGCTGCGCGACCTTGCGGCGGCCCATCCCCGCCCAGCGGCCGAGGTCCTGCTGCGTGACGGGCACCTCGATCCGGACGGCGCCGTCCGGCGCGGCGGCGCCGCCGGCGCGCTCCTCCTTCAGCGGAGTCCCGAACCGGGCGGCCAGCCGCAGCAGCCGGCCCGCGAGGCGCCGCTCGGCGTCGTCGGGGAAGTGGGCGATGCGCAGCTCGTTGGCGTCGCGGAGCCGTTCGGCGAGGACGGCCGCGACGGCCCAGGCCGACCCGGGGTGGGCGTCCAGGACGCCGCGGAACCGGTCCGCGGGCAGCACCAGCGCCTCGACGCGGGTGAGCGCCTCGACGTTCGCGTGCCGGACGCCGCCGTCCGCCGCCTCCAGCTCGCCGACGAGGTCGCCGGGCCCGAGGACGTCGAGGATCTCGATCTCGCCGTCGCGGTCCACCCATACCTTGACCGCGCCGGCCCGCAGGACGAAGACCTGCGACGCGCGGGTGTGCTCGCGCGTCAGGAAGGCCCCGGGCCGGATCACGGCGGGGGCGCCGGTGCGGCGCAGCGCCTCCCGCGCCGCCCCCGGCAGCGCGTCCCAGAACGGTGCGGGTGCCATCTCGCCCTCCTCGCGCGACCCGGCAGGGCTCCCCGCGCCGCGAGGTCCCGCCTCACGGGGGCGCCCGGATCCAGTGAACGCGGCGGTACGCCGATGGACCGCGTAGTTCGTCACATGTCAAGCGACCTGTCCGAGGCGAGCCACTTGTCCAGCGCGGCGATGCGCCGGGCGCAGTCGGCCGCGCCGGCCTCGTCGCCGAGCGCCTTCCGCGACTGCGCCTGCAGCTCGAGCGCGGCCCGCCGGCCACCATGATCGTCCATGTCGCGGCGGATCGCCATCTCGGCCTCGAAGTGCTCGCAGGCGGGCGCGTGCTCGCCGAGCAGCTGGCACGCGCGGGCCATGGCGTGCAGCGCGTACGCCTGCTCCCGCGCGTCGCCGACCTCGGTGGCCGCCCGCAGCGCCCGCGCCCCGGTCGAGCGGGCCTCGGCGGCGCGGCCGAGGTCCAGGTGGATGGCGGCGAGGTGGACCAGCGCGGTCGCCTCGCTGTGCCGGTCGCCGACCTCGCCGAGGACGCGCAGCGCCTCCAGCTCCATCTCCAGCGCCTCCTCGGGGCGTCCGCTGCGGCGCAGCACGGCGGCGAAGGTGTCCATGCCGACGCCCATGCCGTACCAGTCGCCGCCGGCCCGCCGGATCCGCAGCGCCTGCCCGGCGGCGCGCTCGGCGTCCTCGGGCAGGCCCAGCCGCAGGTAGGTGCGGGCGAGGCTGCCGAGGGTCCCGGCCAGGCCGCTCTGCGCGCCGAGCCCGTGCCACAGGTCGAGCGCCTCCAGGCCGAGGACGAACGCCTCCTGGGGGCGGCCGAGCCGGCGCATGACCACCGACAGGTGCTCCAGGTCGTGCGCCTCGCCGTGCTGGTCGCCGATCTCGCGGCGGATCTCCAGGGCGCGCAGCAGGTGCTCGCGGGCCTCGCGGTAGCGGCCGAGCCGCCAGTGGACGATGCCGATCTGCGCGACGGTCTCGGCCTCGCCGTGCCGGTCGCCGGTGTCGCGGTGCAGGCGCAGCGCCTGCCCGCAGTAGGTGAACGCCTCCGGGTACCGGGCGGCGTCGCACGTCAGCATGCCCAGGGTGGTCAGCGCGCGCGCCTCCCCGTGGCGGGCTCCCAGCGCCTGGTAGGTCCGCAGCGCCTGCTCGGCGTCCCGCAGCGCCATCTCGCGCAGCCCCAGCGAGGCGTTCATCCGCGCCAGCTCGGTGAGCGCCTGCGCGGCGCCGTGGCCGTCCGCCATGTCCTGGCGGATGTAGAGCGCCTCCAGCGCGTGCGAGACCGCCTCGTGGACGTTCCCGAGCCGGCGGTGGACCTGCGCGAGGGTCAGCAGCGTCTCCGCGACCCCGGGCTGGTCGCCGATCCGGCGGCGCACCTTCAGCGCCTCCCCCGCGTGCTCCAGCGCCGCCTCGTAGTCGCCGAGCCCGAGACGCGCGCGCGCCAGCGTGTCGTGGTCCTTCGCGAGGCCGCCGCGGTCGTCCATCTCCCGGTGGACGTCCAGCGACCGGCGCGCGTGCTCGATCGCCGTGAGGTACCGGCCGAGCGCCACGTGCACGTCGGCGAGCGCGGCGAGCGCGGCCGCCTCGCCGTAGCGGTCGGGCGGCTCGACGGTCCGGAACGCGCGCCGCGCGTCCTCCCCGTACCCGATCGCCTGGACGGAGCCGCCCGCCTCGAAGTGCGCCACCGCGAGGTTGTGCAGCATGACGGCGGCGGCCGCCCAGTCCTCCTCGGTGCGGGCCGCGTGCAGGCCCGCCTGGTGGACGGCGATGTTGTCCTCGCTGTAGCGGCGGAACTCCTGGAAGTCGAACAGCGCGTCCGCCAGCTCCCAGCAGGTGCGGTGCAGGCCGAGGCGGGCCGCCTGGTGCACGGCGGCGACCAGGTTGCGCCGCTCGGCCTCGAACCACGCCAGCGCCACCGCCCGCTCCGCCCCCGCCGCCGTCGCCGCGCCCGGTCCGGGCGACCCGGACGGGCGCCCCCGCGCCCCGTCCGGCCGCCGGTCCCGCCGGACGGCGGGACGGCGCCGTCCGGCCAGCGCGTCGCCCGCCGCGCGCGCTTCGGCGAGGTACCCGGCGAGCAGCCGGCGCTGCGCGGCGAGCCGGTCGCTGTCGGCGTCCTCGGCCAGCCCCCGGTCCCGGGCGAAGTCGCGCAGCAGGTCGTGCATCCGGTACCGCCCGGGCGCGACGTCGTGCACGAGGTACGCCTGCCGCAGGGCCTCCAGGCATTCGCGCGCCTCGTCCGCGGTCCGGTCCCGCAACGCGGCGAGGGCGGCCGGGGTGAAGTCGGGGCCCGCGACGAGGCCCAGCACCCGGAACGCCTCCCGGTGGTCGCGGCGCAGGCTGCGGTACGCGACGTCGAACGTCGGGTCGAGCACGCCCCGCAGCCCGGGGCCGGCGGGGCCGTGCCCCGGCCCCTCGTGCAGCTCGATCCCGGTCAGCCCGACGCCCCCGGCCTCCGGGCCGCCGGGCCCCGCCGCGGCCCGTCCCGGCCCGTCCGGCGGCGGTTCGTCCGGGGCACCGGGCAGGGGCGGCCCGTAGGACGAGGCGGCCTGCGCGTCGCTCTCGGCCAGTTCCCGAACGGTCCCGGCGATGGACTCGCCGGGGTTCTCCGCCAGCCGGCCGGCCATGACCGACAGCGCCAGCGGCAGGTGCCCGCACTCGCGGGCGAGCCGGGCCACCGCCCTGCGCTCCTCGCGGACGCGGGCGTCGGCCGGGCCGAGCACGTTGGAGATGAGGTCCACGGCCTCCTGCGTGACCATCTCCCGGAGCTCCAGGGTGCGGACGTCGGCGCCCTCCAGCAGCGCGGGCAGCCGCCGCCGGCTCGTCACCACGGCCAGCCCGGACGCCATCGCCCCGACCAGCGGCCTGATCTGCTCCGGCCGCGCCGCGTCGTCGAGGATCAGCAGCATCCGCCGGTCGGCGAGCAGCGACCGGCACTGCGCAGCCAGCTCCGCCTCGGTGCTGCGCACGTGGTCGCCGGGCACGCCGGCGGCGCGCAGCACCTGCCCCATCGCCTCGGCGGGCGTGACGGGGCTGCGGGTCGTCCCGCGCAGGTCCGCGAACACCACCCCGTCGGAGAACCGGTCCACGACACGGTGCGCCCAGTGCAGCGCGAGCGTCGTCTTGCCGACCCCCGCCATCCCCTGGACGACCACGGCGCGCGGCCACTCGGCCTGCGCGACGAGCAGGTCCAGCTTGCCGAGGCTGACCGCCCGGCCGGCGAAGAACGGGTTGTCGGCGGGCAGGCGCACCGGCGGCTTCCCGCGGGACGCGTCCAGCCCGGCCGGCGTCCGGGCGGCCAGCCCGGCGGGCTCGTCCGGCTCCGGGCGGACCGGCGGGGCGACCGCCGGGGCGTCCGGCTCCGCCTCGGCCGCCGGCCACTCGTCGCCCCACGGGCTGGCGGCGCGGCGCAGCTTCTCGGGGTCGAGGACGGTCAGCGGCCGCGGCCGGCGGTCGATGATGCCCTTCTGCCGCCACAGCCGGAACCAGCGCACCAGCGTCTCGCGGGAGATCCCGGCCCAGTTCGCCAGCTCCGCCTGGCTGAGCCGCAGCGGGATCTCCGTCCCGCGCGCGGTGCGCACGCCGAACCGGTGCGCCAGCTCCAGCAGGTGGTAGGCGAGGCGCTGCGGGTGCTCGGCGGCCCGCACCGCGTGGCGCCGCCCGCCGTACCCGACGCTCTCCGACACCGCGTGCATCATCGCCTCGGCGACCTGCGGGTTCGCGGCGAGCAGGCCGCGGAACCTGCGCCGGTCCACGCGCAGGGCCTCGACGTGGTCGAGCGCCGCGACGGTGCCGCGCTCGGGGTGCCCCCACGCGCCGAGCGCGCCGACCAGGTCGCCCGACCCGAACAGGTCGATGATCGACTCGTCGCCCTCGCTGGAGTCGACGAACTCCTTGGCGACGGCGTTGCTCGCCGCCCGCGGCGCCGCCTTGAACACCACCCACACCGACGCGGCGGTGACCCCCTGATGGCACAGCGTCCCGCCGGGCGGGATGCTGGTGCGCCGCCCCATCGCCCGCAGCGCCTGCCGGTCGTCCGGGCCGAGCCGCTCCCAGAAGCTGCCCGGCCGGACGTCGTGGTCGATCACCCCGGTCACCCGCCCGCCATCGCCGTCGCCAGCCACCAGAACAGGAACAGCACGGCGGTCGCCGCCGACCAGGCGACCGCCAGCCAGGACAGCTCGCCGCAGCGGTGCGCCGCCCCCAGCAGCCGGCGCAGCTCGGCGTCGCGGACCCGGGCGTCCAGCGCGGCCGCCGTGCCGAACGGCGTCCACGGCGCGGACGGGTCGACCGGCGCGCCGGTGCGGCCGCGGACCTCGCCGAGCACCGACACGAGGGTGCGCCGCGACCGCACCGTGTACCCGGCCGAGACCGCGAACGCGCCGGCCAGCACCGGCAGCAGGGCGAGCGCGACGGCGCCGGGGAGCCCGGCGGCCAGCCGGCTCACGGTGCCGACCAGCACGAGGGCGAGGAACACGGCGGCGATCGCGGCGTCGCGGCCGCAGAGCCGGACCAGCGCGCAGGCGTGGCCGAGCAGTTCCTCCGGGCGTTCCCGGTCCGGGCCGGGACGGGATGCGGTGATCAACGCGGCACCGTCCTCACGGGTCGATCCTGATCTTCCAATGACCATGGTGGGACGGCAAGGCGGAAACGTCCGTCGCCGGGCGCACGGTTCGGATGAGTCCCGTGACTCATCCGGGCCGGGCGCACCGGGCGGCGCCCGATGGGGGAAGATGGTCTGCGCGCACCACCACCGGGGCGCACCACCGACGGCGCGTACCGCCGATGGGAGGACTCGCCCATGACCTACACGGGGAACGTCGAGGCGGGCGGCCGCCCCGACGTCCGGGAGCTACCGGGCCTGACGGTCACCAAGGTGGCGGTCGGGCCGTACGACAACAACGCCTACATCCTGCGCTGCACCGCGACCGGCGAGCAGCTGCTGATCGACGCGGCCAACGAGGCGCCGCGGCTGCTGGAGCTGATCGGCGACGGGCCCCTCGCGCGGATCGTCACCACCCACCGCCACGAGGACCACTGGACGGCGCTGAGCGAGGTCGTGCGGGCCACGGGCGCGCCGGTCGTCGCGCACCCGCACGACGCGGAGGCGCTGCCCGAGCCGGTCTCCGAACCCGTCGAGAACGGCGCCACCGTCCGCGTCGGGCGGGCGGCGCTGGAGGTCATCCACCTGCGCGGCCACACGCCGGGCTCGATCGCGCTGCTGTACGACGCGGGCGGCGAGCTGGCCGACCGCCCGCACCTGTTCACCGGCGACAGCCTGTTCCCGGGCGGCGTCGGCAACACCTGGGGCGACCCGACGCTGTTCAAGCAGCTGTTCGCGGACGTCGAGGAGCGGGTCTTCGACCGGCTCCCGGACGCCACCTGGTTCTACCCGGGCCACGGCAAGGACTCCACGCTCGGCCGGGAGCGCCCGTCGCTGCCGGAGTGGCGCTCGCGCGGCTGGTGACCCGGCCCTCCTGAAGGCCCGCCGCGACGTCCGCGGCGGGTCCCGGTGCGCCGGCCGCCGGAACCAGCGGTGCGGAGTGTTCGTTCTGACGACCACATCCGCACCGATCCGGGGGCCGACACCAGGAGCGCATCATCGACGACACGGAACCGGGCTCCGCCCTGCGCTACCCGCGGGGCTCGCTGGTGCTGCTCGCCGGGCTCCCAGGGGCGGGCAAGAGCACCCTGCTGAACCGGCTGTACGGGCTGAGCGGCGAGGAGACCGCGCCGGTGCCCGCAGGCGACGTCCGGATCATCGACTCGCGGCAGTCCCGCAACTGGTGGGCGCGCTTCCTGCGCCCGCTGCCGGTGCGGCTGCGCACACCGCTCGTCCACGTCACCCACGTCTGGCGGATCGGGCGGGCGGTGCTGGCCGGCCACGGGGTCGTCGCCCACACGCGCGGCACCTGGCCGCACATCCTGTACTGCTTCGCCTGGCTGGCGCGCCGCCGGGGCGGCCGGCTCCACCTGATCCTCATCGACGTCGACCCGGCCACGGCGCGGGCCGGGCAGTTCGCGCGCGGGCGCGCCGTCACCGGCGTCACGTTCGCGCGGCACTGCCGGCGCTGGGTGCCGCTCATCGAGCGCGCCCGCGGCGGCGCCCTCCCGCCCGCGGCCGGGGTGACGGTGCTGGACCGGGAGGCCGCCGACCGGCTCCGGACGATCCGGTTCGGCTGAGCGCGCCGCTCAGCGGAGCCCGCCGAACCAGCGGACGGCGAGTGCCGTGCCCGCGATGTTCGACCCGAGGTGCCGGGAGCCGCCGTAGACCTTGTCGCCGACGTCGACGACCGGCACGTCGACGCCCCGGGCGCGGAACGCGGCGGCGCAGTGGTCGGTGTTCGCGGTCACCGCCTGGTCGTCGTTGGTGATCTTGTAGAGCCGGACCGGGACGCGCGGGGTCCACGCCGTGCAGACCTCGCCGTCCACCCGCAGGGCCTCGGCGAGCGTCCCGGACGGGTGGCGCAGCACCTCGAAGCCGCGCGGGGTGAGCAGCTCGCCGAGGGTGCCGGGCAGTCCCTTCAGCATCACCTGGCCGGGCGTGGTGCCGTCGAAGTACTTCTCGACATGGCTCGCGTACGGCTCCTTGAAGATGTCGGACGGCTGCTCGTAGATGCCCCCGTGGATGCGGTTCCACGAGGTGAGCAGGTAGGAGAGGTACGCGACGGACGTCTTCGGGTCGACCGTCCCGTCCAGGAGGGCTGGCAGCTCGGCGCCGCCGAAGTCGTACCCGCCGCTGATGGGGGCGACGGCGCGGAGCCGGAAGTGCGGATCGGCGCCGTCCTGCAGCGCCCTGGCGAGACCGAGCGCGGACGAGGCGCCCTGCGAGAACCCGGTGACGAGGACCCGGCCGTCCAGCGCCCGGTGCTCGCGCAGGGTGAACTGCCGGGCGGCGCGGAGCATGTCCAGCGACGCCGACGTCTCGGTCGGCACGTCCTTCCACGGGTGGACGCCCGGTCCCTCGCCGAGGCCGAGGAAGTCGGGCGCGGCGGCGGCGAACCCGGCGGCGCCGTAGGTGACGGCGGGCCCCGGGCCCCACACGTCCTGCGCCATCGACGGCGCGTCCGCGATGTAGCTGGTGGTGCCGTGCGTGTAGGAGACCGTGCGCAGCTTCCGCTCGCCGTTGCGCGGGAGCACGAACAGGCCGCTGGCGACCGTCGCGCGGCCGCGCGCGTCGACCGTCCGGTAGATGAGGCGGTAGGAGTCCACGCCGTAGCGGACGGACGAGGCGTCGAAGCCCTCGGTCGCCAGCCACGCGCGCACCTCGTCGGCGGACCTGGTGCCGAGGTAGCGCGCGGAGATCAGCTGCCCGCGCGCGGCGGCCTGCTGGTGCGTCACGGCCGGGCGGTCCTTCGCCCCCTCCCCGGCCAGGGCGGGCACGGCGCCGGCGGCGATGATCGCGGCCCCGGCGGCGCCCGCGGCGGCGATCTTCAAACGGCGGGTCATGGCGGTCCTCTTTCAGCTGGGGGAACGAACGGCCACCAGCCTCCGGCCCGCGCGCCCGGACGGGCATCGCGCCGAGTGGTGATCTTCCATCCGGTACCTCGGGGGCGGTGCCCTCCCTCTGGCGGGGGTGCCCGGATGTTCCGTCCGGCAGAAGACCCGCGGTGAGGCCGGGACCGGGGTCTATAGGGTCGGAGCAAGGACCGAACACGACGAGAGGCGGCAGTATGGCGCAGCAGGTACGCGGGGTCGTCGCGCCCGGGCGGGGCGAGCCGGTGCGGATCGAGACGATCATCGTCCCCGATCCGGGTCCGGGTGAGGCGGTCGTCCGGGTGCAGGCGTGCGGGGTGTGCCACACCGACCTGCACTACCGCGAGGGCGGGATCAACGACGAGTTCCCGTTCCTGCTGGGGCACGAGGCCGCGGGCGTGGTGGAGTCGGTCGGCGAGGGCGTCACCGAGGTCGCGCCCGGCGACTTCGTCGTCCTCAACTGGCGCGCGGTGTGCGGGCAGTGCCGGGCGTGCCTGCGCGGACGCCCCTGGTACTGCTTCAACACCCACAACGCCGCCCAGAAGATGACCCTCGAGGACGGGACGGAGCTGTCCCCCGCGCTCGGCATCGGCGCGTTCGCCGACAAGACGCTGGTGGCCGCGGGGCAGTGCACCAAGGTCGACCCGGCCGCCAAGGCCGAGGTGGCGGGGCTGCTGGGCTGCGGCGTGATGGCCGGCCTCGGGGCGGCGATCAACACCGGGAACGTGGGGCGCGGCGACTCGGTCGCGGTCATCGGGTGCGGCGGCGTCGGCGCGGCGGCGGTGCTGGGCGCGCGGCTGGCCGGCGCGTCGAAGATCATCGCGATCGACCTGGACGAGCGCAAGCTCGCCACCGCGTCCTCGCTCGGCGCCACCCACACGATCCACGCCGAGGGCGCCGACGTGGTCGAGTCCGTGCAGGAGCTGACCGGCGGGTTCGGCGCGGACGTCGTCATCGACGCGGTCGGCCGCCCCGAGACCTACAAGCAGGCGTTCTACGCCCGCGACCTCGCCGGGACCGTCGTGCTCGTCGGCGTCCCCACCCCGGAGATGAGGCTGGAGCTGCCGCTGCTGGACGTGTTCGGCCGCGGCGGGTCGCTGAAGTCGTCCTGGTACGGCGACTGCCTGCCCTCCCGCGACTTCCCCATGCTCATCGACCTGTACCTGCAGGGGCGCCTCGACCTGGACGCGTTCGTGTCCGAGACGATCGCGCTCGACGGCGTCGAGGCCGCGTTCGAGAAGATGCACCACGGCGACGTGCTGCGCTCGGTGGTGGTCTTCTGATGCCCGCCCGCGTCGACCACGTCGTGACGTCCGGGACGTTCTCCCTCGACGGCGGGACGTGGGAGGTCGACAACAACGTCTGGATCGTCGGCGACGACAGCGAGGCGATCGTCATCGACGCCGCGCACGACGCCGACGCGATCGCGGCGGCGGTCGGCGACCGGCGGCTGGTGGCGATCGTGTCCACGCACGGCCACGACGACCACATCGACGCGGCGCCCGCCCTCTCCGCCCGCACGGGCGCGCCCGTCCTGCTGCACCCCGGCGACCTGATGCTGTGGAAGCAGAAGCACCCGGACAGGAGCCCCGACGGCGAGCTGTCCGACGGGCAGGTCATCACGGTCGCGGGCACCGGCCTGACCGTCCTGCACACGCCGGGCCACAGCCCCGGCGCGGTCTGCCTGCACGCCCCGGACCTCGGCACCGTGTTCTCCGGCGACACGCTGTTCAGCGGCGGCCCGGGCGCGACCGGCCGGTCCTTCTCCGACTTCCCGACGATCATCGCCTCGATCCGGGAGCGGCTGCTCACGCTCCCGCCGGAGACGGTCGTGCGGACCGGCCACGGCGACTCCACCACGATCGGCGGCGAGGCGCCGCACCTCGACGAATGGATCGCACGGGGCCACTGATCCAGGCCCGCCCGCGGCACGGGCGGCGATCCCCGGACGCGGGGGTCGCCGCCTTCCGCGTTCGGGGCCGGGACGGTCAGGCGGGCGCGTAGGCGCGCAGGAACGCGTCGACGCCGGCGGTCACCACCCGCTCGACCTCGGCGGGCGGCACCTCCCGGTTGCCGAGCTCCGACAGCCCGACCAGCTCGTGGGTGAGCAGGGCGATGAAGTGGGCGGCGGCCCGGTCGGGGTCGTCGATCCTCAGGTGCCCGGCGTTGCCGAGGCGGGCGAGCCGCCCGGCGAGCGCGTCGGCGACCTGCCCGGCGCCGTTGGCGCGGACGTCGCCGTACAGGTCGGGGAAGCGCACGGACTCGGCGTACAGCAGCCGCTGCAGCGCCCACGACTCGGGACGGTGGAAGCACCCGACCAAGGACGGCGCGACGGCGAGCAGCCGCGCGCGCAGCTCCGCCGCGTCGGCGGGGTCGGTCGGGAACGCGCCGAGCGCGGCCATGAACGTGTCGCTCGTCTCCCGCGCCGCGTCCACCATGATCTGCCGGAACAGGTTCTCCTTGCCGCCGAGGTGGTTGTAGATCGTGGGCTTGGCGACGCCCGCCTCGGCGGCGATCATGTCGACGCTCGCCCGCTCGTAGCCCTCCCGGGAGAAGACGCGCAGCGCCGCGTCCAGGATCGCCTCCCGCTTGTCGACCCGGCCGCGCCGCCCGGTCCGCTCCCTCGTGGTCTCCCCCGCGCTCATGCCGCCATGCTACCGTGACGTTCCGCAAATTGAACTGGTCGGTTAAATTCAATGAACCGGCTTGGATCTTCCGGAGGTGATCATGCACGCGGACGCGGACGCGGACGCCGGCGACCGGATCGACGGGCCCCTCGCGCGGCTCATCGGCGTGATGGTGCTGGGCGGGTTCATGGCGCTGCTCGACGCGACGATCGTCAACGTCGGGATCGGCACGCTGGCCCGGCACTTCCACGCGCCGCTCGACACGATCGCGTGGACGGCCAGCGCCTACATGCTCACGCTCGCCGCGGCGATCCCGGTGAGCGGCTGGGCCGTCGACCGGTACGGCGGGCGCGCCGTCTGGCTCGCCGGCCTCGCGCTGTTCACCTGCGGGTCGCTGCTGTGCGCGCTGGCCTGGTACCCGGGCGCGCTGATCGCGTTCCGCGTGGTGCAGGGCATCGGCGGCGGGCTGATGGAACCGACGATGCTGACCGTCCTCGCCCGCGCCGCCGGCCCGCGCCGCGCCGGCCGGATGATGGCGCTGATGTCGATCCCGATGACGCTCGGCCCGATCCTCGGCCCGGTCGCGGGCGGGCTCATCAACGAGTACCTGCCGTGGCGGTGGATGTTCCTGGTGAACCTGCCGGTCGGCGCGGTCGCGATCGCGCTGGCGGTGCGGACGGTCCCCGCCGGCGCCCCGGACGGGACGGAGCGCAGGCCGTTCGACGTGCTCGGCTTGCTGCTCCTCAGCCCCGGCTCGGTCGCGGTGATGTACGGCCTGTCGCAGGCCGCGACCGCCGGTTTCGGCGCCCCGCGCGTGGTCGCGGGCCTGGTGCTGGGCGCGGTGTTCCTGCTCGGCTACGTGCTGCACGCGCTGCGCACGCCCGTCCCGCCGCTGGTCGACCTCCGGCTGCTGGCGCTGCGCCCGTACGCGGCGAGCGTCGCGGTGATGACGCTGGTCGGCGGGGTGCTGTTCGCACTGCTGTTCCTGGTCCCGCTCTACTACCAGCAGGTCAGGGGGCACGGCGTCCTCGCGGCCGGGCTGCTGCTCGTCCCGCAGGGCGCCGGCGCGTTCCTCGGCATGCCGATCGCCGGACGGCTCAGCGACCGGATCGGCGCCCGCGCGCTCGTCCCGGCGGGCGGCGCGGTCGTGGCGCTCACCACCCTGGCGTACACGCAGGCCGGCACGGGAGCGAGCCTGGTCTGGCTCGGCGCCTGCTCCGCGGTCTGCGGGTTCGGGCTCGGCCTGATCGGCGCGCCCACGATGGCGTCGGTGTACCGCAGCGTCCCCGCCGAGTCGACGCCGAGCGCGACCGGGACGCTCTACGTCCTCAACCAGATCGGCGCCGCGCTCGGCATCACCGTCGTGACCCTGCTGCTCCAGCACCGCGTCTCCGGCGGGGCCACGCCGGCCGAGGCGTTCGGGACGGCGTTCTGGTGGATGGTCGCCGCCGGGGGCGTGCTGCTCCTGGCCGGATTCTCGCTGCCGGGCCGCCCGGCCGCCGCGTCCGGGATATCGTCGCCCGTGGCGGACGAGCCGGAGCGCACGCGCGCGGACCGGAGGTGAGGGGGCGCTGATGCGGCCGAGGGCATCGCTCGCCGCCGTGCTGGCGCTGTGCGGTGCCCTGGCCGCCTGCGGCCGGGCGTCCGGCAGCTCCGCGGGCGAGCTGGCCGTCCCGCCGCCCACCGCGACCGGCGCGTCCTCCCCCGCCGCTTCCCCCGCCGCCTCGCCGGACGTGTCGCCGGAGGCCGAGCGGGTGGCACCGCTCGGCAAGCCCGGCGCGTGGCGGATCACCACCTACTACACGGCCGTCGAGAGCCTCCACAAGGGACGCCTCAAGACCGTCAAGGGCTGCCCCGAGCTGCACTGCTCGCACGGCAGGACGCCGCTCGGCTCCTACCCGGAGGACTTCCTCGCGGTGATCCAGGAGGAGGGCAGCGGGCGGATCACCTCGGGTCCGCGGCGCGGCCGGTACCTCAACTGGTCGCACAGCGTCGGCTACTGGCTGGACGGCACGACCCGCGACTCGGCGGGCCGCCCGCTCCGCCCCTGGTCGTCCGCCGCCGCCGACAGGTCGGTGCTCGCGCGCGGCCAGCGGTTCGCGATCGTCGACTGCGGCAGGGACGGCAACGGGCACCGCATCGAGGCGGCGGTGTGCGCGGCGTTCCGGAAGGCGCGCTGGACGGTCACCGACCTCTTCCGCCCCGGCTACGGCGGCGAGAACCACGCCGACGTGTACATCGGCGAGGAGACCGGGCCCGGCTTCACCGGCTCGCCGTTCTACACGACGCTGAGCGGCGCCACGCTCGGCCCGTCCTGAGCCCTACGCGGAGCGCGGGAAGGCGAGCCGGGTCGCCCGGGTGCGGCCCCGGAGCGTGACCTCCTCGCCGAGCTCCCACTGCGCCGCCTCCTCGGGATCCGCTCCGGCGACCAGGGAGCCGGACGCGAGGACGCGCGCCTCGGTCGGCTTGGCGAGGTCGGTCAGCCGGGCCGCCTCGTTCACCGGGTCGCCGATCACCGTGTACTCGAACCGCTCCTCGGCGCCGATGTGCCCCGCGACGGCCTCGCCCGCCGACACCCCGACGCCCGCGCGCAGTTCCGGCACCTCCTCGCGCAGGCGGCGGGCCAGTTCCCGGGCGGCGGCCAGGGCGCGGCCGTGCATGCCGTCCAGGGCCAGCGGGGCGCCGAACACCGCGAGCGCGGCGTCCCCCTCGAACTTGTTGATCCAGCCGCCGTGCGCGCCGACCACCTTCACGACCACGGCGAAGAACGCGTTCAGCAGCGCGACGACCTCGGCGGGCGGCCGGTCGGCGGCGAGCCGGGTGGAGCCGGCGATGTCCACGAAGAGCACCGCGACCTCGCGGGTCTCCCCGCCGAGGTCGATGCCGCGCTCGAGCGCGACGCGCGCCACGTCCTCGCCGACCTGCCGGCCGAACAGGTCCTGCAGCCGGGCGTGCTCGCGCAGGCCCGCCGCCATGTGGTTGAACCCGGCCTGCAGCAGCCCGACCTCGCTGGCGTCGTAGACGGGCACCTCCACGTCCAGGTCGCCGCGCTCCACCCGGGCCAGCCCGAGCCGCACCGACTCGACCGGGTCGGCGATCGCGCGCGCCGCGCCGTAGGTGACGGCGAGGCCGATGACCAGCGCCGTGCCGCCGAGGGCGAGGACCGCCAGCGCGAAGTCCCGCACGGTGATCTTCGCGATCAGGAACGAGCCGACGGCGAGGGTGATCAGCCCGAGGATCGGCACCGCCGTGCCGAGCCCCCACGCCAGGACCGAGCGGGCCACCACGCCCGGCAGCCCGGTGCGGCGCGGCATCTCGCTGCGCAGCGCCGTCGTCACCGCGCGCCGCAGCAGCCGCTCGGTCAGCAGGTAGACGATGGTGCAGGTGGTCAGCCCGCCGAGCAGGCTGGTCAGGCCGAGCTTCACGGCCAGCAGCGTGGAGAACGGCGCGTTGATCACCACCCAGCCGACCGTGCCGATCCCCCACAGCGTCAGGTGCAGCGCCATCAGCCGCAGCGGCCCGTAGAGCAGCAGCGACCGCTCGTGCCGGTCCGGCTCGTCGTGCCGCTCCACCAGCCGCCGGACGCGCCGGAAGAACCGCTCGCCGAGGACGAGCCCGGCGGGCACCGCCGCGACGACGTACGCCGTGAACACCGCGACGTTGATCGTCTGGAGCCGGTCGGAGACGCGCCCCACCGGGTCCGGCACCACGACCGCGAACACCAGCACGACCAGGGCGCCGCCGAGGTTGGCCAGGCCGGTCGCGACCGTCACCAGGATCCTGGCGCGGCGCGCGATGGCGGCGCGGGAGTCGTCCGGCCGGCCGTCGATCAGCCGCCACAGGGGGCCGAGCAGGGGGCGCCCGGCCCGCGGGGCGGGTCCGGGCGGTTCGGTCTCCATGAGCGTGGAGGGTATCCGCTGCCGGGCACCTCACGCCCTCGGCGCCGGGCGCTGGGGCGCCCTTCCCCCGGCGGGCACGGCGTTCAGACGGGCCTGAGCGGTTCCAGGAGGCGGTGGGGGGTGCGGAGGAGGCGGCTGACGGGGTCGTCGCGGTGGCGCGCGCCGGGGCCGGCGTGGATCTCCGTGTCCTCCAGCGGGACCGGGCGGCCGCAGGCCGGGCAGACGCCGTCGGTGCCGACGCGGCCGCCGCAGCCGGCGTGGACGAACAGCCTGCACGGCTCGGCGGACAGGTGCTCCTCGCCCCACCGGGCGAGCGTGTGCACGACCGGCCACAGCTCCTTGCCCATGTCGGTCAGCACGTAGTCGTGGCCGTCCTTGGCCAGCACGCCGGACTCGACGAGCGACTGGAGGCGGGCGGACAGCACGGCGCGCGGGACGTCCAGGTGGGCGAGGAAGTCGCTGAACCTGCGGACGCCGTAGAAGGCGTCCCGGACGATCAGCAGCGTCCACCGCTCGCCGACGACCTCCAGCGCGCGGGCCAGCGAGCAGTCCTGGGCCGCGTAGTCCTTGCCGAGTGCCATGACCTCACAGTACCGCCCCATCGGTTCAATGAACGAACCAGACATGCTACGGTCTCCCCACTGAGTTCATTGACTGAACCGATAGGGGCTCCCATGACGACTCTGGCGACACCGCGCGCGGGGCGGCACGCGGCGGGGACCACCGCCGCGCTGGCGCTGCCGGCCGCCGCGACGCTGCTGGCGCTCATGAACTACACCGCGCCCATGGCCGCGCTCACCGAGACGGCGCACGGGCTGGGGGCCGGGCCGACGGCCCGCATCTGGCTGATGTCGTCGATCAGCCTGGGGCTGGCGGCGGCGCTGCTGGCCACCGGGAGCCTGGCCGACGACCACGGCCGGCGGCGCGTGTTCGCCATCGGCGCCGCCGCGCTCGCCGCGTCCAGCGTCGCCTGCGCCGTCGCACCGACGACCGGGATCTTCGTCGCGGGACGGATCGTGCAGGGCGCGGCGAGCGCCGCGCTGCTGGCGACGGGCCTCGGGATCATCGCGGCGGCGTTCCCGCCGGGCCCGCGCCGCGCCCACGCCACCGGGGTGTGGGGAGCGATGCTCGGCCTCGGCATCGCGCTCGGGCCGATCGCGTCGGCGGGCCTGGCCTCGGCGGCCGGCTGGCGGGCCTGGTACTGGGCCGCGGCCATCGCGTCGGCGGCGCTCGGCGCGGTCGCGGTGCGGACGCTCGCCGAGTCGCGGGCCGACCGGCCGCGCGGCCTGGACCTGCCGGGGCTGGTCACCATGAGCCTCGGCGTGGCGGCACTGGTCGCCGCGATCACGTGGGGGCGGGCCGGCTGGACGCGCCCGGGCGTGCTGGCGCTGCTCGGCGCGGCGGCGGTGCTGCTGGCCGCGTTCACCGCGATCGAGGCGCGGCGCTCCGAGCCGATGCTCGACCTCGGCCTGTTCCGGCGGCCCGCGTTCCTGCTGTCGGTGTCCGGCGCGCTGGTCACCGGCCTCGCCGTCATCGGGATCATGAGCTACCTGGCGACCGTGATGACGCTGGTGCTCGGCCTGTCGCCGGTCGTGTCGGCGCTGGTGCTGGCCATCTGGTCCGGGCTGTCGTTCGTCGCCGCGCTGCAGGCCCGCAGGCTGCCGTCGCGGCTGCCCGCGGGACGGCTGCTCGCCGCGGGGCTGGCGCTCAGCGCGGCCGGCGAGTTCGCGATGCTCGGGCTCGCACCGGACGCGCACTGGTGGCGGCTCGTCCCCGGCCTGGTCGTGTCCGGGGTCGGCAGCGGGCTGGCGAACGCCATGCTCGCGCGGCTGGCGGTGGAGAGCGTGCCCGCCGACCGGGCGAGCATGGGCTCCGGCGCGAACAACACGGCCCGCTACGTCGGCGCGTCCATCGGGGTGGCCGTCGTCGGCGCGATCGCGACCGGGTCCGGGGACGGGCCGTCCGCGCTCGCGCACGGCACCGACGTCGCGATGCTCGTCTCCGCCGTCGTGGCCCTCGCCGGCGCGGCCCTCGCCCTCGCGATCCGCGAGCCTCGACCCGCCGCCGGTGGACGCGGTCCGGTCAGGCGAGTTCCTCGATGAAGGCGGCAAGCTGGGTGAGGTTGCGGCATTCGAACATCGGGACGAGGTCGCCGTAGCGGGACGCGGCGGAGTCGCCGGTGTCCCACAGCCGGCGCGGCTCCGGGTTCAGCCAGTAGGCGTGCCGGGCCCGGTCGACCATGGACCGCAGGATCGGCAGCGACAGCTCGCCGTAGTTGGAGCGGGCGTCGCCCAGGACGAGCAGGGACGTCTTCGGCGTGATCGCGTCGCGGTACCTGTCGTCGAACACCTTGATGGCGTGCCCGTAGTTCGAGCGGCCCGTGATCCAGACGAGGTCGGCCTCGGCGGCCATGCGCGTCATCGCGTCGGTGACGTCGGCGCCCGGCGCGAAGTACTTGGTGATCTCGTCGGTCGCGTCGATGAACGCGAACGCGCGGACCTTGCTGAACTGCTCCCGCAGCGCGAACGTCAGCAGCAGGGTGAAGTGGGCGAACGCCGACACCGAGTCGCTGGCGTCGCACAGCACGACCAGCTCCGGCTTGTGCGGGCGGCGCGGCCGGTAGTGGGTCGTCAGCGGAACTCCCCCGCTGCCCAGCGACGCCCGGACCGTCCGGCGGAAGTCGAGCCGGCCGCGCCTGCCGTGCCGCTGCTTCTGGACGAGCTTGGACGCGAGTTTGCGCGCCAGCGGGTACACCTCGCGGCGCAGCGCGGCGAGGTCGGCGCGGTTGGCGCTGGAGAAGTCGAGGCGCTCCAGCGGCGGCCGGACGGCGAGGCGCGCGGTCCGCTCGACGCCGGTGTCCTCGGCGATGCGGCGGCGCACCTCGCTCGCGACGAGTTCCTCGAACCGGCCGATCCGGTCGCGGAACGTGCGGCGCGCGACGCGCTCGGCCATCCCGCCGCGCTCCTGCCCGTTCAGGACGGCGTTGAGCAGCCCGGCCATCAGCGTCTCGGGCGACAGCGCGCGCAGCACCCCGGAGGAGAACCAGGACTCCTGGCCCGGCGTCCGCCCGTACTCGGCGACGGCCGTCCGCGCGAACTGCCGCAGCGCCGCGTCGTCGCCGGACAGGAACAGCTCCATCAGCTCCGCGCGGCGGCGCTGCACCTCCGGGTCCAGGGCGGGCGGGACGGGGCTGCCGTCCGCGCCGAGCGTCCGGACGGGCCGGTCGTCCCCGCGCACCGCTCCGGCGCCGTCCCCGACCGCCGCCGGGAACCACAGGTCGAACAGCGTGTCGAAGGTCGGGCGGTGCTGGGGCCGCTTCACCACCGTGGCGGCGTACGCGGCCCGCAGCGCGCCCCGGTCGAGCAGGTCGACGGCCTGCATCGCGCGGACCGCGTCCAGGCCCTCGGCGACCGACACCGGCAGCCCGGCCTCCCGCAGCGCGGCGACGAACCCGGTGTGCCGGTCGACGAGCGAGGCCATCCGATCAGCCCCTCAGGCCCAGTTCCCTGGCGGCGCGCTCCTGGTCGGAGGCGTGCTTGAGGACGACGCCGAGGGTGCGGGCGACGGCCGCCTCGTCCAGCTCGTCGAGGCCGAGCGCGAGCAGCGTGCGGGCCCAGTCGACGGTCTCGGCGATCGACGGCGCCTTCTTGACCTCCAGCGCGCGCAGCGTCCCGACCGTCCGGACGAGCTGCTCGGCCAGCTCCGCCTCGATCCCGGGCACCTGCGCGAGGACGATGTCACGTTCCCGTTCCGCCGCCGGGTAGTCCAGGTGCAGGTAGAGGCAGCGGCGCTTGAGCGCCTCCGACAGCTCCCGCGCCGCGTTCGAGGTGATCAGCACGAACGGCCGGCGGACCGCGCTGACCGTGCCGAGCTCGGGGATGGTGACCTGGAAGTCCGACAGGACCTCCAGCAGCATGCCCTCGACCTCCACGTCGGCCTTGTCCGCCTCGTCGATCAGCAGCACGGTCGGCTCCGCGCGCCGGATCGCCGCCAGCAGCGGCCGCTCCAGCAGGAACTCCTCGGAGAAGATGTCGTCGTGGGTCTCCTGCCAGGCCCGGTCCGCCGGGGCGGCCTGGATGGCGAGGAGCTGCTTCTTGTAGTTGAACTCGTACAGCGCGCGGGCCTCGTCCAGGCCCTCGTAGCACTGCAGCCGGATCAGCTCCGCCCGCGTGGCCGCCGCGACGGCCTTGGCCAGCTCCGTCTTCCCGACCCCGGCGGGGCCCTCGACGAGCAGCGGCTTGCCGAGCGCCTGCGCGAGGAACACGGTGGTGGCGATCGCCTCGTCGGCGAGGTAGCGGACGCCGGCCAGCCTGCGCTCGACGTCCGCGGGCGAGGCGAACGCGCCGTCGCTTCCGGCGCCCGCGGCGTTCCCCGCGTCCCCGGCGTTCTCGGTGGTCTCGGTCATCCCTTGCCCTTGTGTGCGACTGCCTTGGTGTACGTCTGGTTCGTTCCCGCGAAGACCAGCTTGGTGTTCTTCTCCGACAGGGACACGCCCCAGTAGGACGCGGTCTTCGGGTCGCCGCCCTGCCAGGAGAAGCGGTACTTCCCGCCCCCCTCGGGGATCGCCGTGCCGCTCCAGAGCTTCTGCCCGCTCCTCACCCACACGCCGCTGCCGTCCGCCGTGAACTGGAAGTAGTCCTTGGCGGTGCCGACCCAGCGGCCGACGAGCGGCTTGACGTCCGCGGGCTTGATCGCGGGGATCGGGCCGAGCGCGGCGGGCGCCGCGCCGGGGGACGCGCTCTCCGCCGCACCGTCCGCCTTCGTCCCGCCGCCGCATCCGCCCAGGGCGAGCACGGTGGCGGCCGCGCAGGCGGCCAGGACGGTCGAGCGGGCCCGCACGATCACGGAAACCTCCGGCGATTATCGGACGAAAGCGGCAGTTTATCGGTGCGGGGAGCCGTCCCCCCGCTCATCCCTGCGGGGTACGCCGCGGTTGGCACCGCGGAGTGAGGCGGCACCGGCCCCCGCGCGCCTATAACCGAACCATGACGACCCGACGACTGCCTCGTGAGGACCTCGCCGCGGCGCTGGCGGCCCGGCGCGAGCTGGGCCCCGACTACGACGCGGCCTTCATCGAGACGGTCGTGGACCGCATCGAGGAGGCCCTCGACGCGCGTCCCGCCGCCCCGGCCCCGCGCCGCCGCCCCCGAGTGCCCCGCCCCTCCGGGGACGGCGACCACGGCCTGCTGCTCGCGGTGCTGTCGATGGTCGCCGCCATCCCGCTCAGCGCCATCGCGGCCGTGAACGCCGGCGGGCTCGGCCTGTTCCTGGCCTGGTCGGCGATCGTCCTGATCAACATCGCCTACAACTTCCGGCCCCGCTAGCGGCCCGGCCGCGCGCGGTACGGGCGGGCACGCGGAGCGAGTGCAGCGGGCCCGCCCGCCGGCCGACAGGCTGTTTCGCCGCGGAGCGCCAGCGGAGCGGGGAAACAGCCTGTCGGCCGTTGACGGGGGTTCCAGGGGGTCGCCCCCCTGGGCGAGCACCGCCGCTACTTGCCGGGCTCGGGGTCGCGGGGCAGGCCGAGGAGCCGCTCGCCGATGATGTTCAGCTGCACCTCGGTGGTGCCGCCGTAGATCGTCATCGCGCGGCTGAACAGCATGGCCCGGGCGATGATCCCGCTCTCGGCCATCGGCGTCTCGGTGACCGCCGCCTCGCCCTGGGCCGCCCAGCAGTAGTCGGCGACGTCCTGGTTGAACTGCACGCCGAGCAGCTTGCGGACGCTGGCCTCGGCGCCCGGCTCCACGCCGTTGAGCTGCTTCAGCGTGGTCCGCAGCCCCAGCAGGTCGATCGACTGGCCCTGCGCGACCAGCTTGCCGACCTCGGCGGCGGTGACCGCGTCCAGCTCCCGGCCCTTGAAGAAGCCGAGCAGCTCGGGCACGCCCATGCCGAGGCCGCCGCCGGTCGACAGCGACACCCGCTCGTTGGACAGCGTGTTGCGGGCGACCTGCCAGCCCTTGTCCACCTCGCCGACCACGCAGTCGTCCGGGACGAACACCCCGTCGAGGAACACCTCGTTGAACAGCGCGTCGCCGGTCAGCTCCCGCAGCGGCCGCACGTCCACGCCCGGCGACTTCATGTCGACCAGGAAGTAGGTGATGCCGTCGTGCTTGGGCGCGTCGGGGTTCGTGCGGGCGATGCAGAAGCCCCACTGCGCGTGCTGCGCCACCGACGTCCAGATCTTCTGGCCGGTCAGCTTCCAGCCGCCCTCGACCCGCTCGGCCTTCATCGACAGCGACGCCAGGTCCGAGCCGGCGCCCGGCTCGGAGAACAGCTGGCACCACACCATCTGGCCGCGCAGCGTCGGCCGCAGGAACCGCTCCTTCTGCTCCTCGGACCCGTAGCGGACGAGCGACGGCACCAGCCACGCGCCGATCACCAGGTTCGGCGCCTTGACCTTGGCGGCCTTCAGCTCCTGCTGGATGATGATCTGCTCGACCGGGCCCGCGCCGCGTCCCCACGGCTCGGGGAAGTGCGGGACGGTCCAGCCCTCGTCGCCCATCTTGACCTTGAGGGCGTCCTTGTCCTCGATCGCGGCGAGCTCGGCGACCTCGGCGCGGATCCGCTCGCGCAGCGGCTGCGCGCCCTCGTCCAGCTCCAGCTCGACCTCGCGGCGCCCGCCGTCCAGCGCGAGCGCCGCGACCTTGGCGGCCCAGTCCTTGGCCGGGCCGAGCAGCGCCCGCAGCGTCAGCGCGCGGCGCAGGTAGATGTGCGCGTCGTGCTCCCAGGTGAACCCGATGCCGCCGAGCATCTGGATCGCGTCCCGGGCGGTCTGCACGCCCGCGTCCGCCGCGATCACGGCGGCGACGGCGGCGGCGAAGCCGGCCTCCTCGGTGCCCTCGTCCAGCGCGCGGGCGGCGTCCCACGCGGCGGCGCGGGCCTGCTCCAGCGCGATCAGCGCGCGGGCGGCCTTGTGCTTGACGCCCTGGAACTGCCCGATCGGGCGGCCGAACTGCTCGCGGACCTTGGCGTACTCGGCGGCGGTGGTCACCAGCCACCCGGCCAGGCCCGCGGCCTCCGCGCCGAACAGCGTCGCGGCCAGGTCGCGGACGCGGCCGGCGGTCACCCCGTCCAGCACCCGGTCGGCGGCCACGGTGACGCCGTCGGCCTCGACCGCGGCGACCCGGCGGACCCGGTCGAGGCTCGCCACCGCGGTGATCTTCAGGTCGGCGGCGTCCACCGCGACCCACTGCTCCTCGTCGCCCACCGCCACGGGCAGGACGACCACGTCGGCGAGCAGCGCGCCCAGCACCGTCGCCGCCGAGCCCGACACCGCCAGCGCGCCGCCCTGGCGGGTGCCGGTGAGGCCGCCGGACAGCGCGACCGCGCCGGTCCGCGACCCGTCCGCCAGTCCCGGCAGCAGCTCGGCGCGCAGCTTGGCGTTGCTGGACGCGTCGATCACCGAGCTCGCCAGCACCGTCGGCAGGAACGGGCCGGGCGCCGCGGCCCGGCCCAGCTCCTCCAGCACCACCGACAGCTCCAGCAGGCCGTAGCCCTGCCCGCCGTGCTCCTCGTCCAGATGCAGGCCCAGCAGGCCCTGCTCGGCCAGGGCCGGCCAGAAGCCGGGCCGGGTCTCCTCGTCCGCGTCCAGCGCGGCGCGGACGGCCGTCGCCGGGATGTTGCGCTCGGCGAATCCGCGCACCGAATCGGCGAGCGCCTCGTGCTCCTCGGTCAGCCCGATGGCCATGTGTCGAACCCTCTCTCAGACCGCTTGTCGACAGCGATTCTAGAACAGGATTCTGGTCGCGTGGGGAAGTGATTCCGCTCTCACCGGCCGTCTCACCGGCCGGAGGTCCGCGAGGCCCGTTCGGCGCCCGCGCCGACCTCCCCGGCGGGCTCGTCCCGTCCCTGGTCAGCGGCACCGCGGGCCCGGCCGCCGACGGTCAGGCTCGCGACGGTGGTGGCCGCCAGCGTGCCGGCGATCACCGCGAGCGACAGCCAGATCGGCACGTCCGGCGCCCAGGCGACACCGTACTCGTGCAGCGCGTGGAAGATCAGCTTGACCCCGATGAAGCCGAGGATGAACGCCAGCCCGTGCCCGAGGTACACCAGCCGGTCGGTCAGCCCGCCCAGCAGGAAGTACAGCTGGACGAGGCCCATCAGCGCGAACGCGTTGGCGGTGAACACCAGGTACGGCTCGGTCGTCAGCCCGAAGATCGCCGGGATGGAGTCCAGCGCGAACAGCACGTCGGTGGAGCCGATCGCGATCATCACGATCATCAGCGGGGTGACCATGCGGCGGCCGCCGCGCCTGGTGAGGAACCGCGAGCCGTCGTAGTCGTCGGACGTCGGGATGACGCGCTTGGCCCAGCGCAGCAGCGCGTTCTCCGTGAACTCGTCGTCGTCACCGCCGCGCACCAGCCCGTAGGCCGTCCACAGCAGGAACGCGCCGAAGATGAAGAAGACCCAGGTGAAGGTGGAGATCGCGGCCGCGCCGACCGCGATGAACGCGCCGCGCAGCACCAGGGCGATGACGATGCCCGCCATCAGGACGGTGTGCTGCGCGTGCCTGGGCACCGCGAACCGCGTCAGGATCACCATGAACACGAAGAGGTTGTCGACGCTGAGGCTCTTCTCGGTGACGAAGCCGCCGAAGTACTGCGCGGCGTGCTGCCCTCCGGAGAAGAGCCAGACGCCGAGCCCGAACAGCACGGCGAGGCCGATGTAGACGGCCGACCAGAACGCGGCCCTGCGGGTGGTGAACTCCCGCGTGTCGTTGCGGTGGATGACCAGCAGGTCGGCGGCGATGACGGCGAGGATCCCGGCGAGCGTCAGGATCCACACCCAGGGTGCGACGGACAACGTGAAACCTCCGGCGGACGTGGTCGAGCGCCGGAGGTCTCTCCCGCCCTCGGGGCGAGGGCCGCGGGCGCCGGGCCGGTGCGGACCGGCCGTGCTGACGACACCCGTGCGCGGGGATACTCCCCTCCACTTGTCCCTTTCGACGCGGAAGGCCGCGCCAGGGTTCCCGGCTCCCGGAAATTTCTCGCCATTCCCGCGAACCCGGCCCCGCGGCTCGGCATCTAAGGCCCGGCGTCGGCGGGTCAGCGGCGCGCCGCGCTCAGCTCCAGGTAGACGGCGGCGAGCTGGTCGACGGCGTCGGCCTCGTCCGGTAGCTCCGCGGCGCGCTGCGCGGCGGCGGCACCGAGCCGCACCGCGAGCGCGGAGTCGTCCAGGATCCGCCGGACGGCGCGGGCGAGCGCGTCGGCGTCCCCCGGCGGGACCAGCAGCGCCGCCTCGCTCTCCGGCCCCTGCAGCAGCGCCCCGTTGCCGGCCGGCCGGTCGTCCGCGCCGACCATCCGGGGGATCCCGCCGACCCGGGCGGCGACCAGCGGCCGCCCGGCCCGCAGGATCTCCTGCACGATGAGCGGCTGCCCCTCCCACACGCTCGGCACCACCGCGACGTCCGCGGCGGCCAGCAGCGCCGGCACGTCGCCGCGGCGGCCCAGCAGCCGGACGGGCAGGTCCTCCGCCTCGATCCGGGCGCGCAGCTCCTCCTCCAGCGGGCCGTCGCCGGCGATCGCGACCAGCGGCGGCGGCGTCCGGCCGGTCCAGGCGCGCGAGGCGTCCAGCAGCGTGGGCAGGCCCTTCTGCTCGGCGAGCCGGGCGACGGCGAGGATCAGCGGCCGGTCCCCCACGCCCAGCTCCGCCCGCACGTCGGCGCGGACGGCCGGGCCCGGATGCTCGCGCGGCGCGGGCGCCGGGACCAGCGCGTACCCGACCGACCGGGCGCCGAGCGAGCGCATCCGCTCCTCCAGGTCCGGCGAGACGCCGAGGACCAGCGCCGCGCCGCGCGCGACGACCCGCTCCAGCGCCCCGTAGATCGCGGCGGTCCGGCCGCCGGCGATGACCGCGTTGTGCAGCGTGACGACCAGCGGCGGCCCGCCGCGCGAGAACCGCAGCGGGCCCGGCGCGACGCGCGCGCAGGCGGCGACGGCGAGGGCGCCGGCGCGCAGCCCGTGCGCGTGGACGACGTCGGCGCCGCGCAGCAGCCTCCGCAGCCGCGCGACCGCCCGGGCGTCGCTCACCGGGCGGGGCCGGTCGGCCAGGTCCACCTCCTCGAAGCGGGCGCCGCCCTCGGTGAACCCGAACAGCCGCTCGGTCTCGGCCGGTCCGCAGACCAGGACCCGCGCGCCGCGCGCGGCCAGGCCCTCCGCGACGGACCGGACGTGCCGCCCGACGCCGCCCGCGGCCGTCCCGAGGACGAGCGCGACGCGCACCCCGTCCAGGCGGGGGCCGGCGGGCGCCGCCGGCGCGCCGGAGCCGGCCGGCTTCTCGGACATGTTCGTCTCCTCAGGCACTGCGAGCGACCTTCCGGGTGAGGACGGCCCGCAGGTCCCGGCCGTCGACCACGAACGCGATGATCAGGAACACGGCGGCGGCGACCAGCGCGGCCAGCGCCCCCGTGCCGATGTTGCGGAGCTGCCCGGCGAGGCCGGGGGCGCCGACGCCGAGGAGCGCGGCCGTCCCGTAGCCCGCGCCGGCGCCCGCGGCGCCGCCCAGCAGCCCGGCGCCCAGCACGCGCCCGAGCTCGTGCACCGCACCGGCGCCCCGGGCGCGCAGCAGCGTGCCGACCAGCAGCACGCCCGCCACGGTCATGCCGACGGCGTTGCCCGCGCCGAGGCCCGCCACGACCCACTTCGGGGCGAGGACCCACAGCGTCAGCACCACGTCGACCGCCGCCACCACGACCCAGCCCACGACGACCGCGATCGCGCCCATCCGGCCGCGATGGCAGGCGTACAGGACGCGGCCGAGGTGCGCGACCAGCCCGTACCCGAGCAGGCCGGGCGCGAAGGCGAGCACCGCGCGCGCCAGCACGTCCTGCTGGTCGGGATGGCCGGGGTTGAACACCACCGAGACCGGCACCGCCACCGCCGCCAGCACGGCGGCCCCGGCGCACGAGACCAGGATCACCGCGCGCGTGGTGGCGGCGGTGACCTGGTCGAACCTGGCGTGCTCTCCGGCGCTCATCCGCGCGGACAGCATCGGGAACGCGCTGGTGGCGATCGGCACCGCCAGGATCGCCCAGGGCAGCAGGTAGATCGCCCAGGCGTACTGGTAGTTCGCCAGCGCGCCGCGGGTGCCGCGCGAGCTGAGCCGCACGATCAGCAGCGTCGACAGCTGCTGCGCCGCGACCGTCGCGATCCCCGCCAGTGCCAGCCGCCGCACGCGCCGCGCCACCCCGTCCGGGAACCGCAGCGTGGGACGCAGCCGCAGGCGCAGCCGCCACGCGGCGACCCCGGCGGTCGCGGCCATCGCGACGCCGCCGAGCGCCGTGCCGACCGACAGCGTCAGCTCGGCCTTCAGCGGCAGCCCGGCCAGGTCGTTCTCGAAACCCCGGCCGAGCGGGGCGTAGGCGACGTACGCGCCGATCACCACCAGGCTGGACACCAGCGGCGCCAGCGCGGGCGCCACGAACCGGCGGTGCGACTGCAGCAGCCCGTACAGCACGACGGCCGCCCCGTACATCACCATCTGCACGGACTGGATCGCCAGCATGTCCCCGCCGACGCGCACGACGTCGTCGCGCGAGCATCCCTGCAGATCCTTGGAGACCGCCAGGCTCATCAGCGGGTGGGAGAGCCCCGCCATGAGCGCCGTGAGCGGCAGCATCAGCAGCACGATCCAGGTCAGCAGCGCCGAGGCGGTCCGGCGGACCTCGGCGCGGTCGCCGCGCTCGGCGGGCCCGGCCAGCACCGGGACGACCATGCTGGCCAGCGCGCCGCCCGCCACGATCTCGTAGATGCTGCTGGGCAGCTGCGTCGCGCTGAAGTACGCCTGGCTCAGGCAGGACGTGGTGACCGTCTGCGAGAAGGAGTACGTCCGCCCGAACCCGGCGAGCCGCGCCAGCACGGTGATGACCCCGATCACCACGGCGGCGCCGGCGAGGCCGCCGGTCAGCCGCCGCAGCGCGGACCCGCGCGGCGGCGTCGTCACGGCGTCGCCGCCGTGTTCATCGTGCGGCCGGCCGCCCGCCGGCGGGTCGCTCGGCGGGGTGCGGGACGGGGTGTTGGCGGGCATCGGTGAGGGGCACTCGTCACGGAAGGCGCTGTCGGGATCGGCCGGGGGCGCCGCGATCCTACGCGGGGTCCGCGGTGACGCCGTCCCCGGCGGGACCCGACTGCGGCGGCACGTGCACCCGGAACGCGTCCTCCATGTCCGGCTTGTCGGCCTCGGTGGCGGCCGCGGGGGCGGGCGCCGCGACGGGGCGGCGGCCGAGCATGTCGATCCGGTTCAGCACCGGGTTCGCCGCGATGACCTTGGTGAAGCTGACGAACTCGCTGGCCGCGTTCAGCGCGACGAGCCCGCCCAGCACGGCCAGCCGGGGCCCGCGGCCGAGCCGCGTCGCGGCCAGCCCGAGCAGCGCGCCCAGCGCGTTGGAGCCGGTGTCGCCGAGCATCGCCCGCTCGGCGAGGTCCTCGGGGAGCAGCGCCGCGGCGGCGCCCAGCGGCGCGGCGACGACGGCCGACGACGGCCGGGCCAGCGCCAGCGGCGTCCCGGTGATGACGCCGACCTTGATGGCCCGGCCGGGCCGCAGGTCGAACAGGTTCATCAGGTTGGCGCTCCCGGCCACGATCGCGCCGTTCACGACGGTGTCGAACGCGCGGCCGCGCCGCGTCGGGGCGGGCGAGCCGGCGATCGCGGCGGCGGCCAGCCCGGTCACGCCGATGCCGATGATCTTCACCGCGCCGCTCGTCACCTCGCCGCGGGCGAGCGCGCCGAGATGGCCCTTGAAACCGCGGGACGACGCCGAGCCCGCCAGGTCGTCGTAGCCGCCGAGGATCCCGGACGCGGCGCCGGCGAGCAGCGCGGCGGCGCGGGTGCGGCCGGTGGCGCCGGGCGCGAGGAGCCCGGCCGCGGCGGCGCCCGCGACCAGCGCGGGGCCCTCCAGCAGCGTGACCGGCTCACCGCGGTGGTTGGTGCGGTCCCACACCTCCTCGCCCGGCAGGCCGTTGAGGCCCGGCGGGCGCCGCGTCAGCGCGACGTACGCGGCCCGCGCCGCGACGGCGCCGAGGCCCATCCCCGCCAGCAGCCGCGCGCCCCTCGCCGAACCCGAGGCGATGCGTCGGTTCATCAGGTCGTCACCCGCTCTTCCCCGCCGTGGGCGCGGGCGAGGGCAGGTAGCCGCTCGCGCCGGCGCCCGTCCCGTACTGTCCGGACTTGCCGTTCAGCTCGTTCTGCAGCGCCAGGATCGTCACGACCTGCCCGGACGAGGTGTCCACCATGTCGACGGCGGAGACCGAGTCGCCGGCGTCGGAGTCACGCAGCGCCGCGATCAGCCCGCCCTCCTGCGCGGAGGTGACGGGGCCTCCGACGACCGTACCGCGACCGGCGCCGTCGAGTGCGGTGGCCAGCGAGATCAGTGCCTTGTTGTCCTGGTCCCCGCCGTCGTAGGCGTACGGGTTGGCCGGCGCGACCATCACGGCAAGGGTGGCGTGCCGGCCGGGCTTGCCGCTGGTGGTGATGTACCCGGCCTGCTTGAAGCCGCTGAGCACGGCCCCGCCGGCGGCGTCCTCGCGGCCGGTCTTGGCGGGGTCGCGGGTGAGCAGCGCGTTCGCCAGCACCGCGCCCGCCTTGTCGTAGGAGCCGGCGCCCGACGGGAACTCCACGTCGTCGCTCTTCAGCTGGGTGGCCAGCTCGTCCAGGGTGCTCTGCTGGTCGTCGTCCAGCAGCTTCTTCTGGATCGTCACCCGGCCGGTGACGGCGGCGCCCGCGTCCTTGGCCAGCTCGCTGACCTGGTCGATGCTGTCGCTGCCGGCGCCCGGCGTCTCGATCAGCACGACGGACTGGCCCTTCAGCCGGTCCGCGACGAGCTGCGGCGACAGCACCTTGCTGAACTGCTCCTCCCCGTTCACCTGGTGCTGCAGCTGGCGCTGCTGGACCCGCGCCTCCTGGGCGCTGCGGGTCGCCGAGCTGACCTGCTTGCGCAGCGTGTCGCCGACCGAGTTGGACAGGGTGGTGGAGCCCAGCACGATGCCGAGCGCCAGCGCGAGGAAGATCGCGACGATGGAGACGAGGTGGTAGCGGAAATCGATCACGTGAAGAGTCCGGTCAGCCAGAAGACGAAGGCGTGCCAGCGGTCGGCCAGCAGGGGACTGATGACGTCCCCCGCCGGTGACATGGCGACGGCGGTGACGATGGCGACGAAGGCGCCGAGGACGAGGAACAGCAGCGACCAGGTGGAGATGCGGCTGCGGTACAGCCGGGAGACGCCCTTGGCGTCCACCAGCTTGCTGCCGACCCGGAGGCGGGTGAGGAACGTGCTGGCCATGCCGGCGCGGCCCTTGTCGAGGAACTCGACCATGTTGGCGTGCGTGCCGACCGCGACGATCAGGGTGGCGCCCTTGTCGTCGGCGAGCAGCATCGCGATGTCCTCGCTGGTGGCGGTCGCGGGGAAGACCACGGCCTCCTGGCCCAGCTCGTGCACCCGCTTCAGGCCGGGCGCCCGCCCGTCCCGGTAGGCGTGCACGACGATCTCCGCGCCGCAGGTCAGCGCGTCGTCGGAGACCGAGTCCATGTCGCCGACGATCATGTCGGGGCGGTAGCCGGCCTCCAGCAGCGCGTCCGCGCCGCCGTCCACCCCGATCAGGACCGGCCGGTACTCGCGGATGTAGGGCCGCAGGGTCGCGATGTCCTCGCGGTAGTGGTAGCCGCGGACCACGATCAGCGCGTGCCGGCCGTTGATCTTCGTGGCCACCTCGGGCACACCGACGCCGTCGATGAGCAGGTCGCGCTCGCGCTTGACGTACTCCATCGTGTTGGCGACGAACGCCTCGAGCTGGCTGGCGAGCCCCGCCTTGGCCTCGGTGAGCGCCGTCTCGACCGTCTCGGCGGTCTGCTCGGTGCCCTTGGCGACGACGTCCTCGCCGAGGAAGACCGACGCGCCCTCGACCCGGACCTGGTCGCCCTCGTGCAACTTGCCGAAGACCTCCGGGCCGACGTCGTCGACGAGCGGGACGCCGGCGTCCACCAGGATCTGCGGGCCCAGGTTCGGGTACCGGCCCGAGATGCTCGGGGCGACGTTCACCACCGCGCCGACCTGGCACGACACCAGCGCCTCGGCGCTGACGCGGTCGAGGTCGACATGGTCGATCACGGCGACCTCGCCGGGCTGCAGCCGCTTGGTCAGGTCCTTGGTGCGGCGGTCCAGCCGGACGGTCGCGCTGACCCCCTGCCGGCCGTCGTCGCGGCCGCGGCCGAGCGCGAGCACGCGGCGCGGCAGCGTCAGCCGCTGCGTCAGCCGGGCGCGCCGCTCGGTGGTGGGAGCCGGTTCGTTCATCGCCTGCCATCCTGCCAGAGCACGGGAGTAAAGGGCCGCAGGGACGATCGACGGGGCGTGTCCGGCCCGTCGCCCACCGTGTTCACTTGTGCGTTCTCCCTGTTCGCGGAGCGGCTAGCGTTCTTCGGCGGCCATGGCCAGCAGTTCCTCGGCGTGCGCCCGGCCGAGCTCGGAGTCCTCCAGGCCGGCGAGCATCCGGGACAGCTCCCGGATCCGGCCCTCCCGGTCCAGCGCGGTGACGCCGCTGCTGGTGACGGTGCCGTCGTCGGACTTCTCCACCAGCAGGTGCTGGTCGGCGAACGCGGCGACCTGCGGCAGGTGGGTGACGACGATCACCTGCGCGTTGCGGGCGAGGCGGGCGAGCCGGCGGCCGATCTCCACCGCCGCCTTGCCGCCGACGCCCGCGTCGACCTCGTCGAACACGAACGTGGGGACGGGGTCGGCGCCGGCGAACACCACCTCGATCGCCAGCATCACCCGGGACAGCTCGCCGCCCGACGCGCCCTTGTGCAGCGGCAGCGGCGGGGCTCCGGGGTGCGGGGCGAGCCGCACCTCGACCTCGTCGACGCCGTGCGGGCCGTAGTCGTCGGTCGGCGTGACCGTGACCACGACGCGGGCGTGCGGCATCGCCAGCGCGGTCAGCTCCGCGGTGACGGCCTCGGAGAACCGCTCGGCGGCGCGGCCGCGGACCGCGGTCAGCTCCGCCGCCTCGGCGGCGAGCCGCTCGGTCAGCTCGGCGTGCTCGGCGCGCAGCTCCTCGATGCGGTCGTCGTCGCCGTCCAGCTCGGTGAGGCGGGACGCCGACCGGCGCGCCCACTCCAGCACCTCCGCGACCGTCCCCTCCTCGCCGCCGTACTTGCGGACCAGCGAGGTCAGCTCGGCGCGCCGCTCCTGGACGGCGGCGAGCCGCGCCGGGTCGGCGTCCACGGACTCGGCGTAGGACGCGAGGTCGGTGCCGACGTCGGAGACGAGGTAGCCGGCCTCGGCGAGCCGGTCGGCGAGCGCCGCCAGCTCCGGGTCGTGCTCGCGGACGGCCTCCAGGGCGTTGCGGGCCTGGCCGAGCAGGCTCGTCACGTTCGCGGCCTCGAACGCGGCGGCGGCGTCGCCGAGCAGCGCCTCGTGCGCGGTGTCGGCCGCGCCGCGCAGCGCGTCGGCGTGCCCGAGCCGCTCCTCCTCGGCGGCGAGGTCGACGTCCTCGCCCTCCTTGGGGTCGACCTTCTCGATCTCCTCCAGGCCGAAGCGGAGCACGTCGGCCTCCTGCGTGCGCTCCCGCGACCGCGTCGTCAGCTCCTCCAGCAGCGCGCTGACCTGGCGGTGCCGCTGGTAGGCCTTGGTGTAGGCGCGCATCGGCTTGGTGAGGGCGGCGCCCGCGTACCGGTCCAGCGCGCCGCGCTGCCGCCCGGCCTGCAGGAGCCGCTGCTGGTCGGACTGGCCGTGCACGGCGACCAGGTCGTCGGCGAGGTTGATCAGCACGCTCACCGGGACGGACCGGCCGCCGAGGAACGCCCGGGAGCGGCCCTCCGCGGACACCGACCGCGTCACGATCAGCGCGCCGTCGTCCAGCTCGCCGCCGGACTCCTCGACCCGCTCGACCACCCGGCCGCCCGGGTCGACCACGATCCGCCCCTCCACGGTGGCGCGGCCGGCGCCGGGCCGGACCCGCTGCGGATCGGCGCGGCCGCCGAACAGCAGGCCGAGGCTCGTCACCACCATGGTCTTGCCGGCCCCGGTCTCGCCGGTCACCACGTTGAACCCCGGCGACAGATCGAGCACGGCCTCGTCGATCACGCCGAGGCCCTGGATCCGCACCTCATCGACCATCGGACGCACCAGCGTCACAACCCTCCGCAAACGAATCCCCGATCAGCGCCTGTGGAGATTATCCACTCTGCACGCCGGATGCTCCCCCGTCCGTCCCGGCGAGATCGGACGCCCCGCGCGCGGTACCTGTTCCGCCGCCGATCGTCTCCACCCCGGTGACCTGCGGAGCCTCCTCCGCTGGGGAGGGGGTCGCGGGCTGCCGGACCCGGCCCCGCCAGCCCGTCACCGGAAGCCCGAACTTGGTCACGAGCCGGTCGGTGAACGGGGTGAGGTGCAGCCGGGCGAGCCGGACCGGCTCGGTGCCGCGCCGCACCTCGACCCGGGCGCCGGGCGGCAGGTCGAGGGTCCGCTGTCCGTCGCACCACAGCACCGCGCGCGGCGTGTCCGCGAGCACCTCCACCGCGACCTGCGAGCGCGGCGAGACCACCAGCGGGCGGGCGAACAGCGAGTGCGCGCTGATCGGCACCACCAGCATCGCCTCCACCTCCGGCCACACCACGGGCCCGCCCGCGGAGAACGCGTACGCGGTCGACCCGGTCGGGGTGGCGCACACCACGCCGTCGCAGCCCCAGTTCGACAGGGGGCGCCCATCGATCTCGGCGACGACCTCCAGCATGCGCTCCCGCTCGGCCTTCTCGATGCTGGCCTCGTTCAGCGCCCACGTCGCGCCCATCAGGGTGCCGTTGCGGCGGACGGTGACGTCGATCGTCATCCGCTCCTCGACGTCGTAGCGGCGCGTCACCACCCGGTCGACGGTGGCGGCGAGGTCCTCCCGCTCGGCCTCGGCGAGGAACCCGACGTGCCCCAGGTTCACGCCCAGCAGCGGCGTCCCGGACGCGCGGGTGAGGTCGGCCGCGCGCAGCAGCGTCCCGTCGCCGCCGAGCACCATCACGACCTCGGCGCCCTCCGCGGCGGCCGCCGTGCTCGGCATCACGTCCACGCCCGCGCAGCCGATGTCCTCGGCCTCGCGGTCCAGGACCCGGACGCAGATCCCGGCCGCGCTGAGCCGCTCGATGACCAGCTGGGCGCTGCGGACCGCCTCCGGCCGCCCGGTGTGCGCCACGACCAGCACCGACCTCTTGCTCATACCCTCGCCCCACTCCCCGGCCCGACCCGGCGTGCCGACGTCCTCTCGACGAACGCCCCACCCGCGGACGTTCCCGCCGCGGGCGGCGTTCTCCGGGCCGCTGTGTTCTCGGACGCCCTCTGTACGGCCGCGCGCGCACGCACGATCACTGCGGGCCCTCCGCGATCGCCTTCTCCAGGTCGGCGTCGTCCAGGGGCGGCGCGCCGGCCCGCAGCCACAGGAAGTACTCGACGTTCCCCGACGGCCCGGGCAGCGGGCTCGCGGTCACGCCGAGGACGCCGAGCCCGAGCGTCGCGGCGTGCCGGGCGACCCCGCGGACCGCCTCGGCGCGCAGCTCCGGGTCGCGGACGACGCCGCCGGCGCCGACCCGGTCCTTGCCGACCTCGAACTGCGGCTTGACCATCATCGCGTAGTCGGCGGCGGGATCGGCGCACCGCTGCACGGGGCCGAGGACGAGCTTGAGCGAGATGAACGACAGGTCGCCGACCACCAGGCCGGGCCGGGCGCCGCCGAGCGTCCCGGGCTCCAGGTCGCGGATGTTGACCCGTTCGATCACCGTGACCCGCTCGTCGGTCCGCAGGGACCAGGCGATCTGCCCGTACCCGACGTCGACGGCGTACACGTGCGCGGCGCCCGCGCGCAGCAGCACGTCGGTGAACCCGCCGGTCGAGGCGCCGGCGTCGAGGCACACGCGGCCCTCGGTCTCCAGGCCGTGGAACGCCTTCAGGGCGCCGGCGAGCTTGTGGCCGCCGCGCGAGACGTACTCGGGGCCGCCGGCGGCCTCGTCCACGAGGATCGCCGCGCCCGTCTCGACCTGCGTCGCGGGCTTGGTCGCGCGCTGCCCGGCGACCCTGACCCGGCCGTCGGCGATCAGCTGGCTCGCGTGCTCGCGGGACCGGGCGAGCTCGCGCCGCACCAGCTCGGCGTCCAGCCGCCGCCTCACCGCCATCGTCGCGCCCCCGCGATCGTCACCACCGGGCTCACGGGCGGGGGCGCAGGGAGTCGGGGAACGCGGGCCGGGGCTGCGGCACCGCCGGACCCGCCTCGGCGGAGGGGCCCTCCGCCCCGGCCAGCAGGTCCTGGAGGCGCTGGTGGACGCCCTCGAAGATCTCGACGTGGCCGGGGACGGGCCGTCCGGCCAGGTCGGCCAGACGCGCGACGGCCTCGTCCACCCGCGGGTCGCCGGTGGGCTCGGGCGGCGGCGCGGCCGGGAGGCCCGGTTCCCCGCCGCCTGCCTCGGCCGGCGGGACCGGCGCCGGTCCCGGCGTCGCCGCGGGCTCGTCGGACATCACGTGTACCTCCCCTTGGGTCCTCCCGGCGCGGGCGGCGAGTCGCCGCACGGCCACTGCGAACGCTACCGTCCCAGAACGACATCGTTGCCGATCGAACGGGGAACGGCCTGACCATGGCGAACGAGGACGACTGCCGGACGGCGCTCGACCGGATCGCGGAGCGGCTGGCGGAAGTGGACGCCGACCGGTTCGCCGAGCACGTGGTCGAGCGCACGATCAGCTGCCGCATCCCCGATCTCGGGCTGGCCTACCGGACGCGCCTGCACGTGGGCGGCCTGGACCCGTTCGAGCCCGCCGCCGACCCGGCCTCGGCCCAGGTCCGCCTGACCGTGGACAGCGACGACCTCGTCGCCATGGCGCACGAGGAGCTGAACCCGGCCAAGGCGTGGGCGGCCGGCCGCCTCAAGGTCGAGGCGAGCGTGTTCGACCTGCTGCGGCTGCGCAGGCTGCTGTGATCGCCCGGTTCGCCCCTGT
This sequence comes from Actinomadura nitritigenes, assembly GCF_017573545.1. Classification (GTDB taxonomy): domain Bacteria; phylum Actinomycetota; class Actinomycetes; order Streptosporangiales; family Streptosporangiaceae; genus Spirillospora; species Spirillospora nitritigenes. The sequence continues at coordinate 9,002 of NZ_JAGEOK010000011.1, read as the reverse complement.
CGACCCGGTCGCCCCGGTCAGCGCAGGCGGGGCAGCCGCAAGGCGCCCAGCGCTCCGCTGAGCGCCTCCGCCGCCGGCGGGGCCGCGTCCTGCCAGGCGGCGGACGCGAGGGCGCGCAGGCCGTCGTAGGGCTCGCCGGAGCCCGTGATCTCGAACCGGTCGCCGTCCTGGGTCACCGTCCAGCCGCCGCAGGAGTGCCGGCCCCCGTCCCGCGCGACCTCGGGGTGCGGGACGAGCAGCCCGGTCAGGTCGTGCGCGAGGTAGGTGGGGCGCTGGTGGGGCGGCGCCGTGAGGGCCTGGACGTGGTCGGTGACGCCCGTGAAGACGAGCAGGCTGTCGGCGCCGCCGTTGAGGGCGCCCTCGATGTCGGTGTCGAGCCGGTCCCCGACGACCAGGGGGCGTTCGGCGCCCGTCCGCATGATCGACTCCTGGTGCAGCGGCCGCTCGGGCTTGCCGGTCACGATCGGCTCGACGCCCGTGGCCGAGCTGATCACGCGCAGCAGCGCCCCGTTGCCCGGGTGCAGCGGCCCGTCGCCGCCCGGGATCGTCAGGTCGCGGTTGGAGCCGACGAACAGGGCGCCCATGCCGACCGCCTGGGCGCCCTCCGACAGCAGCCCGTACGACAGCCGCGGGTCGTAGCCCTGCACGACCGCCGGGGGGCGCCCGGACGCCACCGACACCGGCCGCAGCCCCCGCGCGTACAGGGCCTGCCGCAGCCCCATCCCGCCGACGACCAGCACCTCGGACCCGGCGGGCAGCCGCTCGGCCAGCAGCCGCGCGGCGGCCTGCGCCGAGGTCACCACGTCGTCGGCCTGCGCGGGGACGCCGACATCGTTGAGCAGCGCCGCCACCGCGGACGGCGTCCGGGACGCGTTGTTGGTCACGAACGCCAGCCGCTGACCCGCCGCGCGGGCCTTCGCGAGCGACTCGGCCGCCGCCGGGACGGGCCTCCGGCCGACGTACACGACGCCGTCGAGGTCCAGCAGGGCGACGTCGTACGCCTCGCTCAGGGGACGGTCACTGCCCTTCATCGCACGCTCCTCGGGATCGGGGGGCAAAGCCTTGATCGGGGGGCTGACGGGGGCGGAGGGGGTCACTTGCGGGACGCGAGGGTCGCTCGGGCGTGCCGCAGCGCCCGCGCGTAGTCCTGGTTCTCCGGACGCATCGCCGCCGCGAGCGCGAGATGCTCGACCGCGCCCTCGAAGTCGCCCATCCGGCTGAGCGACAACCCTAGCCCGAACCGCGCGTAGTCCTCGGCGGGCTCCTCCTCGACGATGCTCTGGAAGCTCTCGGCCGCCGCGCCGAACTGCCGCGCCCCGAACTGCGCGCGGGCGAGCGCCTCCCGGATGCTGTGCGACGCCGGCTCGGCCTCCGCGGCCCTGGTCAGCAGCTGCAGCGCGGCCGCCGCGCTCCCGGAGCGGAGCAGCTCCAGCCCCCGCGTGTACCACTCGTAGACGCCTCCGCCCGGAGCGGCGGGATGCTCGCCGGGGGCGTCGCCTTGGGAATCGTCCGGGCGTCCCTGTCCTTCACCACTCATGTGGACCTCCCATCGGACCTTGATCACGACGACGGTACCCGGCCGACGCGCGGAGGCCCGTCGCTGATTACCATGCCCACAGTGGACGACGACCTCCCCTCCGGGCTCGGACCGGAACAGTTCAGCGCCCGGATCTTCGGGTCCGCAGGCCCCGCGACGGGCGGCGGGCTGGACCTGGCGCCGTTCCGCGGCGTCCGGTTCGTCCCCGAACGGGCGGGCGACCTGGCCGAGGTGACCACTCCCCCGTACGACCTGGTGGACGACGCGGAGGTCGGCCGTCTGCTGTCGGGCGGGGGGCACAACATCGTCCGGCTGAACATGCCGCGCTCCGCCGGGGAGAGCTACCGGGAGGCGGGCGAGACGCTGCGCCGCTGGCTCGCCGAGGGGGTGCTCACCACCGACCCCGACCCGGCCCTGTACGTCTACGAGGCGGCCAAGGACGGGACGGTGCTGCAGCGCGGCCTGATCGGCGCGCTCGGGCTGCGCGCGGAGGCCGACCGGGTCGTCCTGCCGCACGAGAACGTGTTCCCGGGCCCCGTCCGCGACCGGCTGGCGCTGATGGCGGCGGCGCGCGCCAATCTCGAACCGATCTTCCTGGTGTACGAGGGCGGGGGCGACGCGGCCCGGATCGTCGACGACGCCGCGGAACGGGAGCCGCTGCTGGGCTTCCGCGCCGACGACGGGCTCACGCACCGGCTGTGGCGCATCGCCGATCCCGCGCTGCACGCCCGCGTCTCCGCCGACCTGCGCGGCAAGCAGGCCCTGATCGCCGACGGCCACCACCGGTACGCCACGTACCGCGCCCTGCAGGCGCGCCACCACGCCGCCGGGGACGGCTCCGGCCCGTGGGACCGGGGTCTGTCGCTGCTCGTCGACTCGACGCGGTATCCGCCGCATCTCGGCGCGATCCACCGCGTCCTGCCGGGCCTGGCGCCCGGTGAGGCCGTCGAGCGCGCGCGCGACGCCTTTCACGTCACCGAGTTCGAGGACGAGAACCAGGCCGTGCGCGCCCTGGGCGAAGCACAGGGCGCCGCGTTCCTGCTCGGCGGCGGCGAGAGGCTCCACCTGCTCACCGGCCCCGACCCGGCCGCGCTGGCCCGCGTGATGCCGTCCGAGCACTCCCCACGCTGGCGCCGCCTGGACACCGCGATCCTCGACCACCTGCTCGTCGGGGACCTGTGGAACGTCCCGGAGAACGAGAACGCCATCGAGGTCGTGCACGACGACCCGTCCGCCGCCCTCGACCGGGCCCGCCGCGCGGGCGGCACCGCCGTCGTCCTCAACCCGCTGAAGGTGGCGGACGTCCTGGCCGTCGCGAACGGCGGCGAGCGGGTGCCGCGCAAGTCCACCTCGTTCGGCCCGAAGCCCCGGACGGGCCTCGTGCTGCGCCTCCTCGACCCGGAAGGCGAACGATGACCGACCGCACCATCGACAAGATCGCCTGGATCCTGCTGGACGGGGGCCGCATCCTCAGCACCCGCTCACGCGGGAAGGACGTCTACTACCTTCCGGGAGGCAAGCGGGAGCCCGGCGAGTCCGACGTGCGGACGCTCGTCCGCGAGGTCAAGGAGGAGCTGACCGTCGACGTCCTGCCGGAGACGGCCGCCCACCTCGGCACCTGGGAGGCGCAGGCGCACGGGCACGCCGGCGGCGTCACCGTCCGGATGACCTGCTACACCGCCGACCACACCGGCACGCCCGCGCCGAGCAGCGAGATCGAGGAGATCGCCTGGCTCGGGTACGCCGACCGCGGCCGCGTGTCGCCCGTCGACCAGCTGATCTTCGACGACCTGCACGCGGCGGGCCGGCTGCGCTGACCGCCGCCCCGCCCGCCGGGGCCGTTCAGGGGCGGCCCCGGGTGGCCGGGGCGGGCCGGCGGGGGCGATGATCTGCCCATGAACTCCTCGAACATCACGGCGCTCGGCGGAGGCGTCTACGAGATCGACACCCTGCTGGCGGGCCACTCCGGCATCACCGCCGCGTACCTGATCCTCGCCGACCGGCCGTGCCTGATCGAGCCGGGGACCGCCGGCTCGGCGCCCGTCGTCCAGCAGGCGCTGAGCGAGCTCGGCGTCGGCGCGGACGACCTCGCGAGCGTCGTGGTCACCCACATCCACCTCGACCACGCGGGCGGCGTCGGCGACATCGCCGCGCTGTACCCGCAGGCCGAGATCGTCGTGCACGAGAAGGGTGCCCGGCACCTCGCCGACCCGTCCCGCCTCATGCGCAGCGCCCGCATGGTGTGGGGCGACGCCCTCGACGCCCTGTTCGGCGAGCTGAAGCCGACCGACTCCGCGCGCATCCGCGCCGTCGAGGACACCGGCGTGATCGATCTCGGCGGCGGCCGGCGGCTGGAGTCGCACTACTCCCCCGGTCACGCCAAGCACCACGTCGGGCTCGTCGACTCCGGCACCGGCGACCTGTACGTGGGCGACGCCGCCGGCATCTACATCCCGGAGACGGCGGACGTGCGGCCCGCCACCCCGCCGCCGGACTTCGACCTCGACACGGCGCTGGCGTCGCTCGGCCGGTTCCGCGACCTCGGCCCGCAGCGGCTGCTGTTCGCGCACTACGGCCCGGTGACCGAGGTCGAGGACACGCTGGAACGCTCCGCCGAGGAGCTGCGCGTCTGGGTCGACGCGGTCCGCGCAGCCAGGGACCAGGGTCTCGAGCTGGACCACGCCGTGGCGATGGTGGTGGAGCGCACGAAGGACCGCTACGCCATCAACAGCGCCGACCTCGACCCCGAGCTGGCCGCCAAGTACGACGTCCTCAACAGCCCGGCCAACAACGTCGCGGGCATCATGCACGCCTTGGACCGGCACGCCTGACCGGCGGCGCGGCCTACGCGCCCGCCCCGGCGGACCGGGCGTCGCTCTCCGGCCGGAGCAGGCGGGCGCGGAACAGCTCCAGGACCTGCTCGAGCGCGTCGCGCGTGGGCTGTCCGGGCTCGTCGATGAGGTGCTCGGTGAGGACCGAGTGCGGCCTGAGCAGGGCGTCCGGGTTCGCCGCCGAGTCGTCCAGTTCCACGGCGACGAACGCGTCCCCGAGCTGGCGGCGCAGGAAGGCGAACCGTTCGCCGGGGACGAGCCGGTCGCCGCGGAACCGCAGGCCGAGCACCGTCAGGTCGTCCGCGCCGCGCCGCTTCACCGCCGCGAGGTCCGCGGGCGCGATGTCGATCGTGCGCCGCTGCGCGCGGGTGACCGGCAGCGGCAACGACGGCTGGGACAGCACGGCCGCGAGGAGCCGGTCGTCGGCGGCCATCGCCAGCGCGAACCCGCCGGTGAAGCACATGCCCACGGCACCGACGCCGGGCCCGCCGCATTCGGCGTGCTCGCGCGCGGCCAGCGCGCGCAGCCAGCCCACGATCGGCGAGGTCCGCCCCGTGGCGAGCTTGGTGAACTCGCGGCGGACGCAGAGCGGGGCCATGGCGCGGACGCCGTAGGCGACGGTGCCGGACCAGCCGTGCGCCGCGGGGTCGGGGTCGCGCCCGGCCGCCCCGAAGAGGTCCGGCAGCACGACGGTCAGGCCCAGGTCGCGGACGCGCCGGGCGAACGCGAGCACCTTCGGGGTGATGCCCGGGACCTCCGCCATCACGATGACGGCGGGCCCGGTCCCCGACCGGAACACGCGGTGGGACGCGCCCCCGTGCGCGAAGGACCCGCGGGTGAAGTCGGACATGCTGTCGTCGGCCATGACGCGGCCCTTCCGTCGCACCGGACCCGGCCTGCCGCGCGGGCCGCCGAGCAGAGTTATTGACACACTATCGAATAACTCGTCCGCGGCCTCCCCGCCCGCTGAGCCCGCGCTCAGGCCGGGCGGCGGTCACCGCTTCCGGGCCACGCCGCCCCACATCCCGGTCGTGTCCGACGGCGCCGCGTCCGCGTCGGGACGCCAGTCCTGGACCGGGACGACGCCCGGATCGAGGAGGTCGAGCCCGGAGAGGAACGCACCGACACCGTCGCGGGTGCGGAAGGTCACGCGGAAGCCCATCGCCTTGGTGAGGGCGTCCTCCGCGGCCGCCATCCGCTCGGGCATCTGGTCGATGCCCGGATGGGTGACGGCGAGGAAGCTGCCGGGCGCGAGGGCGTCCAGCAGCGTGCGGACGATGCCGCGCGGGTCGTCGTCGTCCGGGATGCAGTGCAGCACCGCGATCAGCAGCAGGCCCACCGGGCGCTCGAAGTCGAGCAGCCGCGCGGCCTCCTCCAGGATCCGGCCCGTGTCGCGCAGATCGGCGTCCACGAACGCGGTCGGCGCGGTCACGCCGGACAGCAGGGCGCGCGCGTGCGCGAGCACGATCGGATCGTTGTCCGCGTACACCACCCGGCACTCGGGGTCGGCGGCCTGCGCGACCATGTGCGTGTTGTCCGCGGTGGGGATGCCCGTGCCGATGTCGAGGAACTGCGTGACGCCGTGCCCGACCATCGTCCGCACGGCGCGGCTCAGGAAGGCCCGGTTCGCGGTGACGCCCGGCTTGATCGTCGGCGTCGCGAGCATCACCTGCTCCGCGGCCGCCCGGTCGGAGGCGAAGTTGTCCTTGCCGCCCAGCCAGTAGTCGTAGATCCGCGCGATGTGCGGGGTCTCGACGTCGATGCCCTTCGGGGGGACCTCTTCCGCACCGGCGATCACGCGGCACAGCCTAGCCGCGAACCCCGGCAAGAGATCTTCATTCGGTTCTTTCGGGCCTTCCGTCCGTCGCGAAGGCCGGACCCGGTCTCCGGACGCACCGAGCGGCACGTCCGGAGACCGGCTCAGCGGGTCAGCCGCCGGCCTTCGGACCCTCGTCCGGACCGCCGGGCTCGTCCTCGCCGGCCTCCCCTTCCGCGGGAGGCTCTGGCTCGACGGCGGCCTGGTCGAGATCGGGTTCCGGCTCGGCGGTCTTCGGCTCGAGGAACACCGCGGGCGCCTCGGGGACCTCCTCCCGCGCAGGCTCCAGGATCTCGGGATCGGCGGGCTTGAACTGGATGTCCGTCGCCGTGACGATCTCCGGCACCTCCGCGGCCGGCTCCTCGCGCACCTCCGCGACCGGCTCGGCGGGCGGCGCCACGGCCTCGCCGGCCTCGCCCGTGTCGCCCGTGTCGCCGCCGTCTGCGGCCGTGTCCTCCGGCACCTGCTGCGAGTCGAGGTCCTCGGCGGACTCCTCGCCGTCGTCCTCCGTGTCGAGGATGTGGAGTCCTTCGAGCTCCGCGTAGCGTTCGGCGGCGTCGGTCTCGCCGTCGCGGTCCGCGGCCGCCGCGCGGGCGAACCAGTCGGACGCCTCGCCCTCGCGGCCCGCCTCGGCGAGCGCGTCGGCGTAGGCGTAGAAGAGCCGCGCCGACCAGGGCCTCAGCCGCCGGTCCCGCAGCTCGGGGATCTGCAGCGTCACCACGGCCGCGTCGTACTGGCCGAGGTCGCGGCGCACGCCCGACTCCACGATGCGCAGCTCCACCCGCCCCATCGGGTCGAGCCGGTCCGCCTCCGGCGACTTGATCACGTCGAGGGCGCGCTCGGGACGTCCCATCCCGCGTTCGCAGTCGGCCATGACGGGCAGGTACGAGTCGTCGCCCGCGCCCAGCCTGCGGGCCGCCCGCAGCTCGGCGAGCGCCTCGGCCCACTCCCCCGTCTGGTACGCGGCGATCCCGGCGGCCTCCCGGACGATGCCGACGCGCGACGCGAGCCGGCGCGCGGCGCGGGCGTGCTTGTACGCCTGCTCCGGCTCCTCCTCGGAGAGCCGCCCCGCCATCACCAGATGCCGCGCCACGCGCTCCGCGAGGTCCTTCGGCAGCGTCCGCAACTCGGCGCGCGCCTCCGCGTCCAGCTCCTCACCGGTGACGTCGTCGGGCAGCAGCGGATCGTCGTGCTTGGGTGCCGGACGCTCCCGCTCGACCTCCGCTGGACGGCCGCGCCCCGGGCCGTGCGGGCGCCCGCCCCGCTCCTCGGGACGCCCGGGTCCGCGACCGCGGAACCCTCCGCCGTCGCGCTGGCCGCGCGGCCGTTCCCGATCACCCTCGAACCGGCGCCCACCGGGCCGCTCCTGACGGAACCCTCCGCCGGGACGGCCGCCGTCGCGCCCGCCGCGCTCGTCGCGGTCCTGGAACCGGCGTTCCTTCGGCCGCCCCTCGGACCCGCGCTCGCCCTGCCGGCCGCCGGGACGGGACTCGCGAGGCCCACCCGAGCGCGCTTCACCGCGCGGCCCACCGGGCCGGCCACCGCGGCTCTCGTCCCGAGGTCCGCGCCCGCCGCCGAAGCCGCCCTCACGACGCGGACCCTGGCCGCCGCGCTGGCCGCCGAAGCCGCCTTCACGGCGCTCGCCGCGCGGACCCTGGCCGCCACCACGCGGCCCGCCGAAGCGCCCTTCGCGGTTTCCACCACCGGCGCCCTGGCCGCCACGCGGACCACCGAAGCCGCCCTCGCGACGCTCACCACGAGGCCCGCCGAAACCGCCCTCACGGCGCTCACCGCGCGGACCGGCGAAACCGCCCTCACGACGCGGACCCTGGCCGTCGCGCGGACCGCGGAAACCGCCTTCACGGCGCTCACCGCGCGGACCCTGGCCGCCACCACGCGGCCCGCCGAAGCGCCCTTCGCGGTTTCCACCACCGGCGCCCTGGCCGCCACGCGGACCACCGAAGCGGTCATCGCGACGCTCTGCACGAGGGCCACCGAAGCGCTGTTCGCGGCCCTCGCCGCCCGGGCCCTGGCCGCCGCCGGAGCGACCGCCACCGGCGCCCTGTCCGGTACGCGGTCCGCCCGGCCCGGTGCGAGGGCCGCCCTGGCCGCCGAAGCGCCCGTCACCACGGCCACCCGGCTTCCCGCCACGCGGACCGCCGGACGTGCCGGAACGTCGCTCATCGCGGGGCCCGGCGTTCCGGCGCTCGCCACCGGCGCCGCCGAACCGTCCTTGTCCCCGCTCGCCGCCGCGTCCGCCGCCGAAACGGTCATCACGCCGCTCGCGCGGGGCTCCCTCGCCGCCGCGACGGTCGTCGTTCCCCCGGACCGGGCGGTCGGAGGGCCGATCGTTCCGCCGGCCCTGACCCTCGCGCCCCTTCCAGCCGCCCCCGGCCCCGGGACGGCCGCTGCCGCCCTTGGGACCGCCGTTGCGAGGCGCGGATCCGCGAGGACCGCCGCTTCCGCGCGCACCGGACCCGCCGGTGCCCCCACGAGCGCCGGGCGCGCTCCGCCCGCCGTTCTTCCCCCGCCGCTCGCGGTTCTCGTCGCTGCGGCCGTCCTCTTCCGCGCTCATCACGTCCGTCACTGTTCTTGATGGTGGTTCGTGGACTCCTGCAGCCTACTTCGGCAGGTCCATGACATGCGTCGAGGGCCGCCCCCGAAAAACGGGGTGCGACCCTCGACCAATATATGTCCGGCGGTGTCCTACTCTCCCACACAGTCTCCCATGCAGTACCATCGGCGCTGAAGGGCTTAACTTCCGGGTTCGGAATGGGACCGGGTGTTTCCCCTCCGCCATAACCACCGAACGCCTCAC
>NZ_JAGEOK010000010.1 GCF_017573545.1 Actinomadura nitritigenes | reverse complement strand
GCGCCGCACCATCCCCTTCTGCGCCAGCCGCTCGGCCACCGTCTGCACCGTGTTGTACGCGAGCTTCTTCCCCGCGTCCTCGTTCAGCCTCGTCAGCAACTCACGGACCCGCAGCGGACCAGGCGCCCCCCACAGCACGTCCATGACGGAACGCTCAAGCGATCCAGCCAACCCGGCCACACGGCCACCTCCGTCCTCCCCACATTGTGCCGGAGAACCGACTCACGGTGAAAAGGGGACGTCTCGGACCTGGCCCAATCGGCGCGGAAGGCCGCGTCGCGGGAGGCGCCGCGGATCCGCCTCGCGCCGGGCGTCTTCAGGCGTTGCGCCCGGTGCCGCGATCGGGGGCGGTCATATCCCCCGTCGCGGGCGTGCCGCCGGAGAGCCCGTAGCGCAGGTACACGGTGCCGTTCGGACTGGCCACCGGCGGCTCGAGGAGCGAGACGTTCGCGGGCACCGCACCGCCGTCGAACACCTTCTTCCCGACGCCGAGCACGATCGGGTGCACCCAGAGGTCGAGACGGTCGAAGAGCTTCTCGCGCAGGAGCGTCTGCACCAGGTTCAGGCTCCCGACGACCTTGACGTTCTCGTGCTTGTCGCGGATCTCGCGCACCGCGGCGGCCAGGTCCGGGCCGAGTTGCGAGGACCCGGCCCAGGAGAGGTCGGGCCTGCCGCGGGAGGCCACGTACTTGGGCACCCTGTTGAAGAGCGCGGCGATCTCGTTGTCCTGGCCGCCCTCCTGGTGCGGCCAGTAGGCGGCGAAGATGTCGTACGTCCGCCGGCCGAGCAGGAGCGCGTCCGTGCCCTCGTACGCGGCACCGATCTGCGCCCCGGCGACGTCGTCCAGCAGGGGCGCCTGCCAGCCTCCGAACGGGAACCCCACCGGGTCCTCGTCGGGACCGCCGGGCGACTGCCCGACGAGGTCGAGGGTCGCGAACATCTCGATGTGGATGAGGCCCATGGTCACTCCCGCTGGATCGGCTGTCTCGGTTGAGAGGTGGACCTGGGGACGCCGGCGGACTCATCGCTCCGGCGACACCAGCGGGGGGTGAGGGCGAGCTTGCAGTTGAGGGCTAAGGGACGGCCGTCACGGACGCGTCGTCCGTGACGCTTTCGCGGGAACCCGGGGCATCGGTCAGGCCGAGCTGCAGGTGCTCGACGTGGTAGAGGGCCTGGTCCAGCAGTTCGGCGACGTGGTCGTCGTACAGGGTGTACACGACCGACCGCCCCTTCCGGGTGCCCGTGACCAGGCCGAGGTTGCGCAGCAGCCTGAGTTGGTGGGAGCAGGCGGACTGCTCCATGCCGACCTCGGCGGCCAGTTCCGTGGCCGGGAGCGGACCTTCCCGGAGCCGGGAGAGGATCAGCAGCCTGGAGGGGGTGGCCAGGGCCTGCAGCGTGGTGGCCACCCTCGCGGCACCGGCCGCGTCCAGGCGTCGGCGTGGGACGCCGCCGGCCGATCGATCAGCTCCGTGGCCCATGCCGCCATCGTACGCCGCGCCACGCATACATGAACCAATGTTCATGTATGCGTGGCGGGTCCGCTGGGACCGCGTCCGTCGCCATCGGCGGAGGCACTCACCGGTGTCCGGGGCGGCCGGCGTGCCGCCAGGCACGCTCGGAGAGCAGGCGCAGACCGTTGAGGCCGACGATGACGGTGGAGCCTTCGTGTCCGGCGACGCCGAGGGGCAGCGGCAGGGTCCCGGCCAGGTCCCAGATCACCAGGCCGGTGATGAACACGGCGGCGATCGCCAGGTTCTGCGCCACCAGCCGGCGCGCCCGCCGCGAGAGGCCGACGACGGCGGGGACGGCGGCCAGTTCGTCGCGGACGATGACGGCGCCGGCGGTCTCCAGCGCGAGGTCGGATCCGGCGCGGCCCATGGCGATGCCGGTGTGGGCGGCGGCCAGCGCGGGCGCGTCGTTCACTCCGTCTCCGACAAGGAGCACGTTGCGGCCGGAGCGTTCCAGTTCCTGGACGGCGGTGACCTTGTCGTGCGGGAGCAGCCCCGCGCGGACGTCGCCGATGCCGGCCTGATCGGCCAGGTGGGCGGCGGCACGCGCGTTGTCGCCGGTGAGCAGGACCGGCGCGGTGCCGGTGAGGGCGGTCAGGGCGGTGACGGTGGCGGCGGCGTCGGGCCGGAGCCGGTCGGTGACGCCCAGCACGCCGGCCGGGGCGCCGTCGATGTCGACCAGCACCGCGGTGCGGCCCCGCTCCTCCAGCCGCTCGGCCACGGCGAGCGCGGGATGGGCGCCGCGTCCGGTCCGAAGCCGGGCCGGGCTGCCGACCGCGACCCGGTGGCCGTCGACGGTGGCGGTGACTCCGGTCCCGGGGGCGGAGGAGAAGTCGGCCGCGGCGGGCACGTCCAGACCGCGGCTGCGGGCGGCCTCGACGATGGCGCGGCCCAATGGGTGCTCGCTGGGGTGCTCGGCTCCCGCCGCCAGCCGCAACAGGGCGTCCTCGGTCAGGCCCGCGCCCCTGAGCGCACGGATGTCCACGACGTGCGGGACGCCCTCGGTCAGGGTGCCGGTCTTGTCGAGCGCAACCTGGTCGACTTGGCCGAGCCGCTCCATCACCACCGCGGACTTGACCAGCACGCCGTGCCGTCCGGCGTTGGCGATGGCCGACAGGAGCGGCGGCATGGTGGCCAGGACCACCGCGCACGGGGACGCGACGATCATGAACGTCATGGCGCGCAGCAGCGATGCGGTCGGATCCGCACCGAAGGCCGGCGGGACGGCGAACACCGCCAGCGTCGCCGCGACCATCCCCGCGCTGTAGCGCTGCTCGACCTTCTCGATGAACAACTGGGTCGGCGCCTTGGTCTCGGACGCCTCCTCGACCATCGCCACGATACGGGCGATCACCGAATCCGACGGATCCCGCTCGACCTTCACCCGGAGCGCACCGGTCCCGTTGAGGGTGCCGGCGAACACCTCGTCCCCGGCCTGCTTGGCCACCGGCAGCGGCTCACCGGTGATCGTGGCCTGGTCGACCTCGCTCGCCCCGTCCAGGACGCGGCCGTCGGCGCCGACCCGCTCGCCCGGCCGCACGAGGATCGTCTCGCCGACGGCGAGCCGGTCGGCGGGCACGGTGTGCTCGGTGCCGTCGTCGTCCAGGCGGGTTGCGGTCGCGGGAGCCAGGTCGAGCAGGCCGCGGACCGAGTCGGCGGTGCGGGCGGTGGCGACCGCCTCCAGCGCGCCGGAGGTGGCGAAGATGACGATCAGCAGCGCTCCGTCCAGCACCTGCCCGATCGCCGCCGCGCCCAGCGCCGCCACCACCATCAGCAGGTCGACGTCGAGCGTCCTGCCGCGCAGTGCCTTCAGCCCGGCCCAGCCCGGCTCCCATCCGCCGGTGACGTAGGTCGCGGCGAACAGCGCACCCCATGCCCAGGCCGGTCCGTCCAGCAGGTAGACCGGCAGCCCGGCCGCGGACAGCACCAGCGCGGCCGCCGCCCATCGCGCCTCTGGCAGCGCGAGCACCTGAGTGCGGCGGCGGCGTGGCGGTCCGCCGGACGGCACGCCGTCGGCCGCGGTGCGAGCCGGACGGGTCAAGGCGAATGACATCGGTGGGTCCTTCGGGAGCCGTCGGTCGAAGGCGGGCCCTGCCCGGGGCCCGCCTCGATCCACCGTAGCAGGAACACATGAACAATAGTTCATACTTTCATGTCTGATCCGTGCGGCTCCCGAGCGCCGAGGGCGCCCGCCCCTTACGACGACCACGCGTGGCGGGGCGGGATGCGGTAATCTCCTGGGGTTTGCGAAGGGGAGTAGTCCTGCGAACCGGTCGTCGACATGCTGGAACCTGATGGTTCCCGGTGGCCGGGCCCGCCGCTGAGGCGGGTGGACGAGACCTTCGGTCCTTTGACGATGGCGCATGCGCGTCGTCGGAGGGTCGAGGTCGTGGGCTCCCCGGATTCGCGCCCCTGATGGTCCTCGCCCCCGGCACGGCTAGCGCGGGAAGGCTTGAGGTGACGGGTCGTGTGGCATTTCGTGCTGCTGATCGCGTGCGCGGTCGTGATCTACCTGTCGTGCGAGTGGTTCGTCAACGCGGTCGAGTGGCTGGGCCGGCGGCTCAATGTCGGGAAGATGGCGGTGGGCACCATCCTCGCCGCCTTCGGAACCGCGTTGCCGGAGTCGGTGGTCACGCTGGTGGCGGTGACGACCGGCGGGACCGCCGAGGCCCGGGACATCGGCGTCGGCGCGGCGATGGGCGGGCCGCTGGCGCTGGCGACCGTCGCGTACGCGGTGACCGGTGCGGCGCTGCTGCTGCGCCGCCGCAGGCTGGCGGGCGCTGAGACCGCCGCCGTCCTGGCCGGGGCCGCCGTCGGCGGGGCGCATGCGGGTGCCGGCACCGCCGCGGGTCACGGCGGTGCGGGCGCCTCCGACGGGCACCAGGAGATCCTCACCGGGCCGGGAGAGCTGGCGCGGCTGGTGAAGGACCAGCGATGGTTCCTGGCGGTGTTCGTCGCCAAGGTCGCGCTGGGGCTGGTGGCGTTCGCGTTCAAACCCGTCCTCGGCCTGGCGTTCTTCGCGGTGTACGCGGTGTACTTCTGGCGCGAGATGTCCGCCGGCTCGGCGGCGCCGCACGCGGCCGACCACGCCGCCGGCGACACGGCCCCCGGTGCGCAGGACGCCGGTGCCGACGATGAGGACGAGCTGGAGCCGCTGAAGCTCCAGCCGCGCCGGCAGGTTCCGGCGACCTGGGCGGTGGCGGCGCAGACGCTCGCCACGCTCGCGGTGATCTTCGTGTCGTCGCAGCTGTTCGTGCACCAGCTGGACGCGATCGGGCCGATGATCGGCCTGCCCGCGGCGGTGACCGCGCTGCTGCTGTCACCGATCGCGACCGAGCTGCCGGAGATCATGAACGCGATCATCTGGGTCCGGCAGGGCAAGACGAAGCTGGCGCTGGCCAACATCTCCGGCGCGATGATGATCCAGGCGACCGTCCCCTCGGGGCTCGGCCTGCTGTTCACCTCCTGGAAGTTCGACCACGCGCTGGCCTGGTCGGGACTGGTCACCATGGCCGCGATCGCGTACCTGCTGGCCACCATGCGCGCGCACCGCCTCACCCCGGCCCGCCTGACCGTCGCCGGAGCCTTCTACCTGGTCTTCGCCGGCGGCCTGGTGCTCATCCTGTCCTGACCGGCGTCCGCGAGAGGCGCCGCGGCGCCGGCGCCTCTTGCGGACGAACGCGGCCTGACGGACCTTGGGAGGGAGACGCTCGGTCGAACGCGGTGCCGGCGATCGCCGATCCTCGGCAGGCCGTGGCCGGCCGCTGGGCGGCGCGACGACGGCGGCAACGGTTCGTGCGTCCTGATGACCGTTCGGCACCATCGAACAGACGGAGGGTCCGATGCGCACTTCCAGGAACGACGAGCCGTTCGCCATCGATCCCACCGGGCGCGACGTCCAGGGCGACGCCGCCCGCATACGCGCGCGCGGCCCCGCGGCGCGCGTCGTCCTCCCCGGTGGCGTCGAGGCGTGGGCGGTGAGCAGCCCCGCGCTGCTGCGCCGGCTGCTGACCGACGACCGCGTCTCGAAGGACGCCTCCCTGCACTGGCCGCCCCTGATCAACGGGGAGGTCGGCCCGGGCTGGCAGTTGTTCGCCTGGGTCGCGGTGCGCAACATGCTCACCGCCTACGGCCCTGACCACCGGCGGTTGCGGCGGCTGATCTCCAGCGCGTTCACCGTGCACCGCACGGCCGCACTGCGTCCCCGCATCGAGGCGATCGTCGCCGCGCTGCTCGACGAGCTCGACGCCGCCGCCCCCGGCGAGGCGGTGGACCTGCGCGACCGCTACGCCTACCCACTGCCGATCGCCGTGATCTGCGAGCTGTTCGGGATCGGGGACCCGGACGCGCGCGACGAGATGCGCCGCTGCGTCGACGCGTTCTTCCGCACCACGACCGGGCCGGAGGAGGCCGCCGCGGCGTTTCCGCGGATGCAGGAGATCCTGCGCGGCGTCGTCCGGGACAAGCGCGCGCGTCCCGCGGACGACCTCTCCTCGGCCCTCATCGCGGCCCGCGACGAAGGCTCACCGCTGTCGGAGGAGGAGTTGGTCGACACGCTGGTCCTGTTCCTGAGCGCGGGGCACGAGACGACCGTCAACCTCCTCGACAACGCCGTCCACGCCATGCTCACCCGTCCCGAGCAGCTGGCTCTGGTCCGAGCGGGACACGCCACCTGGGCCGACGTCATCGAGGAGACGCTGCGCGCCGAGCCCCCGATCGCCAACCTGCCACTGCGCTTCGCCGTCGAGGACATCAAGCTGGAGGACGGCACCGCACTCCGCAAGGGCGAAGCGATCCTCGCCTGCTACGCGGCGGCCGGCCGCGACCCGCAGGCGCACGGCGCCGACGCCGACCTCTTCGATGTCACCCGCGCCGACAAGGAGCACATGGCGTTCGGCTACGGCGTCCATCACTGCCTCGGCGCGCCGCTGGCCAGGCTGGAGGCGGCGATCGCGCTGCCCGCGCTGTTCACCCGGTTCCCCGAGCTGGGTCTCGCCGTGCAGCCGAGCGAGCTCCTTCCGCTCGACTCCTTCATCTCCAACGGCCACCGGACCCTCCCGGCCCGCCTCAAGGCAGCCGCCTGACAGCAGGCCAGGGCGGACGACAGGGCCGGCACCGTGGCGCCCTCGTCGCGACCGACCCGAAGGTGACCAGCGTCCTCCACCGATGCTCCAGGGGAAGCGGCACGGCCGGGAACGTCCGACCCGACCGCTAGGGTGCGTCTTCATGAGGACACTCCACGCGGGACCCGACGAGAAGGTCCGGCCATGAGCCGCTACCGGGGACCCGCCACCCTGATCAGCAGCGGCGGGATCGAGACCGAGGTCTACGTCGATCTGCGCGCCAAGCAGCGGGAGTGGTCCGGAACCGCGACCATCGCCGACTTCGATGCCGACGACCCCCACGACCGGACGCTGCGCCTTCCGGACGGCCGCGAGGCGCAGGTCACGCTCGGCGGCTCGGAAGCCTGGTCCGACGTCATCACGCTGGTCGGAAGCGGTCCGCCGCCCTTCGCCTGAGAAGACCCGCCTCCCCCGGCGTCGAGGCTCTGCGCCTGGACGGGGCGCGCGGCGCGGCCGGCCGCGCCGCTATGCCGATTCGCCGTTCACCGGGGTGACCATGCGGAGGCAGAACGCCGTGACGCGGCGGACGTCGCCGTCCGTCGGAGGATTCCCGCTCCAGAGATGGCCACCGAGCTTGCCGAAGGTCGCGTAGGCGGCCAGCGAGGCGTCGAAGGCCGGATCGGCGCTGCCGAGCTCGCGCAAGGGCTCCGCCAGCAGTTCGGCGAGCCGGTCGCTCGGAATCGGGGACGCGGAACCGCTCACCTCGCTCACCGCCCCCGCGTTCCAGAGCACGGCACGCGTGGTCGCGGCGCTCTCCTCGCAGGCCTGGGAGAGCACGCCCCGGACCCGGCGGCGCACCCTGCCCTCCGGCGTCGGCTCCTTGGACATCTGGTGCGCCACGTAGCCGTACAAGCGCTCGGTCCCGTCCTCGAGAAGGGCGGCGACCAGCGCGTCCTTCGAGGGGAAGTGCCGGTAGAACGCCTCGTTCGACAGCCCGGCCGCCCTCACGATGTCGGCCACGCGCGGACGCGACGACGTGCCGCACCGCTTCATGACCTCGAGCGCGGCGTCCAGCAGGCAGCGCACCTCGCTGGTGTACCCGGCGCCCCGTTTGGCCAGGGCACGCCGGGCGATGCGGCTCGCCACGTCGTCCGTTCGACCGGAAACCGGAATCTCACTCATAGGAATCCCGCAGGGGTCAGACGGGGCCCAGGCCATCGACTCTCAGCAGGGAGCCCGTCGTGTACGAGGAGGCGTCGCTGGCGTAGTCACGAACGCCAGGTCGAGCGCTGGACCACGTTCCTGAACCGGATCAAGGGCCGCGACCTGCCCGGCTTCGACGTGGCCGCGGTATGGCTGCGCGCCCACCGGCCGCTGGACTACGTCCCCGGCATCATGCACGGCGACTACCAGTTCGCCAACGTCATGTACCGGGACGGCGCCCCCGCCCGGCTCGCGGCGCTGGTGGACTGGGAGATGGGCACGATCGGCGACCCCAAGCTCGACCTCGGCTGGATGCTGCAGTCCTGGCCCGAGGACACCGGCGCGCCGGAGGCCGCGGAGGCCAGCTACGTCGACCTGCGGGGAATGCCCTCCAGAGAGCAGATGCTCGGCCACTACGCCGAGGTGTCCGGCCGGCAGGTCGACGACATCGACTACTACCTCGTCCTCGCCAAGTGGAAACTCGGGGTGGTGCTGGAGCAGGGCTACCAGCGCGCCGGGGACGACGCGAAGCTGCTGGCGTTCGGCCCCATCGTGCTCGACCTGATGGCGGGCGCCGCCGACCTGGCCGAGTCGAGCGGATACACCGCATGACCGGCGAGCTGGTGACCGAGCGACACGGCGCCGTCCTGATCGCCCGGCTGAACCGCCCGGACGCGCGCAACGCCCTCAACGCCGCGCTGATCGACGCGATCGGCCGCGCGGTGACCGGCGCGGAGAACGACCCGCGGATCCGGGCGATCGTGCTGACCGCCGCCGGCGACCGCATCTTCTGTTCCGGAATGGACCTGCGGGAGTTCGCCTCGGGAGGCGGCGCGAGCGGCTCGTCCGAGGGAATGGCGGGCTTCGATCGGCTGCTGCGAGGCGAGCTCACCGTTCCGGTGGTCGGGGCCGCCAACGGCACGGCGGTCGGCGGCGGCCTCGAACTGCTTCTCGGCTGCGACGTCATCGTGGCCGCCGAGACCGCCAGGTTCGGCCTGCCCGAGGTCAAGAGAGGGCTGTACCCGGCGGGCGGCGGCACCGCGATCGGCACCCGCATCCCGCTGGCCGTCGCCCTCGAAATGACGATGACCGGCGAACCGATCGAGGCGGCGCGCGCCTACGAGGTGGGCCTGATCAACGCGGTCGTACCGCCGGAGCAGGTGCTCGACGCCGCCCTCGGCCTCGCGGAGAGCATCGCCGGGAACGCACCGCTGGGGCTGGCGGCCGTCAAGGAACTCGTGCGGCTCGGCGTCACCGACCCTGCGCGGGCGGCCCAAGGCAACAAGGAACTCCAGCGGTCGGTGTTCTCCAGCGAGGACGCCAGAGAAGGCGCCGCCGCCTTCATGGAAAAGCGCAAGCCCGTGTGGAAGGGCCGGTGAGTCGTAAGGCCGGCGTTCGGTGAGAGGCCGTGTCCGCCGTTGGCTGCCCTGGTTCAGGTGAGGGGTTGGTCGAGTCGGTGCCGGAGGAGGGTCTGCTGGGCGGGGTTGCGTGTCTGCGCCAGGGCGTGCTGGTCGGCGGTGCGGGCGGCGTCGTTGTCGCCGACGGCGCGCAACAGTTCGGCGCGGGTGGCGTGGTAGAGCGGGTAGCGCTCCAGGATGCGCCGGTCGGCCGCGGACAGGGCGTCGAGGGCGGCCAGGGCGTTGGACGGGCCGCCCCGAGGCGGCGGGGCGTGGTGGACGGCGACGGCGCGGTGCAGGCGGTGGACCGGGGACGGGGCCAGCGCGAGGAGGATGTCGTAGAGCACCAGGATCTGGGCCCAGTCCGTGTCGTCCCAGGTGGGGGCTTCGGCATGGCAGGCGACGATCGCGGCCCGCACCTGGTGGGGGCCGGGGCGCTTGGCGGTGGCGGCGCGTTCCAGCAGGCCGATGGCCTCGCCGATGGCGGCGTGGTCCCAGCGGCTCCGGTCCTGGTCGCGGAGCGGGACCAGGTCGCCGGCGGAGGTGAAGCGGGCGGCGGCGCGGGCCTGGTGGAGGCGGACGAGGGCGAGCAGGCCGAGGACCTCGGGCTGCTTCGGCATCAGCCAGGCGAGCTGGGCGGCGAGCCATTCGGCGTCGTCCGCCAGGTGGGCGGCCTGGGGCCGGTCGCCGGCGGTGGTCAGATAGCCCTCGTTGAACAGCAGGTAGACCACGGTCAGCACCTGGTCCAACCGGTCGGGCAGTTCGGTGTCGCCGGGGATCCGGTAGGGGATGCCGGCGGCGGCGATCTTGCGTTTGGCGCGGGAGATGCGCTGGGCGACCGCCGATTCGCCGACCACGAGCGCGGCGGCGATCTGGGCGGTGGTCAGGCCGCACACGGTCCGCAGCGTCAGCGCGATCTGCGCCTCCCGGGGCAGGGCGGGATGGCAGCAGGTGAAGATCAGCTTCAGCCGGTCGTCGGGATCGGGCTGCGGCGGCCACCGCAGCCGGGCGAGCTTGTCGCGGTAGTTCGCCTGGCGGCGCAGCACGTCGATGCCGCGCCGCCGCGCGACCGTCAGCAGCCATGCGTCGGGATGGTCGGGGACGCCCTCGGCGGGCCAGCGGCGCAGCGCGGTCTCCACCGCGTCGGCGACGACGTCCTCGGCGGCGGCGAAGTCGCCCAGCACCCGCACCAGGCAGGCGGTGAGCCGGCCCGCGTGCTCGCGCACCACGCGGGCCAGCTCGTCGCGCGCATCGCCGTGCGCATCGTCATGCGCCTGGCGGCGCGGGCCGGGACGGTCTTCGGGCACGGCGGTCAGTCGATGGGACGGATCTCGACGACGGGGCAGGCCGGCCAGTCGCGGGCGATGGCCAGCGCCTGGTCGAGGTCCTCGACGTCGACCTCGGCGTAGCCGGAGACGACCTCCTTGCCCTCCACGAACGGCCCGTCGGTGACGATCGGCCCGGCGCCTTCGAGCCGCACCGTGGTCGCGGTCTCGGCCGGTCGCAGGTGGGCGTGGTGGGTGATGTGGGCGGCGTGATCGGCGAACCACCGCCCGACCCGCTCGAACGCCGCCTGCCGCTCGCTCTCGGTCATCGCCTCCAGTTCGCGCGCGAACTGCTCGGTCTCGACGAACATCAGCACGTACTTCACGGTCTCGATCCTTCCCGGTGGCCGCTGGTCTCGGCTCGTCCGGCGGCTACCGGCCGGCGGACAGGGGGCAGTACAGGTCGACGCCGTTGCCGTCGGGGTCGGCGACGGTGGCGTACCGCATTCCCCAGAACGCGTCCCAGGGCTCCTGGATCCCCCGGTGGCCGGCGCCGGTCAGCTCGGCGTACACGGCGTCGACGTCGGCGGGCGCGGGGAACTGGAAGGCCAGGAAGGCGCGGGGGTCGCCCTCGGGACGCGTCCAGCCCGAGGTCTGGGCCGAGGCGCGGAACTTCTCGGTGTCCAGCATGAGGTGCAGCCCGTTCGGCAGGTCGCAGCCCGCGTGGTCGGGGTGGGCGGGGTCGACGGTGAAGTCCACGCCGAGACGGCGGTAGAAGGCGATCGCCGCGTCGATGTCGGACACGATGACGTCGATCGTGTTCAGCGTCGGAGGCATCTCCGGCTCCTTTGCGTAGGCGGATCTCGTGTCACCACCAAGACGAACGGCGACGCCCCCGATCCGACACCTCGCGAGAGGAATGCGGGATCGCGCACCGGATCAGGATCCACCGACCGGATCGCCGGCACCGGCTGGGGCACCGGCGGCGACGGGGCGGCCGTCGGCGCGCCATTCGGTCACGCCGGACAGCAGCGGACGGGCCCTGCGGCCGTGGCTGCGCAGCAGCCGGACCGCCTCCAGCGACATCAGGCAGTAGCGTCCCCGGCAGTAGGCCACGATCTCGGCCTCGGCGGGGAGTTCGTCCAGCCGGTCGGCGAGCTGGTCGACCGGGATACTGCGCGCGCCGGGCAGGTGCGCGGCGGCGTATTCGGCGGACGGGCGGACGTCCAGCACCACCACCCCGCCACCGTCCCCCTCCCCTCCGCCGATGCCGTCCACGAGGCGGGCCAGTTCGTCGCGGGTGACCGGCTCCAGATGGTCGACCTCGCCCAGCCAGGCGCGGGCGGCGTCGCGGACCTCGGGCAGTCGCGCGTGCGCGAGCTGCTTGGCCTGCTCGACGAACACCCCGACCTGGGCGTCGGCCAAGCGGTAGACGACCCGGGTGCCGGACCGGCGCGAGGCCACCAACCCGGCCCCGGCGAGTTCCTTGAGCTGGGCGGAGGTGTTGGACACCTTCATCCCGGCGGCGGCCGCCAGCTCCTCCACGCCGCGCTCCCCCTGGGCCAGCAGGTCCAGCAGTTCCAGCCGGGCCGGATTGGACAGCGCCTTCCCGATCCTCGCGAACCCCGCGTACACCCGCGCCTTCGCGCTCGACATACCCACCCCACCAGGCTATTCCAATACTTCTTGGAATATCGTAGCCAGTGAGGACGGTGCGGGCCGTCACGGATCACCATCGGAGGCGGACATTGAGCACGGATCCCGGATCCGCCGCGCGTTGGGAGGACGTGTACCGCGACCGCGGCGCGGACCGGGTGAGCTGGTTCCAGCGGCAGCCGCAGCCGTCCCTGGACCTGATCCTGCAGGCCGCCGGCGACCGGCGCGCCGGGGTGATCGACGTGGGCGGCGGCGCGTCCCCGCTGGCGGTCCGGCTGGTCGAGGCCGGCTTCGGCGACATCACGGTGCTGGACGTGTCCGGCCGGGCACTGGACGCCTCCCGCCGCGCCGCCGAGACGGCCTTGGGGGCCGCACCGCGAGCCGTCACCTGGGTCCGCGCCGACCTGCTGGCCTGGCAGCCCGCACGCACGTGGACGGTGTGGCATGACCGGGCGGTGTTCCACTTCCTCGCCGATCCCGCCGGCCGGGCCGCCTACCTTGCCGCCCTGCGCCAGGCCACCGAACCCGGCGGCATCGTGGTGCTGGGCACCTTCGCCGCCGACGGCCCCACCCACTGCTCCGGACTGCCCGTCACCCGCTGGACCGCTGAGGAACTGGCCGCCGAACTCGGCGGCGGCTTCACCCTCCTGCACAGCCGCCGTCACGAGCACCGCACTCCGGCGGGCGGCGTGCAGCCCTTCACCTGGATCACCGCCCGCCGCACCTGAGCGACCGTTCCGTAACGGCCGGGCCGGTAAGCGCCATCTCGATGCCGCCGGTTTCACCTTCCCGTGTTTGACGAGCAATGGCAGGGCAAAGTTCTGCACGTCGAAGACGAGGGAGCCGCATGGTCGAGGGAACCGCTCAGTCGTACTGGATGGCGTCGACACGCCCGAGGTCCTACCCGGTGCTCGACGAGGACGTCGACGCGGACGTGGCGGTCATCGGCGGAGGGATCGCCGGAATCGCCACCGCCTGGGAACTGGTCGAGGCCGGCCGATCGGTCGTCCTGCTGGAGGCCGACCGGATCGCGGCGGGCGTCACGGGCTACACCACCGGCCGGTTGTCGGCGGCGCACCCCTGGATCTTCGCGCAGTTGCGCGACGCTCACGGCGCGGACACCGCGCGGCTGTACGCCCGTTCGCAGCAGGAGGCGGTCGACCACGTGGTCGCCACCGCGGAGCGGCTGGGAATCGAAGCCGACATCGAGCGGCGCCCGTCCCACGTCTATGTGGAACGTCCGGACCGGGTCGAGGACCTGAGGGCCGAGGCGGAGGCCGCGCGGGAGGCGGGGTTGCCGGCATCCTTCGTGACCAGCACCGACCTGCCCTACCCGGTGGCCGGCGCGCTGCGGGTGGAGGACCAGGTGCAGTTCCATCCGCGGCGCTACCTCCTGGCCCTGGCCGAAAGGTTCACGAAAGCGGGCGGACGGATCTACGAACGCAGCCGCGCAGTCGAGCTGGCCCAGGGCCAGCCGTCACGGGTGGCGACCGATACGGGCGCGACGGTACGGGCCCGCGACGTGGTGGTGGCGACCCTCTTCCCGGCGCTGGGCACGCGGGCGCTCGACTCGCGGCTGACGCCGCTTCGCGAGCTGGTGGTCGCCGCACCGATCGCGGCCGAATCCGACCCGGGGGCCCTGTACATCACCCGGGAGGAGAACACGCGATCGGTGCGGACCGCGCCGTACCGGGACGGGCGGCGGCTGCTGCTGGTCACCGGCGAGTCGTTCCCGCCGGGCACCACCGACGTCGCCGACCGGCAGCGGCGCCTGGTCGAGTGGACCCGCCGGCACTTCCGGATCGACGACGTCGCCTACTGGTGGTCGGCGCAGGACCTGGACACCGCCGACAAGATCCCTTACGTGGGGCGGGTCGAGGACCACCTGTACGTCGCCACGGGATACGCCCGCTCGGGCATGAGCCACGGGGTCATGTCGGGTCGTCTGCTCACGCGTCTCATCTGCGGAGAGGACTCCCCGTGGGCGGACCTCTACTCCCCCACTCGGGACCACCCCCGGCAAGAGGTGAGCACGGTCTCCCAGACCGTGGCGACCAAGGCGAAGCGGACGGTGATCGATCATCTGCACGCCATGACCAGGTCCGCCGACGACCTCCGGAGGGGGTCGGGCGCCGTCATTCGCCACGACGGCCGGCTCCAGGCGATCTACAAGGACGACAAGGGCAACGCGCACGTCCTGTCGCCGCACTGTCCGCACTCGGGCTGCCTGGTGCGCTTCAACGACACCGAACGGGTCTGGGAGTGCCCCTGCCACGGCTGCCGGTTCGCCCCGGACGGGTCGGTCCTGCAAGGACCCGCCATCTCCTCGCTCCCGGTCGCCGACGACCCCTCTGTCACCCGATAGCCGCCTTCGTGCGTCAGCCGTCGAGGCGGCGGAGGAGGAACCGCTGGACCTTGCCGCTGGGGGTCTTGGGCAGGGAGTCCACGAAGTGGACGCGGCGGGGGTAGGCGTGGGCGGAGTAGCCGGTGCGGACCCGCTGCTGCAGGTCGGCGACGAGGTCGGGAGAGCCCGCGGCGCCGCCGGCCAGGACGACGAAGGCCTCCACGACCTCTCCGCGCAGCTCGTCAGGGCGTCCGACCACGGCCACGTCGGCGACGGCCGGGTGGGTGATCAGCGCGCTCTCGACGTCGAGCGGGGAGATCCGGTAGCCGGCCATCAGGATGAGGTCGTCGTCGCGGGCGGAGAAGAAGTAGTGCCCGTCCGCGTCCGCGGTGCCGACGTCGCCGGTCAGGTACCAGCGGCCGTCGGGCGTGAACCGCTCGGCGGTCTTCTCCGGCGCGCCGTCGTAGCCCCCGAACCACATCAGCGGGCTGGCGGTGGCGTCGAGGGCGATCGTGTCGCCGACGACGCCGGCGGTGAACCCCGGCAGCGGCCTGCCCATGGAGCCGGGCTTGACGGGCGCGGCCAGGTCGGGGTGCCAGGCGTTGGCGATCACCATGCCGTGCTCGGTCTGCCCGTAGTGGTCGCGGACCTCGGCGCCGAGCGCGCCGGCCGCCCAGGCCGGGACGTCGGGGGTCAGCGGCTCCCCGGCCGAGGAGGCGCGGCGCAGGCGGACACCGTCGGTGCTCTCCCGGCGCAGGGCCCGGTACACGGTCGGTGCCGCGGCGAAGTTCGTCACCCCGAACGCCCTGAGCACCGCGATCGTGCTCTCGGCGGTGAATCCGGCGTTCAGCAGCAGGTTGCGCCGCCCGAGCGCCAGCGGTCCGACGATGCCGTAGTACAGCCCGTAGGCCCAGCCCGGGTCGGCGGCGTTCCAGAACACGTCCTCGGCGGTGACGTCGAGCCCGTAGTGCATGTAGCAGGAGAAGGCGGCCAGCGCCTTGAGCGGCACCGGGACCCCCTTGGGCTCGCCGGTGGTGCCGCTGGTGAACAGCCGGATCAGGGTTCCGCTCCCGCCGACCGCCGCGTCCTCGGCCGGCGGCGCGCCGCCGGTGACGAGCGCGTCGAAGTCCGGTCCGGTGACGAGCGCGGTCACGCCGTCCCGGAGCAGGCGTTCGATCTTGCCGTGCTGGCTCGGCTCGGTGACGACGAGCCGGACGCCGGCGGCCCTGACCCGCATCTCGATCGCCGGAGTGGCGAACGCGGTGAACAGGGGCACGTGCACCGCGCCCAGCCGCCAGATCGCCAGCAGCGTCACCACCAGCTCGAACCGCTTGCCCATCAGCACCGCGACGTTGTCGCCGGCGGCCACCCCGCGCGCCGCGAGCGCCGCGGCCAGGCGCTTTGACGCCTCGGCCAGGTCCCCGTAGGTGAGATCGCGGGCGCTCAGATCGGGCTCGACGAAGGTGAACGCGATGGCGGACGGGTCATGGCGGTCGCACAGCAGATGCGCGGCGCACGCCCCGGCCGCGTCGAAGTCGGCCAGCCAGGACTCGATCTGCGCGGCCGTCCGTGCGGCGGCGCCCGCGGGGTCCGCGGCGGTCCGTGATGTGTCATCCGAGGTGGGCATGAGCCATACTCTGCGCTGTGGTGCGCGACACGCCTACCCTCCGAAGAGGGCATTGATGCTTGCGGGAAGGCCGCTGGCCGAGCGGCTCCAGGCGACCGTGGCCCGGGTCAGGTCCGCCACCGGGGTGTCCCTGGCCTTCGGCGGGCGCGTCGATCAGGCCGGTGTTCTGCTGAAGCACTTCGACGGTCCCCTGGTGGGACCGCTGGCGGGCGTGAAGCTGGCGGTCGGGCACGGGCTCGGCGGCAAGGCCGCCTCGATCCGCCGGCCGATCGTCGTCAACGACTACTGCCGGACCCCGCAGATCACCCATGACTACGACCGCATCATCCAGGCCGAAGGGCTGCGCTCCATGGCGGCGGTGCCCGTCGTGGTGGCCGGACGGACCGTCGCCGTCGTCTACGCCGCGTTCCGCGGGGACCGGATCATCGGCGACCGGATCTACGACGCCGTCGTCGGCGAGACCCGCTCCCTCGAACACGCCCTCGTCGCCGCCGAGGTGATCGACGCGGCCGAGGAGCCCCGGACCGGCGAGGAGGTCCGCGAGGAGAACCGGCGGCTGCGCGCGTCCGCCCGCGACGCCTATGCCCGCCTCCGGCTCCTCGCCGCCCGGACGGCCGACCCGTGGATGCGGGAGGAACTCCTGCGCGAGGCCGAGCGCCTCTCCGGCCGCGACCCGGCCGCATCCGGACCGCGGGTCGCGCTGACCGGCCGCGAGGCCGACGTCCTGGCCCTGGTCGCCGGCGGCCTGGCGAACCCGCAGATCGCCGCGGCGCTCGGCCTCACGACCTACACGGTCAAGAGCTACATGAAGTCCATCATGTCCAAGCTCGGGGCCGGGACCCGGCACGAGGCAGTGGTCATCTCCAGGAGGCAGGGCCTCCTCCCCTGAGCCGGCGACCGGCAGCCGACCACCCAAGATCTGCCCGAGTGCCGTCCGCGAGGCCGGCGGCGCACGCCGGTCATGCCCCGCCGGTTCTGAGGAGCCGCCGGGTCGTCTCCAGGCAACGGTGACATCAGGGGCTATAACTTGTTCCGGGTGGTTTGGCCTGCACGGACGCGCCAACGCGTGCAGCCCCGACCGCCGGAGGGCCTCCTCTGTTCGGCCACCTGACGGGCCGACTCTGAACTGCGTAGGGAGAACGGCATGCGGACGGGACCTGAGCCGGCGCCGGCGCTGTTGGACAGGCTGCCTGAGCGCGCGGCCCTCGACGGCCTGCTGGAGGATCTCCGGTCGGGACGCGGCCGGGCGCTGGTGATGCGGGGCGAGGCGGGGGTCGGCAAGTCGGCGCTGCTGGAGTACGCGGTCGGCGCGGCGGCGGACATGCGGGTCGCCCGGGCGGCGGGGCTGGAATCGGAGATGGAGCTGACGTACGCCGGGCTGCATCTGCTGTGCGTTCCGCTGCTGGACCGGCTCGACGCCCTCCCGGGTCCGCAGCGTGACGCGCTGAGCGTCGCGTTCGGGCTGCGGGAGGGCCCTGCGCCGGCGCGGTTCCTCGTCGGCCTGGCGGTGCTGACGCTGCTGGCGGAGGCGGCCGAGGAGCGACCGCTGCTGTGCGTGATCGATGACGTGCACTGGCTGGATCAGGCGTCGGCGCAGGCACTGGGATTCGCGGCGCGGCGGCTGCTGGCCGAGCCGGTGGGCCTGATCTTCGCCGCCCGCGAGCCGGGCGAGGAGTACCGGGGGCTCACCGACCTGGAGGTGCGGGGGCTTCCGGACCAGCACGCCCGCGTGCTGCTGCGGTCGGTCGTCCGCTTCCGGCTCGACGAGCCGGTCCAGGACCGGATCCTGGCCGAGACGAAGGGCAACCCGCTGGCGCTGCTGGAGCTGCCGCGGGGGCTGGACCCGGCGCAGCTGGCGGGCGCGCTCGGGCCGGCCGGGGCCCAGCCGGTACCGGAGCGGATCGAGCGGGGCTTCCGCCGCCGGCTGGAGGCGCTGCCGGCCGACACGCGGTCGCTGATGCTGGTCGCGGCGGTGGAGGCGGCCGGCGATCCGGCGCTGATCCGGCGGGCGGCCGAGCGCCTCGGCGTCCCGGCGTCCGCCGTGGAGCCCGCCGAGGCCGACGGGCTGCTGCAGGCCGGGACGCTGGTCCGTTTCCGGCATCCGCTGGTGCGGTCGGCGGTGTACTCGGCGGCGTCGCCGTCGGAGCGGCGGGCGGCGCACCGGGCGCTGGCCGAGGTGACGGACCGCGACCGCGATCCCGACCGGTGGGCATGGCACCGGGCGGCGGCCACGTCCGGTTCCGACGAGGACGTGGCCGCGGAGCTCGAGCGGTCGGCGGACCGGGCACGGGCCCGCGGCGGCGTCGCCGCGGCGGCGTCGTTCCTGCGGCGCGCGGTCGAGCTGACGGAGGAGCCCGCCCCGCGGGCCGAACGCGCCCTGGAGGCGGCACAGGCGAGTTTCCAGGCCGGTGCGCTGGACGTCACGGCGGAGCTGCTCGCCCTCACGACGGCCGGTCCCTTGGACGAACTCCAGCAAGCCCGCGCCGCCCTGCTGCGCGGACGGCTCGCGTTCGCCTCCGGCCGGGGCAGCGATGCCCCGGGGCTGCTGCTGAAGGCGGCCAAGCAGCTGGAGACGCTGGACGTCGCGCTCGCACGCCAGACCTACCTCGACGCGTGGTTCGCCGCCGTCTACGCCGGCCGGTCCGCGGGCGCCGGCGACCTGCACGAAGTCTCCCGGGCCGCGCAGTCCGCCCCCTCGCCCGCGGGCGGGCCCCGTCCGCTGGACCTGCTGGTGGACGGGCTGTCCCTGCTGGTCACCGAGGGACGCGCGGAGGCGGCACCGGCGTTGAGGGAGGCGGCGCGGGTCGTCGCCGAAGACGACATCCCCCTGGCGGAGCGCCTTCAGTGCAGCCGGGTGGCCCTGGCCGCCGCGGCACTGGTGTGGGACGAGGAGCACTGGCGCGCGATCCTGGCCCGCGACGTCCAGCTCTGCCGGGAGACCGGCATGCTCACGCAGCTGGCGCTCTACCTGGGTCCGATGGCCCTGATGGCGATCTGGCGGGGCGATTTCGCGGCGGCCGTCTCGCTGGCCGCTGAGGAGAAGGAGCTCGCGGCGGCGACGGGTGCGGGCTTCGTCCGCCACGCGGCCCTGATCCTTGCCGGCTACCGGGGGGACGAGGCCGAGGACCCCTCGACGATCGAGGCCGTGGCCGCCGCCGCCCAGGCCGCGGGCCAAGGGAGCGGGGTCCAGATGGCGCAGTGGATATCCGCCGTCCTCCTCAACGGGCTCGGCTCCTACGAGGAAGCGCTGGTGAAGGCACGTCAGGCCGCGGAGCAGGCACCTGAACTGTACGTCTCCATGTGGGCCCTCCCCGAGCTGATCGAGGCGGCCTGCAGGAGCGGGCGGACCGGGCCGGCCATGGACGCGCTCGGCCGGCTCACCGAGGTGACCGCCATCGCCCGGACCGACTGGGCGCAGGGGATCTACGCGCGGTCCCGGGCGCTGCTCAGCGAGGGCGAGGACGCCGAGCGCGGGTACCGCGAGGCGGTCGACCGGCTCCGCCGTACCGGCTTCCGGTCCGAGCTGGCCCGCGCGCACCTGCTGTACGGCGAGTGGCTGCGCCGCGAGGGGCGGCGCACCGACGCGCGGACGCACCTGCGCGAGGCCCACGACATGTTCACCGACATCGGCATGCGGGCGTTCGCCCGGCGGGCCGGCCGCGAGCTGCTGGCCACCGGGGCGACCGCTCGCGGGCGCGGCGCGGACGCCGCCGGCGAGCTCACCGCCCAGGAGGCGCAGATCGCCCGGCTGGCCCGCGACGGCCTGTCCAACCCCGAGATCGCCGCCCAGCTGTTCATCAGCCCCCGGACCGTGGAGTACCACCTGAGCAAGGTCTTCACCAAGCTGAACGTGACCTCGCGCAAGCAGCTCGACGGCGTCCCGCTCAGCCGCCTCGTCGCGAGCTAGCGCGGCGGACCGGGCCGCGGTCCGGCCCATATCGCCTCGGGGACAGCCGCTTGTTCCTGAGTGACCGTTCCGGGGACGTGCCCGACGACCTCGTGTTACTACTTTCGGTGTCGTCAACGGAACGGTGAGTGCCGATGAGTCGTGATGAGACCGCCGAATCGCGCGACGAGGTGGTGTATCTGGTCGCGGGGGTCGCCGACGTGGTGCTGGACGGCGCGCGGAGCGTCCTGCGGCGGCTGCCGGGGCTGGGCGAGGTCCGCCGGGAGCTGCGGGCGCGCGGCGAGCTGGCGTGGGGCCGGGCGGCGCCGAGGTCCGAGTCCCACATGGAGGTCCTGGCCCGGCGGGTCGGCGAACGCGGTGCTCCCGGCGACCGGGACGCGGCCCCTGACCGAAGCCGATGAACGAGCTCCGGACCCGGGTCGACCTGGCGCTGGAGACGTTCCTCGATGCCGAGGTCGCCGAACTGGTGGCGCTGGACGCGGACCTGGCGCCGGTCGCCGAGCAGGCGCGCGTGTCGGTGGCGGGCGGCAAGCGGATCCGTCCCGCGTTCTGCTACTGGGGGTGGCGGGCGGCCGGGCAGCCCGACGCCGAGTCGATGGTGCGGGCCGCCGCGGCGCTGGAGCTGGTGCACGCGGCGGCGATCGTCCACGACGACGTCATCGACCGCAGCTCGCTGCGGCGGGGCCGCACCACGGCCCACGAGCGGCTCGGCGACGGCCTGGCGATCATGGTCGGCGACCTGCTGCTGGGCTGGGCCGGGCATCTGTTCCACGCCTCCGGACTGCCGCGCGCGTTCCTGGCGCGGGCGGTGTCGATGTGGACGGCGATGGGCCGGGAGCTGATCGCCGGCGAGTGCCTGGAGCTGCTGAGCACCGGCGGGCCCGCCGACGTCCGGCGGTCGCTGCGGATCGTCCGGTTCAAGACCGCCTCCTACACCGTGGAGTGGCCGCTGCGGATCGGCGCGGTGCTGGGCGGCGCCGCCCCGGCGACGCTGGAGGCGCTGGCCGGGTACACGCGCCCGCTGGGCGAGGCGTTCCAGCTCCGCGACGACCTGTGGGGCGTGTTCGGCGACCCCGACGTCACCGGCAAGTCCGACCTCGACGACCTGGCGGGCCGCAAGCCGACCGCGCTGCTGGCCCTCACCCTCGAACGCGCCGGCCGAGCCGACCGCGACGAGCTGCGGGAGTTGCTGCGCGGGGCGGTCGGCGGCGCCGAGGCCGACCGGGTCCGGCAGATCATGCGCCGTTCCGGTGCCGCCGACCAGGTGCGGCGGATGATCGGCGAACGGGCCGGCGCCGCGCGGACGGCGCTGGCCCGCGTCCGGCTCGCGCCCGAGACCACCCTTGCCCTGACCCTTCTGATCGATGAGGTGACCGCGGATGCCTGACGCTCCGGCCTCCCCCGACCTGCCGGGCACCGGCCGCTACGACGACGCCTTCATGGACGCCCTGCGGCTCCAGGGCGACGAGCCGGCCGACGCGACCGTGGAGGCGCTGTTCACCGGCGGCCACGTCGCGCGGTTCAACACGCTGATGCGCTGGTTCACCACGTCCGGGCAGCCGCTCCCCGACGGGCTGCCCGAGCCCGCCCGCGACTACCTGCGCGCCACCGCCACCGCGCCCGACTGGGTCGACTGGACGGTGATGGAAGAGGCCCGGCGGTTCTTCATCGACAACGACGTGCACATCTCCACCGCGCTGTCGTTCGCGTCGATGCCGGCCTGCTATATGGTCCCGCACGTGGCGAGGCTGCTGTCGGCGACGCACTCGCTGGACTACCCGTCGCGCCGGATGGCCGAGACCGGGCAGTTCACCATCTACCTCATGCAGCCGGACGCCTTCGAGGCGGGCGGGCGGTTCCTGCCGTCCGCGCAGAAGGTGCGGCTGCTGCACGCCTCCATCCGCCGCCACCTGCGCGAGGCCGGCCGCTGGCCGGAGCCCGTGGCGATCTGCCAGGAGGACATGCTCGGCGGGCTGATGATGTTCAGCATCCAGGTCCTGGACGCCCTGGACCGCCTCGGCGTCCACATGACGCAGCAGGGCGCCGAGGCCTACTACTACGCCTGGTACGTGGTCGGCGCGATCCTGGGCTGCGACCCGGCCGTCATCCCGCCCGACCTGCGGGCCGCCCGCGAGTTCTCCGACCGCTACATGCTGCGCCACATGGGCCCCTCCGACGAGGGCGCGCACCTGACCCGCCAGCTGATCGAGCTGTACGAAGAGGTCGTCCCGGGCACCCTGCTCGACCCCGTGGTGCCGGCCCTGATCCGGTTCCTGGTCGGCGACACCGCCGCCGACTGGCTCCAGGTCCCCCGGTCCCGCTGGGACGACATCATCAAGATCGCCCCCGCGCTGCTCGGCGTCCTCGAACGCTTCGAGGACCGCGGCCCCTGGGCCGCCCAGGTCTCCGACCGGCTCGGACGCCTGATCACCCGCCTGGAACTGACCTCCCTGACGCGCGGCCGGGTCATGCACTACGCCCTCCCCGAAGACCTCGAACCCGCCCACGGCGTCCCCGCCACCGGCCGGTGGAGCCCTCCGCCTCCCATCACCACCCCATAGGCCGCGCCGTCCCTTCCGTGATCGGCGGGCGGGCCGTACCGCGGCTCCTCGTCACCCGAACTCGGCGGCATGGTCGACGGCCCACCTCGCGAAGGTGCCGGCGGGCCGGCCGGTGAGGCGCTCGACGTGATCGGTGACGCGGTCCGACTCCGGCCGGCGCAGCGAGGCGGCGACCAGCGCTTCCACCAGCCGCTCGGGACGACCGTCCGCGAGCATCCGTGACCGCGCGAGGTCGGCGGTGACCGCTCGGAAGCGCAGCCGGCGCCCGAGCGCGGCACCGAGGAGAGCGACCTGGTCGGCGCGGCTCAGTACCTCGGGCCCCGTCAGCAGGTACGGCTCGTGCCGGTCGTGGTGCCCGAGCAACGCGGCCGCCGCAGCATCGGCGACATCGCGCTCGTCGACGACGGCCGTGCGCGCGATCTCCGGGCCCGACACCACGTCGCCCGCCCGCACCTGCGGCGCCCAGCCGCGGGCGTTGGACGCCAGCGTGTCGCTCCGCAGCACCACGGGCCGCAGGCCGGCCTCGCGGAGCAGGGCTTCCATGTCCGCGTGCACCTGAACGATGGGATCACTCTGGCGTACGGCTCGGTCGTCGATCGCCGTCGAGGACAGGTAGACGACGCGGGGTGCCGCCGCGCCGAGTTCCGCGACCATGTCCTGGGCGGGCGCGGAGTCGAGCAGGGGCCAGATCAGAAAGACGGCGTCGACGCCTGCGAGCGCCGCGCGCATGGCAGCGGGGTCCGTGAGGTCGCCGACCGCCCACTCGGCTCCGGGGCGCGGTCCGCCCTGGTCCCGTACAAGGCCTCGTACGCGCGCACCGCGTGCTCGGAGACGTGCGACGACCTCACGGCCGAGGTTGCCGGCCGCGCCGGTGACCAGGATCGATGAACGGCGTGCGGGGCCCGTCGGGCCGGTGGTGTCAGGCATGATCGAGACGCTAGGGGTTCAGGTCGACATGAAGGCAAGGCGCGCGTGGTGAAGACGATCGGAGAAGTGGCCGCGGAACTCGGGATCGAAGCCCACGTGCTGCGGCACTGGGAGGACGTCGGGGCGCTCACCGTGCGCCGCGACGGCAACGGCTACCGCGTCTACGACGACAACGCCGTGGAGCAGGCGCGCACGGTCCTGAAGCTGCGGCGCGTCGGGCTCTCATTGCCCGAGGTAACCGCCGCCATGGCGCCGACGAAATCGGCGGCGCAGGCGGTCGTCGAGGCGAAGATCGCCGAACTCGAGAGCGAAGTCGTCCAGCGGCAGCGGGCGATCACCTTCCTGCGGCACACCGCCGAGTGCCGGCATCGCTACCTCGACGACTGCCCGGACTGCGCGACCTTCGTCCGCGAGACCTGAGCCGCCCGCCCGCTGATCCTTCAGGAGCGCCCGGCGGCCTGCCAGCGCAGATCGCGGGCTTCGCCGGGCCAGCCGGTGCGTTCCAGAAGGCCGGCGAGGTCGAGCAGGATCTGCGTGTTGGCCTGGTAGTCGTCGTCCTGCTCGTCGGGATCCTCGTGCGCGGCCATTTCTTCCAGGGCCGTCCGATACCAGGTCTCCGCCTCATCGTCACGGCCCGTCAGTTCCAACAGCAACGCCAGCCGGTTGCGGGCCGCCGGAAAGTAGAGGCAATCGGCGCCCTCTCGGTACCAGCGCTCCGCCTCCTGCAGATTCCCGTCCTCCTCAAGGAAGATGCCCAGGTTGTAGGCGGCGGTGGCCTGGGATCCCGTTTCGGCTGCACGGCGCATCCAGACGACGGCTTCGGCTCGGTTCCCATCCTCCAGGCAGAGCGCCAGATCGTTCATCGCAAGGGTGTCGCCGTGCTCGGCGGCGACACGCAGCCAGCGCACGGCCTCCTCCAGGCGGCCGAGTTCCTGACAGCAGCGGCCCAGCCGGTACGGGGCGTGCGCGTGCCCCTCCTCGGCAGCGCGGCGGAGCAAGGGTTCCGCCTCGGCGTACTCCCCGCCGAAGTACAGGGCCTCGCCCTGTTCGTAGACGTCCTGCATGATCGAAATGCTGCACCCATCTCGATGATCGCGCTACGCCGGGCGACATCACACCTTCGTCACCGACGGCGCCGAAAGCGCCGCGTCAATGAGAGCTGCGGGAGCGCTCGTCGAGACCTGCGGATCACGCGTCCTAGACTTCGCGGATGACCAGCGATCCTCTCTGTTTCACGGTCCTTGGCTGTGCGACGCCGTACCCGACCGTGGACAATCCTTGTTCGGGTTACCTGGTGTCCGGCGGAGGCACACGGGTGTGGGTGGACGCGGGCAGCGGGACGCTGGCTCAGTTGCAGCGGCACGCCCGGCTGGACGAGCTGGACGCGATCTGGATCTCGCATCTGCACGCCGATCACAGCGCGGACCTGCTCACCGCCTACTACGGCGCGCTCTACGCCGACATCGAACTCGCCGATCCGATCCCCCTCTACGGTCCGCCGGGCATCGCCGACCGGCTGGCGCACTTCCTCACCAACACCTCCACCCGCAGCCCGGTCGAATCCGCCTTCGCCATCGAGGAACTGCACGACGGGCATGAGGTGCGGGTCGGTGCGCTCACGCTGACCAGCCGGGCGGTCGCGCACGGCATCCCGGCTTTCGGCCTGCGCGTGGAGGCCGAAGGCCGGTCGCTGGTCTACTCCGGGGACACGGCCCCCTGCGCCGGCCTGACGAGTCTGGCCGAGGGGTGCGACGTGCTGCTGTGCGAGGCCGAAAGCGTCCGGGCCCCGGCTTCGGGCGAACAGGTCCACCACACGCCGGAGGAGGCGGGCGACACGGCCCGCGAGGCCAAGGCGGGACGGTTGGTCGTCACGCACGTCGGGCGTTTCCTCACCCCGCAGCAGGCCGTGGCGCGTGCCTCGACACGCTTCGACGGTCCGATCGAATACGCCGCGCCCGGGGCCACCTTCTCCGTCGGCTGAGCCACCAGGCGACGGGAACGCTGCCGCAGGTCGCCGCACAGCTCGACCGGCTGGACAGCACGGTCTCACCGAAGGTGATCGAAGGACACGCGGCGATGATCACGACTTCGGCCACTGGTCCGGACACACTGGCCACATGGGTGATCTGGAGGGAGGACCGCGGCGGACGTTCCCCGCGGTGCCGGGTGGGGACCGGCCCTTCCGTGCCCCGGCGACCACCGTGGCGTGACCCTGGCCGATCGGCCTGCCGTGGACGCTACTCCGCCGAGCCGGGGAGCTTCCGCTGCTTTGCGTTGAAGCGCGCCTTCTTCTGGCGATTTCCGCACGTGTTCATGTCGCACCATTTGCGGGTGCGGCTCTGACTGGTGTCGAAGAAGGCGGCCCGGCAGGTCGGTGATGCGCACAGAGCCAACTTCCCGTCTCGTTCACCTGCGATGATGTCGATCGCGTCGGCGGCGATCACGCCGAGCGCATCCTCCACCCGGGAAGCCGAGCTGAGCCGCCACCGCCGCTTCCCCTCGGGCGT
Organism: Actinomadura nitritigenes; assembly: GCF_017573545.1. Taxonomy (GTDB): domain Bacteria; phylum Actinomycetota; class Actinomycetes; order Streptosporangiales; family Streptosporangiaceae; genus Spirillospora; species Spirillospora nitritigenes. Next base: position 278,553 of record NZ_JAGEOK010000010.1, on the reverse strand, counting down.
CAGGATCGCAGCGGCCCGGCCCTGAACGCTGCAGTCATTGATGACGTGGACGGCAGACGCGGGGAGAGCCTCCTGGATCGCCGCCGCCGTCGCTGCGAGGTGAATCGATTCCCTCAGTTCCCGGGCGAGGTCGAGCTGGGCAGTGGTGCAGGAGTCCACGGCGAGGCCGTTCACCGCCAGCCAGTCGACGAGTCGCTGCGGTGTGGGAATGCGCTCGACGGCGTCGCCGCGGCGCTCCGTCAGCGTCGCCGTGAAGCTGGTCGCCAGCACGCTGCCGAGGCGGAAGTCAGGGAACCCAGCACGCATGGAACCACCTTAGCCGGTTGCACGTCGGCGCGAGCGCATGTAGAACCGTCTTAGACGGTTCCGTTATGTCCAGGAGGTTCGATGTCCCGTCCGACCAGCGACGTGCACGCATTCGAAGCCCATGCGACCGACGCCGACCTCGACGATCTCCGCGCGCGACTGGCCGCTGCGCGGCTACCGGAGGCCGAGACGGTCCGTGGCGCCGCGCCGGGCCCTGGCCGATGGGACCAGGGCGTTCCTCTCGCCGACCTCGTCGACGTCGTGGACTACTGGCGCACCGGGTACGAGTGGCGGTCGTTCGAAGAGCGCCTCGACCGTCTCGGCCAGTTCCGCACGACCATCGATGACCTGGGGATCCACTTCCTGCACCGTCGATCCGCGCGTGCGGACGCCACTCCTCTGATCATGACGCACGGCTGGCCGGGCAGCATTGCCGAGTTCGTCGACGTCATCGACGAACTGGCGGATCCGGAGGATGCGGACGCCCCGGCGTTCCACGTCGTGGCCCCCTCGCTACCCGGCTTCGGCTACAGCGACAAGCCGGCCGCCACCGGATGGGGAACCGAAAAGATCGCGGCCGCATGGGTGGAACTGATGGGAAGGCTCGGCTACGGAACGTTCGTAGCCCACGGCGGCGACTGGGGAGGCAACATCACGACGGTTCTCGGCGGCAGGTTCCCGGCGCATGTCCTCGGTATCCACACGACGTTCGCGGAGGCACCGCCCGGGGTGACGACGGACGGGCTGACGGCGGCCGAGCGCAGGTGGACCGAGGAGACCCGCGGTTTCTGGCGGCACCGCGCGGCGTACGCGAAGCAGCAGGCCACCCGACCGCAGACCATCGGCTACTCGCTCGTCGACTCACCGGTCGGGCTTCTCGCCTGGATCCTCGACAAGTTCGCCGAATGGTCGGACACCGAGGACGGCCCGTTCGAGACGGTGTCCAGGGACCGCGTTCTCGACGACGTCACCCTCTATTGGCTGACGCGGACCGGCGCGTCGGCGGCCCGCATCTACTACGAGAGCCACAACTCACTCGACCCCGAACTCCGGGTCGACGTCCCGTCGGCGATCAGCATGTATCCCCGCGACATCGAGAAGTGTCCGCGCCCGTGGGCACGGGAGCGGTACCGACAGATCGTCCGGTGGAGGTCACCCGAGAGCGGGGGGCATTTCCCGTCGCTCGAGGTCCCCGAGTTCTTCGTCAAGGACCTCCAAGAAGGCCTCGCGGCAGTGCTGGCCGCTCGTCGGTGAACACGGCTCGGGCGCACCCTCCCCCGGCCCTGCGCGTGCTCTCAAGCGCTGTGGTCCTCGGGCGGCGGCAGGTAGGGGCTGAAGTGGTCGGCGACGATGTCGGCAATGGCCGCGGCGTCGCGGGATCCGTCGACCTCGATCACGCGGATCCCGAGGCGTTGGGCGGAGCGGACGGCGTCGTCGGCGACGAGACGGTCCCGCTCCAGCCGGTTGCGTTGGGCTCGTACGGGGTCGCTGACGCCACTGCCCATGGTGGCGGCTCGCGGGAGCTCGTGGAGCTGGCGGTCGCGGAAAGCGTGAGTGGGCACCATGACGACCATCTGCCGGGGAGAGCCGACGATCGGGGCGACCAGTTCGGGGCGGAGCCCCCAGCCTTCGGCGATGATGGGGCGCCCGGACACCAGGCAGCGGAGGTCGTCCAAGGCCCATTCGAACCGGATCGGAAAGCCGGCCAGTGTCTCGGCGGCCATGTCCTCCGGGGTGGTGTTCACCCACATCCGGTCGGGGTCCGGGCCGGCGGGAGACTGGCCGAGCCTGACGCGGCGAGCGATCCGTCGGTCGTTGTGGCCGCGGGCGTCGTGGTGGTCGTAGTGGTAGACGGTCAGCCCGTACCGGAGGGCCAGCAGCCGGGCGACGGTGGACTTACCGGCCCATTGCCCGCCGCTGATCCACAGGACCCGGCGGAGCGTGCCGAAAGGATCCCATGGGTGCTTCTCGGTGTCGGTCCCGGTCACGAGTCTCCTATGCTCCGTGGCATGCGGCGATCGCGGCGGCGCGGTCGCGCAGGGAGTTCCGCAACCACCGCGGGGCCAGGGTCTCCGCGTCCGTGGCGAGCTGCCACAACGCCCATTCGGCGTGCCTCGGATCTTGGAAGGTCACCTCCATGCGCAGCCGGCCGTCCGAGTCGGCCTCCTCGGCGCGGACGGTCAGCGCGGTGGCCGCCAACTCCTCTCGCCGCGCCGGATCCACCCGCACCAGGACGGCGACCTGGTCGCCGCCGGTCCGGAACCGCGTGCTGCGTTCCTGCCAGGCCCGGTCCAGATCGACCCGGTCCGATCGCTGCGCGGGTTCGGCGAGTTCCTCGGCCGCCAGGACCCGGGACAGCCGGTAGGTACGGTCCTCGCCGGACCTCGTGGCCAGCAGGTAGCCCTGGCCGCGCACGGTGACCAGGCCGATCGGGTCCACCGTGCGCCACTTCGGGGCCTGGCCCACGGCCGCGTAGTGGATGCGCAGCCTGTGCCCGGCGAACACCGCGCGCCGGACCTCGGCGACGACGGCGTCGGGCACCTCCTCGGCGGCCAGCCGGCGCGAGAGGAGGTCGGTCTCCGGCTCGATGAGCAGTCGCCGGACCGCTCCGGCCGCGGCGTCCCGATGGCCTTCGGGGAGCGCGTCGACCACCTTGAGCATGGCCGACGCGAGCGCCGAGCCGAGCCCGAACGCCTGCGCGCCGCGCCGTGATCCGGCGATCAGCAGGGCGAGGGCCTCGTCGTGGTTCAGTCCGGTGAGCTCCGTCCGGAAACCGGGCAGCAACGCGAACCCGCCGTGCCGGCCGCGTTCGGCGTAGACCGGGACGCCGGCCGCCGAGAGCGCCTCGATGTCGCGCAGGACGGTGCGGGTGGACACCTCCAGCTCGCGGGCCAGCGTGGCCGCGGACAGCCGACCGCGCTGGCGCAGCAGCAGCACCAGCGAGACCAACCGGTCGGCGCGCATGCGTGAACCCTACTGAAATACACGACACAGGATGTCGTGATTCGTTGGGAGGGTCATCGGCACGGCGCCGGCGCCGGGCGGCCACCGAGCCGGTCGGCGTCCGCGCACTCGACGAGTCGAACGGAGCCGATGTGGCAGTGGAACGAACGGCGGTCAACCCGTGGGCGTGGTCGGTGGAGATGGGATACCACCAGGGCGAGATCGTCTCCGGGCACACCCGGACTCTGTACTGCTCGGGGCAGGCCGCCATGAGCGGCGACGGCAGGCCCCGGCACCCCGGTGACATGGCGGCGCAGCTGGCGCTGAGCCTCGACAACCTGGAGGCCGTTCTCGGCGAGGCCGGCATGTCGCTCGTGAACCTCGTCCGGGTGAACGTCTACACCACCGACGTCGATCTCCTGTTCCAGCACTACGGCGTGCTGGCGTCGCGGTTGGGCGCCGCCGGGGCGGCACCGTCCACCACGATGCTCGGGGTGACACGGCTGGCGGTCCCCGACCTCATGGTCGAGCTCGAGGGGACCGCCGTCGCGTGACACGGCCACGCCGCCTCCGCTGCTCGTGCCGGTCGTACCGGCACGAGCAGCGGGCCTGTGGGCCCGCGCGCAGGGCCGGTCGGCACGCGGGCGGCTCGGCTCGTGCTTCCGCCCGGGCCTCAGTTCGAGCGGCTCGTCCGCACGGTGAGGCGCCGGATCAGCTGCACGTCGGTGAGCGGTCCCGTGGACGCGGCGAACCCGAGCTTCACGGTGTCCGGGACAGGCCGGGGTGCGGGGAATCGGAGCACCCGCCGGAAGCCCCGTCCGTCCCGGAAGTCGACGTCGACCGTCGCCATCGGCTCCGGCGAGGACGACACGCTGACACGGACGGTCCTCTTCACCGGTTCCAGCAGCCGTTCGGCCCGTCCGGGCGTCGCACCGGAAGGCATCCTCTTCAGATCGCCGTGGAGCCGGCCGGGAAGCGTCGACGGCCAGCGGCCCTCGGTCGTCGCGTTCCCCGTCGTGGCGGCGAGCAGGCAGTAGCCGTCGTTCCCGCTACCGGGGCCGCGGGCGCTCACGACATTGGGTCCCGGAGCGGGCCGGCGGAGCGCCGTTCCGGCCGGAGAACGCCGCTCGCAGCCGTTTCCGCGCCTTTCTCCGTCGCCGAAGTAATCCCCCAGCACGTCGAGCCCGATACCGAGGTATCCGCCGTTGACGCCAGGGACGAATTGGCCATCGCTGCTATCGTCCGGCAGTTTCTGGGCGTAGCCGAGGCTTCCGCCGAAGGCGCCCGGCGTGGTGAGCCGCGCCGCGCCGTCGGTGAGGAAGAACGAGATCCCGTCCGCGGGCGCACGCGTGGTGTTCCCGTACTGCCACTGCTCGAAGGTCACCTCCAGCCCCTCCCTCGCCGGGATCGGCGAGTCGAACAGCACGGCGCCGGTCTGCTCGACATGGGCATCGGTGAGCTGCAGGTACCCGTGCCGCGCCGCGCCGCCCGGGGGCACGGGGCCGGCCGGATCCCGGCGGCACCCTCCCAGAGGATGGTTCGTGGCCTCCGCCGGCGCCTTCCCGCGCGGCGCGCCCGTCAGGCACGCCGCCCCGTACCCGATGAAACGCGGGTCGGCGCGCGCGCCGGTGAACGACTCGCCCACCAGTAGCGATCCCGGCTTCCGGTGGGCCGCCGAGACGTGTCCGGCCGACGCGGCGGCCGTCGCGGTCATGGCGACCGCGATCGACGCCACGACGCGAAGCGCCCCATTTCTCATATCGCCGACTCCCCTGTGCGAGGTTCACACCGCCGCCCCTGCCACCGTCATCATGTGACCACGAATTCGCCCGGGAAGCCGCGCATTACCTCAGTCATGGAGATGGGCAAGTCCGATCATGACGAAAACGCGTGTCCTCCCATGGGAGGGTCACCCGTTCGCCTTCAGAGGTTGGAGGCGACGAGGCCCGCCAGGCAGACGCCGCCCAGCACCGCCGCCGCGCCCGCCGTCAGGTAGCGCAGGAGCCGCCCCGGCCGGCGGTCGGCGAGCAGGTAGTTCAGCCCCAGGGGCATGGGGATCAGGAAGAGCAGGCCCAGAGCGGGCAGGATCAGCGCGGACAGGCGGCCCTTGAGGTCGGCGGGCCGAGCCCGCTCGCCATCGGGCTGCAGCCGGGCCGGGAAGCTCTCGCCCTCGTCCGACTCGGGGGGCAGCCCCACGGTGCGGGCGGCCGTCCCGCGGTCGTCGGGGACGAAGCGTCCGCGGCACTCGGTCCGCTCGTCGTCTCCCGAGCCGTAGTCGACGCACCGCTCCACCGTCGCCGTACCGGGCGTGCCGGTGAGACCGAACGCCAGGCGGGCGTCGGAAAGGCCGAAGAGCAGGGGCAGGAGGGCGACGGCGAGCCAGCCCACGATCGTGACGAGGGCGCCGGCAAGGCTCATTCTCCGCTGTGACATGCGTGTCCTTCATGCGAGGGGAGCCCCGGCCCTCGCTATGACGCACGCGGAGGCGATCTCGTTCGCGGTCGGAGGATGTCCGCTGTCGCATGCGAGAACGGCGCGGGCTGACGCCCGCGCCGTCCCGTGGTGTCAGACTTCGGTCCGCTTCGGCAGCTTCCAGCCGGGGCGGGGGAAGTGGCACGTGTAGCCGTTCGGATACTTCTGCAGGTAGTCCTGGTGCTCCGGCTCGGCTTCCCAGAAGTCGCCAGCGGCGGTCACCTCGGTGACGACCTCGCCCGGCCACAGGCCGGACGCGTCGACGTCGGCGATGGTGTCCTCGGCGACCTTCCGCTGCTCGTCCGACGTGTAGAAGATCGCGGAGCGGTAGCTCGTCCCGATGTCGTTGCCCTGCCGGTTCAGGGTCGTGGGGTCGTGGATCTGGAAGAAGAATTCGAGCAGCGCCCGGAAGTCGGTCCGGTCGGGGTCGTAGACGACCTCGATCGTCTCGGCGTGGGACCCATGGTTGCGGTACGTGGCGTTGGGCACGTCGCCGCCGCTGTAGCCCACCCGCGTGGAGACCACTCCGGGCTGCCGGCGGAACAGCTCTTCCATCCCCCAGAAGCAGCCGCCCGCGAGCAGGGCCCTCTCGGTTGCCATGTTCTCTCCCTCGTGTCCTCTGTCGATGGTTACAGCGGGCATCGCGCCGGCGTTATTCCGGTGGGGCCGCTGTGGCCGATGGTCCTACCCGCTGCGAAGGAAAAGGGCGCTGACCAGTCGTCTGGCGCGGTGGGGACCTACGTCCTGAGCAGCATCGCGGCGGCCGTGCGCGCGTGGCGGGCGGGGGCGGGGTCGCCGGTGATGCCGGCGGTCACGATGGCTCCTTCGGCGAGCAGGAAGACCGGTTCGACCGCCGACGATCCGGCGGCCCGGACCCACGCGGCGATCTGGTCGTGGAACGCCTGCTTGTGCGTTCGGACCTCGGCGAGCACCGCCGGGGACGAGGGGCCGAGCTCGCCGTGGGCGTTGATCCAGGCGCACCCGCGGAAGCCCGGCTCGGCGAACCACTCGGCGAGCCAGTCGAAGACCGCGAGGACCCGGTCGCGCGGATCGGGGACCTGGTCCACGTGGGCGGCCAGGGTTCCTCTCCACCGCCGGTCGCGCCGCCGGAGCATCGCGACGACGAGATCCTCCTTGGCGGCGAAGATCCGGTAGATCCGCTTGAGCGGCAGGCCGGAGGCGGCGCGGACGTCGTCCATGCCGACCGCCTGGATCCCTCGTTCGTAGAAGAGCTTCTCCGCCGCGTCGAGCAGGGCCTCACGGTCCGACCGCGTCTGCTCCTCGGTGATCGGGGCGGGCACCGCGCCTCCTTGACATTGAGAACGATGGTTCTCTAGCGTAGCGCCCATCGACAGAGAACGACCGTTCTCAACGCGAGGAGGCCACCATGCCGGAAGATCGCCCGCCCTACCCGCCCTTCACGCGGGAGACCGCCCTGCAGAAAGTCCAGGCGGCCGAGGACGCCTGGAACACCCGTGATCCCGAACGCGTGGCGTCGGCCTACACACCGGACTCGGTCTGGCGGAACCGGGACGCCTTCATCAGCGGCCGCGACGAGATCGTCGCGTTCCTGACCCGCAAATGGGAGCGCGAGCTGGACTACGCGCTGCGCAAGAGCCTCTGGGGATTCCGCGAGAACCGCATGGCCGTCCGGTTCCAGTACGAGTGGCACGACGCGGAAGGCCAGTGGTGGCGCAGCTACGGCAACGAACTCTGGGAGTTCGACGAGCACGGCCTCATGCGACGCCGCGAGGCGAGCATCAACGACGTCGCCATCGCCGAAGCCGACAGGCGCATCCACGGCCCCCGTCCCGAGGACGAACGCGGGATCGACATCCCGCTCCAGTAGCACCCCGGCCGACGTCCATGCGTGCCGGTGCCGGCGGTGCCGGCGGGCTTGGCCGTCAGCCGCCGTTGTGCGGCCTCGGGCCCCCCAGGCGGCGGTGTTCGCCTGGAGGGATGCCGTATCTGGCCTTGAACGCCCTGTTGAAGGAGGAGCCGTCCTGGAAGCCCCACCGGGCTCCCACCTCCGAGACGGTCACGTTCTTGAGCGCGGGGTCGAGCAGGTCCGCGCAACACTTCCGGAGTCGTCGGGACCGGATGAATTCGCCGACGCTTTCGCCGCTCCCGTGGAAGAGATGGTGCAGATATCTCACGGAGATCCCGTGCGCGGCGGCGATCACCGCGGGAGAGAGGCCGGGCTCGTGGAGGTGGTCGAGCACGAACGTCCTGACCTGGAGCGCGAGAGCCTCCTGCCGCGTCGGAGGCATCCGGTCCTCCTCGCCCATCAGGCTCGCGGCGAAGGCCGTCGCGAGCCCGATCGCCGCGGGCTCCAGATGGCGGGCGACGGACGCGTCCAGGCTTGCCATCTGCTCGGCGCACCCGGCCATGAAGCGGGCGAGAAGCGCTCCCGGCCCGGACTGCGAGGGGAACGGCCTCGACGCCGAACCGAGCAGTCGCCTCTCCGGGAACGGGACGCAGCTCCTGGGAATGTGCAGCAGCAACAGGCGGGCCGGCTCCGCATCGGCGAACGCATGCGCCTCGTAGGGGTGGGAAGTGCCGAAGAGGAGCATGTCACCGGCTCCCGCGACCGTCCGGGTGCGGTCGCGCTCCAGCAGCATCGTCCCGGCCCGCACGAACCCGAACTCCCACCATTCGGGGTCCGAGCTGCGGATCAGACGGCGGGTCCGATCCGACCGCAGCGACGTGAACTCGAGAGCGGACATCCCTGCCGCTCCCAGCTGCAGATGGTCCGCCGCCGCCTGGAAGCCCCCCGCGTCACCGACGGTGATCGCGGTGGGAACGAGATCGCGAGAGGTGATCTCGCGCCACCAGTCGACCCGATCGGCCGGCGGCACATCAGAGCTCCGCAATCTCACCTGGACCTCGAAATGACTCGCTGATCCGGAGCCGTGCTCCGCGGGGCGGCTCCGCAAGCCGGCTGCCGATGTTCGCGCTTCGGCTCGGGCATCGCTGACTCCGGCGAAGGATTCATTGACCGAGTCAAAGATACAGGATCACTCCGTGCGGGGCGACGTATCGGCGCGAAACCGCTTGGGCTCTGGCCGGTCCTTTGCATCGCCCCGTGCGGCCCGCGCCGGTGGAAGCGGGAGCCATTCTTGGCGGTCGAGGCTATGACCAGGGCATCACGTGCTCGGAGAGGGTTCATGGAGTCGCCTCCACAGCGTGCGTGCCGAGCTGCCGGCCGCTGCGTTCGGCCTGGGCTCGGGCCCAGCGCCCGGTCGAGATCAGGCCGAGCAGCACGGTCGCGATTCCGCAGCCGGCCAGAACGGCCAGGGCGATGCGACTCGACGCGACGAACCCGGCCGAGCCGGCCGCGACGATCGAGCCGCACACCGCCACGCCGATCGCGGCGCCGGTCTGGCGGCAGGTCGAGGCGATCGCTCCGGCGACCCCCGCCTGATCGCGCGGCATCCCGGAGAGGGCGGTGTTGGTGGTCGGGGTGCCGACCAGGCCGAACCCCGCGCCGAAGAGCAGATAGGCGAGCACGAGGTACCAGGCCCCCGTCTCGCGCCCGGCCCCGAGGAGCAGGCCCGCTCCTGCCGCCAGCAGCAGTCCGGCCAGCACGAGCGCCGGTCTGGGACCCCGGACGGCCACGATGCGCCCCGAGACCATCGCGCAGGCAGCCAGCGCGGCGGCCATCGGGATGGTGAGCAGCCCCGCGTGCAGGGCGCTGTAGCCGCGGACGTCCTGCAGGTAGAGGGTGTTGAGGAACAGGAACCCGCCCAGGGTCATGAAGGCGGCCAGCGCGATGACCGCCGCGCCCGAGAACGCCGGGCTGCGGAAGAGCCGGACGTCCACCAGCGGCTGGGCGCGTCGGGACTCGGTCACGACCAGCGCGACGAGCGAGACGGCGGCCAGGACGAGCAGCCCGATGATGAACGGCGAACTCCAGCCGTGCCGGGGGCCCTCGATGACGGCGGCCGTGACCGGCCCGAGGAAGGTGACGACGAGCAACTGGCCGAGGGGATCGAACCGCTTGCCGCGCGCCGCCCTGGACTCGGGGACGAACCTCTGGGCCAGGCAGACGGCCAGGACGCCGATCGGCACGTCGACCCAGAAGATGGACCGCCATCCGAGGCCGCTGACCAGCAGGCCGCCGAGCACGGGACCGCTCGCCCCGCCCAGTCCCGCCACCGCTCCCCACGCGCCCACGGCGCGGGCGCGCTCCTTCGGGTCGGTGAAGGTGGTGGCGATGATCGACATCGCGACCGGGTTCAGCATCGAGCCGCCCACCGCCTGGAGCGCGCGGAAGGCGACCAGGGCCCCGAGGGACGGCGCGACGCCGCACAGCAGCGAACCGAGCGAGAAGAATCCTAGTCCGATCTGGAACACCCGGCGCCGGCCGAACCGGTCGGCCAGCGAACCCGAGAACATCAGAAGGCACGCGATGACCAGCGTGTAGGCGTCGACCACCCATTGCAGGCCGCTGACGGGAGCGTGCAAGGCCTTCTGGATCGAGGGCAGCGCCACATTGGCGATCGTCGTGTCCAGCCCCGCCACGACCACGCTCAGGCAGCAGGTCAACAGCACGACGGTCCGCCCGCGCGGCGACAGCGTATGCGGAGGATCCACAGAAAGGTCGGCGACCATTTCCGTCTAGAATTGTTTCTCTACCGCAATTGCCATTGCCCCATGCGGCGACGCGTCACGTCCCATGCGGCGAGTGTAGAGAAGCCCGACGACATTTCGGCGGCGATGGCGTTCGCCGGGGTCAGGAGCGGAGGTAGGTGAGGACCGCCAGGACGCGGCGGTGCACGTCGGCGTCGGGCGGGAGGTCGAGCTTGGCCAGGAGGCCGTTGATGTGCTTGCCGACGGCGGCGGGCGACACCGTGAGCGCCTGGGCGATGGCGGCGTTGGAGTGGCCTTGGGCCATGAGGGCCAGCACCTCGCGTTCGCGCGGGGTGAGGCGGCGCAGCGGGTTGCGGCGGCGGCCCAGGAGGTGGCGGATCACCTCGGGGTCGATGACGGTGCCGCCCTCGGCGACCTGCCGCACGGCCCCGGCGAAGTCGGTGACGTCGATGACGCGGTCCTTCAGCAGGTAGCCGACCGCTCGGGCGTCGGTGGAGTCGAGCAGCTCGCCGGCCGAGGCCGTCTCGATGTACTGGCTGAGCACCAGCACGGGCAGATCCGGGTCGCGCTCGCGCAGGGCGATGGCGGCGCGCAGGCCGTCGTCGGTCTGGGTCGGCGGCATGCGCACGTCGGTGACGACGATGTCGGGCCCGTGCGCCTCGACCGCGGCGGTGAGCGCGGGCGCGTCCGCGACCGCCTCGACGACCTGGTGCCCGAACCGGGTGAGCACGGCGACCAGACCGTCACGCATCAGGGCGCCGTCCTCGGCGAGGACGACGCGGAGGTGACGGTCTCGCAGCATGGCATCTCCACGGTCAGCAGGGTCGGGCCCCCGGGCGGGCTGGACAGGGTGAGGGTGCCGCCGACGACCGCGAGGCGGTCCGACAGGCCGGTCAGCCCGCTGCCGGCGGCCGGGTCGGCGCCGCCGGCGCCGTCATCGCCGATCTCCAGGAGCAGGGTGTCGCCGCGGCGGTCGCCGGTGATCCAGGCGCGGCCGGCCTCGCTGTGCCGGACGATGTTGGCCAGCGCCTCGCAGACCACGAAGTACCCGGTGGCCTCCACCGGTGCGGGCAGCCGGCCGGTGAGGCCCAGGTCGAGGTCCACCGGTACCGGCGAGCGGTCCGCGGCGTCCTGTACCGCGGCGGCCAGCCCGTGCTGGGTGAGGACCTGCGGATGGATGCCGTGGATCAGCTCGCGCAGCTCGGTGAGCGCCAGCCGGGCCTGGCCGTGGGCGTGCGCGACGTGGTCGGCGGCGGGTCCCGGCGGCAGGTCGAGCAGCGCCAGCCCGAGGCTGGTGGCGACCGCGACCAGCCGCTGCTGCGCACCGTCGTGCAGGTCGCGCTCGATGCGACGGCGCTCGGCCTCGAAGGCGTCGACGAGCCGGGCGCGGGACCCGGCCACCTCCGCCAGAAGCCGCGCGGCCTCGTCCGGACGCGGCTCGAGCAGGCGCCAGGTCAGCGCCGCCCGCGCGGCCGCCGCCAAAGTGATCAGGTAGGCGCCGGCCACCAGCAGCACGATGCCGGCGGGCAGTGCCACCAGCGCCTGGGCGGGGGTGTGGATCGCGACGCCCGGCCACAGCCCGCGGCGGCCGCCCGACAGCACGGGCATCCACGCGGTGAGCAGCGCGACGGGCAGCGCGACCCCGACGGCGGCCACGGCCAGGTCGAGCGGCCACAGCACGGTGGCCAGCAGGACCGCGAAGCCCAGTTCCCGCCAGGTCGCGGCCTCGCGCACCCGGGTGGCCAGCCAGCCGCCCACGCCCGGACGGTCCGGGGGACGGTGCGGGTCGGCGATCGGCCCGGAGTCCACCAGGCGCAGCCGCCACCGCTCGAACGCGGCGACGGGCACGCCCGCGAAGGCCAGCGCCGCCAGCATCGGCAGCCCGATGACGGCCGAGGCGAGCGTCCCGCCGACGAGCAGCACCGCCGCGACGACGGTCAGCACGAGCGCGCCGGGCACCGAGCTGGTCACCAGGTACGCCAGGCTCCGCCACGGCCGGGCCGACGCCAGGAGGCTCCGCCGCCGCAGTGCGAGACCCCGCCGCCGCAGTGCCGTGATCGCCTCCATCGCGCCAGGATAGGGGCGGTTTCCGGGAGCCGCCCATCCGGCAGGGGTGAGGGCCGGGGGTAAGGCTGGGCCTACCCCCAACACGGTGGCACGGCTGATCGACCCGACCGCCGCCGGACCGGTTGCCTGGGGGCATGGACATCGTTCGGCTCACCGCGGTGAGCAAGACCTACGGGACGGGGCCCGGCGCCGTCACCGCCCTGGACGGGGTCACGCTGGGCTTGGCGGAAGGTTCGTTCACCGCCGTCATGGGCGCGTCGGGGTCGGGCAAGTCGACGCTGCTGCAATGCGCCGCGGGGCTGGAGAGGCCGACGGCGGGCGCGGTCTCGCTGGACGGCAGGGACCTGTCGCGGCTGCGCGAGTCCGCGCTGACCAGGTTGCGGCGCGAGACCATCGGGTTCGTCTTCCAGTCCTACAACCTGCTGCCCGCGCTGACCGCCGAGCAGAACGTCGGGCTGCCGCTGCGGCTGGCCGGGCACCGCCCCGACAAGCGCGCGGTGCGGGCCGCGCTGGACGCCGTCGGCCTCGGCGACCGAGCGCGGCACCGGCCCGCCGAACTGTCGGGCGGTCAGCAGCAGCGCGTCGCGATCGCCCGCGCCCTCGTCACCGCGCCGCGCGTGCTGTTCGCCGACGAGCCGACCGGAGCCCTGGACAGCGCGGCATCGCGCACCGTGCTCGGCGTCCTGCGGACGCTGGTCGCCGAGCACGGCCAGACGATCGTCATGGTCAGCCACGACCCGGTCGCCGCCGCGCACGCCGACCGCGTCGTGTTCCTGGCCGACGGCCGCATCGCCGGCACACTGGACGGTCCCGACGCGGTGACCGTCGCCGGGCGGCTGGCCCGGCTGGAGGGCGCGGCGGGCGCGGCGGCCGGGGAGGCGGCGGCATGCTGAGCGTCGCCGCCGCGGGCCTGCGCGCCCGCTGGGCCTGCCTCGCCGGACCGCTGGCCGCGCTCACCCTCGGCGTCGCGGTGATCGCCACGATGGCGCTGGTGCTCGGGGCCGCCTCCGACGACCCGCACCGGCTGCCGCGGCGGTTCGCCGCCGCCCCCGCCGTCGTCCAGGCCGACCCGGACCTGCGGCTGCGGGACCGCTACGGGACGCCGACCGCCGTCCCGTTCGCCGAGCAGCCCGCCCTGCCCGCCGCGGCCCTGGCCGCCTTCCCCGGCGCCGCGCTCGACCGCACCTTCCCCGCCCGGCTGCCCGGCGGGCCGTCCGACCAGGTCGGCCACGGCTGGTCCTCGGCCGCCTTCGCCCCCTACGCCCTGACCTCCGGCCGTGCCCCCGCACGTCCCGGCGAGATCGTCACGACCGCCGGCGGGCGGCCGGGGCAGCGGGTCCTCGTGCACGCCGCCGACCGGGACGGCCTCTACACCGTCGTGGGGACCGCGCGGGCTCCCGCGGGCGCGGCCGAGGTCGAGCACGCCGTCTTCTTCTCCGACGCCGAGGCCGCCCGGCTGTCGCCCCCGGTCGACGCGCTGGTGCCCGCCGGCCCGGCCGCCGCCCGGCGCGCCGCCGCCCTCCCCGGCGTGCGGGTCCTGACCGGCCGCGACCGGGCCTTGGCCGATCCCGGAGCGCTCCGCGACCGCGCGGACCTGGTCTCGCTGACCTCCTTCCTCGGCATCGCCGCTCTGCTGTCGGCCTCGGTGTCGCTGTACGTCACCGCCAGTGCCTTCGGGTTGTCGGTCGCGCGCCGCCGGCGCGAACTGGCGCTGCTGCGGACCCTCGGCGCGACGCCGCTGCAGGTCGTCCGGTCGGTCGGTGTCGAGGCGGTGCTGATCGGTGTGGCGGGATCGGCCGCCGGATGCGTGCTCGGCCTGGGCGGCGGGCCGCTGCTCGCACGCTGGCTCGCCCGGCACGCCATGGCCCCGTCCTGGTTCACCGTCCCGCGCACCACCGCGTGCACGGTGCCGCTGACGCTCGCGTTCGCCGCCGGTGTCGCGGTGGCGGTGCTGGCGGTGGTCGCCGCCTCCGTCCGGGCCGCGGCCATCCGTCCGGCCGAGGCACTGCGCGCGGCGGACGCCGAACCTCGCGGGACGGGGCTGCCCCGGCGACTGCTGGGCCTGGCCGCGCTCGGCTCCGGCGCGGTGCTGCTGCTCGGGGTGGCGGTGGTGATGCCGGACGCCGCCCTGGACCCCAAGACCGACGTCGAGATGGCGCTGCTGATCGTCGGCGGCGCGGTGCTGCTGGCCCCCGCCCTCCTCCCACCGCTGATCAGGGTGCTCGCCTGGCCGCTCACCCGCGGTGCCGGGCCGGGCGGCCTGCTGGCCCGCGAACGGGTGGCCGCCGGCTCCCGCCAGGCCGCCGCCACGGTCGCCCCCGTGATGATCACGCTGGGCCTCGCGCTGGCCGTCCTCGGCGCGACGGGCACCGTCCAGGCGGCCGAGGACCGCGGCCTGCGTCACCAGGCCGCGCCCGCCGACCTGGTCGTCCTGCCGTCCGGGGCCTCCGGGCTGCCCGCATCGCTGGTCGCCCGCGTCCGCGCCGTGCCGGGCGCGGCGGCGACCGCAGTCACCGACACCAGCGTGCTCGCCCGCGAACCCGCCCTGACACCGTTTCACCTGGAGGCGCCGGCGCCGGTCCCGTTCCCCGCCATCGCCGTCGACTCCCCGGCGGTGCTCGGACTGCGCATTCGCCAGGGCTCCCTGGACGGCTTGAACGACGCGACCGTGGCGCTCGACCGCTCGTGGCACAGGCACGTCGGGCAGACCGTCCGCCTGTGGCTCGCCGACGGCACCC
Source organism: Actinomadura nitritigenes (assembly GCF_017573545.1). Taxonomy (GTDB): domain Bacteria; phylum Actinomycetota; class Actinomycetes; order Streptosporangiales; family Streptosporangiaceae; genus Spirillospora; species Spirillospora nitritigenes. The sequence goes on along the minus strand of NZ_JAGEOK010000010.1, from coordinate 263,434 downwards.
CGGCGACCCTGCGGATCACCGCCGTGTTCGACGCCGAACCCGGCGGCCCGCGACTCGTCCTCGGCCCGCACCGCGGCGGCCGGGCCCGGCCCGCCCGCGCCTACGTGCGCGGCGACGCCACCGCGCTCGCCGCCGTGACGGCCGCGCTGGGTCCTGATCAGCGGTCCGCCGCCGAGGCCACGGTCGTCCCCGCCGCCCGGTGGGCCGGCGCCGTCACCGACCGGCAGGCGGAACAGACCCGCGTCGGCCTGCTGGTGATGATCGGCATCGCCGCCGCCTACGGCGCGATCGGCGCCGTCACCACGGCCGCCACGGCGATCTCGGGCCGGCGCGGTGAACTGGTCCTGCTCCGCAGGATCGGGACGACCCGCGGGCAGGCGTTCGCGTTCGTCTGCCAGGAGTACGCGCTGCTGGTGGCGGCCGGCGCGCTGACGGCCGCAGCCGCCGCGGGCATCGTGCTGGCCGGCGTGAGCGTGGCGGCCTGACCGCTCATCGCTCCCCCGGTGCGGGCCGGTGGTGCGGCCCTGCCTCGTGGACCACGATCGCCGTCTCCACCGAGGGGTAGATCGGGATGATCCGGGTGAAGCCGCTGGTCCGCAGGACCTGGCGGACGCGCTGGTTCACCGACGCGACGGCGAGTGCGCCCGCGTCGGCGGCGTGCTCGTCCGCTCCCGGCCGGCGCGGGTGTCTCAGGAGGTGGTGAACGCCGGCCAGCACGCTGAGGCCGTTGGAGTCGACGAACTCGACCCGGGCGAAGTCCAGGATGAGGTGGCCGGCGCCGTCGCCGATCAGTGCGGCCAGGTGACCGCGCAACTCGGCCGCGGAGGCGACGTCCAGCTCCCCCGTCAGGGTCACGATGGCCAGGCCGCCGCCCGCCGGCGCGAACCGGCTCTCCATGATCAAACCCACGGCCGTCACTCCCCGGGGTCGCTGCGAAGCGCGTGTCGCCCGGCGGTCTACCCGGCGGCGACCGGGGCACTCGCGGTCGGCGCAGAGAAGCCCGCTTTGTGATCTACGAAACTCTGTAGTGACCGAGGTAGATTTTCGAGAGAGCGGCGGGTATTGTTCCTGTCATCGAAGAGAGACGAGTCCATGAGAAGCGGCAGAGGACGAACTGCCGGAAGGTATGGATGACACCGGCCGGGCGTGCCGGGGCCAACGCAGTGCAAGGGGCTCCGGCAGCCGGCCGACCCGGTGGCCAACGGGCCGCCGGGAGCGATACAACGCAGGAAACAGCAGTACGCAAGGAAACACGCAGTACCGAGAAACGCAGTACAGGTAGTGATGTCGAGGAAAGGAGGGTTCGACGCCATCGGGATCGCCCGCTGCAGGCTCCAGTCACGCCGCGCGGGTACCGCAGTTCCACGGATTGGAAGGTGGTCTACGGTCACGCATCCGCGATCCCCGCGGTTCCACGGAGATCTGAGTGGTTCACGCGGAAGACCGGCTCTTCAGAGCCGGTAGATGGTGTTGTACCTTCGGGCCCCGGCGCCGCAGTCTGGCGCCGGGGCCCCCGTTTGTCGTCGCTGCCGACCAAGGGCAGTACGGAAGGTTCATGAAGTCATCCCAGCCGGCCAAGGCCGGCGACCGGCACGACCAGCACGACCCGCGAGCGACCGGGCAGGACGCCTCCGCCGGACTCGAGGACAAGTTCGACGACGAGGACTACCCCGCCTACAGCATGGGCCGCGCCGCCGAGATGCTGGGCGTCACCCCCGCGTTCCTGCGCAGCCTCGACAACGCCCGGCTGATCGTCCCGCAGCGCTCCCCCGGCGGGCACCGCCGCTACTCCCGCTACCAGCTGCGGCTGGCGCAGCGCGCCCGCGACCTGGTCGACGAGGGCACCCCGCTGGACGCCGCCTGCCGCATCATCATCCTCGAAGACCAGCTCGCCGAGGCCCAGCGCATCAACGCCCGGCTGCGGCGGGACCGCGATTCGCAGACCCCTCCCCCAGCACCTGGATGAGCGGCTTCACCGGCCCCTCGTGACCGGCGCACCACCGGCCGCCGCGGCGATGCCGCGCCGGCCGCGCCCGCGGGCGGGACAATCTACTATCGCTATAGTAGATTGTCGTGAACGGTCGGCAGGACACGTTTGCACCCGGCTGAGCAGCGCATATCCAGGCTGTGAACGCAGAGGACTCCCAGCGTGCAGACGATCCGCCGGCCGACCGCGTCCGGCCGGAGAGCCGGCCGGACGACCGTCGTCACCAGGGACCGGCGATGCCCTCACCTGAGAACCTCCCCCGCTCCGACTCCCCTCTCCTCAGCATCATCGTGCCCGTCTACGGGGTCGAGGGTTACGTCCGCCAGTGCCTCGAGTCGATCCTCGACCCGTCCGCCGCCGACCTCGAGGTCATCGCCGTAGACGACCGCTCGCCCGACAACTGCGGCGCGATCCTGGATGAGATGGCCGCGGCGGACCCCCGGCTCCGCGTCCGCCACCTGGACCGCAACACCGGGCTGGGGCAGGCCCGCAACACCGGGCTCGATATGGCGGCGGGAGAGTACGTCTGGTTCTTCGACAGCGACGACCACGCCACCGAGGGCGCCGTCCGCGCGGTCCTGGACCGGCTGGCGAAGACCCGGCCCGACGTGCTGCTCGTCGACCACGAGCGAGAGCTGTGGGACGGCACGCGCGTGCCGAACTCCGGCGGCCGCCACTTCCGGGAGCCGCCGGCGCCCCCGGTGTTCACCTGCGCGGAGCGCCCGGACGTCCTGCGGATCATGATGGCGGCCTGGAACAAGGTGATCCGCCGCGAGTACCTGCTCGGGCTCGGGCTCCGCTTCAGCCCCGGCTACTACGAGGACCTCAACGTCACGTTCCCGCTGCTGATGGCGGCCGGACGGCTGAGCCTGCTGGACCGGGTCTGCTACGTCTACCGGCAGCGCCGCTCGGGCGGCATCACCCGCAGCGCGAGCCGCCGCCACTTCGACGCCTTCGACCAGTACGAGCGGATCTTCGCGTTCATGGACGCCCATCCCGGCACCGAGCCGTTCCGCGGCCTGATGTTCGACCGGGTGATCGGCCACGCGCTGATGATCCTGGAACGGGAGGACCGGATCTCCCGGCCCGACCGCCGCGAGTTCTTCGGCCGGATCACCGCGTTCTCCCGGCGCCGCCGGCCGTCCGGGCACGGCGTTCCCGGCGGGCGGCTGAAGGCCGTGAAGTACCGGCTGATCGACCGGGGCGCCTACGCGCCGTACCGGCTGGCCGTCACGCTGACCAAGGTCCGGCGGCGCGCCGGCGCGCTGCCGCGGACGGCCGTGAGGTTCGCGCGGCGCGGCGGGCGCACGGGCAGGCGGCTGGCAGGCCGCCTCTACTACCGCGTGCAACTGCGCATGCCCATCGACGAGAACCTGGTGGTGTACGCCGCGTACTGGTACCGCGGCGTCGCCTGCAACCCGGCCGCCATCTACGAGAAGGCCGCGGAGATGGCGCCGCACCTGCGCGGCGTCTGGGTGGTGAAGCCCGGAGCCCGGGGCCCCGTCCCGGACGGCGTGGACACCGTGGCGCCCGGCACGCTGCGGTATCTGAGGGTGCTGGCGCGGGCCAAGTACCTCGTCAACAACGTCACGTTCCCGAACGCGGTCATCAAGCGTCCCGGGCAGGTGCACGTGATGACGCAGCACGGCACCCCGCTGAAGAAGATGGGGCTGGACCAGATGGACTTCCCCGTCGGCGCCAAGGGCCTCGACTTCAAGGCGCAGATCGCCCGCGCGGACCGCTGGGACTTTCTGCTGTCGTCCAACCCGCTGTCCAGCGAGGCCTGGCATCGCGGGTTCCCCTGCCGCTACGAGATGCTGGAGATCGGCTACCCGCGCAACGACCGGCTCGCGGCGGCGACCCCGGACGAGCGGGCCCGGCTGCGCGCCCGGCTCGGCGTCCCCGAGGGCAAGAAGGCGGTCTTGTACGCCCCGACGCACCGGGAGTACCGCAACGGCTACCGGCCCATGTTCGACGTCGACCGGTTCGCGCGCGAACTCGGCGACGAGTACGTCCTGCTCCTCCGCCCGCACTACTACTATCCGGCGGCGGACGACGGTCAGGACGACGACCGGGTCATGGACGTCTCCGGCCACCCGTCGGTCGAGGACCTCTGCATCGCCTCCGACGCGCTGCTGACCGACTACTCCTCGATCATGTTCGACTACGCCGTCCTGGAGGACCGCCCGATCGCCGTCCTCGCCAACGACTGGGAGACCTACCGGCTCACCAGGGGCGTCAACCTGGACATCACCGCCGCTCCGCCCGGCGTCCTCGCCCGCACCGAGGACGAGCTGATCGAGGCGTTCCGGACCGGCGCGCCGTGGAGCGACACGGCGGCCAAGGCCCGCGACGCCTTCCGCGCCCGGTTCTGCCCCTGGGACGACGGCCGCGCGGCGGAGCGCGCCGTGGAGAGGATCTTCCTCAGCGGGAGGTGACCCCCGCGACGAGGGGCAGGAAGAGCTCGTCGACGATCGACCGGATGCGTGCGGGCCTCACCGGCTCCAGGTCCATGAGCAGGTCGTGGCGCACCAGATCGAACGGCATGGCGAGCACGGCGGGAGGGATCCGTTCCAGGTCGATCTCGCCGCGGTCGTGGGCGCGCTGGTAGAGGGCCTGGACGCGGGAGACCCGCTGGTCGCCCAGGATGCGGTCGCGCGCCTGGGCGGGGGTGAGGCTGGTGCCGGCCAGCAGCCCCGAGAAGGCCGCGGCCGCGGTGACGGCGAAGAAGGCGGCACGGGCCTCGCCCATGCCGGTCAGCGCGGCGAGGAGGTCGCCGCGCAGGGTGCCGGTGTCGGGGACATCGACCGGGTGACTGTTCCGGTAGTGCTCCAGCGCGGCGAGCACGAGCTCGTCCTTGTTGGCCCAGCGGCGGTACAGCACGGCGATGCCGGTCCCGGCGCGGGAGGCGACGGACTCCATGGTCAGCTTCGCGTAGCCGGCCTCGGCCAGCTCGGCCCAGGCCGCGTCCAGCAGCGCGGCCTCGAGCGCGGGCCCGCGCCGGCGTTGGCGCGAGGGCGTGCCGCCGGTTGTGGTCACGCCTCCAGTATAAGGAAGGTTTGCATTCCTTAGCGAACCGCGCGTACCGTCTTAAGAGATGAATACCTCTCTTAACGAGACGATGGTGGAGACCCCCGAAGCGACGCTGTCACCGCAGACGAGGGCCGCGCTGCTGGCGCTGCTCGTCGGCGGGATCGCCGCGATCCTCGACTCGACGATGGTGACGCTGGCGATCCGCACGCTGGCGGTGAAACTGCACTCGACCGCCGGCACGATCCAGTGGGTCACCACCGGCTTCCTGCTGGCGATGGCCGTCGCGATCCCGGTCACCGGGTGGGCCGAGCGCCGCTGGGGCGGCAAACGGGTGTGGATGGCCGCGCTGATGCTGTTCGTGCTCGCCTCGGTGCTGTGCGCGGTGGCGTGGAACGACGCCGCCCTGATCGGCTTCCGGGCGCTGCAGGGCTTCGGCGCCGGGCTGATCTTCCCCCTGATGCAGACGCTCGCGGTGCGAGCGGCGGGCGGGCGGGTCGGCAGCCGGCTGATGGCGGCCGTCAGCCTGCCGATCGCGCTCGGCCCGATCCTCGGCCCGGTGATCGGCGGGGTCGTCCTCAACTGGCTGAGTTGGCGCTGGCTGTTCCTCATCAACGTGCCGCTGATCGCCGCCGGGCTGCTGCTGGCGCGGCGCTTCCTGCCCGACGACCGCCCCGCGTCCCCGGACGGCCGCGCCCGCCTGGACTGGATCGGGCTGGCGCTTCTCGCGCCGGCGCTGGCGGGCATCCTGCTCGGCCTCTCGCGGCTGTCCGAGGACGGCGGGATCGGCCACGCCGGGGTGCTGGCGCCGCTGTCGGCCGGGGCCGTCCTGCTGGCCGCGTTCATCGCCTGGGCCGCCCGGCCGGACGGGCGGCAGACGATCGTCGACATCCGGCTGCTGCGCCTGCGGTCGCTCGGCAGCGCCTCCACGGTGCTGTTCACCGCCGGCGCGGCGATGTACGCGGGCATGTTCCTGCTGCCGCTCTACTACCAGCAGCTGCGCGGCGGCAGCGTGCTGGACGCCGGGCTGCTGCTGATCCCGCAAGGCGTCGGCGCGCTCGCCTCGCGCTTCGCCGTCGGCGGGCTGGTCGACCGGTTCGGAGCGCGCGCCGCGACCATCGCGGGCTTCCTCCTCGCCGCCGTCGCCACCGTCCCGTTCGCGCTCGCCGGGCCGCACACGGACCCGTGGTGGCTGGGAGCCGTGCTGCTGGTCCGCGGCCTGGGCATCGGGGCGGTGCTGATCCCGCCGATGTCCGTCGCCTACCAGGACACCCGGCCGGCGGACGTCCCGCACGCCACCATGAACACCCGCATCGCCCAGCAGGTCGGCGCCTCGTTCGGCACCGCGATCGTCGCCGTCGCCCTCCAGTCGCTCCTCGGCCGCGGCGCGACCGCCGCCTTCCACGGCGCCTTCTGGTGGGCGATCGGCATCACCGTCGCCGCGGTCGTCCCCGCCCTCGCCCTCCCGGCGGCCAAGCCGGCGAATCACTGACATCGACGCGGCGGAAGGCCCGCCCCCGGCGAGCCGCCGACGGATCGCCTGACCGACTTGCGGACGGTCCTAAGGTGGCCGGATGGGGTTCGAGGATCGCTTGGAGGCGCACCGGGTCGAGCTGACCGCCCACTGCTACCGGATGCTCGCCTGCGCGGCCGAGGCCGAAGACGCCGTCCAGGAGACCTTCGTGCGGGCCTGGAAGAACGCCGACCGGTTCGACGAGGGCCGGGCCGGGCTGCGCACCTGGCTGTACCGGATCGCCACCAACGTCTGCCTCGACATGGCCCGCGCCGTCCAGCGGCGCGCGCTCGCGATGGATCTCGGCCCGGCCGCGTCCGTCGGGAGCGCGCTCGGCGCGCCGCTGGACCCCGGCGCGTTCGTGCGGCCGGTCCCCGACCGGCTCGTGCTGCCGTCCGACGGCGACCCGGCCGAGCTCGCCGTCCGGCGCGACACGGTCAGGCTGGCGTTCGTCGCCGCCCTGCAGTCCCTGCCGCCGCGCCAGCGGGCGGTCCTCATCCTGCGCGAGGTGCTGAGCTGGTCGGCCGAGGAGACGGCCGCGCTGCTCGGCAGCAGCCCCGCGGCGGTCAACAGCGCCCTGCAACGCGCACGCGCGACCATGTCCGGACGGCGCGCAGCGGCCGGGGGCGGTGAGATCGACGAGGACCTGCTCGACCGGTACGTGACGGCGTTCACCTCGTACGACGTCGACGGCCTGGTGGCGCTGCTCCACCGGGACGCCACCATGTCGATGCCGCCGTTCGCCTGGTGGCTCCGCGGCCGGGAGGCGATCCGCACGGCCCTGCTCGGCGCGGGCGGAGCGTGCGCCCGCGACCGGCTGGTCCGCACCGCGGCCAACGGGTCGGCCGCCTTCGCGCAGTACCGGGACGGGCGGGCGTTCGGCCTGGTCCTCATCGACGTCCGTGACGGGCTGGTCACCGCCATCACCACCTATCTCGACACCTCGCTGTTCCCGATGTTCGGACTGCCGATGACTCCGGAGCCGCCGTCCCGTATGTAGTGCATGACCGACACCGTTCACATGTGGCATGCCGAGCACGGCACAGGCTCACCCGTGGTGCTGCTGCACGGCGGGATGACCGACGGCCGCTGCTTCACCGGCAACCTCGACGGCCTCGCCGACGCCTTCCGCGTCTACCGGCCCGACCGGCGCGGCCACGGGCGCACGCCCGACGCGCCCGGCCCGATCACCATCGATGTCATGGCGCGCGACACGATCGCGTTCCTGGACCGGGTGGTCGGCGGCCCCGCCCGCCTGGTGGGCTACAGCGCCGGCGGCAGCGTGGCCCTGCGGGCCGCGATACTCCGTCCCGACCTGGTCGAACGCCTCGTCCTGATCAGCACGGCCTACGACGTCGACGGGATGATCTTCAAACCGTCGGCGGACGGGCCGATGCCGCCACCGATCGTCGACGCCTACGCCGAGGTGTCCCCCGACGGCCGCGACCACTTCCCCGTCGTCGTCCGGAAGATCGCGGACGCGGCCGCGACCGAGCCGGCCCCCGACCCGTCCGACCTGCGCGCGGTGACGGCCCGCACCCTGGTCCTGGCGGGGCGACGACGACCTCGTCACGCTCGACCACACGATCGCGCTCTACCGGGCGCTGCCCACCGCCGAACTGGCCATCGTGCCCAACGCCAGCCACCTGCTGTTGATGGAGCACCCCGAAACGGTGCGCGCCATGGTCCGGACCTTCCTGGCCACCGACCCCGCCCCGACCTACATGCCCATCTCCCGCGCCGCCCCTGACCGAACGGTGTAGATGCCCTGGGCATCATGGCCGGCGACCCGGCGCGGCAGTGGCTAGGAGACGGCTTCCAGCGGCAGGCCGGTGCCGCGCCAGGTGGCCGCCAGTTCCTCGATCGGCACGTCGAGCGCCTCGCCGAGGCAGACGATCGTGCCGAATCCGGGGGACGGCAGCCGTCCGGTCTCGATCTTGCGCAGGGTCTCCGGCGAGATGCCGGCCGCGTCCGCGACCTCCGCGAGGTCGCGTCCTCCTCGCGCGCGGCGCAGCAGGGCGCCGAGGCGCCTGCCGGCCTCGATCTGCTCCGGTGTGAGCGGTTGGCGGACCATGCCCCCAGGATAGGGTTGGTATTACTATACCGGCAAGTGCTAAGGTCGCGGTATAGTAATACCAGCACCCTGTGACGTGAGGTACTCGTGATCGAACTGAAGACGCCGGCGGAGATCGAACGCATGCACGCGGCCGGGCGTTTCGTCGCCGAGGTGCTCTCCGAGATCGGCCGCGTCGCCGACGTCGGCGTGAACCTGCTGGACCTGGAGCACCACGCGCGCGGCATGATCAAACGGCGCGGCGCGGAGTCGTGCTACTGGGACTACGCGCCGTCGTTCGGCCGCGGCCCGTTCCGCAACGTCATCTGCCTGTCGGTCAACGACGCCGTCCTCCACGGCCTCCCCCACGACTACACGCTGCGCGACGGGGACGTGCTCAGCGCGGACATCGCCGTCGGCGTCGACGGCTGGGTGGCCGACTCCGCGCGCACGGTCATCGTCGGCACCCCCGCCGAGGAGGACCTGCGGATCGTCCGCGCCACCGAGGAGGCGCTGGAGGCGGGGATCGAGGCGGCGCGTCCGGGCAACCGCCTGGGCGACATCTCGGCGGCCATCTGGGAGGTGGTCAGCGGCTACGGCTACCCGGTCAACACCGAGTTCGGCGGCCACGGCATCGGCCGCACCATGCACGAGGAGCCCCACGTCTCCAACAAGGGCCGGGCGGGCCGCGGCATGACGCTCCGCCCGGGGCTGACCCTCGCGCTCGAGCCCTGGCTCGCCCGGACGACCGACCGGATCGTCTACGACCCCGACGGCTGGACCATCCGGTCGGCCGACGGCTCGCGCACGGCCCACTCCGAGCACACGGTCGCCATCACCGAGGACGCTCCCCTGGTGCTCACCCGGCGCGAATCGGAGAACCCGGGCGGCTGATCCCGCCGGACGGCGGCCGGGCGGGAGCGAGGGGCCGTCGTGATCGGCACCGGGACGGGGACGAGCGCGGGTCCCGGTGCCGGCGCCCCTCTGTCCGGTATGCGGGAAGATGGCAGCATGCGATCACCGACGGCCGCCGACGGCACCGGCGAGGACGGCACCGGCCGGTACCGGCGGCGCACGGCGCGGGTCCTGCTCGTGGACGCCGCCGAGCGCGTCCTGCTGTTCCGGTTCCCGCGCGTCCACCGCAAGCCTAAGGCGGGCCACTGCTGGATCACCCCCGGCGGCGGCGTCGATGGCGGCGAGACCCTCGCGGAGGCCGCCGCCCGCGAACTCCTCGAGGAGACCGGCCTGGTGGCCGCGCCCGCCGACCTGGGCCCCACCGTCGCCTTCTCGTCCGGGTACGCCGACTTCCCCGGATGGATGCGCGGCATGTTCCGCGACGACTACTTCCTGTACCGGACGGCCGCGACCGACATCGACACCACCGGGTTCACCGCCGTGGAGCGCCGCGCCATCAGCGAGTACCGCTGGTGGCCTATCGCCGAACTGGAGAACGCGCCCGAACCCGTCTACCCGCTGCGGCTGGCCGCCTTGCTCACCGCCCTGCTCACCGGCCCCGGCGGCAGCGAGCCCACCCGGCTCCCCTGGCACCACCCGTAATCGGGGGCCGGGCCCCGAAGAGCCGCGGGACCGAGGGCACGATGCCTGGAAAGTCATAGCGACATAGCAATATTGATCTTCGACATGATGCCTCGCACGTCATAGCGTTCCCTTGTGCGAGAGACGCACATCGAGCGTGAAGGAGGGGTCGACGTGCTGACACCCACGCTGCGCGAGGCCGAAGAGGCCGAGATCCGCGGGCAGATCGACAAGATCGTCGACGGGCTCCGCGCGAAGGATCTCGATGCGCTGAAGCGGCCCTACGCGCCGGGCATCGTGTCCTTCGACATCGAGCCGCCGCTGCGGCATGAGGGGCTGGACGCGAAACTCGGGAACTGGGCGAGAGTGTTCGCGGTCTTCGACGATGTCACGTACGAGGTTCGCGACCTGGCGCTCACCGTCGGCGACGGGGTGGCGTTCGGGCACGCCTTCGCCCGTCTCGGCGGCACGCTCAAGGACGGGACGGCGGTGGACGGCATGTGGGTCCGGGTCACCTACTGCCTCCAGAAGATCGACGGGGTCTGGCTGATCGTGCACGATCAGGTCTCGGTGCCGCTCGACGTCTCGACCGGCAAGGGCGTGGTCGACCTCGAACCCTGACCGCCCGCGGCGGTGCACGCGTCGGCGCGGTCCGGGCTGCGGCGTTCGAGGAGGACGACGTCGCGCCAGCGGCCGTGGTGGCGGCCGATCCTCTCGCGGGTGCCGACGGTGCGGAAGCCGGCCCGGGCGTGCAGGCGGAGGCTGGCGGCGTTGTCGGGGAAGACGCCGGACTGGACGGTCCAGATGCCGGCGGTCTCGGTGGAGTCGATGAAGGCGCGCAGCAGCGCCGAGGCGAGGCCGCGGCCGTGGTGGCCGGGGTGGACGTAGACGCTGTGCTCGACGACCCCGGCGTACACGCACCGGTCGGAGACGGCGGAGGCGGCGATCCATCCCAGCACCGTCCCCGTCTCCGCGTCGGTGATGACGTACCGGTGGCCGGGCAGTCTGGCGCGGTCGAACCGCTCCCAGCTCGGTGCGCTGGTCTCGAAGCTCGCATCGCCGGTGTCGAGGCCGGCCTGGTAGATCTCCAGGACGCGGGCGGCGTCCTCGGAGCGCATGGGCCGGATGAGCGTGCCGGGCGGGGACGCCGGCTTCGCGGCCTGCACGATCGCCGAGTGCAGACCGGGCGCCGCTTGGTGGTTCGCCGTGACGGTGGCGGTGGTGAATCCCGCGGCGAGCAGGTGGCGGCGGTACTCCTCGACGGTGAGGGTGCCGGCGGGGCAGCCGGCGTCCTTTTCGACGGCCGCGCGCATGCCGGGGTCGAGGCCGGCCTCGGCGACGATGTCACTGACGCCGAAGCGGCCGCCGGGGCGCAGGACGCGGAAGGCCTCGGCGAGCACGCGGGCCTTGTCGGCGGCGAGGTTGATGACGCAGTTGGAGATGACCACGTCCACGGTGGCGTCGTCGAGCGGGACGTGCTCGATGCGCCCGTGCAGGAAGCGGGCGTTTCCAACGCCGGCCTTGCCGGCGTTGGCGCGGGCGAGGGCGAGCATGTCCTCGCTGGCGTCCAGGCCGTAGGCGGTCCCGGACGGGCCGACGCGGCGGGCCGACAGCAGCACGTCCAGGCCGCCGCCCGACCCGAGGTCGAGCACGGTCTCGCCGGGTCGCAGGTCGGCGACGGCGAGGGGGTTGCCGCAGCCCAGGCTCGCGCGCAGCGCCGCCTCGGGCACCTCGTCCTCGGCCCGGTAGGCGGCGGCGCCGAAGCACGAATCGCCGTCCCCGCCGTCGTTCCGCGGCGCGTCGCCGGCCAGGGCGGCGCGGGCGCGGGCGGAGTAGCGGGCGATGATGGCGTCGGTGGCGGGCGTGCCGCCGGTGCCGGAGTCGGGCATCAGTCGTCTCCTTCGGACGGGCAGGTCGGCGCGGCCGGCGCGGGACGTCCCATGACGAGGTCGGCGGCCGTGGGGAAGCACTCCACGCACGCGGTGTTGATCCGGTAGAAGCGGGAGGTCCCGTGCTGGTCGACCAGCACGAACCGGACCTCGGCCAGCACCTTGAGGTGCGCGGACACGGTCGACTGCCCGACGTGGACGGCGTCGACGATCTCGCCGACGCTCATCGCCCGTCCCTGCCGGGCGAGCAGGGACACGATCTGGACGCGGGTCGGGTCCGCCAGCGCCTTGAACCAGGACGCGTACTCGGTCGCCGTCGGCCGGTCGAGCGGCCCTTTCGCCTCATTCATCGTTAATCGACGATAGACGATGAAGCGGCTCCGGGAAAGGCCCTGAAGCGGATGCTCCCGATCTGCCCGGACGCCGCGCCTACCCGGGAGGCGGCTGGGCGGCGGTGCGGCGGCGCAGGATCAGCCATCGTCCTGCCAGGCCGATCGCGAACATGGCCACCCCGGCCACGACCGACGGCCAGGGCAGGGTGGCGACCAGGACGAGGCATCCGCCGGCACCGAGCAGGTTGAGCGGGCGCGGCCAGCGGCGGTCGGACGCGGGCTGGGTGAACGCCGAGGCGTTGGCGATGGCGTAGTAGACGAGGACGCCGAACGAGGAGAAGCCGATCACGCCGCGCAGGTCGACGGTGGCCGCGAGCGCGCTGACCACGACCGCCACGGCGATCTCGGCGCGGTGCGGGACCCGGTGGCGGGGATGGACGGCGGCGAGCCGGCCCGGCAGGTCGCGGCGGCGGGCCATGGCCAGGCCGGTGCGCCCGATGCCCGCGATCAGCGCCAGCAGCGCGCCCAGCGCCGCCAGCGCGCCGCCCGCCCGCACCACCGGCGTCAGGGCGCCGGCGCCCGCGGCGTCGAGGGCGGTGGCCAGCGGCGCGGTCGCGGAGGCGAGCCGGTGCGGCCCGGCGGCCAGCAGCGCCGCGATCCCGACGACCAGGTAGACCACCACGGTGATGAACAGCGCGATCGGGATCGCGCGGGGAATGGTGCGGCGCGGGTCGCGGACCTCCTCGCCCATGGTGGCGATGCGGGCGTACCCGGCGAACGCGAAGAACAGGAGGCCGGCGGCCTGCAGGACGCCGTAGGCGCCGCCGGTGCCGAGCGACGACCAGCCGCCCAGCCGCGCGGTGCCGGCGTGGCCGCCCGCCGCGATGCCCGCGACCACGACGGCCAGGGCGATCAGGCTGGCGGAGACGAGCACGCGGGTGAGCAGGACGGTCTTGGTCACTCCGCGGTAGTTGAGCGCGGCCAGCCCCAGCACGGCCGCGACGGCCACGGCGCGCTGCGCCCACCAGGGCCCGGGCACGGCGTAGGAGGCGAAGGTGAGCGCCATCGCGGCGCACGAGGCCGTCTTGCCGACCACGAAGCCCCATCCGGCGGTGAAGCCCCACCAGTCGCCGAGCCGTTCGCGGCCGTAGACGTAGGTGCCGCCGGACGTCGGGTAGGCGGCCGCCAGCTGCGCGGAGGCGACCGCGTTGCAGTAGGCGATCACGGCGGCGATCACCAGCCCGAGCAGCAGGCCCGTCCCGGCGGCGCGCGCGGCCGGGCCGAACGCGGCGAACACCCCCGCCCCGATCATCGACCCGAGCCCGATCACCACCGCGTCGCCGGTCCCCAGCCGGCGCGCGAGGGCCTCGCCGCCGGGCGGTGGCGCCGCCGTCCCGGCGGCGCCGGGTTCCGGGCGTGGTCCAGACGGCATCGCCACTCCCCCGCTATTCCATCAAACTGGTTTGATGTATCGTCTCGAGCGTGGTGCCACCGAGTCAAGCCGCCCCGGGCCACGGCGCACCCGGCGCGGGCCGGGCCGCCGGAACGGGTCACGACGTACCGGAGTTCGTGCGCCTGGCAGCCCATCCGGTGCGCTGGCGGCTGCTGACCGCTCTCAGCGCCGGCGACCTGCGGGTTCGGGAACTGATGGCGCGGGTCGACGCACCGCAGAACCTGGTGTCGTACCACCTGCGGCTGCTGCGCGAGGGCGGCCTCGTCGCCGCCACCCGCAGCAGCTTCGACGGCCGCGACAGCTACTACCGCCTCGACCTGGACCGCTGCGCGCAGACCCTCGCCGCGACCGGGGCGGCCCTGCACCCGGCGCTGCGCGGCCTCGCCGCGTCCCCGGCGCTCCCGGACGCCGGGCCGCGCCGCCCCCGGTGCGGGGTGCTGGTGGTGTGCACGGGCAACAGCGCGCGCTCACCGATCGCCGAGGCGCTGCTCCGCCACCACTCCGAGGGACGCGTGGACGCGATCAGCGCCGGCACCCGTCCCAAACCCGCCCTGCATCCCGGCGCGGTGCAGGTCCTGCGCGAGACGTACGGCATCGACATCGCCGGCCGGCGGCCCCGCCATCTGGACACCCTGGACGGCCGCCGGTTCGACTACGTGATCACCCTGTGCGACAAGGCCCGGGAGGTCTGTCCCGAGTTCGACGGCCCTACGCGGCGGATCCACTGGAGCGTCCCCGACCCCGCCGCCCCGTCCGATCCCCCCGGCCCGGACGGCCGGGGCCGCGAGGCCGAGGAAGAGGCCGAGGAGGCCGCCTTCGCCCGCACGGCCGCCGACATAGACACGCGCGTCCGCTACCTGCTGCCCGTCCTCGCTCTCGCATCGGAGGCTCGCCCATGACGACACCCGACCAGTACGCCGGCGTCCGCTACCTCGTCGACGACGTCCAAGCGGCCATCGACTTCTACACCGGCCACCTCGGCTTCACCCTCCACCACAGCGCCGCGCCGGCCTTCGCCGACGTGGTCCGCGGACCGCTGCGTCTGCTGCTGTCCGGCCCCGCCAGTTCCGGCGCCCGCGCCACCCCCGCCGACTACGCCGGCGCCGGCCGCAACCGCATCCACCTGATCGTCGACGACCTGGACACCGAGATCGCCCGCCTGCGCGCGGCCGGCGTCGCGTTCCGCGGCGACGTCGTCTCCGGCCCGGGCGGGCGCCAGATCCTGCTCAGCGACCCCGCCGGCAATCTCGTCGAGGTGTTCCAACCCGCGGCACGGCCCGCCGCATCGCGCCCCTGACCCGCCACTGCCGCCATCAACGGCACCCGGCACCGCCGGGCCGCGCTGCCCGGCCGGTGCCGGGCAGCGCGGTCATCCGCCGACCGGCCGGTGGGCGGTGCCGAGAATCTGCGGAGTGGCGGGGAACGGCATGCCGGTGTCCGACCGCTGGAGCATCGCGATGTCGTCGATGACGAACCCGGCGTCGGCGATCGCCGCGGCGGTGTCGCGGCTCGCGTGGCAACCGCCGCTGACGATCGGCCATACGGTGGCGTCCGCGAGGCGCTGCATGCGCCGGCGGGCGGCCTCGTCGGCCCGGACGTGCTCGAAGAACCGGAGTTGCCCGCCGGGGCGCACGACGCGGAAGAGCTCGGCGAGGGCGGTCGCCGGGTCGGGCACCGTGCACAGCACCAGGCAGGCCACGACGGCGTCGCAGGACCCGTCGCCGGCGGGCAGCCGGTCGGCGAGGCCGTCGACGACCTCGACCGGCACCGGCGCCCGCCTCGCGGCGGCCGTGGCGACGCGGCGCAGGTGGGCCTCCGGCTCGACGGCCAGGACGCCGGTGACCTCGGCGGGATAGTGATCGAAGTTGGCGCCGGCCCCGGCCCCGACCTCCAGAACGCGTCCGGACAGGCCGTGCAGCAGCCTCGTCCTGTACCGGGCGAGGCCGTGCTCCATCAGCGGTGACATGCGCGCATAGAAGCGCGCGAAGATCGGATGCCGCACAGGCGACGGCGATCCCGGTCCGGACATCGTTCGCTCCCATCGGGTCCTCGCTGAACGGCCCCGTCCCTCCCCACTATGCCGGGTGCCGCTGGACGCGACGGTCTCCGCGTCTACTCGGCGGGCGGGGCGAGGCCGGTGAAGGCGAGGTCGACGATGGCGTTGATGTGGTCGGTGTCGGCCGTGCGGGGAGTGAGCAGCCGCCGGTAGTAGGCGGCGCCGTAGAGCAGTTCGGTGACGAGGTCCGGATCGGCGTCGGCGCGGACCTGGCCTTCGCGCTGCGCGATCCTGATCCGGTCGGCGGCGGCGCCCGCCAGGTGACCGATGAAGCTGTCCCACAGGGCCCGGTGGATCTCGGGATCGTGCTGGGCCTCGCCGATCAGCGCGCGGTAATGGGGGAAGACGTCCGGGTCCCCGAGGATGCGCGAGGCCGCCGCCATCTGGGTCTTGATGTCGGCGACGAAGTCGCCGGTGTCGGGGAAGGTCGCGTCCGTCCGCCAGGTGGTCAGCAGCCCGTCCAGCAGCACGGCGGCCTTGGACGGCCACCAGCGGTAGATCGTGTTCTTGCCGACGCCGGCGCGGGCGGCGATGCCCTCGATGCTGAGCTTGCGGTACCCCACCTCCCGGCACAGCTCCATGGCGGCCTGGACGACGGCTTTTGCCGCCTCTTCGCTGCGGCGATCGGGACGTCTGGGGGACATGGGCCCAGCATACCGAACAGGCGATACGGAACGTTCCGTGTTGACTTGGTCCACGGGCCCCGTCATGCTGAAGCGGCACGGAACGGTCCGTGCCGCCGGAAAAGGAACAAGGGCCGATGAAGGTTGAGATCACCCACGACATCGCCTGCAGCTGGTCCGCGCTCGGCTTCGCCCGCTTCCGCCGGGCGGCCGAGGAGCACCGGGCCGGCGGCGGCGCGCTGACGGTGGTCTTCAGGCCGTACCAGACGGCGGCCCGCTCAGCGGGGACGCCGCAGAACGGCGGCCCGTCTCCGCTCGCGTCCACCGCGCGCGCCCAGCAGACCGTGCGGGCGGCGGCGGCCGACGGGCTGGTGATGAGACCGGACCGGATCGTGCCCGCCGACACCTCCCGCGCCCACCGGCTCATCGCACGGGCGGCCGCGCACGGCAGGGCGGAGGACATGGCCGCCCGCCTGTACCGCGCCCACTTCACCGACGGCCTGGACATCGCGGACGCGAGCGTGCTGCGGGACCTGGCGTCCGCCCTCGGCGTGCCCTGGGACGCCGGGAAGAACGCTGATCGGCCCCACCCGGAACCCGCGCCGCCCGGCCCGCGAGTGCCGGTCTTCCGCTTCCCCGACGGAACCGTCCTCGTCGGGGCGGTGTCGCTCGCGGCGCTGCGGGGCGAACTGAGGCGCGCGGCCATGCGCACCGCCGCCGCCTGACTCCGGAGGGGCACGGCACAGCCCGGCGCAGCCCGGCCCAGCCCGGCCCAGCCCGCGCCACCGGTGACGACGTGCGTCCGCGTCTCGCCCGAGCCCGCGGCGGCGCCGCACGCGGAGCGAGCACGTGCGCCGCGGCCGGGAACATTCTCAGATCGCTCCGATCCGAGCGATGAGTTCGCTCGGCCCGCCCGGTCTCTCCTTACGAACACCGCGCCTCGTACGAAGAGAAAGGGCAAGCGCATGACCATCTCCGGCTACACCACCGCTCCGTCGACGACCGCCACGACCTCGTCCCGCACCGTCCCGCTGTGGCGCACCGGCGGGCTCGCCGCCGTCGCCGCCGCGCTGGCCACGACGAGCATCGCCGCCGTCGCCGACGGCGCGGGGATGTCCCTGGACATCAGCGGCGAACCGATCCCGCTGCTCGGCTTCACCCAGATGACCCTTCTGTGCTCAGCGATCGGCATCGTCCTGGCCGTGGCGCTGCGGCGCTGGGCCGCGACCCCCAAGCGCACGTTCCTGGCGGTCACCGCCGCTCTCACGGCGCTGTCGGTCGTGCCCGACCTCCTCGTCTCGGCGGCACCGTCGACCCGGGCGCTCCTCATGCTGACCCACCTGGTGGCCGCGGCGATCGTCGTCCCGCTCGTCGCCGGCCGCCTGCCCGCCGCCCGCACCCGCTGACACCCCGGGAATGCCGCGTCCGCGACCCGGCCCCCACGAGCCCCATCACCCGGCAGGGAGATGGGGCCTGCGGCCGTTGACGCGCGCCGAGTTCGTCCTGACGGGTCAGGGACCAGGAATCAGGCTGGCGACGACGTCGATGTGCTCGATGGTGGGCGGCTCGGCGAACAGGTCCGCGCCGGCGGCGCGCAGGGCCGGCAGGTTGGCCTCCAGGTGGGCCCGGCGGTCGGCGTCGTCGGCGAACGCGTCGTAGATCGCGAACGTCGTCGGCCCGAGCCGTAGCGCGAACCAGACGACGGCCTTCCCCTCCTTCCGCACGATCTCCACCACGTCCTTGAACCTCTCCTCCACCTCGTCGGCCTTGTCCGGCCGGGCCTCGACGCGGATGAACAGTCCCACGGTGACCATCGGAGCACCCCTTACTTCTGTAGTGATCGTTTAAAAAGTACGCTACTCCACATCTGTATCGATCGCTATAGAATGCGTGGCATGAGAACGGGACGCCCCCGGTCGTTCGACCGCGACCGGGCACTGGACGACGCGATCGCCGTGTTCTGGGAGCACGGCTACGACGCGACCTCGGTCTCCATGCTCACCAAGGCGCTCGGCATCGGCGCGCCCAGCCTGTACGCGGCCTTCGGCGACAAGCGCGCCCTGTTCGTCGAGGCCCTCGACCGGTACCTGGGCACCTACGCCGCGTTCACCCGGCGCGCGCTGGCCGAGGAGGCCGGCGCCCGCGACGCCGTCCGGCGCCTGCTGCACGAGGCGGCCGCCGCCTACACCCGGCCCGGCCTCCCGCACGGCTGCATGCTGATCAGCGCGGCCACCAACTGCTCCCCGCAGTCCGCCGACGTCGCCGCCCACCTGCGCGAGCTGCGCAACGCGGGCGCCCGCGCGCTCGAAGACACCTTGCAGGCAGCCGTCCTGGCCGGCGAACTCCCCGCGCATACCGACGCCCGCGCCCTCGCCACCTTCTATGCCGCCGTCCTGCAAGGCATGTCCGCCCAGGCCCGTGACGGCGCATCGCGGAGCGACCTGGAGCAGATCGCCGACACGGCGCTCCGGACCTGGCCCCACTCCGGCCGGTCGTGACGGCGGGAGCACCCGCGTCGGTCAACGTACCGAGGGCGACGGTCCTCCCGGCTCGCCCTGACCCGGCTCGGTAGAAATACCGAAACAAGGAAAAGGCCCCAGAAGTGCGATGAATGCCGGGTTACAGTCGCATTGCCGCGAGAACCGCACGGCGGCGGGGGACTTCCCCGGCTCTCGGGAGCGGGCACGACGACCACGAATTCGCGCGGCGGGGGGAAAGACATGCTGGGTCGTGAATACGGCGGTGAACAGGCGAATCTCACCGCGGAGCAAATCGCGTCGCTGACGATAGAGGGACGTGGCGGCCGGCCACGGGAAGCGGGGAATCCCGACGTCGTCCTCGGGGCGTCCATTCACGAGGGGGTGTGGGTATCGGCGAAGACCGGGCAGCCGATCCACGTGCGCATGGATCTGCCGGGCTCCGCCGCCGGCGCCCGGATGCCGCGTCCCACCGCACGGGTGTTCACCGGTGCCGCCGCCGACACCGACGTCGTCGCCTTCACGACCGCCGACGGCGCGGCATGGCTCGCGGTCGCCCACGGGCCAGGCGCTCCGACCCGGTTCGGGTTCACGATCGCGCTGCCGGAGGGGATGGCCCTGGAGCCGATGCCGTCCGGCGGGCTCGACTTCATGCATCCGCACTACGGCGCGACCGTCGGCAGGCTCTACAGGCCATGGGCGAGCGATGCGATGTTCCGCCCCTTGCCCGCGGAGTACCACGTACGGGAACCGGCGGTCCTGACGGTGAACGTGGACGCCGCCGGCGCGTCGTACCCGTTCGTCGTCGGCGTCGTCTACGGCGCCTCGCCACGCTGACCACCGTCAGCCGGCGGCCGCGGCGCCGGGCGGCGCGGCGGTTCACCAGGAGCCGCCTCCCCCGCCGCCGTCACCGCCGCCGACTCCTCCCCCGCCTCCGTCGCCGCCGAAACCGCCGAAACCGCCGTGGCCCGACCCGCCCCATCCGGACGTGGTCCGCCGGGTCGGGGAGTGCGTCCGGCGCAGCGTCCCCTGCGCGCGCCTCGCCTTCCGCGCGGACGCGTCGACGAACATGGTCGCGACTTCGACGAAGCGGTCCTGGAGTCCCTCGTCCGGGCCGTCGTCGGTGTACCACTCGGGCGGGCCGCCCCGCGCCGCGATGTATTTGCGCAGGATTCCCGAGTATCCCCGCGCCACCGCGTACGGGAGGTCCTCGGCGTCCGGCACGTCCTTCATCACGAGACCTCCGGTGTAGCGCTCCGCCTCGTGCCTGAGCAGCTGCGCGCCTCGGGTGAAGGGGTCGATGCGCCGCGAGCGCACCCAGACGACCGGGGCCGCCACGAGCAGGGCCGCACCCCAGGCCGTCGCGTCCGTCACCGCGCCTTCGGCGACCGGGCCGTACACCGCGCACAGGACGCCCGCCACGCCCAGCAGCACCGACGCGAACCGCAGCAGGGGCACGCCCGCCGACCAGGGCCGCCGCCAGCCGTGCGCATCGGCGGCCTCCACCACCAGCGGACGCAGGCGCCGGGCGAGCCCGAGACCGTCGACGTCCTCGGCGGTGGCGTCATCGCCGCCGGCGAACACCTCGTCCACGAACGCCCTCTCGTAGGGCCGCAGGTCCGCGGCGTCGCGGGGGCCGGTCAGCCGGAGCCGCGGCCCGTCCCCGGCCGGCCTGCTGATCCTCAGGTGCCCGCGGGCGGCGAGGTCCAGGGCGACGATCGCGCCGAGGTCGGCGTCGGCGTCATCGGCCCAGTCGGGGCACAGGACGGTCAGTTCCGCGGGCACGGCCGCGGGGACCGGCGCGGCGGGGTCCATGCCCGCCCAGGGGCGAGGGCGCAGGAACACCGCCACCTCGGCCGCGACGGCGAGCAGCGCCGCCGGGACCGCGAGCCAGCCGAGCGCACCGACCCGCCGGCCGCCCTCGCCGGACGGCTGCCGCCGCACCGCGCCGTGCGGCAGCGTCGCGCGCACGGTGATGCCCTGCCCCGCTTCCAGCCGCTGCCCGAAGACCGCGTTGCCCTGGCCGGTGTTCCGCGCCAGGGCGCAGGGCGCGGTCGAACCGCGGGGACCGGCGTAGCAGGCCAGGGACCGGTAGGCGGCCGGCGCCTGGAGCAGGACGGTCGCCACGTCGATCGGGACGTCCCATTCGGTGCCGACCGCGTTCCAGTCCAGGACGTCCGACCGGACGGCGTGCTTCGCGGTGTAGTCGAGCGTGTAGGTGTGCACGCCGGTCACCAGCGTGGACGGGTCGCCGATCCGCACGTCCACGGCCCCCTTGGAGCGGGTGACGGACCGCCCGGCCGGCGCGTCGGGGCTGGCGGTGCGCACGTTCCCGATCGACGTGCGGCCGGTCGGGACGTGCCGCTCGATGCCGTGCCGGCGCGCGTTCCCGAAGTCGTAGACGATCCTTTCGTGGACGTGGAGGGCGCCGTCCCGGTCCACCGTCAGTTCGACCGCGTACGACCGGATGCGCTCCTGCGCGGGCGCCGCCGACGCCGCCGGGGCGAGGAAGAGGAGCGCGAGGCAGGCCGCCGCCGCGCCGAGCAAGATCCGCCGCATACGCCGTACGACGCCGGAAACGAGCGCGCGGTTCTGCCCTGCCGCGTCCGGCGGGCCCGTTCCGGGCGGCCTATGACGGAACGCGTTCCCCCGGGTGCGGTCGGGCACCGCCCGGCGGCCCGATCGCAGCCGGCCGGCCCTAAACCTGAGAAAAGTCGATCATGGGCGAGGCGTTCGTCATCGAAAGTTCACAACCGATCGAATTCTGATTATCAAGGTCTTGCGGGGAGCGTGACGGTTGGAGCGATACTGGTCGCCGGGTTCCATTCCCGCCCCCCGCCGGGCCTTCCCTACGAAGGGACGTGATGCCGCAGGTCAGCCGGTTTCGATAAAGCCGTTTCAGCCATTGCTTCAATGCGTGTCCCCAGCATGCCCGAAGAAAGGGAGAAAACCGTGAACCGTCTCGTCGACCGGATTCTCGACCGGATCGCGCCCAAGGCGACCGCGTCCGCCTGCAGCGGCGGCTACTTCTGCAACGCCGCCGGCCACCCGGGCTACTGGTACCGCTTCTGCTGCCTGGACAGCGGCTGCCAGTGGACCAAGATCCGCAGCTCCTGCTGACCCGACCCCGGCACGAGCCCGGGCGGCGGCGGCGCGCACCGCGGACCGCCGCCGCCCGGCGCCCCGGGCCCGACGCGCGGCGTCCGGCGTCCGGAAGGAAGGGGCACAGAGCGGCCGCGGGCTCCCGTCCGCGCGGAGCGCACGCGGGCTCCCGTCCGCCCCTTCGACGAGATCGATCGACCTGTTCGCGAGGAGTTCCCGATGCCCTACCTGGTGGCGGCCGTGGTGTTGCTCGGCGTGGCCTGCCTGCTGAACATGCTGCTCACGATGGGGATCCTGCGGCGGATGCGGGCCGACGCCGGCCGGCCCGCCGCACCGGACCTGCCGTTCGAGCTGGGGCCGGGCGCGTCCATCGGGGAGTTCGCCGCCGTGACCACGGACGGCGAGCCGGTGGACCACGACGTCCTCGGCGGGGTCGTGGCGTTCCTGTCCGCCGACTGCCCGTCCTGCCACGACCTGCTGCCCGAGCTCGTCGAGCGGGCCCGCCGGCTCGACCGCGACGACGTGCTGGTGGTGGTCGGCGGGGACGACCCGGAGACCGTGCGGGCGCTGACCCCGGTGGCGCGGGTCGTCGCGGCCGAGGCCGACGGCGGGCCGGTGGCGCGGGCGTTCCGCAACACCTGGACCCCGGCGCTGTACCTGGTCGACGACCGGCGGATCCTCGCCACGGCGGCGCGGGCCGGCGACCTGCCCGACCCGCCGGGCGCCCGGCGGCCGTCCGGTCAGGCCGCCGGCAGGGGCTGAGCGGTGGGCGACTCCCCCGCCGGCGGCATGCGCGTCGGCGCCGCCGGCCTGTGGGCCGCCGCCGTGCGGGCCGTCGCGCTCATCTGGCGGTCGGCCAGGGCCGGCGTGCCGGTCTTCATCGCCCTGACGCTCGCCGCGTCCGCGGCGCCGATCGCGACCGCGTGGCTGACCAAGACGGTGATCGACCGGCTGACGACCCCGCACGGCGCGGTCGGCGGGCCGGCGCTCGGGCTGGCCGCCACCGGGCTCGCCGCGGCGGCCCTGCCGGTGGGCGTCCACTACCTGAGGGCGCAGATCGGCCGGTCCGCCGGCCTGGCGGGGACCGACCGGCTGTTCGCCGCGGCCGAGCGCCAGGTCGGGCTGCGCAACTTCGAGGACCCCGCCTACCAGGACCGGCTCAGGCTCGCCCAGGAGGGGGTCGGCCGGGTCCCCGAGATCGTGGACGGCATCGGCGGCGGCCTCGGCGGCGCGGCGTCCCTGCTCGGCTTCCTCGGCTCGCTGCTCCTGATCAGCCCGGCGATGACCGCCGTCGTCCTCGCGGCCGCGGTTCCCGCGCTCGCCGCCGAGATCCTGCTGACCCGGCGCCGGTCGGCGATGGAGTGGAGCATCGAGCGGTACCACCGGCGCGAGTACTTCTACGGGCAGCTCCTCACCGGGACCGCCGCCGCCACCGAGATCCGCCTCTTCGGCATCGGCGCGTTCCTGCGCGGCCTGATGATGCGGGAGCGGCGGAGCGCCAACGCCGAGAGCCGCCGGATGGACCTGCGCGAACTCCGGACGCAGGGCGGGCTCACGGTCATGAGCGCGGCGGCGGCCGGGGCCGGGCTGTGGTGGGCGGTCACGGCGGCGCGGCGCGGCGAGATCGGCATCGGGGACGTGTCCATGTTCCTCGCGGCGGTCGTCGGCGTGCAGGGAGCGCTCGGCACGCTCACCGCGGCGATCTCGGGAGGGCAGGCCCGGCTGCTGGCCTTCACCCACTTCATCGCCGTCACCGACGCCGAGCCCGACCTTCCGAGGGCGCTGGACGGGGAGGCGCCGCCGCTGCGGAGGGGCATCGAGCTGCAGGACGTCTGGTTCCGCTACAGCGACGACCATCCGTGGGTGCTGCGCGGCGTCGACCTGACGATCCCGCAGGGACGCGCCGTCGCGCTCGTCGGCCTCAACGGCGCCGGGAAGAGCACGCTCGTCAAGCTGCTCTGCCGGATGTACGACCCGTCCAAGGGCCGGATCCTCTGGGACGGCGTCGACCTGCGCGACATCCCGCCCGCGCGGCTGCGCGAGCGCATCAGCGCGGTGTTCCAGGACCACATGAACTACGACATGACGGCCGGCGAGAACATCGCGCTCGGTGACCTGACCGCCCTCGGCGACCGGGACCGGCTCCGGCGGGCGGCCGTCAGCGCGGGCATCGACGGCAAGCTCTCCTCGCTGCCCCGCGGCTACGACACGCCGCTCACCCGGATGTTCGTGCTCGGGTCGGACCAGGAGGACCCCGTGACCGGCGTCGTGCTGTCCGGCGGGCAGTGGCAGCGGCTCGCGCTGGCCCGCGCCCTGGTGCGGGAGGGCCGGGATCTGATGATCCTCGACGAGCCCGGCTCCGGTCTCGACCCCGAGGCGGAGCAGGAGGTCCACGCCCGCATGCGGGAGCACCGCGACGGCCGGACCAGCCTGCTGATCTCCCACCGGCTCAGCGCCGTCCGCGACGCCGACCGCATCGCGGTCCTGCGGGACGGGCGGATCGTCGAGCACGGGACGCACGACGCGCTGCTCGCGGCGGACGGCGGCTACGCCCGGCTGTTCCGCCTGCAAGCCGCCGGCTACCAGCAGGAGGTGCCGTGATGCTCGCGCGGTCCGCCGCGGGAACGCTGATGGCCGCGGGGCTGCTGGCGCTGGCGGTCCGCCGCGTCCTCGTCGTCACGACCGTGGACGGCGCGAGCATGGAACCGGGCCTGCGGTCCGGCGGCCGCGTGCTCGTCCGCAGGACGAGGCGCGCCCGCCGCGGACAGGTGGTGCTCTTCTGGGCCACGGACGGGCCGGACGGGGACGGGCCTGCGACCGGCCGGAGCGGAACCCTGCTCCTCAAGCGGGTGGTAGCCGTGCAGGGCGACACGCTCCCCGCCGGATGGGCCGAGCCGGACGTGGAAGGGATCGCCGGCACCACCGTGCCGCGCGGCTCCCTGGTGGTGCTGGGCGACAACCGGCCGACGAGCTGGGACTCCCGGCACTACGGGTACGTCTCCGGAGACCGGCTCGTCGGCGTCGTGATCCGCAGCCTGCCCGCTCCCACCACCCGGTAGCCCCGGCCCTCTCACGTCGGGCGGCGGGCGCCGCCGGTGCGGGCGGCCGCGACCAGCAGGAGGAGGACCGCCCCCGCCCCGAAGACGACGTTGCCGGTGAGAGCCGTCGCTACGGGGACGCCCATTTCCTTGGCGTGCGTGAAGCCCACCCATACGTAGGTGAGCAGCGCG
This sequence comes from Actinomadura nitritigenes, assembly GCF_017573545.1. Lineage (GTDB taxonomy): Bacteria > Actinomycetota > Actinomycetes > Streptosporangiales > Streptosporangiaceae > Spirillospora > Spirillospora nitritigenes. The sequence goes on along the minus strand of NZ_JAGEOK010000010.1, from coordinate 238,153 downwards.
CCGCCCGCCAGCGCCAGACGATGGGACGCGCTCCAGCCACGGCTCCGCGACCAGCGCGCGCACAGCGCGACGGCCGCGCCGAGCACGACGAACCACGCCGCCACCGGCCACCAGACCGGGAGTCCCTCGGGCAGCCGGTCGCGCAACCAGTAGAGGCTCGTGACGGCGAAGGCCGCGGCGCCGACCGTCCAGGAGCTCGGCGCGTCCGCGTCCGCCCTCGGCCTTGCCTCCGGACGGCGGCCGAGGACGAACCCCAGGACGATCAGCCCGGCGATCGCGACGCCCGCGACGGCGAACTGGCGCGGCGCGGCGACGAAGTGCTCCGACTGCGCCTGCGAGACGCTCAGCAGGAGCGAGGCGGCCACGAAGAGCAGCCCGGTGGCCGGCGGCCCGGCCCGCCCGAGCCACGGCCGGCGCGGATCGCGCGCGAACGCCTCGACGAGCGCGATCGGGACGCAGATGCTCCAGATCGTGTGCATCGACACGACGTCCTCCAGCATCTCGACGCTGGTGCCGAGCAGCGGGACGTGCGTCGACGCGTACGCCGAGCCCATGTCGAACCCGCCGTAGTGCGGGTTCCAGAGCATCTGGTCGACCGGGCCCTCCTCGATCAGCGCGTAGGCGACGGCGAGGACGACCATCGTCGGCCAGCCGCGCCCGGTCCGCCGGGCCGTCTCGCGCACGAGCAGCGCGCCGCCGCCGTACAGCGGGGCCAGCATGACCAGGCCGGGCAGTTCGGTGATCGGCTGGTTGCCGAGCAGGAACTCCCCCACCAGAGGCGCGAGCAGGAACAGCGCCAGGGCGGGCAGGAGCCCGCGGCGGCGCTCGGAACGGAACATGCTCGCGAGCCTAGGAACGGGCACCCGCACGCCGAATCGGCCGACGGTCGATGCCCGGATGGCCACCTGGCCGTCCCGCCCGCTACCTCGGTCCGCGCTCCTCCGGCTCGTGCGGGGCGAGTTCCCAGTCCGGTCCCCACAGGCGGGCCGTTCCGTCGTCGCTCCCGGAGAGCGCGTACCGTCCGCCGGGCGCGACGGCCAGGGCGCCGACGCGGCGGCCGATGCCGCTCCCGTACGCGGCGATCCTGCCGTCTCGGGACAGGCCGACCGAACGGACGGTCCGGGCGCCCGTCCCGGGCGCGCTCGTCCGAGGAAGGATGCGCGCGGCCCACCCGCCGCGCGGCCGCGTCCGGCCGGTCCGGCGGGACAGGGCCCACCAGGCGTCGAGGACGCGGGGCGCCCGCTCGTGGCCGGGGACCGCGCAGGCACTGGTGAGGAGCTCGCGGGCCTCCCGGAGGCGGCCGTCCGCCAGCGCACGCTCCGCCTCGTCGACCAGCCGTCCGATGCTGGTGGCGAGCCGGGCCAGTTCCGCGTGGCGGCGCGGCCGTCACGGCGGCCCGCGGCGGCGTGCGCGCTGCTCCTCACGGGTCGCGGACGCCGATCGCGGCCGCGAGCGCGAACGCGCCGAGGCCGGTCAGGGCCGCGGTCGCGGCGACCGCGCCCAGGTCGAAGAGCCGGCCGATGAGCAGTTCGCCCGCGAAGGAGAACAGCCCGGCGGCGGACTGCAGGACGCCGTAGTAGGCGCCGAAGTGCCCGGCCGGAGCGTGACGGGCGGTGCGCTGGAAGACCGCCGGCTGGATCAGCCCGTTCGACACGCCGTTGAGGACGGCCGCGATCAGCAGCGGGACCGTCTGGGTGCCGTCCAGGGGCGCGAGGACGCAGAACGCCGCGGCGGCGCACAGCAGGCCGAGGCGCAGCACCCACGGACGTTCGCCGCGGTGGCCGGCGGCCACGAAGGGCTGCGCGGCCGCGGCGACCGCCGCGAGGACGCAGAAGCACAGCGTCGCCGCCGCCGGAGTGAAGTCCAGCAGCGGGACGGCGGTGAGCATGCCGTTGGCCAGCAGCGTCGTCGGCGAGGCCGCCAGCGCGAAGAGCAGGAAGGAGCGGTCGCCGAACACCGCGCGCACGCCCGCGGAGAGCTCTCGCCGGCGTCTCACCGCGGGCCGCCGTCCGCCATGGGGCACGAGGAGGAACAGCACGCCGCCGATCGTCCAGAGAGCGGCCGCCGTTGCGGCCAGAGGGGTGAAGCCTCGCCCGCCGGAGAGGACGGCAAGGCCCATGACCGGGCCGAACACCGTTGCGACGTGCTGCGTCGCGACATAGCCGGCGAACCCGCGCGACCGCCGGTCGGGGCCGACCCCGGCCAGCAGACACTGCGCCGCGGGGTTGTAGAGCGCGCCCCCGGCGGCGAGGACGACCGCCGCGCACAGCAGCGGCCCGACGCCGTCGACCGTGCCGAGCAGGACGAACCCCAGCGCGCGCAGGACGCAGGCGATCGCGCCGGTACGGCGGGCCCCGAGCAGATCGGTGATCGCGCCGACCGGCAGCAGCAGCGCGGACTGCAGGCCCACCCGGACGCCGAGGATCAGCCCGACCGCACCGGCGAGCAGCCCCAGGTCGTGCCGCAGATAGGCGACCAGGTGCGCCATCACCGCGAAGAAGCCCAGGCTGGAGGCGAGCTGGATCGCGACCACGGTCGTGATCAGCCGGCGGTCGGACGGCCGCCCGGCGGAGCGAGCCCCTGCCGGGGCGGGAGTATCGACGATCATCCACGGCAGCACACCAGAAAGACGGGCGATGTCCCAACCCGGGAATGCCCCTCGCCTCTCGGCCACCTGCGGAGATATGCGTCCGGCTATCGGTTGATGATCGATATCGGACTTGGACGTCGCCGGAACGGCCGTGCTGTCATGGCCGCCATGCCCAGCCTGCGCCCCTCTCGCGAATCCGATGGCGGCCGCCACCTGACGCCCTTCGAGCGGTCCGGACCGTCCAGGCGCGCCCTGCTCATCGGCGCGGCGCTCCTGCCGCTGGCGGGATGCGACGACCGGCACCGTCCGAGCCCGAGGCCGGCGGCGTCGCAGCGCCGTACGACGGCTCCCCCGGACGATGCGCGGTTCGCCGCACTGGAGCGCAAGCACGGCGCCCGCCTTGGCGTCTACGCCGTGGCCACGGGCACCGGCGCTGCGGTGACCTACCGCGCGGACGAGCGGTTCGCGTTCTGCTCCACCTTCAAAGCGCTCGCCGCCGCGGCGGTGCTGCACGGCAACCCGCTCGGCCATCTCGACGAGCGCGTCACCTACACCAAGGCCGACGTCGACTCGATCTCGCCGATCGCCAAGGACCACATCGCGACGGGGATGACGATCAGGCAGCTGTGCGACGCCGCCATCCGGTACAGCGACGGCACCGCCGGCAACCTGCTGATGCGCGACATCGGCGGCCCCGCCCGGCTGACCTCCTACCTGCGCGGCCTCGGCGACACCGTGAGCCGCATGGACGACTACGAGCCCGAACTCAACAAGATCGGCCCGGGCGACCCGCGCGACACCACCACGCCCCGCGCCATCGCCGCCGACTACCGCGCACTCGTCCTCGGGGACGCGCTGCCAGCGGACAAACGCGCCCTGCTCAAGGACTGGATGCTGCGCAGCATGACCGGTGCCACGCGCATCCGCGCCGGGCTGCCGAAAGGATGGACGGTCGCCGACAAGACCGGCAACGGCGACTGGGGCCGCGTCAACGACGTCGGCGTCGTGTGGCCGCCGGGCGCCGCCCCGCTGGTGATGGCCGTCATGACCGACCGCCGCGGTTACGGCGCGCCGTACAAGGACGCCCTGATCGCCGAAGCGGCGGCCCGCATCGCCGCCCGGCTCGCCGCCTGACCGGTCCCACCTGCGAAGGTGCTCTGCGACTGCGGGGCGGCTGGGTCGAAACCGGTCCCCGCGCCGGGAACGGGCGCCGGCGCCGGCGGGCCGCCGGTCCGGCACGGCCTCCTCGCGATCAAGGAAGGAGCGTGCTGAACTGTAGTGAACGGAGGCGGCCGAGACCGGTCGCCGCCCCCGAGCATCCGTTCCGCACCAGGGATTCGCCGGTGGACAGTTCACGGAAGGGCGCCGTCGGCCTCGCGGTCGTCGCACTGATCATCTGGGCGGTGTTCGTCGCGTGGTGGGCCGAGGCCGCCTACTCGGCCGCGCATCACCTGAGCGCCACCGACTGGCAGGGCAACCACCGGACCAAGGTGCACCTGCTGCTCCGCGCGTTCGTGATCGGCGGACTGCCTCCGCTGGGCGCCGCCCTCGGCTGGGTGTGGGGGCCGTTGGCGGCGCCTTCCAGACCGGCCGCCCTGGCCACCGCGTTGGGCTTCCTGTCCGGCACGCTGGGGCTGGGAGTATGCGCCCTCGTCGAGTTCGGAATCGCCCTGTCCAGCATCGAGTTCGTCTTCTAGCCCGATCGAGGAGCCGCGCCATTCCCAGGCCGGTGACGAGGTCACGCGTCCACCCGGCAGGGAGCCGTCGCGTCGCGACCGGTGCCGCGGGTGGGCGATGATCGGGACATGGCATTGTCGACGGCGTTCACGGACATGTTCGGTGTGCGGCACCCGATCGCCTCGGCCCCGATGGGCGGGTCGGCCGGCGGCGCGCTGACGGCGGCGGTCTCGCGCGGCGGCGGCCTCGGACTGCTGGGCGGCGGGAACGGGGATTCGGACTGGCTGGCCCGCGAACTGCCGGTCCTGGCCGAGGAGGCCGCCGGGAGCCCGTGGGGGATCGGCTTCCAGACGTGGGCGATCGACGACGGGGCGATCGCGCGGGCGCTGGAGCACCGCCCGAGCGCGGTGATGCTGTCGTTCGGCGACCCCGGACCGTTCGCGGAGCGCGTCCGCGCCGCCGGCACGGTGCTGATCGTCCAGGTGACCGACCTGGAGGAGGCCCGCCGGGCGGCCGACCTGGGCGCGGACGTGATCGTGGCGCAGGGCACCGAGGCCGGCGGGCACGGCGCCCGGCACGGGCGGTCCACGCTGCCGTTCGTCCCCGTCGTGGTGGACCTGGCGGCACCGGTGCCGGTGCTGGCGGCCGGCGGGATCGCCGACGGCCGCGGCGTGGCGGCCGCCCTGGCGCTGGGGGCCGCCGGGGCGCTGCTGGGCACCCGCTTCCAGGCCACCACCGAGGCCCTCGTCGACACCGCGACCGCCAAGGCGATCGTCGAGGCGCGCGCGGAGGACACCGAGCGCAACAGGGTGCTGGACATCGCCCGGGGCTCCCGGTGGCCGGCGCAATACACCGCGCGCACCCTCGGCCATCCCTTCCTGGACGCATGGCGGGGCCGGGAGGACGAGCTCGCAGCGGATCCCAACGCCGGGCAGGCGTACCGGGACGCCGTGGCGCGAGGCGAGATCCCCGCCCTGCCGCGGTGGGCCGGCGAAGGCGTCGACCTCATCGAGGACCTGCCGTCCGCCGCCGACCTGGTCGGCGCCCTCGCCGCGCAGGCCGAGGAGGCCCTGGCCCGGGCCGGCGGGCGCCCCGGGACGGAGCCGGTCGCGGCGCCTGTCCTTCCGGCCGACGGCCGCGACGCGTGAGCGCCGGACCGGCGGCCGCGCCACCCGAGTGCAGGGAGCCCGCCGCCACGGCCCGGCGGCGTGCGGGCGGGAGGCTCGCGGCCGCCGCCCTGCCGGTCGTGTTCGTGCCGATCTGGAGCAGCGGCTACCTCGCCGGGACGCTCGGGGCGCGCAGCGGGGCGTCGCTCGCCCTGGTCGCCTGGCGGTTCCTCGTCGCGTTCGCCGTCCTGGGATCGGTCTCCGTCGCCACCCGCGCGCCGTGGCCGAAGGAGCGGCGCACGTACGCGCACCTGCTCGTGACGGGCGTGCTGCTGCAGACGGTGCAGCTCGGCGGCGTGTTCTTCGGCCTGGCGCACGGGGTGCCGGCGGGGCTGTCGTCGCTGATCCTGAGCGCCTGCCCGCTCATCGTCGCGGCGGCCGCGGTGCCGATGTTCTCCGAGCGGCTGACCGGCCGGCAGTGGGCCGGCCTCGCCCTGGGGCTGGCGGGAGTCGTCGTCTGCGTCAGCGGGAACCTGTCGGGCGGAGCACGGACCGCCGGGTACGCCTACACCGGCCTGGCCCTGGCCGGACTCGCCGCCGGGACGCTCTACCAGAAGCGGTTCGGAGGCGCGGTGGACCTGCGGACGGGGACCACCGTGCAGCTCCTCGGCGCGACCCTCACCACGTTCCCGCTGGCGATGGCGCACGGCGGGCTGCGCGTCCCGCTGACCGGGCAGGCGCTCGGCTCGCTGGCGTGGCTGGCGGTCGTCAACTCGATCGGCGCGCTCGTCCTGCTGTTCGTCCTGCTGCGGCGCGGCACGGGCGGCGCGGCGACCAGCCTGCTGTACCTGGTGCCGCCGGTGACCGCCGTGCTCGCGGTGCCGATCCTCGGGCAGGGCATCACCGCGAGCGTGATCGCCGGTATGGCGGTCTCGGGTGCGGGCGTCCTGCTCGTGCTGGTCCGGGCACCCCGGTAGGCCGCCGGCGCCGGGCGGTCGCGCGGCCGGCGCCGACTTCTGAGATCGTGTCCTTGATCGGTCCGGCGGCTCGCCGGCACGGGACCGACCGGCGCGCGCCCTCGCCGCGGAGGAGGAAGCCCGATGAGCACCTGCATCGTCGTCGGAGCCGGCCTCGCCGGTGCCGCGACCGCCTGGCAGCTGGCCCGGCGCGGTCACGACGTGACCGTGCTGGAACGCTCCACGCCGGCCAACGGCGAGGGCAGCTCGCACGGGTCCGCGCGCATCCTCCGGTACGCCTACCCCGACCCGTTCTACGCCCGGCTGGTCGTCGACGCGCGGCGCGAATGGGACGAGCTGGAACGCCTCGCCGGCGAACGCCTCGTCACCTCGACGGGGTCGGTGGACTTCGGGGCCGACCGGGACCCGGCGGCGCTGGCGGCCGTGTTCGAGGAGGTCGGCGTCGACCACGAACTGCTCACCGGCGCCGAGGCGGCCGCGCGCTGGCCGCAGTTCGACTTCGGCGACCGCGGCGCGGACGTGCTGTGGCATCCGGACGCCGGGGTGATCGACGCGGAGGCCGCGGTCGCGGCCATGCTGCGGCTGGCGCGGGCCGGCGGCGCCCGCGTCGAGACCGGGCGGCCGGTGGCCTCGGTCGAGCGCGCCGGCGCCGGCCTCCGGGCGGTCGGAGCGGACGGGCGCGCCGAGGAGGCCGAGAAGGTCGTCGTCACCGCCGGCGGCTGGCTCCCCGGCCTGCTCGGCGACCTGGCCCTGCCCGAGTCCTTCCTGGCGGCGTTCCCGCCGTTGCAGGTGATGCAGGAGAACGCCTACCACTTCCCCTACCGCGCCGGCTCGGACGGATCGTGGCCGACGTTCATCCACGGGATCCCGTCCATGCTGGTCTACGGCCTGCCCGGCGGGCGCGACGCCGCCCTTCCCGGCGGCCGGACCGGGCTGAAGGTCGCCGAGTACAACGGCGGCCGGCCGATCCGCGGCGCGGCGGCGCAGAGCGGGGAGATCGACCCCGCCAACCGCGCGCGGGTCACGGCGTACGTCCGCCGGACCCTGCCGGGCCTCGTCCCCGAGCCGTACGCCGAGACGACCTGCCTCTTCACCAACACCCCCACCGAGGACTTCGTCATCGACGGCGTGGACGGGATCACCGTCGCCTCGCCCTGCTCGGGGCACGGCGCCAAGTTCGCGCCGCTGCTCGGCCGGATCATCGCCGACGCGGCCTCCGGGGAGCGCGCCGCCCCGGCGAGATTTCGAGTTTCTCGACGGGAATGATGGGTCTCCGCCTCGGGTTGCCGCCGGCATGACGATCGGAGCAGTGCTTCATCCAGGCGGGTCCGGCAACGCGGTCGACGAGGTGGTGGCGGCGGCGAAGGAGGCCGAAGCGGCGGGGCTGGGCTCCGTCTGGCTCGGGCAGCGGTTCGACTACGACGCGGTGGGGCTCGCGGGGCTGGTCGGCCGGGAGGCGCCCGGACTGGCCGTGGGGACGTCGGCCGTGCCGATCTTCGGCCGGCACCCGATCCTGGTCGCGAGCCAGGCGCAGACCTCGCAGGCCGCGACGCACGGCCGGTTCCACCTGGGCCTCGCGCTCGGGGCCAGGGCGTTCGTCGAGCCCGTGTTCGGCGTGCCCTACGAGCGGCCCGTCACGCGGCTGGCCGAGTTCCTCACCGTGCTGCGCTCCCTGACCGAGACCGGCACCGCGGACTTCCGCGGCGAGACGCTGACCGCCGCGCCGCCGATGCCCGCCGCGCTGCCGGGCGCGGAGCCGGCGGTCCCGCTGCTGGTCGCCGCGATGGGCCCGCAGGCCCTGCGCGTCACCGGCGAGCTGGGCGACGGCACGCTCCCGTTCCTGGCCGGTCCGCGGACGCTCGGCGAGCACATCGTCCCGGCCATCACCGCGGCCGCCGCACGCGCCGGACGCCCCGCTCCCCGCGTCGTCGCCCTGGTCCCCGGGGTGGTGACCGGCGACGTCGAGGCCGCGCGGACGGCCGCCGCCGAGCAGCTCGCCTTCTACGACCGGGTCCCCTCCTACCAGCGGGTCGTCGCTCTGGAAGGCGCCTCCAAGGCGGCGGATCTGCTCGTCGCGGGCGACGAGGAGACCGTCGCCGCCGAGGTCCGGCGCTACTTCGACGCCGGTGCGACCGAGGTCGTCCTCACCCAGACCGGCATCACGGGCCCGGCGGACCAGGCCCGGACGTGGCGGCTCCTCGGCGACCTGGCGCGCGGCGCGGCTCCCGCCGCGGCCGGCTGACACGAGGACGTTCCCGGAAGCCGACGGCGGGCCTCAGCGGACCCGTTCGATCCGCCGGCGGCGGGAGCGGCCGAGGGCCGCGAGGCGGCCGGCGAGGACGGCGGCCTGGGCCCGGATCTCGGGGATGGCCGTGGTCTCGTAGCGGACGCCGCGCAGGGGCGGCCCCAGGGCGAACAGGTCGCCGTGGGGCCGCCCCGCCGCGTCGCGGACGGCGCCGTCGGGGTCCGCGTCCAGCCCGAGACCGAGCGGTCCGGGACGGGCGACCCCCGCGGTGACGAGGCCCGACAGGAACGGGTCGGTCCCCGGGGCGCCCGCCGGTCCGGTGCCGTTGACCAGCCAGCCGACCTCCAGGTCCGAGGTCCCGCCTTCGGTCCCGACGCGCACGCTGAGCCCGTGAGCGGCACCCGCCCGGACGTCGTCGACGCGGCCCCGGTGAACGCGCAGGCGGCCCTCGGCGCGCAGCGCCTCGATCCGGGCGGCGGAGGCCGGCGGGATCCGGTGGCGGTGCACCTCCCAGTGCCGGGCGACCAGGGCGAGGAAGCGCCGCCGGTCGGCGTCCGACAGCCGCCCCCACAGGGCGGGGACGTGCGGCCGGACGGCGTCGACGAAGCCGTGCCACTCCCCGCCGTTGCCGCGGACGGCGAGCCTGGCCCAGCGCAGCAGCTCCCGCAGGCTCATCGGTTCGGCGGGCAGGACGAGGTCCGCCTCCGGCGGGCGCGGCGGCGGATGGTGCGCCTGGGGCAGCAGCCCGTGCCGGGACACGGCGTGGACGACGCGGCCCGGAGACCTGCCGCTCAGGCTGATGGCCAGGTCGACCATGGTCAGCCCGGTACCGACGATCAGGACGGGCGCGTCGTCGTCGATGGCGTCCAGCGCTCCGCGCCGCCACGGATCGGCGATGTACCGGGGCGCGGGCGGTGCCCAGGGCAGGTGGCCCGGCGCCTGGTTGCCGACGGCCAGGACGACGGCGTCGGCCGCGCGGGACGAGCCGTCGGCGAGGCGGAGCGTCCATCCCGGGGCGGCGGGCCCGGCGTCGAGGGAGAGCACGGTGCCGGTCAGCTCGGTCAGGTGGCCGGGCCGCGCCTCGGCCGAGGTGTCGAGAAGATCGCGCAGGTAGCGGCCGTACAGGGAGCGCGGGAGGAAGTCCTCTCCGGACGCCTCGATCCCCTGGGCGCGCGTCCAGTCCAGCAGGTGGCCGGGGTCGCCCTCGACGCCGCTCATGTTCGCCGCGCGGGCGTTCAGCAGGTGGTTCGGGTCCTCGGTGGAGTACGCCTGGCCGCGCCCGTGCAGGCCCCGTCCGTCGATGAGGAGGAGCCGCGGCACCGGCCCGGTGCGCCGCAGGAGGTGCGAGGCCACCAGCGTCGCGCTCGCACCGCCGCCGACCACGGCGATCAGTGGCTCGTCTCCGCTGTCAGCGACATGGTCGGACATGCCCCTGAGCCTAGCTGATATTTCCTACAAGAATTGTCCAAATTTGCCCGAGGCGAGCCCGCTGGGCCGGCGGCCGGATCTTTGGGTACGACCCTGACGACGCCTAGCGGAGACGATCGCCCCTATGACGACCACGCCCGGTTCCGACGAGCGGATGCGCTTCGAGCACCGCACCCTGCCCCAGCGGGTCCGGTTCGCCCCGGGCGACGCCGCCGCCGCGCTCGCCGAGGAGATCACCGCGCTCGGCGCGTCCCGCGTGATGGCGGTCGCCGCGGCGGGCAAGGCGGAGGTCGCCCGGCAGGTCGCGGGCGGCCTGCCCGTCGCGCACTGGCACCACGAGACCGCCATGCACGTGCCGCTGCCGGTCGCCGAACGCGCCCGCGCGGCGGCCCGCGAGCACCGGGCCGACGCGCTCGTCTGCGTCGGCGGCGGATCCACCACCGGGCTCGCCAAGGCGGTCGCGCTCACGACCGGGCTGCCGATCGTCGCGGTCCCGACGACCTACGCCGGCTCCGAGGCCACCGACGTCTGGGGGATCACCGAGAACGGCCGCAAGACCACCGGCGCCGACGACCGGGTCCTCCCCCGTGCGATCGTCTACGACGCCTCGCTCACGCTCACGCTCCCGGTGGACCTCAGCGCCGCGTCCGGGCTCAACGCGCTGGCGCACTGCGTGGACGCGATGTGGGGCCCGCGCGCCGACCCGATCGACCGGGCGCTGGCCGGCGAGGGCATCCGGGCCCTGCGGATCGGCCTGCCCCGGGTGGTGGCCGACCCGGCCGGGCTCCCGGGCCGCGAGCACTCCCTCTACGGCGCCTATCTCGCCGCGGTCGCGTTCGCGTCCGCGGGCTCCGGTCTGCACCACAAGATCTGCCACGTGCTGGGCGGGATGTTCGACCTGCCGCACGCGCAGACCCACGCGGTCGTCCTGCCGCACGTGCTCGCCTTCAACGCGCCCGCAGCCCCGGACGCCGAGGCCCGGATCGCCGCCGCCTTCGGCGGCGGCACCGCGCTCGCCGGGCTGGGCCGGCTGCGCGCCCGGCTGCACGCCCCGGCGGCCCTGCGCGACCTGGGCATGCCCGAAGACGGGATCGCGACCGCCGTCCCGGCCGTCCTCGACGCCGTCCCCGCGAACAACCCGCGCCCCGTCACCGCCGACGACCTCACCGCCCTGCTGCGGGCGGCATGGGAAGGGACCGAGCCCCGATGACCCAGGACCGCACCCCGGACCGCACCGCGCCCGACGCCACCGCCGCAGAGCAGGACCGGCGCGAGGAGGAGCTCCTCGGACGGGTGCTGCGCTCGTTCGACGGCTGCGCCGACCCCCGGCTCAGGGAGCTGATGCGCGCGCTCGTGCGGCACCTGCACGCCTTCCTCCGCGAGGTCCGGCTCACCGAGGACGAATGGTGGAAGGCCATCGAGTTCCTCACCCGGACGGGCCACGTCACCGACGACCGGCGGCAGGAGTTCGTCCTGCTCTCCGACACCCTCGGCGCCTCGATGCAGACCATCACGATCAACAACCGGGCCCACCGCGACGCCACCGAGGCGACCGTGTTCGGGCCGTTCTTCGTCGACGGCGCTCCCCGGATCGAGCTCGGCGGCGACATCGGCGGCGGTGCGCCCGGCGAGCCCTGCTGGGTCGAGGGGACGGTGCGCGACACCGCCGGCGCCCCCGTCCCCGGCGCCCGCGTCGACGTGTGGGAGGCCGACGCCGACGGCCGCTACGACGTCCAGTACGGCGACGACCGCACCGCCGGACGGGCCCACCTGTTCACCGGGCCGGACGGGGACTACCGGTTCTGGGCCGTCACGCCCACGCCCTACCCCATCCCGGACGACGGGCCGGTCGGCGCGATGCTCGCCGCCGTCGGCCGCTCTCCCATGCGCGCCTCCCACCTGCACTTCAGGGTGTCCGCCCCCGGCCACCGCACCCTGGTGACCCACATCTTCGTGCGCGGCGACGCGCTGCTGGACGCCGACACCGTGTTCGGCGTCAGGGAATCGCTGGTCAAGGACTTCGAGCGGCTGCCGGCCGGCACGCCCACCCCCGACGGCCGCGCCGTCGACGGCACCTGGTCGAGGACCGGGTTCGACATCGTCCTGGCGCCCGCCGGCGCGTGATCGGCGAGCCGCCGCCCTCTCTTCGGAACCCGCCGGCGCCGGACGGCGCCGGGTCCGTCGCCCGCATCCGGTTCGCGGCGATCTCTTGACGTTCCCACACATGTAGGCGTAAACAAATGGAAACAGACGCGAAACGGCGGTGAACCCACAGTGAGCTGCGAACGGCGCCGAGGCGGCACGTGATGATCGTCACGCTGACGCTGAACCCGAGCCTCGACCGCACGATCGACGTCGACCGGCTCGTCAAGGGCACGATGACCCGGGCGAGGTCGGTGCGCATCGACCCCGGCGGCAAGGGCGTGAACGTGTCCCGCGCGCTGCTGGCCAACCGCGTGCCGACGGTCGCGGTGGTCACCTCCGGCGGCGCGGACGGCGAGCAGCTCGTCCGGCTGCTGGAGGGCGACGGCATCGCCGTCCACGCCGTGCCGGTGGCCGGGCGGACCCGCTCGAACGTGACGATCGTGGAGCCCGACGGCGTCGTCACCAAGCTCAACGAGCCCGGCGAACCGCTGTCGCGCGAGGAGCTGGACGCGGTCGCCGACGTCGTGCTCGACGAGGCCGAGGGCGCCAGCTGGGCGGTGACCTGCGGCAGCCTCCCGCCGGGGGTGCCCGCCGACATCTACGCCCGGCTGTGCGAGTTCTTCACCTCCGCCGGGGTGCGGGTCGCCGTCGACGCCAGCGGCCCGGCGCTGCTGGCCGCCGTCGGCGCGGGACCGCACCTGGTCAAGCCGAACCGGGACGAGCTGGCCGAGGCCGTCGGGCGGCCGGTCGCCAGCGTCGGCGACGCGGTCGAGGCCGCCCGGGAACTGCGCGAGCGCGGTGCGGGGACCGTGCTCGCCAGCCTGGGCGCCGACGGCGCCGTCCTCGTCGACGAGGACGGTGTCACGATCGGGACGGCGCCCGTCTCCGAACCGAGGAGCACGGTGGGCGCGGGCGACGCGCTGCTCGCCGGGTTCCTCGCGGCGGGCGCGCGAGGCGCCCCGGCGCTGGCCGAAGGGCTGGCCTGGGGAGCCGCCGCCGTGCGCCTGCCGGCCAGCCGGATGCCGCGCCCGGACGACATCCGGCGCGACATCGTCCGCATCGACGCCCGGCCGGACCTCGGCCGTTCGCTCATCGCCTGATCCTCACGCAGACCCCCGAACCCTGAGGAGGCCGAGATGGCCGCTGCGTACACACCAGCCGTCAGCGGAAGCGGGCTGAAAGCCGGAGTCCAGCGCCTGGGCGGCCATCTGGCCGGGATGGTGATGCCCAACATCGGCGCGTTCATCGCGTGGGGCCTCGTCACCGCGCTGTTCATCCCGACCGGATGGCTCCCGAACAAGCACTTCGGGGAGCTGGTCGACCCGACGATCACCTACCTGCTGCCCATCCTCATCGGCTACACCGGCGGCCGGATGGTGCACGGCCAGCGGGGGGCGGTCGTCGGCGCGGTCGCCACCATGGGCGTCGTGGTGGGCTCCAAGATCCCCATGTTCCTCGGCGCGATGATCGTCGGGCCGCTCGCCGCCTACCTGCTCAAGAAGGTCGACGGCTACATCCAGGAGCGGACCCGAACCGGGTTCGAGATGCTGGTCGACAACTTCACCGCCGGGATCGTCGGCGGCGCCGTCGCCGTGTTCGGCGTGTGGGGCGTCGGCCCGATCGTCCGGCAGGTGACCAAGGGCGCCGGCAACGGCGTCGAGTGGCTGATCCACCACCACCTGCTGCCGCTGGCCTCGGTGCTGATCGAACCGGCGAAGGTGCTGTTCCTCAACAACGCGGTGAACCACGGCGTGCTCGCCCCGCTGGGCTTCGCGGAGGCGGCGAAGAACGGCAGGTCGATCCTGTTCATGCTCGAGTCGAACCCGGGCCCGGGGCTCGGCGTCCTGCTGGCCTACCTGATGTTCGGACCGAGGTCGCTGCGGCCGAGCGTGCCGGCCGCGATCATCATCCACTTCCTCGGCGGCATCCACGAGATCTACTTCCCCTACATCCTGATGAAGCCCCGGCTCATCCTCGCGACCATGGCCGGCGGCGCGGCCGGCATCGCCACCTTCATGGCCACGGACGCGGGCCTGGTCGCCACGCCGTCGCCCGGCAGCATCTTCGCCTACGTCGCCGAGACCCCGAGGCACGGCTGGGTCGGCGTCTACCTGGGCGTCCTCGTCGCCGCGGCCGTCTCGTTCGCGGTCGGCGCGGCGCTGCTCGGGTTCGGGAGGTTCGCCGAGAAGAAGCCCGGCGAGGCCGGCGCGGAGGCGTCCGGCGCCGGCGCGGAGGATCCGGCCGCCGGCGCGGGCGACCCCGCCGCCGGCGCCGGCGTCCCGCCCGCGAAGACCGCCAGCCCCTCACCCCAGGAGGCGTGACCACATGAACGGCAAGGACATCCGCAAGATCGTCGTGGCGTGCGACGCCGGCATGGGCAGCAGCGTCATGCTCGCGAGCAGCCTCCGCAAGGAACTGCGGAAGGCGGGCGTCGCGGTCGAGCACACCCCGGTGAACTCCATCCCGGGCGACGCCGACGTCGTCGTCTGCCACGAGGGCCTCGGCGCCCGCGCGCGGACCAGCGCGCCGGACAAGCCGCTCGTCACCTTCCAGGTGTTCCTCGGCGACCCCGCGGTGACCCGCCTGGTGGCGGCCATCAAGGACGGCGGCGAGATCGGTGCCTGACCTGCTGGCCCGCTCCGCCGTCCGCCTCGACGCGGCCGCGGCCGACCGGGACGACGCCGTCCGGCAGTGCGGGCGGGCGCTCGTCTCGGCCGGCGCGGCCGAGCCCGGCTACATCGACGCGATGCTCGCCCGCGAGCGGACCGTCTCGACGTACGTGGGCGAGGGCGTGGCGATCCCGCACGGCACCCTGGCCGGGAAGGAGCTGGTGCACCACGACGCGCTGTGCGTCCTGCGCTTCCCCAGCGGGGTGGACTGGAACGGCGAACGGGTCGCCCTGTGCGTCGGCATCGCCGCCCGGGGCGACGGCCACGTGCGGATCCTGTCCGAGCTCGCGCAGATCCTGCTGGACCCCGGCCGCGCGCGGAGGCTGCGCGAGGCCGCGGACGCCGACGAAGTGATCCGGCTCCTGCGGCCGGACGGAGAGGAGATCGCCCAGTGAAGGTCGCCCGCTTCCACGCCCCCGGGGACATCCGCGTCGAGGACGCCGCCGAGCCCGTCCCCGGCCCCGGCGACGTCGAGATCAGGGTGCGGAACTGCTCCACCTGCGGCACCGACGTCAAGATCTCCCGGTTCGGCCACCACCACATCCGGCCGCCCCGCGTCATGGGGCACGAGATCGCCGGCGAGGTCGTCGCGACCGGCGCGGACGTGACCGGCTGGGCGCCGGGCGACCGGGTCCAGGTGATCGCCGCCATCCCGTGCGGGCGGTGCGAGGAGTGCCGGCGCGGGCACCTGACCGTGTGCCCGAACCAGGAGTCGATGGGGTACCACTACGACGGCGGCTTCGCCGAGTACACCGTCGTGCCCGCCAAGGTGCTCGCCGTCGGCGGGCTCAACCGGATCCCGGACGGGGTCGGGTTCGCCGAGGCGTCCGTGGCCGAACCGCTCGCCTGCGTCCTCAACGGCCAGGAGCTCGCACGGGTCGGGGACGGCGACGACGTCGTCGTGATCGGCGCCGGTCCGATCGGCTGCCTGCACGTCCGGTTGGCGCGCTCGCGCGGCGCGGCGCGCGTGTTCCTCGCCGACATCAACGCCGAGCGCCTGGAGATGTCGGCCGAGCGGGTCCGCCCCGACGCCGCGCTCACCGGCCCGGACCTGGTCGACCAGGTGATGAAGCTGACCGACGGGCGCGGCGCCGACGTCGTCGTGACCGCCGCGGCCTCGGGCGCCGCCCAGGAGCAGGCGCTCCAGATGGCCGCCCGGCAGGGCCGGATCAGCTTCTTCGGCGGCCTGCCGAAGGACGACCCGGTCATCGCCTGCGACTCCAACCTGGTGCACTACCGGGAGCTGACCATCGTGGGCGCCAACGGGTCCAGCCCCGCGCACAACGCCCGCGCCCTGCGGCTGATCGCGACCGGCGCGGTGCCGGTCGCCGATCTGATCACCCACCGGCTGCCGCTCGCGAGCGTCCTCGACGGCATCGAGACCGTCGCCCGCGGCGCCGCGATCAAGGTCACCATCGAGCCCTGACAGGAGCCGACATGCCCCAGCGCACCGTGACGATCGCCTCCCGCACCGGCCTGCACGCGCGGCCCGCGAACCTGTTCGTCCAGGCCGCCGCCGCGCAGGACGTCCCGGTCCGGATCCGGGCCGGCGACCGGTCCGCGCCCGCCGACAGCATCCTCGCCGTCCTCGCCCTCGGCGCGGGGCACGGTGCCGAGGTCACGCTGGAGGCCGACGACGGGCCCGGCGCCGACGCGGCACTGGACGCGCTCACCGCCCTCCTCGCCCGCGACCTGGACGCGGAGGAACCGGCCGGCGCCTGAGCCGGGCGCCGTCCCCGACGCGGCCGCGGGACGGCGCCCGGTCCGGGCGGGCTCAGACCCGGACGACCTCGGGGCCGGCCGCGGCCAGTTCCGCGGCCAGCCCCGCGTCCAGGCCGGTGTCGGTGATCAGGACGCTGATGTCGCTCAGGTCGGCGAACCGGGCGAGGTAGTCGTTGCCGATCTTGGTGTGGTCGGTGAGCACCACGCTGCGCCGGGACGCCCGGATCATCGCCGACTTGATCGCGGCCTCGGCCGGGTCGGGCGTCGTCAGCCCCGCCTCCACCGAGCAGCCGTTGGTGGCCATGAACGCCACGTCGACGCGCAGCCGGTCGAGCGGGCGCATCGCCCAGTCGTCGACCGTCGCCAGCGTCCGCCCCCGCACCCGGCCGCCGAGCATGATCACGCTGAGGTTCGACCGGGTGGCCAGCACCGTGGCCAGCGGCGGCGAGTTGACGATGACGGTCAGCTCCCGGTCGCTCGGCAGCACCTGGACGAGCCGCCCGGTCGTGCTCCCCGCGTCGATGACGACGGACCCGTCGGCGGGCAGTTCGGCGAGCGCGGCCTTGGCGATGCGCTCCTTCTCCGCGGTCATCACCGCGTCGCGGGCCGCGAGCGCCGGCTCGAAGCCGAGCCGCTCGACGGGGATCGCGCCGCCGTGCACGCGGCGCAGCGTCCCCGAGCGCTCCAGGGCCGTCAGGTCGCGGCGGATCGTCTCCATGGTGACGCCGAAGTCCTCGGCGAGGGTCATGACGTCCACCCGCCCGGCCTCGCGCGTGCGGCGGAGGATCTCCTGCTGCCGTTCCTCGGCGTACATGTACGGGTTACCACCGAATCCCACGTTGTTTTCTCTGTGAATAGCCCCGGATGTGTGACCGCGTCAAGCCGGGGCGCCCTCCGGTTCACCGGAGGGCGTGCAGGGCGGCTTCCACGGCGCGGTGGAACGTCGGGTAGGTGTAGATCATGTGCTTGAGGCGGTCGGTGGGCGTCTCGGTGTGGACGGCGACGTTCAGCCCGTACAGCACCTCGCCTCCCACCGGGCCCGCCGAGGTGGCGCCGACCAGGACGCCTCGGTCGGCGTCCTCGACGAGCTTGACGAACCCCTCGTTGCCGGGACCGTGGATCATGCCGCGCGTGGACGCGGCGATCGGCACGAGGCCGGTGCGCACCCGCAGGCCGCGGTCGCGGGCCTGGCGTTCCGTCAGCCCGACGGCCCCGATCTCGGGGTCGGTGAAGGTGACGCGGGGCAGCGCCCGGTAGTCGGCGTCGGGCCCGGGGCTCCCCAGGACGTCGCGGACGGCGATCCGCGCCTGGTACATCGAGACGTGGGTGAAGGCGCCGCGCCCGGTGAGGTCGCCGACCGCCCACAGCCCGTCCGCGGCCCGCATCTGCCCGTCGGTGCGCAGGGCCGGCGCGGCCGGGTCGAGCCCCACGGTGTCGACCGCCAGCGCGGCCAGGTCCGCGCGGCGGCCCGTCGCGACGAGGAGGCGCTCGGCGCGGAGGGGTTCGAGCCCGCCTTCGAGCAGTGCCTCGAAGGTCGTGCCGTCGTGCTCGATGTCGACGGCCCGGGCACCGGTGCGGACGGTGACGCCGTCCGCCCGCAGCGCCTTCGCGGCCAGCTCCCCGGCCTCCGGTTCCTCGCGGGCGAGCAGCCGGTCCCCTCCTTCCAGGACGGTGACCTCGCATCCGAAGCGGGCGAAGACCTGGGCGAGTTCCACGCCGATCGCGCCGCCGCCGAGCACCAGCATGGAGGCGGGCATCTCCTCGGTCTCGATGGCGTCCCGGTTGGTCCAGTACGGCGTCCCCTCCAGGCCCGGGATCGGCGGGATCGAGGGATGCGAGCCGGTGGCCAGGACGACGCCGCGCGCGGCCTCGAACGTGCGGTCGCCCACGGTCACCCGGCGCGGGCCCGCGAGCCGCCCCCTCTCCCGGACGAGGCGCACGCCCTTGGCCGCCAGGCGATCGGCGGCCGCCTGGTCGTCCCAGCCGCCGGTGGCCTCCGACCGGACGCGGGCGGCGACCCGGCTCCAGTCGGGGACGGCCTTCCCCTCACCGGCGAGGACGGGGACGCGGGCGGCCTCGGCGAGCACGTCGCCGGCCCGGACCATCATCTTGCTGGGGACGCAGCCCCAGTACGGGCACTCCCCGCCGACGAGCTCCGCCTCGATCCCGACCACGTCCAGCCCCGCCTCGGCCAGCGCGCCCGCGGCGAACTCGCCGCCCGGCCCCAGTCCCACCACCACTACATCGACCCGGTCGCTCATGTCGCTCTCCTCTCGTTGCGGAATCGGTGGTCATCGCCTGCTCCGGCGATCCGTCAGGTTCAGGCGTCGGCGGGCACGGGGCGCCGGGCGCTCCCCCGGCGACCGCCCGGGCCGGAGACGGTGCACCTGGCGACCCGGCGGCTCACCACGGTCTCCTGGGCGGGCGACGGCTCCCGCCGCAACGCGGGCGTAGCGCCGGAGGACCCCACGACGTCGGCGACCAGCAGCTCTTCCAGAGCCCGCACCTTCCCCTCCTGGGCGGCCTCGAGGAAGGTCGACAGGAGGCGCCGGTGCTCACCGGCCCCGATCGAGCCGCGCCGCGGCGCGCTCAGCTGCCTGCGGGCGCGGCTCACCACCTGCCGGACGTTGGCCGGACTGAGCCGGATGAGCTCGGCGATCCGCGCGTAGGGGTAGTCGAAGGCCTCGCGCAGGATGTAGGCGGCCCGCTGCGCGGGCGTCAGCGTCTCGAGGAGGAGCAGCAGGGCCCGTTCGACGGCCTCGGCCCGCTCGGCGCCGGCGGCGGGGTCGGCGCCGAGGTCCACCGGCTCGGGCGTCCGGGGCCCGATGCCGGTCTCGCGGCGGACCCGGGCGGACCGCGCGGCGTTGATGGACAGCCGCGTCGTGATCAGGGCCAGGAACGCCCCGGGGTCGGCGATGACCGCGTGCTCGGCGTCCTGCCAGCGCAGCCACGTCTCCTGCACGATGTCCTCGGCCTCCGCCGGGCCGCCGAGCACCCGGTAGGCGATGCCGAAGAGGCGCGAACGCACGTCGCCGAAGACGGCGGCGGCCTGGTCGAGGGAGGTCGCCCGGTCTCGTTCGTCAAGCTGGATGTTCATGGGAACCTTCGATGAGAAGTCGCCTTCACGACAGGCGGCCGCGGGATTCGCCGTGGCCCTCCGTCCGGTCGGCGGGCCGGAGCGCCTCGCCGATCTCCCTCACTGTCGCCGGGGGCGCGCCCGGGTCGCATCAGTGGAGGACCCTGGTCGGGGTCCCTAGGGAAGGCCCGGGCCTCCCTAGGGACGTCGGGCGCCGCCGCCGCGCGGCGGCGGGCGGGTTCGACCGGGCGCGCCGTGGCCCGCTCCGAGGTCAGCGGGAGCGGTCGGCGTCCAGGCGCTCCCACTCGGCGTCCCAGAGCCGGTCGCGCCGCACGTCGGAGCGGCGGCGGATCACCAGGTAGGCCACCAGGACCGGTATGCCGGCCGTGGTCGCGGCGCCGAGGCCGGCGCCGACGGCCTCGCCGACCGTCCGCGCGTGCCGTCGCGGCTCGACGTCCGACGCCCCGGCCGGGCCGGCCCACAGCTTCAGGTGCTCGCCCGCGACGGCCCGGTACCAGGTGTCGTAGGAGCCGGTCCGCGCCTGCCCGCCCGGTTCCCGCCAGGTCACGGTGACCCGGTGCCCGGACGCCAGGTCGTCCACTTTCAGCACCGTGGCGTCGACCTCGTGCCGCGTCGCGGCCTCGTACCGCTCGGCGCGGACCCCCGAGTCGTACGCGTTCCGGGCGATCCGCCAGCAGACGGGCGGGCCGACGCCCAGGAACAGCAGCAGGAGGAGCAGGCCGGCCGCCCGCTGCCGGCGGTCCACGTCGCGGCGCAGCTCGTTCCCGTCGAAGCCGATGCGCCGCCGCAGCCGGCCGACGCCCGCCCGTACTCCGGTCGGTTTCATGGCCTCCTCCTCAGCGTCCCGCGACGTCATGCGGCGGGACGGGCTCAGCCCGCCGAGCGGCAGGGAGATGCGACGCGCGGTGCCGGGGACCGCCGCTCGACCCTGGCCAGCATGAGCAGGCTGGAGATCTGGCTCCACCCGACCAGGTCCATCAGCTTGGCCAGATGGGGGGCGACCGAGCGCAGCACGAGCCGCCGGTCCTGGAGCCCGAGCCGGCACGCGGTCGCGGCCAGCGCCCGGAGCCCGCCGACGTCGATGAAGTCGAGCATCTCCACGTCCACCCACACGTCGCCGCGGCTGTGCGCGACCAACCTGGCCAGCGCCTCGTCGAACGTGGGGAGCGTGCTCATGTCGATCTCCCCGTCCACGACCAGGTGCGGCGGCTCGAAGGTGCCGTCCAGGCGCAGCTGCGCGCTGCGGACCCGCAGGCCCGCGCGCGGTGCCGGCCGCGTACCGGCCCCCGCCGGTTCGGGCGCGCCCTCGACGGTCTGTTCGGTCATGTCGATCTCCTCGCGCTCGACCTTGCCGGGGCCCGACCGGACCAGGTCGATCTGCAAGGACGCGTCGCCGCCCGCCGGCCTCCCGCGCGAACCGCCTTCATGCCCATTCGCTCGGGAGGGGAAGGCCGGAACCGAAGTGCGTTTCGAGGGGCCGGATCATTCCGAGGAGCCCGTAAGGGTCGATTTCGTCGAGCCGGACGTCCGCCGGATCGAACAGCCATTGGGCGGGCGAAAGCCGGAGGACGTCCGCGGGCCGGCGGACCACCACCATGTCGCAGAGAACGTAGGTGGAAACGCCGAGGCCCGCCGAATTGACCGGCGGCTCGCTGAAGGTGCCGAGGCCGTGATCGGCGAGCCCCCGATCGCCGATCACGAGCAGCTCGGCCTCGCGCGCGGCCTCGATCAGCGCGGGCCGGGGGTCGCCCCGGACGACCGCCGTGGTCACCGGCACGCGGGGTTCGGCGGTCAGGGCGACGGCACGGGCCCGCTCCAGCACCGCGCCGGCGCCTTCGACGATCGCCCCCGCGGCTCCGGCGATTCCGTCCTCCCGGACCGTGGCCTGCCACGCCACGGAGACGGCGTGCAGCACGTGCAGCGGGATCGAGTGCCGGGCCGCCTCGCGCGCGGCCCATTCGACGGCCCGCAGCCCCGCCTGCGAGTCGTCGGCCACCACCACGATCATGTCTGTCTCCTTTGCTCGCGGAATTCCCTCAGGGAACGGCAGCGGGGAACCGCGTTCATCCTTGCCCGAACGGCGGCAGCACATCGCTGGGCAGGCCGGCTCGATCGCCTGGTTCGGCGAACACTCGGTTCCCTGGGAAATGGCCGCTGCTCCCTTTTCAGGAGCGTCGGTCATCGCCCGGTCGACAGCTAAGACAGGCGGGACTCGCGGCTTGTGACACTTCGGCAGGATTTTCGGGATCACAGCCGAAAGCGGGCGGGAAATGTCACATCCCGCCCCGGTGCGCTGTCCCGGTGGAGGAGACGCCGTCGCACCGCCGCCGGAGTTCGCGGAAGGTGGCGGCCGGGCCCTGGGCGAGCTCCCGGATGACGCGGAGCGAGCGCTTCTTTTTTCGAAGCAGCGGTGTTAGCGTGACCGCATGCCTCGATCTTCACAGCACACCGCAGGGCCGCGCGTCGCCCCCGTCGAGCCGCCCCACGACGCGGAGACGGCCGCGGCCCTGGAGGCGCTCGGGGCGCCGATCGCCCTGTTCAGGGTCTTCGCCCGCCGGCCGGAACGGGCGCACGGCCTCCACGGGTGGGGGCGGTACTACCTGTCCCGCCGGGCGGCCCTGAGCCTGCGGCATCGCGAGCTGGTGATCGACCGCACCACGCGGCGGTGCGGAGCCGAGTACGAGTGGGGCGTCCACGTCGCGGTCTTCGCCGCCAAGGCCGGGCTCGACGCCGAGCAGATCCGCTCCATCGTCGACGGCGGCCCGGACGACGGCTGCTGGACCGACCCCGGCGACCGGGCCGTGCTCCGCGCGGTGGATGCCCTGTGCTCGACGAACGACCTCTCCGACGACGAATGGGGGGAGCTGGCCGGCGCGGTCGGCGAGGAGGGGGCCGTGGACCTGCTCCTGCTCTGCGGCTGGTACCACGCGATCTCCTTCGCCGCGCGCGCCCTGAGGCTTCAGCCCGAACCCGGCACCCCTGCTTTCGGCGACTACCGGTCTTGAAGGACGTCCGCACGGCCGCCGAGCTGCGGTCTCCCGTCCTCGGCCGCCCGGCTCAGCCTTCGCCCGCGGTCTCCTCGAGGTAGGCCATGGCCTTCGCCGGCTCCTCGGCGAAGAAGACCAGCTCGGACAGCGGTCGCGGGAGGAACCCCTCGTCCTCCATTCGCCTGAACTGCTCTTTCAGCCCGTCATAGAAGCCGGCGGTGTTGAGGAGTACCAGCGGCATCTCCGTCTGGCCGTGCTTCTTGAGCTCCAGGATCTCGGTGGCCTCGTCGAGGGTCCCGGTCCCGCCGACCATGATGACCACGGCGTCCGCCTTCTCCAGGAGCAGCCTCTTGCGCTCGCCCAGGTCCTTCGCGATCACCATGTCGTCCACGCCGGACCGGACCTTGTCCGCCAGGAACCGCACCGAGACGCCCATGAGCCGCCCGCCCGACTCGTGCACGCCGTCGGCCACGACCCGCATGAGGCCCGTGTTGGAGCCGCCCCACACCAGGGTGTGCCCGGCCTTGCCGATCAGCTCGGCGAACTCGCGCGCCGGCCGGGTGTAGGTCGCGGACAGATCGGCCGCGGAGAGGAAAACGCAGATCTTCATACGGTCACCGTACGCGTGACGGCGCCCGCGTCCTCCGCGGTCGTGGCGGCGCGGCACGCGGCGGCCGACGGGCGGCGCCCTTACCGGGGACGGAGGCGGACGGGCATGTGGCGGACGCCGGAATGCTTGTTGCTTCGCGTGTATTCGATCGGGCCGGCCGGTTCCGCCGAATCCATCCGGTCGAGAAGGGTGTCGAACACGACGTGCATCTCCACGCGGGCCAGTGCGGCGCCGAGGCAGAAATGGCCGCCGCGCCCGAATGCCAGGTGGGGGTTCGGGCTGCGCGCGATGTCGAAGCGGTACGCGTCGGGAAAGACCTCGCCGTCGCGGTTCGCCGACGCCCACCAGAGGGTGACCTTGTCCCCCGCGCGGATCGTCCGCCCGCCCAGGACGACGTCCCGGGTGGCGGTCCGGCGGTTGTAGGGCGTCGGTGAGGACCACCTCAGCATCTCCTCGACCGCGGCCGGGAGCAGGCTCCTGTCGTCCCGGATCCGCTTCCATGCCCCCGGGTCGTCCATCAGGGCGTGCATCCCGCCGGCGATGGCGTTCCGCGTGGTCTCGCTGCCCGCCGCGATCAGCAGGTTGAAGAGCATCTGCTGTTCGAGGTCCGACAGGGGCTCGCCGTCGATGCGGGCGTGCGCGGCAAGCGAGAGCAGGTCCCCGGCCGGCTCGGCGCGTTTGCGCTCCAGCAATGCCGACCCGTAGGCGAACATCTCCGCCGCGGCCTGCTGGGTGCGCTCGGTGCTCTCCCCCAAGGCCCTGTCCTCGTGGTCGAGCGTGGCATCGGCCCACAGCAGCAGCCGGTGCCGGTCCTCCTGCGGGACGCCGAGCAGCTGCGCCACGGCCTGCAGCGGCAGTTCGGCCGCCACGTCCGCCAGGAAGTCGCACTCGCCCTTCGCCAGCGCGGCGTCCACGATCCGCTCGGCGCGCCGCCGCAGGTCCGCCTCGATCGTCCGCATGGCGCGCGGGGCCAGGCTCGGCGTCAGCAGGCGCCGGAACCGCCGGTGCCGGGGGTCGTCCATCATGTTCAGCAGGACGCCCGCGGCGAACCCGCCGGGAAGGTCCTCGATGAGCGTGCCCCCGCCCTCGCGTCCCGGCCCGCCCTCCGAGGAGAAGGTCTCGCCGTCGGACGCGGCGGCCACGATGTCGGCGTACCGGCTGACCACCCAGAAGCCCTCGCCGCCGGGGGTGTTCGCGGTCGCGGGGTGGAACCAGACCGGCGCGTCCCGCCGGAGCGCGTCGAAGACCTCGTACGGGAACCCGTGCGCGAACCGATCCAGATCGGTCAGGTCAAGGCCGTCCATCGTCCAAGGCTGGCACCGGCACGAGGGAGAAACAACCGCTTGGTTGCCTGGCTTCGCGCCGTGGGGGTGCGCGCTATCCGACGAGGTAGGTCTCGTACACGACCGCGTCCGGGAGGCGGCCGCCCACGGTGACGAAAACGCCCTTGTTCAGCCAGTCCAGATCAGGGGCCGCCGTCTCGATCGAGGTGGAGGCGCGGAAGACGTACTCGCTCGGGTCGACGTCCTCGCCGCGGCCCAGCCGGGCGAGGACGTCCGCGCTGCCGTGGCGCACCGAGCGCGACCGGACGGAGAGCAGGTCGCCGCGGTCGGTCCGCAGGGTGTAGCGGATGTCGCCCAGCGCGGTGCCGTCCGGCAGGACGACCTGCCAGTCGGCGCCGGCCCCGGGCACGAGGACGCCCCGGAGGCGGGGACCGGTGAAGGTCCCGCCGGTCAGCGGCACGATCCGGCGGCGTCCGGCGGCGACCTCCCCCAGGTCCAGCGGCGGGGCGAGGACGGCTTCCAGCCGGTACACCGGCGTCAGCCGGGGATCGGGCAGCCGGCCGCCGCCGGCCGCGGCCGGGTCGTTGGGGTGGGCGCCGAGCGGCGTGACGGTGATGCGCATCCAGTCGTACAGCGGCAGGCCGCGGAGCAGGGCGTCGAGCCGGGGGCGGTCGTCGGCGCGGTACAGCCCGAGGATCAGGCGTTCACCCGATTCGCCCTGCGTCGACCAGATCCTGATGATGTGGCCCCGCGCCGCCAGGTCGGCCGCGGCGGCCGCCTCCGCGTCCTGCCGCCGCCTCACCTCGTCCTCGGGCGTCCCCTCCGGGACGTCGACCTGGAACTCGACGAGGAACTCCATGGCGTTCTCCTCCCACCGGGAACGTGCGGTCACGCGCCCGAGACGAACTGCTGGCCGCCGTCGACATCGAAGGTCGCGCCGGTCACGGCGGTGCTGACCATCAGCTGCACCGCGAGCGCCGCGACGTCGTCCGGCTGGACGACGCGCCCGATCGGCAGCGAGCCGCGCAGCTGCTCGCGCCGCCGCTCCAGCCGGTCGCCCAGCAGCCGCGCCGACAGCGCCGTGTCCACGAATCCCGCCGCGATCAGGTTGGCCCGGACCGGCGCCAGCTCCAGCGCCAGCACGGCGACGAGCGCGGGCAGCGCCACCGTCAGCGGCGACGACACCACCAGCCCGAGGCCCGGGCGCCGCGCGCCGGTCCCGCCCATGAACACCAGCGAGCCCCCGGCCGGCATCCGCCCCGCCGCGGCGCGGGCGATGCGGATCGGCAGCCACAGGTGCTCCTCGACCTGCCGCTGCGCCTCCGCGAAGTCCACGTCGGCCAGGCGCGCGTAGTAGTTGCTCCCGGCCGTCACCATCACATGGTCGATCCGTCCCGGTACGCCCTCGAAGAACCGCTGGAGGCGCTCGGGGTCGGTCGCGTCGAACGCCTCGGTGCGCGTCGCGCCGACGTCGGACGCCGCGTCCCGCAGCCGCCCGGGATCCCGCCCCACCAGCACGACGTCGGCGCCCTCGCCCCGTGCCAGGCGCGCCGTCTCCCGCCCGATGCCCGAGCTTCCGCCGATCACCACGACCGTCCGCCCCTGCAACCGGGCGTCGCCCTCACGTGGAGCGCCGGGTTCCGTCATACCGCTTTCCCCTGGTCACCAGATGCCTCCGTCCACCGGCCCCTTCCCGCGACGCTCCCGATGCCTCCGCCCGGACCTTGATCCTGGAACGGGCAGCGCCCACACTTGACCGCCCCTTGCCCTCGCCGACCGCCGAGCCGACGACCCCGCGGGCCGCGCGCTCGCTCCGCCTCTTCGCGGCGGGCTCCGCTGTCAGGGGACGTGCAGGTCCCAGTCGAGCTCCCAGCGCCGCAGGGTCCCGTCCATGCTCGCGGAGAGCGCGAACCGGGCGTCGGCGCTGATCGCGACGGCGTTCACCGCTCCCGTGTGGCCGTCGAGGACGCGCAGGCAGCGTCCGCTGCCGAGGTCCCAGATCCGCACGGCGGCGTCGGATCCGCCGGAGACCGCGAACCGGCCGTCGGGGGTGAAACGGACGCGCTTGGACGGGACCGCCGGCACCGAGTCGACGCCCCGGGGATCATCGGGCTCGTCGCCGAAGACGCGCAGGCATTCGCCGGTCGCGGCGTCCCACAGGCGGATCGTGCGGTCGGTGTAGCCGCCGGCGGAGAGGACGCGGCGGCCGTCCGGGCTCAGGCACGCCGACATCACCCAGTCGGTGTGGCCCTGCAGAACGCGCAGGCACTCGCCGGTCTCGGGGTCCCAGAGCCGCACCGTCCCGTCCGCTCCGGCGGACGCGATCGGCCCCGGTCCGGTGTGGAGCGCGGTGATCTTCCCGGTGTGACCCGGCAGTTCCCGCTCGCACGCGCCGGTGTCGAGGTTCCAGATCCGGATCACCGCGTCCGCGCCGGCCACGGCGGCGCGCCGCGCGTCGCCGTCGAACGCGGCGGCGCCTGCGCCCAGCGGGCCCAGCCGCTCGATCGTCTCGATGCGCTCGCCGGTCGCCGGCGACCATGCGGAGACGGTTCCATCGCGGCTCACGGCCACGGCCCGCGAGCCGTCGCGACCCATGGCGACGGTGTTGACGGCGCTCGGGTGCTTCGCGAACTCCCGCAGTCGCGTGCCGTTCTCGACGTCCCAGAGCCGGACCGTGCCGTCCAGCCCTCCGGCCACCGCGGTCCGGCCGTCCGGGTGCGGGTCCACCGCGAAGGGCGCGGCGCCGGACTCGAAGACCCCGGCCGGCCACGCGGAGCGGAGCCCGGTCCTGGTCGCGGAGCGGCCGAGGTCCCGCCACGCGCCGAGCAGTCGCGGCTCCCGCTCGTGCCCGGGGACGGACCTGGCCTCGGCGAGCAGGGACAGGGCCGTCCGCGGGTCCGCCCGGCGCGCCCGGTCCATCAGATCGGTCACCGTGGCGTCGAGCCCGCTCAGCTCGGCGTGCCGCCGCGGCCTGCTCAGCTGGAACGGCGCGGCGCTCCGCGGAGGCACCGCCCACCAGCGCAGGCCGGACTGCCAGGCCGACAGCAGCACTCCCGCGTCCGGGACGAGGTGAGCCGCCCGTGCCGGGCCGTCGCCGCGGAAGGTGCGCAGGCACTGCCCGCCGTCGAGCGTCCAGAGCCGGACGGTGTCGTCCGCGCCCACCGACACCAGGAAGCCGTCCGACATCGACAGCGAGCCGACCACCCGGGCATGCCCCGGCAGGGTGCGGACGTCCCCCGTGCGGAGGTCCCAGAGGCGGATCCTCCCGCCCGCGGCCAGGGCCGCGCGGCTCCCGTCGGCGCTGAGGCAGACCTCGTCGACGGCCTTGAAGCCGTCGCGGACGCGGGCGTCCAGGACGCGGACGCAGCGGCCCGTCGCGACGTCCCAGAGCCGCGCCGTGCCGTCCGCGCGGCCGGCGGTGAGGACGAGCCGCCCGCCGGCGTCGAGCGCCGTGACCGCCCTGCCCTGGTGCCCGTCGATCGCGAGCCGGAGCCCGCCGCCGGGGAAGTCCCATACGAGGACGGTCCCGTCGTACGCGGCCGACGCGGCGGTCCGCCCGTCGCCGGAGAGGCACACCGACGACGACCACATGGCCCGGTTCCAGCCGTCGGGTGCGCCGATCGCCCGCAGGCGGCGTCCCCCGGCCAGGTCCCAGAAGTGCACGGCGTCCGGACCGGCCGTGATCGCGGAACGGCCGTCGCCGCTGACGCCGAGGGTGGACTCGACGCCCGGAGCCGCCAGCTCCCCGAGGCAGCGGCCGTCTGCGACGTCCCACACGCGCAGCACGCCGTCGCAGGCGACGACCGCCCGCCGCCCGTCGCCGGTGAACCGGACGCCCATCGTCGGGGGCTGCCGCGGGATCCGCATGCCGTCGAACGTCTCGACGCGCTCCTGGTAGGAGTACCAGGGGATGCGGCGCGTGCCGCTCGACGGCCGGGACGGGGCGGGCCCGTCGCGGCCGAGCATCGCGTCCGCCAGGTCGTGGTCGCCGCGTTCGCGGTGCACCTGCGCCAGCAGCCGGCGGGCGCCGCCCGCGTCGGCGCCCGCGGAACCCGCCGCGTCGAGGGCCGAGACGAGGTCCTCGTCGGTGCACTCGCCGCGCCGCCAGCGGAGCAGGCCGGCGTTGTAGGTGGCGTCCGGGTGCTGCGGGTCGGCGGCCAGCGCCGCGGCGAACGCCTCGTCCGCCTCGGCCGGGCGCCCGAGGTCCAGCAGGGACACGCCGCGGTTGCTGAGCTCGTCGGCGCGCAGGTCCGCGACGACCGGGGCCGGACGCGGGCGGGGCGCCCCGGCCGCCCGCCGGTGGATCTCCGCGAGTTCGGCGGCGACCTCGGTCAGGGACGCGGGCCGTTCGGCCGGGTCCGGCTTCAGGCACCCGTCCAGCAGGTCGGCCAGCTCCGGCGGCAGTCCGGGCATCCCCGGCACGGGATCCTCGCGACACGCGGCGAGCGCGGCGCCCGCCGCCGTCCCCGACCTCCAGGCGATTCCGCCGGTGAACATCTCCAGCACGGACACGGCGAAGCTGTAGATGTCGGTGCGGCGCCCCACGGGCAGCCCCGCGGCCTGCTCCGGTGAGGCATAGGCGGGGGTCAGGCCGATGGTGGAGACCATGATGCTCGCCATCGGAGGCGCGTCCGAGGCCGCCGGCCCGGCCGGGGCGTCCGCCGCCGGGCCGGCCACGGCCCGCGCCCTCGCCAGCCCGAAGTCGGTCACCTTCGCGACGGCCCCGTCCGCGGTGCCGTCCATCAGCACGTTGGCGGGCTTGACGTCCTGGTGCAC
This sequence comes from Actinomadura nitritigenes, assembly GCF_017573545.1. GTDB lineage: Bacteria > Actinomycetota > Actinomycetes > Streptosporangiales > Streptosporangiaceae > Spirillospora > Spirillospora nitritigenes. The sequence continues at coordinate 208,841 of NZ_JAGEOK010000010.1, read as the reverse complement.
GACCCCGCGGTCATGGGCGTGCGCCAGTCCCCACGCGAACTGCACCGCCACGTCCAGGATCCGGGCGAGCGCCTCGGTCCGGCCGCCGGTGTACAGCCGGCGGTCATCGATCCAGTCGCGCAGGCTGCCGCCGGGCACGTACTCGGCGAACACCCGCGGGACGCCGTCCAGGACGCGCACGTAGTGGCAGCCGCACACGTTCGGATGAAGGCCCAGCGACACCCAGATCTCCGCCTCGGCGATGAACCGGTCCCGCTCCGCCTCCCTCGCGAACAGCTCCGCGCGCGGGCACTTCACCGCGAGGTCGGTGGCCCATTCCAGGTGCCGGACCCGGTACACGACGCCCATCGCGCCGCCCTCGTGCACCTGGAGGACCTGGTAGCGCCCGTCGACGACCTGGCCGGCCCGCCACGCGCCGCCCGCCGCCATCCGTCCTCGCTCCCCCGGTCGCGTCGGGTCCACGGCCGGCGCCCCGTTCGGTCAGCGGCCGGAGCCGGCGCCCGGGGCCGCGCCGCCGGGCGCGAACTCGGGCAGCGCCGCGAAGCCGGGGTCGACCGTCGCCGTGGCCGTCGCCCACCGCACCCATGCCCGCACCCGCGACAGCGGGTGGTCGGGGAACTGCGCGTCCCATGCCGGGTCGTCGCCGCGGTGGAACGGCAGCGCGCCCGTCACTTCGGGCGCGTAGGGATGCGGGAGCAGCCATCCGTCCAGCCCGACGCCGAGCGTCGCCATGATGGTCGCCTCGCGCATCCCGGTGACGCCCTTCTCGGCGGCGGAGCAGCCGAACATCACGTAGCGGTCGGCCTTGGCCAGGAAGATGTTCGCCATGAACACCTGACCGCTGGGCGCGTTCGGGATCGGCGCCTTCACCACCTGGCACACGCCGCGGACACCGCCGAGCACCACCGGCTCGGCCTCGATGAGGCAGCCCATCCGCGCGTATCCGGCGGCCAGGTTGCGCCGCATGGCGGAGACGTCCTCCAGCCAGGCCGGCTCCCCCAGCGGCGAGTTCGTGACCTTCTGGGTGATCCAGTCGCCGGTGCCGGGATGGACCCAGGTCGTCTCGTCGACGCGCTGCAGGCCGGTCGTGTTGAAGGTGACGACCACTGCTCAGATCTCCTTGTCGGCCGGACCGGCGGCGCTCGCCGGGGTGATCACACCCTACTGACGGGGCACCGCCTCGCGGGATCCTTCGGTCGATAGCGGACGAGTTCCGCATCCGCGGCACCCTCGCGGCGAGCGCACCCATGCCGGTTATGCATGTATAAGTGCCTCGTGACTGATTCGATCGAACTGGTGATCTTCGACTGCGACGGCGTGCTGGTCGACAGCGAACCCATCGCGGTGCGCACCCACTCGGCGGTGCTGACCGCGCTGGGCTGGCCGCTGAGCGAGGCGGAGGTGACCGAACGGTTCGTGGGCCGGTCGACCGCGTCGATCAACGAGCTGATCGAGGCGCGGCTCGGGCCGGAGCTGACCGCCGAGGCGGGCCGCCGGTTCGAGCGGCTGCACCGGGAGGCGGTGGACGCGGAGCTGGCGCCGGTCGACGGCATCGCCGACGCGCTGGCGGCCATCACCCTGCCGACCTGCGTGGCGTCCAGCGGCAGCCACGACAAGATGCGCCACACGCTCGGCCGGACGGGGCTGTACGGGCACTTCGAGGGCCGGATCTTCAGCGCGACGCAGGTCGCGCAGGGCAAGCCCGCCCCCGACCTGTTCCTGCTCGCCGCCCGGGAGATGGGCGTCGACCCCGCCCGCTGCGTCGTGGTGGAGGACAGCCGCTACGGCGTCCAGGCGGCCCGCGCCGCCGGCATGCGCGTCCTCGGGTACGCGGGCGGCCTGACTCCGGCGGACTGGCTCGAGGGGCCGGGCACGGTCGTCTTCGACGACATGCGCGATCTCCCCCGCCTGCTCGGCCTGGCGGACGGCACCGCCGGCTACGCCGGGGCGGCGGACGCGCTGGCGGAGCAGTACGAGAGCGTGGCGTTCGCCGACGTCCACGAGGAGGCGCTGCCGTTCCTGCCGGCCGCGCCCGCGCGCGTCCTCGACATCGGCGCCGGGACGGGCCGCGACGCCGCCGCGCTCGCCGGCCTCGGGCACCGGGTGGTCGCCGCCGAACCCGTCGCCGAGATGCGGGCGCACGGGCGGCGCCTGCACGCCGGCCGGCCGATCGAGTGGGTGGACGACCGGCTGCCCGACCTGCCCGTGCTGCGCGGGCGCGGCGACGAGTTCGACCTGCTGCTCCTCAGCGCCGTCTGGATGCACCTGGACGCCTCGGAGCGCGCGCACGGCATCAAGCGCGTCGCCGAGCTGCTCGCGCCGGACGCCACGGTCGTGCTGGTCGTCCGGCACGGTCCCGTCCCGCCGGGCCGCCGGATGTTCGACGTTCCGGCGGAGGAGACGATCGCGCTGGCCGAGAGCGTCGGCCTGCGCCTCGTCCACCGAGCGGACCGCCCCGACCTGCACGGCCGCCCCGGCGTCCGCATGACCACCTTCGTCCTGCGCCGCTGAAGGGCCGCCGCGGGTCGGACCGGCCGCCGCTTTCCAGGGAGTTTCCTGACAAGGGCCTTCCGGCCCTTCCGGCGGCCCGGCCGGGTTCCTAACCTGCTGGCAGGGAGAACGGCTGGAGGACGCCATGGGAACCGGCGGTATCGGGGAGCGGCTGAATCGCCTGCGGCGCTGCTGCGGATTCGACCGCAACGAGCTGCGGCGCGACGTGGACCGCGCCCAGTGGCTGATCGGGCTGCTCCTCCTGGCCGGGTGCGCGGTGGTCGCCTCCCTCGTCTCGGTCCGCGTCGCCCAGGACGTCTACGGCGCCGGCGTCCGGACCGAGCACCGGGAGGCCGCGACGCTCCGGAAGGTCGAGGCCACCGTCACCGCGGCCAAGGAAGAGGTGTCCGGGCGCCAGGTGACGGTCACCTGGACCGACGCGACCGGGGCGCGGCGCACGGCCGGCTACGTGACCTGGCGCGGTGCCGCCGTGGGCGCGCGTCTGCACCTCTGGGCGGGTCCGGAAGGCGTCAGGGACGAGCCGCCCCGGACGCACGCGCGGACCGTCAGCGACACCGCGGCCTACGAACTCGGTGCGCTGGCGGCGGTGGGACTGACGTTCGGCGGCCTGTACATGCTGGTCCGGCGCCGCTGCGACCGGCTCCGGGACGAGCGGTGGGACGCCGCCTGGGCCGGGCTCGACCGGCACAGCATCGGCCCCTGACCGGACGGCCGGCGCCGGCCGTCAGGGGGGCGCAGGTCAGGAGTCCGGCAGCGGGACGCGCCAGACGAGGACGGTGCCGGCGGCCGCGCCGGGCCGGGTGCCGAACGAGCCGCCCAGCCCCTCGGCGCGTTCGCGCATGTTGCGCAGGCCGCTGCGGCGGCCGCCCTCGGGGATGCCGACCCCGTCGTCCTCCACCCGCAGGATCAGCTCGTCGCCGACGTCCACCGCCACGGTGACCCGGCCCGCGCGGGCGTGCCGCGCGACGTTCGACAGGGCCTCCTGCAGGACCGCGAGCAGGTGCTCGCCGATCTCGTCGCCGACCGCCGTGTCGAGCAGGCCGTCCACCCGCACCGACGGCGCGAACCCGAGGTGCTCGGCGGCGGCGTCGACCACGGCGTGCACGCGGCCGCGCAGCGACTCCTCGTCACCGTTCGCCTGCAGCGCGAAGATCGACGACCGGATCTGCCGGATCGTGTCGTCGAGGTCGTCGACGGCGCGCTGGATCCTGGCCGCCACCTCCGGCCGCTGCGCGATCTTGATCGCGGCCATCAGCGTCATCGCGGTGGCGAACAGCCGCTGGATGACGGTGTCGTGCAGGTCCTTCGCGATGCGGTCGCGGTCCTCCAGCAGCGCGAGCCGCTCGGCGTCCCGGCGCCGGTCGGCCAGCTCCAGCGCCACCGCGGCCTGTCCCGCGAACGCCTCCAGCAGCCGCTGGGCGGCCTCGGAGAACACCGGCCCGCCCGGCCGGTTGACCACCGCCAGGACGCCCCGGGCCGACGAGCCCACGCCCAGCGGCACCACCAGCACCGGCCCGACCGGGACGTCGGCCGGCGCGCCGGCCTGCCGCGCCGCCTCCGCGCCGTCGGGCAGCCGCACGGCGACGCCCTCCCGGAACACCGGCCCGGCCACCGGATGGCCCAGCGGCACGCGCAACCCGCGCAGGCGGTCGGCGCCGGTGCCGTCGGCGGCCTCCACCATGAACACGCGGCCGTCCTCGTCGGCCAGCGCCACGTTCGCCAGGTCGGCGTCGGCGATCTGGCGCGCGCGCTCGGCGACCAGCGAGGTGACCTCGTGGGGGTCGATGCCCGACAGCAGCGTGGTGGAGATCTCGGCCGACGCCTCCAGCCACCGCTCGCGGCGCCGCCCCTCCTCGTACAGCCGGGCGTTCTCGATCGCGACGCCGGCGGCCGTCGCCAGCGCGGTCACCACGATCTCGTCCTCTTCCTCGAACTCCCCGCCGCCGGCCTTCTCGGTCAGGTAGAGGTTGCCGAACACCTCGTCGCGGACCCGGATGGGCACGCCGAGGAACGTCCGCATCGGCGGATGGTTCGCCGGGAACCCGTACGACTCGGGGTGATCACTCAGGTCCGGCAGCCGCAGCGGGCGCGGATCCTTGATCAGCAGCCCGAGGATGCCCCTGCCGTGCGGCCAGTGCCCGATCTCGGCGATCTCCTCGTCGCCGACGCCCACGGTGACGAACTGGACGAGCCGCTCCCCCTCCTCGCCGATCACTCCCAGCGCGCCGTAGCGCGCGTCGACCAGCGTGGTCGCGGCGTGGACGATCCGCTGCAGCACCGTCTCCAGGTCCAGCTCGCCGCCGATGGAGACGACGGCCTCCAGCAGGGCGTGCACCCGGTCACGGGTCGACCGCGCGGTCTCCAGCCGCGCCTGCAGCTCCGCCAGGAGATCGTCCAGTTGCAGCTGGGGCAGGAGCAGCCGGGCGCGATCCTCGCCCGGCCGGGAATCGTCGCCCACGCCCCCAGTATCTCCGACCCCCTTGGACGGCCTGGACCCGGCGGTGCCCGGCGGAGCCGGCGACGCGGGGGCGGGCTCTCTGATCAGGTCTCCTCGCTCAGGACGTCCTCGACGGGCCGGCGCACGGTCGTCAGGTCCCCGCCCTCCGGAACGCCGATGCGCAGCAGCATCTGCGGATGGGCGTCGCCGCAGAAGTGGTGCCGGATGAACGCGCGCAGCTCCGGGACCTGGAGCGCCTGCGTGTGGTAGGCGGCCGCCAGGTCGTGCTCGGCGGCGCGCAGCAGGACGCGCTCCAGCGCCTGTCCCGCCCGCAGCCATGCCCCGGGCGTGTCCTCGGCCGTCACGAGCAGGACCACGATCCCGGCGAGGGCGTCGCCGTGGTCGCCGGCCGGCTCGACGCCCCATCCGTGGCCGCGGGCGAAGTCCCGGGCCGCGAAGTTCGGTTCCGTCCGGGGCGTCCGCGCGGGGTAGGAGCCCTGCTGGACGCCGTCCCGCCGGGCGGTCCTCGGGGACGGGGCCCAGCGGGCGATCTCCGCCGCGTAGGACGGCACGCGCCGCTGGACGTGCTCGGCCGCGTCGGTCAGCGCGGCGAGCGCGCCCTTGACGTGCGCGTCGACCGCCTGGACGAGCCGGGCCCCCTCGCGTTCGGCCTCGTGGCGCAGGGCGTTCAGCACGCCGTCCGGCACGGGGACGTCCCGGAACCCGCCGCGGTGGCTGCGGCGCCGTGCGATCTGCGCGTGGTCGCGCGAGGTGTCGGCGTCCGCCTGCTCGGGGTCGGGCTCGGCGTAGACGTCCGCGAGCAGGTGCGGGCGGTCGGGATCGGGCAGCGGCCGGACCACCGGCTCGAACCCCCGGGCGCGCAGCGACAGCCGCAGGTTGTACAGGGCCGCGCCGCAGCTGATGAGCATCTCCCGGCCCTGCGGGTCCGCGACGTCGAGGCGGCGTTCCGGGTCGGCGCGCAGGCTGATGCGCGACCCGCGCACGCCGAAGAGCCACGGCTGGGTGTTGTGCACCGACGGTGCCTGGATCGCGTCCTCGACCGCACCGCGGACGGCGTCGCGGACGGTGCCGGCCGCGCCGGCGGGCACCTCGCTCCTGGTCTGCATCTGGTCGCTCCCTCCCTGTGCCCTTCCAGCCCACCATCCGCGGCCTGAGCTGCGACAGGGCCGAAGGTCCATGCGTGCGATGCCGTTCGGCACGCCTCGGACCGCCGTCCGGCATGCGGGGATCAGGCGGGGGACGGGACGATGGCGACCGCGCAGGGGGCGTGCCGGAGCATCGCCGAGCTGGTCGCTCCGAGGAGCGGCGGGCCGAGCCCGCCCGCGCCGCGGTCCCCGACCACCAGCAGGTCGGCGTCCTCCGCCGCCTCCAGCAGCGCCTCGCGCGGGCGGCCCATGACCAGCGAGGCCCGGAGATCGACCTTCGGGTAGCGCCCCCGCCACGGGGCGACGGCCCGCTCCAGCGTCACGGCTTTGACCTGGGCGAGCCGCTCCTTGTCGGCGAACAGGGCCAGCTCCGCCTCATCGACCGCCCCCGGCTCCCAGACCCCGAACACCACCCGCAGGCTCCATTCGCGCAGCGCGGCCTCCTCGATGGCGAAGCCGAGCGCGGCGTCACCGCCCGGGGAACCGTCCACGCCGGCGACGACGAGGCCGCGGGTCCGGCCGTTGCGGCGGACGGTCACCACGGGACGGCGCGCCCGCGCCGGCAGCCGCGCCGCGGTGGACCCGGTCGGCAGATCGTGCCGCTCGCGGGAGCCGATCACGATCAGTTCCGCGTCCTCGGACTCGCGCACCAGCGCGTCCGCCACCGGCCCGGCCCTCAGCCGCCCGCCGACGGCCCCCGGGGCGCCGAGCCCGGCCGCCCGCGCCTCCCCTCGCTCGAGGAGCTTCTCCCCCGCCCGTTTGATGATCGCCTCGACGTCGTCGTCCACGTGGTCAGCGGAGTACGGCCAGTGCCAGCAATGGCACAGCACCAGGTCCAGCCCTCGCAGGCGCGCCTCGTCGGCCGCCCAGCGCAGGGCGGCCTCGTTATCCTCGGTGGCGTCGTAGCCGAGCAGGACGTGCGGTCGCTGGGCCCTGTCCAGTCCGTTCATTCCCGACACATCTCCCCCGTGAGGCAGGTGTAACGGACGACCCGGAACCGGACCCGGAGATCATGATCCGCCCGGGCCATGATGGGGTGGGAGCGGCCCCCGCCTCCCCAGGGAAAGGCATCTCCATGCGCGTCATCTCAGAGCAGCACCTCGCCCGCGTCCTGGCCGGGATGCCGGGACGCCCGAGGATCGTGGCCGGCGGCAACTTCGCCGCGCCGCGCCGCGCTCTGGAGATCGCGGACGCGGCGATGGGCGAGTACCGGCTGTTCATGCTCAACGCGCAGGGGGAATTTCCCGAGCGCGAGGGGGTCGACCTCGAGACGCCGTTCGTCGGGGCCGGGATGCGCGGCCGCGCGAACCTGCGGTACTTCCCGTCGCGGCTGTCGCTGGTCCCGAACCTGCTCAAGGAGTCGCTGCCGCCGGACGTGGTGATCGTGCAGACCTCGGCGCCGTCCGCCGGGACCGTCTCCCTGGGCATCGAGGTCAACATCCTCCCGGCGGCCATCGAGGCCGTCCGGGCCCGCGGCGGCCTGGTCATCGCCCAGCTCAACCCGCAGATGCCCTACACCTTCGGCGACGCCGTCCTCGCCGAGGACGAGATCGACTACGCGATCGAGGTCGACGAGCCGCTCGCGACGCCGGTGCCGCGGCCGCCCGGCGAGGTCGCCCACCTGATCGGCGAGCGGGTCGCGCGGCTCGTCCCCGAGCACGCCACGCTCCAGCTCGGCATCGGCGCGGTCCCGGACGCGGTGCTCGCCTCGCTGCTGGACCGCCGGGGCCTCGGGGTCTGGTCGGAGATGTTCAGCGACGGCGTCCTGGCGCTGGAGAAGGCCGGCGCGCTCGACACCGGGGCCCCGATCACCGCCTCGTTCGCCTTCGGCAGCCGCGAGCTCTACGACTGGGCCGACCGCAACGAGCGGATCCGGATGCTGCGCACCGAGAAGACCAACGACCCGAGCCTCATCGCCCGCAGGCCGCGCATGGTCTCGGTGAACTCCGCGCTCCAGGTCGACCTGTTCGCCCAGGCCAACGCCAGCCGCGTGCGCGGGACGATCTACTCCGGCTTCGGCGGGCAGACCGACTTCGTCGTCGGGGCGCTGCACTCCCCGGGCGGGCACGCCGTCATCGCCCTGCCGTCCTGGCATCCCCGCGCGGACGTCTCCACCGTCCTCGCGCGGCTGGCCGGCCCGGTGACGTCGTTCCAGCACAGCTACATCGTCAGCGAGCAGGGCGCCGCCACCGTCTGGGGCAACGACGCCGTGTCGCAGGCCGAGCAGATCATCGACAACGTCGCGCACCCGTCCGCCCGCGACGAGCTGCGCGAGCAGGGCCGCGAACTCGGCCTCCCGCTCGCCTGACGCCCTGCTCCGCGCGGGCCCGCGGGCCCGGAGCCGGGGGGGTCAGGCGAGGGTGAGGAAGAGCTTCTCCAGCTGAGCCCGGTCGACCGCGGCCTGGGCCGGGTCGTCGCCGCCCTGGGCGCCGCACTGCTCCAGGCCCGTGGCGATGATCTTGAATCCGGCCCGGTTCAGCGCCCGGGAGACGGCGGCGAGCTGCGTGATCACGTCCTTGCAGTCGCGCTCGTTCTCGATCATCTGGATCACGCCGCCGAGCTGTCCCTGGGCGCGCTTCAGCCGCACGATGACGTCGGCCAGTGAATCCCGCTCGAGCTCCATACGTCCCCTCCTTGGTTACCCCCCAGGGTATCCGGCCCAGCCGCCGCCGGCACCCGGGAAGAGCGCCTCCAGCCGCGGATCGCCTGTGACATTGAATACCCCGGGGGGTATTTGCGGACGGCGCCGGCCGCGGGCTAACCTGGGGCGGAGAGATACCCCATGGGGTATATCCGCATCGGAGGAGGGCCACGTTGATCGAGATCGTCTCCATTGACACGCCGACCCTGGGCGACCGCGCCTACCTGGTCACGGACGGGCGGGTCGCGTTCGTCGTGGACCCGCAGCGCGACATCGACCGGGTCCTGGACCTCGCGGGCGAGCGGGGCGTCACCGTCACGGACGTCTTCGAGACCCACGTCCACAACGACTACGTGACCGGCGGGCTCGCGCTCGCGCGGGCGACCGGGGCGGCCTACCACGTCAACGCCGCGGACCCCGTCGCGTTCGACCGCCACCCGGTGGGCGACGGCGACGTCGTCGAGATCGGCGAGGAGATGCGCGTCCGCGCGATCGCGACGCCCGGCCACACCTTCACCCACCTGTCGTACGTGCTGGAGGCGCCGGGACGCGCCCCCGCCGTCTTCACCGGCGGATCCCTGCTGTACGGGTCGACCGGCAGGCCCGACCTGCTCGGCCCGGAGCACACCGGCGCGCTCGTCCGCGCCCAGTACGGGTCCGCCCACCGGCTGGCGAACGAACTCCCCGAGGACGCGGAGGTCTTCCCGACGCACGGGTTCGGCAGCTTCTGCTCCTCCACGCAGTCGCAGGCCGCCGCGTCCACCATCGGACGCGAGAAGGGCGCGAACCCGGCGCTGACCCTGGAGGAGCGGGAGTACGTCGAGACGCTGCTCGCCGGGCTCGACGCCTACCCGGCGTACTACGCCCACATGGGCCCGGCGAACACCGCCGGCCCGGACGCCCCGGACCTGTCCGAGCCGCACCGCGCGGACGCCGCGGAGATCCGCGACCGGATCGACGCCGGCGAATGGGTGGTGGACCTGCGCAGCCGCACGGCCTTCGCGGCCGGGCACGCGGCGGGCGCGCTCAACTTCGGGCTCGACGGCGCCTTCGCGACCTACCTCGGCTGGCTGATCCCCTGGGGAACGCCGGTGACCCTGCTGGGCGAGACGGCCGAGGACGTCGCGACCGCGCAGCGGGAGCTGGTCCGGATCGGCATCGACCGGCCCGCCGCGGCCGCCACCGGCGGCCCGGAGGACTGGTCGTCCGGCGACCCGAGGACGCTGCCGACGGCGACGTTCGCCGATCTGGCGTCCGTCCGCCACCACCGTCCGGTCGTGGTCCTGGACGTCCGCCGCGACCAGGAGTGGTCCGGGTCCCGGATCGACGGCGCCGTGCACGTCCCGCTGCACGATCTGCTCCGGCGCCTGGACGACGTCCCCGCGGGCGAGGTCTGGGTGCACTGCCAGAGCGGCTACCGGGCGTCCATCGCCGCGTCGATCCTGGCCGCCGCGGGCCGGCGGGTCGTGGCGATCGACGACGAGTACCGCGCCGGCTCCCTCACCGGCCTTCCGATCGTCGCGGCCGCCTGACATCGAGGAGACCTCCCATGCCCCTTGCCCCTGCCCTGCTCGACGCCGCGCCCCTCCGCGCGCGCCCGGCCCCGCCTGATTCGCCGCGGCCGCCGGACGTGCGCACGCCCGCCCAACGCCCGGTGCGCCACATGGCGGACGGAGGTCCCGGATGACGCTCGCCCTCACTCTCGCCGCCGCCGTCGCCGTCGGCGTCACCCTGGGCCTGCTGGGAGGCGGCGGGTCGATCCTGACCGTCCCGGTCCTGGTGTATCTGGCGGGCGCCGCCCCGGAGCGGGCCATCGCCATGTCCCTGTTCGTCGTCGGCGTGACCAGCGCGGTCAGCGTGCTCCCGCACGCGCGCGCGGGACGGGTGCGCTGGCGCACCGGCCTGCTGTTCGGCGCCGCGGGCATGGCGGGCGCCTATCTCGGCGGACGGCTCGCGACGTTCCTCCCCTCGGGAGTGCTGCTGGCGGGCTTCGGCGTGATGATGGCGATGACCGCGTTCGCGATGCTGTGCGGGGGCTCGCGCACCCGTCCCGGGGCCTCCGGCGACGCCCCGCAGCCTCGGCCGGCGAGCCGGACCCTGCTGAACGGCGCCGCGGTCGGGCTGGTCACCGGCCTGATCGGCGCGGGCGGCGGGTTCCTGATCGTGCCCGCGCTCGTCCTGCTGGGCGGGCTGGCCCTGCCCGCCGCCGTCGGCACCTCCCTGCTGGTCATCTCGGCCAACTCGTTCGCGGGCCTGGCCGGGCACCTGCAGAGCGTCCAGCTCGACTGGCCCCTCACCCTCGCGGTGACCGGCGTCGCCGTGGCCGGCAGCCTCGCCGGCTCGCGGCTCACCGGACGCGTCGAGCCGGACCGGCTCCGCCGCGCCTTCGGCTGGTTCGTCGTGGCGATGGCCGTGTTCGTGGTCACCGAGCAGATCCCGGACGGGGCGCGCCACGCGCTGCTCGGTACGCCGCCCGGCTGGGGCGCCTTCGCCGGGACCCTGCTGGCCCTGGCCGCCGGAGCCTCGCTGCTCTGCCGGACGATACGCCCGGCCGGTCCGGATCACGCCTCACGCTGATCCGCCAGGCCCCGCACCGGCCGGACCGTCGACGAAGGTCGCGCGCCTCCGGCCGACGGGTCAGTCTCCCGGGCCGAACAGCTCGGTGAGCGTCCCTGCGCCCTCATCGGGCGCGCGCACCTCCAGGTGCAGCACCGGGCCGTCGAGATGCAGCCGGAAGTCGAAGAACGGGCAGCACCGCTGCTCGGCGGCGGCGAGCGCCATGATGTCGGTGGCGCGGTCGGCGGGCACGGTGAGCCTGACCCCGTCCTCGACCCGGCGCCTTGCGGCGTCACCGACCAGCCGCCGCCACTGCTCGGTCCGCTCGCCGAGCGCGCCGCCTTCCAGCGAGCAGGCGACCGGAGCGGTCCGCCACCGTTCACCCCCGCCCCCGGCGGGCTCTCCGCCGGGGGCGCCGTGCGCGAGCGGCGGCGCCTCGGCGGCCGGGAACCCGCACTCGTCGTCGCAGGGGCCCGGCCGGTCGGGCAGCTCGTCCAGCCGCTCCAAGGCCCGGTGCAGGACGCCGATGAACGCCGACAGCTCGGCGGCGCGCGCCCGGGCCGCGGACGCGTGCTCCGCGATGCGCGGGCGGAGATCGGCCTTCACGTCCGCGCACGCCCCCGACTCCCACACCGGCAGCAGCTCCGACACCTCCTCCAGCCGCAGCCCGAGGTCCTTGGCGGCACCGATGAACGCCAGGCGCTCCACCGCCTCCTCGCCGTAGAGCCGGTACCCGGCCGCGGACCGGTCGGCCCGCAGCAGGCCGGCGGTCTCGTAGAACCGCAGGGTGGTGGCCGGGACACCGGAGCGCTCGGCGAGCTGGGAGATCCGCATCGTCTTCACACCCGGACGGTAGACCTTCGACCCGGCTCGAAGGTCAAGGGCGCACGCGCGGTCGCGGTCCGTACCGCGCGGGGCGTAGGCCGGGTGTCGCCGCCGGGCCGATGCCCGGCGGACGTCCGGCCTGGATGCTGGCGGTCATCGCCACCGGACACCCGCCGCCCTCGGGCGTACCGGTCCGTCCCGAAGGAGCCGATCATGACCGTGCGTCCCACCCGCGACCGAGAGCAGGAGCCGCGGCGCGACCCCGGCGGTGCGGCCGTGGAACCGGCCGCCGTGACCGGGGAGCGGACGGCGGGGGCGTGGCGGCTCTCCCGGAGGTGGCGGCGCGCCGCGCTGGTCCTCCACCTGCTGTCGGCCGGCGCGTGGTTCGGCATCGACGTGATCGTCGCGGTGCTGGTGCTGACCGGCCGGTTCGCCTCCGACGTGGAGGTGCGGAGCCTGGCGTACCGGGCGCTCGCGGAGTTCGCCGCGCTGCCGATGCTGCTGTCCGGGCTGCTCTGCCTCGCGACGGGCCTCCTGCTCGGCCTGGGCGGCAAGTGGGGCCTGGTGCGCTACTGGTGGGTGGCCGTCAAGCTGGCGCTCAACCTGCTTCTCTGCGTCCTCATCCTCGTCGTGCTCCAGCCGGGCATGGACGCGGTCGCGGACTACGGAGAACGGCTCCTGACGGGGTCGCCGTCCAGCGGCAGGGTGAGGACGCTCTTCTTCCCGCCCGCGGTGTCGCTCTCCGCGCTCGCGTTCGCCACGATCCTCGCCGTCTACAAGCCGTGGGGCCGGCTCCGCCGGGAACGCGGCTCCGCGTGAAGGGGGCGCCGGCGCGGCGCCCTTGCTACGCTAACGTACTAGTTCGTCCATAAAGAGGGGGCGTATCGCGCCATGCGCAGGTCAATCGCGACCGTGTCGCTCAGCGGCTCGCTGGCGGACAAGCTGACCGCGATCGGCGCCGCCGGCTTCGACGGCGTGGAGATCTTCGAGAACGACCTGCTCGTCAGCGACATGAGCCCCGAGGACGTCCGGGACCGCGCGGCGGACCTCGGCCTGGCCGTGGAGCTGTACCAGCCGTTCCGCGACTTCGAGGCGGTGCCGCCGGACCTGCTCGCCGGAGGGCTGCGCCGCGTGGAGCACAAGTTCGCGGTGATGGAGCGGCTCGGCGCCCGGCGGATGCTGGTGTGCTCGAACGTCTCCCCTGCGGCGATCGACGACGACGTGCTCGCCGCCGAGCAGCTCCGGCGGCTCGCGGAGCGCGCGGCCGAGCACGGGATCAGGATCGCCTACGAGGCCCTCGCCTGGGGAACGCACGTCAGCGACTACGCCCACGCCTGGCGGATCGTCCGCATGGCCGACCACCCCGCCCTGGGACTGTGCCTGGACAGCTTCCACATCTCCGCCCGGGACGTCGACCCGTACGCCATCCGCGCCATTCCCGGCGACAAGATCTTCTTCCTGCAGCTCGCCGACGCCCCGTCGCTGCCGATGGACGTGCTCTATTGGAGCCGCCACTACCGGTGCTTCCCCGGCCAGGGCGACATGGACGTGGCGGGTCTCGTCGCGCACGTCCTGCGGACGGGCTACGACGGGCCCTTGTCGCTGGAGGTGTTCAACGACATCTTCCGGCAGGCGGCGTCCATGCGCACGGCGCAGGACGCCATGCGCTCCCTCATCGCCCTGGAGGAGCAGGTCGGCCTGCGCGCCGGCGGCTCGGCGGCGGGGGTGACGTCGCCGCCCCGCCCGGTCGTGCCGAGCGGCTTCGCGTTCGCCGAGCTGGCGGCCCCGTCCGCCGCCCCGCTCGGGGAACTGCTGGAGGCCCTCGGGTTCGCCCGCACGGGCGTGCACTCCGGCAAGCCGGTGGAGCTCTGGGAGCAGGGCGCCGCCCGCGTGCTGGTGAACAGCGGGAGCGCGGAGAGCCCGGACGGTCCCGCGCTCGGCGCGATCGGCCTGGAGTCGCCGGACCCCGCCGCGTCGGTCAAGCGCGCCGAGGCGCTGCTCGCCCCCGTCCTGCCGCGGATGCGGGGACCGCACGACGCCCCGCTGGACGCCGTCGCCGCACCGGACGGGACCGAGGTGTTCTTCTGCCGGACGGCGCGTCCAGACCATCCGAGCTGGACGGACGACTTCTCCACCGGCCGGCGGAGCCCCGCCGCGGCGACCGGTGAGATCACCCATGTCGACCACGTGGCGCTCACCCAGCCGTGGCACCACTTCGACGAGGCGTCGCTGTTCTACCGGAGCGTCCTCGGCCTCCGTCCGCACGAGAGCCTCGAGCTGCCGGACCCGTACGGCCTGATGCGCAGCCGGGCGGTCTCCACCGAGGACGGCGGGGTGCGGATCGCGCTCAATGTCGCGCACGTCGGCGCGCACGACGGCTCGCACGACCTGGCATGGCAGCACATCGCGTTCGCCAGCGGGGACATCGTGGCGGCCGCGCGCCGGTTCCGCGCGTCGGGCGGCCCGGTGCTCGCGATCCCGGAGAACTACTACGACGACCTCGAAGCCCGCCACGACCTCGGCGCGGAAAGGCACCGGCTGCTCCGCGAACTGGGCCTGCTGTACGACCGGGACGAGCACGGCGAGTTCCTGCACTTCTACACCGAGACGACCGGCCGCGTCTTCTTCGAGGTCGTCCAGCGGATCGGCGGCTACCGCGGGTACGGCGCCGTCAACGCGCCCGTCCGGCTCGCCGCGCAGCACGCCCGGCCCCGCCGCCGCGCGGGCTAGCCCCCGGCGGGCGCCGCCCCGGGACCACTCGTGGTCAGCGAGCGGGGCGGGCGCCCGGAGCACCATAGGATGTGTCCTCGTCCGCACCCCTCTCATGGAGTCACATGCCGTCGCACTCCGTCACGCCCGCCTCGGGAGAGCGCCAGCGCGACGCCGACCGCACCCGCGCGGAGATCCTCGAGGTCGCGCAGCGGGAGTTCGCGAGGCACGGGTACGCCGGCGCCCGGGTGGACGACATGGCGGCGCTCATGCGCACCACCAAGCGGATGATCTACTACTACTTCGGCGGCAAGGAGAAGCTGTACGTCGCGGTGCTGGAGAAGGCGTACGGCGAGGTGCGGAAGCTGGAGTCGACGATCGACGTCCAGCACCTGGCGCCGGTGGAGGCGATCCGCACGCTGGCCGAGCTGACGTTCGACCACCACGAGGCGCATCCGGACTTCATCAAGCTCGTCAGCATCGAGAACATCCACCAGGCGGAGCACCTGCGCAAGTCGGAGGCGCTGCCGACCCTCAGCGGCCCGGTGGCGGAGCTGATCTCGCAGATCCTCGACGCCGGCCGCGCCTCCGGCGACTTCGTCGCCGAGGCGGACGCCATCGACGTGCACATGATGATCAGCTCCTTCTGCTTCTTCCGGATCGCGAACCAGCACACGTTCGGCGCGCTGTTCGGACGGGACATGACGGCGCCCGAGCACCGGGAGCGGCACCGCGAGATGATCGGCGAGATGGTCGTGGCCTACCTGACCGGCGCGGGCCGCGGCGGTCCCGGCCGCGGCGGCTCCTAGTCGCGGGCGTTCGCCGGCCGCCGGTAGACGAAGTCCGGCGCGGCGCCGTCCTCGCCGTCCTCCCGTCCGGCGCGGCCGGCGCGGTCGCGGACCAGGTGGTGGTCGGGCGACAGGGCGCAGGCCGGGTCCGTGCGGGAGGCGTCGCCGGTCAGGGCGAACGCCTGGCACCGGCATCCGCCGAAGTCGGTCTCGCGGCGCGGGCACTCACCGCACGGCCCGCTCATCCACGCGGTGCCGCGGTAGGCGTTGAAGGCGCCGGACCGCCGCCAGATCCAGGACAGCGGGCGGTCGCGGACGTTCGGCGGGCGCAGGCCGGTCATCGCGTAGGCGGCCGGGCACGGCAGCGCCGTCCCGTCGGGCGCCACCGTGATGGAACGGGCGCCCCAGCCGCCCATGCACGGTTTCGGCACGCCCTCGTGGTAGTCGGGAAGGACCCACACCAGCTCCGGTCGCCGCGCCTTCGCCCGGTGGTCGGCCACCGTCCGTTTCGCGCGGTCGAGCTGTTCCGCCGTGGGGAGCAGGACGTCCCGGTTGCGGAGGGCCCAGCCGTAGAACTGGGCGTTGGCCAGTTCGACGCGGTCGGCTCCCCAGCGCTCGCCCATCTCGATGATCTGCGGCAGGCGGTCGAGGTTGTGCCGGTGCAGGACGACGTTGAGCCCGAAGGGAAGCCCGGCCGCCCGGATGACGCCCGCGGCCCGCTCCTTCGCGGCGTAGGAGGCGCGCCCGGCGATGAGGTCGGAGTTCGCTTGATCCGCGTCCTGGACCGACAGCTGCACGCTGTTGATCCCGGCGCCGATCAGCGCGTCCAGCCGGCCGGCGGTGAGGCCGAGGCCGCTGGTGACGAGCTGGGTGTAGACGCCGGCGCGGTGCGCCGCCGCCACGATCCGTTCGAGGTCGGGGCGCAGGAGCGGCTCGCCGCCGGAGATGTGCGCCTGGACGACGCCGAGGTCGGCGGCCTCCGCGAGGACCCGCGCCCACTCGTCGGCCGCCAGTTCGGTGCGCCGCCGGACGAGTTCGAGCGGGTTGGAGCAGTAGGGGCAGTGCAGCGGGCACGCGTGGGTCAGTTCGGCGAGCAGCGCCCACGGCGCGGCGGGCTCGGTCATCGCAGCCACCCTTCCGCGCGGACCCTCTCGATGAACTCGGGCACGTCCCGGTCGAGCGGGGCGTCCGGGTGGTCGGCGGCGAGGGCGGCGATGATGCCGTCGACGGTGCGGCGCCCGTCGCAGAGCCGCAGGATGCGGCCGGCCTCCGGGCTGAGCAGGACGGCCCGCTCGGGCATCAGCAGCAGCTCGGCGCGGCGGACGCGGTCGTAGCGAAGCAGGACGGAACGGGCGAGCGCGGGCCGCGTCTCCCCCGTCGCCGTCGCCGTCATCGGAGCGGGTTCAGCGGGCATCCGCGCCCCCCGCGGCCGTGGCGTGCTCGACCGCGTCCAGCAGCGACCAGAGCACGTCGCATTTGAAGGCGAACGCCGCCAGCACCCGCTCCTGGTCGGCGCGCGTCCCGGCCCACCGGTGCACCAGCGCGAGGGCCTCGTCGGCGTCCCGGCGGCCCTGCCCCACGCGGACCTGGAAGTAGCGCAGCCCTTCCGGCTCGATCCAGGGGTAGTGGCGCTCCCAGGCCCCGATCCTTGTGACCATCAGGTCCGGCGCGAAGAGCTCGGTGAGCGAGGAGGCGACCGCTTCGAGGGGCGTCGCGAGGCGGCAGAAGTTGACGTAGCCCTCGACCGCGAACCGCACGCCGGGCAGGACGCCCTCTCCCGAGAGCAGCAGCACCCGGTCCAGGCCGGCGGCCTCGCCGAGGCGCAGCCACCGCTCGATGCCGCCGTCGTCCCCGGGCGCCCCGGCGCCGCCGTCGCGGCCGTCGTGGTCGTGGATGCGCCGGATCCAGGCCCGGCGCAGCTCCCGGCTGTCCAGCTTGGCGAGGATGAGCGCGTCCTTGATCGGGATGTGCCGCTGGTAGTGGAAGCGGTTCAGCACCCAGCGGCGCAGCTCCTCCGGCGCCAGCAGCCCGTCGTGCATCCGCAGGTTGAACGGGTGCCGGTGGTGGTAGCGCTCGGCGGCGATCCCGCGGAGCCGGCGCTCCACCTCCCCGGGCGTCCAGGGCAGCGGGCGGGCGGGACGGCGCGCGGCGTCCGTCGTCGTGCTCACAGGTCGATCACCTGGCCTTCCGATGCGACCTCGATCCCCATTCCGGCGAGGGCACGGTGGCCGTCGTGGCCGGGGTCGACGAGGGGGTTGGTGTTGTTGAGATGCGTGTAGAGGCGCCGCGCCGCGGGCAGCGCCGCGAGCCGTTCGGCCGTGCCGCCCGGCCCGGTGATCGGCAGGTGGCCCATCTCGGTGGCGGTCCGCTCGGTGAACCCGGAGCGGCACGGCTCGCCGTCGTCCCAGAACGTGCCGTCGACGATGACGCAGTCCGCCGCGGACAGGGCCCGGTCGAGCCGGGGCGGCCACCCGGCGAGCGCCGGCGCGTAGACGAGGCTGGTGCCGGCGCGCCGGTCGGTGACGTGCAACGCCACGGACCAGGCCCCGTCCGGCAGGTCGAGGCCGGCCGCGTAGCGGGGGCGCTTGCCCGAGACCCGGACGGCCGCGATCTCCGGGCTTCCGGTGCCGTCGAGCGGGACGGCCCCGTCCTCGGGGAGTTCCGCCCAGGTCAGCTCGGTGTACGGGGCGAGGACGCGGTCCAGCCGGAGGCCGCCCGCCAGCGCGTCGCGGACGGTGGCGGTCGCGACGACGCGCAGGCTCGCCGCCTCCCGCAGCCGCGGCAGCCCGAGCGTGTGGTCGAGTTCGGCGTCGGTCAGCACCGCCCCCGCGACCGGGCTGCGGCGCCGCTCCGGGCCGGGACGCAGGTCCGCGGTCGCCTCGACCTGCTCCGCGATGTCCGGCGTCGCGTTGACCACGTACCAGCGTCCCGGGGACGCCTCGATCGCGATCGAGGCGTGCCGGCGGCGCCGCGACGGGTGCGCGCGGGCGGCGGCGCACCCGTGGCACGCGCAGTTCCACTGGGGGACGCCGCCGCCCGCGGCGGTGCCGAGAACGCGCACCCTCATCGGCCGGCGATCAGATCTCGACGCCGAAGTAGGCCGTGACTTCCAGGGAGGTCTCCACGACCTGGTAGTCGGG
The DNA here is from genome assembly GCF_017573545.1 of Actinomadura nitritigenes. GTDB lineage: Bacteria > Actinomycetota > Actinomycetes > Streptosporangiales > Streptosporangiaceae > Spirillospora > Spirillospora nitritigenes. Next base: position 190,068 of record NZ_JAGEOK010000010.1, on the reverse strand, counting down.
CGTGGACCAGGAGTCCGTCCGCCCGGCGGCGCCCTGCGCCCGGGCGTCGTGGACGTCGGCGTTCGCGGTCTCGGCGTCGGGGATGTGCTGGGTCATCTCTGGTGCTTCCCTTCCGTGGGGGATCTGTGCGGCCCGGGGCCCTCCGGCCCGGGGGTCACTGGACGACGATCTTCCCGGTGCTCTGCGGGAAGACCGGGTCGTTGTAGAAGTACTCGCCGCGCTCGGTGAAGGTGTGCTTGTAGGACTCGCCGGGCTTGAGCCGCCCCGAGTTGAACACGTGCTCGAAGAACGACGCGGCGCCGTGCGAGTGCTCGTTCCCGGACGGGTTGACGAAGGTGACCTCGGTGCCGGCGGGAACGGTCATGTGCTGCGGGGACATCGCGTTCTGCGCGACGGTGTTCTCCGCGCCGCCGGGCGCGCCGGCGGCGGAGTCCCAGATCCGGCCGAGGGTGACGGTGTTGTCCGCATCGGCGCCCGCGACGGGCGCGGTGCGGATCTGGTTGCGCTTGGACGGCGGGGTCGGCGCGGGCGCCGGCCCGACCTCGCCGTTCAGCTTGAACGCCCACAGGTGGTCGCCCTTGGGGATGTCGGGGTAGGGCAGCCAGCTGCCGCCCGCGAAGACCGCGACGTACTGCTCGCCGTCGATCTCGTAGCTGACCGGGCTGGTGTGGACGCCGGCGCCGCACTGCCAGCTCCACAGGTCGCGGCCGGTGGCGTCGTCCATCGCGTGGAGCACGCCGTCCGGGCCGCCCTGGAACATGACGCGTCCGGCGGTGGTGAGGATGCCGTTGCCGTGGGCGAGGGACCACTCGCCCTCCTTGCGCCACACGGGCTTGTTGGTGCGCGGGTCCACGGCGGCGATGCCGCCGGAGAAGTACTCGCCGAGCGGCCGGGCGGTGTTGACGCGGCCGCCGTTGGTGTTGGAGTAGGAGGAGTTGACGAGCCCGTACCCGACGTAGACGAACCCGGTGTGCGGGCTGAACGACATGTACGACCAGTCCGCGCCGCCGCCGGCCCCGGGGAACAGGATGGTCGCGTCGTCCCAGAAGGGCGTGAAGATCTCGCCGGTCGGGTAGTACGGGACGGGCCGTGTGGTGTCGTGGAAGCTCGGCGCCTGGTGGACGAACGGCTCGCCGCCCGGGAACGGCTGCGTCGGCCAGGTCTTCTGCCGCGGCTCCTGCGGGACGGGCCGCTCGGTGATGCCGTGCACGCCCTTGCCGGTCTCCCGGTCCAGGATGTAGAACATCCCGACCTTGCTGCCGTACACGACGACCTTGCGCGTGCGGTGGCCGATCCTCAGGTCGATCAGCACCGGCGCCATGACGTTGTCGAAGTCCCAGATGTCGTGGTGGACGGACTGGAAGTGCCAGCGGCGCTTCCCGGTCTTGGCGTCGATCGCGACCAGGCAGTTGGCGAACAGGTTCGTCCCGCCGCGGGTGGAGCCGTTGGTGCGCGGGTACGGGTTGCCGAACGTCCAGTAGACGAGGCCGAGCTCGGGGTCGATCGCCGGGTGGATCCAGCAGACGACGCCGCCGGTCTTCCAGGTGTCGCCCTCCCAGGTGTCGTTGCCGTACTCGCCGGGTCCGGGCGGGCCCCAGAACGTCCAGGCGATCTCGCCGGTCCGGGCGTCGAGGGCGTAGGCGCGGCCGCGGGCGCCGGCGGTGCTGCCCTCGGTGCCGACGTAGATGAGGCCGTCCCAGTAGACGACGGCGCCGGCGAGGCCGCCGCGGTTGCCGCCGCACTGCCCTTCCTGCGGGTCGCAGTTCGGGTCGCCCTCCCCGGCGACGAGCAACTCGCGCTGCCACACGACGGCGCCGGTCTTCTGGTCGAGCGCGTACACGATGTTGGAACCGGACGTGGTGAAGACCAGCCCCTCCCCCAGCCCGACGCCGCGCATGTTCGTCTGCTGCGAGCCGACGTTGGTCTTCCACTTGACCTCGCCGGTGCGGCCGTCGACGGCGAAGACGTTCTGCTGGCCGCTCTGCACGTACAGCACGCCGTCCTGGACGACGATCGTGCTCTGCTGGGAGCGGGCCGACGTGCTGCCGCCCTCCAGGTTGACGTGCCAGGCGCCGCCGAGGCGCCGGACGTTGCCGCGGTCGATCCCGCGGAGCGTGGAGTGGTTCTGGTTGCCGAGGTTCCCGCAGACCTTCGGGAAGTCGCGGCCGGTGGCGCCGAAGGCGGTCGGCTGCGGCGGGACGGGCAGGGCGAGGCGGGTCGAGGCGGCGTCGGCGTTCGCCGCGGGAGCGCGGAGCGGCGTGAAGGCCACGGTGCCGCCGACGACCGCGGCGGCCCCGGTCAGGAAGTTCCGTCGATCCATGCTCTCTCCCGTTCCGTGGTCCACTAGACGGACTCAAAGGTCCGATCGACGGACGACACGGTAAGCCGCTTCCGCTGCTCTGGCAATAGCCTGCATCTCGAACGGCTCCTGCACATCGGTAATTTCACCAGTCATGACAGGGGATCTTCGTGGTCCGCCGCGAGCAGGCGACACCCGGGGTATTGCCGACGGCCGATCCGCGTGAGATCGTCCTAGAACCTCTAGACGGTTCAACTGGTCCACTAGATGGACCGCGTGAACGGGAACACCGGAAAGGACCCGCCCCATGAAGAGGCCCCCGTCCCCCGTGCTGTCGGCCGCCGCGGCGGCCCTCGGCACCGCCGCCGTGCTGGCCGCCGCGGCGCTCACCGGCGGGCCGGCCGCGGCCGGCCCGCGCGCCGAGCCGAGGAACGCCGGCGCCCAGGAGCTCGGCGACCCCGTCTACGGCGTCTGCCGCGGCACCGACCCCCGCTGCTACCACGACTGGGGCAACTTCGACCCGGCCGAGGGCTACCGGGTCCTCGTCTACAGCCGCACCGCCGGGCCCCGGCACGCCAACCTCGGCCCCGCCCTCGGCCCCGGCATGAACCCGCCGCTCAGCGACGCCAACGTGGCCCAGAAGGCCCTGGTGAAGATGGGGCAGGACAACGGGTTCGGCGTCGACTGGACCGAGGACGTGGCGCAGCTCGCGTCGCCGTCGGCGCTGTTCCGCTACAACGCCGTCGTCTTCATGAGCACCACCCGCGACGCCCTCGACGACGCGGCCCAGACCTCGCTGCGGCAGTACGTCCGCGGAGGCGGCGGCTTCGTCGGCATCCACAACGCGTTCGGCACCGAGTACAACTGGCCCTGGTACGAGGGGCTCCTCGGCGGCGCCAACTTCTACGACCACGGGCGCGCGCAGCCCGGGACCGTCCAGACCGTCGACCGCAAGGACGCCTCGACCGCCGGGCTGCCGGGCCGGTGGGACTTCAGCGACGAGTGGTACAACCTCGTCCCGTTCCCCAGCGAAGTGCGGTTCCTGGCCACCGTGGACGAGAAGACCCTCGCCCAGGGCGTCACCGGCAACATGAACCATCCGGGGCACGGCTCGTTCCACCCCGTCGCGTGGTGCCAGTACTACGACGGCGGCCGGGCGTTCCTGACCACCCTCGGGCACGACGCCAAGGCGTTCACCGACGACGGCACGGGCTTCGCCGGGGCGGAGCGGTTCCAGAGCCTGGTGCTGAACGGCATCGAGTCCGCGATGGGCATGAAGCCCTTCTGCCGCTGACCCGCGGCGCGCCACCCCGTCTCCAGGCCGGGCTCGGACCGGACGATCAGGACGAGCCCGGCGACGGTGCACCTAGAGGCCCAGGTAGATGCGGCGGACCCGGACATCGTCGCGCAGCTCGCGGGAAGTGCCGACCATCGCCACCTCGCCGTTCTCCATCACGACGCAGTCGCTGGTCGCCTCGAACGTCAGCTTGGCGTTCTGCTCGACCAGCAGCAGGCTCAGCCCCTCCTCGCGCAGCCGCACGAGCACCGCGAGGATGTCCTCGACGAGCTTGGGCGACAGGCCCATGGACGGCTCGTCCAGCAGGATCAGCCGGGGCCGGGCCATCAGCGCCCGGCCGACGGCCAGCATCTGCTGCTGGCCGCCGGACAGCGCGCCCGCGAGCCGCGACCGCATCTCCCCCAGCACCGGGAACAGCTCGTAGACCTCGGCGAGCGACCGCTTCGTCTCCGCGCCGCGCCACGCGCGCGCGTAGGCGCCGAGCATCAGGTTCTTCTCGACCGTGAGGCCCGGGAAGACGTGCCGGCCTTCCGGGACGTAGCCGATGCCGTGCCGGACGATGTCACGCGCCTTGACCCGGGTGAGGTCCGTGCCGCCGAACGTGACGCGTCCTCCGCTGCGCGGGACGAGTCCCATCAGCGCCTTGAGCGTGGAGGTCTTGCCCGCCCCGTTCGCCCCGATGATCCCGACCGACTGGCCCGGTCCCACCGTGAAGCCGATCGAGTCGACGGCGCAGACCCCGCCGTAGTGGACGGAGAGGCCCTCCACCGTCAGCGTCGCCGGTTCCGGAGCCGTCTCGGCCCCGGCCTCCTCGCCGCCCTTGGCGGCCGTGCCCGCGTTCATGAGCTCACCTCCGTGCTGTTCGGCAGGGGGATGTCCGCCATCGCGGAGTCGCCGAGGTACGCCTCGATGACCGCATGGTCGGCGACGACCTCGGCGGGGGTGCCCTCGGCGATCACCGACCCGCCGGCGAGGACGGTCACCCGCTCGCACAGCGACATCACCAGGCCCATGTTGTGCTCGATGAGCACGACCGTGACGCCGCTGTCGCGGATGGACCGCACGATCTCCGAGAGCTGGCGCACCTCCTCGCCGTTGAGCCCGGCGGCGGGCTCGTCGAGCAGCAGCAGGCGCGGCGACCCGGCCATCGCGCGGGCGATCTCGATCCGGCGCTGGATGCCGTAGGGCAGCGCCCCCGGCGCCGCCGCGGCGAACTCGGTCAGCCCGAAGCGGCGGAGCAGGTCGTCGGCCCGCCGGTGCAGGCGGCGCTCCTGCCGCCAGATCCCGACGGGCCACAGCGCGTACCTCCAGATCGCGTACGTCCGGGACCGGTCGAGGGCGACCAGCAGGTTGTCCCGGACGGTCAGCTCCCCGAACAGCCGCAGGTTCTGGAAGGTGCGGGCCAGGCCGTGCCGGGAGAGCCGGTACGGGCGGGACCCGGAGACGACCTGCCCGTCCATCAGGACCCGCCCGCCGGACGGCCGGTAGAAGCCGCTGATGACGTTGAACAGCGTGGTCTTCCCCGAACCGTTCGGCCCCACGATGCCGCGGATCTCGCCGCGCTCGACCGTGAGGGAGACGTCCTTCAGCGCCTTGAGCCCGCGGAACTGCTTGGCGATGCCGTCGATCTCCAGCATCGGCCGCGGCCCGCCGGCCGGTCCCCCGCCGTCCCGGGACGCGTCGGCGGCGGCCTCGTAGGGCTGGAACGGCCGCAGGACGGACCGTTCCGCGGTCCTGCCGAGCCGGCGGTCCAGCAGGGCCTTCAGCCGGGCGGGGACGCCGGCGAGCCCGGTGGGCGCGAAGACCACCATGAGGACCACGACGACGCCGAAGCCGAGCTGCGCGTAGGTGGGATGGTCCACCAGCTTCTCGCGGATCAGCGTCAGGCCGACCGCGCCGACGACGCAGCCGACGAGGCTCTGCCGGCCGCCGATCACGACCATCGCCAGCAGCAGGAACATGTTGGCGATGTTGAACGTGTCGGGCGCGATGTAGCGGATCAGGCCCGCGTACAGCACGCCGGCGAGGCCGCCGAACACGCTCGACAGCATGAACGCCGTCATCCGCAGCAGCGGGATCTCCGCGCCGACCGCGCCGGCGGCGAGCGGGTCGTCCCGCATCGCCATCAGCCGGCGGCCGAGGCCGGTGCGGACCACGAACAGCCCGAAGGCCAGCGCGACCGCGAACACGACCACTTCGAGGTAGTAGTACAGGTACTCGCTGGACAGGTCGACGCCGAACATCGGCGGGACGGGGATCGCCGAGATGCCCTCGGCGCCGCCCGCGATCTCGGCGTTGGTGGTCCAGTTGATGAAGCCGAGCGCGAGCCCCAGCGTGACGATCCCGAGGTAGTGCGACTGCATCCGCAGCGCCGGGACGCCGACCAGCAGCCCGATCAGCGCGGACGCCACCAGCGCCAGCGCCGCGGCGGGCCAGAACCCGAGCCCGTTGTGGGTGGTGAGGATCGCGGTCGCGTACGCGCTCACCCCGAAGAAGGCGATCTGCGCCAGGTTGATCTGCCCGGCGATGCCCATGGCGAGCCCCATGCCGATCGCCAGCAGCGCGAACACCAGCGCGATGTCGACGACGTGGATGGCGTAGCCGCCGACCGTGTACGGCAGCAGCCAGGCGATGAGGACGAACGCCGCCAGCGTCCCGAGCTTCGGCGCGTACCGGTTCCTGAGGAGGGTGCTCATGCTCGGCTCACCGTCGTCTCGCCGAAGAGGCCGGTCGGGCGGATCATGATGGCCACCGTGAAGACGAGGAACACCACGAGTTCGGAGTAGCCCTGGAAGTGGCCGGCGGCGAAGGAGTCCAGCACCCCGATCGCGAAGCCGCCGGCGATGGCGCCGGGGATGTTGCCGCAGCCGCCGAGCATGGCCGCCGCGAAGCCCTTGATGCCGATGGTGCCGCCCATCGTCGGGTTCACGTACAGCAGCGGGCCGACGAGCCCGCCGGCGAGCGCGGCGAGCCCGGCGCCGATCGCGAACGCGATCGCGTTGCTGCGCCCCACGTGGATGCCGACCGCGGTGGCCGCCTCGTGGTCCATCGCGACCGCCTGCATCGCGGCGCCCATCTTGGTCCGCTGCAGGAACGCGACCAGGAGGAACACCGCCACCGCGGCGATGGCGAGCACGACCAGGTCGTAGGTGCGGACGCGGAGCCCGAAGAACTCCAGCGGGGCGCCGCCGACGGGGGTCCGGACGGCCCGTCCGGTCGCGCCCCAGATCAGGACGGCCACGGCCTGCAGCACCATCCCGAACCCGATCGTGCCGATCAGCATCAGGGTGAAGTCCTTGTTCTCCAGCGGGCGCAGCACCCGCTCGATGAACAGCCCGATGAGACCGGTCACCGCGATGGCCAGCACCATGGCCAGGGCGAACGGCAGCTTGGTCGACATGGAGAACGTGGACGCGGCGTAGGCGCCGATCATGAGCACGTCGGCGTGCGCGAAGTTGACCAGGCCCATGGTGCGGTAGACGAGGGAGAATCCCATCGCCACCAGGGCGTAGATCGCGCCGAGGCTCAGTCCGCCTATCAGTGTCTGAAGGAAGACCTGCATGGTTCTCTTTCTGCGCGGCCGGCGTCGGAGCCGGCGGGGACGAGGGCGGGCGGCCGGGCCCGCGGGGCCCGGCCGCCCTCGGTCGTCCGGGTGGTCCGCCGTCAGCCGTCGGCCTTGACGACCGTCCCGTTCTTCATGATCCCGATGGAGGTCGCCTTGATGCCGACTCCGGTCTCGTCGTAGCGGAAGTCGCCGAGCAGCCCCTGGTACTGCACGGCGCGGATCGCGTCGGCCAGCTTCTTCCCGGTCGCGACCTTGCTGTTCTTGAGCGCGGTGAGCAGGATCGAGGTCCCGTCGTAGGCCTTGGCCCCGTGCAGTTCGGCGTCCTCGCCGTAGGCGGCCTTGTAGGCGGCGGCGAACTTCTTCGACGCGTCGCTGACGTCGTTGCTGAGGTAGGGCGAGCTGACGATGGTGCCCTCGACGTTCTTCACGCCCGCGGTGTCGCGGTAGACGGGGGTGCCCTGCGGGGCCGCGCCGGCGAACGGCGCGTCGATGCCGAGGTCGCGGGCCTGCTTGACGATGAGCCCGGACTCGACCTCCTCCGAGCCGATGAAGATCACCTCCGGTGACCGCTGGCGGATCTTGGTGAGCTGGGCGCTGAAGTCCTTCTGGTCGGTGGTGACGACCTCGTCGGCGACGGGCTTGACGCCGCGGTCGCTCAGCGCCTTGAGGAACGCGTCGTGCTCCCCCTTCCCGTAGGAGCCGTTGTTGCTGATCATCGCGATCTTCTTCATCTTCTTGGCGTCCACCACGTACTTGGCGAGCGTCTCGTCGTAGGTGGTGGACGTGGGCCCGTTGAGGAACAGGAACGGGCTCTTGAGCGCGACCATCCCGTTGGACTGGCCCGAGGCGATGTTCGGGATCTCCTCCTGGCGCAGGGTGGGCGCCATGGCGATGGTGACGGCGCTCTCGGCGGTGCCGATCATCGCGATGTAGTGCTGGCTGCCGATCTTGCGGGCGATGTTGGTGCCGACGGTCGGGTCGCCCTGGTCGTCGAAGACGTCCAGCTTGACGGTGCGGCCGTCGATGCCGCCGGCCTTGTTCCATTCGTCGACGGCGAGCTTGGCGCCCTTGTACTCCCACTTGCCGAGCGAGCTGAGCTGCCCGCTCTGCGCGTCGACCACGGCGATCTTGATGGGGCCGCTGCCGCCGGAGCCGGAGTCCTTCGACTCACCGGGGGCGCCGCACGCCGCGGTCAGGCCCGCGGCGAGGACTCCGGCGGCCAGGGCGGAGACACGGAGTCGGGGGATGGTGCGCATGGATTCACCTCGGTGGGTGGAGATGTCGGGGGTGGGTGCGGGGTGGGCTCGGAGGTCGGCTCAGGAGGCGGGCGGCACGGGGTGGCCGCTGCCGCCGGGGAAGACACCCTGGTAGATGTCGTTGATGTTCCAGTGCCCGGGTGTGGGCACGGGCTCGTTGACCATCGGCACGTCCAGGACGGCCGGGCGGCGCGCGGCTACGGCCGCGCGCAGGGCGGGCAGGAGGGCGTCCGGTGCGGTGATCCGGTGCCCGTCGGCTCCGCACGCCTCGGCGTAGGCGGCGAAGTCGGGGCTGTAGGGCCGGCCGTCGGGGTCGCGGAACTCGCAGCCGTGGCTCGCGCCGAAGTTCGCGGCCTGCAGGTCGGCGATCGTGCCGTGGGCGCGGTTGTTCATCACCACGAAGATCACCGGCAGGCCCTGTTCGACGGCCATGGGGACGGCGGGGAACTGCGCGCTCATGCCGCCGTCGCCGACGAGCGCGACCACGACGCGGCCGGGCGCGCCGATCTGCACGCCGACCGCCGCCGCCGGGCCGAAGCCCATGGTGGACGCGCCGCCGGGCGTGATGAAGCGGCCTTCGGCGGGCAGTTCGTAGCACTGGGCGACGCCGTTCTTGTTCCAGCCGACGTCGGTGACCAGCACCGCGTCGGCCGGCAGCGCCTCGCGGAGGTCGGCGAGGATGCGTTCGGGCCGGAGCGGGAAGTCGCCGGAGCGGCCGCGCGCGCGGCTCCGCTCGAACAGGTCGGTCCGCGCGGCGCGGATCCGTTCGCGCAGTCCGGGCCGGTCGACCGGGTCGGGGTGGACGGCCCGCACCGCTTCGGCGACGGCCTGGACGGCGAGGGTCACGTCGGCGACGGCGCCGATCTCCACCGGGTAGTTGCGGCCGATCTCGGCGGCGTCGATGTCGATCTGGATGAGCCGCCCGGACGTCGCCGGGGCGTCCGGGCCGCCGAGGTTCCAGGTGTAGCGGTCGTCCCACGAGCTGGCGTCGGTCTCGGCGAACCGCGTCGCGAGGGCGAGGACGACGTCGGCCCCGCGGGCGTAGTCGTTGGTGGTCTCCAGCCCCCAGAAGCCCGGCATGCCGAGCAGCAGCGGGTGGTCGTCGGGGACGGCGCCCTTGCCCATCAGCGAATGGGCGATCGGGATGTCGAGGTGCTCGGCGAGCGAGAGCAGCGCGCGGCGGCCGGCCTCACCGCGCAGCCCGCCGCCGAGGTAGATCAGCGGGCGCTCGGCTTCGGCGAGCCGCGCCGCGATCCGCTCCGCGGTCGCGGCCGGCAGGTCAGGGACGGCCCCGTGCGCCGGCAGTGGGTGCTCTGCTGGGGCGACCGGCCGGGAGAACAGGTCCATCGGGACGTTGAGCAGCACCGCGCCGGGGCGTCCGGAGGTGGCGGTCCAGAACGCGCGCTCGGTGAACCGCCCGAGGTCCTCGGCGCGGTGGACGTGCCAGGCGCGCTTGACGAACGGCCTGTAGATCGCGGTCTGGTCGGCGTCGTTGTGGAGGTTGACCTCCTGGTGCGGGTGCCTGCCCCGGTAGTAGGACGGGACGTCGCCGGCGATGGCGACCAGCGGGACGGAGTCGAGCGCGGCGGTCGCCACGCCGGTGACGGCGTTCATCATGCCGGGCCCGACGTGCACGAGCAGCACGCCCGGCCGCCCGGACGCGCGGGCGTACCCGTCGGCGGCGTGCGCGGCGGCCTGCTCGTGCCGCGCGATGACGAACTCGATCGTGCTGCGGCCCAGCGCGTCCAGCAGGGCGATGTTGGTGTGGCCGCAGGTCCCGAAGACGTACTCGACGCCGTAGCGCTCGAGCTGCCGGACGAGCGCCTCCGCCGCGGACACCGACACGGCGGGGTCGGTCTGGGGGTGGGCGTCCACGGTCATGAGGGGGTCTCCTCGGTTCGGGTGACGGAGGCGCCGACGGAGTCGGCCCGGGAGGCGTGGGGGGTCGTCCCCCCTCGGGGCATGCTGATCCAGGTCTTGCCGGCGGTCTCCGCCGCCCGCGCGAACGCCTTCGGCGCGTCCGCGAGGTCGAAGCGCTCGCGCAGGATCCGGCCGGGGCGCAGGTCGTGCCCGGCGAGCGTCGCGATGGTCCGGGGGAAATCGGCGGGGTGGTCGTAGATGAGGCAGCCGCGCACGGTCAGGCGGCGCTGCACGAGGGAGAAGGTGGAGAGCCGGGCGGGCCGGACGCTCTGCCCGACGGCGATGAGGGTGCCGCCGGGGGCGGTGCGCTCAAGCGCCTCCTCGAACGCCTCGGGCGCGCCGGACGTCTCGATCACGGCGGGGAAGGCGGTCGCGGAGGCGTCCCCGGCGGCGTCCCGCGCGCCGAGCTCGACGGCCAGCGCGCGGCGCCCCTCGTGGGGTTCGACGATGAAGGGGACTCCCCCGGCGTGCGCCACGGCCAGGGTGACCAGCAGCCCCTGGGAGCCGGCGCCGACGACCAGGCACCGGTCGCCGGCGGCGAGGCCGCTCATCCGGACGGCGTTGAGCGCGACCGTGAGCGGCTCGACGCACACCGCGTCGGCGTCGTCCCAGGAGTCGGGGACGGGCCAGGTGAAGCGGGCGGGGACCGCGACGCGCTCGGCGAGCAGCCCGGGGTCGGTGATGCCGGCCGCCCTGCGGTTCGGGCAGCCCGCCGTGGCGCCGGTGCGGCACGACGGGCACGCCAGGCACGGGTAGTTCGGTTCGACGACGACGCGCTGCCCCGGGAACCGGTCGGCGACCTCCTCGCCGGCGGCGGCGACGACGCCGAACGCCTCGTGCCCGAGCACCCACGGCAGCGCGGGCACCGGGCGGTGGCCGGCGACCACGGCCAGGTCGGAGCCGCAGAGCCCGACCCCGTGGACGGCGACGACGACGTCCCGCGGCCCGCAGGACGGCTCCGGCCGGTCGTCCACGACGGCCACCTCGTCCGGCGCGGTGAGGACGACCGCCTTCACGCCGCACCCCACAGCGAGGTCCCGCGCAGCATCATCGTCTTGACCACGGTGTAGTCGTCGATCATGCAGCGGGGCGACTCCCGTCCGAACCCGGAGTCCTTGACGCCGCCGAACGGCACGTGGTCGAGCCGGAAGTTGGACGACCCGTTGACGACGAGCCCGCCGACCTCCAGGTCCCGCCACGCGGTGACGATCCGGTCCATGTCGCGGGTGAAGAGGCCGGCCTGGAGCCCGTACCGGCTCTCGTTGCACTCCGCGATCACCTGCTCGAGGTCGTCGAACGGGAGCACGGCGACGAGTGCGCCGAACACCTCGTCCCGGACGACCGAGCAGGTCGCGGGCGGGCCGGCCACGATCGTGGGCAGCGCGGTGGCGCCGTCGCGCCTGCCGCCGAGGAGCACGCGTGCCCCGGCCGCGGCGGCCTCCGCGCTCCACCGGACGACGCGTTCGGCGGCGTCCTCGTCGACCATCGAGCCGACGTCGGTGCCGGGATCGAGCGGGTCGCCGACGGTCAGCGCCTCCACCTGGCCGGTGAACGCTCCGAGGAACTCCTCGAAGCGGGAACGCTGGACGTACACGCGCTGGACCGAGATGCAGCTCTGGCCGGAGTTGCTGTAGCCGGTGCGCGCGCACACGCGAGCGGCTTCGGCGATGTCGGCGTCCTCGCACACGATCGTCGCGGCGTTGCCGCCCAGTTCCAGGACCAGGCGCTTGGCCCCCGCCGCGCGGGCGACCGCGTTCCCGGTCGCGGCGCCGCCGGTGAAGCTGATGACGGCGACCTCGTCGGCCGCGCACAGCTCGGCGCCGACGGAGCCGTCCCCGTGCAGCAGCTGGACGGCCTCGTACGGCATCCCGGCCTCGACCAGCAGCGCCACGATCGCCGTGGAGACGGCGGGCGCCTGCGGCGGCGCCTTGACGATCGTGGTGTTGCCCGCCGCGAACGAGGCGCCCAGCTTGTGCGCGAGCAGGTTCGCGGGCGCGTTGAACGGCGTGATGGCCAGGGCCACGCCCGCGGGGGCCCGGTAGGTGAAGGCGGTGGTGCCCGTGCCGCGCGCCCAGCCCGCGACGGGGAGCGTGTCGCCGCCGATCTGCCGCGCCTCGGCGGCGCACACCGCGAACGTGTCGGCGACCCGGTCGATCTCGCCGCGCCCGTCCTTGAGCGGTTTGCCCAGTTCGAGGGCCAGCAGCCGGGCGAGGCCTTCGCGGTGCTCGGCGGCGGCGCGCGAGGCCCTCTCCAGGATCTCGGCCCGCGAGGCCGGTGCGAGCCGCGCCACCGTCCGGGCGAAGGCGCGCGCGCAGCCGCGGACCGCCTCGATGTCGTCCGGACCGGCGGCCGGGGCTCGGCTGACGGGCCTGCGCACGAACGGTCCGACGCGTTCGCCCTGCGGACCCGCCGACTCCCAGCGGCCGGCGACCAGCGCCGCGGCCTGCACCGGTTCACCCTCGGCCGCGGCCGCGAGCAGCGCTTCCAGCATCCGTTCCTCCAGATCCACCAAGCGGACCGTTAGTGCCATCATGTGGACTTCGAGTCAACGTACGGGTCGGTGCCGCGCGCTGACAAGGGTCGGCGGCGAGAAAGTTGGGGGCGGGAACTCAGCGGGACGGCCGGTCGCACGGCTCTGCCACCTCCCGGGTCGACTCCTAATGTTCGAACCAGTGAGTTAGTTATAGGTGACGTGGCTCACCGAGGGGAAGAGTGCACCGAAAAGTTCCGAAACCGCCCACGGATACCGACTGACGGTCCAACTAGACCACTGTGTGGACTGCGTGTAACGTACGAGCCGTCCCCGGCCGCACCGGGCACGGCCCCGCGCCGGCTCCCGCTCTCCATCCGCGGCCGAGCGCAGCACGCCGGGTTTCCCGGACACTACCGCCGACATCGGGGAGATCGAGGACCAGTGAGCCCAGCCAAGAAGCCCGGCACCGAGCCGGCCGCCGACGCCGGGGGCGTCCGCAGCGTCCAGCGCGCCGTCGAGATCCTGTCCCTGCTCAGCGAGGAGCGCCCGGTGATCTCGATCCGCGAGATCGTCGAGGCGACCGGCCTGGCGAAGACCACGGTCATCCGGCTGGTCCAGACGCTGGAGCAGAACGGCCTGCTGTGGGCGGCGCCCAACGGCTACCTCCCCGGGCCCGGCCTCTGGCGCTGGGCCCACCTCGCGCGCAGCAGCTGGGAGCTGCCCCCGGAGACCCGCCGGTACATGCGCGACCTCGGCGCCCGCCGCCGCGAGACCGTCAACCTCTACATGCTCCGCGACATCTACCGCGTCTGCGTCGCCCAGCAGGAGAGCCCGCAGCCGCTCCGCCACGTCGTGCACGTCGGGGACGAACTCCCCCTCTGGGCCGGCGCCTCGTCCAAGGCCCTCCTCCGCGACGCGCCCGACTCCCTCCTCCGGCGCGTCGCCGTCAGCTCCCCCTACGGGGAGGGCCACGTCAAACGGCTGCGCGAGTGGATCGACGAGGCGGCGCACCGCGGCTGGGCCGTCAGCCACGGGGAGCGCGAGGACGGCCTGTCCGCCGTCGCCGTGCCCGTCCTCGGCCGGTCCGGGACCGTCGTCGCCGCGCTGTCCCTCAGCGGCCCCACCGTCCGCTTCCCCGACGACGTCGTCGAGCAGTACGCCGCCGACCTGCGCCAGGTGGCCGCGGAGATGTCGGAGCGCGGCTTCGACCACCCGCTCAGCCCCGCGCGCTGACCCGCGGCCGGACCCACGGCGTGACCTGAAGGAGCAAAGCGCATGTCAGAGCGACCGCTCAGCGGTGTACGCGTCCTCGACCTGACCAACGTGCTGGCCGGCCCGTACTGCAGCTACCAGCTGATGCTGCTCGGAGCCGAGGTCGTCAAGATCGAGGTGCCGGGGCAGGGCGACCTCGCCCGGCACCTCGGTCCCGACGCCGAGCTGAACCGGGCCGGGCTCGGCGCCTCGTTCCTGGCGCAGAACGCGGGCAAGAAGTCCGTCGAGATGGACCTCAAGGACGCCGCCGACCGCGCCGCCTTCGAGGACCTGGTCCGCGGCGCCGACGTGCTGCTGGAGAACTTCCGCGCCGGCGTCCTCGCCCGGCTCGGGTTCGGCTGGCCGCGGCTGCGCGAGCTGAACCCCCGGCTGGTCTACTGCGCCATCTCCGGCTTCGGCCAGAGCGGCCCCATGAGCCAGGCGCCCGCCTACGACCAGATCATCCAGGGGCTCTCCGGCATGATGAGCATCACCGGCACCGAGGACACCGCCCCGCTGCGGATCGGCTTCCCCGTCTGCGACACCGTCGGCGGGCTCACCGCCGCGCTGCACATCTCCGCCGCCCTCGCGGGCCGCGCCCGCACCGGGAAGGGAACGTTCCTCGACGTCTCCATGCTGGAGTCGGCCGTCTCGGCGATGGGCTGGGCCGTCTCCAACTACCTGGTCAGCGGCGTCCCGCCGGAGCCGATGGGCACCCAGAACGCCACCGCCGCCCCGTCCGGCACCTTCGAGGCGGCCGACGGCCCGCTCAACATCGCCGCGAACCGGCAGCGGCAGTTCGAGACGCTGTGCGACCTCCTCGACCGCCGCGACCTCCTCGACGACCCGCGCTTCACCGACCGGGAGCGGCGCAAGCGGCACCGCGACGAGCTGACCGGCGAGCTCAACCGCGCGCTGCGCCGCCGCACCGCCGGCGAGTGGGAGCGGATCCTCGCCCCCGCGGGCGTCCCGGCCGCCCGCGTCGTGACCGTCCCCCAGGCCGTCGGCCTCGACCAGCTCGAGCACCGCGGCTTCTTCACCGAGCTGCCCTTCCCCGACGGCTCGGGACGGGTGCTCAAGGTCTCCGGCGGCGGCGTCCTGCACGACGGCGAGCCCCTGCGGCCCACCGGCCCCCCGCCGCTGCTGGGCGACCAGAACGCCGGGCGCGACGCCCTCGCGGACCGCTGGAACGGCCGGGCCGAGAACGCCGTCACCCCATGACCGACCGTGCAGCGCAGGAGGCTCCCGTGAACGAGATCGACCCGACCGGCGCCGTCGCGGACTGGTGGGCGACCGCCGTCTCCCGGATGGAACCCGGCGTCATCGAGCTGCGCGGCCGCCCCGTCCAGGACCTCATCGGCACGACCGGCCTCACGTCCATGATCTGGCTGATGCTGCGCGGCGACCTCCCGGCGCCCCGCCAGGCCGCCCTTCTCGACGCGGCGCTCGTCGCCGCCGTCGACCACGGGCCGCAAGCGCCGTCCATCGCCATCGCCCGGATGGCCGCCACCTGCGGCGTCGGCCTGAACAACGCCGTCGCCAGCGCCGTCAACACCCTCGGCGACGCGCACGGCGGGGCGGGCGAGCAGTGCGTCCGGCTGCTGGACGACGTCATCCGGCGCGAGGACGCCGGGCTCGACCTGCGCACGGCCACCGATCGGGCCATCGCGGACGGGCCCCGCTACCTGCCCGGCTTCGGCCACCGCTTCCACCCCCGCGACCCCCGCCGCGACCCGCTGCTCGCCCTGGTGGAGGACGCCGTGCGGGACGGCGTCGTCCCCGGCCGCCACCTGCGGGCCGGCAAGGCGATCGAGGCCCGCCTCGCCGAGGGCCGCGACAGGCCCGTCCCGATGAACATCGACGGGGCCACCGCCATCATCTACGCCGAGCTCGGGTTCCCCGCGCCGCTGGCGCGCGGCCTGTTCGTCCTCAGCCGGAGCGTCGGGATCCTCGCCCACGCCTGGGAGGAGTCCCAGAGCGGCCGGCGCAACAAGGGTCCCGTCCCCCGCGCCGTCCTCCCGGCCTACGTCCCTGACCGCCCCTGACCGCCCCAGACCGCTGCGGCCCCGGCCGGGGCGCCGGTCAGCCGTCGTGCCGGGGCCTGCCCGTCACCTCGTGGCCGGCGTGGGAGAACGCCTCGGTGATCAGCGTCCGCACGTGGGTGTCGCGCGCCCGGTACAGGACCCTGCGGCCCTCCCGGCGGGTGTGCACCAGACCGGTCATCCGGAGCTTCGCCAGGTGCTGGGAGACGAGCGGCCGGGACGTCTCCAGGAGGTCGGCGAGCGACGTGACGTCGTACTCGCCGGACGTGAGGAGCCACATCAGCCGCAGCCGGGTCGGGTCGGCGAGCATCCGGAACGCCGCCGTGGCCGCCTCGATCTGAGCGCTCGAAGGATGCTGTTGCATGGACCTCGCACCTGCAATGTAGCCGCGTGCATACTCGACTACATATACTCGGGCGCACGGCTCGCTCGCAACCGAGGAGGCCCATGTCGGATTCCACCGGCCCCGAATTCTCGCCAGGCCACGGGCATGGACACGGTCACGGGCATGGCCATGGGCACGGGCACGGGACCGCCTCGTCCCTTCTCGCCCGGGCCAGGCACCTGCTCGCCCCGCACGGCCACGACTCCGCCGACAAGACCGACGAGGCGCTGGAGACCAGCGGCCGCGGGCTGCGCGTGCTCGGGCTGTCCCTCGCGGTGCTGGCCGCCACCGCGGCCGCCCAGGCGGCGATCGTGGTGCTGTCGGGGTCGGTGGCGCTCCTCGGCGACACCCTGCACAACGTCGCGGACGCGCTGACGGCCGTACCGCTCGGCATCGCGTTCCTGCTCGGCCGGCGCGCCGCGACGCGCCGCTTCACCTACGGGTACGGCCGCTCCGAGGACCTGGCCGGGCTGGTGATCATCGTGGTCATCGCCGCCTCCGCGGCCCTCGCCGGTTACGAGGCGTTCCGCCGCCTGCTCGCCCCGCAGGACGTCAAGGCCCTCGGCTGGGTCGCGGCGGCCGCCGTCGTCGGGTTCCTCGGCAACGAGGGAGTGGCCCGGTACCGCATCAGGGTCGGCCGCGAGATCGGCTCCGCCGCCCTGGTCGCCGACGGCCTGCACGCGCGGACCGACGGCTTCACCTCGCTCGCCGTGCTGGCCGGCGCCGCCGGGTCCGCCCTCGGCCATCCCGTCGCCGACCCGGTCATCGGCCTGCTCATCACCCTGGCCATCTGCTTCGTGCTGCGCGACGCGATCAGGGAGGTCTACCACCGGCTGATGGACGCCGTGGATCCGGAACTGGTCACCGCCGCCGAGCGAATCCTCGCCCGGGTGGAGGGGGTTCGGCGCGTCGGCGGCGTCCGGCTGCGCTGGGTCGGCCACACCCTGCGCGCCGAGACCGACATCGTGCTCGACCCGGACCTGTCCCTCGTGCAGGCGCACGCGGTGGCGGTGGAGGCGGAGCACCGCCTGATCCACGGCCTGCCCCGGCTGCGCGCCGCCACCGTCCACGCCGATCCCGACGGCACGGACGGAACCGACCACCACGCCGCCCTGCACGGCCACCATTGAACGCATGAAGCACCGTTCCCCTCCGCCCGCCCTGTCCGATCCCACCGGCCAGGAAGTCGTCCAGGCCGCGCTCGCCCAGGCCATGATGCGTCTGGACGAGCGGCTCGTGGCCGCCTTCGCCATCGGCAGCCTGGCGCACGGCGGGTTCGCTCCCCTGGTCAGCGATGTGGACGTGGCCCTCGTCGTCGATCGCGCCGACGCCACCGCCGCGACGGCCGTCGACGCGGTCCGCCGCGACACGATCCGGCGGTACGCGGGCACCCCTCACCACGCCCTCGCGTCGCGCCTCTCCCTCTTCTGGAGCGACTGGGAGAACCTGGCGGACGGCACCGAAGCCGGCCGGTTCCCCGCGACCGACCGGCTCGACCTCCTTGACTCAGGCATCCTCTTGTACGGCTCCGACCGCCGTTCCGGTTGCGCCCGGCCCGGACGGGACGAACTTCTCCTCGACAGCGCCGCCTTCGCCGCGACCAGGTTCGCCGACCCCGCCTACGCGCACACGCTCAAGCACCCGGAGGGCCTCGCCGCCGAGGGCGCCCGCGCGGCCACCAAGACCGTGCTGTTCCCCGTCCGGTTCCTCTACACCGCCGCCACCGGGCTGCTCGGCCGCAACGACGACGCCGCGCACTGGTACACCGCCCCGCCGCAGCCGTCCAGCGGCCTGGTCACCGCGGCCGGGCGCTGGCGGTCCAACGGAATCGGCGACGCCGCCGCGGCCGCCGAACTGCTCCGGCGGGAACTCGTGCCGCTCTACCTGCACTGCCTCGACCGCCTCCGCGAGCACACCGCCGCGTCCAGCCGCCCGGACCTCGCCGTCCCCCTGGCCCGCCTGCTCACCACCCTCGCCTGACATCGCGTTCCCGGCAACGGCCGTCGTCGGCGGCCTCAGGAGGCGCCAGGAGAGCCGGAGCAGGAGCGGGGCCGGCGGGGTCAGGGCGACAGGAGGGCGTCCAGTTCGGCGTCGAAGAGCTGCGCGGCGTCGAATCCCATTCCGGTGAAGTGGCCGGCGAGCTCCAGCGACAGGACGCCGTGCAGCCGGGTCCAGAAGGTCAGGGCCCGGCACAGGGCCGCGGGCTGGGCGGGGTGGTCGCCGGCCCAGTCGCGGTGGCCCGCCAGGTGGGCGTCGAACGGCGTCTCGGGACGGTCGGCCGGAAGCGCCGCGCAGGCGTCGAGCAGGACCGCCATGGTCTCGGCCGAGATGCGGGTGATGTCGTCCGGCGCGTCGTAGCCGGGGACGGGGGTGCCGTAGATGAGCAGGTACCGCTGGGGGTCCTCCAGGGCCCAGGCGCGCAGCGTGTGCGCCAGCTCGGCGAGCCCGGCGCCGGCGTCGGCGGCCGAGCGGAGGGTGTCGGCGAGGCTCTGGTACGCGTCCCTGACGAGCTCGGTGATCAGTTCGTCGCGGCCGGCGTAGTAGCGGTAGAGCGCGGGCCCGCTCATGCCCATCTGCTTGGCGATCGCGTTGAGCGAGAGCGCGGACGCGCCCGTCGTGGCGATCTGCTCCCAGGCGTGCTGCTTGATCTCCGCGCGCACCTGGGTGCGGTACCGCTCGCGCGGGGTCCGCGTCCCCGTCTCCGCCATGCCCTGCCGCCTTCCCGTCCGTCGCTACGACTCGAAGATTTAGTTAGAGGGTATCACGAAGCCTATTGACACTCGCACGAGATGCTGGTTATAACTTCTAACAGAAGCTAGAGCATCATCCGAGTGCGATGGAGGAGCCATGAACACCGAAGAGCTCGTCGAGGTCGTCCTGCCGGGCAGGGTCGAGCCGGAGGGGCTGCAGATCCGGTACGGGGACGTCCCCGTACCGGGGCCGGGCCAGGTCGTGGTGCGGATGGAGGCCACCGGCGTCTCCTTCGCCGAGCAGCAGATGCGCCGCGGCCGCTACTACGACCAACCCGCGTTCCCGTTCGTGCCCGGCTACGACCTCGTCGGCACCGTGAAGGCCGCGGGACCCGGCGTCGACCCGGGCCTGATCGGCACCCGGGTCGCGGCGTTGACCAAGGTCGGCGGGTGGGCCAGCCACGTCCTCCTCGACGCCGCGGACACCGTGCCCGTCCCCGACGGGATCGGCGCGGCGGAGGCGGAGACCCTCGTCGTCAACGGCATCACCGCCTGGCAGATGCTGCACCGCAAGGCGCACGTCCGCGCCGGGCAGACCGTGCTGGTGCACGGCGCCAACGGCGGCGTCGGCTCGGTCCTGGTCCAACTCGCCCAGGCCGCGGGCGCGAAGGTGATCGGGACGGCGTCCGCACGCCACCACGACCTGCTCCGCGAGCAGGGCGTCGCGCCCGTCGACTACCGCGCCGGCGACGTCGCCGCACAGGTCCGCGCCCTCGCCCCCGGCGGGGTGGACGCCGTGTTCGACCACGTCGGCGGCGCCGGGATCGTCGACTCCTGGCGCCTCCTCGCCCCGGGCGGCACCCTCGTCTCCTACGGTAGCGCCTCCACCCGCGACGACGAGGGCTCCAAGCAGTGGCCCGTCTTCAAGCTGCTCGGACGCGTCTGGATGTGGAACGCCCTGCCCAACGGGCGCCGCGCCTACTTCTTCAACGCCTGGGCGGGGCGGGCGCTGTCCAAGAAGCGGTTCCGGGCCCGGCTGCGCGCCGACCTCACCGAGGTCTTCGCCGCGCTCCAGCGCGGTGACGTCACGCCCCGGATCGCCGCGGAGCTGCCGCTCGCCCGCGCCGCCGACGCGATGCGGCTCGCCGAGTCCGGGACCGTCGCCGGGAAGGTCGTCCTGACGCCGTAGCCGCCCGCGAGAAGCGGGGGAATTTTCCCCGGTTCTGCTGCTACCGTGTCCCTGCGAGAACGCCGGCTCCGGGCGAGGAGGTGGACGATGGCCAGGCCGATGCGGGCCGACGCGCGGCGCAACCAGGAGCGCATCCTGGCGGCCGCGCGGGACATGATCGTCGAACGCGGCCCGGACGTCCCGCTCGACGACGTCGCGCGCCGGGCGGAGGTCGGCAGCGGCACGCTGTACCGCCGCTTCCCCGACCGCGGCACGCTGCTGCACGCCGTCGCCCTCGACGCGCTGACCGGCACCCTGGAGGCCGCCCGGGACGCCTGCGAGCAGGAGCCCGACCCGTTCGAGGCGCTGGCCCGGTACCTGCGGCGGACGCTGGAACTGCGCGTCTCCGCGGTGCTGCCGGCGCTGCTCGGCCGGGTCGATCTCGAGGGCGATCCCGAACTCGCGCCGCTGCGGGCGGAGAGCCGCCGGCTCCTGGAGGGCCTCGTCGCCGCGGCGCGCGCGGCCGGGAGCCTGCCGGACGACGTCACGTTCGCCGACATCGGCATGATGGCCGTCCGCATCGCCCGCCCGCTCCCGGGTCCGCTGCCGCCCGAGGAGAAGCAGGCCCTCGCCCGCCGCCACCTGGACCTGTTCGTCCGCGGACTCCGCGCCCAGGCCGCGCTCTGACCGCCTCACGACCGCCTCACGACCGGCGGGGGCGGCTATTTCAGGGGGTCGTGGCCCCAGTTCATCAGGGAGTAGCGCCAGGGGGTGTCCCGGACGTCGCCGGGCGGGCGCTGGGCGAGGTGCCGGTGGACGTAGCCGACCACCTTGGTCATGTGCGCGTAGTCGTCGTCGGACAGGTCCGCCCGCTTCGTGCGCATCAGCCGGACGATCCGCCGCCCGGACGCGTGGCCGGTCGCCTCGCCGCCGTCCTTCTTCTGGCCGACGGACTTGGACTCGTCGGTGTCCAGCCATTCCTCGAGTTCCTTGGGCGTCATGTTGACGGCCGCGCCGAAGTCCGCCGCGACGGCGTCCCGCTCGGCGGTCACGTCGTCGGCGACGCGGAGAGCGTCCCTGCGTTCACTGCCCATTGGCTCGCGATACCCCCTCGCAGGCCGGGCATTCCAGGAAAAGCCTGGTCAGAGCCGGGATCGCGGCCGGTTCGGAGAGGGCGCCGGAAAGGCGGCGCGACCGCGGTCCCGTCCTCCCGATCACGTGGCGGTCCCTTCACCTACGCTTGAACCCACCATGGGGGACGAGCGGCTGACGATCGGCGAGGTGGCGGACCGGACGGGGGTCGCCACCTCCGCTCTGCGCTACTGGGAGGAGTTCGGCCTGCTGCCGGCGCCGGCCCGGGTGTCGGGACAGCGGCGCTACCCGCCGTCCGCGGTGGAACACGTCGGGCTCATCCTGCTCCTGCGCGAGGTCGGCTTCACGCTGCGCGAGGTCAAGGAACTCGTCGGGGCCCGTACGTCGGGCGGCGACTGGCGGGAGCTGCAGCGGGGCAAGCTCGCCGAGCTGGACCGGCAGATCGCCCGGATGCAGGCGGCGCGCACCGCGATCGCCCACGGCCTGGCCTGCCCGCACGACAACGTCTTCGAATGCCCGAACTTCGCCGACGTGCTCGCGGCGCGGCTGGCGGGGACGCCCTTCGAGGAGGCGCACAAGCACTGATCCCGGCTCCTCCGCCCCGCATGTCACAGGCGGACGGGCTGCGTCGTCTCGGGTCCGACAACGGGTGCCGAGACGGACGCGCCCTTTCCACGACGAGGAGCGGGGACATGAGCGAGCAGGCCGCAGACCGCAAGGTCGCGCTGGTCACGGGGGCGAACAAGGGGATCGGGCGCGGAGTCGCCGCGGAGCTCGCCGCGGCGGGCATGACGGTCCTGGTCGGCGCCAGGGATCCGCGGCGCGGCGAGGAGGCCGCCGCGGCGCTGCGCGAGTCGGGCGGCGACGTGCACGCGGTCGCCCTGGACGTCACCGGCGCGGCCTCCGTCCGGGAGGCGGCGACGCTGGTCGAGGAGCGCTTCGGCCGCCTCGACGTGCTGGTCAACAACGCCGGCATCACCGGCTCCGGGCAGGTCGCACCCGCGGACGCCCACGACCAGGTCCCGAGCACCGTCGACCTGGACATGGTCCGCAGGGTGTTCGAGACCAACGTGTTCGGGGTGATCGCGGTGACCAACGCCATGCTGCCGCTGCTGCGGCGGTCGCCGGAGCCGCGCGTCGTCAACGTCAGCAGCCATGCCGCCTCGTTGACGATCTTCAGCGCCCCGGACGGCCCCATGGCGTCGCTGCTGCCGTCGGCGGCGTACTCGCCGTCCAAGAGCGCGCTGAACGCGCTGACCGTGCAGTACGCGAACGAGCTGCGCAAGGACGGCGTGCTCGTCAACGCCGTCGCGCCCGGCTTCGTCGCGACGGACGGCAACGACCACACCGGCGTCCTCACCGTGGAGCAGGGCGCGGCGGTCGTGGTCCGGCTGGCCACGCTCGGCGCGGACGGGCCGACCGGCGGCTTCTTCGGCGAGGAGGGCCCGATCCCCTGGTGACCGCGAGCGCGGGCGCGGGCGCGGGCGCGGGTCAGGTGCGGCGGGGCGTGACGAGGCCGGACTCGTAGGCGAACACCACGAGCTGGGCGCGGTCCCTGGCCCGCAGCTTCGTCATCGCCCTGCTGACGTGCGTCTTCGCGGTGGTCGGGCTGATCACCATGCGGGCGGCGATCTCGTCGTTGGACAGGCCCCGCGCCACCAGCGCGGTGACCTCGCGCTCCCGGTTGGTCAGCACGTCGAGCGCCTGCGGCGCGGGCTCGGGACGGCGCGCGACGTACTCGGCGATCAGCCGGCGGGTGATCGCGGGCGACAGCAGCGCGTCGCCGCGGGCCGCGACCCGCACCCCCTGAAGCAGGTCGGCGGGCTCGGTGTCCTTGACCATGAAGCCGCAGGCGCCGGCGCGGAGCGCGTTGAAGACGTACTCGTCGAGGCCGTAGTTGGTGAGGATGACGACGTGGACGCCGCTCAGCCGCTCGTCGGCGGCGATCAGCCGGGTCGCCTCGATGCCGTCCATGACCGGCATCTGGATGTCGACGAGGGCGACGTCGGGCCGGTGCTCGCGGGCGAGCGCGACGCCCTGCTCGCCGTTCGCGGCCTCGGCGACCACCTCGATGTCGTCCTCGATCTCCAGCAGGGCGCGGAAGCCGCCGCGGATCAGCGCCTGGTCGTCCATGAGGAGCACGCGGATCACGCCGCTCCCTCCAAGGGCAGTTCGGCGCGCACGACGAAGCCGCCCTCGGCGCGGGGCTCGGCGCGGAGCCGCCCGCCGAGCGCCGCGACGCGCTCCCGCATGCCGAGCAGCCCCTTGCCGGGCACAGGCGGCGCGTCCGGGTCGGCCTCGCCGTCGTCCTCCACCTGCACGACCAGCGCGCCGTCCGCGTAGTCGACGCACACCGCGGCGGCCGCGCCGCCCGCGTGCCGGGAGACGTTGGTCAGCGCCTCCTGGACGATCCGGTACGCGGCCCGGTCCACCTCGGCGGGCAGGTCGCGGCGGGTGCCGGACACCGTGACCGTGGCGTCCAGGCCGGCGGAGCGGGCCCGGTCGACCAGGTCGCCGAGGCGGTCGAGGCCGGAGGCCGCGGCCTCGCCCTCGGATCCGTCGCCGCCGTCGGAGTCGCGCAGCACCTCCAGGGTGGCGCGCAGCTCCCGCATGGCGTCGCCGCTGGCCTCCTGGATGGCCAGCAGCGCCGGGGGGACCTCCTCACCGCGCCGGTGCGCCAGGTGGACGGCCACCCCCGCCTGGACCTTGATGACCGAGATGCTGTGGGTGAGGGAGTCGTGCAGCTCCCGGGCGATGCGGAGCCGCTCCTCCCCCGCGCGGCGGCGGGCCGCCTCCTCGCGGGTGCGCTCGGCCTCGGCGGCCCGCTGCTCGGCCTCGTCCAGGTACGCCTGCCGGTGCCGGGTGACGGTCGCCGCGACGCCGGCCGCGACGAACCAGCCGACCAGCAGCGCGACGCTCTGGAGGTTCTCCTCGGCCCCGTCGGCGCCGGGCAGGTTCACCGCCACGGCGATGCCGAGGAAGGCCACGCTCACCACCGCCGCGGCCACCCGGTGCCCGGCCCTGACCGCGCCGAACACCGCCACCATGACGGGATAGGCCGCCGCCGGGCCCGGCTGGGTACGGGCCGCGACCACGAGCATGAACGCCGCGCCGAGGACGAGCGCCACCAGCGGCGCCCGCCGCCACGCGACGAGCGCCAGCGAACCGGCGATGCCGGCCGCGACGTCCAGCGCGCCCGCGCGCGGCGAGTAGAGCATGACGACCGTCAGCAGGACGGCCATCGCCGCGGCGAGCAGGCCGTCCTCGGCGAGCGGCCGCCTCCCGTCCAAGAACCTCATTGAGGTAGGTTATGGGCCTTTTTCTCCGGCGTCCTCCGCTGGACGGAGCAATCCCGGACTACTCCCGGCGTCGTAGTGCGGCCGGGCGTACTCCCGTGGTGCCGGGCGCAGGAGTCTTCCCCGGCACGATGACCGCCGACCAGTGCGAACAGCACCATTTCCGGCATGTACACGATCCGGAAGTCGGCCCGCGGACGGGCGGGCGCCGAGCCGGCCCCACGGCCCGGGCTCACGCTCGCCGCGGTGGCCGTCGTGCAGTTCATGGTGTCGCTGGACCTGTCGGTGGTGAACGTCGGGCTCCCGCGGATCGCGTCCGGCCTCGGGTTCGGCGCGGTCGGCGTGACCTGGGTGATCCACGCCTACGCCCTCTCGTTCGGGGGGCTGCTCCTGCTGGGCGGCAAGGCCGCCGACCGGTACGGCCGCAAGCGGGTGCTGCAGCTCGGCCTCGGCCTGTTCGGCCTCGCGTCGTTCCTCGGCGGCCTCGCGCAGGAACCCGGCCATCTGGTCGCCGCCCGCGTCGCCCAGGGCGTCGGGGCCGCCGCGCTGGCGCCGGCCGCGCTGGCCCTGCTGACCGCGACGTTCCCCGCCGGACGGGCCCGCGTCCGCGCGTTCGGGATCTGGAGCGCGATGAACGCCGCCGGGGGCGCCTTCGGCGTCCTGATCGGGGGGCTGCTCACCGAATACGCCGGCTGGCGCTGGGTGATGTTCGTGAACGTGCCCATGGCCGCCACGGCGCTGGCCATGGCCTGGCGGGGCGTCGCCGCCGACGCGCCCGCGGAGCGCGGCGGCCGCCCCGACGTCCTCGGCGCGGTCCTGGCCACGGCGGGCGTGACCCTGCTGGTGTTCGGCGTCGTCCGCACCGACCGGCACCCGTGGACGTCGGCGGCCACCGTGACGACCCTGGCGGCCGCGGTCGCGCTGCTCGCCGCGTTCGTCCTCGTCGAGCGGTCCACCGCCCGCGAACCGCTGATCCGGCTCGGGCTGCTCGCGAACCGCTCGGTCGCCGGCGCGAACGCCTACAACCTGCTGACCGGGGCGGCCCTGTCGTCGTCCTTCTACTTCGTCTCCCTCTACCTGCAGCGCGTCCTCGGGACGGAACCGGCGCTGACCGGGCTGGAGTTCGTGCCGTTCGCGCTCGGGGTGATCGTCGGCTCCTTCCTCGCCGTCAAGCTCGGCTACCGCCTCCCCGCCCGCACGCTGCTGATCGCCGGCGGGCTCATGACCGCGGCGGGGTTCGCGTGGTTCGGCCGGATCGGCGCGGACGGCTCCTTCCTCACCGACGTCCTCGGCCCGTCCGTCGTCGCCAGCGTCGGGTTCGGGCTCTGCCTCGCGCCGATCGTCTCCACCGCCACCACCGGGGTGGCGCCCCACGAGGCCGGCGCCGCGTCCGGGCTGCTCAACAGCGTCCGCCAGATCGGCGCCTCGCTCGGGCTGGCCGCCCTCGGCACCGCGGCCCACGACCGCACCGGCGACGCCGTCACGCCCGCCTCGCTCAGCGACGGGTACGCGTTCGGCTTCACCCTCGGCGCCGTGCTCCTGCTCGGCGCCGTCGTCATCGCCCTCACGGTGCTGCGCCGCAGCGGCCCTCCGGCGCCGGCCGGACGGACCGGCGACCTCGAGCCGGTCGCCGCCGCCGACTGACCGGGCCCCCTCCGCACCACCCTCCGCCCGCTCTCCACAGGAAGGACGGCCCGGCATGCCCGTCGCTCCGATCGACCTCTTCGCGTCCCTTCTCCACCTCCGCCAAGGCGGCACGATCCACGCCGAGAAGAGGACGGTGTGCTCCGGCCACGACGGCTGGCGACTGACGGCCTTCCACGCGAAGACCGACGCCGACGTCCACGGCGGCCAATGGGAGGTCCATCCCGAGGCCGAGGAGGTCGTCTCCTGCCTCATCGGGAAGATCCGGCTCTACCTGCGTCCCGAGGAACCGGGGCAGGAGGAGGAAGAGGTCCGGCTGCCGGCCGGGACCGCCGCGATCGTCCCGCGCGGGCGATGGCACCGCATCGCGCTGGACGTGCCCAGCAGCATCATGGCCGTCACCCTGCCGCAGGGCAGCCGGGTGGAGGCGCGCCGATGACCGCCGCCGGCCTCGCCGAGCCGACGTCCCCGCCGGCCTCCTCCGCCGGTTCCGCGGCGGACGGCGAACCGGGCGGGCTGCTGCGCCCGCACGTCCGCGGCTTCGCCGCGCTCGTCGCCCTGCAGGTGGTCGGCGCCGTTGCCGGGCTGGCGCCGCTCCTCGCGGTCTCCGAGGTGGGCCGCGCCCTCCTTTCGCCCGGCCCGGCCGACCACGGCCGCGTCTGGACGGCCGTGGTCGCGGGCGCCGCCGGCCTGCTGGTCCGGCTGCTGTGCACGGCCGCGTCCTCCGGGATCGGGCACCTGCTCGACGGCCGGGTGCAGCTGGCGTTCCGGCGGCGGCTCGCGGCGCGGCTGGGGCGGGTCCCGATCGGCTGGCTGTCCGGCCGCCGGACCGGTGAGCTGGCGAAGCTCGTCGGCGACGACGTGAGCGCCGTGCACCCGTTCATCGCGCACATCCCCGGCGAGCTCGTCACCGCGTTCGTGGTGCCGCCGGTGTCGCTGGTCTACCTGTTCGCCGTCGACTGGCGGCTCACGCTGATCACGCTGGTCCCGGTGCTGCTGGCGGTGGCTCTGGTGCCGCTGATGACGACGCCGGGCCGGCTGCGCGAGCAGAAGGAGTTCGACGCGGCGATGGGCCGGATCGCGAGCTCCGTCGTCGAGTTCGTCCAGGGCATCGCGGTCGTCAAGGCGTTCGGCGGAGGCGAGCGCGCCCTCCGGCGGTTCGTCGAGGCCGTGGACGCGTTCGTCACCGCCTTCTACCGCATGGTCCGCGCGCTCGCCGGTGTCGCCGCCGCGATCCAGCTGGTGCTGTCGCCGCCGTTCGTGCTGCTGGCCGTGCTGACCGGCGGCGCGGTGCTGATCGACCGCGGCGGCATGCCCCCGGCCGACCTGCTGCCCTTCCTGCTGCTCGGGCTGGGGCTGACCGCTCCGGTGGCGGTGCTCTTCCACGGCTTCGACGACCTGCAGGGCGCGCGGCGCGCGGTGGGGCGGATCCGGGAGGTGCTCGCGGTGCCGCCGCTGCCCGAGCCCGTGGTCCCGGTCGCGCCGCGCGGGCACCGGGTGGAGCTGCGCGACGTCCACTTCGGGTACGGGCCCGACCGCGAGGTGCTGCGCGGGATCGACCTGGTGCTGGAACCGGGCACGGTCACCGCGGTCGTCGGGCCGTCGGGCAGCGGGAAGTCGACGCTGGTGCGGCTGCTGCCGCGGTTCTTCGACCCGGCCCGGGGCTCGGTCGCGCTCGGCGGCGTCGACCTGCGGGACCTCGCCGGACGGGACCTCTACCGGACGGTCTCCTTCGTCTTCCAGGACGTCCGCCTGCTGCGCGCGTCGGTCGCGGACAACATCGCGCTCGCGGTTCCCGGCGCGGCCATGGACGACATCGTCCGCGCCGCCCGGCGGGCGAACGTCCACGACCGCGTCCTGGAGCTGCCGCGCGGCTACGACACGGTGCTCGGCGAGGAGGCCGACCTGTCGGGCGGCGAGGCGCAGCGGATCTCGATCGCCCGCGCGCTGCTCGCCGACACGCCCGTCCTGGTGCTCGACGAGGCGACCGCGTTCGCCGACCCGCAGACCGAACTGGCGGTGCGGCGGGCCCTGACGGCGCCGGGAGGCGACCGGACGATCCTGGTCATCGCCCACCGGCTGGAGACGATCGCCGACGCCGACACCATCGTGCTGCTGGAGGACGGGATGATCGCCGAACGCGGCGCGCCCGCCGAGCTGCTGGGCCGGGACGGGCGGTTCGCCGCGTTCTGGCGCTCCCACCTCTCGGCGGTCGGCGGCGAGGCCGCTCCCGGCCCCGGCGCACAGCGAGGAGACGACCTGTGATGATCTCGACGCTGTTCCGCGTGCTGGGGGCCGAACACGCCCGTCCGGTACGCCGCACCGTGGCCCTGATGACGGCGACCGCGGTGGTCGAGGGCCTGTCCTACGCGCTGCTGGTCCCCGTCCTCCGGGGCCTCCTCGGGGACGCGCCCGGAGACGCCCGGCCCTGGCTGATCGCGTTCGGGGCCGCGGTCGCGGTGTACGGGGCGCTGCGGTACGTCAGCGACCTGTCCGGGTTCCGCGTGGGGACCACGCTGCTGCACGGGATGTACTACCGGCTCGGCGACCATCTGGCCCGGCTGCCCGTCGGCTGGTACGGCCCGCGCCGCGTCGGGGAGGTGTCCGTCCTGGCCGGGCGCGGGCTCATGCAGGCGATGAGCGTGATCGCACACCTGCTGGCCCCGCTCGTGTCCGCCTGCGTGACGCCGCTGACGATCGCCGCCGTGATGGTCGGCTTCGACTGGCGGATGGGCCTGGCCGCGCTGCTCGCGGCGCCGCTCGTCGCGGCGGTCCAGGTCCGGGCGGGGCGCGCGATGGACGCCGCCGACGCCGAGCGCGCGGACCGCGACCACGAGGCGACGGCGCGGGTCGTCGAGTACCTGCGGGCCCAGCCGGTGCTGCGGGCCGGCGGCCGGACCACCGAGCGCTTCCGGATGCTCGACGACTCGCTCCGCGGGCTCCAGCGCGCGTCCCGGCGCTCCACGCTGTCGGCGCTGCCCGGAATCCTGGGCCTCACGTTCACGGTGCAGGCGGTGTTCACCGTGCTCCTGGCCCTGGGCGCCTACCTCGCGCTCGGCGGGCGCATCGGCGCGGCGGACGTCCTCGCCCTCCTGGTCCTCGCCGCCCGCTGCGCCGACCCGCTGCTGTCGCTGTCGGAGCTCGGCGGCAGGCTGCGCGGCGCGCGCGCCCAGCTGGCCAGGCTCGACGCGGTACTGAGCACCGAGCCGCTGCCGGAGCCCCGCGAACCCGCCCTGCCGGAGCACGGCGGCCTGGAGTTCGCGTCCGTCACGTTCCGGCACGGCGACCGGACGGTCCTCGACGACGTGTCGCTGTCCGTGCCGGAGGGAGGGCGGCTCGCCGTGGTCGGCCCGTCGGGCGCGGGCAAGAGCACCCTGCTGCACCTGCTCGCGCGGTTCTACGACGTGGACGGCGGCTCGGTCCGGGTCGGCGGCGTGGACGTCCGGGACATCGGCGCCGAGGCGCTGATGTCCCGGATCGCCGTCGTCTTCCAGGACGTGCACCTCTTCGACGGCACGATCGAGGAGAACGTCCGGCTCGGCCGTCCGGACGCGAGCGACGCGGAGGTGCGGGCGGCGGCGAGCGCGGCGCGGCTGGACGAGGTGGTCGAGCGGCTGCCCGGCGGCTGGGCGGCGGACGTCGGCGAGGGCGGCGAGCTGCTGTCGGGCGGTGAGCGCCAGCGGGTCTCCATCGCGCGGGCGCTGCTCAAGGACGCGCCCATCGTGCTGCTGGACGAGGTGACCTCCGCGCTGGACCCGGTGAACGAGGCGGCCGTCCACGACGGCATCGAACGCCTGGCGGCGGGCCGGACGGTGGTGATGGTGGCGCACCGGATGCGGACCGTCCGGCGCGCGGACCGCGTCGTCTTCCTGGACGGCGGCCGGATCGTCGAGGAGGGCGCCCACGACGAGCTGCTGCGGCGCGGCGGCCGCTACGCCGGCTTCTGGGCGCTGTCCACGGACCCGGTCGCGAGCGGGCGGTGACCCGACCCGTTCCCGACCGGCGGACCGGCCGGGAACGGGTCACGGCCCCATCAGCTGGTTCACGCGGGTGCCCTCGGGCAGCGGGCGCAGGATCGTCCACAGCGTCCGGACGTGCGACTTCACCATCTTCCAGCTGCCGTCCTCGACGACGTACTCGTCGTCGTACTCCGCGGCCATGAGCAGCTCGGTGCCGTCCACCCGGTTCAGCTGCCTGAAGCGCAGGGACCAGGTGCCGGTCGCCGTGGAGTCGTCCAGCACGGTGATGACGGGGTGGAAGCCGTGGTGCATGTCGAGCACCGCGTACCCGCCGTCGACCTCGCGCAGCGCGATGTCGGTGAACACCCTGGTGAGCGCGTCCGCGTCCGTGAACGTGCCGAGCGAACCGTAGTCGATCGACGCGGGGCCCTTGGTGAAGCCGTCCCGGAACGCGACGGGGTCCTTGGCGTCGCACGCGCGCCAGTACCGGTGCTTGAGGGCCTTGATCGCCTCGATGCGCTCCAGGTCGGCCACCCGCTGCTCCAGGGAGCGGCCCCCTGCGTCGTCCGCCATGTCGAACCCCTCTCAGAGTGGATCGCGCAACGCTAACCGCGCGCGCCGGACGGCGCGGCGGGCGTTCCCGGCCAGCGGGAGCGCCCGCCCGCGGAACCGGGGTCGGGCGAGCCCGCCCGAAAAAGGAGTGGGCGGGACGGCGGCGGGCTGATAACGTACGCGACGCCGTGAAACCACGCGAGGAGGTGAGACCCATGAACGCTGTTCCGAAGTGGGTGCTCCCCTTCGCTCTCACGGTGGGCGACTGACGCAGGTGTCGCCGGGAGCGCCCCACCAAAGGCGATCCCGAAAGGCACCACCATGAATTCCTTGCGTTTCACCGCGGAGACCACGTCGGACGGCGTCGTCGAACGCGACTTCACCCTCGGCGACGTCACCGGCGTCCTCTGGGCGCCCGCCTCCGGCCCCGACCACGCACCGCTGGTGCTGATGGGCCACGGCGGCGGGCTGCACAAGAAGACGCCCGGCCTCGCGGCCCGCGCCCGGCACCTCGCCACCACCTGCGGTTACACCGTCGCCGCCATCGACGCCCCCGGGCACGGCGACCGGCCGCGCACGGCGGAGGACGAGCGGGCCCGCGCGGAGCTCCGGCAGGCGATGGCGGCGGGCGACCCGATCGGCCCGGTCAGCGCCCGGTACGGCGCGTCGCTCGCGAAGCAGGCCGTCCCGGAGTGGCGGGCGACGCTGGACGCCCTCCAGGACCTGCCGGAGATCGGCGCGGACGCCCCGGTCGCCTACGGCGGCGGCATCACGCTCGGCACCGCGATCGGGATTCCGCTGACGGCGGCCGACCCGAGGATCACCGCCGCGATCTTCGGCGGCGGGTTCGTCGTGTACGACGCCCTGCTCGACGCGGCCCGGCGGGTCACCGTCCCGGTCCTGTTCATGCTCCAGTGGGACGACGAGCACGTCGACCGGCAGGCCGCGCTCGGGCTGTTCGACGCCATCGGCTCGAAGGAGAAGACGATGCACGCCAACCTGGGCGGGCACGGCGGGGCCCCGGCGTTCGAGGACCCGGCCCCGTTCCTCACCCGGCATCTCGGCACGGCGGGCGCGCCGGCCTGATGCGGCGGGCCTGACCTCGAGCCGGCTCGAGGTCAGGCCCGGCGCCGTGCGCATCACCGGCCGCTCGGAGGGCATTGGTGAGGCACTCCCCCGAATCGGCCGGCGAGGTGGAACCGGGGGAAGGCCATGGCGGTGCGGCGGACGGCGGCCGGACGCCGGCCCGGCGCGCTCCTCGGCGCCGTCGCGATCCTCCTGGCCGCGTGCGGGCGGAGCGGCGCGTCGCAGGCGGGCGGCACGGTCCACCGGACGGTGCCGCTGGGCGGATCCGTCCAGGGCCGTCCGATCTCCGCGGTCGAGCTGGGAGATCCGCGCGCGGCGCGGCGGGTGCTCGTCGTCGGCTGCCTGCACGGCGACGAACCGGCCGGAGCGGCCGTGGCGGACGCCCTGGCCGCCGGGCCGCGCCCGGCGCACGCGGACCTCTGGATCGTCCCCGTGCTCAACCCGGACGGGATGGCGGCGGGGACGCGGGGCAACGCCCACGGCGTCGACCTCAACCGGAACTTCCCGTCCGGGTGGCGCCGGATCGGCGCGCAGGGATCGGCCCACCATCCCGGTGCGGCGCCGCTGTCGGAACCGGAGTCCGCGGCGGCCGCGCGCTTCGTGCGGCGCGTCCGGCCGACCGTGGCGATCTGGTTCCACCAGCACCTCGCCGTGGTCGACGGCTCCCAAGGCCCCAAGGACGTCGAGCGCCGCTTCGCCCGCGACGCCGGCCTTCCGCTGCGCTCCCTGCCCGACTATCCCGGGAGCGCGACCGGCTGGGAGAACACCATCGTCGGCGGCAGCGCGTTCGTGGTCGAACTCCCCGGCGGACGGCCCTCCCCGGAGGCCGTCCGCCGGTACGTGAGCGCCGTCCGGCGCGTCACGGGGAACTGACCGCGCCGGCTACCGGGTGACCATCCGGAGCAGGGCACGGCCCAGCTCCCGGACGGAGTCCTCGGCCTCGTGCAGAGCGCTCTGCAGGTCGTCGGCCTCGTCCTTCTCATCCGAGGCCGACTCCTCGTCGCGGGACTCGCCCTCGTCGCGGGACTCGCCCTCGTCACCCGACCGATCCTCGTCACGGGGCCGATCCTCGTCACGGGGGCGATCCGTGGACTCCCCGCCGCTCTCGGCGGCCTCCCCCGCGCCTTCGGAAGAGTCCTCGGGGCCTCCACCGGACTTCCCGGCGCCCTCGGCGGCCTTACCTGCGCCCTCGGCGGCCTTGCCGGCTCCTTCGGCGGCCTGGCCCGCGCCTTCGCCCGCGCTCTCCGCCGCCGCACCGGCCCCTTCGCCGACGCTGCCGGCGGCGTCGCCCGCTCCTTCGCCGACCTTGTCGACGGCACCACCGGCGCCCTTCCCGGCCTCCTTCGCCGCACTGCCAGCGCCCTCGCCGACCTCCTTCGCCGCACCACCGGCGCCCTCGCCGACCTCCTTCGCCGCACCGCCAGCGCCCTCTCCGACCTTGTCGACGGCACCTCCCGTGCCCTCGCCGACGTCCTTGACCGCGCCGCCGGTTCCCTCGCCGACCTTGTCGACGGCACCACCGGCGCCCTTCCCGACGTCCTTGACCGCGCCGCCGGTCCCCTCGCCGACCTTGTCGACGGCACCACCGGCGCCCTTCCCGACGTCCTTGACCGCGCCGCCGGTCCCCTCGCCGACCTTGTCGACGGCACCACCGGCGCCCTTCCCGACGTCCTTGACCGCACCGCCGGTCCCCTCGCCGACCTTGTCGACGGCACCACCGGCGCCCTTCCCGACGTCCTTGACCGCACCGCCGGCTCCTTCGCCGACGTCCTTCACAGCGCCCCCGGCGCCCTCGCCGACGTCCTCGACCGCGTGTCCGGCGCCCTTCCCGACGTCCTCGACGGCGCCCCGGGCGCCCCGGCCGACCTGGCCCACCGCCTCGCCGGTCCCGGACCCGACGTCGCGCGCGATGGCCTCCACGCCGCGGCCGAGGTGCTGGAGGATCTCCGGATTCCGGTCGAGGGTGGTCAGGACCCGGTCGACGATCTCGGCCACGTTGTCGAGCCGGACCTGGAGCAGCGCCTGCGCCGCGACGCCCTTGATCTCCAGCTTGACCCTGCCCAGGCCCACGTCCGCGCCGACGTTCAGCTTGAGCAGGTCGAGCACCTCGGCGACCAGCGAGACGTGCGCCTCCAGGTCGTTGACCTCCAGGGAGATCTCGTCCACCTTCAGTTCCGGGACGTTGAGGTAGACGTCCGGTCCCTCGGCGGACGGGCGCTCCGCCTCGGGCGGGACGATCCGCCCCGTCTTCTCCTGGATCTCGCCGGAGTCGCTCCGGTCGCGCTCCCGGTTCGTGACGTCCGTGTTGTCGGCCATCGCTCCTCCAAGCCGGGGATCGGGAACTGGGCGGTCAGTCCTCGTCCGCCTGCTTCTCTTCCTTCAGCGCTTCCTCGTGCGTCTTGACGACCTCGCCGTCGCGGATCTCGCCCCGCCAGCCCTCGATGTCGTCCCGCTGGAGCATCGTCCGCGTCATCATGTGGCGCTCGATGTGCTTGAAGTCCAGGCGGAGCCGGCGGCCCTGGGCGCGCCACAGGTTCGCGGTCTTCTCCAGGAAGCCGTCGGGGTGGTACTCGGCGACCAGCAGGATGCGGGTCAGGTCGGGCGACAGCTCGTGGAAGGTGACCGCGCCGTCGACGTAGCCCTTCGGCCCCTCCGACTTCCAGAGGATCCGCTCGTCGGGCACCTGCTCGACGATCGTGGACTCCCAGTCGCGATGGGACAGGAAGATCTTGGCGCGCCAGTTGAGCTTCTCGTCGGACTCCTGCTCGACCTTCTCGACCTTGCTGGTCATGCTGGGGAACTCGGCGAACTGCGTCCACTGGTCGTAGGCGACCCGCCGCGGCAGCCCCACGTCGAACTTCTCGACGATGTTGATGACCTTGGCCTCGTCCTCGCCGCCGCCCTTGCCGCCGCCGCCTCCGCCTCCGACGACGTTCTTGGCCGTCTCCTTGGCGCCGGTCATGCCCGCCTTGAGCCCGGCCTTGAGCGGGGACTTCCCTTCCTGCAGGCTCTCGACGCCGCTGGCCGCCATCTTCGCTTTGGCACCGCCCCCGCCGGAGTCCGCGAGCCGCTCGGCCATGTCCTTCACCGGACCGGTCGCGCTCTTGAGCGCCTTCACCATCAGCGCCTGGAGCAACTCCTGCCCGGCCTCCTTGAGCTTGTCGACGGGAAGCCCGTCCGTCGCGCCGTTGCCGGACTCGCGCTTGTCGGTGGTGCCAGTGTCGGAAGACTTGCTTCGAGCCATCGTCACCACTCCAGTTCTCGTCGTGACGCCGGTCATTGTCAGATGCCGGATTTAACCGGCTGCAAGGGGGTGCGCACGGCTATGTTCGCCACGTCGCCTCTGCCCCTTTTAGCGAACATAGCCCGTAGGACGCGAAACAACGTCCAGATATGCTCCGACCTGCGGAAACAACGATCTACGCGCGACCGGACCGGCCTCGCCCGGCCGTTCGGCGCGCGAAGTCGTCCGTTCGCCGCAGCGGGCCGTCCTGCGGCGTGTCGGCGCGGATTGAAACGGTTAAAAAGCGGGAGGTGAAAATCGTCGCGAGCCCGCGGCCGGCCCTGCGGTCGCGGCGGCGATCAGAGTCGCGTAGGAGAACCTCCTTGAACATGCACTACAAAACGGCAATAGCCGTCATGGCGGGCGTCATGGGCACCGGCGTCGCGACCGTGCCGGCCGCGCTGGCGGACGCGGGCCGGACGGGCCCCGACCGGGTCTCGGTCACGGCGACGACCGCCAGCGCCTACCCGAAGGGCCGGGTGACGTCCCACCACAGGCTCGCCATCCGGAGCAGGCCGACCACCCGTTCCGAGCGCCTGGGCTCGCTGCGCCCGGGGCAGATCGTCGACATCAAGTGCTGGGCGCGCGGCCAGTCCGTGAGGGGCGACCGCACCTGGTACCGGCTCGGCATCAGCACCCCGGAGTGGGTCGCCGGGCGCTACATCAGGATCATCAAGGGCCGGGTGCACCACTGCTAGGCCCCTCCGCCGCGTGCGGTGGGCCGGCAGCCCGGCCCACCGCACGCGGCGCCGCACAGGGCGGACGGCATGCGAAGTTTCCCGAGCCATGAATGGCCCCTGAAGGGGCTTCGGCGCGGCGTGGGCATCAATCACCGGTGAGCACACCGATGTACACGACGGACCGCGTCCCGGACGACCAGGAAGGCGTCACCACGCTGGGGGTCAGGGCCGGCCAGCCGGCGTCGAGCCCCGAGTCCGCCTTCACCAACCTCGAACGCGCGAGCGCCGACCTGCGGCCCGACGCGGTCCTGGGGGTGTGCCTTCTCGCCGTCCCGAACGTGGTGGGCCGCACCGACTTCACCACGACCGACGTCATGCGCATCCACACCGAGACCCAGTACATCGCGTACGGCACCTGCGTCCGGTTCGAGACCTGATGGGCGGACCGGCACCGGTGGGACGCCCGGGATGAACCGCGTTCGCCGCCAGGTCGCCGACCTCCACCCGGGCTACGCCGCGCTGGTGATGGCGACCGGGATCGTCTCGACGGGGCTGGAGGCGTTCGGCTGGGACGCGCTGTCCGACGCGCTGCTCGCCGTGGCGGTGGTCGCGCTGGTCGTGCTGGCGGCGGCGTACGTCTGGCGGGCGGTCGCCTACCCGCGGCGCCTGCTCGCCGACGCCCGGGACCCGGGCAAGGGCTTCGGGTACTTCTCGCTGGTGGCCGCTCCCAACGTGGTGGGGACCCGGCTGGCGCTCGACCACCACGTCCTGACGAGCACCGTGCTGGCGCTGGTGAGCGTCCCGATCTGGCTGGTGCTCACCTACGGCATCCCCGGCGCGCTGATCGTGGGCCACCGGGAGGATCCCGTCCTGCCCAGGATCAACGGGAGCTGGTTCATGTGGGTGGTGGGGACCCAGTCGCTCGCCGTCTCGGCGGCCACGGTGGCCGCCTCGAAGCACGGGTGGGCGAATGCCCTCGCACCGCTGGCGGTGGCGTTCTGGGGCATCGGGGTCGTCCTGTACCTGATGCTGGCAAGCCTGGTCACCGCCCGCCTGCTGGACGAGCCGGTCACGCCGCACGCGTTGAGCCCGACCTACTGGGTCTACATGGGAGCGACCGCCATCACCGTCCTCGCCGCGGCCAAGATCCTGGCGCTTCCCGGGAACCTGGCGATCCTGGGCTCGACCGGCCAGGTGGTGTCCGGGCTCGCGTTCCTGCTCTGGGCGTTCGGCACCTGGTGGATCCCCCTGCTGCTGTTCTTCGCGGTGTGGCGGCACCTGGTGCGCGGCGCCCCGGTGAGCTACGAGCCCACGCTGTGGAGCATGGTGTTCCCGCTCGGCATGTACGCGGCGGCGACCGCGGCCTACGGCCGGGCGCGCGGCCTGGGGTTCATGGTCGACATAGCGCGGGTCGAGGTGTGGGCCGGGTTCGCCGCCTGGCTGTCGGTGGCCGTCGCGATGGGCGCGGCGCTGCTCCGCCCTCCCGCGGCGGCACCGGAGGTGGGCGGACGGTGACAAGACCCGTAGCGGCATCGTCCCGCGGACGCCGCTCGCCGGCGCCCTGACGCCGGGCACGGCCGTACCCGGGCAATCGCGGGACCTTACGGTTTCGTCAGCGCGGCGCCCTTGTGCATGGCGATGTGGCCGGTCTTGTCGCTCTTGATCTCGTACTGGGGATCGTCCGGGCTGCACCGGCGCACATGCCCCTTGTACTCCACGTCCTCGGTGTGCTTCCCGACGATGACGCCCTCGACGTACCCGGCCTCGGAGTTCCATCTGACGTGGTCCCCGACGGAGAACTGCTCGGCCATTCCCCTGCCCCCTTCGCCTCGTACCGCGCCTGCCGCCTGACCGGTGGTGGATACCCGCGGACCAGCGGCCCTCACGCCCGGTCCCACCGGCGCGCCGCCCGGGGCGGATCCGCGCCGACGACGGCTCGCGCCGCGGAAACGATCATCTGGCGGCCACTCGCGCGTCACCGGCCGCGACGATCATGACCGCATGAGACGTCCCCTTCTCGCCGCGGCGCTGTCCGCCGCCGCGATGGCCGCGCTCGCCGCCCCGGCCACGGCCTCCGCGCACACGCCCTCCCTCCCCCTCGGTCCCTCCGGCCTGCACGAGCAGCGCGAGACGGAGCAGCTCGCGCCGGGGGTCGCGCTCACCTCGATCGTCCGCGGCGAGAGCTCGGCCGCCGACGCCTGGACGCTGCACGTCCGCCTGTCCGTGCCGGGCAACGCGTCCGCCGTGATCGCGCCCAAGGCGACCGCCGAGGACGCCGCGCGCCGCCTGGAGGCGGCCGGGCTGCACCCGCGGGTCGAGGCCGTGGACGGCCCGCGCTTCGCCGACGTGCCCGCCGGACGCGTCGGCTACGTCGTCCGGGTCGGCCGGTACGCGACGGAGGCCGACGCGAAGAAGGACCTCCCGGCCCTCACCGCCGCCGGGTTCTCGGCCGGCACGTCCTACACGGCCGAGGACGGGACGGCCGCGACCGGCCCGTGGCGCCTGCACGTGATCACCGTCGATCCCCGCCGGTTCGCGGGCCGCGTGGTCTCCTCCGTCGGCGGCACGCTCACCGCCACGGACAAGGTGTCGGACCTGGTGCGCGCGAGCGGCGCCGTCGCCGGCGTCAACGGCACCTACTTCACGTCCGCCGGCAAGGGCGGCTCGGCCGGGCTGCACGTGCTGAACGGCGAGCCGACCAGCGAGGCGAACAACGGCCGCACCGCGCTGATCCTGCCGCAGAGCGGGCGCGGCGTGCGGATCGCGCAGCTCGGCACCGACCTGCGCGTCCGCGCCCAGGACCGCGCGACCCGCGAGCTCGACGGCGTCGACCGGCTGCCGGGACTCGTGGACAACTGCGGCGGCGTCGGCGGCGACCAGCCGACCGAGCGCCCGCAGCACGACGTGACCTGCACCGACCCCGACGAGCTGGTGGCCTTCACTCCGGTGTACGGGGCGTCGAGCCCGGCCGGGACCGGCGCGGAGGCCGTCCTCGACGCGTCCGGCCGCGTGACGGAGTTCCGCGAGTCGCGGGGCACCGCGATCCCGGCGGGCGGCCGCACCGTCCAGGCGATCGGGACGGCCGCGGACTGGCTGCGCGCCCACGCCCGGCCCGGCACGCGGCTCGCGATCTCGGAGCGGGTGCTCGACCACGGCCGCCCCGTCCGCCTCGACTCCCGGACCTCGATCCTCGGGGCCGGCCCGCAGCTCGTGCGGGACGGCCGGGTCTGGGTCGACGCCTACGCCGACGGGCTCGTCCACACCGGCGACGACCAGTCGTTCTACTACAACTGGGTGCTGCGCCGTAACCCGCGCACGATGGTCGGGGTGGACCGGAACGGGCGGCTGATCATGGTCGCGGCGGACGGCCGCGCGCCCGGCTACAGCGAGGGCCTGTCCGTCGAGGAGGCCGCGAAGGTCATGCGGTCGCTCGGCGCGGTACAGGCCATGAACGTCGACGGCGGCGGCTCCACGACCATGGCCACGGCGGGCGGGGCCCTCGTCAACCGCCCGTCCGACGCCGCGGGCGAGCGCAGCGTCGGCGACGGGATCCTGCTCCTCCCCGGCCGCGGCTGACCGCCGCTCGCGCCCCGGATCGCCGAGCGCGCGGCGATCCGGGGCGCGAGCGATGACTCCGGCCGGTGCCGCCGGTAGATACCGGCGAGCACCGACCGAGAGGAACACCATCGTGAGCGTCATCGTCATCGAGTTCGTCACCCTCGACGGCATCGTGTCCGACCCGGACGGTTCCGGCGGCACGCCGGACGGCGGCTGGGCGTTCCGGCACGGCCGCGAGGCGGTCGCCGGGGACAAGTTCCGGCTCGGCTCCGTCCTCGACGACGGGGTCATGCTCCTGGGGCGACGGACCTGGGAGCTGTTCTCGCGGCTGTGGCCGGGCCGCGACGACCCGTTCGCCGCGCGGATGAACGCGGTCCCGAAGCTGGTGGCCTCCCGCACGCTCGCCGACGCCTCCGCGTGGGAGAACTCGCGGATCCTCCAGGGCGGCCTCGCCGAGGCCGTCCGCGGCGAGCGCCGCGACGTGGTCGTCACCGGCAGCCTGAGCGTCGTGCGCGCGCTGATGGCCGAGGACCTGGTCGACGAGTACCGGCTGCTGACCTTCCCGACCGTCCTCGGCACCGGCGAGCGCCTGTTCCCGGCCGGCGGGCCGCCCGTGCACCTGGAATGCCTGTCGGCCGAGCGGATCGGCGCCGCCGTCCTCTCGCGCTACGGGAGGGGGCCGGAGCGGTGACGGCGCCCTAGCGGCCACCACGTGAAACGGCGTTCGGCATCAGCGCCCGGGGTCAGGCGGGCCGTTCCACGCGCCGTCGGATCACCTGCATCAGGTCCGCGGCCCGCGCCTTGCGCCGCACGGCGACGGGACGCGTCAGGCTCGTTGAAGGCCATCGAGCAGTTGCTCCAGGAGGGCCCGGTCGGTGGGGTCGGCCGCGGTGCGCCGCGCCCGCGTGGTCATCGCCCGGCATTCCAGCAGGTCGGAGAGGAGGACCTTGGTGATGGTCACGGGGAGCCGCAGGCGCGCCGCGACCTCGGCGACCGATGTCGGGGCGCGGCAGCAGGCGAGCGCCTCGGCGTGCTCCGGGGCCGGCTCCGGGGGGCGCCGGCCGGTCGCCACCACCAGCGACAGCAGGTCGAGCCGGACGGCCGGGCGGGTGCGGCCGCCGGTCACCGTGTACAGGCGCACGAGCGGCCCGGCGGCGGCGTCGACCCAGATCTCCTCGCCGCCGGCCGTCATGGCGAGGAGGCTCGCTCGTCCGCCGCGGCCGCCGGACGCGCCGCGGTGTCCAGGAAGGGCCGCACCGCGCGGATCAGCCGGGCCATCTCGAAGCCGACCACGGACGGGTCGGCGTCCGCGCTCGCCATCACCGCGAGGACGGAGTTGAAGCCGGCCCAGGAGAGGAACAGCTGGCTCGACCGGAGTTCGGCGATGACCTGCCGGACCTCGTTGCTCCCGTCGAACCTGGTGCCGGCGCTCCGCGTGATGGAGAACAGGCTGGAGGCGAGCGCCGCCATCTGCTCCGCGCTGGTGCGGTCGAATCCGTGGGCCGCTTTCAGCATGCCGTCGGCGGACAGCAGCACGCTGCCGCGGATGGCCGGGACCTCGTCGCCCAGCCCCTGCAACAGCCAGGCGAGATCCTGCGGCTCGTTCGAGGACACGGTATTCAAGGGGACCTCCTCGTCATTTCCTGGTGGCCCGTCATTTCCCGGTGTCCGGCCCGTCCGCGGCGGCGTCATTGTCCAGCGCGCTGCGCATGCCCTTCTGGAATGCCGCCATCAATCCCGGATTGTGCTCGGCCTCATGGTCTGGCTCCCGATGGACGGGGACGGTCGCCAGTTCGGGCGACAGATGCCTCTGCGCCTGGCGGCGCGGCAGTTCCGGCCGCTCGCCGTCCGGCGGGGGGACGGCGGGCCCGGCGGCCGGGCCCGCCACCGGCGGCTGCGGGCCGGTGTCCCATGTGGGCGCCGCGGGCCGGTGGGGGGCTGCGGGCACGGAGGCACCTTGCGCGAACACCGGGACGCCCTGGCCGTCGTGCGCGGCGGGGTCATGGTGTGCGGGGCCGCCGGGCGCGGCGTCGTCGTGGGCGGGGCCCCCGGGCGCGGGGTCCGTCCGCGGGGGTGCGGCGTGCCGCGGGCCGGGCGGAGGCCCGTCCGGGGCCGGCACGGGAGCGGCGTGCCCGGCCCGCGCCGGGGCCTCGGCCTCCTCCGGCCCGCCCGTCAGCTCCGTCGGGACCACGACCACGGCCTGCGTCCCGCCGTAGACGTTGGTCTGGAGCTGGACGCGGACCTTGTGCCGGCGCGCCAGCGCGGAGACGACGTGCAGCCCGATGCGCCCCTCGCCCAGCAGCTCCTCGGTGTGGCCCCGCTCCTGGTCGGCGAGCAGGTCGTTCAGCCGCCGCCGGTCCTCGCCGGGGATGCCGAGGCCGCGGTCCTCGACCTCGACGGCGAGGCCGGCGGCGACGCCCTCGACGCGGACCAGCACCTGGGTGTGCGGCGGCGAGTACTTCGTGGCGTTCTCGATGAGCTCGGCGAGCAGGTGGACGATGTCGGCGACCGCGCCGCCGTGCACACTGCCCTCGACGGGCGGCACCACCTTGACCCGCTTGTAGTGCTCCACCTCGGCGATGGCCGAGCGGAGCATCTCGTACACGGTCACCGGCCGGGTCCACTGGCGGCGGGACGCGGCCCCGCCGATCACCGCGAGGCTCTCGGCCTGGCGGCGGGTGCGGGTGGCGAGGTGGTCGACCTTGAACAGCCCCTTGAGCAGGTCGGGGTCCTCGACCTGGTTCTCCAGCCCGTCGAGGCCCTGGATGGCGCGGTGCGACAGCGACTGCATCCGGCGGGCGAGGCTCACGAACACGTCGACGCGCCGGTCGCCCCTCGCCGCCCTGCGGCTCGCGGCGTCGAGCACCGCGTTCCACGCCTCGCCCTGCGCCCGGCGCAGCTCGCAGGCGAGCTGCGCGGCGGGGTCGGCCGGGTCGGCGGGCGGCGGGTCCTCGTTCCAGCGGCCGACCGGTTCGCCCGCGCCCAGCCGGTCGGCCATCTCCCGCAGCTCGCGCCGGCCGCGGACGGCCAGGACGGCGAGCTCGCCCAGCCGGCGGCGCACGGCGTCCAGGTCGCGGCCGGCGCCCTGGACCCGGTGCCGTTCCACCCGCCGGGTGGCCGCGCCCGCCGCCCACGCGGCGGCGAGCAGGGCGGTCACGGTCCCGAGCGCGGCGACGGCCAGGACGGTGCGCGTCGACCGCGGCAGCGCGCCGCCGTCGTACAGCGCGGCCACGGCGACGGTCCCGAGGAGCCCGACGGCGGCCGCGGGAAGCACGGAGATGGCCAGATGGACGACGTGCATGCCGGTCTGGCGGTGCCTGCCATGAGTCGGGGTCCTGTCGCAGCGCTGGACGTCCCGGCGATCGGCCCCGGCGGCGGGTTCGAAGAAGTCAGGCATCGGCGTCCTCGGTACGTCGGACATTCGAAGATCAGTGAACTGATCGATACGGACTCGTGGGCCCACAGCCGTGTCCAGGCTGACACAACGCCTCTCAGAGGACGCGCGGAATGCCGAGATTGCAGGGATCCAGGCTCGATTTGCTGTAATTGGTCCGCAATGTCCCACTCACTCCGGGACCGTGGATTGTCGCCCTACAAAACAACATCTCAGCGCATATAACAATCTGAACGGCATGGAACGGACCAGCAGTGGAATGGTCCAATCACGGGTGGCGGGACGGCGTTCTCAGCGGGCGGTCGGCGGCTCCCGGCGCACGCGCGTCCAGGGCCAGGTGATCGCCGCCCAGCCGGCCAGGAGGATCACGACCTCGGCCAGCACGTACCAGGGCCAGGGACCGAGCAGGTCCAGCGCCGAGCCGGTGGTGGGCTTGTCGTTGAGGTACCCGTAGTTCGTCCCGGCGATCTCGTTGAAGACGAACGCGCCGGCGGCCCACACCACGGTGACCGCGACCGCGAACCGGTAGGAGCGCCAGTCCGGCCGCATCCCCAGCCCCCAGGTCAGGTACACCGCCGCCCACACGATCATCAGGTGCATGCCCCAGAACGCCAGGAAGTCGATGTCGGGGTAGTCACCGCCGTTGAGCGCCGGCGTGAGCAGGCCCTGCACCGACAGGGTGAGCCCCCAGTAGTAGGTCAGCGCGTACCAGCGGCGGCCGAGCGTCCACAGCGCGCCGGCCGCGGTCAGCCAGGCCACGTCGCACAGTTGCAGAGGCAGCGACCCGCCGATCCGCCACTCCTGGGGCAGCAGGGTGTGCACCTGCGTGCCGGCCATCACGAACAGGATCGCCAGCGCGTACGCCCGGCCGAAGCCCTTCGCCTGCTCACTGGGACCCGTGCCCGGCTCCCGCTGCCCGCGGCCGAGCACCACGAGCACGGCGCAGCCGATCGCGAACACCCCGAGCACCGCCCAGTGGGACGGCCCGTACGCGACGAAGCGACCGGCTGCGATCAGCGGCATTCGGCGATGCTAGCCGCTGGAACGCCGCCGGCGGCCGAGCCGCCTCGGCGAGAGTGTCGGCAGGGGCCGTTAGGTTCCGGGGCCATGATCGAGACGGTGGACATTCCGGTCGAGTGGCGCGAGCACCTCCATCCCCGGCACGGCGGCGTCGCCGGGCCGACGGTCGTCCTGGACGAGAAGGCCGCACGGCGGGCGCGCGGATGGGACCGCGCGGCGCGCCCGATCGCCGAGGAGATGGCGGCGCACGAGCGCACCGACCCCGCCCTCCGGGAGGCCGTGCGGGCCTGGCTGGACGGCGTGGCCGACCCGGCGGGCGCGGCGGTCCTCGCCGCCGTCGCGGTGAAGCACCTCGACGGCGTCGACGGCGCCGCCTTCGTGGACGCCTGGGTCCTGGACCATGGCCCGGCGTTCGCGGCCTGCGCGCTCACCGAGGCGTCCTCCGTCGCGCTCGGCCCGCTACCGAAGCCGGCGAGGCCGGGCCCCGACGGCGTCATCCGCGTCGTCATGCACAGCTACACCACTCCTCCGAAGGGATGGCGCGGCGAGCTCCGGCGCATGACGTCCCGGGACCACCCCCACGACCACCGGTGGATCGCCGAGAACGCCGTGGTGAAGCGGCTCCGCGCGCTGCTGGCCGCGGCCCCCGAGGACGAGTACCGCGACGCCGTCGCACGCCTGGCGGCGCACCGCGGCGACCCGTCGAGGCGCCGCACGGCCTCCTACCTGGCCCCGACCGAGCCGGCCTGGGCGGACGAGGCCCTCGGCGACCGGTCCC
This sequence comes from Actinomadura nitritigenes, assembly GCF_017573545.1. GTDB lineage: Bacteria > Actinomycetota > Actinomycetes > Streptosporangiales > Streptosporangiaceae > Spirillospora > Spirillospora nitritigenes. The sequence goes on along the minus strand of NZ_JAGEOK010000010.1, from coordinate 145,380 downwards.
AGGCGGTCCTCGGGCACGATCACCTGCTGTGCTCGCTGTCCACCCCCGGCCACGTCGGCCGGATCGGCTGGACGCCGGTGTCGCCGGGCGTGCTCGCGACGCTGCTCGACGGGCTGGGCGCGGACGCCTTCCCGCTGCTCGAACGTGCCCTCGCCTACGACTACCGCGGCATCGACGAGGCGCGTCCGCTCGTGCTGAAGGCGCTGCTGGCGATCGCGGACGAGAGGCTCTTCCGGGTCCTGCTCGGCCATATGGGGATCAAAGGCGTGCCGGCCGCGCTCGAAGAGGCGGCCGGACGGTATCCGGTGGAGGCGGTCCGGGCGCTGGCGCCGTTCGTCCACGAGCGGTCGGTCCGGGGCCTGCAGGCGGCCGGGCTGGTGCGGGGCCTCCTGTCCGCGCGGCCCGACCTGGCGAACGCGCTGCCGCAGGGGGCCGCCGAGGACCTGCTGCCGCGCCCGATCGTCCCCGACTGCGACGACCTGCCCGCCGTGCTGACCGGCAGGCCCGCCCGCGGCACGAAGGCGGACTGGGCCGACCCGGCCTCGCTCCCGCAGATCCTCACCCGCGACCGGGACCGGGCGCTTCCCGCCGACGCGACGAAGCGCCTGCTGGGGCTGCTCGCCAAGAAGGCGCCCGAGGCCGCGGACGTCCGGGACTTCTGCGACCGGCATTCGCTGGCCGAGTTCTCCTGGGCGGTGTTCCAGCGCTGGTACGCGCTCGGCGCGCCGACCAGGCACAACTGGGCGCTCGCCCAGCTCGGCCTGATCGGGGACGACACGACGGTGCGGCGGCTCGCTCCGCTGATCAAGCAGTGGCCGGGCGAGGGCGCGTCCGCCCGGGCCGTCGCGGCGCTGGACGTGCTGGCCGGGATCGGCTCCGACGTCGCCCTCGCCCACCTGTTCGAGCTGAGCCGCCAGGGCAAGTACAAGGGGTTCAAGGCGAAGGCGGCGCAGAAGATCGACGAGATCGCCGCCGCGCGCGGCATCACGCCGGACGACCTCGCCGACCGCGCCGTCCCCGACTTCGGCCTGGACGAGAAGGGCACGCTCGTCCTGGACTACGGCCCGCGCCGGTTCACGGTGACCTTCGACCAGCAGCTCGTCCCGCTGGTCGTGGAGGCGAACGGGAAGGTCCGCAAGAGCGCGCCCAAGCCCGGCCCGAAGGACGATCCGGCGCTCGCCCCGGCCGCGCACGCGCTGTTCACCGGCCTGCGCAAGGACCTGCGGACGATCGCCGACCGGGAGATCAAGCGCCTGGAGAAGGCCATGATCGCCCGGCGGAGCCGGACGCCGGACGACTTCCGCCGCCTGTTCGTCGAGCACCCGCTGCTGGGGCACATCGTCCGCCGGCTGGTGTGGATCACCGATGACGGCACCGCGTTCCGCGTCGCCGAGGACCGCACCTACGCCGACATCGACGACGACGCCTTCGCACCGGCGCCGGACGCCCGGATCAGCATCGCCCATCCACTGCTGCTGGGCGACGACCTCGGCGCCTGGGCGGAGCTGTTCGCCGACTACGAGATCCTGCAGCCGTTCGAGCAGCTCGGACGGCCCGTCTACCGGCTGACGGACGAGGAGCGGAGCGCGCGCAGGCTCGCCCGTGTCGAGGGTCTCGTCCTGCCGTACGGGAAGGCGAAGGGACATTCGCAGGGGCGCTGGGAGTCCGTGGACGCCGAGGGCGCCTTCGCCGGCGGGTGGCTCGCCCGGCGCGACCCGGCGGGCCTGTACGTCGTGGCGAGCCTGAGCCCCGGCCTCGGCCACTACATGTACGGCGAGGGCGATGACCAGGAGATCACCTGCCTGTGGGCGGGCCCGGCCCCGGCCCGCGCGCCGCAGGACCCCGTGCCGCTCGGCGACGTCGATCCGGTGACGATGAGCGAGGCCGTCCACGACCTCGTCCGCAGCGCGTCCTGACCGCTCTCGCACCCCGCCCGGAACCCGGGCGGGAGTGACGCGAGCCACTCATATGAGACGATGATGTCTCATTCGAGGTAGCATCGTCTCATGACCTTCGACCGTGAGCGGATCCTCGCCGACGCGGCGGAGCTGCTGTCCCGCAAGGCGACCGCCACCCAGGACGAGATCGCGCAGGCCGCCGGGATCAGCCGCGCCACCCTGCACCGCCACTTCGCGGGGCGGGACGGCCTCGTCCGCGCGCTCGAGGAGCTGGGCCTGCGCCGCCTGGAGGCGGTGATGGACGAGGCCCGCCCCGAGGAGGGCACCGCCACCGACGCGCTGGTGCGGCTGGTCGAGGCCAGCCGCCCGGTCGCGGCCTTCCTCGCCTTCCTCGCGACCGAGAACCAGCTGTTCGAGGGCGAGGGGGTCAACGCGGGCTGGGAACGGCTCGACGCGCGCGTCGCCGCGCTGTTCCGGCGCGGCCAGGAGTCCGGCGAGTTCCGCATCGACCTCTCCCCCGCCTGGCTCACCGAGGCCCTGTACGGGCTCATCGCCTCCGCCGCCTGGACGATCCAGACCGGCAGGACCGCGCCCCGCGACTACACGGCGATGATCACCGGGCTGCTGCTGGGCGGCGTCGAGCGCCGCACCCCCGGGCACCCCTGAGGACGGTGCGACCATGACCACCGCGCCGCCGCACGCGCCCGTGCGGCACGACCGCGACCCCGGCCGCTGGGTCTCGCTCGGCGTCCTCGTCCTCGCCGTGCTGCTGGTCGCCGTCGACGCGACCGTGCTGGGGCTCGCCACCCCGTTCATCAGCGAGGACCTCCGGCCGTCCGGCGCCCAGCTGCTGTGGATCGGCGACGTCTACTCGTTCGTCATCGCCGGCCTGCTGGTCTCGATGGGCGGCCTCGGCGACCGCATCGGGCGCAAGCGGCTGCTGCTCGCGGGCGCCGCCGCGTTCGGCGCCGTCTCGGTGCTCAACGCCTACGCCACCGGCCCGGAGCTGCTCATCGCGGCCCGCGCCCTGATGGGCGTGGCGGGCGCGACCCTGATGCCGTCGACGCTGGCGCTGATCCGGAACATCTTCACCGACGCGCGGGAACGTTCCATGGCCATCGGGATCTGGGCCTCCGGCGTCTCGGCGGGCGCCGCCGTCGGCCCCCTGGTGGGCGGCCTGCTGCTGGAGCGCTTCTGGTGGGGCTCGGTCTTCCTGATCAACCTGCCGGTGATGGCGGTGCTGGTCGTGGCGGGCGCCCGGCTGCTCCCGGAGTCGAAGGACCCGTCGCCGGGGCCGTGGGACCTGCCGAGCGCCGCGCTGTCCCTCGTCGGCATGATCGGGACGGTCTACGCGATCAAGGAGGCCGCGGCGCACGGCTGGTCCGCGCAGGCCGGCGCGGCCGCCGTCGCGGGCGTCACCGCCCTCGCCTGGTTCGTCCGCCGGCAGCGGACCCTGGCCTCGCCGCTGATCGACGTCCGGCTGTTCCGCGACCGCGGCTTCAGCACGGCCGTCGGCGCCGACCTGCTCGCCGTGCTCGGACTCGCGGGGCTGGTGTTCTTCCTCTCGCAGTTCTTCCAGCTCGTCCAGGGCCGCTCGCCGCTCGAGGCGGGGCTGGCCGAGCTGCCCGCCACCATCGGCTCCATCGTCACCGGGCTGCTCGCGGCGGCGGCCGTGCGGCGGACGTCGGTCCGCGCCGTCGTCGCCGGCGGGCTCGCGGCCATGGGCCTCGGCCTGGCGCTGCTCGCCGGCCTGCACGCCGGCACCGGCTACGCGCTGCTGTTCGCGGCGCTGCTGCTCGCCGGGGCCGGTGCCGGGTTCGCCTTCGCGACGACGTCCGACATGATCGTCTCCCTGGTGCCGAAGGAGCAGGCGGGGGCCGCGTCCGCGGTCTCCGAGACGGCCTACGAGCTCGGCGCCGCGCTCGGCATCGCGCTGCTCGGGTCGATCACCACCGGCGTCTACCGCGGCTTCGCGACCCCGGACGGGGTCCCCGCCGGCGCCGCCGCGGCGGCGCACGACTCGATCGGCGGCGCCGCCCGGGCCGCCGCCGCCCTCGGCGGTCCCGAGGGCCGGGCGCTCATGGCGGCGGCCCGCGACGCCTTCGCCGCGGGCCTGCGCTGCACCGCCGGCGTCGGCGCCGCCGTCCTGCTGGCCACGGCCGCCGCCGCCTGGATCCTCCTCAGGCCCCGGCGTCCGGACGCCACCGCCGGCCGAGGGCCCCGGCTCGTCGAATCGGACCCCCCGGGTTCGGCGGCCGACCGGTCCGGGGCATCACCGCGCGCAGTGATGCGCGGCGGCACGGCGGCGGGCCGTCCGGACCGTCCGTGAGATGCTGCGGTCGTGGCGACGACCGGTCCGGAAGCATCCTCTCCGCGCCGCCGGCGCGGCCGTCCCGGCCACGACCAGGCGGCGATCCTGCGCGCCGCCGTGGAGCTGTTCAACCGCAAGGGCTACGACGCCACCAGCATGGGCGACCTGGCGAGGGAGCTCGGCCTCACCAAGCCCGCCATCTACCACCACGTCGCGGGCAAGGAGCAGCTGCTCGGCCTGGCGCTGGACGACGCCCTCGACGAGCTCACCGCCGCCGTCACGGAGGCGTCCCGCGAGCGGGAGGGGACGACCGCCTACGGCCGGTTGCGCGCGGTGGTGCGGCGCAGCGTCGAGGTCCTCGTCGCGCACCGGCCGTCCGTCACGCTCCTGCTGCGGGTCAGGGGCAACAGCGAGGTGGAGCTGGCCGCGCTGGAGCGGCGCCGGTGGCTGGACGACCGCCTCGCCGAGCTCGTCGCGGACGCCGTCGCCGAGGGCGCGCTGCGCGGGGACGTGCCGCCGGCGCTGGTGAGCCGGCTGCTGTTCGGCATGGTGAACTCGCTGGTCGAGTGGTACCGGCCGGACGGCGCCTACGACACGGCGACCGTCGCCGACGCCGTCACCGCCCTGGCCTTCGACGGCCTCGCCCGCCACGAGACGCCACCGGACCGGAGAGATCGGTGACTCCCTGAAGGACGCCCCGACACCCCCGGCAGTGGACGGCCTGGCCGTCGCCTTCTGCTCCGGTCAGGCGTCGTAGTCGACGGTGACGGTGTCGCCGGCCGGGAACGACTGGCAGGTCAGAACGAACCCGGCGTCGACCTCGGACGGTTCGAGGGCGTAGTTGCGGCGCATGTCGGCCTCCCCCTCGCGGACGCGGGCACGGCACGTCCCGCAGACGCCGCCCTTGCAGGCGAACGGCAGGTCGCCCCGGGTCCGCTGGGCGCCCTCCAGGATCGTCGTCTCGCGGGACACCCGCGACGTCGTGCGCAGGCCGTCGAGCACGACCGTCAGCTCGGTCGTGGCACCGGCCAGGGCGTCGTCGGCGCGCCTCGGCTGCGGCGGAGGGGCGTCGACATAGAACAGCTCGACGTGCACCGGCGCGGGGACGGCGAGGTCGGCGAGGACCTTCCGCGCGTCCTCGACCATCTGGAGCGGCCCGCAGATCCAGACGTGGTCGAAGACCTCCGCGGGCACCAGGCCGGTGAGCAGCCGGGCGAGGCGGTCGCCGTCGAGGCGGCCGGAGAACAGTTCGGCGTCGCGCGGCTCGCGGGACAGCACGTGGACCAGCTGGAACCGCGGCCCGTACCGGTTCTTCAGGTCGCCGAGCTCCTCGGTGAACATCACGGTGCGGCTCGTCCGGTTGCCGTACAGCAGCGACACCTGCGCGCCGGGGTGGGCGAGCACCGTCGAGGCGACCGACAGCATCGGGGTGATGCCGGAGCCGGCGGCGATGCACAGGTGCCGCTCGCCCGCCGCCGGGTCCGCCTGCCAGGAGCCGCTCGGGGTCTGCACCTCGATGCGCGTGCCCGGCGCGACCTCGTTCACGAGCCAGGACGAGAACAGCCCGCCCGGGATCTCGCGGACGCCGATACGCGGCGCGGCGCCGGCGGGCGCGCAGATCGAGTACGAGCGGCGCTCCTCCCGCCCGTCGACGAAGCGGCGCAGGGTGAGGGACTGGCCGGCCCGGAACGCGTAGGCGTCGCGCAGGCCGTCCGGGACGGCGAAGGTGATCGCGGCGGCGTCCTCGCAGAGGCGGTCGACCGCCGCCACGGTCAGCGCGTGGAAGGCGCCGGCCCTGCGGGCGGGCGCGGCCCCGGGCGCGAGGGTGGTCATGTCAGATCTCCTTGACGTGCTCGAACGGCTCGAGGCAGTCGGTGCAGCGGTACAGGGCCTTGCACGCGGTCGCGCCGAACTCGGAGGTCAGGCGGGTGGACGGCGAGCCGCAGCGCGGGCAGGCGGGGGCGCGGCGGGTCGGCCCGAGCGTGAGCCCGAGCGGCCCGGACGGCCGCCGGACCGGCCCCGGCGGCGACAGGCCCGCCTCCCGCAGCGCGGCCCGCCCGCGCTCGGAGATCCAGTCGCTCGACCACGGCGGGTCCAGCACGATCCGGACCCGCACGCGCGGGAACCCCGCGCCGTTCAGCCGGTGGACGAGGTCGTCGCGCATCGTCGCGAGGGCCGGGCAGCCGGTGTAGGTCGGCGTGATCGAGGCGACGACGGCCTCCCCGCCGTCGGCGTCGCGCTCGACGTCGACGCCGCGCAGCACGCCGAGGTCGGCGAGGGTGAGCATCGGCATCTCCGGGTCGCGCACCCGCCCGGCCGCGTCGAGGGCGCGCTCGCGGGCCGTCGTGCGGGCGTTCACCATCGCCCGCTCGGGTGGGCGCGCGCGACCACCTGCATCTCGGCGAGCAGCCGGCCGAACGCCTCGGTGTGCATGCCGTCGCGGCCCGTCCGCCCGCCGACCCCGGCGAGGGGCGCGCGGTCCGGCCGGTCGACGCCGCTGACGGCCAGCACCTGGTCGAGGACGGCGTCGACCTCGTCGCGGACGGCGGTGGGATCGACGCCCACGCCGGCCTCGGCGAGGGACGCCTCGATCGGGTGCGCGGCGACCAGTTCCGGCTGGAGCGGCCACAGCGCGTCCAGCGCGGCGACGAGCCTCCGGCGCGACTCCTCGGTGCCCCGCGCCAGCGTGAGGAACCAGCGGCCCGCCCAGTCGCGGTGGTAGGTGACCTCCTTGGCGCCCTTGGCCGCCACCGCCGCCAGCACGTGGTCGGCGCTCGCCCGGAGCCGTTCCAGCAGCGCGAGCCGCGCCACCGAGAACAGCAGCAGGCGCACGACCACGTGCGCGAAGTCGCCGTTGGGCACCTCGGCGAGGCGGACGTTGCGGAACTCCCCCGCCTCGCGGAAGAAGGCGAGCGCGTCCTCGCCCGGCACCGGCGAGCCCTCGGGGAGGGCGGGCACGGCGGCGGGGTCGGCGGCGGCCGCCCGCGACAGCAGCAGCCGCGCCTGCCCGAGCAGGTCGAGGGCCATGTTCGCGAGCGCGATGTCCTCTTCGAGGTCGGGGGCGCGGCTGCACCACTCCGACAGGCGCTGCGACATGATCAGCGCGTCGTCGCCGAGCATCAGGCAGTACGCGGCGAGGTCGGCGCGGTCGGCGCCGTCCGGCACGGTGGTGTCGACGCCGGCGAGGGGGTCCTCGAAGCCGGTGCCGAACGCCCACTGCGAGGACTCGCCGCCGGCCAGCCCGTCGAACACGCCGCCGAGGTCGCTGTTCAGAAGGTCGTCGCTCATCGGTGGTCCGCCCTCACATGTGCGGGACGTCGTCGGGGATGTCATAGAACGTCGGGTGCCGGTAGACCTTGTCGCCGCTCGGTGAGAACAGCGGGTCCTTCTCGTCCGGGCTGGACGCGGTGATGGCGTCGGCCCGCACGACCCAGATGCTCACGCCCTCGTTGCGGCGCGTGTAGACGTCGCGCGCGTGGCGCAGCGCCATCACGTCGTCGGGGGCGTGCAGCGAGCCGACGTGCACGTGGTTGAGGCCGCGCTTGCCGCGGACGAACACCTCGTAGAGCGGCCATTCCCGCCGGTCGCCGCTCATCGGGCGCCTCCCTCGGCGGACCGCTCGGCGAACGCCGTCGCGGCCTCGCGCACCCAGGCGCCGTCCTCGTGGGCGGCGCGGCGGTGCGCCAGCCGCTGCGCGTTGCACGGCCCGTTCCCGCCGACCACCGCGGCGAACTCCGCCCAGTCCGGCTCGCCGAAGTCGTAGTGGCCGCGCTCCTCGTTCCAGCGCAGGTCCGGGTCGGGGAGCGTCACCCCGAGGGCCTCGGCCTGCGGGACGGTCATGTCGACGAACTTCTGGCGCAGCTCGTCGTTGGAGTTGCGCTTGACGCCCCACGCCATCGACCGCGCGCTGTTCGGCGACTCGGCGTCCGGCGGGCCGAACATCATCAGCGACGGCCACCAGAACCGGTCGACCGACTCCTGCACCATGGCGCGCTGGGCGTCCGTCCCGCGCATCATCGTCATCAGCAGCTCGTAGCCCTGCCGCTGGTGGAAGGACTCCTCCTTGCAGATGCGGATCATCGCGCGGCCGTACGGACCGTAGGACGTGCGGCACAGCGGCACCTGGTTGCAGATCGCGGCGCCGTCGACGAGCCAGCCGATCGTGCCGACGTCGGCGTACGACAGCGTCGGGTAGTTGAAGATCGAGGAGTACTTCTGCCGGCCGGCGAGCAGCATCTCGGTCAGCTCGGCCCGGGAGACGCCGAGGGTCTCGCACGCCGAGTACAGGTACAGCCCGTGCCCTGCCTCGTCCTGCACCTTCGCCAGCAGGATCGCCTTGCGGCGCAGGGACGGGGCGCGCCCGATCCAGTTGCCCTCCGGCTGCATCCCGATGATCTCCGAGTGCGCGTGCTGGGCGATCTGGCGGACGAGCGTGCGGCGGTAGCCGTCCGGCATCCAGTCCCGGGGCTCGATGCGGTCGCCCCGCGCGATGGTCGCGTCGAACCGCTCCTGCGCCGCCGCCTCGCGCGGCGCGGGATCCACGGGGGTCGTCGTCATGTCCCCTCCTCACCGGTCGGACGAATTACTTATCGTTCGGTCAGTAATACGGTCGCACGGGCGGGCGCCTCCGCGCAATGGGCTGGGCGCATCCGCGCCATGGGCCCGGCGCATCCGCGCCAGGGGCGCGCGGGCTACGGTGAGGTGGCCCGGACACCGGCCGGCCTCATCCACCCTGGAGGACCGCATGCACCGCCTCACCGTCCAGTATTTCTCCCCCGCCGACCCGGCGGCGTTCGACGAGCGCTACGAGAGCACCCACGTCCCGCTCGTGCACGCCCTGCCCGGGCTGAAGTCGTTCACCCTGACGCGCCCGCAGGCGCTCGGGACCGACGCGCCCTACCTCGTCGCCGAGCTGTGGTTCGAGGACGGCGACGCCCTCGCGGCGGCGCTGGGCAGCCCGGAGATGGCCGCGGCCGCCGAGGACGCGGCGAAGTACGAGGTCGCCTCTACGACCATGTTCTCCGGTGAGGTGCGCGAGACCCTCGGCTGACCCGCCAGCCCGCCGCCGCCCCCTCGTCCCGGACGAGGCGGGCGGCGGCCGCGTTTCACCCGGCCGGAGGCGCCCCCCACTCCGCCCCCCGGCCGCGGGCCTCGTCGAACACCAGCCAGGTGCGGGTGGCGCGGACCCCGGGGATGTCCTGGACGCGCTCCAGCACCACGTGCCGGAGCGCCGCATTGTCCGGGGCCCTGACCAGGGCGAGCACGTCGTAGTCCCCGCCGACCATCGCGAAGTGCTCGACGTAGGTGATCTCCTTGAGCCCGGCCGACACCGCCCGCCAGGAGTTCTGCTCGATCGTGATCGAGACGTACGCGCTGGTGCCGAGCCCGGCCCGGTGCGGCGCCAGCTCCGCCGTGAAACCGGTGATGACGCCGTCGTCCATTAGGCGGGTGAGGCGCGCGTAGGCGTTCGCGCGGGAGACGTGCACGTTCTCGGCGAGCGCCCGCACCGAGATCCGGCCGTCGCGGAGCAGCTCGGCGATGATCGCCCGGTCCACTGCGTCCAGCCGTCCGGCAGAACGTCCCGGCCAGGCACCGTCCGCGGCGTCATCGTTCGACATTTGGCCATCCTCACACCCCATTGAGAACCACTTGTCGCTCATTATCCGGCATGTCTTGAACAGATGGTCGCCGGGACGGACGCTTTGGTCGTCAAGCGTCCAAGGAAAGCGAGGCGCGCCATGCCAGTGCGGAAGCCCATGCAGGTGCGGAAGCCCGAGCCCGCGCGGAAAGCCGTGCCCGCCCGGAAGGCCGGGGCCGCGCGGGGAGCCGGGGCCGCGCGGAAGGCCGGAGCCGCGCGGGAGGCCGCGCGCGATCACCGGCCCGCGGTCGAGGGCCTGCTGCCGTCCGCCGCCCCCGTGCGTTTCGTCGCCGAGGACGGCACGGCCGTCGAACCCCCGGCGGGCCGGACGGCGCCCGCCGACGGCGAGCTGCTGGAGGCGTACCGCCGGATGGTGCTCGGCCGCCGCTTCGACCGGCAGGCGACGGCGCTGACCAGGCAGGGCAGGCTCGCGGTGTACCCGTCGAGCCGCGGCCAGGAGGCGTGCCAGGTCGGCGGCGTGCTCGCGCTCCGCGACGGCGACTGGCTGTTCCCCACCTACCGGGACTCGGTGGCGCTGGTCGCCCGCGGCCTCGACCCCGCCGAGGTGCTCACGCTGCTGCAGGGCGGCTGGCACTGCGGGTACGACCCGGCCGCCGTGCGCGTCGCGCCGCAGTGCACCCCGCTGGCCACCCAGACCCTCCACGCGGTGGGAATGGCCGAGGCCCTGCGCCGCAAGGGCGAGGACGGCGTCGTGATGGCCTTCGTCGGCGACGGCGGCACGAGCGAGGGCGACTTCCACGAGGCGCTCAACTACGCGGCGGTCCGGCGCGCGCCCGTGGTGTTCTTCGTGCAGAACAACCAGTACGCGATCTCGGTGCCGCTGGCCAAGCAGACCGCCGCGCCCGCGCTCGCCTACAAGGGCGTCGGGTACGGCGTCCGCTCCGAGCAGGTGGACGGCAACGACCTCGTCGCGGTGCTGTCCGTGCTGGCCTCGGCCGTGGAGCACGCGCGCGCGGGCGGCGGCCCGTCGCTGGTGGAGGCGCACACGTACCGCATGGACGCCCACACCAACGCCGACGACGCCACCCGCTACCGGGAGGACGACGAGGTCGCGCGCTGGGAGGCCGCCGACCCCATCGCCCGCCTGGAGACCTACCTGCGCGGCCGGGGCGTGCTGGACGACGAGGGGGTCGCCGCGGCGGACAGGGCCGCCGAGGAGTTCGCCGCCCGTGTCCGCGACGCGCTGAACGCCGACCCGGAGCCCGCGCCCACCCCGCTGGAGCTGTTCGATCACGTCTTCGCCGAGCCCACGCCGCAGTTGCGCGAGCAGCGGGCCCAGCTGGCGTCCGAGCTGGCCGCCCTGGAGGACTGACATGACGGAAACGACGACCCGCAAGGCGGAGATGACGATGGCGCAGGCGCTGAACGCCGCGCTGCGGGACGCGCTCCGCGAGGACGAGCGGGTCCTGGTCTTCGGTGAGGACGTCGGCCCGCTGGGCGGCGTCTTCCGCATCACCGACGGGCTGACCGCCGAGTTCGGCGAGGACCGGTGCTTCGACACCCCGCTCGCCGAGGCCGGCATCGTCGGGCTGGCCGTCGGCATGGCGATGGGCGGGTTCCGCCCGGTCGTCGAGATGCAGTTCGACGCGTTCGCCTACCCGGCGTTCGAGCAGATCGCCTCGCACGTGGCGAAGATGCGCAACCGCACGCGCGGCCTGCTGCCGCTGCCGATGGTGATCCGCATCCCGTACGCGGGCGGCGTCGGCGGCGTCGAGCACCACAGCGACTCCAGCGAGGCCTACTACGCGCACACCCCCGGCCTGAAGGTGGTCACCCCCGCCACGCCGGACGACGCGTACTGGCTGCTGCGCGACGCCGTCGCCGATCCCGACCCGGTGGTCTTCATGGAGCCGAAGCGGCTGTACTGGTCCTCGGGCGAGGTGTCGCCGCCGGACCGCCGCACCGCGGGGATCGGGCGGGCGGCCGTGCGGCGCGCCGGGACGGACGCGACGCTCGTCGCCTACGGGCCCAGCGTGTCCGTGGCGCTGGAGGCGGCCGAGGCCGCGGAGGGCGAGGGCCGGTCGCTGGAGGTCGTGGACCTGCGGTCGATCGTGCCGTTCGACGACGAGACCGTCGTGGCGTCCGTCCGCAAGACGGGCCGCTGCGTGGTGGTCCAGGAGGCGCAGGGGTTCGCGGGCGTCGGCGCGGAGATCGCGGCGCGGGTCCAGGAGCGCTGCTTCCACTCGCTGGCGGCCCCGGTGCTGCGCGTCAGCGGGTTCGACATCCCGTACCCGCCGCCGAAGCTGGAGCGCTCGCACCTGCCGGACGCCGACCGGGTGCTCGACGCGGTGGACCGGCTCCAGTTCGACGACGAGCCCGACACCCGCCACCTCGCGCAGGAGGAGCCGGCGGCCGCGGACGCCCGTCTCCTGCCGGGCGGTGCCATGCGGGAGGCGTCGTGACCACCGCCGTCGCCGCGCGGGTGTTCCGCCTGCCCGACCTCGGCGAGGGGCTCACGGAGGCCGAGGTCCTGGAGTGGAAGGTCGCGGTCGGCGACACCGTCGAGGTCGACCAGGTCGTGGTGGAGGTGGAGACCGCCAAGGCGGCCGTCGAGGTCCCGGTCCCGTTCGCCGGGACGGTGCTGAGGCTGCACGCCGGGCCGGGCGCCGTCCTCGGCGTCGGCGAGCCGCTCATCGAGGTCGGGGCGGCCGGGGCCGCGCCCGAGGACCCGGCCGCCGCCCGCTACCGCGAGGAGGAGCAGGCGGGCTCGGGCAACGTGCTGATCGGTTACGGCACCGGCGGCGCGTCCGGCGCGCGCAGGCGGCGGCGCGGCAGGGCGCGTCCCACCGGCGGGGCGCCCGCCGGGGAGGTCCGGGCGGAGGCCGCCGAAGTGGTCCGGGCGGAGGCCGCCGCGCCGGCGGCCCGGCCGCCGCTCGCGCCGCGCGTGATCTCCCCGCTGGTCCGCAGGATCGCCCGCGAGCACGGTGTGGACATCGCCGCCGTCGCCCCGACCGGCCCGCGCGGCGTCATCCTGCGCCGCGACGTCGAGCAGGCCATCGCCGCCGCGGAGCCCAGGGAGCCGACGCCCAGGGAGCGGACGGCCGCGGAGCGGGCGGCCGCGGCGGCGCCCGGCCTCGCGGACGAGCGCGTCCCGCTGCGCGGCGTGCGCCGGGCGGTGGCCGACAAGCTCACCCGCAGCCGCGCCGAGATCCCCGACGCCACCACCTGGGTGGACGTCGACGCCACCGGCCTGCTCGACGTGAAGGACGCGCTGCGCCGGACCCGCCCGGACCTCGGCATCGGGCTGCTCGCGCTGCTCGCCCGGATCTGCGTGTCCGGGCTGCGGCGGTTCCCCGAGCTGAACTCCTCGGTCGACACCGGCCGCGCCGAGATCGTCCGGCACGGGCGGGTGAACCTCGGCTTCGCCGCGCAGACCGACCGGGGGCTGGTCGTCCCGGTCGTGCGGGACGCCCACCTGATGACGACCGGGGACCTCGCCGCCGAGCTGGCCCGGCTCACCGGCCTCGCCCGCGCCGGGAAGCTGCCGCCCGAGGCGCTGACCGGCGGCACGTTCACGCTCAACAACTACGGGGTGTTCGGCGTGGACGGCTCGACGCCCATCATCAACCATCCGGAGGCGGCGCTGCTCGGCGTCGGCCGGGTCGTCGACCGGCCCTGGGTGCACGGCGGCGCCGTCGTCCCGCGCAAGGTCGCCCAGCTGTCCCTCACCTTCGACCACCGGGTCTGCGACGGCGGCACCGCGGGCGGGTTCCTGCGCTACGTGGCCGACTGCGTGGAGGACCCGGCCGTCCTCATCGCGCACACCTGAACCGGCCCGGCCGGGATCGCGGACCGTCCCGTCAGCCCCGCGATCCCGGCCGGTACGGCTCCAGCGCCTCGGCGGGACGGCCGTGGACCTCCTGGGCGACCAGTTCGGCGAGGTGCGGGGCGAGCGTGATGCCGCTGTGCGTCACGACCGTGTAGAGGCCGGGGAGCTGCGGGCCGACGAGCGGGTAGCCGTCCACGGGCAGCGGCCGCACGCACCGGCGCACTCCGGCGACGTCCGCGCCCAGACCGGGGATCAGGGCCCGGGCACGGACGAGGAGTTCGGCGCCGGCGGCCTCGATCCGCTCCGCCGGGACCGCGTCGTCGATGCCGGCGTCGATGTCGTCGGCCTCCAGGACGAGGCCCCCGTCCTCCGCCGGCCGGGCCGACAGCGCGGGGCCGTGCACGAGCCCGTTGAGCGCGCCGGGCACCGGGGTCGTCGTGGCGACCAGGCAGGGCGCGGCCGAACCGGGCTCGGACGGGTCGACCAGCGGCAGCGCGATCCCGGCGGTGGCCAGCAGCGCCGGTGCGTGCCGTCCGGCGGCGCAGATCGTGAGGTCGGCGTCCAGGTCGCGGCCGTCGTCGAGGCGCGCGCCGGTGACGCGGCCGCCGTCGGCGTTGAGGCGGACCGCGCGGCGTCCGGTGACGATCCGCGCGCCCGACTCCGCCGCCCGCGCTGCGAGGGCCCGCGCCGCCGGGCCGCCGTGCACGAAACCCTCGTCGGGGTAGTGCGCGATGAGCGCGTCGCTCGGCACGCGGACGGAGGGCTCCAGCTCGCGCAGCCGGTCGGGGCCGATCAGGCGGGCGGCGTAGCCGAGACGGATCAGGTCGCCGACGCGCGCGGCCAGCCGCGCTCCGGCGTCCTCGGACGCCGCCCACGCGGTGTTGCCCGCCGGCCGGTACCAGGACGGGCCGCCGAACCCGGCGGCCAGGTCGCGCCAGGCGCGCAGGGCGGCCGTCCGGAACCGGTGGTACGCGGGGTCGGCGGGGTCGTTGGCGTTGAGCCACGCGTAGCTGGTCCCCGACGTCCCGGCGCCGGGCCGCAGCTCCTCCACGACCGTCACCGCGTCGCCCGCGCCCGCGGCCCGCCCGCCGTCCGCCGGGCGGGCGAGCCGGTCGGCCAGCGCGGCCCCGACGATCCCCGCGCCGATCACGAGTATCCGCATCGCCCCAGCCTGACAGCCCGCCCGCCGGGCGCCAAGGACGGACCGGACCGCGCTAGCGCAGCGCCGGGGCCAGGCGCCGCCACTCCTCGCGCGGGAACGCGTTGCCGTCCGCCGTGAGCACCTGCACGCAGACGTGGTCGGCGCCGGCGGCGCGGTGCTCGTCGACCCGGCGCCGGACCGCCTCCTCGTCGCCCCAGGCGATCAGGGCGTCGAACAGCCGGTCGCTCACCGTGTCGACGTCCTCCTGCGTGAACCCGAGCCGCAGCAGGTTGCCCGCGTAGTTCGGCAGGCCGAGGTAGGAGCGCAGCCAGTCCGTCCCGATCTCGCGCGCCTCGTCCCGCGTCGAGCAGAGGATCACCGTCTGCTCGGGGAGCACGAGCGGGCCGTCGCCGACGGCCTCGCGGGCGATCCGGGTGTGCTCGGGCGGGACGAGGTACGGGTGGACGCCCCGGGCCCGCTTCGCCGCCGTCTCCAGCATGCGGGGCCCGAGCGCGGCGAGCACCCGGCCGTCCCGGGGGACGGGCCGCTCGGCCGCGTCGAGGCCGTCGAGGAAGGCGGACATCGCCGCGAGCGGCCGGCGGTACCGGCCGGGCTCCGTGGAGTCCACCAGCGGGGCGTGGCTCACCCCGATGCCCATCAGGAAGCGGTCGCCGTGCTCGGCCGACAGCGACGCGAACGAGGCGGCGGCGTCCTCGGGCGTGTGCATCCACAGGTTCAGGATGCCGGTCGCGACGACCGCGCGGCGGGTCGCCCCGAGGAGGTTGCCGACCGCGTCGAACACCGGTCCCCCGATGTCGGGGACCCACATCGCGCTGTACCCCAGCTCCTCCAGTTCCGCGGCGGCCTCCGCAGCCTCGGCGGCGTCCCCGTAGCGCAGCTGCTGGCTCCACACGCCGGCACCGGACAGATCCACGGCGCCCTCCCTCCCGGTCATGCCGCACGGTCGGGCGGGGGCCGCCCGCCGTCCGGCCGGTCGTCCTTGATCCTCAGGAGAGCGTATCGGGCGCGCGCCGGCCGGGGACCGGGCCCCGCCGCGCGGCCGCCGCATGACGATGATCAGGGCGTATGGGGCGTTTGACGTGGGCCTTCTCCGGCTAGTGCCCGTGTAGGCAGGCCAGCGGGAGGGGGACCCGGATGACGGCGGTCGAGGAGGCGGCCGACACCAGCGCCGAGGAGGCGCTGGAACGGCACAGCCTCGGGACGAGGATCGGGAACGTCCTGGCGACGACCGACCACAAGACGGTGGGCTACCTCTACCTGTCGACGTCGTTCGCGATGTTCCTGATCGCCGGGCTGATGGCGATGCTGATGCGGGCGGAGCTGCTGCGGCCGGGCCTGCAGGTCATGAACGCGCTGCAGTACAACGAGCTCTTCACCATGCACGGCACGATCATGCTGCTGCTGTTCGCGACGCCGCTGTTCCTCGGGTTCGCCAACGTCATCATGCCGCTGCAGATCGGCGCGCCGGACGTGGCGTTCCCGCGGCTGAACGCGCTCACCTACTACCTGTTCCTGTTCGGCTCGGCCATCGTGCTGTTCGGCTTCGTCATGCCGGACGGCGCGGCCGACTACGGATGGTTCGCCTACTCGCCGCTGACCTCGCCGACGTTCTCGCCCGGGCTGGGCAAGGACATGTGGGTCATGGGGCTGATCCTGTCGGGCGTCGGGACGACGCTGACGGCGGTCAACCTGATCACGACCGTCGTCACGATGCGCGCCCCCGGCATGCTGATGTTCCGGATGCCGATCTTCACGTGGAACGTGCTGCTCACCAGCCTGATGGTCATCATCGCGTTCCCGGTGCTCGCCGCCGCGCTGTTCGCGCTGGAGGCGGACCGCAAGCTCGGCGCCCACATCTACGACGGCGCGAACGGGGGCGCGCTGCTCTGGCAGCACCTGTTCTGGTTCTTCGGCCATCCCGAGGTGTACATCGTGGCGCTGCCGTTCTTCGGCATCGTCACCGAGATCCTCCCGGTGTTCGCCCGCAAGCCCATCTTCGGCTACCTCGGCATGGTCGCCGCCACCATCAGCATCACCGGGCTGTCGATGACCGTCTGGGCGCACCACATGTTCGCCACCGGCCAGGTCCTGCTGCCGTTCTTCTCCATCACCTCGTTCATGATCGCGGTGCCGACCGGCATCAAGTTCTTCAACTGGGTCGGCACCATGTGGAAGGGCGAGATCTGCCTGCAGACGCCGATGCTGTGGGCGATCGGCTTCCTCGTGACGTTCCTGTTCGGCGGCCTCACCGGCGTGATCCTCGCGTCGCCCGCCATGGACTTCCACCTCACCGACTCGTTCTTCGTCGTCGCCCATATGCACTACGTGCTGTTCGGCACCGTGGTGTTCGCGATGTTCGGCGGGTTCTACTTCTGGTGGCCGAAGATGACGGGCAAGTTGCTCGACGAGACCTGGGGGAAGATCCACTTCTGGTCGCTGTTCGTCGGCTTCCACACCACCTTCCTCGTCCAGCACTGGCTCGGCGCCGAGGGCATGCCGCGCCGCTACGCCGACTACCCGAAGCAGTTCGCGGCGCTGAACTTCGCGTCGTCGATCGGCGCGTTCATCCTCGGCGCGTCCACCTTCGCGTTCCTGTGGAACGTCTACCGGACGCACCGGCGCGGCGAACCCGTCGGCGTGGACGATCCGTGGGGCTTCGGCAATTCGCTGGAGTGGGCGACCTCGTGCCCGCCGCCCCGCCACAACTTCCGCGCGATGCCGCGGATCCGCTCGATGCGCCCGGCGTTCGACCTGCACTACCCGCCCCTGGAGCCGCCGGAGGAGGCGGAGATCGCCACGCCCCCGCCGCCCGGCCGCTCGTAGCGGGCGCTCCGAGGCGTTCCGGTGGGCCCGGTCAGGCCACCGGCTCCGTGGACGGCTCGGCGTGCGCGGCGTCCCTGACGGCGGCGGCCGCGCGGCGGCCCGGGATCGTCATGGCGATGAGCGCGGCGAGGACCGCGACGCCGCAGCCGATCGCGAGGCCGGTGCGGAAGCCGTTCTCCGAGGGCAGCGCGTGCCCGCCGAGGCTGACCGTCATCTGCGACAGCACGGCCCCGACCACGGCGGCGGAGACCGACGTGCCGATCGAGCGCATCAGGGTGTTGAAGCTGTTGGCCGAGCCGGTCTCCGACCGCGGCACCGCGCTCATGATGAGGGCGGGCATCGCGCCGTAGGCCAGTCCGACGCCGCCGCCGCAGATCGCCGTGAAGAGCATCAGGCCCCAGGCGTGCCCCAGCAGGAGCTGCGACGAGCCGTACCCGGCCGCGACCACCAGCGCCCCGCAGATCAGGGTGACCTTGGGGCCGCGGGCGGCCGACAGCCGCGCGCCGAGCGGGGACACCGCCATCATCACCAGGCCGGAGGGGACCATCCACAGTCCCGCGGCCACCATCGACTGGCCGAGCCCGTACCCGGTCTGCTCGGGCAGCTGGAGGAGCTGCGGCGCGATCAGCGACTGGGCGTACATGGAGAAGCCGACCACGACCGACGCGGCGTTGGTGAGCAGCACCTGCGGCCGCGCGGTCACGCGCAGGTCGACGAGCGGGTCGCGGGTGCGCAGCTCCCACCGGCCCCAGGCGAGCAGGACGACCACGGCGGCGGCGAAGAGGCCGATGGTGGTGCCGCTCGCCCAGCCCCAGTCGGCGCCCTTGGACACGGCCAGCAGCAGGCACACCAGCCCGGCGCCGAGCCCGACCGCGCCGGGGGCGTCGAAGCGGCCCTTCGCCTGCGCGGGCACGGCGGGCACCAGCAGCCAGATCAGCACGGCGACGAGGACGCTCAGCGCGGCCGACCCCCAGAACAGCGCGCGCCAGCTGGTGTTCTCGGCGACCAGCGCGGCGATCGGCAGCCCGAAGGCGCCGCCGATGCCCATCGAGGAGCTCATCAGCGCGATGGACGAGCCGAGCCGCTCGGGGGGCAGCAGGTCCCGCAGCGCGCTGATGCCGAGCGGGATCATGCCCATGCCGAGGCCCTGCATCCCGCGACCGATGACCATCGGCCAGAGCGAGCTCGACAGCGCGCAGAGCACCGAGCCGGCGACCAGCGGCCCCATGCAGGCCAGCATCAGCCGGCGCTTGCCGTACAGGTCGCCGAGTCGGCCGATCATCGGCATGGCGACCGCGGAGGCCAGCAGCGTGCCGGTGATCACCCAGGTCGCGTTGGACGCCGTCGTGTGCAGCAGCTTCGGCAGGTCGGCGATCAGCGGCACCACCAGCGTCTGCATGAACGCGGCGACGATGCCCGCGACGGCCAGCACCGCGACGATGCCGTTCGGGCGGACGGCGGGACCGGAGTCGTCCACGGGGGTCTCCTCTTCAGGGAACGGGATCAGCCGTATGCACGATACATACGATGTGGTCGATACACAAAGTGTGTAACGCGCATATGCGTTGTGATAGGCAGGACACGCGCCCGGACGGCCGATCCCGGGGGCACGGATCGGAGGCACCATGGACGAACCGACGCACCGGGTCGAGTACGAGACCATGCTGCTCGGACGGCACAGCCTGGAGTTCGCGGGCGGCTCCGCCCGCGCGGCCGGGCATCTGGAGCGCAGCGCCTACATCCTGCTCAGCCGCATCCGGGTCGAGGGGCCGATGTCCATCCGCCAGCTGAGCGAGGCGTTCGGCCTGGACCAGTCCACGCTGAACCGGCAGACCTCCGCCATGGTGCGCTCCGGGCTGGCCGAGCGCATCCCCGATCCCGAGGGCGGCATCGCCCGCAAGTTCCGCATCACCGCCGAGGGCGAGCGCCGGCTGGAGGAGGAGCGCGGCCGGATCGTCGCGAGCCTGGACAAGATCATGGCCGACTGGCCGCCGGAGGACGTGCGGACCTTCGCCGACTGCCTCAAGCGGTTCAACACCGACATCGAGCGGCTGAGCGGACGTCCCTGGCCGCGCCCCTGACGTTCCCCGACGCTCTCCGGCCGCCGGCCCGCGCCCTCCCCCGGGCGAAAAAGGACATCGAGGAATGGACGTCCGGCTCGTGGCCGGCCCCCCCGCCGAGGCCGCCGCGCGCCCTTCACGACGCGCCTGGTGGTGTACCGCCCGGCCGATCCCACGGCGTTCGGCGGGACGGTCGTCGTCGAATGGCTCAATGCCGCCCGGGCGGCCCGGCGCCGCTGGACGGCGCCCTCCGGGAGCCGCGGGCGGGGCGCGTCCGGATCCGCCCCGACGGCGACGCCCCGGTCATCACGGTGCAGAGCGAGACGGACGTGGCGGGGCTGCTGCGGTCGGCGGGGGCGCGGCAGCCGGACGGCGAGCGGTTCCGGCTACCTGCCCGCGTTCGGGGCGGCGGCGGAGCGGGCCGTCGCGGCCGGGTTCCTGCTCGCCGCCGACCTGGACGAGATCGTCGCGGTCGCCGCCGCGTCCTGACCCCGGCCGCGCCGCGGCACGGGCGCCGCCGGGTCACTCCAGCTGGGCGGCCATGCGGGCGATGGTCTCGCGGTCGAGGTGGACGAAGTCCCCCGTCGCCTCGACCGTCACCCGGCCGCGCTGCAGGAGCCGCCCGACCGTCCGCACCCGCCTGCCCTGGCGCGCCTCGACCTCGCCCTCGAACAGGCACGGCTCGCCGAGCAGGGTCGGGCGGCGGTAGACGATCTCCAGCCGGGCCGTCGGGCCCGCGGCCCCGGCGACGAAGTTCGCCGCCGCGCACAGGATGTCGAACGCGCCCGCGATCGCCGCGCCGTGCACGCAGCCGGGCGGCCCCTCGTACGGGCGGGTGAACGTGCCGCGCAGCAGCGCCTTCGGCGGCTCGAACGCCACCTCCAGCGGGAGCGCCATCGGGTTGTGCCGGCCGATGACGGCGTCGTAGGACATGCGCCCGGCGAAGTCGGCGCGGCCGTCGTCGGCGAGGTGCAGCAGCGTCTTCGGCAGCGGCGGGTCGGGGACGTGCCGCTCCAGGGCGTCCGCGACGGCCTCCAGCTCGCGCGCCGCCGCCAGCGTCGCGTCCGCGGGCGCCGTCGTCGCCGTGGCGACCGCGATGAGGCGCCGGACGGCGGCCGTGAGCGCCGCGGACTCGTCTTCGCGGCCCTCCAGCGCGGGATGCGGGGATTCGGACGTGTTCGTCACAGGCACCTCTACCATCGTCGCTCAGGCCGCCGGGCGGGCGGCCGGGCCGCGCCCGCCACGGGCCGGCCCTCCCGGCGGAAGGCGCCGGGACGTTCTCAGGGCGAGGCGGGCGCCGCCTCCGCGTCCGGCCGGTCGAACATGCCCCGGCCGCGGAACAGCCGGACGACCAGGTCGCCCTCGGCGCGCAGCATCTCGCCGTACTCCCGCTCCGCGGCCCGCGCGTCGGCCTTCTTCATCGCGCGGACGATCGCGCCGGTGCCGCGCTTCTCCGCGGCCGGCACGCCGGGCACCAGCTCGAAGACGTTGCCGGGGACGATGCCGGTCATCTGCTTCAGCATGTTGCGCAGCCGGGGCGACTGCGCGGCCTCCACGACGAGGCCGTGGAAGCGCGCCGTCAGCTCGCGCAGCGCCTCCGCGTCGCCGGCCGAGGCGATCTCCTTCTGCAGCGGCGCGAGCCGCTCGCCCAGCTCGGCGCCCTGCCGCTCCACCGCGCGCCGCGCCCCGAAGCCGTAGAACAGCCCGTACAGCTCGTAGTGGTCGCGGACCGACGGCTCGTCGAGCGCGTTCACGAACGCCCCGCGGTGGGCGATGATCGTGATCCAGCCCTCCCGCTCCAGCGCGATCAGCGCCTCGCGGACGGGGATCCGCGACACCCCGAGCGCGCGGGCCACCGCGTCCTGCGGGACCCGCTGGCCCTGCCGCAGCACGCCGTCGAAGATCAGCCGGCGCAGGTAGAGCCGGACCTGCTCGCCGCTGGTCAGCCGGGACAGGTTCTGGCCCGGCAGCACGTCGGCCCCGTCCGTCATGGCGGCGCCCCGCAGCTCGGGTTCCTGGCTCCGCGGGATCGTCCTCACCCCTAGGTCCGGTGGGCGGTCCGACACCGCCCGGCACGCAACGCAAGGCTCGCAGCGCGCATTCTCCGCGTCCGGCGGCCCGCGGGGCCGGCGCGCCCGCCGTGGCGGCGCACCTCCGCGGCCGGCGCGCAAAGAATATATTGTAGCCGTTGTCAGACCGCATGGTCGCGCCCGGGCGGCGGCGCCTCTTCCAGGAGGCGCTTCATGACCTTCCCGGCCTCGTTGTAGGGCAGCGCCTCGCGGAACTCCACGTGGGCCGGCACCTTGAAGGGCGCGAGCGCCGCGGCCACCCAGTCCCGCACCTCCCGCTCGGTGAGGCGGGCTCCCTCGCGGGGCACGACGACGGCCTTGACCTCCTGGCCGAGGACGGTGTGCGGGACGCCGACGACGCAGGCGTCGGCGATGCCGGGATGCTCGACGAGCCGGTACTCGATCTCGATCGGGTAGACGTTCTCGCCGCCCCGGATGACGAGGTCGCGCATCCGGCTCTCCAGGTACAGCACGCCGTCCACGATCCGGCCGAAGTCGCTCGACCGGTACCAGCGGTCCGGGGTGAGCGCCTCCGCCGTCGCCTCCTCGTCGCCCCAGTAGCCGAGGAACACCCCCGCGCCGGCGATGTGGACGCGCCCGACCTCGCCCTCGGGCAGCGGGTTCCCGTCCTCGTCGCGGACCTGCACGCGGACGGTGGGGGCGGCGGCGCCGACCGAGGCGGGATGCCCGTCCATCTCCCTGCCGTTGAGGAAGGTGCCGGTCCCGGTCGTCTCGGTCATCCCGTAGCCGTTGGTGATGCCGACGCCGGGCAGCTTCTCCTCGAACAGCCGCACCAGCTCGGGCGCGAACGCGGCGCCGCCGCTGCCGACCGTCGCGACCCGGGAGGTGTCGTACTCGGCGAACCGCGGGTGGGCCAGCATCTGCCAGAAGTGGGTCGGGACGCCGGTCCACTGCGTCAGCCCGTGGTCGTGGGTGAGCTTCAGCGCGGCCTCCGCGTCCCAGCGTCCGGGCGGCGGCAGGACGAGCTTGAGCCCGAACAGCGGCGCGTTCGCGAGCGCGAGGCAGGCGCCGGACACGTGGAACAGCGGGTTGGCGAACACCGAGGCGCGCTGCACGCCGTCCGGCACCTGCCTCCGGCCGGGCGGGCCGGTGAGGGCGGCGACGGCGCCGCCGAGCCCGCCGAACAGCCCGAAGTGCACGAGGTTGCGGTGCGACAGGGTGGCGCCCTTCGGGCGTCCGGTCGTCCCGCTGGTGAACATGATCGCCGCGGGATCGTCCTCGTGGATCCCGGCGCCGGGCGGCGCGGCCGGCGGGTCCTCCAGCGCGACGGCGGCGGCGTGCAGCTCGTCCAGGGACACGACCGGGACGCCGTCGGCGGCGGCGCGGGTCCCGGCCAGGCGCACCAGCGGCTTCCCCGAGCCGAACAGCACGGCCGGCCCGGCCAGGCCGATGCCGTGGTCGAGCTCGCGCGGCGTCCACCAGCCGTTCAGCCCGACCATGATCGCGCCGAGGGAGAGCGTCCCCCACCACAGCAGGATGTGCTCCAGCCCGTTCGGCGCCGCGACCGCCACCCGGTCGCCCTTGCCGATCCCGTACCGGGCCGACAGCACACGGGCGTACGCGGCGGCCAGCCGGTGCGCCTCGGCGAACGTCACGGCGCGGTCCGGCGCGCCGGCGAAGGCCAGGTAGGTCAGGCCGGGGGTGCCGGACGCGGCGCCGGCGAGCATGGCGGGGACGTGCGGCGCCCGCTGCGCGAACACCTCGGTCGGCACGCCGAGCACGTCCTCGACGCGGCGCTCGAACATCGCGCCGGGCCCGCAGAGCAGCTCGCGCACACCGTCGTCGAGCAGCTCGTCGCCGTGCCACGCCAGGGTCGAGGGAGCGGGCATCGATCACTTCCCGTCGGGCCGCCGGGTCGAGTCACCCCTTGTATATAACATCAAGTCTACGAAAGGATGAGACGGCAGTCTCATTTCGATCCGTCGGGCGCGAACCGCACACGCCGGGCCGGGCCGTCCGGCCCCCGCTACTGGTGGAGATGGCACGATGCACGAGTCGATCAACCTGGTCAGCGGCGAGTTCTGGGGCCGCGACCCGCACGAGGAACTGCGCTGGATCCGCGAGAACGAGCCGGTGTACCGGGACGAGAACGGCGGCGTCTGGGGGATCTCCAAGCACGCCGACGTCAAGGCGGTGTCCCGGAACCCGGAGGCGTTCTCCAGCGCGCACGGCATCCGGCCCGACAACGCCGCGATGCCGATGATGATCGACATGGACGACCCGGAGCACAAGCTGCGCCGCAAGCTCGTCAGCGCCGGCTTCACCCCGCGCCGGGTCGCCGCGCAGGAGGACTACCTGCGCCGGATCTGCGACGAGATCCTCGACGGCGTCTGCGAGAAGGGCGAGTGCGACTTCGTCCACGACATCGCCGCCCAGCTCCCGCTGATCGTGATCGGCGACGCGCTCGGCTTCGCCCCGGAGGACCGGCAGAAGCTGCTGGCCTGGTCGGACGACATGCTCCGCGCCCTGACCGGCGGCGACGACCTGGAGCTGATGGTCAAGGCCGGCGAGGCCTTCAGCGGCTTCAACGAGTACGCCGCCCGGGCCGTCGAGCTGCGCCGCGCCGAACCGCGCGACGACCTGCTCAGCATCCTGGTGCACGCCGAGATCGACGGCGACCACCTCGACCACGACTCGCTGCTCCAGGAGTCGCTGCTGATCCTCATCGGCGGCGACGAGACCACCCGGCACGTCATCTCCGGCGGCATGTACCAGCTGTGCCTCCACCCCGGCCAGCGCCGCGCGCTCATCGACGACCCCGGGAAGATCCCGACGGCGGTCGAGGAGATGCTGCGCTGGGTCTCCCCCATCAAGAACATGAACCGGACCGCGACCCGCGACGTCGAGCTGGGCGGGCGGACGATCCGCGAGGGCGACAAGGTGCTGCTGCTGTACCCGTCGGCCAACCGGGACGAGGACGTGTTCGACGACCCGTTCCGCTTCGACGTGGAGCGCACCCCCAACGACCACATCGCGTTCGGCAACGGCCCGCACTTCTGCCTCGGCAACAGCCTCGCCCGGCTGGAGCTGAAGGTGATGTTCGAGCGGCTGATGGCCCGGCTGCCCGACATCGAGCCGATCGAGGACGGCGAGCCCGCCCACCGGGCCGCGAACTTCGTCTCCGGCTACGAGTCGTTCAAGGTGCGGTTCACCCCGTCCGCGCCGCTGGGGGCCTGACGGTGGACGACCTGCCGGAACTCGGCTTCTACGGGCTGGCCGGGCACTCGTCCTCGCCCCGGGACCTGCTCGGCCAGGTGCGCGACGGCGAGCGGCTCGGCCTCGGCTCGGTGTTCCTGTCCGAGCGCTTCGCCACCAAGGACGCCGCGACCCTGTCGGGCGCGGCGGGCGCGGTGAGCGAGCGGCTCGGCATCGCCACCGCAGCCACGAACCACAACACCCGGCACCCGCTCGTCACCGCGACGTTCGCGGCGACGATGCACCGGCTCACCGGCGGGCGCTTCGCGCTCGGCCTCGGCCGCGGCTTCGACCTGCTGTTCGACGTGATGGGCCTGCCGCGGGTCACGTCCGCGCAGCTCGAGGACTTCATCGGGATCATGCGGCGGCTGTGGCGCGGCGAGGCGGTCGTCGACCACCACGGGCCCGCCGGCGACTTCCCGTACCTGAACCAGGACGCGGCCTTCGACGAGGACATCCCGATCCTGCTCACCGCGATGGGCGAGAAGACCCTCGAGTTCGCCGGCCGCGTCGCGGACGGCGTCGTCCTGCACACCTTCTTCACCGACGAGACCCTGGAGCGCTCGGTGCGGGCCGTGCGGCGGGGCGCCGAGCGCGCCGGGCGCGACCCCGCGGGCGTCCGCGTCTGGTCGGTCCTCGCGACCGTCGGCGACCACCTGGACGAGGAGCAGCGGCTGCGCAAGCTCGTCGGCCGGTTCGCGACCTACCTGCAGGGGTACGGCGACCTGCTCGTCCGCGTGAACGGCTGGGACCCGGCGCCGCTCGCCCGGTTCCGCGCGGACGGCCTCGTCAGCGGCTTCCCCGGTGCGTTCGACGCGATCGGCACGGCGGAGCAGCTGGAGCACGTCGCGACGCTCGTCCCGGACGAGTGGCTCGCCGCCTCCGCGACCGGCACCGCCGAGGCGTGCGCGCGGCGCGTCCTCGACCAGTTCGCCGCCGGGGCCGACGGCGTGATCCTGCACGGGGTGACGCCGTCGGAGGTCGAACCGGTCGTGGCCGCCTACCGGGACGTCAGGCCGGAGGGCCTCGCGCGCGCCGCCCGGCACAACCCCGGACGGAGCTGACCCGTGCCCGTCATCGACGGCCCGTCCGGGCTGACGCCCGCCGCGCTCAGCGAGATCTTCGAGGCCCCGGTGACCTCCGTCGCCTGGGAGAGGGTCGGCTCCGGGCAGATCGGCGCGTGCTACCGCGTCCGGCTGGAGGGCGCCGAAGGCGTGCCGCGCCGCCTGGTCGCGAAGATGGCGGCCGAGGACGAGGCGTCCCGCGCGTTCCTCGGCCCCGCCTACCGCGCCGAGGTGTCCTTCTACCGGGACATCGCACCGACCGTCGCGGTGCGGACGCCCCGCTGCCACTACAGCGCCCAGTCCGACGACGGGACCGCCTTCGTCCTGCTGCTCGACGACCTGCATCCGGCGACGCAGGGCGACCAGATCGCGGGTTGCACGCCGGAGCAGGCCGCCGACGCCGTCACGAACCTGGCGGGCCTGCACGGCCCCCGCTGGTGCGACCCGACGCTCGCCGACCTGCCGTGGCTGAGCGCGGTCGGCGCGGACGACGCGGCGACGCTGGCCGAGGTGTTCGCGCCCGCCGTCGAGACCTTCGCGGACCGGTTCGCCGCCGACCTCGGCGACCGGGACGTCCGCACGCTCCGCGACACCGCCGGCGCGATCGCCGCGTGGGTGACGGCGCGTCCCGAGCGCTTCGGCCTCGTCCACGGCGACTACCGGCTCGACAACCTGCTGTTCCCGCCCGCGCCGGAACGCGGCGCGACGGCGGTGGACTGGCAGACGCTCAGCCTCGGGCACCCGCTGCGCGACCTCGCCTTCTTCCTGGGCACGAGCCTCGACCCCGGCGACCGCGCGGAGCACGAGCGGTCGCTGGTCGCGGCCTACCACGCGGCGCTGACCGGGTACGGGGTGGAGGGCTACGGCCTGGAGGAGTGCTTCGACGACTACCGGTTCGCCGCCCTCCAGGGCCCGCTGATCACCGTCCTCGGCTGCGCGTACGGGACGCGGACCGAGCGCGGCGACCGGATGTTCCTTGCCATGGCGACCCGGTCCTGCGCCGCGATCCGCGACCTGGGCTCACTCGGCCTGATCTGACCGCCGGAGCTCAGGCCCCTTCGGCGCTGAGGGTCCGCGCGACGGACCGGCGGGCCGCGAGGCGCGCGGGCAGGGCGGTCAGCGCCGCCGTCGCCAGAGGGGCGGCGAGTGCCGGGAGGAACAGCGACCACACGGGAGGAACGGCGACGTTCGGAGGAGAGAAGAACAGCACCAGGAACATCCCCAGGGGGACGCCGGCGAGGGCGCCGGGCAGGGTCGGGAGGAGCTGCGCGGCGGACAGCCCGGCCGTGATCTGCCCGGGGGTCGCGCCGATCGTGCGCGCGATGGCCATGACCGGCCGGGCCTCCAGCGCGGTCGTCCAGGTGATCGTGACGATGTTCACCGCGGCGAGCACGGCCAGGGCGACGGTGACGGCCAGCATCACCCGGTGGCCCTGCTCTCTCTGCACGTTGCCCAGGGCGGAGGAGCCCAGGCCGTAGTCGTAGTCGGGCTGGACGCGGGCCATCAGCAGGGCCGTGGCGCCGATCATCATGACCGCGATGCTCCACGCGTGCAGGACGGCGCGGCCGGGCCGGCGGGCGATCAGGCGGAGCCCGAGCAGCAGCGGGGTCGGCAGGAGCGCCGACAGCCTGTTCAGCCGGGCCCGGTGGGCGGGCCGGCGGGCGGCGTCGGCCAGCGCGGTGACGGTCTCGGTGCGCAGGGCGCGCCGCGCCGGGCCGAGGGTGGTGAGGACCGCCGCGGCCAGGGCGAGGACGGTCGTGGCGGCGATGGTGTCACCGGTCGGGCCCGCGGCGGCGGACAGCAGGCTCGCGGTGGGGTTGGCGAGGCCGGGCGCGGCCAGCCGGGCGATCACCAGCCCCAGCACGTCGGCGATCAGCGCCAGCGCCAGGTACTCGGCGAGCAGGACGGCGGCGATGAACCCGGGGGCGGCGCCGACGGCCTTGAGCAGCCCGACCCGCCGGGTCTGCCCGGTGGCGCGTCCCGCCGCCAGCGTCGCCACGCCGCCGACGGCCAGGAGGGCGAGCAGCCAGCTTCCGATGACCAGCACCGACCGGCTCTGGCGGAGCATGTCCGCGTCCTGCTCGGCCATGAACTGCCAGGTGAAGAAGTTCGTCGGGTGCTCTTCGCTGACGTGGCGGCGAGCGGCGACGAAGTCCCGGGCGGCGGCGGGGTCCCGCAGTCTCAGGTAGAGCAGGGAGGTCACCGGGAGGTCGGCGGCCGCGAGCGCCCGGGTGTCCGCCACGGTCATCCAGACCAGGCCGCTGTAGTCGCTCGGACCGCCGCCGGGGCCCATCATCTGCGCCCCGGGATAGATGGGGTGCGCCGTCGTCACGGCGATCCCGGCAATGGGAAGCGATCGGCCGGCGACGGTCACGCGGTCGCCGACCTTGACTCCCAGGGCGGACGCGAAGCCGCGCTCGACCACCGCACCGCCGGGACGCACCCAGGTGCCCGAGGTGACCAGCGGCCGATCGACCGGGCCCGGAGCCCCGCCGGCGCCCTGCACCACCGCGGCCGAGGTCACGCCGTGCGCCGTCGCGGTCGTGTAGTACTGGCGGTACGGTCCGCCATGGGCGACGACCCCGGACTGCCGTGCCAGCGCCGCCAGGGCCGAGGACGTGGCCCGGTCGCCCCCGGGGGCGAGCGCGACCACGTCCGGCCCGGCCGTGGCGGCGCGGGTGTGCAGGTAGAGCGCGTCGGTCGCACCGCGCAGCGACATGCCCAGGGACAGGGTGGCAGTGGCCGCGGTGATCGCCAGCAGCATCATCGCGGCCTGGGCGGGATGGCGGCGCACGTCCGCCACGACGAGCCGGAGCACCACCAGGACGCGGCCCATGCGGCTCACTCTCCCAGCCCGAGCATGTCCCCGAGCCCTCCGGTGGCCCGGCCCGCCAGCCGGGTGTCGTCGACGAACGTCCCGTCGCGCATCGAGACCACCCGGTCCGCGGTCGCCGCGACCCGCTCGTCGTGCGTGACGATGACGAGGGTCTGCCCGGCGGCGCGCAGCCCCTCGAAGAGCCGCAGGACGTCGAGCGTCGCCGCGGTGTCGAGGTTCCCGGTCGGCTCGTCCGCCAGCAGCACCAGCGGCTCGTTGGCCATGGCACGGGCGATGGCGACCCGCTGCCGCTGCCCTCCCGACAGCTCCCACGGCAGGTGCCGGGCACGGTCGGCGAGCCCGACCTGCTCCAGCAGCAGGGCCGCCCGGCGCCTGGCCGCGCGCGGCGAACGGCCGGCCAGCAGCACGGGCAGCTCCACGTTCTCCCTCGCCGACAGCTCCTCCACGAGGTGGAACGCCTGGAAGACGAACCCGACCGACCGGCGCCGCAGCCGGGCCAGGGCCCGCTCGCTCAGGGCGTCGATGCGCCGGCCGGCCAGCCACACCTCCCCGTGGCTGGGCCTCTCCAGGCCGCCCAGCAGGTGCAGCAGCGTGGACTTCCCGCAACCGCTGGGGCCGGTCACCGCCAGCATCTCGCCCGCCGGGACGTCCAGGTCGACCTCGTCGACAGCCCGGACCAGCCCCTGCCCCTGGCCGTGCTCCTTGCACAGGCCGCGGCTCTGCAGCACGGCGCCCGCCTCGTTCATGCGTCCCCGGATTCGTCTCGAAGCCTCGACCAGACGCGCTCGCAGGATTCCAGCCAGCGCAGGTCCGCTTGCAGCCGCAGCGCGACGCCCTCCAGCAGCAGGCCGGCGGTCGACCCGTCCGGCTCGGCCAGGACGGCGCGCTGCACGTCGCTCAGGCGGCGCAGCAGCTCGCGGCGCTGCGCGTCCACCAGTTCCACCGGATCGGCGAGCCGGCCCGCGGCCGCGGCGGCGAGCTTCAGGTGGAACTCCGCCAGGTTCGGCTTCGGCCAGTTCACCTCGCCCAGCCACGCGGCCACCCGCTGCTGCCCGGCCGGCGTCAGCGCGTACACCTTGCGGTCCGGCCGGTCGGGCAGCCCGTCGGCGCGTTCGGACGCGACCAGCCCCTGCTTCTCCAGCCGGGTGAGGGTCACGTAGACCTGGCCCGCGTTCATCGACTCCCCGAGCGGCCCGAGGGCGCGCCGGAGCCGCTCGCGGAGGAGGTAACCGTGCGACGGTTCCTTCGCGAGCATCGCCAGCACCGCGTCCTGCATGCACCACCCCTAACGGCTAGCTAATGAATAGCGGTTAGCCAATAGAGGCGTCAACCGGAACCCGCCCGCCCCACCGCGGCACGGGGTCGGTGTCAGGCGGGTTCGCAGATGACGACGGGGATCTCGCGGTCCGTCCAGGACTGGTACTTGTCGAAGTCGGCGTAGACGGCGACCAGGCGGGGCCACAGCGCCGCGCGTTCGTCCTGCGAGGCGGTGCGGGCGCGCATGCGGCGGACGTCGCGCCGCACCTGGACGGTCACGTGCGGGTCGGCGCACAGGTTGAGGTACCAGAGGGGATCCTTGGGCAGGCCGCCCTGGGACGCCACGATGACGACGCGGTCGCCGTCCGGCATGTAGAGCAGCGGCTGCGTGCGCGGGCGGCCGGTCTTGCGCCCCTTGGTGGTGAGCAGGCAGATCGGGACGCCCTTGCGGAAGGCGCTGCCGACCCGCCACGTCCCGCCCACCCGGCCGCCGGTCGCCCGGTAGGCCGCGATGTTGAGCCGCGACATGACCTTGAGGATCTTCGGCACGATCGGCGAGTCCAGGCCCTTGGGCGCGGCGGTCCCCTGCGGTGGCATCGTCATCCCTTTCCTTCGAAGTCGGGCAGGCGCGGCAGCCGCCCGGCGGCGAGCGCCTCGGCCTGCTCGGCGAGTCCCGGTTCGTACTCGGGGTGGGTGAGGACGAGGAAGCGGCCCTCGCGGACGGCGCTCAGCGTCGCCTCCACCGCGTCCTCCACGGGGATGCCGCCGGCCACGGTGGCGGCGATCACCTCCTCCATGAACGCGGAGTCCTCGCCCGGCTCGGTCGCCAGCCCGGCGGGACGGCCCCGCTCCGACTCGTGGATGCGCGTCCGCACGCCGCCCGGGCACAGCGCCGAGACCCCCAGCGGCGAGTTCTCCAGCGCCAGCTCCTGCGCCAGGCTGAGCGTCGCCGCGAACGCCGCCCACTTGGAGACGGTGTAGGGCGCCGCGCCGGGCCCGGCGAACAGCCCGGCGACCGAGCAGGTGTTGACGATGTGCCCCTCGCCGCCCTGCTCGATCATCCGGGGCACGAAGGCGCGGACGCCGTGCAGGACGCCCCAGAGGTTGACCCGCAACGTCCATTCGAAGTCGGCGGCAGGACGCGTCCACGTGCGCCCGCCCATGTAGACGCCCGCGTTGTTGAACAGCAGGCGCACCTCGCCGAGCGCGGCGAACGCGCGGTCGGCGAACGCCCGCACGGACTCCTCGTCGCCGACGTCGGTGACCTGCGTGACGACCGTGGTGCCGGGGCTCAGGGCGCGCTCGGTCTCCGCGAGGGCCTCTTCGTCGATGTCGGCGAGGGCCAGGCGCACCCCCTCGCTCGCCAGCCGGACCGCGAGCGCGCGTCCGATGCCGCTTCCGGCGCCGGTCACGGCCGCCGCCCTCCCGCGCAGTTCCCGCACCGCACCCTCCAGCGCCGGCCGTCCCGCCCCTGTCGGCGGGGTCGCGAGCACGCTAATCTCGATCCGAACTTGCATCAAGTATCAAGTATCAAGGAGTCGCCATGGCGATCCGCAGCGCGTCCCCCGGCACCGCGGTCGTCGTCACCGGCGCCGCCTCGGGCATCGGGGCCGCCTGCGCCCGCGCCCTCGCCGAGGCCGGCCGCCCGGTCGCCCTGTGGGACCGCTCCGACGCCGCAGGGGTCGCCGCCGCCGTCACCGCCGACACCGGGACGGCGACCCTCGCCGTCGCCGTCGACGTGACCGACGCCGCCGCGTTCCCGGACGCGATCGGGCGCAGCCGGGCCGCGCTCGGCCCGATCGGCGGCCTCGTGCACGCCGCCGGGATCTCCGGACCGGCCGCGGTCGGCGACCTCGACGAGGCCCGCTGGGACGCGGTCCAGCACGTCAACCTGCGGGCGCACGCGCTGCTGTCGCAGGCGCTGCTGGACGACCTGCGCGCGCAGGAGGGCTCGGCGATCGTCGGGATCGCCTCGATCGAGGCGTTCGTCGGGAGCCTGTTCATCCCCTCGTACTGCGCGTCCAAGGCGGGGATGCTCGGCCTCACCCGCTCGATGGCGCACCTGCTCGCCGGCGACGGCGTCCGCGTCAACGCCGTCTGCCCCGGCTACATCGACACCCCGATGCTCAGCACGGACGTGCCGGCCGAGATGCGCCCCCTGTTCGAGGCCAAGGCCCCGGTCGGCCGGCTCGGCCGCCCCGAGGAGGTCGCCGCGGCGGTCCGGTTCCTCATGAGCGACGAGGCGTCCTTCATCACCGGCACGCACCTGACGGTCGACGGCGGCACCACCGCCGTCGACCGCTGAAGAGGAGACGACATGGGAAACCTGGACGGGACGGCGGCGCTGGTCACGGGCGGCGGCAGCGGCATCGGGCTCGGGTGCGCCGTCCGGCTCGCCGAGCAGGGCGCCGCCGTCACCATCTGCGGGCGCACCGAGGACCGGCTGCGGGAGGCCGCCGCGAAGGCGGGCAAGGGCATCGGGTACGTCGTCGCGGACGTCACCGACGACGCGCAGGTCGCGAACGCCGTCCGGACGGCGGCCGGGCGCGGGCCGCTGCGGACGGCCGTGGCGTGCGCGGGCGGGTCCAGCTCGATCGGGCCGATCGGGAACCTCGACCTCGACGCCTGGCGCGCGACGATGGAGCTGAACGCCACCGGCACCATGCTGACGATCCGGCACGCCTCCCGGGCGATGGCGGGCGCGGGCGGCGGCTCGATCATCGCGATCTCGTCCATCGCCTCGTCGAACACCCACCGCTGGTTCGGCGCGTACGGGGTGTCGAAGGCGGCCGTGGACCACCTCGTCCGGCTGGCGGCCGACGAGCTCGGCGGCGTGGGGATCCGGGTGAACGGGATCCGCCCCGGTCTGACCCGCACCGAGCTGGTGGCGGGCATCGCCGACACCGGTCCCGTGCTGGAGGACTACCTGGCCTGCATGCCGCTCGCCCGGGTCGGGGAGCCGGAGGACATCGCCGCGGCCGTCGGGTTCCTGGCGGGCCCGGACGCGTCGTGGATCACCGGGCAGATCCTCAACGTGGACGGCGGCCACCACCTGCGCCGGGGCCCCGACTACTCCTCGGTCTTCGAGCCGCTGTTCGGCGAGGCGGCGCTGCGCGGCCTGCCCGCGGAGGAGTGAGCCCGGCGCGTCCGGCGGGTCAGCCGAGCCGCGCGGCGATGCGGCCGTCGGCGCCCGCCTCCCCGAGCAGGCGGGCGAACGCGGCGTCCTCGCGCTCGCGGGCGCGCCGCACCTCCTCGCGCCGCGGCGCGAGGATCAGCTCCTTGGTGGCCACCAGCGACGCCAGCGGCTTGGCCGCGATCTCGCGGGCGATGCCGCGCGCGGTCTCCAGCAGCGTCTCCGCCGGGCACGCGCGCAGCGCCAGGCCGCAGCGCACGGCCTCCTCCGCGGTGATCCAGTTCCCGGTGAACAGCGCGAGCGCGGCGTGCTGGTGGCCCATGCGGGCGGGCAGCAGGTAGCTGCCCGCCGCCTCGGGGACGACGCCCATCGAGGCGAACGGCGCCATCAGCCGCGCGTGCTCGGCGATGAGCACCACGTCGCAGTGGCCCAGCATGGTGATCCCGAGGCCGACGCCGGAGCCGTTCACCGCCGCCATCAGCGGCTTGGGGAACTCGGCGAGCGCGTCCACGAGCGCGATGAACCCGCCGCCCATCTCCTGGTCCGAGCGCCCGGCGGCGTGGTCGCGGGCGATCTCGGCCATCTCCTTGATGTCGGTCCCGGCGGTGAAGGCGCGGCCCTCCCCCGTGAGCAGCACGACCGAGACGGCGTCGTCCGACGCGGCGTCCCGCAGCGCCCGCGCGGCGGCGTGGTACAGCTCCTCGTTGAAGGCGTTGGCCGCCTCGGGGCGGGCGAAGACCAGCGTCCGCACCGCGCCGTCGTCCTCGATCCGCAGCGTCTCCGTCATCGCCCGCTCCTCCTCAAGATCCCTGCCTGGAGATACTTGATACAATATTTGCCGCTCTGGGGCGGGCATCGGGCCCGGTGAGCGGGACGCCCGCCCACCGGTCGCGGCGGTCACTCCTCGCGGGCGGCGCGCACGTCGCGCAGCGCGACGGGCAGCGCCGCCGCCAGCAGCGCCGCGGTGAGGACGAACGCCCACGGGTAGCCGGTCCACCCGGCGACGAGCCCGAAGCCGAGCGCGCCCGCGCCCATCCCGGCGTCGTAGGCGACGTTCCACAGCGCGGTGACCGTCCCGTACCCGGACCGCGGCACCCGCGCGTACATCAGGGCGAGCGTGGCGTTCTGCAGCAGCCCGAACCCGACGCCGAACACCGTCACCCCGGCGATCACGGCGAGATCGTGCCGGGTGAGCGCGGTGAGCAGGACGCCGGCCGCCGACAGGAGCACGCCGGGCGGCACCAGCCCGGCCGACCCGCGCCGGTCGCCGATCCGGCCCGCCGCGACGCGGGCGACGGTCGAGGCGAGCGGCTGCAGGAACAGCGCCGCCGCGACGACCCCGGCGGACGCGGACGCGACGGCGAGCGGCAGGAACGTGACGATGATGCCGGCGACCAGCGCGGACGCGCCGAAGACGAGCGCGGGACGCGACAGCGCCGGCGAGCGCAGCCCGGCGAGCACCCCGGTGGCCCGCCCGCCGCCGCGCTCGCCGTCCGGCAGCCCGGGCACGGAGGCGACCGCGGCGAACGCGGCGAGGCCCGCGACGACGGCGACGGGCGTGAACCCGAAGTGCCGCGCCGACCACACGCCGAGCGGCAGCGCGCCGAGCGCCGGGGCGCCCGCGACGATGCCGACGAGCGCCAGCCCCTCGCCGCGCCGCTCGTCCGGGATCAGGGAGGCGGTCAGCGCGCCGCCGGCCACCACCGTCACCGCGAACCCGAGACCGCGCAGCAGGCAGACCACGACGATCCACGCCATGCTCGACGACACCGTCAGCACGAGGGCGGGCGCGCCGAGCAGCACGAGCCCGGCGCCCAGCGCGGCCCGGTACCCGTAGCGGTTCACCAGCCACGGGGTGCCGAACTCGCCGCACACGGTGGCGAACATCAGCGCGCCGGTCGCCAGGCCCGCCGCGCCGCCGCCCCCGCCCGACCCCTGGGCGTAGAGAGGCACCACCGACAGCAGCAGGTAGAAGCTGATCGCCGCGCCGAGCATGGACACGAACCGCAGCATCAGCGGGCGGGTCACGAGGGCCGGTCTCGCGGCGAGGGCGGGGGCTTCGGGGCAGTGCGTCGTCGTCATGCCGATCACGGTACGGACCGGGCGGACCGCCGATAAGCTCCACTTCCATGCCGCTGGAGTGGTCCGGTTCGTCCCCCGAACTGTTGCTGGCGCTGGACAGGGCGTCCGCCGAACCGCTGCGCTGCCAGCTGGAACGCCAGGTCAGGGACGCGATCCGGTGCGGCAGGCTGCGCGTGGGCGAGCGGCTGCCGTCCTCCCGGGAGCTGGCCCGGACGCTGGGGATCTCCCGCGGGCTGATCCAGGAGTGCTACGCCCAGCTGCAGGCGGAGGGGTATCTCGCCACGCGGACCGGCTCGGCCACCCGCGTCGCGGCCGGGGCGGCGCCCCCGGCCCCGGCGGCGCCCGCGCCGCCCGCCCCCGAGCCCGCCCGGCTGATCGCCGACTTCCGTCCCGGGGTGCCCGACCTCGGCTCCTTCCCGATGGCCGACTGGCTGTGGGCGGTCCGCGAGGCGGGCCGGGCGATCCCGACCGCCGCGCTCGACTACGGCGACCCGGCGGGCGCGACGCCCCTGCGCGAGGTCCTGGCCGGGTACCTGCGGCGCGTCCGGGCGGCCGCCGCGGAGCCGGACCGGATCGTCGTCTGCTCCGGCCACGCCCAGGGGCTGGTGCTGGCGTTCGGCGCGCTGGCCCGGGCGGGGGTGCGGACGGTCGCCTACGAGGACCCCGGCGGTCCCCGCTCCACCGAGGCCGCCGCGGCGTGGGCGGGGCTGGACGCGGTGCCGGTGCCGGTCGACGAGGACGGCGTCGACGTGCGTGCGCTCGCCGCCACCGGCGCCCGCGCGGTGGTCGTCACCCCGGCGCACCAGTGGCCGACCGGCGTGGTCATGGCCCCGCGCCGGCGCCTGGAACTGATCGCGTGGGCGGCCGACCGGGACGCCGTGATCATCGAGGACGACTACGACGCCGAGTTCCGCTACGACCGCGAGCCGGTCGGCGCGCTGCAGGGCCTGGCCGCCGACCGGGTCGTCTCGATCGGCACGGTGAGCAAGTCGCTGGCGCCCGCGCTGCGCCTCGGCTGGCTGCTCGCCCCGCCCTCGCTCGCGGCGGCGATCCTGGAGCACAAGCTGCTCAGCGACCGCGGCTCCCCGGCGCTCGACCAGCTCGCGCTCGCCCGGCTCATCGAGTCGGGCCGCTACGACCGGCACCTGCGGCGGATGCGGCCGGTGTACGCCGCGCGCCGGGCCGCGCTGCTCGCGGCGCTCGCCGAGCACGCGCCCGGCGTCCGGCTGACGGGCCTGGACGCCGGATTCCACGCCGTCGCGCACCTCGGCCTCCCCGGCGGCGAGGCGGCGCTGGTGGCGGCGGCCCGCGCCCGCGGGGTCGGCCTGCACGGGATGAGCATGTGCCGCGCGGACGGCGGGGACACGCCGGTGCAGCTCGTGCTCGGGTTCGGCAACACCGGAGAGCGGGCCGTGCGGGCGGGCATCGCCGCCGTCGGCGACCTGCTCGCACCCCGCTGACCCGCGCCGACGCGTGTCGTCCACCTGCCGTCCATGGGTTCGCCGCCGGCCGTGTGGCACACTCGGGCCCGTGACCTCTGCGGCGCGCCGCCCCTCGGGCGAGCTGGAATCGGCGGTGCTCGAGACGATCTGGGCCGCCGAGCGGCCGCTGACCGCGCGGGACGTCCGCGCCGCCCTCGGCGACGGCCTGGCCCGCACGACGGTCGCCACGATCCTCGCCCGGCTGCACGCCAAGGGCCTGCTGCTCCGGGTCCGCGCCGGGCGCACCTACGCCTACAGCGCCGCCGTGGAGGACACCGCGGCGCTCACCGCCCGCCGCATGCGCACCGAACTCGACCGCAGCGGCGAGGAGCGTCCGGGCGTGCTGGCCCGGTTCGTCTCCGAGCTGACCGAGAACGACGAGCGGCTCCTGCGCGACCTGCTGGAACGCCCCCGCACGTCCGAGCCTCCCGAGCCGACCGAGCCGTCCTAGCCGACCGAGGCGCCCTAGCGGGTCTGCGCGTGCTCGATCAGCCGGTGCAGGTCGAGCACGCCGTCGTTGGCGGCCCACACCGACAGGACGACCAGCGCCGCCGTGGCCACGACGAGCCACCGGCGGCGCGGCGGCGGGGGCGCCAGCAGCGCGGCGACGCGGCGCGGCAGCGGCCCGGGGCGGCGGCCGAGCCCGGCGGCCCGCCCGATGCCGAGGGCGGCGGCGTGCCCGAGGCCGGGCCGCCGGTTGTGCGCGAGGGCGGCCTTGCCGATCGCGCGGGCGGCCCGCCCGCGGTCGGCCCCGGCCGCGGCCCGCTCGTCCGCCCAGCGCTCGGTCGTGAAGGTCACGGCGCCGCGCAGCGGCCGCAGCATCGGGTTCGCGGCCGAAGCGACGTGGACCAGCGCGCGGAAGACGTGGTGCCGCCCGGACAGGTGGGCGTGCTCGTGCGCGAGCAGGACGCGCCGCTCCGCCTCGTCCAGGATCGACAGCATCCCGGTGGAGACGACGACGCGGCCGGGGCGGCCGGGGAGCGCGAACGCGTCCGCCGCGTCGTCCGCGACCACCGCGACGACCTCCCGGCCGGGCAGGTCGCGGGCCGCCCGCGCGCCCGCCAGCAGGGCGCGGACGCGCCGCACCGCGGCGTAGCCGCCCGCCGCGAGGCTCGCGGCCAGCGCCGGGCCCGCGAGCGTCGCCACGATCGGGCTGGTCTGCGGGTCGCGGTGCAGGACGTGCTCGGACAGGTGGCCGAGCGCCGCGATCACCGGCAGCCGCAGCGTCCCGCCCAGCGCCAGCACGGCCAGGGTCGCCGTGCTGGCCAGCGCCAGCACGACGGCGGTGGCGGTGAGCAGCCACGTCGCGGTGCGCGGCGGGAGCCGGCTCGACAGGGGACGCGCGGCGAGGGCCATCACGGCGGGCAGCACCAGGGGCAGCAGGGTGTCCGGCTCCATGGCCGCTCACCCGCTCCCGAGGAGCGTGCGGACCAGCCGCTCGTCCTGGGCGGAGAGGGACTCGACGAACCGCGCGAGGACGGCGGCGCGGTCGGGCCGCCCGTCCATGGCCTGGTACATGCGCCGGGCGACCATCCCGGGCTCGTCGGTCACCGGCGCGTACCGGAAGGCGCGGCCGGACCTGTCGCGGACCAGCAGCCCCTTGCCGTGCATGCGGGTCAGGATCGTCACGACCGTGGTGTAGGCGAGGTCGCCGTCGAGGCGCTGCCGCACCCCGGCCGGGGTCAGCGGTTCCGCGGCCTGGTGCAGCACCCTCATGATCTCCGACTCGAGGGCGCCCGCCGGCCTGCGTCCGCCGGTCATGCGCGCCTCCTGGGGAGAGCCGCCGACCGCCCCTCGAACCTCGGTGCGCGCAGGGCGCTCACCTCACCCGCCGGTGCGCGCCGCGCGAGCCCGCCGGGCGGCGCGGCGGCACCTCGTCGGCCGCCCCGGGCGCCCGCCCGCGGGAGCCCGTCTTCTTGCGGCGCCCCTTGAGCAGTTCGAGGGCGACCGGGATGAGCGACAGCGCGACGATCACCGCGACGGCCGGGAGCAGGTAGTGGTCGACGTTCGGGATCGAGGAGCCGAGCAGGTAGCCGCCCAGCACCAGGCCGAGGCTCCACACCAGCCCGCCGGCGATCTGCCAGACCGTGAACACCCGGGTCGGCACGTCCAGCGCGCCCGCCAGCGGGTTCAGGACGGTCCGGACGACCGGGACGAACCGGGCCAGCACGATGGCCTTGCCGTGCCCGTACCGGGCGAGGAACTCCTCGGCCCGCTGGACCCCCTCCAGCAGGTGCCGGTTGCGGGTGCGGGCGAGCAACGCGCGCCCGCCGCGGCGCCCGATGACGAAGCCGGTCTGCGCGCCGGCCAGCGCGCCGAACGCGGCCGCCGCCAGCACCCAGGGCAGCGAAAGCCGGGTGTCGCCGTGCGAGCTCGCCGTGCACAGCAGGCCGGCGGTGAACAGCAGCGAGTCGCCCGGCAGGAAGAAGCCGATCAGCAGCCCGGTCTCGGCGAACATCACCACGGCGATGCCGATGGCGCCGAAGGC
Source organism: Actinomadura nitritigenes (assembly GCF_017573545.1). Lineage (GTDB taxonomy): Bacteria > Actinomycetota > Actinomycetes > Streptosporangiales > Streptosporangiaceae > Spirillospora > Spirillospora nitritigenes. Next base: position 106,072 of record NZ_JAGEOK010000010.1, on the reverse strand, counting down.
CGTCAGCAGCGACCCGGCGTCGAGCGGGTTCACCACCGCGGGCAGTGCGCCGAAGGCGTCGATCATGGGATCCCCCGTGTTCAGGAGGGACCGGGCCAGCGCCCGGTCCGGCGTCCCCGAAATCTACACGCTTGTAGACGGGGGTCGCGACCGCGTCGCACCCGGTGATCATCGCACGGCGGGGCGGGCCGGCGGGCCGGAAGCGGGATCCCCGGGCCGATCCCCCGGCGGTCCGGTGCGGCCGCGGGCCGCCGGCCGCAGCCGCGAGCGGCCGGCCCGGCGCAGCGCGGGCAGCGCCGCCCGCGCGGGCCATCCGGCCGCCGCGACGCGCAGGGCGAGCTCGCCGGTCTCGGCGACGTAGGCCTCCAGCCGGTCGCCGGCGGCCCGGGTCAGCCGGGGCCGGACGGGCAGGACCAGCCCCCGGTGCGCGGTGCCGTCCGACGTCAGCCGGACCTCGACGGTGCTCCCGCCCGCGCGCAGGCGCAGCCACAGCCCCCAGGTCCGGTCGGCGAGGCCGGTCGGCCGGATCACGGCGTCCGGGACGAACACCGCCTCCCAGGTGATCTTCCCGTCCAGGGCCCGGACGGTCGCCGGCACCGCGAACGCCCGGCCGTCCCGGTGCCGGTCGCGGATCTCCAGGACGCCGTCCAGGTCCGTCCCGGGCCCGAGGCGGCCGAGCGGGTTGGCGACGGTCCCGGACACGCGCAGCGCCCGCCCGGCGCGGCACACCCGGGTGACCTCGCCGCCGAGCCGCAGCGCGCCCAGCGGGGCGGTCCCGATGCCGAGGTCGGTGATGTCCAGGACGCGGCGGCCGAGCGCGGTGCCCAGGTGGGCGCCCGGCCAGTAGACCCGGCCGTCCCGCTCCACGGGCTCGATCGCCAGGACGGGCCTCCCGGCGCCGCGCGGCGCGTAGTCGGCGGCGGCCATCGCCGCGGCGGTGTCGCCCTCCAGCACCATGAGGGCGGCGATCGCCGGGATCCGCCCGGCGTCCGCGAGGAGCGTCTCGTCCAGCTCGGCGAGGTAGCCGCGGGCCAGCTCGACGAACGCGTCCCGGTGCCCGGGCTCCCGGCCGCGCAGCTCGCGCAGGAGGCGCGGCAGCACCTCGCCGGCGAACCGGGCCTCCACCCGGCGCGCGAGGGCCTCCGAGCCCCGCGCGCGGAGGAGCGCGCCGGTCCGCCGGTGGATCTCCAGCCGGTCGGCGAAGTCGCCCAGATCGGTCCCCGGGACGTCCCCGCGGCCGCCCGTGGTGGTGTCGCACCGGTTGTGGACCCGGTCGGGCACCACCGCGATCGGGCGGGCGGCGGCGTAGGCGGCGGCCGTGAACAGCAGGTCCGCGTGCCGCAGCCGGCCGGCGAACCGCAGGTCCTCCCGCTCCAGGAACGCGCGCCGGTAGCACTTGTCGGCGGCCATCGCGTCGTCCAGCAGGTGCGGCGCGTCCCCGATCGACGGATGGAGCCTCCGCTCCCGGTACAGGTGGGGGTACGCGGTCCGCTCCCCGTCGCGGGACACCCGGACGGAGCGCCCCGCGACGAGGTCGGCACCCGCCTGCGCCGCGGCGGTCACCATGGTCTTGCAGGCGTGCGGATCGAGGGTGTCGCCGGCGTCGAGGAACATCACGTACCTGCCGCGCGCGTAGCGCAGGCCGAGGTTGCGGGCCCGGCCGTCGCCGCCCGACCGCTCCTGCAGCGCGAACGCCCGCACCCGGTCCCGGGCCCCCGCGACGAGCCGCGCCGTCGCGCGCGCGCCGGGCGCGCCGCCCGCCTCGTCCACGATCACGACCTCGACGCCCGGCAGCGACTGCTCCAGCGCCGAGCGGACGGCGCGCGCGAGGCCGCGCGGGCCGCCGCGGGCGACCACGACGACGGTCACGTCCGGATCCGGCAGCACTCGGCCCACCTCCTCGCCCCGGTCGGATCACCGGCGGCCGTACTGGCCACTCGCCGGATGGTAGGAGGCCGAGGGTTATCGGAACGTAAGCGCCGCGACACCCCGCCGCGAACGCGCGGCGTCCGGACGGCGCGCGCGGTGCCGGACGGTCAGCCGATGCGGCCGACGCCGCCCAGGTAGGAGGGGACGGTGAAGTCGGGCGGCGCCTCGTCCCGCCGCCACCTCTGCACCGGGACCAGCCCCGGGTCCAGCAGTTCGGTGCCGGCGAGCAGCCTCCCGACCGAGGCGCGGCTCCGCAGGGTGAACGACCCGGACGGGGTCTTCGTGTAGACCTGGCCGATCTCCTCGAACGCCTCTCCCGGCCGCTCGCCGGGGAAGGGGTGCGAGAGCACGATGTGGCTGCCGGGGGCGGACCGGTCCCGGAACGCGGCCACGAGCGCCGCGGCCTCCGCGTCGTCCGGCACGAACTGCAGCACGGCGCAGAAGACGACGGCGACCGGCTCGGCGAAGTCGATGCGGGAGACGACCTCGGGATGCCCGAGGATGCTCGCCGGGTCGTGCAGGTCCCCCTCGACGACGGCGGTCGCCGGGTCGTCGGCGAGCAGCGCCCGGGCGTGCACGAGCACCATCGGGTCGTTGTCGACGTACACGACCCGCGAGCCGGGCGCGTGGCGCAGCGCCACCTGGTGCACGTTCTCCTGCGTCGGGAGCCCGGCGCCGATGTCGAGGAACTGGCGGACGCCGGCCTCGGCGAGCGTCCGCACGGCCCGCCCGAGGAAGCCGCGGTTGTCCCGGGCCGCGATCCGGATGTCGGTGCCGCTCGCCCGGCTGGCCGCGACGACCTTCTCCGCGGCGTCGCGGTCCACCTGGTAGTTGTCCTTGCCCATCAGGTAGTAGTCGTACATCCGCGCGACGCTCGGGACGGTGGTGTCGACCCCCGCCGGCGCCTGCTCGGGACCGCTCACCGGCCACCGCCTTCCACTCGTGCCCTGTGCGAGCACACTAGTCGTCAGGCCCCTGACGCCGCCGGAGGCCGGCGATCCTTCCCCGTTCCGTTACCGGACGGACCGGTCCGCGCCCCGCCTCCGCTAACGTCGCGTCCATGCGGCTTCATGTGGGATGCGCGATGTGGGCGCACGCGCCGTGGCAGGGCCGTTTCCTGCCCCATCCGCTGGCTCCGGCCGAGCGCCTGCACGCCTACGCGTCGTGGTGCAACGCCGTGGAGGGCAACACGACGTTCTACGCGACGCCCACGCGGGCGACGGTGGAGTCGTGGGCGCGGCAGACCGCGCCGGACTTCCGCTTCCTGCTCAAGCTGCCGAAGACGATCACGCACGAGCGCCGGCTCGCGGACCCGGGCGAGGACCTGCGGTCGTTCCTCGCGGCGATCGAGCCGCTCGGCCCCCGCGTCCACGCCCTCTGGATCCAGCTCCCCGGCGCGTTCGGCCCGCACGACCTCGGGGCGCTGGCGGCGTTCCTGCGGGACCTGCCGCCCGCGTACCGGTACGCCGCCGAGGTCCGGCACCGGGCCTTCTTCGAGGACGGCCGGGCCGCGCGCGACCTCATGCGGGTCCTCGCCGGAGCCGGGGCGGAGTGGGTGCCGTTCGACACGACCGTCCTGTTCCGGAGCCCGCCGACCAGCGACGCCGAACGGGACGCGTGGACGAAGAAGCCGCGCGTCCCGCGCCGGGCGCCCGCCCTGACCGACCGCCCGGTGGTCCGCTACCTCGGCCGCGACGACACGTCCCGCACGGTCGAGGGCTGGCGGCCATGGGCGGAGAAGGTCGCCGGCTGGCTGCGCGAGGGGCGCTCGCCGACGGTGTTCGTGCACACCCCGGACAACGCCGAGGCGCTGCCGCTGGCCCGCCGCTTCCACGACGACGTGCGCGCCCTCGTCCCGGAACTGGAACCGCTCCCCGAGCCCGTCCCGGCCGAGCCGCCGACGCTCTTCTGAAGGGATGACCCCGTTGTCCGCTCATGCCACGGTGCCCGCTTATGACGTCGTCGTCGCCGGCGGCGGCCACAACGGCCTCGTCGCCGCCGCCTACCTCGCGCGCGCGGGCCGGCGCGTGCTCGTGCTCGAACGCCTGCCGCACCTCGGCGGGCTGGCGGTGTCGGCGCGGCCGTTCCCCGGCGTGGACGCGCGGGTGTCGCGGTACTCGTACCTGGTCAGCCTGCTGCCCACGGAGATCGTCCGGGATCTCGGGCTGGCGGTCGAGCTGCGGCGGCGCCGGTTCGCCTCCTACACGCCGTCCGGCCGCACGGGCGTGCTGGTCGACGGCGCCGACGAGGCCCGCACCGCCGCGTCGTTCGCGTCCGTCACCGGGGACGACCGCGACTTCGCCGCCTGGCGGCGGTTCTACGGCCTGGCCGGGCACGTCGCGCGGCGGGTCGCGCCGACCCTGCTGGAGCCGCTGCCCGACCGCGCCGGCCTGCGCGCGGCGGTCGGCGACGACGAGGCGTGGCGGACGTTCTTCGAGCACCCGATCGGCGCGTCGGTGGACGGGCTGTTCCGCCACGACACGGTGCGCGGGATCGTGCTGACCGACGCGCTGATCGGCACCTTCGCCGACCCGGCGGACCCGTCCCTGCTCGCGAACCGCTGCCTGCTCTACCACCTGATCGGCAACGGCACCGGCGACTGGAACGTGCCGGTCGGCGGCATGGGCGCGGTGACGGAGGCGCTCGCCGCCGCGGCGCGGGCGGCGGGCGCGGAGCTGCGCACCGGCATGGAGGTCCTCGCGATCGACCCGGCGTCCGGAGAGGTGGCCTTCCGCGACGCGGACGGCGCCGAGCACGCGGTCACCGGGCGCCGGATCCTCGCCGCGCTGCCTCCCGCGGTGCTGTCCCGGCTCCTCGGCGAAGCCCCGCAGGATCCGCCCGAGGGCTCGCAGCTCAAGGTGAACATGGTGCTCGCCCGCCTACCGCGGCTGCGCGACCCGTCGGTCCGCCCCGAGGAGGCGTTCGGCGGCACCTTCCACATCAACGAGGGACGCGACCGGCTCGCCGCCGCCCACGCACAGGCGGCGGGCGGGACGATCCCCGACGTACCGCCCGCGGAGGTGTACTGCCACTCCCTGACGGACCCGTCGATCCTGGGCGCGGACCTGCGCCGGTCCGGGGCGCACACGCTGACCCTGTTCGGCCTGCACATGCCCGCCCGGCTGTTCCGCGCCGATCCCGCGCGGGCGCGGGAGGAGGCGCTGCGCGCGACGCTCGCCTCGTTCGGCTCCGTGCTCGCCGAGCCGATCGAGGACTGCCTGCTCCGCGCGCCGGACGGCGCCCCCTGCCTGGAGGTGAAGACGCCCGTCGACCTCGAACGGGACGCGGGCCTGCCGGGCGGCCACATCTTCCACCGCGACCTCGCCTGGCCCTACGCCGAGGGCGGGGCGGAACGGTGGGGCGTCGAGACCGGCCACCCGCGCCTCCTGCTGTGCGGCGCGGGCGCGCGGCGCGGCGGGGGCGTGAGCGGCATCCCCGGCCACAACGCCGCCCGCGCCGTCCTGGAGGGCCGCTAGATCTGGAGCTGGTCGGCGAGGCGGGCGCGGTGCGCGCTCGGGGGGCCGAACAGCAGCTCGGAGCTCTTGGCGCGCTTGTAGTACAGGTGCGCGTCGTGCTCCCAGGTGTAGCCGATGCCGCCGTGGTACTGGACCATGTCCGTCGCCGTCCGGAAGTAGGCGGGCCCGATGTAGGTCTGCGCCAGCGCGGCGGCCATGGGCAGTCCGGCGAGGTCGTGGTCGGCGGTCCAGGCGGCGTACCGCAGGACGGACACGGCGAGCTCCCACGCGCTGTACATGTCCGCGCAGCCGTGCTTGACCGCCTGGTAGGAGCCGATCGGGCGGCCGAACTGCACCCGCGCCTTGGCATAGTCGACGGTCAGCTCCATCGCCCGCCGCATCCCGCCGACCTGCTCGGCGGCCAGCGCGACGGCGGCGAGGCCGGTGACGGTCTCCAGCGCGGCGCCGGGGTCGGCGCTGACCAGCCGGCGGGCCGGGGCGGCGGCGAAGTCGATCCGCGCGAGGCGCCGTGTCGGGTCGAGGCCGGTCAGGGTGGTCCGGGTGACCCCGGGCGCGCCGCCCTCCACCGCGAACCAGCCGGGCCCGCCGGGGGCGCGGGCGTAGACCAGGACCAGGTCGGCGGTGTCGCCGGCGAGCACGGGGGTCTTGGTGCCGGTCAGCTCCCAGCGGCCGTCGCGCTCGGCCGCCGTGGTCGCGCCGCCGGCGAGGTCCCAGGCGCCGTCCTCGGCGGCCGCGACCGTGCCGATCAGGTCGCCGGCGGCCAGCCGCGGCAGGTGGTCGCCGCCGGCGCCGACGTCGTCGAGGGCGAGCAGCGCGTCCGTGGCGAGCACGGCGGAGGCCAGGAACGGCCCGGGCGTCAGGGCGGCGCCGAGCTCCTCCAGGACGACGGCGCGCTCCACGTGGCCCGCGCCGGCGCCGCCGAACGCCTCCGGCACGACCAGGCCGAGGACGCCGAGGTCGCCGAGAGTGCGCCACAGCGCCCGGTCGAACCCGTCCGGGGAGTCCATCGCCTCGCGGACCTTCGCGCTCGGCGCCCGGTCGGCCAGCACCTTGCGGACGGTCGCCCGCAGCTCCTCGTGCTCGGGGTCCAGAACGAGCCTCATCGGGCGTCCTCCGTCCGCTGCGTGCCGACCTTCAGTTCGCGGAACGGGACGTCCCGGTCCACCTGCGGCTCCTTCGGCAGCCCGAGGACGCGCTCGCCGATGATGTTCCGCTGCACCTCGTTGGTGCCGCCCGCGATGCCGGTGGCGGGCGCCGAGTTGATGCCGAGCGCGAGGTCGTCGCCGTACCGGTCGCCGGGCTCCCACGCGACCGCGCCCGCGCCGGCCAGCTCCCCCGCGGTCTCGATGGCGCGGCGCAGCTGGAGCGCGCCCGCCAGCTTGCCGACCGAGCCGCGCGCCCCCGGCGGGCGGCCGGCCTGCGCCTCCTGCCGCAGCCGCGCGTTGAACAGCTCCAGCGCGCGCTCGTGCGCGTACAGCCCGGCGAGCCGCTCGCGGTGCGCCGGGGCGTCGGCGGCGCCCTGCCGGCGGGCCAGGGCGAGGACCGCGTCGAACGTCAGCGCGCTGTCGCGGGACGGGCGGGACCCGCCGATCGCCACCCGCTCGTGCCCGAGCATGGTGATCGCCGCCCGCCAGCCCTGCCCCACCTCGCCGATGACGGCGTCCGCGGGGATCCGCACGCCGTCGAGGTAGACCTCGTTGAACGGCGCCTTGCCGGACATGTCCTTCAGCGGCCGGACGGTCACTCCCGGCGCGCGCATGTCGACGATGAACATGGTGAGGCCCGCGTGCTTCGGGACGTCGGGGTCGGTGCGGGCGAGCAGCGCGCCGAAGTCGGCCCACTGCGCGTTCGTCGTCCAGACCTTCTGGCCGTTCACCACCCAGCCGCCGTCGTCGCGGACGGCCCTGGTCTGCAGGCTCGCCACGTCCGATCCGGCGCCCGGCTCGGAGAACAGCTGGCACCAGATCTCCGCGCCGCTCAGCAGCGGGCGCAGGTAGCGGCTCTTCTGTTCGGCGGTGCCGAGGTCGATCAGCGTCGGCCCGCACATGCCCATGTTGACGATGAACGGGTAGGTCGGCAGGTCGTACTCGGCGGCCTCCTCGGCGAAGATCTGCTGCTCGGCCGGGCCGAGGCCCTGCCCGCCGGCCTCCCGCGGCCAGGTGATGCCCGCGAAGCCCGCCTCGTACAGCGCCGCCTGGAACCGCTTGGCCGCGCTCAGCTGCTCCGCGGGCGGCAGGCCGCCGACCGGGCCGGGGGCGTTCGCGGCCAGCCACGCGCGCGCCCTCGCGCGGTAGTCCTCTGTCATCTCGTCGCCTCCACTCGTCAGCGTCCCCGCTCGTCAGATCTCGTCCGCGCGCAGGCCGGCGCGGGCCTTCTCGGCCAGCTCGACGCCGAGGGCCCCGCGCTCGCCGGCCTCCGCCAGGTAGCCGTCGTCGGCCATGTGACCGGCAAGATAGCGGGCCTGCACGCCGGCGCCGATGCACGCCGACCGCCAGTGCGCGAACGCCGTCCAGTACGGCAGGCCGGACACGTCGCGCCCCGACAGCCGCGCGTACCGGCCGGCCAGGTCCGCGCGGGACGCGAACCCCGGCACGGTCGTCGGCCCGGGCGGCGCGGCGCCCGGCGGATCGTCCGGCTCCTGCCAGGTCGAGACCAGGTAGCCGAGGTCGGCGAGGGCGTCGCCGGACGTCGCCAGCTCCCAGTCGAACACCGCGCGGACCGTCCCGTCCGGGCCGAACGCGAGGTTCCCCGGGCGGTAGTCGCCGTGCACGATGCCGCTGCCCTGCTCCGGGACACGCGCGGCGAGCATGTCGTGCACCTCGTCGAGCAGCCGGAGGTAGGCGGCGCCCGACCGGTGCGCCTGGTGCCGCCAGCGCCGCAGCTGCCGCTCGGCGAAGCCGGTGCGGCGGACCATGTCGCCGAGCCCGACCTCCTGGGGGTCGAGGGCGTGCAGTGCGGCGAGCACGTCCACGAGGTTCTCGCACGCCTTCGCCCTCGCGTCGGGCGACAGCCTCTCGGCGGCGGCGCGGTCGGCGAGGACGGTCCCGTCCACGAACCCCATCACGTAGAACGGCGCCCCGGTGACGGCGGCGTCGTCGCAGAACGCCAGCGGCGGCGCGACGGGGACGGCGGTCCCGGCCATCGCCGAGATGAACCGCCACTCCCGCCCCATGTCGTGCGCCGTCTCCAGCACGCCGCCGGTCGGCGGGCGGCGCAGCGCGTACACGGCGCCCGCCGCGTCGGTGACCCGGTAGGTGAGGTTGGACCGGCCGCCCGACACCAGCGCGAACCGGAGCGGGGCGGCCAGCCCGCCGACGTGGGACGCCAGCCACTCCCCCACCCGTGCGGCGTCGATCCCCGGCGGCGCGGGGTCGGCGGCGCGCGCGCCCGGCATCGGCCTCAGCCCTCCCTCTCGGCGCGGCGCGCCTTGTTCGGGCCGGCGAAGCCGAACAGGTAGCCGGCCACCTTGCGCATCTGGACCTCCTCCGCGCCCTCGGTGATCCGGTAGCGGCGGTGGTGGCGGTAGATGTGCTCGAACGGGGTGTGCCGGGTGTAGCCGAGGCCGCCGTGCACCTGCATCGCCCGGTCGGCCGCCTCGCACACGAACCGGTTGGCGCGGTAGTTGCACATCGAGACCTTGTCGCTGATCTGCAGGTGCGGGACCCGGTCCAGCTCCCACGCCGTCTTGCGGACGAGCCCGCGCAGCATCTCCGCCTCGGTCTGCAGCTCCACCAGCGGCCACTGGATCGCCTGCCGGGTGGCGAGCGGCTGCCCGAACGTCACCCGCTCCCGCGCGTACGCGACGCTGCGGTCGATGCAGTACTGGCCCGCGCCGACCCCGGACGCGGCCTGCCGGATCCGGTTCTCGTGCACGAAGGTCTGCGCGACCGCCAGCCCCTCCCCCTCGGCGCCGAACACCGCCGAGTCCGGCACCCGCACGTCCCGGATGGTGACCTCGGCGTGGTCGGTGGGCATGTTGAGCGTCCACCAGTGGAAGTCGACGGAGAACCCCGGGGCGTCGGCCGGCACGAAGAACGCGGTGATCCCGCGCGCGTCGCCCGACTTCCCGGACGTGCGGGCGAACACGACGTCGTGGGTGGCCGAGTGCATGCCGGAGTTGAAGCGCTTGGCGCCGTTGATCACCCAGTCGCCGCCGTCCCGGACGGCGGTCGTCTCCATCCAGGTCGCGTCGCTGCCGTGGCCGGGCTCGGTGAGCCCGAAGCCGATGCGCTTCTCGCGGGCGAGCATCGGCTGCAGGAACTCCTCCTTCTGCTCGTCCGTCCCGAAGTCCAGCAGCATGTGGGCGAACGGGAAGTTTCCCACGATCGACGACTCGTTCTGCAGGTCGTTGTGCAGGCCGAGGCCCTTGTGGGCGAGGTGCTCGCGGATCACCGCCATGTCCAGGTTCGTGCCGTCCGAGCCGCCGAGCGACCCGGGCAGGCCGTAGCGCAGCCAGCCGGCCGCGTCGGCCCGGCGGAACATCTCGCCGAGCAGCTCCTCCCACTCCGGGCGCGGCACGCCGCCGTTCTCGAAGTCGGTCCGCGCGTACTCGCGGCGGTGGTCGAAGAAGCGCTCGTTGTCGTCCTGCGCCTGCAGCGGCGCGATCTCGCGCTCGATGAACGCGTCGAGATCGGCCAGGAGCCGGGTCAGCTCCGGGGGCAGCTCGAAGTCCACACACCCTCCCTAACGCTTGCTCCGGTCAGCTTGGCACCGGAGGCGGCTCCCGGGGAAGCCGCCCCCCGTCAGCCGATCCTGGTCTCCTGCGACTCCCAGTACGGGTCGCGCAGCTGCCGCTTGAGCGCCTTGCCCGACGGGTTGCGCGGCACCTCGGCGATCCGGTCGTAGCCGCGCGGCACCTTGTACGAGGCGAGGTGCTCGCGGCAGAACGCGTCCAGGTCCGCGTCGGACGCCTCGGCGCCGGGGTGCACCACGACCGCGGCGTGCACGGACTCGCCCCACTCCTGCGACGGGATCCCGAAGACGGCCGCGTCCGCGATCGCCGGATGCGCGGTCAGCACCGCCTCGATCTCGGCCGGGTAGATGTTCATCCCACCCGAGATGATCATGTCGGTGCGGCGGTCGCAGATGTAGTAGAAGCCCTCCTCGTCGCGGTAGGCGATGTCGCCGACCGTCAGCCACTCGCCGAGCCGGGCGTCCTCGAACTTGCGGTCCGCCTTGTAGTAGGCGTCGAACGTCGCCTTGCTGCGCACGTACAGGTCGCCGGGCACCTGCGGCTCCTCGACGCGCCCGCCCTTGTCGTCGAACAGCGCGATCTCGATGCCGGGCGCGGGCCGCCCGCAGCTGCCCGGCTTGCGCATCTGGTCCTCCGGCCGCAGGATCGTGTCGACGCCCAGCTCCGTCGACCCGTACACCTCGAACAGCGACCCGTCGCCGATCCGCTCGACGTAGCGGCGCTTCAGCTCGAACGGCCAGGGCGCCGCGTTGGCGATGAACCGCCGCAGCGACGACAGGTCCCGGGCCGCGATCACCTCGTCCGGCAGGTCCAGCACGCGCCGGATCGGGGTCGGCGCCGAGAACGTCGCGGTCACCTTGTGCTTCTCGACCAGCTCCAGCCAGCGGTCGGGGGCGAAGTCGCGCATCACCACGACGGTGCCGCCCATCTGCTGGACGATCAGCATGAAGCTCATCGGGCCGGAGTGGTACAGCGGGCCCGTCGTCAGGTACACGTCGTCGGGCTGGTACCCGATCTCCGTCACCAGCCCGATGACGATCTCCGGGTCGGGCTGCCCGCGCACCACGCCCTTCGGCTTGCCGGTGGTCCCGGACGTGTAGAACATCGCGGTGCCCGCCGCCGGGTCGTCGCCCGCGGCGGCCGGTTCGGTCTCCGGGCTCGCGGCCGCGTCGGCGTCCAGGTCCGACGCCCAGCCCGGCACGTCCCCGGTGCCGCCGCGGAACGCCAGCCAGCCGCGGACGCCCTCGACCTCGCGCGCCGCGAGCTCCAGCTGCGGCGCCTGCTCCACGTCGAACAGCACCAGCGCGCTGTCGGCGTTCGCGACGACGTAGGACGCCTCCTCGGGGCTCAGCCGGTAGTTCAGCGGGACGCCGACCGCGCCGGCCTTGCGCAGCGCGGCGATCAGGGCGACGACCTCGGTACTGTTGCGCCCGCACCAGGTCACCTTGGTGCCGGCCCGGACACCGAGGCCCACCAGCACGTTGGCGTAGCGGTTGACCAGCGCGTTGAACGCGGCGTAGCTCAGCCGCCGGTCCCCCTCGATGATCGCGGTCTTGGACGGGTGGGCGGCGGTCAGCGCCGCCAGCGGATCGGGGACGGGTGCGGTCACGGTGTCACACTCCCGGTTGCCGGCTGGGATGGCATTGAACGAATGTACGTTGGAATGCAGGCGGAATCCAGAGGAGGATCTTCGTGGACGACGACGCAGGCGCCGGACCGCGGCGCGCGTCCCGCGGGCGCGGCACACCGGCCCACCGCACCACCGCCGACGTCACGCCCACGTCGAGCGACGCGCTGTCCCTGCCGACCGACACGCCCGGCACCCGGATCCTCATCTCGGCGGCCGTCGAGACGATGTCGGAGAAGGGCTTCAACGGCACGTCCGTCCGCGACATCGCCGACCGCGCCGGGATGAGCCCGGCCGTGCTCTACCACTACTTCGGCTCCAAGCACGACCTGCTCGTGGCGATCATGCACCGGACCATCGACCACCTCATCGAGCGCTGCGCGGCCGTCCTGGCCGACGCCCCGCCCGACCCCGCCCTGCGGCTGCGCCGGCTCGTCCGCGAGCACGTCCTCGTGCACACCGAGCTGCGCCGCGAGGCCGTGCTCGGCGTCGGCGAGATGCACAGCATCGAGCGGCGCGAGCGCGCCCTGCTCATCGCCAAGCGCGACCGGCACGAGCGGATGTTCCACCGCGTCGTGAACGACGGCGCCGCGTCCGGCGCGTTCGGCACGCCCTACCCGTCGGAGGCCGTCCGCGGCATCCTCACGATGGCGACGGGCGTGTCGGTGTGGTTCCGCGAGGACGGCCCGCTCACCGCCGCCGAGATAGCCGACCGCTTCGCCCACCTCGCCCTCGCCCTCGTGCAGGCGGACCCGGCTGTCACGTTTCCCCTCCCGCGGAGGTCATAGAAGGGACCATCGCCCTCCCGAAGGGACCTGCCACCGATGCGCAAGCTCGGCACCGCCCTGGCCGCCTCGGCCGCCCTCGCCCCGTCCGTCCTCGCCGCCTCCCCCGCGTCCGCCGCGTCCGGCTGGACGGTCGTGAATCCCTCCTCCACGGGCGTCTTCACCGCCGATTCCGGGACCCTGGCCATCACGGCGGGAAGCACGGCCATCACCTGCCCCACCATGCACCTCGCCGGAACACTGCCGAGCGTGTCCTCCGGCCCGGCCGGGCTCGGGCGCATCGGGAACGGCTACGCCGAGAACTGCACGGACGCCAAGGGCGTGACGTGGGGCGTCTCGATCTCCAGTGGCTGGACCGGCGACATCCTGGACGGGCAGAGCTACGACGCCGCGGCGGGACGGACCGAGCTGACGGTGTTCAACCCGTTCATCATCGTCCACAGCACCTCGTGCTCCTTCATCCTGTCCGCCCTCAACGCGAACTACACCAACAGCGGTTCGGTGCTGCGGACCGGGCAGGGCACCGTCGGCTACGGCGGGGGCTGCGGTATCGCGGCCGGCACCGCCGTCTCCTTCGCGGCGGCGTTCACCGTCAGCCCGGCGATCACCATCACGGGCCCGAGCGCCTGAGGACGCGGCGGACGCCGGGGCCGTCCCTCGCGGGCGGTCCCGGCGCCGCCGGTCAGCAGTTCTTCGGCGGGGCGGAGGCGGAGCCGGTCGTGCAGCGGAGCCGGTCCAGCGAGCGGAGGATCCGGTCGAGGCGCTGCGCGGTGGGGTCGGTGACGTACTCCAGGACGGCGTGGTCGAACGCGGCGGCCATCACGGTCGGCATCGAGTCCGAGGCGTCGAAGCGGACCGTGCCCGCGCTCGCCAGGGTCTGCGCGATCCGCCGGGACAGCGGGTCGGGGTAGTCGCCCGGCGGGACGGACCGGTTGAGCGAGAACGCGCCGCTCCCCGGGCGCTTGATCCACGTCTCCTGGGCCTTCGCCGTGGTCAGGTACGCGACGAGCTTGCGCGCGGCCGGTGTGGCGCGGAACATGCCGAGCAGGTCGCCGCCGATCTCCACCGCCCGCCCGCCGGGGAACGGCACGAAGTCGTAGTCGCGGCCCGCCTGCGGGCGGCCGGAGGTCTGGCCGTAGAAGGCGGTGATGAACGACGCCTCGTGGTCGAACAGGCACCCCGGCGGGTTCGCGAACATCGGCGCGCCCGCCTTGCCGTAGCCGGTGAGCAGGACGGCGTCCGTGCCGGAGCGGGTGCCGGCCAGCACGGTCCCGAACGTCTGCCACGCCTTGCGGATGGGGTCCGACGTCCACTCCAGGTTCCCGGACACCCACTGGTCGTAGACGGCGGCACCGGACTCGTGCAGCACGACGTCCTCGATCCAGTCGGTGCCCGGCCAGCCCGAGTTGGACGTGTCCTCCAGGCCGAGGCACCAGGGCTTCGCCGCCGCGCCGGACGCGATCTTCGCCAGGTCGTCGAAGGACCCGATCGGCTGCGCGAGCCGCGCCCGCGTCGCCGCCGGCAGGGCTCGCGGGGCGTACCAGATCAGGCCCTTCACGGCCGCCTTGACGACGATGCCGTAGGGGCGGCGGGCGCCGTCCGGGCCGGTCGCGCCGGTCAGGTCGCCGCCGATGCCCTGCTGCGCGCCGCCGACCGGCGCCAGCTCCCCGGCGGCGGCGTAGGTGCGCAGGTCGCCGGGCGTGGCGAGGACGGCGGTGTCGGGCGGCGTGCCGTCGTGCAGTTCGCTGGCGAGGATGGCGCGGGCGTCGCGGGTGCCGGTGTAGTCGACGTGGATGCCGGTGCTCTTCTCGAAGCCGGACAGCACCGCGCGGAACGCGTCGCCCTCGGCGCCCGTCCACGAGCCGAGCACCGTGACGCTCTGCCCCGATCCGGCGCCGCCGCAGGACACGGTGGTGAACGCGCAGAGCAGGAGGAGCGCTGCCAGCAGTCGCACGGTCATCTCCTGTATTCGCGGAGCCGGATCCACAGTCCGAGGGCGGAGAGCCCCGCCACGGCCAGCGACAGCAGCGGCAGCCCGGCGTCCAGGCCGCGGGTGTCGGTGGCGTCGGACAGCTTCGCCTCCAGCGGGCGCTGCGCCTTGTCCGCGGCGGCGATGTCCAGGCCGCCGCTCTGCGGCGCGGTGCGTCCGGCGCGGAGCGCGCCGGACCCGGCGTCGGCGTCGCGGATCTGCGCCTGCAGCGTCCGGTCGAAGGCGGGCACTCCGTGGTCGGAGGCGTCCGCGAAGGCGTGGTCGACGTGCAGGAACGCCATGGACGTCCAGACGAGCAGCCCCACCAGCAGGACGCTCGCGGCGGCCAGCGGCAGGTTGATCAGCCGCCGGAAGCGCCGCGCCATCGCCACCTGCGCGTAGCCGAGGACGGCGAGCAGGACCACGCCGACGGCGGCGGTGCCGACTGCGAGGCGGCCGCCGGCCCAGGCCGAGTCCCGCCGGTCGTCGATGCCGCGCAGGTCCCGCCGCGCGACCTCGTCGATCCGGGAGAGCAGCCCGCCGTCGCCGTGCAGGAGGTCGGAGGCGTAGCCGAGATAGGCGTACCCGAGTTTTTCGAGCCCTTCCCGATAGGTGGCGTCGGCCTGTTCCACGAGCCCCTGATAGGTGACGACCTGCGCGTTCACGGCGCGCAGCAGGTCGCGTCCGGCGGCGCCGCCGAAATCGAGTTCGGCGAGGCGCGCGAGATTGTCGCCGGCCGTCGTCAGGTCGTCCCGGAACCGCTGGCCGGGGCCGATGAGCCGGGCCGCGCCGGAGCGGAAGCTCTGCCACGCGGCCCGGTCGGCGTCCGACAGCGCGGCGTGCGCGGTGCGGGCGCTGACGTAGGCGGGGGCGCCGTCGTCCTTCACCGACGACACCGCCGACCGGCTTCCGACCAGCACCGCCGTCGCCGCCAGCCAGGACAGCACCGTCAGCCCGACGGCGGCCGCCAGCACCGTCCACAGCCAGCGCGGGGTGCTCCACTTCCTCGGGACCGCCCGGGCAGCCAGCGCAACCGACACGCGGGCCATGGTAATCGGCGGCCCTTTACCGCGTCATTTCGATTACCGGACGAAAGGCGCTCCCGAGCCGCGGAAAATTGGCCGGTTCAGGACAGTGCGGCGGCCGCCGCCGCAGCTCATTCCGTTTCGTAGGCGAGATTCGGGCGCAGCCACCGCTCGATTTCGGGAAGGGCGAGCCCGCGCCGCGCCGCGTAGTCCTCGGTCTGGTCGCGGCCGATCCGCCCGACGGTGAAGTACCGCGCGGACGGGTGCGCGAAGATCAGCCCGCTGACGCTGGCGGCGGGCGTCATCGCGTACGACTCGGTCAGCCCGATGCCGAGCCGGTCCGCGCCGAGCAGCTCGAACAGGTCCTTCTTCTCGCTGTGGTCGGGGCTCGCCGGATAGCCGAGCGCCGGGCGGATGCCGCGGAACCGCTCGGCGTGCAGGTCCTCCAGCTTCGGGTGGGCGTCCGGCTCGAACCAGTCGCGCCGCGCCTGGAGGTGGGCGTACTCGGCGAACGCCTCGGCGAGCCGGTCCGCCAGCGCCTTCACCATGATCGACCGGTAGTCGTCGTTGTCGGCCTCGAACTGCGCGGCGAGCTCCTCCGCGCCGAGCACCGTGACCGCGAACCCGCCGAGGTGGTCGCCGGCCGGGGCGACGTAGTCGGCCAGGCACCGGTTGGGGCGGCCCTCGGGCTTGGCGGTCTGCTGCCGCAGCATCGGGAAGCGGGCCTCGCCGGAGTCGAGGACGATGTCGTCGCCCTCGGAGTGCGCGGGCCAGAACGCGTAGGCGCCGCGGGCGCGCAGCAGCCCGTCCGCGATGATCTTGTCGAGCAGGCTGTTGCCGTCGTCGAACAGCTCGCGCGCGACCGGCTGCTCGAGGATCGCCGGGTACTTGCCCTTCAGCTCCCAGGCGAGGAAGAAGAACTGCCAGTCGATCATCGCGCGCAGCTCCTCGAGGCGGGGCTCGAGGGTGCGCACCCCGGTGAAGGCGGGCACGGGCAGGTCGTCGAAGGGCACGGTCTCGCGGTTGGCGCGGGCCTGCCGGATCGTCAGCATCGGCGCGCGCTGCTTCTTCTCGTGCTGCTCGCGGAGCCGCTGCTGCTCCTCGGCGTTGGAGACCGCCAGCGCCTGGGCGCGTTCGGGGTCGAGCAGGTTCGACACGACGCCGACGACGCGGGAGGCGTCCAGCACGTGGACGGTGGTCCGGTCGTAGGCGGGCGCGATGCGCACCGCGGTGTGCTGGCGGGACGTGGTGGCGCCGCCGATCAGCAGCGGCAGGTTCATCCCGCGGCGCTGCATCTCGGTGGCGACCGACACCATCTCGTCCAGCGACGGGGTGATCAGCCCGGACAGCCCGACCGCGTCGGCGCCCTCCGCGATCGCGGTGTCGAGGATCTTGGCGGCGGGCACCATCACGCCGAGGTCGATGACGTCGTAGTTGTTGCAGCCGAGGACGACGCCGACGATGTTCTTGCCGATGTCGTGCACGTCGCCCTTGACCGTCGCGAGGACGACCTTGCCCTGGCCGCGGTCGGCCTGGACGCGGCCCTCGGCCAGCGCCTTCTCCTTCTCGGCCTCCATGAACGGTTCCAGGTAGGCGACCGAGCGCTTCATCGCGCGGGCGCTCTTGACCACCTGCGGCAGGAACATCTTGCCGGACCCGAACAGGTCGCCGACGACCTTCATGCCGTCCATCAGCGGGCCCTCGATGACGTCGAGCGGGCGCGGGAGCTTCTGCCGGGCCTCCTCGGTGTCCTCCTCGATGAAGTCGACGATCCCGTGCACGAGGGCGTGCGACAGCCGCTGCTCCACCGGCGCGTCCCGCCAGGACAGGTCCACCTCGCGCTGCGTGCCCTTGCCCTTGACGTTCTCGGCGAACGACACGAGCCGGTCGGTGGCGTCCGGACGCCGGTCGAACAGCACGTCCTCGACGAGTTCGAGCAGGTCGGCGGGGATGTCCTCGTAGACGGCGAGCTGACCGGCGTTGACGATGCCCATGTCCAGCCCGGCCTTCACCGCGTGGAACAGGAACGCCGAGTGCATCGCCTCGCGGACGATCTCGTTGCCGCGGAACGAGAACGACAGGTTCGAGATGCCGCCGCTGGTGCGGGCGCCGGGGCAGCGCTCCTTGATCCGCGGCAGCGCGTCGATGAACGCCTTGGCGTAGCCGTTGTGCTCGGCGATGCCGGTCGCGACGGCCAGCACGTTCGGGTCGAAGATGATGTCCTCGGGCGCGAACCCGGCCTTCTGCGTGAGCAGGTCGTAGGCGCGGCCGCAGATCGCCACCTTGCGGTCGGCGGTGTCGGCCTGGCCCTGCTCGTCGAACGCCATGACGACGACGCCGGCGCCGAAGTCGCGGATGCGGCGGGCCTGCTCCAGGAAGGGCTCCTCGCCCTCCTTGAGGCTGATCGAGTTGACGACGCCCTTGCCCTGGACCGTCTTCAGCCCGGCCTCCAGCACGCTCCACCGCGAGCTGTCCACCATGATCGGGATGCGGGCCACCTCGGGCTCGGTCGCGATCAGGTTGAGGAACGTCGTCATCTCCCGCTCGCTCTCGAGCAGGTCGGCGTCCATGTTGACGTCGAGGAGGTTCGCGCCGCCGCGCACCTGCTCCAGCGCCACGTCCACGGCGCCCTGGTGGTCGCCCGCCTCGATGAGCTTGCGGAACCGCTTGGAGCCGGTGACGTTGGTGCGCTCACCGATCATGACGAAGCCGGTGTCCCGGCCGATCTCGAACGGCTCGAGGCCGCTGAAGCGGGTCGCGGCGCCGGGCGCGGCGACCTCGCGCGGGGCGCGCTCGCGCACCGCGCCGGCGATGCGGGCGATGTGCGCGGGGCCCGTGCCGCAGCAGCCGCCGACGGCGTTGACCATGCCGGCCGCGGCGAAGTCGCTGAGCTTGGCGCCCATCTCGTCCGGCGTCTGGTCGTAGCCGCCGAAGGCGTTCGGCAGGCCCGCGTTCGGGTGGCAGGCGGTGTAGGTGCCGGCGAGGCGCGCGAGCTCCTCGACGTGCGGGCGCATCTCCTCGGCGCCGAGCGAGCAGTTCACGCCGACGACCAGCGGCTCGGCGTGCTCGATCGAGCGCCAGAACGCCTCGACGGTCTGCCCGGACAGCGTCCGGCCGGACAGGTCGACGATCGTCACCGAGATCCACAGCGGCAGCTCGGGGGCGACCTCGCGGGCCGCGGCGATGGCCGCCTTCGCGTTCAGCGTGTCGAAGATCGTCTCGATCAGCAGCAGGTCGACGCCGCCCTCGGCGAGGCCCGCGATCTGCTCCGCGTAGGAGGCCTTGACCTGGTCGAAGGTGACGGCGCGGTAGGCCGGGTCCTCGACCCGGGGCGACAGCGACAGGGTGACGTTCAGCGGGCCGACGGACCCGGCGACGAACCGCTTCCCGTACTCGTCGGCCGCCTGCCGGGCGAGCCGGGCGCCCTGCACGTTCATCTCGCGGACCAGGCTCTCCAGCCCGTAGTCGGCCTGCCCGATGCTGGTCGCGGTGAAGGTGTTGGTCGTCGTGATGTCGGCGCCGGCCTCGAGGTACTGCCGGTGGACGTCCAGGATCACGTCGGGACGGGTGAGGTTCAGCAGGTCGGGGTCGCCGGTGACGTCCTTCTCGTGATCGCCGCCGATGAGGTCGCCCCGGTAGTCCTCCGGGGTGAGCCCGGCGCCCTGGAGCATCGTGCCCCACGCTCCGTCGAGCACCACGATCCGCTCGTCCAGAAGCCCGCGCAGCTCTTCGGTCCTGCCCACCAGCCACCTCCCGTGTCGTTGGGAGGCGCCCTTGCGTGTTCCGGTCCAGGGCCGAGCGTGGCGGACGCCCGCGCGTCCGTTGCAGCGCCTCTCGGCCCGAGTCCGAGGTTACCGAATGGACCCGGCGCCTGTGAAACTCCCGTCCCCCTTTCCCGCACAATCCCAGGCGGGAGCGGGGGCGGTCAGGGGCGGCCGCAGGCGCGGAGCAGCGCCGCGGTGAACGCGCCCGGGTCGAAGGCCGGGAGGACGGCGGCGAGATGGCCGTCGGGCCGGACGAGGTGAACGGTGTCGGGTCCCGCCCGCAGCGCGGCGCGGACGGCGCCGGAGGCGTCGATGGCGTCCAGGGCGTGGACCGCGAGGGGGACGCCGGCCGCCGACTCCCGGATCCGGTCGCACCGCTCCCCCGCGGCGGCCAGGGCGACGAACTCCGCGCCGAACAGCCGCCGCAGCCGGGTCGCGCGCCCGTCGACGACGCAGGGGCCGTCGGGGCAGAGGACGCCGGGGACCGGCGGGCGGGCGGCCCCGGCGGCGCGCGGGAACCCGCCGGCGGGCGCCGATCCGGGTCGTCGAGGCGGCGTGGTCAGCGGCGAGTCGATGTACCAGTACGGCTCGGCGAGCTTCCCCGAGTCGATGCGGGCGCGCGCGCCGGGGTCGGTGAGCGCGGCGTCCAGCGCGGTCAGCCGCCGGTCCCTCTCGCCGGCGGTGTGCGGGACGAGGAACTCCATCGTGCGGGTGGTGACCGCGAGGTTCTCCCGCGCCGCCGCCCGGCGCTCGGTGTCGTAGCTGGCGAGGAGGAGCTCGGAGCCGTGGCCGCGGCGGGCGAACGCGAGCTTCCAGGCGAGGTTCTCGGCGTCCTGGACGCCGGAGTTCAGCCCGCGCGCCCCGAACGGCGCGTACAGGTGCGCCGCGTCCCCCGCCAGGAACGCCCGGCCGCGGCGGAACGTCTCGGCGCACCGCTGGTGGAACCGGTACACCGACGCCCACACGATCTCGTAGGGGGCGTCGCCAGTGATCTCCCGGATGCGCGCGTCCAGGGCCCCGGAGGCGCGCTCGGCCTCGAAGTCGTACCCGGCGGGCATCTGCCAGTCGATCCGCCACGTCCGGTCGGGGCACTGGTGCACGAGGACCTGCCGGCCGGGGTTCCATTCGGGGTCGAAGTAGAACCGGCGCTCGTTCGGGAACGGCAGGTCGGCGCGGACGTCGCAGATGAGGAACCGGTCGTCGAACGAACGGCCGGGGAACCCGACGCCGAGGAGCCGGCGGACGGCGCTGTGCGGCCCGTCGGCCCCGATCAGGTGGCTTCCGGCGACGGTGGCCGCGCCGCCCGGGGTCTCCGCGCGGACCCGCACCCCGTCCTCGTCCTGGTGCAGGCCGGTGACGCGGTGCCCGTACCGGACGTCCACCAGGGGTTCGGCGTCCGCCAGGTCGCGCAGGTACCGTTCGACCTCGGCCTGCGAGATGTTGATCCAGGGCGGGACGTCGCCGCGGACGGCATCGGGGAACGTGACCGCGAACAGCTCGGTGCCGCGGTAGTAGGTGCGGCCGGTCGTCCAGGTGACCCCGCGCGCGATCATCCGCTCGGCGCAGCCGGCGCGGTCCAGCACGTCGAGGACGTCGCGCTGGAAGCAGATCGCCTTGGACCCGGCCGGCTCGCACCGGTCCGCGGCCTCCAGGACGGTCGCGGGCACGCCCGCCCTCGCCAGCAGCAGCGCGGCGACCAGGCCCACCGGCCCGGCCCCGGCCACGACGACCGGCGCGTCCGGCGCGCCGGACGGGGCGTCGGGCCCGGCCGGTGCCGGGTCAGCCCTGGAGCTCATCCCAGACGGCCCGGTCGCGCTCGGCGGTCCAGATCGCGGGGCGCTCGACGCCGGACAGCTCGTCCCACAGCCGGGACACGTCGAAGGGCAGGCAGTGCTCGAAGATCGGCCACCGCCCGTACTCCGGCTCCAGCTCGGCGCGGACCGCCTCGAACGCCTCCTTCAGCGTCCCGCCGCGCCCCTGCACGGCCGTCACCTCGCGGATCATCACCTGCAGGAAGTGCCGTGTCTGCCCGATCGCCGCGTCCACCGCCTCCCGGCCGGCCGCCACCGCGCCGCGGCCGCCCACCAGCGCCTCGGCGCCGAGGGCCGCGACCCGGTCCAGCGTCCCCGACGCCCAGTCCCGGTGGAAGGCGTCCCCGGTGTAGAGCGCCGCCTGCGCCTCCACGAGGTCACCGGCGAACAGCACCCCCTGCCTCGGCAGCCACGCGACGATGTCGCCCTCGGTGTGCCCGCGCCCGCAGTACCGGAGCACCAGCTCGCCGCGGTCGCCGCCGAGCTGGATCGTGAACCGGTCGCTGAACGTCGCCGTCGGCCACGTCAGGCCGGGGATCGACGCCGGCTCCTTGAACAGCCGCGGCATCCGCCCGAGCTCCGACTCCCAGTCCTGCCGCCCGCGCTCGGCGACCAGCTCGCGCGTCTTCTCGTGCGCCACGACGACGTCGGCGCCGAACGCGCTCGCGCCCAGCACCCGCACCGCGTGGTAGTGCGACAGCACCAGGTACCGGACGGGCTTGTCGGTGTGCTCGCGGAGCATCGACAGCCACTCGCGCGCCGCCACCGGCGTGGCGAGCGCCTCGAAGCACACGACGAAGTCCTCGGCCTCGACCGCGCCGACGTTCGGATCGCCTTCGGCGGTGAGCGCGTACACCCCGTCCGCGAGCACCTCCAGGCTCCGCTCTTTCTCCGCCAGGTCGGCCGACGACGCGAACGGTTTCATCCCTGGTCCCTCCCCGCGGTCAGCGGACTCGGCCACCCTGGTGTCCTGCCCGGCGAGCGCCGGGGCGGAACAACGAAGTCCGACAGCCCGGTGGCCCGCCGCCTGGCAGAGTCCTCCGGCAGGCCCTACTTGCCGATGAACCCCTTCGACTGCAGCCAGGTCTGCGCGACGTCGGTGGGCTCCTTGCCCCGGATGTCGACCTCCCCGTTGAGGGTCTGCAGGACGGAGTCGGTGAGCGCCGCCGCGATCGGGTTCATGATCTTCTCGATGGCCGGGTGGTCCTTGTCGACCGCGTCGCGCACCGTCAGCGCGGGGTTGTAGACGGGGAAGAACTTCCTGTCGTCGGGGATCGAGGTGAGGCCGAGCGCCTTGATGCGGCCGTCGGTGGTCGCGACCTCCCCGAAGTCGCACGGCTTGCCCTTGCCGATGGCGTCGTAGATGGCTCCCTCGGCGAGGGTCGCGACCGACGACTTGGGCAGCGTGAACCCGTACGCCTTCTGCAACCCCGGCCAGCCGTCGCTGCGCCCGGCGAACTCGCTGGCCACGCAGGTGGACGCCTTGGCCGGGTCGGTGTGCGCCAGCTTGGCGTAACCGGACAGGTCCGTGATGCCGAGCCGCTGCATCGTCGTCGTCTTCACCGCGATGGCGTAGGTGTTGTTGGCGGGCGCGGCCGCCAGCCACTTCACGTGGTTCTTGCCGAGGTCCTGCTGCGCGACGGCCTGGTACTGCTCGGTGGGGTTGTTGAGCGGCTTGGTGTTCTTCAGGTAGTTGATCCAGGCCGTCCCGGTGTACTCCCAGTACATGTCGATGCTGCCGGACGTCAGCGCGGCGCGCGTGGTGTTGCTGCCCTGCAGCCCGCACTTCTCCTTGACGGTCGCGCCCGCCGACCGCAGCGCCAGCGCCGTGATCTGGCAGAGGACGAGCTGCTCGGTGAACTCCTTGCCGCCGACCGTGACGGTGGCGCCCTTCAGCGAGTTGCCCTTGGCGAGGCTGCCCGCCTTGGCATCGGTGCCGGACGAGCTGAAGCACCCGGCGGTCAGGCCGACGGCGGCGACGGAGGCGACGAGGGGGAGCAGGCGCATGGTGACTCTCCTCAAGGGGATTCAGATGCCGCGCGGGCGCAGGTAGTGCTCGACGATGCCGATGAGCCAGTCCGCCGCCATCGCCAGCACGGCGGTCAGGACGCTGCCGGTGAGCAGGATCGGGGTCCGGTTCAGCGCGATGCCGGTGTTGATGAGGTCGCCGAGGCCGCCCGCGTTGGTGAACGCGGCGAGCGTCGCGCTCCCGACGTTGAGGATCACCGCGACGCGGACGCTGGCGAGGATCACCGGCACGGCGAGCGGCAGCTCCACGCGCAGCAGCACCGCCGTCCGGGACAGCCCGATGCCGCGCCCGGCGTCGATCAGCGACCGGTCGACGCCCCGCAGCCCCACCATGGTGTTGCGGAGCACGGGCAGCGCGGACACGAGGATGAGCGCGATCACCGCCTTCTGGAAGCCGATGCCGACCGTGACGGCGAGCAGCACCAGCACCCCGATGGACGGGACGGCCTGCCCGACGTTCGCCAGCGCGAGGAACGGCGCCGCCAGGGGGCGCAGCCCCGGCCGGGTGAGCAGCACGCCGAGCGGGATCGCGATCGCGAGGACGAGGGCCGTCGACACCGCCACCAGCTCGATGTGCTCGACGAACCGCTGGGTGATCACGTCCCGGTTGATCGAGCGCCTCTCGATCGCGTCGAGGTGCCGCCCGTGCAGGTAGGCGAAGAGGGCGGCGGTCGCGAGGACGAGGACGGCGGGCGTCGCGATCATCCCGGTGGCGGAGCGGGGAGCCCTGTCCCCGGCCGCCTCGTCCCGCGCGGTCCGGTCGCCGCGCGGGCCGTCCGGGCGGCCGTCGAGCATCGCGGTGACGCTCATCGGCGGCCGCTCTCCCGGCCCGGCGCCTCCGTCAGCGGCCGCTCGCCGGACGGCGGCCCGGCAGGCGGGTCGGCGAGCGGCCCGGCGGACGCCTCGGACGCCTCGGCGGGCGGTGACCCGCCGCCGCTCGGCGTCTCCCGCACGATCGTCGACCAGGAGACGGCGCCGGCGGGCCGCCCGTCCTCGTCCAGCACCACCGCGCCCTCGTCGCCGGCCCGCAGCATCGCGTCGAGCGCCTCGTACAGGCTCTGGTCCGCGCGCACGCTCGTCGACACGGGGCCGACCGCCTCGACCGGCACCAGCCCGATCGACCCGACCTCGACCAGCCGGAGCCGCCGCATCGCCGCGCCCGCACCGACGAACGACGCGACGAACGCGTCGGCGGGCTCGGCGAGGATCGCCGCGGGCGCGTCGTACTGGACGAGCCGGGCGTGCTCGCCGAGCATCGCGATCCGGTCGCCGAGCTTGAGCGCCTCCGTCAGGTCGTGCGTGACCAGCACGATCGTCTTGCCGATCCGGGCCTGCAGCTCCAGGAACGCGTCCTGCAGCCGCTCCCGCGTGATCGGGTCGAGCGCGCCGAACGGCTCGTCCATCAGCATCGCGGGCGGGTCGGCGGCGAGCGCGCGCGCCACCCCGACCCGCTGCTGCTGCCCGCCCGACAGCTCCTTGGGGTAGCGGCCCCGGTACGTCCCCGGGTCCAGGCCGACCATGTCGAGCAGCTCGTCGACGCGGGCGCGGACGCGCTTCTTGTCCCAGCCGAGCGTGCGCGGGATGAGGCCGATGTTCCCGGCGATCGTCATGTGCGGGAACAGCCCGACCTGCTGGATGACGTAGCCGATGCGGCGGCGCAGCTCGTCGGGGTTCACCCGGGTGACGTCCTCGCCGTCGAGGAAGATGCGCCCCCCGGTGGGCTCGATCAGCCGGTTGATCAGCCGCAGCGTCGTCGTCTTGCCGCAGCCCGACGGCCCGAGCAGCACGACGATCTCGCCCTCCCGGACGCTCAGCGTGAGCCCGTCGACGGCCGGCGCGTCCTGGCCGGGGTAGCGCTTGGTGACGCCGTCGAGCCGGATCATCTCCGTCATCGCATGCCCCTCGGTGTGGTCAGCCGCGACACGGCGGCGAACAGCAGGTCCAGGGCGAGCGCGAGCAGCGCGACGCCGAGCGTGCCGGCGAGCGTGTCGTTCAGCGCGTTCGCGCCGCCGATCCGCGACAGCCCCCCGAAGATCAGCTCGCCGAGCCCGGGGCCGGCGACGGCGGCGGCGATCGCGGCGATCGCGACCGTCATGATCGTGGCGACCCGGACGCCGGTGAGCACGACGGGCCAGGCCAGCGGCAGCCGGATCCGCAGCAGCCGGCTCGCGCGGCCCATCCCCATCCCGCGGGCCGCCTCCTCGACCGCGCCCGGCACCGACTCCAGCCCGGTGATCGTGTTGCGCAGGATCGGGAACACCGCGTACAGCACGAGCGCCGTGATCGTCGGCGCCAAGCCCAGCCCGAACAGCGGGATCAGCAGCCCGAACAGCGCCAGCGACGGGACGGTCAGCATGGTGCCGGTGACGCCGAGCGCGAGCCGGCTCAGCCGCGGGCGGCCCTCCACCGCGATGCCGAGGCCGATCCCGACCACCGCGGCGATGCCGACGGCGATCAGCACCACCTCGGCGTGCTCGGCCATCTCCCGCGCGATCGTCGGCCACCGGTCGGCGAGGTAGTCGGAGAAGCTCACGCGCGCCTCCCGTCACTCGGCGGTAAGGGCGGGGGAACCGGGACGAGGACGGTCAGGCGGGCGTCTCCCATACCAGAAGAGGCTGCCTACGGGTGATCAATATGGCAAGAAAAGTCAGGACACAGATCTGTTAACCGGGACTCAGCCCGGTTCGTCCCTCAGGTGGCGCAGCAGCAGCGCCAGGTCCAGCCGCAGCCGCCCGCCGGGCGCGTGGAAGGAGAATCCGAGGCGCCGTTCCGCGTGCGACAGCCGCGCCGCGATCGTGCTGTGGTGGCGGTGCACGCGGGCGGCGGCCTTGCGGGTCGAGCCCGTCGCGCAGAACGCGACCAGCACCGCCAGGACGTCGTCGCCGTGCGGTTCGGCGGCGAGCCGGTCGAGCGCCGCCACGTCCGCGACCAGGGCGATGTCCTCCGGACGCAGCCGCGCGGCGATCGCGGCGAGCCCGCCGAGCCGGTCGTGGCGCACCACCGACGGCAGGCCGTCGCCGAGGGTCGTGAACCGCAGCGCCGACCGGGCCAGCCGCCACGCGTCGGGCGCCTCGGCGCCGGGCAGCGCGGGACCGACCCCGATCCGCGTCCCGTCCGGCGTCCGGTCCTCCAGGTCCGCCGGGACGTCCCGCGCCAGGACGGCGTGCACGTGCCCGAGCGTCGCGGCGCGCGCGTCCCGGCCGAGGACGCCGAGCACCGCGGCGGCGTCGCCGCCCGCGACGGCCAGCACGTGCAGCGGCGCGGACGGCTCGAACCGCATCGCCCGCAGCGCGCGGGACCGTTCGGCCTCCGCGGCGTCCGCCGCCACGACCAGGTCCACCAGCGCGGCGTCGTCCCGGCCGCCGCGCTCGCGCTCCAGCAGCACCGTCGCGGCGAAGGCGAACCGTTCCAGCACGATGTCGTCCAGCGGCAGCGGCGCGCCGGACCGCTCCAGCCACACGATCCCGGTCTCGGCGAACTCCCGGACGGCCCGCTCCCCCGCCGCCGCGCCCGGCTCCGAGCGCAGCGAGATCCCGCGCGCCGGGTCGGCCAGCCCGGCGGGGCACTCGGCGAGCGTCGCGGTGGCGCGCACCAGGGCCTGCGGGCTCGCGCGTCCCGCGATCAGCCGGTCGAAGAAGCCGATCACCCGGACGGCGTTCTCCGCGTCGGCGTCGAGCCCCGACAACCGCAGGAGCAGCCCCTTCATGGACGGATCGTACGCCACCCGACGATCGGCGGATTCCGGTCCGCGATCCCCGCCGGTCGGCGGCTGGGCGGGACGGCCGATCGCGCCGAAACTGGTGGTCAGCCGCCGAGAGGAGCCGGAACGTGACGTACGCCTTCGACCCGGAGCTCGCCCCGTGGATCTCCATGATCCCCGAGATCACGCTGACCGACCCCGCGGCGATGCGGGAGGCCGACGACCGGCTCCTCGACGCGCGCCCCCGGTACGAGCCGCCCGTCCCGGTCGACGTCCGCGACGTCGCCGTCCCCGGACCCGGCGGCGCGCCGGCGGTACCGGTGCGGATCTTCACCCCGGCGGGGGCGGGCGGGCGGCTGCCCGGCCTGCTCTACATCCACGGCGGCGGGTTCGTCCTCGGCAGCGTCGACGCCTTTCACGACGACGCGCTGTGCATCGCCGCCGAGGTCGGCGCGGTGGTGCTGTCCGTGGAGTACCGGCTCGCGCCCGAGCACCCGTTCCCCGCCGGCCTGGAGGACTGCTACAGCGCGCTGACCTGGACCGCCGCGAACGCCGCCGGGCTCGGCATCGACCCCGGCCGGCTCGCGGTCGGCGGCGAGAGCGCCGGCGGCGGCCTGTCCGCGGCGACCGCGCTGCTGGCTCGCGACCGCGGCGGCCCCGCGCTCTGCTTCCAGCTCCTCGGCATCCCCGAGCTCGACGACCGGCTCGACACCCCGTCGATGCGCGCGTTCGCCGACACCCCGATCTGGAACCGCCCGAACGCCGAGCTGAGCTGGGACTACTACCTCGGCGAAGGCGTCCGCGGCACCGCCGGGGTCTCCCCCTACGCGGCGCCCGCCCGCGCCGAGGACCTCACCGGCCTGCCGCCCGCCTACGTCACCACCTGCGAGTTCGATCCGCTCCGCGACGAGGGCCTCGCGTACGCGCTGCGGCTCGTCCAGGCGGGCGTGGGGACGGAGGTGCACCACTACCCGGGGACCTTCCACGGCTCCGGCCTGATCCCGGACGCGGCCGTCTCCCGCCGCATGGCCGCCGACCGCCTCGGCGCGCTCCGCCGCGCGCTGCGCACCGTCGAGCAGCCCGCGTAGGCATGGCGACCGGCGCGGGGCGTCCCTACCGGGACGTTCCGCGCGCCCGCGCGGCGGCGGCGGCACCGGCCCGGCGCCCGAAGAACGAGCCCTCGCCGAGCTGGGTGCCGGAGCAGTACCCGGCGCCGTCCTGGGCGATGTTGGACGCGCAGGCGCCGGCCGCGTAGAGCCCGCCGATGACCGACCCGTCGGCCCGCCGGACCTCGCCGTCGACCGTGGTCGCCATGCCGCCGAGGGTGAAACCGGCGTACAGGGCGGTGCCGAGGGTCAGGTCGTAGACGCCCCACGGCCCCTTCGCCTGCGGCGCCAGCCAGTCGGGGTGCTTGTGGAAGTCGGGGTCCTCGCCCCGCGCGGCGTGCTCGTTGTAGCGCGCCATCGTCGCCGCGAGCGAGCCGGGAGGCAGCTTGAGGCCGGCCTCCATCTCCTCGATCGTCTCGTAGCCGTCCTTCAGCGGGACGAGCGGCATCCGCTGCTCCTCCATGTGGTCGCTGTCGGCGATGAGGTACGCCGCCGCGCCCGGCTGCCGGAGCACGAAGTACGAGGTGCGCGCGTGGTAGCTGTCCTCGGCCACGAACCGCTCGCCGCGGCTGTTGACGATCAGGCCCTTGACCAGCGACGACGGGGGGTAGAACGGGGCGGTGATGAACGGCTCGTCCATGTGCTCCAGCGCGGCGCCGGCCGACTGGCCCAGCCGGATGCCGAGCCCGTCGTCGTAGGTGCCGCCGAGGGTGAACAGCTTCTCGCCGAGGGCCGGCGTGTAGGCCGCGACCATGTCCGCGTTCATCACGAACCCGCCGGCCGCGATCACCACCCCGGCGGCGGCGACCACACCCGTCCGGTCGAAGTTCCGCCAGGCGACGCCGGCGACCGCGCCGCCGGCGTCCACGACCAGGTTGGTCGCGCCGGTCTCGTAGCGGACCTCGACGCCGGCCTCCTCGACCCGGTCCCGCAGCAGGTCCATCACGATCTTGGTGCCCTCGGTGTCGCCCGGCACCGGGACCTTGTGGCCGCGCGGCGCCGGCGGGATCCCGTCGCGGAAGGGCCACACCTTCTCGTTGCCGGTGAACATCAGCCCCTCGGTGCCGGGCTGGATCACCGCCTTCCCCGGGAAGTAGGAGCGCTCGAACGCGAACCCCAGCGCCTCCAGCCAGTCGAAGTGCTCGACCGAGCCCTCGCAGTAGGTCCGGATCTTCTCCTCGTCCGGGTCCTTCGTGCTCGCCATCAGGTAGCGCGCCATCGCCTCGGCCGTGTCCTCATGGCCGGTGGCCTTCTGGACGGCGGTGCCGCCGCCGAGGTAGAAGTGGCCGCCCGACATGCTCGACGTGCCGCCGTGGACGGCGGCGCGCTCCAGCAGCAGCACCCGGGCTCCCGAGCGCGCGGCCTCCAGCGCGGCGCACCCTCCGGCGATCCCGAAGCCCACCACCACGACGTCGAACCGCTCGGCGCCGTCGGGGAGTTCCGCGGCCGGTACCACCGCGGGAACGGCCATTCCAGGGGAGGTCTGTGCGTTCATCGGTTCCTGTCTCGAATCACTGTGCTTCTGGGGTCACCGGACGTCCGGGGGCGCCGGGGTCACTTGTGCGGGATCTGGTTGACGGTGCCGCCGTCGATGACGAACTCCGTCCCCGTGGCGTAGGAGGACTCGTCGCTGGCCAGGAAGACCACGAACGACGCGACGTCCTCGGGCAGGCCGGGCCGCCCGAGCGGGACCGGGATCATGTCGTCGGGGATGCCGTCGGTGAGCGGCGTCCGGATCAGGCCCGGGTGCAGCGAGTTGACCCGGACGCCGTGCGGCGCGAGCTCCATCGCGACCGACTTGGTCAGGCCGCGCAGCCCCCACTTCGACGCGACGTAGCCGTGCGCCCAGGACGTGCCGCGCAGCCCCTCGATGGACGAGGTGTTGATGATCGACCCGCCGCCGGCCGCGATCAGCGCGTCCGTCGCCGCGCGGATGCCGAGGAAGGGGCCGGTGAGGTTGATGTCGATGATCTTCTGCCACTTCTCCAGCGAGAACCGCTGGATGGCCGCGCCGTTGGCGATCCCGGCGTTGTTGAACAGCACGTTCAGCCCGCCGAACTCGCCGACGGCGGCCTGCACGGCGGCGGTCCAGTCGTCGGGGCTCGTCACGTCGAGGTGGACGTAGCGGGCGGCGTCGCCCAGCTCGTCCGCGACGGCCTTGCCCTCCTCGTCGAGGATGTCGCCGAGCACCACCTTCGCGCCCTCAGCCGCCAGCGCCCGTGCGCTCGCCGCGCCGATCCCGCGCGCGCCGCCGCTGATCAGGGCGATCTTCCCGTCCACGCGTCCCATGTCGATGTCCTCTCTGTCGCGGGGTCTCAGCGGGCCAGCGTGTTCGCGAAGACGCCGCGGGCGGTGTTGAACGGCAGGTCGAGCGGGGTCCGCAGGCCGGGCGGCGCCGCGACGACGTCGGGGATCGCGTTGACGATGCGGCCAGCGCCGGCGGCGATCGCGGCGTAGTTGTGGTCGCCCTTGGCGCTGGTCGGGCACACGTCGACGCGGTAGGACGGCTCGCCGGTGATCTCCAGCCGGTAGGATCCGCCGTCCTGCGCGGGGCGCGGCCAGTCGGGGCGCAGGTCGTCGCGCAGCCGGGTCGTGTGGTCGATGACGAGCACCTCCTTGCCGGCGGCGACGCCGGTGATCTGGAACCGCATCGCCGCGACGCCGCCCCGCGGGATGTGCCCGGCGGCGACGTCGAACGCCTCCGGCGCCGGCTCCCGCTCGTACGACTCGGTGATCTCGTCGAGCTCGAAGCCGAACCCGCGGGCCATCATCCGGAGGCTGACGCCCCAGGACGCCGCCAGGATCCCCGGCTTGAACATCCTCGGCAGGTCGTCCAGCGGCCGGCCGAAGCCCATGAAGTCGAACATGACCGGGCCGCCGTCGTACGTCGCGTAGTCGGCGATCTCCGAGCAGCGCACCTGCTCCACCCGCTGGCAGGTGCTCGCGATCGCGAAGGGCAGCAGGTCGTTGACCCATCCGGGGTCCACGCCGCTGGCGAACAGGCTCGTCCCGCCGGCCTCGCACGCCTTCTCGATGGGGTCGATCATGCGGTCGGGCAGCAGGCCCCACGGGTAGATCAGCGGCACCGGCGAGGACGCGGCGACGTTGCTGCCGGAGGCGAGGATCCGCTCGATGTCGGCGAGCGCCTCGAACAGCCGGGTCTCTCCGATCGCGCAGTACACGGTGCAGTCCGGCCGCACCGCGAGGGCCGCGTCGAGGTCGTCGGTGGCGGCCACGCCGGTGACCGTGCCGAGGCCGGCGAGGTCGCCGGCGTCGCGCCCGACCTTGCCGGGGTCGGACACGACGAGGCCCGCCAGCTCGAAGCGGGGGTCCTCGATCAGCTGCGCCAGGGCGATGCGGCCGACGTTGCCGGTCGCCACGTGCAGGACGCGGATGGCCATGGTGCTCCTCAGTCCCGCTTCTCGGCGGCCCGTGCGGCCTTGCGGGCCGCCTTGGCGATCGTCTCCTCGACGATGGAGTTGAGCCGCGCGCCGTTCGGCCAGCCCGCGTAGTGGCTGAGGAACACGACGATCTCGCGGAGCGCCGCGTCGTCGAGCTCCCCGGCGGCGTGGGCGGCGGGCACCTGGATGCCGAGCACGTCGGCGGCGCCCTGCCCGGCGAGCAGCCCGATGAGCAGCAGGCGCCGGTCCCGGTCGGACAGGCCGGGCCGCTGCCAGACGTCGCCGAACAGGTGGTCGGCGGTGTAGCGGAAGAAGTCGCCGGTGCCGTCGGTCATGTCGAAGCCGTAGACCTGCTCCATCTTGCGCAGGCCGCGGGCCCGCGCCTCGGGGAGGCCGTCGAACTTCCCGGTCTTCTCGTCGCTCACTGCTGCTCCTCGGGAAATCCCAGGCCGGGCGCGAGGCGCTCGCGCGCGATCCTGGCCAGCGGTACGTCGACGCCGAGCTCGTCGGCCAGCGCGATCGCGAAGTCGAGGTCCTTCTCCGCGAGCTGCCGGAGGTGGCCGAAGGTGGTGAACCAGAACGACCCCGGTTCCATCTCGGCGGTCGTGTCCCGGTACATGATCGCTCCGGGGCCGCCGGTGAGCGCGTCGGTGTGCCGGACCACCTCGCCGAGCGCGACGATGTCGAGCCCGGCCGCCTCCGCCAGCCGCTGCGCCTCGGTCGCCGCGGTGAAGGCGGCGTAGTGCATCAGGTTGCGGGCGAGCTTGAACTTCGTGCCCGCGCCGATCGGCCCGGCGTGCACGACCTTCTTCGCCAGGACGTCCAGGACCGGGCGGACCGCGGCGAACGCCTCCTCCGAGCCGCCGACCATGATGGCCAGCTCGCCGGTGCCCGCGCCCATCACGCCGCCGGACACGGGCGCGTCGACCAGCCGGACGCCCCGCCGTGCGGCGAGGGCTTCCAGTTCGGCGGGCGTCCCTGGCGCGACGGTCGAGTGGACCGCGACGGTGAGGCCGGCGGGGGCGGCGGCCAGCACCTCGTCCAGCACCGAGCGGACCTGCTCGTCGTTGTTGACCATCACGCACAGCACGTCGCTGCCGGCGGCGAGCGCGCCGGCGCCGCCGGCCGCCTTCGCCCCGGCCGCGACCAGCTCCTCGACGGGCGCCGCGGCCAGGTCGAACACGCTGAGGGCCAGCCCGGCGTCGGCCTGCTGCGCGGCCAGCCGGGTCGCCATCGGCTTGCCGATGTCGCCGAGCCCGACGAATCCGACGCGGACGATGTCGCTCATCCCGTTCCCCTCCACGTCCCCGCCTAGGCCGGTTCCGCCGTGGTCTTGGTCTCGAGGTACTCCTCGAACCCGGCCACGCCCATCTCGCGGCCGATCCCGGACTGCTTGTAGCCGCCGAACGGCGCGTCCGCGCCGAACCACAGCCCGCCGTTGACGCCGATCGTGCCGGTCCGGATCCGCGCCGCGACCGCCTTCGCCCGCTCCAGGTCACCGGAGTCCACCGACCCCGAGAGCCCGTACGGCGACTCGTTGGCGATCCGGACGGCGTCGTCGTCGCCGTCGTGCGCGATGACGGTCAGCACCGGGCCGAAGATCTCCTCCTGGGCTACCCGCGCGGTGTTGTCGAGGCCGGCGACGACGGTCGGCTCGATCCAGAACCCGCCGGCGAGCTCGCCGTCCTGCTCGGCGATCCCGCCGCCGGTCGCGAACCGCCCGCCCTCCCGGACCGCGAGGTCGAGGTAGGACTTCACCCGGTCGCGCTGCGCCGCGGAGATGACAGGACCGCAGATGGTGCCGGGGTCGGCGGGGTCCTTCGCGCCCAGCGAGGCCATCGTGGACGCGGCGATCTCCACCGCCTCGTCGTAGCGGTCCCGGGGCACCACCAGCCGGGTGGTGATCGCGCATCCCTGGCCGGCGTGCACGGACGCCGCGAACGCGGTGGTGCCGACGACGGCCTTGAGGTTCGCGTCGTCCAGCACGATCGCGGCGGACTTGCCGCCGAGTTCGAGGAACACCCGCTTGAGGGTCGGCGCCGCGGCCGCCGCGATCGCCCGTCCCGTGGCCGTCGAGCCGGTGAACGAGACCAGGTCCACGCGCGGGTCGCCGGTCAGCAGCGCCGCCACCGTGTTGTCGCGCGGCGTCACGACGTTGAGGACGCCGGCCGGGATGTCGGTGCACTCGGCGAACAGCCGGCCCAGCTCGGCCGCCAGCCACGGGGTGTCGGGCGCCGGCTTGAGCACCACCGTGTTCCCGGCGGCCAGCGCCGGCCCGATCTTGGCGAGGTTGATCTGGTTGGGGAAGTTCCACGGCGTGATCGCCGCGACGACCCCCACGGGCTCGCGGTGCAGGGTGCGGCGCGACCGGATGCCCATCGTGACGCCGACGCCCAGGTCGGTCTCCCACGCGTAGCCCTCCGCGAGGTCGATCGTCCACTTCAGGCTCTCGACCGGGGTGTCGAACTGCGGGCCGGCGACGAAGAACGCCGGCGCCCCCGCCTCCGCGGTGGTGAGGGCGCGGAGCGCGTCGGCGTTGTCGAGCAGCGCCTGGTGGAACTGGCGCAGCACCCGGATCCGCAGCGCGCGGTCGGTCGCCCAGCCGGACTCGTCGAACGCGCGGCGGGCGGCGCCGATCGCGGCGTCGACGTCGGCCGCGGTGCCGTCGGGCGCCCGGCCGATCTCCTGCCCGGTCGCCGGGTTGAGGATCGGGTACGACGCCCCGCCGCCCGCGGCGCCGAGCTTGCCGTCGACGTACTGCTGCGCGGGCGGATTCGTGGGAACGCGCTCGGTCATTTCGCCGCCTCCGGCGCGTCCTTGGGGGCCTGCGTGATGTGGTCGCCGCGCTCGACGGGCGGCGGCCACAGGGTCGAGGGCATCTCGGCGTAGTGGTAGTGGCCCGGGACGCCGTGCCCGGCGACCTTCATCCGCTTCAGCAGCGTCTCGGGCGCCTTGCCGGAGTTGATGATCTCCATGAAGGTGTGGACGTTCGACGGCATGTCGAACCAGTCCCGCTGCCAGGCGATCTTGATCTGGCCGGCGTCCGCGCCCGCGGACTGCCGCTCGACGCCGAACCACGAGCCGCCGATGCCGAGGATCTCGTACTCCCCGCCCGTCGCGTCGTTGATGATCCCGGACTTCTGCTTCCAGAACCCCACGATCATCGACTTCTTCTCGTCGATCACCGTGACCTGGTAGTCGTAGTGCCAGCCGTCGAGGCCGTCCATCTCGATGCCGATCGCCCAGTCCCGGATCTGGTCGCGTCCGACGGCCATGAAGTGCTCGTCGGGGCTGTACATCCAGCCGTACGTCGCGTCCTCGGCGTACCACTCGGCCATCACCCGCCAGTCGCCGGTCCGCTCGGCCTCGCGGTTGATCGCCAGCCAGGAGTCCCAGAACTCCTCGATCTCGGCCCGGGTCAGCCCGCCGTCTTCTCCCACGTCGTCCCCTCAGTCCTCGTCGATCGAAAGCGCGAAGGCCGGGCAGTACCGCACGGCCGTGGCCACGTCCTTGCGGCGGGACTCGTCCGGACGCTCGTCGAGGATCACGACCACGTCCTTCTCCTCGTCGAACCCGAACACGTCGGGCGCCTCGCCCTGGCACAGCTGGTGCCCCTGGCAGATGTCGGTGTCGGCGACGACGCGCACCGCGCTCACCTCCCGGCCCGGCGCCGGTACCGCACCCGGCAGGGCCGCTCGAGCTGGATGACCATCTTGGTGAAGTCGTCCCGGTAGGAGTCCAGGGGCTGGGCGGCCTCGAACGTGTAGTCGCGCAGGACCACGGAGAAGATCGCCTTCATCTGCATCATCGCGAACGCGTTGCCGACGCAGCGGTGCCTGCCGGCGCCGAAGGGGATCCAGGTCCAGCGGTTCTGCAGGTCCTCCTGCCGGGGGTCGATGTAGCGTCCCGGGTCGAAGTCGCCCGCCTTGGGGAAGTCCTCCTCGATCCGGTTGGAGACCCGCGGCGACGCCGCCAGCATCGTCCCGGCGGGGATCGTCCTGCCGAGCAGCTCGAAGTCCTCCCGGACCAGCCGCATCAGGATGATCAGCGGCGGGTGCAGGCGCAGGGTCTCCTTCAGCGCCGACTCCAGCACCGGGATCGACCGCAGCGCCTGGAACGACACCTCGGTCCCGTCGGCGTACAGCGCGTCCAGCTCGGCGACCACCTCGGCCAGCACGTCCGGGTGGCGCAGCAGCTCGATCATGGCCCAGGACGCGGTGCCGCTGGAGGTGTGGTGCCCGGCGAACATCATCGAGATGAAGATGCCGGTGATGTGGTCGGCGCTCATGTCCAGCGAGATCAGGACGTCGAGCAGGTCGCGCTGGTCGCGCGGGACCTTCCCCCGCTCCTTGCGCCGCTCGATGATGCCCTGCACCAGCCCGACCAGCTTCTCCCGCGCCGCGTCGCGCAGCCGGAAGCTGTCGATGTCGGCGTACGGGTCGACGTAGGCGATGGCGTCGGTGCCGCGCTCCAGCTCGTGGTAGTGCTCGGCGAACGAGGCGTCCAGCTCGTCGCGGAACGGCTTGCCGATCAGGCACGCCGAGGTGGTGTAGATGGTCAGCTCGGCGAAGAAGTCGAGGAGGTCGATCTCGCCCTCCTCGCCCCAGCCGGCGACCATCCGGCGGATCTCCGCCTCGATCGTCCGCGCGTGCCCGCGCATCATGTCCCCGCGCAGCGCCTGGTTCTTCAGCATCTGCTGGCGCTCCTCCGGCGAGGCGTCGAACACGACGCCCTTGCCGAAGATCGGCGTCATGAACGGGTACGCGGCGGCCTGGTCGAGCCGCTCGTCGGGCGCGCGGAAGAACACCTCGTTCGCCTCGGCGCCGCTGACCAGCACCACGTCCTTGTCGGCGAGCCGGAAGCGCCCGACGTCGCCGCACTCCTCGCGGACGCGGTGGAACAGGGAGATCGGGTCGGCCCGCATCTCCGGCAGGTGACCGGTGCCGCGGATGATCTCGGGCACCTCGGGGCTCTGGTCGTCGAGGACCGTGCTCACCTCGGGGATCGCGGCGAGCCGATGACTCTCGGCGGGGGTCATGGCTTCTCCTCCACGGGCGCTTCGGGATTGACGTCGAGCAGGCTGAGGTGCACGCCGCGGGGCGCGCCGACGATCGTGGCGATCGCGTCGGCGTGCGCCCTCGCCTTGAGGAAGTGGGGGTGCCGGGCGAGCCCGAAGCGGACCCACTGGTCGAGCACGAAGGCGGCCTCGTCGGCGTCCCAGTCGGCGCCCATGCCGCTCCACGTCGGGCCGGGGCGGATGACCGAGGCCCGGACGCCGGTGCCCTCCAGCTCCATCTGCAGCGCGCTGACCATTCCCTCCAGGCCCCACTTGCCGGCGGAGTACGCCGACATGAACGGCCGCGCGCGCACGGCGACGTCCGACGAGACGAAGACGATGTCGCCGCGCCGGCGCCCGACCATCGCGGGCACGAACGCCCGCGCGACCCGGTGCGCGCCGACGAGGTTGAGGTCGATCTCCCGCGCGAAGCGCTCGGAGCTGACCTCGATGGTCGCGCCGGGCGCCACCAGCGCGGCGTTGCTGACGACGACCTCGATGTCGCCGAGGTCGGCGGTCGCCTTCGCGGCGAAGTCGGCGACCGAGCCGTCGTCGGAGACGTCGAGCGCGTGCGCGACCGCCTCGCCGCCCTCGGCGCGGATGGCCGCGGCGATCTCCTCGAGGACGCCGACCCGGCGCGCGCCGAGCGCCACCGGATGGCCGGCCGCCGCGAGCACCTTGGCCGTCTCCGCGCCGATGCCGGACGACGCGCCCGTCACCACCGCGGGGCGGCGTTCGGGATGCGGGTACTTCCTGGACATCTCCGGTCCCTCCCAGTCCCTCCGCCTCAGCCCTTCCTCAGGGTGAAGCCGGTCGGCAGCTCGGCGAAGCCGCGGACGCTGGTGGAGTGCACGCGCACGGCCCGGTCGGCGTGCACCTCGAAGTCCTCGACGCGCCGGACCAGCTCGTTGAGCACGACCCGCGTCTCCAGCCGGGCCAGGTTCGCGCCGAGGCAGAAGTGCTTGCCGGAGCCGAAGCTGAGGATCTGGCCGAGCTCGCTCTTGGGCCGGTGGACGTCGTACACGGTCGGGTCGGTGAAGACCCGCTCGTCGCGGTTGGCGGAGCCGAGCAGGACGAGCGCCTTGGACCCGGCCGGGATCGTCGTGCCGTGCATCTCCACGTCGTCGACGACGTAGCGGGCGAGCATCTGGCTGGAGGTGTCGTGCCGCAGCGTCTCCTCGATCCACGGCGTCACCAGCGTCTCGGGATCGCCGGGGTCCGCGAGCACCTCCGCCTTCTGCCCGGGGTGCGCGGAGAGGTGGTACAGCGCGTTGCCGAGCAGCTTGGTGGTCGTCTCGTTCCCGGCGACCACCATGAGGAAGAGGAAAGCGATGATCTCGCTGTCGTCCAGCCGGTCGCCGTCGATCTCGGCCACGGTGAGCGCGGCGGTGAGGTCCCCCGCCGTCTCCGCCGCGGCCCGGCGCTCCTTCACCATCCCCGCGTAGTAGGTGAGGAGCTCGCCGGCCGCCTCCATGCCCGCCGGCGGGACGTCGCGGACGCCGTCCTCGCGGTGCACGACCAGGTCGGCGAGGCGCCGGACCTCGTCCCGGTCGGGCTCCGGCACCCCCATCATCTCCGAGATGACGTCCATGGGGAGCTTCCCGGCGAAGTCGGTGATCCAGTCGGCCTCGCCGTGCTCGGCGCTGGCGGCGAAGGTGCGTTCGAGGTAGTGGTCGGTGAGCCGCTGGATCTGCGGCTGGAGCTCCTTGACCCGGCGCGGCGTGAACGCGGCGGACACCAGCCTGCGCAGCCGGGTCTGCCGCTGCCCGTCGAGGGCGAGGAAGCTCATCACCCGGTGCGCGTCGGGGCTCCACGCGCTCGCGTCGAGGGAGACGCCCATCCGGTTGGAGAACGCCGCGTCGTCGCGGAGCACGTCGAACACGTCGGCGTGGCGCGAGACCACCCACAGGTCGTCCCGCTCGGCGTGGAAGACCGGCGCCTCGTCGCGCAGCCGCCGGTAGAGCGGGTACGGGTCCTCGTGGAACTCGTAGTCGTAGGGGTCGAAGACCAGGGGTTCGACCCCTACGTCACTCGAAGCGCTCATTCGTTGCCCCTCATGATCACTTCCACGGCCGAGACGAGCCGGTCGGCGATCTGGTCGTAGGTCAGCAGGCCCATGCCGGCCTGCAGCAGCGCGCCGGTGAAGGTGAGGACCAGCACCTCCAGGACGGCGGCGTCGGCCTGCGCCCCCGGCCGCCCCGGCCCGGCGAGGGCCGCCTCGAACCGGGAGTAGAACTCACCGCCGATGCGCAGGCGCAGCCGCGCGACGTCGGGATCGCCTCCGAGCAGCGCCGGCGTCACCGCCGCCGCCAGCTCCGGTTCCGCGACGATCCGGGCCGTCAGCGCCCGGACGGTCGCCTGCAGCCGCTCGGTGGCGCCGGCTCCGGCCGGCGCGGCGCCGTCGTCCTCGCTGAGGTGCCGCCAGAACAGCTCCGCGAAGAGGTGGTTCTTGGACGAGAGGTAGGTGTAGGCGGTCGCCGGGGAGACGCCCGCGCGCTGGGCCACCGTCCGGATCGTCAGCGTCTCGTGCCCGACGGCGCGCAGCTCCTCGAGTCCGGCGGCCATCAGGTTCTCCACCGTTTCGGCCTGCCGGGCGTTGAGGCCCTGCCGCAGCGCCGGACTGGTCACCTGACTGGACATGTGTCCACCGTAGACCGGGCCGGAGATCGCCGCAATAGCCGGATCTGAATCGACTTCTCCTTTTTCCAGTGGAAGGCCGACCCGCGGACATCACGGTCGGACAGCTGTCCAGTCACTATTCCAGGAAGCCTAGAACACGTTCTACTATGACGCCATGCGCAACGGAATCGTGCTCTTCACCTCCGACCGCGGCATCACGCCGGCAGCCCTCGCGAAGGCCGCCGAGGAGCGCGGCTTCGACACCTTCTACGTGCCCGAGCACACCCACATCCCGGTGCGCCGCGACGCGCTGCACCCCACCGGCGGCCAGGACCTGCCCGACGACCGCTACACGCGCACCCTCGACCCGTGGGTGTCGCTCGCGACCGCCGCCGCCGTGACCGAGCGGATCGGCCTCGCCACCGCCGTCTCGCTGCCCGTGGAGTCCGACCCGATCACGCTCGCCAAGACGCTCGCGACCCTCGACCACCTGTCCGGCGGCCGGCTGACCATCGGCGCCGGCTTCGGCTGGAACACCGACGAGCTGGCCGACCACCACGTCCCGGCGGCGAGGCGCCGCACCGTCCTGAAGGAGTACCTGGAGGCGATGCGCGCCCTGTGGACCGAGGAGGAGGCTTCCTACGACGGCGAGTTCGTGTCGTTCGGGCCGAGCTGGGCCTACCCCAAGCCGCCGCAGGGCCGCATCCCGGTGATCGTCGGTGCCGGCGGCGGACCGAAGACCATGCGGTGGATCGCCCGCCACGCCGACGGCTGGATGACCACGCCGATCGAGACCGGCATCGCCGGCAAGGCCGCCCTGCTGCGCCGCGAGTGGGCGGACGCGGGCCGCCCCGGCGAACCCGACGTGCGGATCCTCGTCGCCAAGCGGCCCTCCCCCGACGACCTCGCCGAGTGGTCCGCCGCCGGCGCGTCCGAGCTGATCTGGGGCGTGCCCGACGCCGACGAGGCGACGGTGATCGAATACCTGGACAAGACCGCCGCCCGGCTCGGCCTGACCGCGAAGTGACGCCCACGAGAACCCGTTTCATCTTCGAGGAGATCGCCAGATGACGCACCCTGGAGCGATAGCGCCCAGCCGATACGCCGCACTGTCCCGGGAGGAACTCGCCGTCGCCGTCCCGGAGCTGCTCCTGATCGGGCAGCTCATCGACCGTTCCGGAATGGCGTGGTGCATCTCCGCGTTCGGCCGGGAGGAGATGGCGCGGATCGCGATCGAGGAGTGGGCCGCGTCCAGCCCCGTCTACACCCGGCGGATGCAGCGGGCGCTCGGCTACGCCCCCGAGGTGCCCGGGAAGGGCGACGTCCCGACGATCTTCAAGGGCCTCCAGCTGGACATCGGCGCCCCGCCGCAGTTCATGGACTTCCGCTACACGGTCCACGACCGGTGGCACGGCGAGTTCCACCTCGACCACTGCGGCGCCCTCATGGACGTCGAGCCGATGGGCGACGACTACGTCCGCTCCATGTGCCACGACATCGAGGACCCCACCTTCGACGCGACCGCCGTCGCGACCAACCCGAAGGCCCGGGTCCGCCCGATCCACCGGCCGCCGCGCTCGCCCGCCGACCGGCACCCGCACTGCGCCTGGACCGTGGTCATCGACGAGTCCCACCCGGACGCGCAGGGCATCCCGCTGCTCGCCGACAACGAGCGATCGCGCGCCGCGACCCTCGACCTGGCGCCGATCGACCCGGCCGACGACGGCCTCGCCGACTACACCGGCCCGCTGCTGTCCGACCTCGACTTCGCCGCCTTCTCCCGCTCCGCGCTCGCCCGGATCGCCGACGAGGTGTGCCTGCAGATGCACCTGCTCAACCGGGCCTTCACCCTCGCCGTGGCCGCACGCGCCGACGACGAGGGCCTGCTCCGGATCCGCCGCAGGCAGCTCGTGGGCATCGCCGGCGTCGCCGCCGAACGCCTCGCGCGCGCCCTCGACCTGCCGGCCACGCCGGAGGGGGCCGCCCGGCTCCTCGCGGTCCACCCGCTCCTCAATCCGTCGGCCTACGTCGACGCGTCCGTCGGCGGCGCGGCCGTCACCGTCCGCCCTTCCCCCGCCCACGAGGACGGCGCCTGGATCTCCCTGTGCGGGCCCGGCTGGACGACCGCGCTCCAGGCCGTCGTCCGCGCCCTGGACCCCCGCCTCGACACCATGGTCACCGGCAGCGACCAGGACTGGCGGCTGACCGTCGTCCGCCGCGACGAGCCCGCGCCCGAGCCCGACGAGGTGGCCGTCGTCCGGTTCAGCACCGGCTCCGACTTCGCCTTCAAGCCCCGCCGCTCCTTGCCGATCACGCCCGTCTGACGCGCGAGCGGTTCGTTCAAGACCGGCCACGCCGGACGGCCGACACTTCCGGTCATGACCGAGCAGACCTTCACGCCCGCGCTGGGCCGCGTCGCCCTCCCCCGCCTCTACGACGCCGTGATCGCGCTGACCAGGGAACGCCTGTGGCGGAGCATGGTCGCCATGCACGCCGCGGTCAGGGCCGGCGACCTCGTCGTCGACGTCGGCTGCGGCACCGGATCGCTGGCCCTGCTCCTGCACGGCGTCGAGCCGTCCGCTCGCATCATCGGCGTCGACCCGGATCCGAAGGTGCTCGCGGCCGCC
The DNA here is from genome assembly GCF_017573545.1 of Actinomadura nitritigenes. Classification (GTDB taxonomy): domain Bacteria; phylum Actinomycetota; class Actinomycetes; order Streptosporangiales; family Streptosporangiaceae; genus Spirillospora; species Spirillospora nitritigenes. Next base: position 64,456 of record NZ_JAGEOK010000010.1, on the reverse strand, counting down.
GAGCGCAAGGCGGAAGCGGCCGGCGTCGAATGGCGGACCGGGATGGGCGACGCGCTGACGGACATCGTGGACGCGGGAACCGCCGACACCGTCGTGTCGAGCCTCGTCCTCCACCAGTGTCCCGTGCCGATGAAGCGGGCGATCCTGGCGTCGATGCTCGAGACGCTGCGGCCCGGCGGCCGGCTGGTCATCGCCGATTTCGGTCTTCAGCGCACCCGGCCGATGCGGCTGGCCTTCCGCCTGGTGCAGCTGGCGGACGGCCGCGAGGACACGCAGTTCAACGCCGACGGGAGGCTGCCGGGCCTCATCTCCGAGGTCGGCTTCGTCCAGGTGCGGGAGACCGCGGCCGTGCCGACGGTCAACGGCTCGATCTCCATCTACACGGCGCGGCGCGGCTGACGCCCGAGCGCCCGGACGACCTCCGAAGGCGTCAGCCCCATCATGCGGCGCATCTCGCGGGTGAAGTGCGCCTGGTCGGCGAAACCGCCCGCAAGCGCGGCGCCACTCAACGTCCGTCCCTCGCGCAGCGCCTCGGCCGACCGGGCGAGGCGCCGCCAGATGCGCCAGCGCGCGAGCGGCATGCCCAGCTCCGCCCGCGCCAGCGCGCGGAGCCGCTGCGGGGACAGCCCGACCCTCGCCGCCAGCGCCGTCATCGGGATCCGCTCGTCCATCAGCACGCGCATCGCGTCCAGCAACCGCCCGTCGAGTTCCCCCGACAGACGGCCACCGGCGACGTCCTCCTCACGCAGCCCCCGCATGCCGGGAGCCGGGGTGATGCCGCTGCCGCAGACCACCCGCAAGCGATCGGCGAACGCGCAATGCGGCTCCACGAAGAGGGTGCGGAGCTCCCGGACCGGAAGCAGCCTGTGACCGACCATGGGCGGCACGATCAACGCCACATCGCTGAAGCGGTTTCCGGCCTCATCGTCCATGGCCACCTCACCATGAACGCCGATGGCCACCTGGAAGGCGGCATGCCGATGAACGGTCCCCTCCGCCACGGCGCCCTGATAGAGCGCGTAACCGTCCCCGATAACGAAGTACGCCCCCTCCATCCCCACCTCCCATCACCACCACGCCACCACCCGCACCCCCCATCCTGACGGACACACCCCCACCCCGGACCAACACGACGCACACCCCACCAACCCGGCGCGCGTCACGGCCGTCGACGCCCGCACGCCACAACCCGGCGCACCACGAGGCCACCAGCGCACACCACGGTCGACGCAGCGCAACTCGCCGGTAGCCAGCGCGCTCCACGATCATCACCGCACACCACCCCATACCTCCAGGGCAGTGCACATCACGGCCGACGCGACGCGCGCCACGGCCGATGCAACGCACACCCCACCAACCTGGCGCACATCACCGGCGACGCCGCGTACAGCCCACTAACCCGGCGCGCTTCACGGAGCGACCAGCGCACACCACGGTCGACGCAGCACACCCCGCGGGCAGCCAGGGCAACACCGCGTACCACCACCAGGACGGGTCACACCACGGTCAGCGCGGCGCACATCCCAGCAACCCGGCGCGCATCACAGCCGACGACGCACACACCACCGCCAGCGCCGCGCACAGCCCAGCAACCCGGCGCGCGTCGTGGGCGACGACGCGCGCGGCGCGGCGCGGTGCGGCGAAGGCGGCCTGTTCAGAGTTCGAGGACCAGGCGCGGGCCTCGGGCGCGGGACACGCAGATCATCATGAAGCCGCCGTCCGCGCGCTCGTCGTCGGTGAGCACGGAGTCGCGGTGGTCAGGCTCGCCGTCCAGGACGGGCGTCTCGCATGTTCCGCACGTCCCCTCGCGGCACGACGACAGGACCGCGACGCCCGCCTCCTCGACCGTCTCCAGGATCGAACGCCCGGACTCGACCCGCAGGGTGCGGCCGGTGAGCGACAGCTCGATCTCGAACGCCTCGTCCGGGCCGGTGACGGGCTTCGCGGAGAAGCGTTCGGTGCGCAGCGCGCCACGGGGGCACCGCTCCTCGACCGCCGCCAGCATCGGCTCGGGCCCGCAGCAGTAGACGAGCGTGCCCTCCTTGAGCCCGGAGAGCGCGGCGTCGAGGTCGGGCAGTCCGAACTCGTCCTGCGGCCGCACCTCGACCCGCTCCCCGTAGCGCGCCAGGTCGTCGAGGAAGGCCATCGCCGCCCGCTCGCGCCCGCCGTAGAGGAGCCGCCAATCCGCACCCACCGCATCCGCCGCCGCCACCATCGGCAGGATCGGCGTGATGCCGATGCCTCCGGCCAGGAACAGGTAGCCGGGCGCGTCCTCCAGAGCGAAATGGTTGCGCGGGCCGCGCGTGAGGACCTTGTCGCCGACTTTCAGGCTCTCGTGGACGAACGTCGAGCCCGGCCCCTCCCTCAGCACTCCGAGCCGCCACGTCCGATCGTCGGCCGGATCGCCGCACAGCGAGTACTGCCGCACGAGACCGTCGGACAGCAGCAGGTCCACGTGGGCGCCGGGCCGCCAGGACGGCAGCGCGCCTCCGCCGGCGGCGCCCAGCGTCAGCCCCACGACGCCTTCCGCGAGATCGGTCCTGTCCAGGACGACGACCTCGGTCTCGACGGCGCTCTGGTCGGTCACGTGCCCCCCTCGCGTTCGTGGTCGTCCCGACCATCGCCGCTCCTCCGGGCTCGCGTCACCCCCCGCTTCCGTCAAACGGAAGAGCTCCGGTGACCCGGCGCCGTGCGAGCAGGTCATCCGTTTTGGCGTGTTCGTCGACTCACCAATGGAGATGTCGGAGGAGAGCCCCTCTGTGACGTACGGTGTTCCGCGGCGATACGGCGTTCGCCGTCGCGCATTCAGCGGGTGCGAGGCCCCCTGGAGTGACATCGGAGCGGATGATGAAGGCAGCGCGTTTCGACCGGTTCGGAGGCCCGGAGGTGCTCGAGATCGTGGATCTTCCCGATCCGCATCCTGGCCCCGGCGAGATCCGGATCGCGGTGCGCGCGGCCGGCGTCAACCCGAGCGACTGGAAGAAGCGCCGGGGCCTGATGGATCCGGAGCTTCCGCAGACGCTGGGCCACGAGGCGGCGGGCATCGTGGACGAGCTGGGCGAGGGCGTCGAGGACGTGGCCGTCGGCAACCGCGTTTTCGGCTTGTCCGCCGAGGGGGCGGCGCAGGCCGAGCTGGCCGTGCTGTCCTTCTACGCGCCCATCCCGCCGTCGCTTGACTTTCCCGAGGCCGCGGCGCTGCCTGCGGCCATCGAGACGGCCACGCGCGCGCTCGACCAGCTCGGCGTCGCAAGCGGCGGCACACTGCTCATCAACGGCGCCTCCGGAAGCGTCGGCAGCGCCGCGGTCCAGCTCGCCATGGCGCGCGGCGCGCGCGTGATCGGTACGGGCGGCCCGGCCAACCACGAGTACCTGCGCTCGCTGGGGGCCGAGCCCGTCGCCTACGGCGAGGGCCTGGCCGAGCGGGTCCGCGCGCTGGCGCCCGGCGGCGTCGACCTGGCGCTCGACGTCGCCGGAAGCGGGGTGCTGCCCGAGCTCATCGCTCTCGCCGGCGGCGCCGAGCACGTCGTCACGGTCGCCGACTTCGCCGGCGCGCGGGAGCACGGGGTGCGGTTCAGCCGCGGGGACGCAGGCCGCGCCGTCCACGTGCTCGGCGAGATCGGCGCGCTGATCGAGGCCGGACGCTTCTCGCTCCCGGTCGCGCGGACCTTCCCGCTCGCCGGGATCGCGGAGGCGCACCGGGCCGGCGAGGAGGGCCGCATGCGCGGGAAGCTCGTCCTGCTCGTCGGCTGACGCGGCCCTGGTTAGGCTCCCTTCACGGTCATTCTTCCTGGGAAAGGGCGGGCGCATGGACGTGCTGGAGCGGCTCCGGGAGATCTGCCTGGGAATGCCGGAGGCGACCGAGAAGCCGTTCGGGGGTCACACATCGCCCTCCTTCCGCGTCCGCGACAAGCTGTTCGTGATGACGAGCGAGGACGGCTCGTCCATGATGTTCAAGGCGGGGCCGGGGGTGCAGGAGGCCCTGGTGCCGGAGGGCCCGGAGCGCTTCTTCGTCCCGAAGTACGTCGGCGCCAAGGGATGGGTCGGCGCTCGCCTGGACGTCGAGCAGGACTGGGAGGAACTGGCGGAGCTCATCGAGGACAGCTACCGCCTGATCGCCCCCAAGCGTCTCTCGGCCTTGCTGGACTGAGTACCCGTCGCGCGCGCGGCCCGAGCCCCGTGAACAGCCGACGCGCCACCAGCCGCCGCGGGCCAGCGGGCACGGCACCAGGCGACGCGGCGCCAGCCGCCGCCAGCCAGCAGGTTTGGGCCAGCCGCCGCGGGCCGGCCGCCGTGACCAACCGACGCTGCACCAGCCGCCGCGGGCCAGCGGTACGGCGCCAGCCGCTGCGACCAGGCGGCGCGGCGCGAGCACTCGTGGCCAACCGGCGCGGCGCCAGCAGACGCGGGCCTGCCGTCACGGGCCAAGGGGCGCGGGCCAGTAGGCGCGGGCCAGCGGGCGCCGCGTTGGACGCGGTGGTCAGCGGGGGCGGCGGGAGAGGGAGGTCAGGCGGGCGGCGATGCGGGCCATCGTCGCGTCACCGGGTTTCCAGCCGCGTTGGAGGAGTGCGGTCAGAAGCGCCTCCAGGTAGGGGGCCGGCCGGTACAGGAAGAGCTTGGTGACGGGAATGATCTGCCAGCCCATCTCCCTCGCGAGCCAGCGGCGGCGGCTTTCGTCGTGGGCGCGGGCGGCCCGGCCGGTGTGGTGGCGCTCGCCGTCGTACTCGATGCCGACGCGGTAGTCCTCGTAGCCGAGGTCCACGTAGAGGCAGCGGTCGGGCGGCCCGGCGACGGGCACCTGCGTGCGCGGGCGCGGGAAGCCCGCGTCGACGACGGCGGTCCGGACCCAGCTCTCCCCGGGGGAGGCCGCGCCACGGTCGCCGAGGCGCAGGAGGTCGCGCAGCCGCCTGTTGCCGTGGTAGCCGGGGAGCGTACGGGCCATGGCCTCGAGTTCATCGGTGTCGACTCCGTTCCGGAGGAACTGATCCAGTGCGGCGACCGCCTCGGAGCGCGGAAGCCAGCGCGTGCAGTCGAGGGCCGTCCGTGCGCGGGAGGTGACGCGGATGCCCGCCTCCTCCCGCACGTGATCGGGTGGAAGGTCCACGTGGTCGGCGACGGGCGGGCCCGTCGCGCACTCGGCCGGCCCGGGAGTGATCAGTTCGACGTCCCAGTCGGTCTCGTTCACGCCCGGCGGGAGGACGTCGATGCCCCAGATCCAGGCGGCGGTGCGGCGGGCGATGACCGCGCCCGGCGGGAGGAGGCCGCTGAGGGCGGCGGCGCGGGCGGTGAGCGGGGAGCCGGTGCCGGGGGCGAAGTAGACGCCGGGGCCGACCGGGACGGCCGGGCCCCCCGCCGTCCGCTTCCAGGTGATGCCGAATCCGTTCATGGTCACCGATGATGCCGACCCCGCGAGCCCCCGGGAAGGGGCTCGGGAGAATGTGGATAACCCCCTGTCGAAGCAGGTCAGAGGCGTCTCCTGCCAAGGAGTACCGCGGTGAGGACGGCTCCGCCCAGGGCGACGGCGGCCGCGGTGGTGAAGAGGGTGTCCAGCCCCTCGGTGAACACGCTGTGCCGGCTCAGGACCGCTCCGTACACCGCGATCCCCACCGCGGACCCGACCTGCATGACGGTGTTGTTGACGCCGGACGCCATGCCGAGCCGGGACCGGTCCGCGACGTCCACGGCGAGGCCCCCGAGAGTCGGCAGCGCGATCCCGCACGCGAGGCCGGCCAGCGCCATGCCCGGGGCCAGGTGCGTCCAGGACGAGCCGGGCGTGAGGCCGTGCATGAGCAGGATCGCCAGCGCGAGGAGCGTCAGCGACGCCGTGACGAGCAGCCCCTTGGGGAGGCGGTCCATGACGGCGCCGGCGATCGGACCGGCGACGAGGATGGGGACGACGAGGGGCAGGAAGCACAGGCCCGTCTTGAGCGCGGAGAAGCCGAGCTGGTCCTGGAACCACAGCGACACGTAGATGAGCAGGGCGAAGACGCTCGCCTGCACGGCGAACGACCCGACCTGGGTCCCGCTGAACGCGCGGTCCCGGAACAGCGACAGGTCCAGCATCGGGTCGGCCAGGCGGCTCTCCACGACGAGGAACGCCGCGAGCGACGCCGCCGACGCGCAGAAGACGAGCGCGGTCTCGGCGCTTCCCCATCCGTGTTGCTGGACCCGCAGGAGCCCGAAGACCAGCAGGGACAGGGAGACGGCAAGGAGGCAGGGCCCGGCGAGGTCGATGCGGCGCCGTGCGCGGGGAGTCTCCTCGCGCGGCAGCGCTCGGGCGCCCATCGCCAGGGTGACGGCTCCGACCGGCACGTTCACCAGGAAGACCCAGCGCCAGCCGAGCCCCGAGACGAGCGCGCCGCCGACGACGGGGCCGAGGACGACGGCGAGCCCGGCGGCGGTGCCCCGCACGCCGAACGCGACGCCGCGGGCCTGTCCGGTGTAGCACTGCGCGATGAGCGCGAGCGTGGTCGCGAACATCAGCGCCCCCGCGAGCCCTTGGACGGCCCGCGCCGCGATGAGGGCCGCGGCGGTGGGCGCCAGGCCGCACGCCAGCGACGCCGCGGCGAACAGCGCCACGCCCGCGAGGAAGGAGCGGCGCCGCCCCCAGCGGTCGGCGAACGCTCCGGCCGTGAGCTGGGAGGCGGCCATCGCCATCGTGTAGGCGTTCACGACCCATTGCAGGTCGCCGAGGCCGGCGTGCAGGTCGTGACGCATTCCCGGGACGGCGACGGTCACCACCGTCGCGTCCAGCATGAGCATGAAGACGGCGGCGACGATCGCCGCGAGCGGCCACCATCCGCTCTCCCGATCCTGGCGGCCGGTGATCTCGGGGGCCGGTCTCTGGTCGACCATGCGACTCCTTCCCTAGCAGCGTTAGATTCAATCTAACACCGCTAGGGCGTGCCTAGCACCATTAGGGCAAAGGAGTGTGCGATGACACGGCGCGCTCAAGGAGGCGCCGGGGCGGCCGCGAGCGATGCGGCCACCGCTTCGCAGGGTGCGGCGCCGCTGGACGAGCCGTCAGATCGTCAGAGCGCCGCGTCGGGACGCATCGCGATGGCGGAGGACGCCGCCCACGCGCCGATGCGGTGGATCAGAGCCGGGGTCGCGGCGACCTCCGCGTGGCCGAACCCGGGTTCGATCCACAGTTCCTTCGGGTCGCCCGCCGCGTCGTACAGCTGCCGCCCGTGCTCGATGGGGAAGAACGCGTCGGCGTCACCGTGGACGATCAGCAGGGGCACGGGAGCGATGCGCGCCGCGACCTCGTGCGGCGCCTCCGGGACGGGGTCCCAGCCCTTGGCGGCGATGCGCGTTCCGCGCGCGAGGCGGACGGCGAGCCGCCCCAGGGGCCGCTCGATCACCCAGTGGACGCGGCGCATGGGGACGGTGTCGCGGTAGTACCAGCGGGCGGGCGCGCTGACCGAGACGACCGCGTCGACGGCGCCGTGCAGAGCGGCGTGCCGGATGGCGACGGCGCCGCCCAGCGAGAAGCCCGCGACGACGACGCGCCGGTACCCCCGGACGCGTGCCGCCGTGACCGCGGCCTGCACGTCGAGGACCTCGAGGTCGCCGACCGTGGAGTGCCCGCCGGACCGCCCGTGGCCGCGCAGGTCCAGGGCGAGGACGCCGCCGTACCGGTGGAGCACCGCGCCGATGCGGCGGAGCGCGGGCTGCCGCCAGGAGCAGGTGAAGCCGTGCGCGAGCACGAAGCAGAGGTCGCCGTCACCGCCGAGGTGTCCTGCGTCGATCCGCACACCGTCGGCGGCCTGGAGCGTCACGGGATCCGGAGTCACCACCCCTCCATGATCGGACATCGCGCTCCAGGGTTCCCTCCCGACCCCCGGGGAGAAGTGGGGCGGGTGGGGCTGAACGTGCAGGTGGGTGGGTAGATAGCCGGTGTGTCGGGGGCGCTGGTGAAGCCACGGGCGCGCGGGTCGGGGCGGCCGGTATGGGCGGCGAAGACCGCGCGCTGCGCCTGACGGCGCGCGGAGAGCCGCCGGAGGCGGAGGCCCGGGCCAACGAGCCGCGGGCCCCGGACGGCTTCCGTTCGCGTGCCGCCGGGCGTCCGCCGCGGCGCGGGATCGGCGAGCACGCGCTGCGGTCCATGCTGTCCTCGGCGTCGGCCCATGACAGGGCGGCGGCCTTGCTGGAGGACATGGCGGCCGTCCATCCCGAAGAGGCCGCGGCGCATCTGGAGTCGGCCGAACGGCATCGCCGGTGGGCCGACAACGACCGGGATCTGGCGGACCGGTACGGGCAGCGACATCAGGACCCGGACGATTCGTGACGCCCGCCGCAGGACGCGGGCCCAGGACCGCCGCCGCAGGAGCAGGGGTCGCCGCAGGGCGCGAGAGTGAGCGCGACCCCTGCCCGGCTCGCCCGGCGACGCTCTGTGCGACGATCGGGACAGCAGATCAGGGAGGTCCTCGTGCGCATCGGTGTTTCCCTCGGCGAGCGCGGCGGTCCCGCCGCGCTCGACAAGCTGGCCGACGATGTGCGGCGCGCCGCCGACGACGGTTTCGCCTCGGCGTGGATGTCGAACATCTTCGGCGTGGACGCGCTGACCGCGCTCGCGGTGGCGGGAAGCCGGGTGCCGGGCATCGAGCTGGGGACCGCCGTGGTGCCGACGTATCCGCGGCACCCGGCGGCGCTGGCCCAGCAGGCGCGGACGACGGCGCTCGCTCTCGGCGAGGGACGGCTGACCCTCGGCATCGGCCTGTCGCACAAGGTCGTCATCGAGGACATGTTCGGGTACGACTTCGGACGCCCCCTGCGGCACATGGACGAGTACCTGTCGATCCTGCTGCCCCTGCTCGACCACCGGACGGCGTCGTTCACCGGCGAGACCCTGCGCGGCCAGGTCGGGCTGACCGTCCCGAACGAGGGCCGGGTCCCGGTGCTGCTGGCGGCGCTCGGCCCCAAGATGCTGAAGCTCGCCGCGGAGCGCACCGACGGGACCGTCCTGTGGATGACGGGGCCCGCCACCGTCCGCGACCACATCGCGCCGACCATCACCGCCGCGGCCGAGGCGGCGGGCCGTCCCGCTCCCCGGATCGTCTGCGTCCTTCCGGTGTGCGTCACGGACAACGCCGAGCGCGCGCGAGAGCGGGCGGCGAAGGCGTTCGAGGTGTACGGGACGCTGCCGTCCTACCGCGCAATGATGGACCGGGAGGGCGCCGAAGGCCCCGCCGACCTCGCCGTCATCGGCGACGAGGGCGCGGTCGGCGCGCGGCTGGAGGAGCTGGCCGCGGCGGGGGTCACCGACTTCGTGGCGGGCGAGTTCGTCCCCGGCGCGGAACGCGAGCGGACCCGCGCCTTCTTGAGGTCGCTCGCGGGCTGACACACGCCGGCCGCGCGGCCCGCGCCCGCCGCATGGCCAGCGCCCGCCGCGTGGCCCCATGCCGGCGCCGGCGTCAGGACGAGATGAGTTCGTAGAGGTTGCCGCTGGAGTCGGAGAAGTACAGGCCGCGGGCGCCGAGCGGGTGGTCGGTGGCGACGCGCCCGTTGTCGGGGTGGGCGGGCTGGTCGCCGTAGGGGATCTCGCGGGCGTCGAGGCGGTCGACGACCGCGTCGAAGGTGGCGGCGTCGACGTCGAACGCCAGATGGTGGCCCTGCGGGAAGGCGACGGTCATGAAGTCGAGGGTGAGGCCGTCGTTGACCTTGACCGGGACGAAGTGGCGGGCGTGCGGGTGGGGGCCGTTGCAGTCCAAGCCCATGACGGCGGCGAAGAAGCGGGCGGCCTCGTCGTTGTCGGCAGCGGTGACGATGGTGTGGTTGAGGGTGATGGTCACGCGGGGCTCCCTTCGGGGGTCGTGTCGGTGAGCGCGCCGTTCAGGAAGACGTCGAGGTACTCCTCGAGGGAGGGCGCCGGGGAGTCGGGGCCGGTGGGCGGGCGGCTCCAGGTGAAGACCAGGCCCATGAACATCCCGGCGGTGTCCTCGACGGACAGCCGGAGGCGGTCCGCGTCGGGCTCGAAGAGCTCGGCCAGCGCGCCCCGCGTGCGGGCCATGGCGGACGCCCGGTCGATCGCGGCGTCGGCCGCCTCGCCGCCGCCGTGCGAGCCGCGCTCGCGGCGTCCGGTGGCGTGCAGGGCGCCGAGGACCATGCCCATGCGGCCGAGGTAGGCCTGGATCGCCGCGGTGGCCTCGGCGAGCCGGCCGGCCAGCGGCTGGTCGAGCGGGATCTCCTGGATCTCGGCGAGGACGTGGTCGGTGCGCAGCGCCTCCGCCACGCAGGCGTCGAGGAGCTCGTCCTTGTCGGCGAACACGCGGAAGATCGTCGCCTCCCCGATGCCGGCGGCGCGGGCGATCTGGCCGGTGGTGACGGCGGTGCCGTGCTCGGCGACCAGCGGCAGGGCCGTCCGGACGATCATTTCGCGGCGCTGCTCCGGACTCATCCCGGGGGCGCGCCTGCGGCTCTTGGGTTCCATGCCCCCACTGTACGGAGTGAGTACTCACTCCGTCAATGATGGAGTGAGTACTCACTCCGAGGCGCGAGCGAAACCGGATAAGGCGGCTGATAACGTTGCACCTCAAGCGCGCCCTGGAGCGAAGTCCGGTGTGAATCCGGCGCTGTCCCGCAACTGTGGTGCCCCTGTCGAAGAGGCCGAGCCAGGTCGCCTCCGTGCGCGCCGACGACTCTCGACCTCGTGGAAGGGCGATCCGTCATGACGGGCCGCGGCTTCCCTGCAGCCAGGAGGCTCCTGTGAGACCCGTACGCGTCCTCGGCGCGGCCATCGTGACCGCCGCCGTGACGCTCGCCGCCGGGTGCGGCGGCGACGGCAAGACCAAGACGCCGGAGAGCGGCGCCGCGACCGTCACCGTCCAGGCCGGCAACGGCGCGGTGGCCGTTCCCGCCCATCCGAAGCGGATCGTGTCGCTGTCCCCCACGCACACCGAGACCCTGTTCGCCATCGGCGCCGGCTCCCAGGTCGTCGCCGTGGACAGCCTCTCGGACTACCCGTCCGGCGCACCGAAGACCCAGCTCTCCGGGTTCAAGCCGAACGCCGAGGCGGTCATCAAGTACCGTCCCGACCTCGTCGTGCTGTCCAACGACATGGACGGCATCGTCAAGGCGCTGGAGAAGGTCAAGATCCCGGTGCTGCTGGAGCCGGCGGCCGCGAAGCTCGACGACGCCTACGACGAGATCGACGACCTGGGGCTCGCCACCGGGCACGCCGCGGAGGCGAAGAAGGTCACCGACGGGATGCGCGCCGACATCCAGAAGACCGTCGCCGCGTCCACCAAGGGCAAGGGCCTCACCTACTACCACGAGCTGGACAACCAGCTCCACACCGTGACGTCCGAGACGTTCGCCGGGCAGGTGTACGGACTGTTCGGCCTGCGGAACGTCGCGGATGCGGCGGACAAGGGGAGCGGCGGCTACCCGCAGCTGTCCCGCGAGTACCTCGTCAAGAAGGACCCGGACCTGATCTTCCTCGCGGACACCAAGTGCTGCGGCCAGAACGCCGCCGCCCTCGCCAAGCGGCCGGGCTTCCAGGACCTGAGGGCCGTCAAGGACGGCGGCGTGGTGCCGCTGGACGACGACCTCGCCTCCCGCTGGGGTCCGCGCCTGCCGCAGTTCGTGAAGGCGATCGGCGACGCGGTGCAGAAGACGCGTTGACCGCCGCCTCGAAGGACCCCCGCCCGTGACGCCCCCCGACCGCGGACCGTCCCCGGCCGCACGACGGCGCCGGGAAGAGGACGCCGGGCCACGCGTGCGGGGGCGGCTGCGGGTGCTGCCGCTGGCCGTGGCGCTGGTCCTGCTGGCCGCGACGCTGCTGGCGGGGCTGGTGGTGGGCGCGGCCGGGCTCCCGGTCACGGGCATCCTCGAGGCGCTGGCCGACAAGCTCCCCTTCGTGCACGTCGACAGCGGGTTCAGCGTCGTCGACGAGAACGTGCTGTTCCAGCTGCGGGTGCCGAGGGTGCTGATGGCGGCGCTCGTCGGCGGGATGCTGTCGATGGCCGGCGCCGGGTACCAGGGCGTGTTCCGCAATCCGCTGGCCGATCCGTACCTGCTGGGCGCGGCGGCGGGCGCGGGCGTCGGGGGCACGCTGATGATCGTCCTGGTGCCGGGCGACCCGGGCTACGGGGTGCCGCTCGCGGCGTTCGCGGGCGCGATCCTCGGGGTGGCGATGGCGTACGCGCTGGGCAGCACGGCGGGGCGCGGGAACCGGGCGGCGACGCTGGTGCTGGCGGGGGTCGCGGTGTCGTCGTTCCTGTCGGCGGTGCAGACGTTCCTGCAGCAGATGAAGGCGGAGGAGCTCCAGCGGATCTACTCGTGGATCCTCGGCGGGGTCGGCTCGGCGGACTGGCACCAGCTGGCGCTGGTCGCGCCGTACTCGCTGGTCTCGTCGGTGGTGCTGCTCGCGCACGGGCGGCTGCTGGACGTGCTGAGCGTGGGCGACGAGGAGGCGGCGTCGCTGGGGCTGTCGGCGGCGCGCGTCCGGCTGACGGTGCTGGTCGCGGCCTCGCTGGCGACGGCGAGCGCGGTGGCGGTGAGCGGGCTGATCGGGTTCGTCGGGATCGTCGTGCCGCACGCGGTGCGGCGGCTGGCGGGCGGCTCGTACCGGGTGGTGCTGCCGCTGTCGCTGCTCGGCGGGGCCGCGTTCCTGGAGCTGGCCGACCTGGCGGCCCGCACGGTGATCGCGCCGGGCGAGCTGCCGCTCGGCGTGGTGACGGCGTTCGTCGGGGGCCCGTTCTTCGTGGCGGTGCTGCGGGCGAGCCGGCGGCAGGTGGAGACGTGACGGTCGCGGTGCGGGACCTGGACGTGTCGCTGGGCGGCCGTCCGGTGCTGAAGGGCGTGTCGCTGAAGGTCGCGGCGGGGTCGTGGACGGCGGTGATCGGGCCGAACGGCGCGGGGAAGTCGACGCTGCTGCGGGCGGTGCTCGGGCTGCTGCCGTGCGCGGGCGAGATCGCGGTGGCGGGCGCGGACCTGGCGGCGATGAAGCCGCGGCAGCGTGCCCGGCTGATGGCGTACGCGCCGCAGAGCCCGAACCTTCCGGTCGGGATGACGGTGTTCGACTACACGCTGCTGGGACGGTCCCCCTACATCCCGCATCTGGGCCGGGAGAGCGCGCACGACCGCGCCATCGCGAGGGAGGTCCTCGACCGCCTCGACCTGGCGGGGCTCGCGGACCGTCCGCTCGACCATCTGTCCGGCGGGGAGCGGCAGCGTGTGGTGCTGGCGCGCGCGCTGGCGCAGCAGACGTCGGTGCTGCTGCTGGACGAGCCGACGACGGCGCTGGACATCGGGCACCAGCAGCAGGTGATGGAGCTGATCGACCAGCTCCGGCTGTCGGACGGGCTGACCGTCGTGACGACGATCCACGACCTGACGCTGGCCGGGCAGTACGCCGACGACCTGGTGCTGCTGTCGGGCGGCCGGGTCGCGGCGGCGGGGACGCCCGGCGAGGTGCTGACCAGGGCGGCGATCCAGGAGCACTTCGGCGCCCGCGTGCATGTCCTTCCCGGGCCGGACGGCCGGCCCCTGCTGTCCCTGGAGCGCCGGTGAACATCGAGCTGGTCTGGCGGGACGAGGACGGCGCGCGGCTCGCCGCGACGGTGTGGCGCGCGGGCGCCGGGTGGCGGGCGGTGTCGTCGGCGATGCTCGGCGGCGGGATCGGGCCCCGCAACTGGGTGCTGAACGCGCAGGTCCGCGGGCGGTACGCGCGGACGGACCCGGTCGTCCACCTGGAGGAGCTGGCCGCGTCGTTCGGGCTGGACGGCCCGGGCGTCGGGATGCTGACCGCGGCGTCCGTCGCCCGGACGATGCGGCGCGAGGACGGCGGCGTCGCCGCGTCGGCGACGGTCGGGCTCCGCGTGCCGACATGGGCGGCGGCGCCCGAGGGGGCCGCCGACCCGGAGCTGGCGCCGCTCCACCTCGACGTGCCGCCGCCGTCACCGGAGCCGGAGCCCGCTCCCCCGCGGCCCGCTTCACCGGAGCACGGGACGGTGTGGCACCCGGGGACGATCAACATCGTCGTCGCGGTGCCGGTCGCGTTGAGCGACGGCGCGCTGGTGAACGCCGTGGTCACCGCGACGGAGGCCAAGACGCAGGCGCTCTTGGAGGCGGGCTACCCCTGCACGGGCACCGCGTCGGACGCGATCTGCGTGGCGGCCCGGACGTCGGGCACGGAGGAGCCGTTCGCCGGTCCCCGTTCGACGTGGGGCGCCCGGGTGGCGCGCGCCGTGCACGCGGCGGTCCGCGCGGGCGCGCTGGACTACACCGAGTACCTGCGGGCGAACCGCCCCTGACCTGCGGGCGGGCCGGGCCCGGCGTACCGGCCGCCCCACCGCCCCGGTGCGGTGCGGCGGCCGGTTCAGGGCCAGTGACATGTGGTGAAGGGCCTCACCTCCTCTTTGTGGTCGATACGCCGGCGGATGGTCAGCCGGCGTGGGGAAGGCGGTGGCCGTTGACCGCGAGCGGGTCGGTGCCGTCCAGCGAGGACCCGCCCCGCGAGGAGCCGTTCACCGGAGACCCGTTCAGGGGGGACCCGTTCAGCGGGGGCAGGGGGTGCAGGCCGGTCGGCGGTTCCCGGTCGGCGGCGGGCCGGCCGTCCGGCCGCGGGTCCGCCGGGCGGGTGAGCGCGTCGACGCGGCGGCGGGCGCGGTCGGCCTCGGCGCGCGCGGCGTCCCGTTCGGCGGTGAGGGTCTGGACGGCGGCGCGCAGCTCCTCGTTGGCGCGCGACAGGTCCCGGTTGCGCCCCTCGACCTCGCGGGCGCGCGCCTGGATCTGGTCGCGGTCGGCGACGGCCTGCCCGCGCTGGGTCTCGGCGTCGCGGACGGCGGCGCGCAGGTCCTCGGCGGCGCGCCGCGCGGCGGCGGCCTCGATCCGCTGCCCCTCGGCGGCGGTCTCGGTCTCCGACAGCCGGCCGTGCAGGCCGACGAGCTCGGTCCGGGCGGTCTCCAGCGCGGCGAGCAGCTCGCCCTCGCGGGAGGCGATCCGGTCGCGTTCGCGTTCGGCGGCCAGCTGGGCGGCGACGGCGGCGTCCGCGGTGTCCCTGGCGTCCTGGCCCTCGCGCCGCGCGGCGTCGCGTTCGGCGGCGGACCGCCCGGCCTCGGCGCGGGCCGCGGCGGCCGCCTCCTCGGCGGCGTCCGCGCGGGCGCGGGCGGTCGCGGTCTCGCGCCACGCGGCCTCGGCCTGGCGCTGCGAGGCGTCCCGTTCCCGCTGCGCGACCGCGATCTGCCCGGCGGCGTCGGCGCGGGCGTCGGCGACCCGCCGCTCGACGCCGGCGACGCTCAGCTCGGAGACCATCGACCCGGCGAGCCGGTCGGCGACGGCCTCGAGCCGCTCCACCATCTCCCACGTCCAGGCGACCTGGCCGGTGAGGCCGGGCGCCTCGCGCGCACGCTCGCGGTTCTCGTGCGCGGCCCGCTCGCACGCGCCGCCGTTGTCCTGGCAGTAGCGGACGGTGCGGGCACCGCGCACCGGCTGCGGTACGGGCCTGCCGCAGCCGGTGCACGGCCAGACCGCGACCGGGTCGCCCAGGCGGGAGATCCCGGCGCGGGGCACGGTGTCGAGGCCGGTGCCGAGGCCCGTGCCGCGCCCTGTGGCGAACCCGCTGTCGGACCCGGTGTCGGCGCCGTCGCCGGCGGGCGGGGGCGGCGCGTCCTCCGGCGGGACGCTCTGGGCGGCGTACGCGGGGTCGGTGTAGAAGCCGGGGTCCGTGATCACTGGAAGATCGGTCAACGTCGGGGCGGCAGGGGTCGGGGCGCTGTCGAACGGGGCGACCTTCTGGTCTTCCATGTGCCGTTGTACGCGGCGCGCCCCGGGAACGTTCGACGGTCCCGCCGGCGACTTGCGGCGCGCCTCCCCCAAGGGCCGCCCGCGACCGCCTAGCCCTCCTGTTCCCGCAGGTAGGCGTCGCGCACGCGGCTGCGGCTGAGCTTGCCGGACGGGGTGCGCGGCAGCTCCGCGCGGAACTCCACCCGGCGCGGATGCTTGAGCTTGGCCAGCCGGGGCTCGCAGTGGGCGAGCAGTTCGGCGGCGAGGGCGTCGCCCGCGACGGCACCGTCCGCGGGCTCGACGAGGGCGACGACGCGCTGCCCCCAGTCCTCGTCGGGGACGCCGATGACGGCGACGTCGCCGACGGCGGGATGCTGGAGCAGCACGGACTCGATCTCGGCCGGGTAGATGTTCACGCCGCCGGAGATGATGAGGTCGGTGCGGCGGTCGCTCATGTAGAGCCAGCCGTCCTCGTCGAGGCGGCCGAGGTCGCCGGGGGTGTAGAACTCGCCGCGCATGGTGGAGGCGGTCTTGTCCGGGTCGCGGTGGTACTCGAAGCCGGGCTGGCCGGCGGCGTAGATCAGGCCGGTCTCGCCCGGCGGCAGCTCCGCGCCCTCCGGGTCGAGGATCCTGATCCGCACGCCGTCGACGGCGCGGCCGACCGTGCCGGGGCGGGCGAGCCAGTCCTGCGGGGTGGCGACGACGACGGCGCCGCTCTCGGTGGAGCCGTAGTACTCGTAGAGGACGGGCCCCCACCAGTCCATCATCCGCTGCTTGGTCTCGACGGGGATCGGCGCGGCGCTGTGGTAGACCTGCCGCAGCGACGACAGGTCGTACCGGGCGCGGACCTCGTCGGGCAGGGCGAGCATGCGGTGGAACATGGTCGGCACCATGAAGGAGTTGGTGACGCCGTGCCGCTGGATCAGCTCGAGGGTGTGCTCGGGCCGGAACCGGGACGCGACGACGACGGCGTGCCCGAGGCTGAGCGCCATCATCGCGTGGACGCAGGGCGCCGAGTGGTAGAGCGGTCCGATCGCGAGGTGCACCTCGTCGCCCGGTTCGAGGCCGAGGTGGGTCATCAGCGTCGTGCGCATGACGTCGAAGAGCAGTTCCGGCGGGACGTCCAGCAGCGGGCGCCGCACGCCCTTGGGCCGCCCGGTCGTCCCGGACGTGTAGAGCATGATGGAGCCCATCCGGCGCTTGGCCGGCGGTGAGGCGCTGCCGGACGCGCACAGCCCGGCCATCGAGCGGTAGCCCTCGGCCGGGTCGACGCTGATCCGCAGCCCGGCGGCGATCCCGGCCTCGTCGGCCGCTCCGGACACGACCGGCGCGAAGGCGCTCTCGGTCACGACGGCCCCGGCGCCGCTGTCGGCGAGGATGTAGCCGATCTCGGGGGCGGTCAGGTGGCGGCTCACCGGGACGATGTAGAGGCCGGACTGCATCGCCGCCAGCAGCACGGTCAGGAAGTCGGGGCGGTTGCCGAGGACGGTCGCGACGGCGTCGCCGGGCCGCAGGCCGAGCCCGTCCAGGGCGTTCGACAGCCGGTTCACCTCGGCGTGCAGCTCGCCGTAGGAGACGGGGACGCCGGGGGCCAGGATCGCCGGGCGGTCCGGGTCGTTGGTCGCGATCTCGTAGAAGCCGACGCCCTCGACGCCCATGCGGCTCTCCTCTGCAGCGGGTGGGATGGCCGGTGACCTTTCATCCCATATGACCCACCCGTGGGTCGGCGCGTCAAGATTGCGGGCCGTCCGGAATCCGGGGCGGCCCGAAGGCGCGTCCCGGCGCGCTGCGGCCGGCGAGGCGCGTTCCGTCAGGCGGCTTCGAGGGCGGCGCGGGCCATGGTGTGCAGGAGGGCGCCCATCGCTTCGCGGTCGAGGCCGGCTGCGCTGCGCGGGGTGGAGTTCAGCAGGCCGAAGCAGGCGTGGACGGCGGCGCGGGTCCGCCCGTCGGGCAGCCCGGGGCGCAGCCGCCGCAGCACGGCCACCCATTCCTCCACGTAGGCGCGCTGCAGCCGGCGGACCTCGTGCCGCTGCGGCGCGGGGACGTTGTCGAGCTCGCGCTCGTGGACGGTGATGAGCGCCGGGTTGTCCAGCGCGAACGCGATGTGCCAGCGGAGCAGCGCGTCGAGGGCCCGGCCGGGGTCGGGATCGGCGGCGCGGCGGACGCCCTCGGCGTGCAGCCGCTCGCTGATGTCGACGAGCATCTCGCCGAGGACGGCCTCCTTGCCGCTGAAGTGCCGGTAGAGGGCGGGGCCGGTGAGCCCGACGGCCCGTCCGACGTCGCCGATGGACGCCCCGTGGTAGCCGCGGCGGGCGAACAGCTCGGCCGCGGCGGCGAGGATCTCCGCGCGGCGCGGGTTCACCGCGGCGAGGGGCGGCCCGGCGGCCGGGTCGCCGGGCGCCGCGGCCGGGTAGGAGGTCATGGGGGTGAGTCTAGACCAAGCTTGTTAATGAGCATTAACATCTCTACCATCGGCGTTGTTAACGAGCATTAACAGGGAAGGGGACCATGACCGGACCCGAGATCGGCAGCCGCGCCGACGTGGCCGGCGAGGCGTTCAAGGCGAGCGCCGCGCACAACGAGGCGCTGGCGGCCGAGCTGCGCGACCGCGTCGACCGGGCCGGGCGCGGCGGTCCCGAGCGGGCCCGCGAGCGGCACGTGGCGCGCGGCAAGCTGCTCCCCCGCGACCGGGTCGACACGCTGCTCGACCCCGGCTCGCCGTTCCTGGAGCTGTCCCCGCTCGCCGCGAACGGCATGTACGGCGACGAGGCGCCGGGCGCCGGGATCATCACCGGCGTCGGCCGGGTGTCCGGCCGCGAGTGCGTGATCGTCGCCAACGACGCCACCGTGAAGGGCGGGACGTACTACCCGATCACGGTCAAGAAGCATCTGCGCGCGCAGGAGGTGGCCCTGCACAACCGCCTCCCCTGCGTCTACCTGGTCGACTCCGGCGGCGCGTTCCTGCCCCGCCAGGACGAGGTCTTCCCCGACCGCGAGCATTTCGGCCGCATCTTCTACAACCAGGCGACCATGTCCGGGCGCGGCATCCCGCAGATCGCCGCGGTCATGGGCTCCTGCACGGCGGGCGGCGCCTACGTCCCGGCGATGAGCGACGAGGCGGTGATCGTCCGCGGCCAGGGCACGATCTTCCTCGGCGGCCCGCCGCTGGTGAAGGCCGCGACCGGCGAGATCGTGACGGCGGAGGAGCTGGGCGGCGGCGAGCTGCACTCCCGCACGTCCGGGGTGACCGACCACCTCGCCGAGGACGACGCGCACGCGCTGCGGATCGTCCGCGACATCTTCGGCACGCTCGGCCCGCGCGAGCCGCGCCCGTGGGACGTGGCGGCGCCGGAGGAGCCGGCGGTCGACCCGTCCGAGCTGTACGGGGTCGTCCCGCCCGATCCGCGCACCCCCTACGACGTGCGCGAGGTGATCGCGCGGATCGTGGACGGCAGCCGGTTCCAGGAGTTCAAGAAGGAATACGGCCCGACGCTGGTCACCGGGTTCGCGCGGATCCACGGGCACCCGGTCGGGATCGTCGCCAACAACGGCATCCTGTTCGGCGAGTCGGCGCAGAAGGGCGCGCACTTCATCGAGCTGTGCGACCGGCGCAGCGTCCCGCTCGTCTTCCTGCAGAACATCACCGGCTTCATGGTCGGCCGCGAGTACGAGGCGGGCGGCATCGCCAAGCACGGCGCGAAGATGGTCACGGCCGTGTCGTGCGCGCGCGTCCCGAAGTTCACGGTCGTCATCGGCGGCTCGTTCGGCGCGGGCAACTACGCGATGTGCGGCCGGGCCTACTCGCCGCGCTTCCTGTGGATGTGGCCGAACGCCCGCATCTCGGTCATGGGCGGGGAGCAGGCCGCGAGCGTGCTCGCGACGGTCCGCCGCGACCAGATGGACGCCCGCGGCGAGGAGTGGCCGGCCGAGGACGAGGCGGCGTTCAAGGCGCCGATCCGCGACCAGTACGAGGCGCAGGGCAACCCGTACTACTCGACGGCCCGGCTGTGGGACGACGGGGTGATCGACCCGCTCGACACCCGCCGCGTCCTCGGTCTCGGGCTGTCCGCCGCCGCCAACGCACCGCTGGAGCCGGTCGGCTACGGCGTCTTCCGGATGTGAGGGGCTCAATGTCTTCCCGGCACGGAGCTACGGTGCCTTCCCGGCGCGGGGCATCGATGTTCGACAGCGTCCTGGTCGCCAACCGGGGCGAGATCGCCGTCCGCGTGTTCCGCACGCTGCGGCGGCTCGGGATCCGCTCGGTGGCCGTCCACACCGACGCCGACGCGCGCGCCCGGCACGTCCGCGAGGCCGACGAGGCGCTGCGCGTCCCGTCCTACCTGGACATCGACGCGGTCGTCGGCGCCGCCCGCGCGGCGGGCGCGGCGGCCGTCCACCCCGGGTACGGGTTCCTGGCGGAGAACACCGCGTTCGCGCGGGCCTGCGAAGGCGCCGGCCTGGTGTTCATCGGGCCGCCCGCCGCCGCGATCGAGGCGATGGGCGACAAGATCCGCGCGAAGCGGACCGTCGCCGCGGCCGGCGTCCCGGTCGTCCCCGGGCGGGACGAGCCGGGCCTGTCGGACGCCGAGCTGGAGGCCGCCGCGCTGGAGGTCGGCCTTCCGGTGCTGCTCAAGCCGTCCGCGGGCGGCGGCGGCAAGGGCATGCGGCTGGTCCGGGACGCGGCGGACCTCCCGGACGCGATCGCGTCCGCCCGCCGCGAGGCGCGCGGCTCGTTCGGCGACGACACCCTGCTCGCCGAGCGGTTCGTGGAGAACCCCCGGCACATCGAGATCCAGGTGTTCGCCGACGCGCACGGCAACGCCGTCCACCTGGGCGAGCGCGAGTGCAGCCTGCAGCGGCGGCACCAGAAGATCGTCGAGGAGGCGCCGTCGCCGCTGCTGGACGAGGCGTCCCGCGCGCGGATGGGCGCCGCCGCCGTCGCCGCCGCGCAGGCGGTCGGCTACGTCGGCGCGGGGACGGTCGAGTACATCGTGTCCGCCGACCGCCCGGACGAGTTCTTCTTCATGGAGATGAACACCCGGCTGCAGGTCGAGCACCCCGTCACCGAGCTGGTCACCGGCCTGGACCTGGTCGAGCTCCAGCTCCGCGTCGCGGCCGGCGAGCCGCTGCCGTTCGCGCAGGACGGCGTGCGGCTGGACGGGCACGCGATCGAGGCGCGCGTCTACGCCGAGGACCCGGCACGCGGCTTCCTGCCGACGGGCGGGACCGTCCTGGCGCTCGACGAGCCGGAGGGCGTCCGCGTCGACTCCGGCCTCGACGCCGGGACCGAGGTCGGCGGGTCCTACGACCCGATGCTGGCGAAGGTGATCGTGCACGGCGGCGACCGCACCGAGGCGCTGCACCGCCTCGACCGGGCGCTCGCCGGGTACACGCTGCTGGGCGTGCCGACGAACGTGGCGTTCCTGCGGGCGCTGCTGAAGCACCCGTCCGTCGCGTCCGGCGACCTCGACACCGGCCTGGTGGAACGCGCCCTCGATGAGCTGACCTCGGGCGACGGCGTGCCGCCGGAGGTGCTCGCCGCCGCCGCGCTGGACCGGATGCTCGCGCTGGAGCCCGCCGACGGCGACCCGTGGGCGATCCCGGACGGCTGGCGCCCCGGCGCGCACGCCTGGACGCCGTGGATCATCACGCCGTCCGGCGGCGAGCCCGTGGAGGTCCGCGTGCAAGGGCGGGCAGGGTCCGCGCGGGTGGCCGTCGGCGACGGCGAGCCCGTGGCCGCGTCGCTGACCGCGTCGCCGTCCGGTGCGACCCTCAGCTACGGCGGCAGGACGGTCTCGTTCACCGCCGCCCGCGACGGGCGCACGCTCTGGCTCGGACGCGACGGGCACGCGTGGGCGCTCGCCGAGCACGTCAAGGCGGAGGGCGGCGCCGCGGCGGACGCGTCCGGCGACGGCGTCCTGCGCAGCCCGATGCCCGGCACCGTGCTGGCGGTCAAGGTCGGCGAGGGCGACCGGGTGGACGAGGGTCAGCCGCTCGTCGTCGTCGAGGCGATGAAGATGGAGCACACCGTCACCGCGCCGCGCGCCGGCGTCGTGGCGCAGCTGCCGGCCCGCGCGGGCGCCCAGGTCGCCCTGGACGCGGTGCTGGCCGTGATCGAGGAGGCATGATGGCGACACCGCTGCCCGGCCTGCCCGACCGCGTCACGATCTACGAGGTCGGGCCGCGGGACGGGCTGCAGAACGAGAAGGCGATCGTCCCGGTCGAGGTGAAGTCGGAGTTCGTCACCCGGCTCGCGGGCGCGGGGCTCACCACGATCGAGACGACGAGCTTCGTCCACCCGAAGTGGGTGCCGCAGCTCGCCGACGCCGAGGAGCTGCTCGGCGTGCTCCCCCGGTCCGGCGACGTCCGGTACCCGGTGCTCGTCCCGAACGAGCGGGGCCTGGACCGGGCGCTCGCGAACGGCATCACCGAGATCGCGATCTTCGGCAGCGCCACCGAGACCTTCGCGCGCCGCAACCTGAACCGGACCGTGGACGAGTCGCTCGCGATGTTCGCTCCCGTCGTGGAACGCGCGCGCGCCGAGGGGCTGTGGGTGCGCGCCTACGTGTCGATGGTGTGCGGCGACCCGTGGGAGGGCGACGTCCCGATCGAGCAGGTCGTGTCCGTCGCGACGCGGCTGATGGACCTCGGCTGCTCCCAGCTGAGCCTCGGCGACACGATCGGCGTCGGCACGCCCGGCCACGTCACGGCGCTGATCGAGGCGCTGGTCGCGGCGGGCGTCGGCACCGACCGGCTCGCCGTGCACTTCCACGACACCTACGGGCAGGCGCTCGCCAACACCCTCGCCGCGCTGCGCGCCGGCGTCACCGTCGTGGACGCGTCGGCGGGCGGCCTCGGCGGCTGCCCGTACGCCGAGAGCGCCACCGGCAACCTGCCCACCGAGGACCTCGTCTGGATGCTGGACGGGCTCGGCGTCGAGACGGGCGTCGACCTCGACCGGCTCGTCGCCACCAGCCGCTGGATGGCGGAGCGGCTCGGCCGCCCGAGCCCGTCCCGCGTCGTCCAGGCCCTGTCACCGAAAACGGAGTAACCCTGATGATCGACTTCAAGCTCAGCGACGAGCAGGAGGAGCTGCGGCGCACCGTCGAGCGGTTCGCGCGCGAGACCGTCGCCCCGGTGATCGGCGACCTGTACGAGCGCGGCGAGTTCCCGTACGACATCGTCGCGGCGATGGGCAAGATGGGGCTGTTCGGGCTGCCGTTCCCCGAGGAGCACGGCGGCATGGGCGGCGACTACTTCGCGCTCTGCCTGGCGCTGGAGGAGCTGGCGCGGGTCGACTCGTCCGTGGCGATCACGCTGGAGGCGGGCGTCTCGCTCGGCGCGATGCCGATCTACCGGTTCGGGTCGGACGAGCAGAAGGCCCGCTGGCTGCCTCAGCTGACGTCCGGCGAGAAGCTCGCCGGCTTCGGGCTGACCGAGCCCGGCGGCGGCTCCGACGTCCCGGGCGGCATGCGGACCACGGCCCGGCTGGACGGCGACTCGTGGGTGATCAACGGGTCGAAGGCGTTCATCACCAACTCCGGCACCGACATCACCGCGTTCGTGACCGTCACCGCGTTCACCGGCGACGGCGAGATCTCCACGATCATCGTGCCGAGCGGCACGCCGGGCTTCACGGTCGGCCGCAAGTACTCCAAGGTCGGCTGGTCGTCCTCGGACACGCGCGAGCTGTCGTTCGACGACGTCCGCGTCCCGGCGGAGAACCTCGTCGGCGAGCGCGGCCGGGGGTACGCGCAGTTCCTGCGGATCCTGGACGAGGGCCGGA
The DNA here is from genome assembly GCF_017573545.1 of Actinomadura nitritigenes. GTDB lineage: Bacteria > Actinomycetota > Actinomycetes > Streptosporangiales > Streptosporangiaceae > Spirillospora > Spirillospora nitritigenes. The sequence continues at coordinate 40,944 of NZ_JAGEOK010000010.1, read as the reverse complement.
TCGCGATCGCCGCACTGTCGGTCGGCCTGGCGCAGGGCTGCGTGGACGAGTGCCTGCGCTACGCGGGCGAGCGGCAGGCGTTCGGCAAGGAGATCGGCCGCTACCAGGCGATGCAGTTCAAGATCGCCGACATGGAGGTCCGCGCGCACACCGCCCGCCTCGCGTACTACGCGGCGGCGGCGAAGATGCTGGCCGGCGAGCCGTTCAAGAAGGAGGCGGCGATCGCCAAGCTCGTCGCGTCCAACGCGGCGATGGACAACGCCCGCGACGCCACGCAGATCTTCGGCGGCTACGGCTTCATGAACGAGTACGCCGTCGGCCGCTTCTACCGCGACGCGAAGATCCTGGAGGTCGGCGAGGGGACGTCCGAGGTCCAGCGCATGCTGATCGCGCGCGCCCTCGGCCTGCCGCCGTCCTGACCGCCGCGCCCCTCCGGAAAGCGGCTCCCCCCGCTTCCGGAGGGGCCGCGCCGTCCCGCCGCGGCCGAGGCCGCCCGTGACCCGGCGCCCCCTCCCGCGCCCGGGTCACTGGACGATGCGGTCGAGGACGGCGAACGCCCTCAGGACCGTCTCGCGCTCCTCCTCGGTGCAGCGGTCCTGGAGGGCGCGGCTCAGCCATTCGTCGCGGGCCTGCCGGGAGCCCTCCACCCACTCGCGCCCGGCGTCGCTCGGCGTGACCAGCTGGCGGCGGCCGTCCTCGGGGTCGGGGTCGCGGCGGATCAGCCCGCGCTCCTCCAGCGCGCCGAGCGTGGCGGCCATCGACTGCGGGCGGACGCCCTCGGCCGCGGCCAGCCCGCTCGCGGTGGCGGCCCCGTCCTTGAGCAGCCGGCTCAGCACCGCCGTCTGCGACGGCGTGAGATCGTGGGCTCCGCCGATCTCGCGCAGCCTGCGGCGCAGGCGGCTGAACACGACCCGCACCTCGCGGGCGGCACGGGCGGCCGACGGGGAGATGGCCTCGACGCTGTCGCTCATGACCCCAGTGTAATTTATGCAGCCTGAACTGTCCAGTTCAGACTGTCCAATGTGGCGGCGCGGCCCCGGTCCGAGCGCCTTGACGGCGGCGGATCACCGTCCGACGATGGCGATCATGGCGACGGCGGAGCACGGCGCGAGGGCGGAGGACGGCGCGGCGGCGGGCGGGCGGCGCGCCGGGACGGGCCCCGGCGAGATCGCGGACGACGGGTCGGCGGTCGAGTTCTACGCCGCGCTCCCGCCGGACGTCGCGAGCGCCGCGCTCGTCCACACGACGATCCCGGCCGGTACGCCGATCCTGGAGCTGGGCGCGGGCACCGGGCGGGTCACCCGTCCCCTGCTCGAGTTCGGCCATCCGGTGACGGCGGTGGACGGCTCCGCGGCGATGCTCGCCCGGATCGAGGGCGCCCGGACGGTGTGCTCGCCGATCCGGGATCTGGACCTGCCCGAGCGGTTCGGCTGCGTCCTGCTGATGTCGTACCTGGTCAACTACGGCGACCGGGCGTCCCTCCTGGCGGCCTGCCGGCGTCACGTCCGGCCGGACGGCATGGTCGTCGTCCAGCGCGACACGGGCGCCCACTGGCACGACGGGGCTCCCCGGGAGTGGGCGCACGACGGCGTCCGCTACCGGGTGGCGCACCTCGAACGGCCCGAGCCCGGGACGGTCGTCGCGACGCTCGAATACCGGATCGGCGAGCGGCGCTGGACGCACACCTTCACCAACCGGCGCCTCGGCGACGAGGAGCTGCCCGCGGTGCTGGACGCGGCGGGCCTGCGCCTCGGCCACTTCCTGGACGACGACGGCGCCTGGTTCACCGCCCGCCCCCGCTGACCCGCGGCCCGGCTCTGTCGGACCCGTGCGCGACATTGGCCCGCGAACGGCGGAGCCGATGCTGTGGGAGGACCGATGGACGAGCGGACGTGGTGGGCCCTGATCGAGGACGCGCGCGCCGAGGCCGGCGGGCACGCCGACGACCGCGACTCCCCCGACGACCCGCTGGTCGGCCTGGTCACCGACCGGCTCGCGGAGCTGGACGGCCCCGGCATCGTCGCGTTCGACGCCATGCTGACGCGCGTCCTCGACTCGGCGTACCGGCGGCCGCTCTGGAACGCCGCCTACCTCATCGAGGGCGGCTGCGGCGACGACGGCTTCATGGACTTCCGCGCAGGGCTCGCGCTGCTGGGACGCGACGTGTTCACCCGCGCCGTCGACGACCCCGACACGCTGGCCGATGTCCCCACGGTGGTGCGGATGGGCCTGGAGGACACGGGGTGGATCGGCGCGGAAGGTCTGCACTACGCGGCGCGCAACGCCTACGAGCGCGTCATGGGAGAGACCGGGTCGTTCGACGCGTCGATGGAGACGGCCGTGCGCTCGATGCGGCGGCCCGATCGTCCCGCGGGCGAGGACTGGGACGTCGACGACGACGCCGAGACCCGGCTCCGCCTACCCCGCCTGGCCGCTCTGTTCCTCTGAGCGAGTCCCGGATCGCCATGAGCTTGACAGCTAATGGCATTAGCCGTAGCTTGAAGCTAACGACATTAGCCGAGCAGGAGGGCAGCAGGCCATGAGCACCGCCACCGTTCCGACCGTCCGCAAGGGCTCCGCCGCGCTCGTGGCCCGCCGCACCGCCTGGGCCGCGAACGCGCTGTTCTGGGCCGCGTTCGCCGTCCTCGAAGGCGTCAACCACGGCTGGCTCGCGGCGCTCCTGGCGGTCGCGTTCTTCATCGCGCCCGACCTCACCTTCCTGGCCGGGATACGGGACGCGCACACCGTCGAGCGCGGGCAGCTGCCGGCACGCGCCGTCCCGTACTACAACGCCGCGCACCGCGCGCTGGTCCCGCTCGCGCTCATCGCGCTCTACACCGTCACCCCCTTCGCGTGGGCGCCGATCTTCGCCGGGCTCTGCGGCTGGATGGCCCACATCTCGGTCGACCGCGTCTTCGGCTACGGGCTGCGCACCAAGGACGGCTTCCAGCGCCGCTGACCCGTCCCCGGCCCCGGAGTCCCCGGACCCGGACCCCGAGTTCCCGGACCCGGGCGCGGGCACCGGACGCGGGCGCCGCTACGATCGCCGACGGCGTGAACTGACGCGAGGTGCCCCTCGGGGAGAATCGGGAAGCCGGTGCGAATCCGGCACGGGCCCGCCGCGGTGACCGGGGAGCCGCCGCCCACGCGCGCACGCGCGGCCACTGGCCGTCAGGCCGGGAAGGCGGGCGGTGAGGCGTCGATCCGGGAGTCCGAAGACCGGCCTCGCTCCACCGGCCGCCCGACCGGGCGGCCCGACCGCAGCGGGAGCCTGCCCATGAACCTCTACGACGTCATCCACCGCCGCCGCGACGTGCGCGCCGAGTTCACCGGCGCACCGATCCCCGACGGCGTCCTCGACCGGATCCTCACCGCCGCGCACGCCGCCCCGAGCGTCGGCCTCTCCCAGCCCTGGGACTTCGTGCTGGTGCGCGACCCGGACGTCCGCCGCGCGTTCCACGACCACGTCCGTTCCGAGCGCGACGCGTTCGCCGCCACCCTCACCGGCGACGCCGCCGCCCGCTTCGCCCGCATCAAGATCGACGGGGTGCTCGAATCCACCGTGTCGATCGTGGTCACCTACGACGCCGACCGCGGCGGCCCCGCCGTCCTCGGCCGGCACGCGATCGCCGACGCCGGCCTGTACTCCGTCTGCCTGGCCGTCCAGAACCTCTGGCTGGCGGCGACGGCGGAGGGGCTGGGCGTCGGCTGGGTGTCGTTCTACCGCGAGCCCTACCTGCGCGACCTCCTCGGCATCCCGGCGGGCGTCCGCCCGGTCGCCTGGCTGTGCGTGGGGCCGGTCACGCACCTGGAGACCGTCCCAGACCTCGAACGGCACGGCTGGCGCCGGCGCCGCCCCCTGGCAGCCGCCGTCCACCACGACCGCTGGTGAGCGCGGTGCCCGAATAATCAGGTGCGCCGCCCCTCCCGTCGCGTGATCATGCGTGCATGGATCCGGTACGCATCAGGCGCATGTCGCGGGACGACCTCGTCGCGACCGAGCGCACGGCGGCGGTGACGTTCCTCGAAGGCGACCGCCTCACCCGCCGGGTGAGCGAACCGGAACCGGAACCGCCGACGGAAGAGCAGTCCCGCCGCCTGATCGACCGCATGGGCCACTTCCTGTCCGTCGACCCGGACGGCTGCTGGATCGCCGAAGAGGGCCGGGACGTCGTGGGCTTCGCCGTCTCCCAGAACCGCGAAGGGCTCTGGTACCTGGCGACCTACGGCGTCCTGCCCGGCCGGCAGGGGAAGGGCATCGGCAAGCGCCTGATGGACGCCGTCCTCCGGCACGCCGGCGACCGTCCGGGCCTGTTCTCCTCGACGGTGCATCCGGCGGCGACGCGCCGCTACCGGCTGGCGGGCTTCACCCTGCACCCGCAGATGCGGATGGTCGGCACCGTCGACCGGTCCACGCTGCCCGCCGTGCGCGGCCTGCGGGACGGGCGGAGCGGCGACCTGGAATGGATGGACCGGCTCGACACCGCGATCCGCGGCGCGGGCCACGGCCCCGACCACGTCCACATGCTGGAGACGCTGCGGCTGGTCGTCTCCGACGCGCCCGGCCGGCGCGGCTACGTCTACGTCGACGAGGCCGCGGGACGTCCCGCGCTGCTGGCCGCCGACCGCCCCGAGACCGCCGAGAGCCTGCTGTGGGAGGCGCTCGCCGCGACGCGCGGGGACACGCTCGTCAACTGCATCACCACCGGCAACCACTGGGCGGTGGACGTCGGCCTCGCCGCCCGCCTCGACATCGGCCAGGAGGGCTACCTCGCCGTCCGCGGCATGCCCGCCCCCGCCCCCTACCTCGCGAGCGGCCACTACCTGTGAGCCGGCCGTCGGGCCGGGAGAAGGGATGGGACGCGTCCGGGCGATCAACGACGTGACCCCCCTCCACGCTTCCAGAAGGGTCCCGCATGACCCTTCCCCCAGCGCCACGGGACGAGCCGTGACGGGCGCCCCCTCCGAAACGGGCGCCCCTGCGGAGCCGGAGCCGTCGGACGCCGACATCATCACCGCCGCGCGGCGCGACCCCGAACGGTTCGCGGACCTGTTCGACCGGCACTACCGGGACATCCACCGCTACGTGGACCGGCGGCTCGGCGCGGACGCCGCGGACGACATCGCGGCCGAGACGTTCCTCATCGCCTTCCGCCGCCGCGCGGTGTTCGACCCGGCGCACACCTCGGCGCGGCCCTGGCTCTACGGCATCGCGACCCGGCTGATCAGCCGCCACCGCCGCGACGAACTGCGCCGCTACAAGGCGATGGCCCGGATGCGCACCGCCGACGTCGTCGAGAGCCACGAGAGCAGCGTGGCCTCGGCGGTGGACGCCGCGAGCTTCGGCCTGAGCCCGGCTCTAGCACGACTGCGGCACGGCGACCGGGACGTCCTGCTGCTGGTGGCGCTGGCCGAACTCAGCTACCCGGAGGTCGCCGAAGCCCTCGGAATCGCCTACGGGACGGTCTGCTCGCGGCTGAGCCGCGCCCGCAAACAGGTCCGCGCCGCATTGCGCGCATCGGGACACGACGAGGAGGACGACCGTGGATGATCTGACCCTCATCAGCCGGATGCACACTGCCGAGCGGACCCCGTCCCCAGAGACCACGCGCGCGGCCCGTCGCCGCCTGCTGGCCGAGGCCGCTCGGACCGCCGCGACGCCTGTCCGGGGCCGCCGCGGCGCACCGCTCCCCCGGTCCAAGCGGACGATGACACTCGTCGCCGCCGCCACCGCCTGCGTCCTCGCCGGAGTCTGCTGGACGGGCTACCGGTGGGAGACGCGGCCGCTCTACCACCCCGAACCGCTGGCCGACCAGAACGGCCCCGCGTCCACGTTCCTGCTCGCCGCCGCTGACGCGAAGACCCGGCACGCCTCGGACGGACGCTTCTGGTACGTCCACCGCGTGGTGGGCGAAACGGTCGTGGCGTCGTCCCCCTACCACCCAGGCGTCCACTACACAGTGCAGCTCACGCGGGACTCCTACAGCCTCGGCGCCAAATCGGCGAAGGAGTTCGGCACACTCCCCCGCGACAAGGGACCGCTGACCGGAACGCGGTGGGACGGGCCGAACGTCGACGTCCGCCCCGCGACGCCCGCCGACGCGAAGGCATGGGAGGCGGACCTGCGTCCCGGCGCCCAGGACCTCCACCTTCCCGGACCCGACGAAGAGCGCGGCCCGTTCAAGCAGGAGGGCGCCGAACTCGACTTCGACACCCGCGACGAGCGCCGGCTCCCCGCGAATCCGCCCGAGCTGCGCGCCTGGATCCTGAACTACGCGACCAAGTTCGACCACACGCGCCTGCGCGACCCGGACCTCTACCTGTTCACGGCCGCGCCCATCCTGCTCGTCGACCGCGTCGTCACCGACAGGGTGCGGATCGCGACCTACCGGATGCTCGCCGGTCTCCACGACGTCAAGACCATCAACGGCACGGACGCCGCCGGGCGCCCGGGCCGAGGCGTCGCGATGAGGCAGACCACCCGCGACTACGGCACGATCGAGTGGCAGCTCCTCATCGACCCCGAGACCGGACGGCTCACCGCCAGCCAGGGCATCATCGTCGCCGCCGGCCGCAAGAAGGCGGGGCTACGCCCCGGCACCCGCCAGTTCTTCGAGATCGTCAAGACCGCTGAATGGACGAACGCACCCCGTGACAGCCTCCTCCCGAAGGACATCACCGACCCGAACTGGCAGCCCCCGGTGAACTGACCCGGGCAGCGTTGGGCGAGCCACCGCCCCAGGTGGGCAGGGGACGGGCGCTTCGCGCGTCCGCCCCCTGCGCCTGGGTCAGCGCGCTAGGTCGAGGGAGCCGGCCTTGACGTCGGCGAGCAGGGACGCCCACCCGGACGGCGCGACGGCCAGCACCACCCCGTCCGGATCCTTCGAGTCCCGCACCGCCACCCGCCGCTCCGCCGCCGCCACCTCAACGCACTGCCCGCTGCCGCCGCTGCTGTGGCTGCTCTTCCGCCAGGCAGGGGCGGCCTCGACACACGAGGAGCCTTGGCTCCCGCTTTGGCTGCTCTTCCGCCACGCGGCGGCAACCTCGACGCACTCTTGACCTTCGCTTCCACTGTGACTGCTCTTGCGCCATGGAGAGAAGGTGAACTGCTCAACCGTCATGCTTCCGACACTAGCCGTTCGATCAACGCACGGGAATCACTTGGCGACAGCGCTAACGCCCTGAGATGGTCGAAGACCACATTGTGGCGGCGAATGTCGTCAGAACTCTCCAGATACCAGGCCGTCGTCAGATTTTCGACCAGCACCACGGAGAGTTCGTTAGTGGTCAAGGTGATGAAGGAGCCGTTGAGCCCTGGGTGCGCACCGACCGCAAAGGGAAGGATCTGGAGGGTCACGTTCGGTAGACGCGACAGTTCAGCCAACCTTCTGAGCTGCTCCTTCATGACGCCTGCACCCCCGAACTGCTGATGCAGCGCCGCTTCGCTCACGATGGCCCACAGGTGTGGCGGATTCTCTGCGAAGAGGATCTGCTGACGCCGCAATCGGATTTCAGCTAGACCCTCCACGTCCGGGACTGTCTCCTGTGAGACACCTGCCGCGATTACAGCGCGTGCGTAGTCATCAGTCTGCAGGAGGCCAGGTATCAGGTGAAGCTGAAAAGCCTTCAAGGAAGCCGCTTCCGCTTCCAAGGAGATGTAGTCCAACATGGACGATGAAAGCTTTCCTTCGTAACGGTGCCACCAGCCCTTCTCAGCGGCATGGCTAGCCAGGTCGTACAGGGTTTGGCGCTCGTCAGGGTCGCTGATCTCGTAGCGGTCGAGCATGTGCTCCAGGGCGGGGCGGCGGATGCCGCGTTTGCCGGTTTCGAGCTTGCTGAGCGAGGACGGGGTGCGGTTGAGCAGGCGGGCGGCCTTCTGGAGGGTGAGCCCTCGCTCCTCGCGGATGGCGCGAAGGCGCTGGCCGAGCTTGCGGCTTCGCATGGTCGGGCGCTGCGCGTTCTCCATGGAGTAATCATGCCTTGACTTTGCGTGACGCTGAAGGTTTCCAACGAAGGCGGCAACAGTGCCTCGGTCAAAAGTGACCGAGGCACTGTTGCCCGAGGACCTGCGGACGAGGGCGGCGAACGCATCGATCGGCGGTGGACGTCCGGCTCATTCTTTTCGGCGACAGCGATGCGAAGGGAGTGGGCGATGACTGCGCCGACCATGAGGTTCGACGCGCTTCTGTTGCCGGGGATGGACCGGGCGGTGGGGCACGCGCGCCGCTGGCTGCGCGACGTGCTGGGCCGGGAGCATCCGCGCCTGGACGACGCGGCGCTCTGCATGAGCGAACTGCTGACGAACGCGCTGCGCTACACCGAGTCGGGACGGGACGGCCAGATCCGCGTGGAGGTGACCTACTCGGCGCGGGCCGTCCGGATCGAGGTGATCGATGATGGGCGGGCGGCGACCGTCCCGCACGTCGCCGAGGCGGCGGACCTGGACGTCACCGGACGGGGCCTGCGGATCGTCGCGTCCATCGCGACGGCTTGGGGCACGGAGCGGCGCGGAACGGGCCACGCCGTCTGGTTCGAGCTCTAGGTCGTGTCCGGTGAGTGCAGCCTCGCGCCACGCCTTCGGAGCCTCAGTGGCGGGCCAGCCCGGAGACGAGGTCGTCGACCATGTCGAAGGCGATCACACTGTCGAGCGGGTTGGAGTAGTTGCGCGACCAGCTGATCAGCCCATCACGCACCCGGGCGACCATGATGATCCGGGATGCGAAGCGCTTTCCCGTCGCAGCGACCCGGCCCTGCAGCCGGTACTCGGCTATCACCACATCCGGGTCGGCGGTCTGGTGGATCTCGACGTTGTCCACCGACTCGAACCTCTGGACCAGGGCGCCCGCCTTGAGGTGGGCTCGGAAGGTCTCACGGTCCTGCTCGTCCTGCGGCATGCCGGGCATCTGGAACGGGAACTCGAAGACGGCGTCCTCGGTGAACACGTCGGCCATCTCCTCGCAGGGCCCGGAGGCGGTCAGGTGGAGGAGCCGGCTGACGACTTCGCGCGGGGTGACAACGGGCATGGCATACTCCTCAAGTATCCGGGGCGGTTGCCCCGGTTAATATACGGGGCACGCGCCCCGGTTGTCGATCGCGAGGTGGAACGAGATGCGGGCCGATGCGCGCAGGAACAGGGCACGGGTCCTGGAGGCGGCGAGCCAAGCATTCGCCACCGAGGGCATCGGCGTATCACTCGATGAGGTGGCGCGCCGGGCCGGCGTGGGCCCGGGCACCGTCCACCGGCATTTCCCCACCAAGGAGGCCCTCTACGAGGCCGTCGTCGTCGACCACCTGGAGCATCTGATCGTCCAGGCGCGCGAGGCGCTGAAGGCCGACCATGCCGGATCGGCGCTGTTTCCCTTCCTCCGTCAACTGGTCCACGAGGCCGGCACCAAGCAGGACCTCACCGAAGCGCTCGATGGGGCAGGGGTGACGCTGACGGACGCCACCCGGCAGACGGCCGCCGAACTCCAGCGGATCTTCGCCGAGCTGCTGACCCATGCTCAGGAGGCGGGCGTGGTGCGGACCGATGTGGACGGCCAGGACGCGCAAGCCATCGTCCTGGCCGCAGTCACGGCGGAACGCCGCCGCGCCGACCGCACCCGGCCCGGTCGCCTCGCCGACCTCGTGCTGGACAGCCTGCGTCCCTCAGAGCCCGCCCGGTAGCCCTTGATCAACCGGGCAGGTGGCGATGGGTGGGCCGATCACCAGCAGGTGGTGTCGGGGATCACCTCGGCGCGAGCGTGGTCGCCGCGGGTCATGACGTCGCCGGGGTGGCGTCGGTCAGCGGCTTCTGCGGATAGGCGCGGAGCACGAGGGACGTGGTGACGGGGCCGTACCGGGCCAGTGCGTCGACGACTTCTTCCAGCCGTCCCGCCTGCGGGCAGTGGACGTCGAAGATGAGGCAGTCCTCCCCGGTGACCCTGAGGATGGAGGTGATCTCGGACGTCCGGGAGGCGAAGTCCAGGGCGGGTGAGAGCCGGGCGTGCGTGGTGCGCAGCCGGACGACCGCGTGGATGTTCAGCCCGAGGGCTTCCGGGTCGACCAACGCCCGGTAGCCGGTGATGACGCCGTTCTTCTCCAGCCGCTGGATGCGCGCGCTGGCCGCGGGCTGCGAGAGCCCGACGCGGCGTCCCACCTCCGCGCCGGTCAGCCGGCCGTCGGCCTGGAGCAGGGCGAGGATGTCGCGGTCTATCCGGTCGAGTGATTCCATCGTCGTCCGCACCATCTTCTTTGAGATCACTTGCGCCACGGCCGCCACGCTGATGCATCCACCAGAATCTGCGTCGAGCGCCCCCATGATCGCAGGGGGCGGCGAGTGAAACGGTGGTGGGCAGTGACCGCGTACGTCATCATCCCGGGCATCGACGGCTCGGACGACAAGCACTGGCAGACCCTGTGGGAGCGGGAGTGGGGCGTCTCGGCGGTGAGGATCTCCCCCGCCTCGTGGTCCGCCCCCGACCTGGACGACTGGGTCGGCGCTGTGCAGGACGCGTACGACGCCGCGTCGCGGCAGGACGGCCGGGTCGTGCTGGTGGCCCACAGCCTGGGCTGCTGGGCGGCGTCCACCTGGCTGATCAGCGATCCCTCACGCCAGGTAGGCGGCGCGTTCCTGGTCGCGCCACCCGACCCGGACGGTCCGGCGTTCCCGCGCCAGGCCGCCGCGACGTTCACCGACGTGCCGGCGCAGCCGCTGCCGTGCCCGGCCCTGGTCGTGGGAAGCGCCGACGACCCGTACTGCACCCCCGAGGCGGCCGCAGGCTTCGCGGCGCGGTGGGAGGCGCGATGGCACCTGGCGGGCGAGTGCGGGCACATCAACTCCGCCAGCGGACTGGGCTCGTGGCGGCACGGCCGCGAACTCCTGGAGCCGCTGGCCCACCAGTGATCGGCCGGCGGCCTCTCCGATAGCCGTCACCGCCGGGCGGTCTCCGCCAGGCGATTCGTCATGGCCGTCTTCACCGACGGCCATTCCGGCTCGACCACCGAGAACATCGCCGAGTCGCGCAGCGTGCCCTCCTCGCCCGGCGCCCACGACGGCGACCAGCTCCGCAGGACGCCCTCGAAGTGCACGCCGAGCCGTTCGATCGCGCGCCGCGACCGCTCGTTCCGCGCATCCGTCTTGAGGTCGACGCGCACCACGCCCAGCGTCTCGAAGGCGTGGGTGAACAGCAGCTTCTTCGCCTCGACGTTGATGCCGGTGCCCTGCGCGGACGCCGCCAGCCACGTCCAGCCGACCTCGATCGCGCACAGCCGGTCCGTGCCGGGCCACGTCCGCGGATCCCAGAGGCCGGTATGCCCGACCGCCTTCCCGTCCGCGACCCTGACCTGCGCGAACGGCGTCAGCCCTGGCCGCGCGAGCTGCCCGGCGACGTACGACTCCATGTCCGCCGCGCCGGGCACGAGCGTGAACCCGTACGACGCCCGGTTCTCCTCGGCGGCCTCCGCCAACTCCCCCACGTGGTCCATCGTCAGCGGCTCCAGCCGGACGAGCGTTCCGGCCAGCACAGGAACATCAAGGCGCACGCCCATGAACTCTCCTCATCGCTCCTGGCCTTGGCACCTTGCCGCGAGGGCAGGTTGCCGGACCGTCCCAGGGCCAGGTCCCTCAGGTCCTCTAGATGATCACAACGCCCAGATCCTGCCCCGGACCGCCACCGCCCGTCAACACGATTCCTGGACCGCCCCGGCCCAGGGGCACGACGGTCTACGGCCGGGACGCCAGGTCGCGCTGGTACCAGGTGCCCGGCTTACCGCCGAGGTCGGCCGGGTGTGCCGGGCCGACCGGGACGAACCCGGCCTTGGCCAGCACCTTCTGCGACGCGACATTGGCGAGGGAGGTGGCTGCCCGCAGCGTGCGCAGCCCGTGCCGCACCGCCGCCAGCCGGCACAGCTCCCGGACGGTCGCGGTCGCCACGCCGCGGCCGGCGACGCGCTGCGCGACCCGGTAGCCGAGGTTGGCCGTTCCGTCCGCGAGGTCGTACAGGTTGAACCGGCCCAGAACCGAGCCGTCCTCGGCGACGAGCACGTAGAAGGCGCAGAGGCCCGCCTCCTGCTCGGCCAGCATGGCGCTGTGCCGGTCGGCGAACCGGTCGTAGAACTCGTCGCCCCGGTCGGAGACCGATGCGGCGAAGTAGGCACGGTTCGCCAACTCGAACGCCAGGACCGCCGGGGCATGGCCGGCATCCAGCCGCTGAAGCTCGGGCACGGCGCAACTCTACCGAGACGGCGCGCCGAGGCCGTCCGAGTTTCCATCGGTGGCGGACACCCCGAGACCATGGCCACATCACGATCTGCCGCTGGAGTATCGGCACACCGGTACGTATTCGACTGAGAATCTCACCGCCACATGCCACCGGCCCGAAAAGGCGCCCCGGCGGTCATTGCGCGGACCGCCTTACGCGCCATCATCCCGTCGGCTCACCCCGTCCGCCGCCCTCACAGTGACCATCACACAAAGATCACTTATGCTCCAACTGTCCGTTTTACACTAGTTGGACAGAGCATCAATATCCGAAATGCTAGGGAAAACTCCCGCGAAACCGGCGTCCCCTCGCTAGCCTCGACTTCGGCCGCGCATCCCGCGGCATGGTCGCGATGAAGGGGCCGAGGCATGCCCGCATGGACGGAGCACGACGGAGGGACCGCCGGCGATTCGACCTCCGGCACACCCGCGCGGGTATGGCACAGAAGCACACGGTGCGCGGACGATGCGAGGTGCATGGCCGAGTCGAACTGCGTCGAGGCGGCACGGCTTTCGGCGGCTCTCATCGGGGTGCGGGACTCCACACGCCCGGAGTCGGTCCTGCCCCTCACGAGCGAGAGATTCTCCGCGCTCCTGCGAGCGCTCAAGGACCGCTACGAGCGGTGATCTCCATGGGCCTCCCGGCACACGCCGGCCAGGTCAGCGATCCCTCCACTCCTCGGCGGCCCGGGATATCCGGCGCAGGGAATCGTCGGCGGAGAGCGAGAGCGACCTGAGCGCGTTCCAGCACAACCGGTACATGTGCGTGGCACTGTCGCTCTGGAGTACCGCCATGGTCAGGAGATTGTCCAGGTAGACGATATCGGGAAAGACGACATCGTAGGCGGGGGCGAACTCGAGAAGCGTGAAGGTGTCCGAGAATATCGGTTCCCTGTCGACATCGAGCGGCAGCACGTGGACGTGCACGTTCGGCAACTCGGCGAGATCGAGGAGATCGAGCATCTGCCTCTGCATGATGTCGCGGTCGCCGATGGCGCGTAACAACACGGACTCATCGATCACGGCGGAGAGGGCCAGCGGATTCTCGCGACGCAGTACCTCCTGCCGCCGCATGCGCAGTTCCAGCCGGCGCTCGACCTGCCGCGGCGTGGAAACGGCAATGACTTGGCCGCTGTCCAGAATCCGATGCGCGTACTCTCTGTTCTGCAGCAGTCCCGGAATGGCGTACGTCCCGAAAGTCAGGGCCGTATGCGCTTCATCCTCCAGCGCGACATAGGTGCCGAAATCACCGGAGAGGACGTCCCGGTACTCGGCCCACCAGCCCTGCTCCGTCGCGGCCTGCGCGAGGGCCAGCACCTCGCCCTTGTGGCTCTCGTCCACCCGGTAGAGCTCCAGCAGCAGCCGGACGTCCGAAACGCGCACACCGATACGGGCGTTCTCGATGCGACTCAGCTTCGACGGTGACCAGTCGAGCCGCTCCGCGATCTCCTCGACCGTCCGGCCGACGTGCTCCCGCAGCCTCCGCAACTCGATGCCGAGGCGGCGACGGCGGACGGTCGGGGCTGCGGCCACCCTGCCTCCCGGCGAATCGGTTCGGCCTTCCGGCCCGGGCCGATCTGCAAGTTGCAGGGCAACGATAACCGCGCGCTCCCTGGATCACCAGACCTCGCGGAAAAGCGGTTCCCCACCTTTGACATCATTCTGTCTCACTGGAAGTCGTCAACCTTGCCAGACGGATACAGAGGCGATCCACGGGCCATGCATGTCGCCGTGCATCTTGCACGGCTCCGAGAACCGGTTGCAGACTATTGCCGGAGGATCCAACAGCAGAGTGAATTTGGGGGCGCCCAGGTGAGCGGCAACCCGGTGCACAGAAGCATTCTGGCCGTCGACCTGGAGAACTCGACGGGGGTGCTCCGCACGAACCCGATCAAGGAGGAACTGCGGAGCCAGATCTACGGCCAGCTGAAACGGGCCATGGCGTCCGCGGGCATCGACGAGCGGTGGTGCGACCCGTTCGAGGACCGCGGAGACGGCGTCCTCGCCCTGTTCCACCCGGTCGACGAACTACCGAAGACCCATCTGCTGTCCCGCCTCGTACCGGGCCTCGCCCGGCAACTGGCCGAGTACAACGAGTCGATTTCGTCGGCGGAACGGCCGAGCCGGTGCATGCGCCTTCGAGCCGTCGTGCACGCGGGCGAGATCCACCGCGACGAGAACGGGCCGTTCGGCGAGGCCATCGATCTGGCCTGCCGATTACTGGACGCGCCGAGACTGAAGAAATGCCTGCGGGCGAGCAGTTCACCGCTCGTCCTCGCGGTCTCCGAGGACATCTACTGGGGAATCGTCAAGCATGGATACGACGGGATATGCCCCGCGGCGTACCGCCCTGACCTGAGGGTTTCGGTCGCCTCGCGAAGGCGCCAGGGATTCGTCCACGTGCCGCACGAGGCCTCGGGAACGCCCGAGGACCGGACAATGGCGGTCGCGTGAGACGGGGTTCTCGCCATAATGGATCTTCCGGTTGAAGCGGAGGTGCCATGTCCGTCGAGGTGGCCGCGTTGCGGGTGGGCGCATCGGTGGCGCGGCTGGCCGTCGGGCGATGGCTCGCCGGGCGTTCCACCAGGGACGCCGCCGGCAAGGACCTCACCGAACTGATCAGGACCGGGTTCCCGGACGAGATCAGGCGGCGGCGCGTCCAGCGGCAGTTCGAGGGGATCGCCGACGCGGTGGCGGAGCGGCTCCTGACGTTCGCCGGGAACGAGTTCGGCGGGCTCACCGCCGGCGACCGCGACGCCGCGCTGTTCGAGGTCGTCCGGACGCTCGACGACGCCGACCTCTCCGATGACGCCTTCTTCGCGGCGGACGCCGACCCCGTGAAGCTCGCGCGCGGACTCCGGTCGCGGCTGCCGGCCCGTCGGGCGGAGTTCGAGCTGGGCGAAGCGGGCGCGCACCTTTACGAAGTAATGCTCGACGAGTGCTGCGACTGCCTCGCGCGCATCGTCGTTCACCTGCCGGAGTTCGGGCCGCGCGCGTCCGCCGAGACGCTCGGACGGCTCAGCGGCCTCGCCGACCAGGTCGGGGCCGTCCTCGCCCGGCTCCCGGCGCGAACCCTCACCGCCCCTGAGGGCGAGGCGGACGACGAGGAGTTCACCCGCCGCTACCTCGCGTCCATCAGCGAATCCCTCGACACGTTGGAACTGTTCGGCGTCCGGTTCGAGCGGTTCGCGCGCCCCCAGACGACGCTGAGCGTCGCCTACATCAGCCTGAACGTCTCCGACGAGAGCCCGGGAGGCCCGCATCGGGCGCCGCAGGCCGTTCCGCTCAGCGAGTGGCGCGACCAGGTGCGGACGGGCGCCGTCCGGGTCGAGGCCGCGCTGGGCGACCACCGGCTGATGCTGCTGCGCGGTGAGGCGGGCGGCGGGAAGAGCACCCTGCTGCGCTGGCTCGCGATCACGGCGGCGCGCGGCTCCTTCACCGGGCCGCTCGACGAATGGAACGGCTCGGTCCCGTTCCTCATCAAGCTGCGCAGCCATGCGGGCGGCGCAATGCCGCGTCCCGAGGAGTTCCTGGATGACGTCGCGGGGAACCTGGCGGGGATCATGCCGCGCGGCTGGGTGCACCGGAGGCTGTTGTCAGGGCGGGCGCTGCTCCTCGTGGACGGTGTCGACGAGGTGGCGACCGGCCAGCGGCAGGCCGTCCGGCAATGGCTGAAGCGGATCGTCGACGGGTTCCGCGGTATCCGGGTCATCGTGACCTCGCGTCCGGCCGCCGCCGGTTCCGACTGGTTGCGCGCCGAGGGCTTCGCCACCGCCTTCCTCGAACAGCTCGCTCCGGCGGACGTGCGGACGCTCGTCCAGCACTGGCACAACGCCGTCCGCGACTGCCCCGACATCCCGTGCGCGCCCGAGCGGCTTCCCGCTTACGAGGCGAGGTTGCTCGCACGGTTCGAGGCCGCCCCCCACCTGCGGACTCTCGCGTCCAGCCCGTTGCTCGCCGCGATGCTGTGCGCCCTCAACCTCGACCGCGAGGCGCTCCCCCGCAACCGCATGGGCCTCTACACGGCCGCACTCGACATGCTGCTGGAGACGCGGGACACCAAACGAGGCATCCCCAGCGCCCTCGAACGCGACCAGAAGGTCCGGATCCTCCAGGACATCGCCTGGCAGCTGTCCACCAGCGCCCGCGTCGAACTGCCCAAGACGATGGTGGAGCGCCTCATAGCCGACCGCCTCTCCTCCATGCCGCAGGTCCGCGCCCCGGCGGAAAAGGTTCTGGACGAGCTCCTCCAGCGCAGCGGCGTCCTGCGCGAACCGGTGCCCGGACGCATCGACTTCGTCCACCGGACCGTCCAGGAGTACCTCGCCGCCAAGCAGGCCGCCGACCTCGGCGACATGGACCTGCTCGTCCGGAACGCCCACCGCGACACCTGGCGCGAGACCGTCATCATGGCCGCCGGTCACGCCAACGAGCCGCTGCGCCGCGAACTGCTCACCGGCATCCTCGCCCGCGCGCACACTGAGAAGCGGCGTTCGCGTGCCTTGAAGCTGGTGGCCGTTGCCTGCCTGGAGACGCTCCCGTCCGTCCCCGACGACCTGCGCGAAGACCTCGACCGCTGCCTGGACGACCTGATCCCGCCCCGAGACGAAGCCTCCGCCCGCTCCCTCGCCACGGCCGGCGAACCCGTCCTCAGCCGGCTGCCCGAACGCCTCGACGGAATGCCCGCCGGGGCGGCGCAGGCGACGGTCCGCGCGGCCGCTTTGATCAACGGCCCGGAGAGCCTGGACGTCCTCGCCCGCTACGGCGCCGACCGGCGACCGAAGGTCTGGGAGGCGCTCAGCGATGCCTGGCAGTACTTCGACCCTGGGGAGTACGCCGAGCGGGTGCTCGCCTCGCTTCCAGATGGTGCCGAACTGTCGGTGTCCCATTCCGATGGGCAGATGGCGGCCCTCGCGTCGGTTCCGCCACTGTCGAGGCTGTACGTCAGCACGGACCGGCCGACCGATCTTGGCTTCCTGGCGCACCACGCCGGGTCTCTGGAACGGCTCACCCTGATGGCCGAGGAACCCGCCGTTATCGACCCGGGTCTTCTCCCAGCCCTGCCGAAGCTGCGCGAACTGACCCTCCGGGCACCGGGCATGACGAGCCTGAGGTTCCTCGACTCTCTGCCCGAACTGTCCGGCGTATGGCTGACCGCCTGTGACGAGATCGAGGACTTCACCCCGCTCGTACGCCATGGCGGGCTCCATTCGCTCTCCGTACAGGACGGCAGGAACCTGACGGAGCTGGGTTCCCTGCCACCGCTCCGAGAGGTCCGGCGGCTCGGTCTCAGCCGGACACGGCTCGACTGCGGGCCGGCCGAGGTCGCCGAGGCCGCACCGAAGGTGGACTGGCTGATCATCGAAGAGTGCCCCTGGGTGGACGATCTGAGCCCGTTGGGCCGCCTCCCCCTGACGGACCTGCGGTTGAGCCACTGCGAGGCCGCCGCGGACATCTCCGTGTGCGCCGAGCTGGAGGACCTGGAGTTCCTCTACCTGGCGCACTCGCCGGTGGCCGACCTCACACCGCTGTCAAGACTGGACAGGCTCTCCAGGCTGTACCTGAGGGACTGCCGGGAGGTCTCGGACGTCAGCGCGCTGGCGTCCCTACCGCGGCTTCACATGCTCGATGTGGCAGGTGCCGCGCCGGGCCTGGATCTGGCGCCGCTGGCGGGCAACCGGAAGCTCACCGTTTACATCCGCGCAGGGCAGGAGGTACGGGGAGCCGAAGCGCTTGGACGGCGGTTGAAGGTCTCCTCAGCGCGCTGATCGAGGGTCGGAGCCGGCGTCGCCGGTGTGCGAGTGGGCGCCGGGCGGGGCCGGCGGGGCCAGCGGGGCGGGGTGGGTGGTTACGCAAAGTTGTCGTGAAATTTCGGGAGACGGGCGATGAGTTCTTCGCTGGGCGCCGGTCTGCCTGTGCGTCCGCTTCGGAACGCTCTGCAGGGAGGGGGAGACCTCGATGTCGGATGCGTCACACTGTGTTGACCTCGAGCGCGGTCGAGGTCGGACGCTGGACGCCGGGGAGCAGCACAGACCCCGGTCAGACTGTCGGACCCCTCTGGAATAGTCCCGAAGGCCGCGAAGTTTACTCGTTCGCGAAAGTGTCAGTCTCTGCAGTATTTTGCTGCGGTATCCCCGAGAACGTTCCCACGGTCCTTGCGTGCCCGCGTGCACGGGCCCTGACGATTGGAAGAGAGTTGACCGCTCCCGCGTCTTCGCAGACGGCGGACGGCCCGCTGGAGGACACGCCTCCCGGAGGCGGGCTGGACCGCGGCGTGCTGGCGGTGGCCATGTGCGTCGTCCTCGGCGCGATCATGTCCATCCTCGACGTCACGGTCGTCAACGTCGCGATCAATGACCTGACCAAGGAGTTCGACGCCCCGCTGGCGACCATCCAGTGGGTCGCGACCGGATACACCCTCGCGCTGGCCACGGTGATCCCGATCACCGGGTGGGCCGCGGCGCGGTTCGGCACCAAGCGCCTCTACATGATCTCGATCGCGCTGTTCGTGATCGGTTCGATGCTGGCCGGGCTGGCCTGGTCGGCGAGCTCGCTGATCGTCTTCCGCATCCTGCAGGGCCTCGGCGGCGGCATGATCATGCCCGCCGGCATGACGATCCTGACGCAGGCCGCCGGCCCCAAGCGGGTCGGCCAGGTGATGAGCGTGGTCGGCATCCCGATGCTGCTCGGCCCGATCCTCGGCCCGATCCTCGGCGGCTGGCTGGTCGACGACGTGTCGTGGCGGTGGATCTTCTTCATCAACCTGCCGATCGGCATCGTGGCGCTGTTCATGTCCGCGCGGATCCTGAAGAAGGACGAGCCGCAGCGGGCCGAGCGCCTCGACATCCCGGGGCTGATCCTGCTGTCGCCCGGCCTCGCCGCGCTGATCTACGGCCTGGCCAAGGGCGCCGAGCAGAAGGACTTCACCAAGCCGGAGGGGCTGATCCCGACGGTGGTCGGCGCCGTCCTGGTGATCGCGTTCGTGTTCCGGGCGCTGAACGCCAAGAGCCCGCTGATCGACCTGCGGCTGCTCAAGCGCCGCTCGGTGGTCGCCGCGTCCGGCACGATGGTGCTGTTCATGGCGGCGTTCATGGGCGCGATGCTGCTGCTCCCGCTGTACTACCAGACGGTGCGCGGGCAGGGCGCCCTGCACTCCGGCCTGCTGCTGGCCCCGCAGGGCCTCGGCGCGATGGTCACCATGCCGATCGGCGGCAAGCTGACCGACCGGATCGGCCCCGGCCGGGTCGTCCTCGTCGGCCTGGTCGTGGTGGTGCTGTCGGTGGCGGGCTTCGCCGCGATCCTGGAGGCCGACACGTCCTTCTGGGCGCTCGGCGCGGTGCTGTTCGTGATGGGCCTCGGCATGGGCATGACGATGATGCCGACCATGGCGGCCGCGATCCAGACCCTCGAGCACGACGAGGTGCCGCGGGCCAGCACGATGCTGAACATCATCCAGCAGGTGTCGACCTCCCTCGGCACCGCGCTGATCTCGGTGCTGCTGGCCAACAAGCTCGCGTCCAACCTCAAGCCGTTCGGCGGGGGCGGCAACGCGAACTCCCACGCCCCGGTCCCCAAGGCGGTCATGGACAAGATCGCCGGGCCGATGGCGGACGCGTTCCAGCACACCTACTGGTACGCGGTGGCGCTGCTGGCGCTGGCCTTCATCCCGGCGCTGCTCCTGCCGCGCAAGCGGCCGGACACCCTCGCCGCGGAGAAGACCGAAGTGCCGATCGCGATGCACTAGGACGCCTCTGGCGTCCGCTGAGCCCCGGTCCGGGAACCTGGTTCCCGGACCGGGGCTTTCGCCGTTCGCGGGCCTCTCAGCGCCGTCCATGGACGGTTCCAACGCCGCGGTCAGGCGGTCGTGGCGCTCTGGTCCTTCCAGTACTCGTCCCGGAGCAGGCGCTTGTAGAGCTTGCCGGTGGGGTGGCGCGGGAGCTCGGCCCTGAAGTCGACGGAGCGCGGGCACTTGTAGTGGGCGAGGTGGTCGCGGCAGTAGGCGATCAGCTCGGCCTCCAGCTCCGGGCCCGCGCCGGCCATGGACGACGGCTGGACGACGGCCTTGACGGCCTCGCCCATCTCCGTGTCGGGCACGCCGAAGACCGCGACGTCGGCGACCTTGGGGTGCACCGCGAGGAGGTTCTCGGCCTCCTGCGGGTAGATGTTCACGCCACCGCTGATGATCATGTAGGAGCGGCGGTCGGTGAGGTAGAGGAAGCCGTCCTCGTCGACCTGGCCGATGTCGCCGAGGGTCGTCCAGCCGTGGCCCCAGGGGTCGCGGGACGCGGCGGTCTTGGCCTCGTCGCCGTGGTACTCGAACTGCGGGCCGCCGCCGAAGTAGAGCGTGCCGGGGGTGCCGGGCGGCTGCTCGGCGCCGTCCTCGGCCAGGACGTGGACCTCGCCGAGGATGGGGCGTCCGACGGTGCCCTTGTGCGCCAGCCAGTCCTCGGAGTTGGTGTAGACGAAGCAGTTGCCCTCGGTGCCCGCGTAGTACTCGTGCAGGATCGGGCCCCACCAGTCGATCATCCGCTCCTTGACCGGGACGGGGCAGGGCGCGGCGGCGTGCACGGCGCAGGCCAGGCTCGACAGGTCGTACTTGGAGCGGATCTCGTCCGGGAGCTTCAGCATCCGGATGAACATGGTCGGCACCCACTGGCTGTGCGTGACGCGGTACCTCTCGATGGCGGCGAGGGCCTGCTCGGCGTCGAACTTCTCCATCACCACGACGGTGGCGCCGCACCGCTGGAAGATCAGCGAGTAGCGCAGCGGCGCGGCGTGGTACAGCGGCGCCGGGGACAGGTAGACCGAGTCCTCGCCGGCCCCGAACAGCCCGGTGATGAGCATGTAGAGCGGGCCGGCGGTGCCCATGGGGGCCTGGGTGAGCGGCGGTTTGACGCCCTTGGGGCGCCCGGTCGTGCCCGAGGAGTAGAGCATGTCCTGCCCCTCGCACTCGTGCTCGATCGGCTCGGCGGGGTGCGCGGCGACGCGGTCCTCGTAGGAGTCGTAGCCCGGTGCCGTGCCGCCGAGCATGAGGCGCAGCGGCACGTCCGGCGGATCCTGCGCGGCGGCCTCCATCGACGCGCTGGTGATGAAGGCCTTGGCTTCGCAGTTGCCCACGATGTAGGCGAGCTCCTCGGGCTGGAGCCGGGAGCTGATGGCGGTGTAGTAGAGCCCGGACCGCTGGGCGGCCCAGGCGACGGCCAGGTAGAGCGGGTGGTTCTCCAGCATGAAGGCGATGTGGTCCCCCGGCCGGAGCCCCTCCGCGTGGAGCAGTTGCGCGAGCCGGTTGGACTCGTCGTTCAGTTCCCGGAAGGTGACGACCCGGCCGGAGCCCGCCATGATGACGGCGGGCTTGTCGGGCGTCTGTGCCGCTACGTGCCCCAGGTGCATGGCCGCACGCTACCGGCCCGGACGGGCGAATGGAATCCCGTTCGGTTTATTGGACGGTCAGACCAGCATGTGGTCGAAGTCGCCGTCCTTGGCCCCGCCCACGAACGCCTCCACCTCCTCGCGCGTGTAGACGAGCACGGCCCCTTCCGGGTCCCGGGAGTTGCGCACGGCGATCTCCCCGTTCGGGAGTTCGGCCATCTCGACGCAGTTCCCGCTCGGGTTGCTGCGCCGGCTCTTCTGCCAGACCAGCCCGTCGCGCCAGTCCGACATCTGGTGGTGGCCGTTCATCGTTTGTGCCCCCTCAGGCGTCTCAGCCTCCCCTGACGGAAAGGCCGCGATCTCGCCCCACCCCACACCATGGTACGAGATGCACGTGCATTCGTTCTTGCATTCGTTCATGCAGACGGTCTTGCATCTGCACGACTTGGGGAGCAAGATAGCGAACGCTCGCCGGTACCGACCCAGCACGCCTTCGAGGTTCGAGAAATGACCGTTGACCAGGCAGACGACGTCGCGGCCCACGCCGCCAGGGGCGGCCGCGGACCGCGGCACGCCGTGCACGCGCCCTGGCCGGACGCTCCGCCGCCGCCCGCGCGACCGAACACTCCCGCGAGCGCCCCGGTGGCCGCGTCCGGCCTCGCCGGACTGTGGCCGGCCGCGCACGCCGGCACCCCGCGCACCGCGCGCCGCGTGCTGCCCGCGGAGATCACCGCACCCCGCACGGCGCGCGAGTTCACCCAGGCCACGCTGCGCGAGTGGGGCCTCGGCGAGCGTGCCGAGGACGTGGTCGTCGCCGTCTCAGAACTCGTGACCAACGCGCTGCGGCACGGCCTCGAGGGGCTCCCTCAGCCGCTGCCGCTGTGCCCGATCCAGGTCGTCCTCGTGGGGCACCCGCGACGGCTCGTCGTCACGGTGACCGACCCGGGGGCGCGTGCGCCCGAGGCCCTGCCGGGCGACCCCGACCGCTTCGTCGAAGGCGGCCGGGGCCTGCTCGTCGTGAGCGGCGTCAGCGACGCGTGGGGCTGGGCCCGGCTGTCCACCGGGGGGAAGGCCGTGTGGGCCTCCTTCGACCTGCGGGTCAGCCCTCCGCGGCACTGACCGGCGAGGGCACCGACCGGACCGGGCGCTCCAGCTCGCTGAGGAAGTCCTGCGCCCAGCGGTCCACGTCGTGCTCGATGACGCGGCGGCGCATCGACCGCATCCGCCGGGCCTGCTCGGCGGGCTCGGCGTTCAAGGCGGCCAGCAGCGTGCCCTTCAGCCCGTCGATGTCGTAGGGGTTGACCTGGAAGGCGCCCCGCTTCAGCTCCGCGGCGGCGCCGGCGAACTCGCTGAGCACCAGCGAGCCGCGCAGGTCGCGGCGGCAGGCCACGTACTCCTTGGCCACCAGGTTCATCCCGTCGCGCAGCGGCGTGACGACCATCACGTCCGCCGCCAGGTAGAGCGCGGTCAGCTCGGCGCGGTCATACGAGCTGTGCAGATAGTGGACGACCGGAAATCCGATCTCGCCGTATTCGCCGTTGATCCGGCCGACCTGCTGCTCGATCTCCTCGCGCAGCAGCTGGTACTGCTCCACGCGCTCCCGGCTCGGCGTCGCGATCTGCACCAGCACCGCCTGGCCCGGCTTGAGGTGGCCGTCTCCGAACAGCTCCCCGAACGCCTGGAGCCGCTGGGTGATGCCCTTCGTGTAGTCGAGCCGGTCGACGCCGAGCAGCACCGTCGCGTCCCCGAGGTCGCTGCGGATCTCCTGCGCGCGCTCGGTCACCTCGGGCCTCGCGACCAGGTCGTTCAGCTCGCCGACGTCCACCGAGATGGGGAACGCGCGGGCGCGCACGACCCGGTCGTCCCAGAACACGTCGTGCTTGAAGTAGCGGGTGTCCAGCAGCCGCCGGCACAGCCGCACGAAGTTCGCCGCCGCGCCGGGCAGCTGGAAGCCGACCAGGTCCGCGCCGAGCAGGCCCTCGAGGATCTGCCGCCGCCAGGGCAGCTGCCAGAACAGCTCGACCGGCGGGAACGGGATGTGCAGGAAGAAGCCGATGCGCAGGTCGGGGCGGAGCGCCCGCAGCATCGCCGGGACGAGCTGGAGCTGGTAGTCCTGCACCCAGACGATCGCGCCGTCGGCCGCGACCTTCGCCGCCGCCTCCGCGAACCGCCGGTTCACCCGCACGTAGGCGTCCCACATGGCGCGGTCGTAGACGGGCGGGGCGATCACGTCGTGGTACAGCGGCCACAGCGTGGCATTGGAAAAGCCCTCGTAGTAAAGGGCGACCTCCTCGGCGGACTGCGCGATGGGATGGAGCGACATGCCGTCCTCTTCGAACGGCTCCAGCTCCTCGCCGGGCGCGCCCGTCCAGCCGATCCACGTTCCGTTCCTGCGCCGCATCACCGGGGCGATGGCGCTGACGAGCCCGCCGGGGCTGCGCCGCCACGCCGGAACCCCGTCCGGCCCGACGCTCCGGTCCACCGGAAGCCGATTGGCCACCACAACGAACTCACTACCGCGCGACACCAGCGACCCGCCTCTCCAGGAACTCTCGGTCATCACCATGCCCAGAAACGGTCATCGGGAACATTGTGTCACTTCGACGTAAAGACCCGATGACAGCAAACCGGGATGTCAGGGAGGCGGGGCGCCCACGGCCCGGATTTGGACCGGACCATATCCCTTTCCGGGCTGGTGACGGTTGTTTACCCGAAAGTCACCTTCCCTGTGCGGCGGGCAGGAAAAGTTGCGTAGATCACACCGACGCGGCCGGGCGCGCCGCCGCCCGCAGGCGCAGGTGCCCGCCCGGCGCCTGCGGAACCGCCTGATAGCGGCCTTCCGGAGCACTCTCCATGGCGGCGAGCTGAGCCGACACCACGCGCATGGCGTTGGCCTGGGCGCGCGCGGGGTCCGGGTGGCGTCCGTACGCGCCGATGCCGGTCGGTTCGTGGAGGACCCGGAGCATGGTCTGCGCGCCAGGCTCGCGGGTGCAGTACAGGTCGATGCGGACGTCCTCGGGGCCGACCGGTGAGGGCTCCGCGTCGGGCAGGACGGTGACGTGCACGGCAACCAGGGCGTCGGCCGTTCGAACCGGCCCGTTGCCGGCCTTCAGGACCGACCACGGACCGGGCCCCTCCTCCCCCGCCGTGATCTCCAACGCCGCCCAGTGCGGCGGCGGGTCGTTGTAGAGGTGCTCGACGCGCCACCCCCGATCGCGCGCATCCTCCTGGTACGCGGTCACGGCGGCCTGGACGTGGCGGTGGCCGCCGTCCTCCGCGTCGATCAGCACGATCGCGTCGTACGGGTCGAAGGGGTCGCGGGCGGCGACGGCGGCGGCCAGGTCCGCCCGCAGGGACGCGGCCTCCCGGCCGATCCGGTCGGCCTCGGCACGCCAGGCGGGATCGGCGGCGAGATCGCCGGCGTCGCGCAGGTCGTCCAGAAGGGCCCGGAGGCGCAGCGCGTCCTCGGCGAGCGGCCGCAGTGCCGCTACGCAACGGCGCAGCCTGCGCGCGCGCCGGAAGTCCCGATGGACGTGTGGGTCCGCCAGCCGCGCCTCCAGGCCGGCGTATTCGGCCGTCAACGCCTCCCACGCGTCCATGGAGCCATCCTGGCAAGGCACCCGGCCCCTGCGCGCGGCAATTCGCACGCAGGGGCCGTAACCGATGCCTCTCGGCGGTGGTTGAAAGTGCAACTGGCGCGGCCGTGGCAGAGGTCGTTCAAATTCAGACCATCTAGAAACTTCAGCTCGAATCCACGTCAACTAGAATCTCGACATGACGGACGCGGGGGACGCCCTCGAACCGGCCGAGCTGCGCGCCTGGACGGCCTTCCTGGCCGCCGGCCACCTGCTCGACCACGCGATCGAACGCCAGCTCAAGCGGGACGGCGGGCTGTCGCACGCCGAGTTCGAGGTGCTGGTGCGGCTGCGCGGGGCGGACGGCGGCCGGCTGCGCATGTCCGACCTCGCCCGCGAGGTGATGATCTCCAAGAGCCGGCTCACCTACCAGGTCGGCCGCCTCGAGCAGGTGGGCCTGGTCAGGCGCACCGGCTGCGCGTCCGACCGGCGCTCGGTGTGGGCGGAGCTCACCGCGGAGGGCGCCGCGGCCCTCGACCGCGTCCGCCCCGGCCACCGCAGGGTGGTCCGGGAGGCCCTCATCGACGTTCTCACCGCCGAGGAGATCGAACTGCTCGGGGACGCCCTCACCCGCGTCGGCGACCGCCTCCGCGCCCGCTGACCGCCGCGTCCGCACCCCGCTCGCGGACGCGGCGCGCGCCCGCCGGGGTTCCCCGGACGGGGCCGTGCTGGGACGCTCGGTTCCATGCGGGACTTCGGCGGGATCGTGGAGCGGGCACCGGTCCGGGTGGTGCGGCCGGCCGGCGCGGACGAGGTCGTCGAGGCGCTGCGCGAGGCGCGGGCGCGGCGGCTGGAGGCGGTCCCCCGCGGCTGCGGGCACTCGACGTTCGGCCAGTCGCTGACCAGCGGGATCTGCCTCGACATGCGGGGCCTCGCCGGCGTCGGGGACGTCGCCTCCGGGCGCGCGGTCGCCGGCGCCGGGACGACGTGGCGCGAGGTGCTGGCGGCGACGCTGCCGCACGGCCTCGCGCCGCCCGTGCTGACCGACTTCCTCGACGTGACCGTCGGCGGGACGCTCTCCGCGGGCGGGGTCGGCGGCGCCTCGCACCGGCACGGGACGCAGGCCGACCACGTCCTCGGCCTCGACGTCGTGGCCGGCGGGCGCGCCGTCGCGTGCTCGCCGCGCGTCCGGCCGGACCTGTTCGACGCGGTCCGGGGCGGGCTCGGCCGGCACGGCGTGATCACGAGCGCGGCGCTGCGCCTCGTCCCGGCTCCGGAACGGGTGCTGACCTGCACGATCCCCTGCCGGGACGCGGCCGGTCTGCTGCGCGTGCAGGGCGAGGTCGCGGCCGACGACGTGGCGGGGCAGGCCAAACCGTCTCCCGACGGGTGGCGGTACGAGGTCAAGGCGACCCTGTACGGGGACGGCCCGGTCCCGCCGGGAACGGCCGAGACCGAGGAACTGCCCTTCCTCGCGTTCGCCGACCGCATGCGTACCGACGTCGAGGAGCTCGTCGCGCTCGGCGAGTGGGCCCGGCCGCATCCGTGGGTCATGGTGTTCCTGCCCCGGGACCGCGCCGCCGCCGTCATCGAGGCCACGCTGGAGGAGATGGCGCCGCGCGATCTCGGGCTCAGCGGCGTCGTCCTGATCAAGGCGCTGCGCGTCGGGCACGTGCCGATGCTCGCCGCGCCTCCGGAGCCGGTGCTGTTCAGCGTCCTGAAGACCGCCTCCCCCGGGTGCGCGGCCGTCCCGGAGATGCTCGCCGCCAACCGGGCGCTGCTCGACCGGGCCCGCGCCGCCGGCGGCACCGCCTACCGGGTCGGCGCGATTCCGAGGTGATTCCGGTCCGCGCGATGATTTCCGGACGGACCCCGGGTCTACTCCCGATGTCGATCGACACGACGCGGCGCGGCGGGCCGCGGGGGCCCCGCCGCACAGCCGCGCGCGGCGGTCAGGCGACGACCGGATAGGCCGACTGGAAGGCCAGGCGGCGGTCCGCGCCGGCGGCGATCCGGTCGCAGACGTCGTCGAGCCCCAGGAAGACCTCCCACCTCTCGGCGCCGGACGCGGCGGCCAGCACGTCCACGACGCGGTCCTCGAGGCCGGGAACGCGCTTGGCCTTCCAGACCTTGTCGGCGAGGCTGACGAGCAGGTCGTCGGCGCCGATGCCGGGGGCGTCCCAGGACGCGTGGGTGCGGGCGAAGCGCGCCAGCCGCTCCTCGACACCGCGTTCGCGGAGCAGCGCGTGCCCCGCCTCCTCGTGCCGCGACCCGGGCCCCGACAGCTCCTCCGGATGCAGGGCCTTGCCGATGTCGTGGGTCGCCGCGCCGAACAGGACGGCCCCGGCGTCCACGGCGAGCGCCGGATGCCGGTCGGCCGCCCAGGCGAGGAGTTCGGCGGCGACGTCGTGGACGGCCCGCAGATGCGCCGCCAGGCGGGGCGGCGCGTCCAGGTCCTCCAGCAGCCGGGCGGCCTCGTCCGGCAGCGGGCGCGGGCCGGGGTCGGTGAGGGCGCGTCGCAGGGCGTCGGACGGCACGGCTACTGGGCGAGGGCGATGACCTCGGCGCCGGGCAGGCCGGCCAGCGCCTTGCCGGGCAGGAGGATCTTCGACTTGCGGAGCCCGCTGCCGATGACGACCCGGGGCGCGGCGGCCACCGCCTCGTCCACCAGCACCGGCCAGCCGGCGGGCAGGCCCACCGGGGTGATGCCGCCGTACTCCATGCCGGTGAGCGAGGTGGCCTGGTCCATCGGCGCGAACGAGACCTTGCGGGCGCCGAGGTGCTTGCGGACGGCGCCGTTCACGTCGGCACGGTCGGTGGCGAGCACCATGCACGCCGCGTACGTCACCTCGCCGCCGCGCTTGGCCGCGACGACGACGCAGTTGGCGCTGACCTCCAGGGGCACGTCGTAGCGCTCGCAGAACGCCGCCGTGTCCGCCAGGTCCGGATCGATCGCGGCGGCCTCGGCGTCGGGGACGCCGCCGATCGCGGCCGCCACCGGGTCCGCCAGCAGGTCCGTCCGCCCGGCGGCCGGTTCCCAGTCGAGCTTGCCGACCATGGTCGTCTCCTCCCGTGTCACCGGCTCTCAGGAGCCGAGGTAGCGCAGCACCGCCAGCACGCGGCGGCTGTAGCCGGCGGCGTGCGACAGGTCCAGCTTGTCGAAGATCGCGTTGACGTGCTTCTCCACCGCGCTCTGCGAGACGTGCAGGTGCGCGGCGATCGAGGCGTTCGTGTGGCCCTGGGCCATGTGGTCGAGGACGTCGCGCTCGCGCGGGGTCAGCCGGGACAGCGGGTCGGCGTGCGTGCTGTGCGCCAGCAGCCGCCGCACCACCTCCGGATCGAACGCGGCCCCGCCGGCGCCGACGCGGTCGAGCGCGTCGAGGAACTCCTCCACCTGCGCCACCCGGTCCTTCAGCAGGTACCCGACGCCGGCGGTGTCCGCGGTGATCAGCTCGGCGGCGTAGCGCTTCTCGACGTACTGCGACAGGACGAGCACGCCGACGGCGGGCCAGCGGCGGCGGATCTCCAGCGCGGCGCGCAGGCCCTCGTCGGTGTGCGTCGGCGGCATCCGGACGTCCACGACGACCGCGTCCGGCGGGCCGCCCGCGACCGCCGCGATCAGCGCGTCGCCGTCGCCGACGGCCGCCGCGACCTCGTGGCCCTCCTCGGCGAGCAGCCGCACCAGGCCCTCGCGCAGCAGGGTGGAGTCCTCGGCCAGCATCACCCGCACGGCAGCTCCGCGGTGATCACGGTGGGGCCGCCGGGCGGGCTGTGCACGGCGAACGTCCCGTCCAGCGCGGCGACCCGGCGGGCCAGCCCGGCGAGCCCGCCGCCGGACGGGTCCGCCCCGCCGGTCCCGTCGTCCTCGATGCGCACGCCGATCATTGTCCCGGATCCCGCGACCTCCACGCGTACCCGTCCGGCGCCGGCGTGCTTGGCGGCGTTCGTGACGGCCTCGCAGACCACGAAGTACGCGGCGGTCTCGACCGCGTGCGGCGGGCGGCCCGGCACGTCGTAGCCGATCGTCACCGGGACCGCGGACCGCTCGGCGACCGATTCCAGCGCGGCCCGCAGCCCCTCGCCGTCGAGCGCCGCCGGGTAGACCCGCCAGGCGACCTCGCGGAGGTCCTCCAGCGCCCGCCGCGACTCCTCGTGCGCCTGCCTCAGCAGCTCGGCGGCCCTCGCGTGGTCGCCGGCGCGGCGCGCGCGGCCGATCAGCATGCCGAGCGCGACGAGCCGCTGCTGGACGCCGTCGTGCAGGTCGCGCTCGATGCGCCGGCGCTCGTCGTCCACGGCGTCGACGACCTGCGCGCGGGTGACGGAGAGCTGCGCGATCCGCCGCTCGTACTCGGCGAGGGGGCTCGGGCCGAGGCAGCGGCGCGCGACCGCCCGCTCCAGCGCCGCCACCCCGGCCAGCCCCTGGACGGCCAGGAACAGCAGGACCAGCCCGGCGACGCCGATGTACAGGACGATCCACCAGGACGGCCGGATGCCGTCCAGGTAGTCCCCGGTGATCCACCAGCTCACCGCGAGTTCGGCGACCATGGCGGCGCCGTAGCCGATCAGGGTGAGGATGGCCCCGCCGAGCAGCCCGACCGGGACCCGCAGGACGAGGTAGGCGAGGGCGCGCAGCGGACCGTACTCGGCGGCGCCGGTCTCGCCGAGGAACGCCAGCCGGCGGCGTTCCAGCTCGGTGAGGCGGCGCGCGCCGTCCGCGACGACGCCCGGCACGGCCCGCTGCCCGCGCGAGAACGCCAGCGCGTACGCCATGAGCAGCGCCGCGGCCGCCAGCAGGACCACCTCCACGGCGGCGGTGACCGCGCCGAGCAGCAGGCCGGCCCCGGCCCGCGCCGCCGCGGCGGCCATCGCGCGAGGGCCGCGGCGCGGTGCGGGCGGCGGGTCAGAGGATGCGGTCACGTTCGAGTTCTCGGTGGGGGTGCTGCCGGGCGGAGGCGCCGCGGTGCCGTCCACCGCGGGCCTTCACGATACGCACCGCCAGGAAGGCCGCGACCGCGACGGCCACCACCGCGACCACCGCCTTGGAGTAGACGCCGACGAGGTCCTGGACCGCCGTCCAGTTGTCGCCGAGCCAGTACCCGGCCAGCACGAACACCGTGTTCCACAGCAGGCTCCCCAGCGTCGTGTAGACGAGGAAGGCGGCCATCCGCATCCGCTCCAGCCCGGCCGGGACGGAGATCAGGCTCCGGAAGATCGGGATCATCCGGCCGAAGAACACCGCCTTGCCGCCGTGCCGGGCGAACCACGCCTCGGTGCGGTCGAGGTCGGCGAGCTTCACCAGCGGGAGCCGCGCGACCAGCGCGCGGATCCGGTCCCGGCCGATCAGCGCGCCGACGCCGTAGAGGGCCAGCGCGCCGATCACCGAGCCCAGCGTCGTCCATACCAGCGCGGCGGCCAGGCTCATCCGGCCCTGCGCGGCGGTGAAGCCGGCGAGCGGGAGGATCACCTCGCTCGGCAGCGGCGGGAAGAGGTTCTCCAGCGCGATCGCCACCCCGGCGCCGGGCGCGCCGAGCCGCTCCATCAGATGCGTCGCCCATCCGGTGATCCCGCCGGACGGCTCGCCGCCGGCCACCGCGGACGCCCACGCGTACGTCGTCTCGATCATGTCCTCGACGCTAGGAACCGGGCGTTCCCGCCACCATGGAGCGGGCCGCCGACCCGTCCGGGCGCGCGCCGCAGCCGGGCCCTGCGGAAAACCGCACCCGGTGCCAGAACTTGCCGGGCAAAGCCCTGAAAACCCGGCCGGAAACGGCGGATCGGCCTACCCTTGGGCCATCTCGTTCCGCCCCGCGCGCGTCCGCTCCGGGGTCCGACAGAAGGAGCCGCACGCGTGGCCGACGAACTCCCGGAGAGCGCGCCTCCCGGCATCGACACCTCCACGCCGACGTTCGCACGGGTGTACGACTACTTCCTCGGCGGCAAGGACAACTTCGCCGCCGACCGCGAGGTGGCCGACATGGTGATGCAGCTCGTGCCGGAGGCGCCGGTCGTCGCGCAGGGCAACCGGGTCGCGATCGGGCGGGCGGTGGAGTACCTGGCGGGCGAGGTCGGGATCGACCAGTTCGTGGACATCGGGTCGGGGCTCCCGACCTCGTCCAACGTGCACCAGTTCGCCCGCTCGGCGAACCCGGACGCCCGGGTGGTGTACGTGGACAACGACCCGATCGTGCTGGCGCACGGCCGGGCGCTGCTCACCGAGCGGGGCGTGGCCACGTTCATCCAGGGCGACCTCTACGAGCCGGAGAAGATCTTCAACGACCCGGCGCTGACCGGGCTGATCGACCTCGACCGGCCGGTGGCGCTGATCCTCGCCGCGATCATCCACCACGTGCCGGACGAGCGGGACCCGGCCGCCGTCGTGGGGGCGCTGCACCCGTTCCTGCCGAAGGGCAGCCACGTCGTGCTGACGCACCTGCACGACGCCGGCGACGACCCGCGCGTCGAGGAGGCCAAGCGGATCCTCCAGTCGGGCCTCGGCGGGTCGTACTTCCGGCCCGCGTCGCAGATCGAGGGGTTCATGGACGGGCTGACGATCCTGGAGCCCGGCGTCGCGAACGTGACGGAATGGCGCCCGAACGGGCCGAAGGGCCCGCTGGAGCACCCGCTGCACACCCAGATGGCGGCGGTGATGGGACGCAAGGACTGATCATCCGCGGGCCGCGGGGATCGGCGGCGGAGGGAGGCCGGATTCAGCGGAGAGTGAAACCGGCGGCGCCGCCGCCGCGGGCTCCGCGACGCTCGGATGCCCCCGATTCCCCAGGCCGTACGGGTTCCGGACCGCGCCCGGCCGGGGTTTCGGCCCCCCACCCGATCATGAGCCAGGCGAAGATTCTTTTCTGATCGACTTTTCCGTTAAGAGCCTTTCTTGTACCGTTCGCAGGGTTTTGTGAAGTGAATTCATGATCGGACTTTCCCGCCGCAAGATCATGTAAGGACGCCGCGATGCCCCTGGCGACTGGCCTGGCAGCGGCCGCGCTCCTCGGCCTGCTGACCCTGCTGGCCTCCGCGCGGCGCGCCGGGCGACGACCCCTGCGCGACGAGCACCCCGAGTCGCTGACGGCCGTGCTCGCACCCGGAGAGGAGGAGTACCTGGCGTGGCTGGCCGACCACCACTGGCCCGGCGACGAGTACCTCGACCTCGAGCACGAGTGGCGGGACGAGCTGGACCTCCCCGACCCGGCCGAGCACTACGAGTCGCCGCTGTGCCCGCAGTGCGACCGGCGCTGCGAGGACGTCTGGCCGTGCCCGACCTGCGGGCGCCTGCTGCACTCCTCGTGCGGGCACGGGATGCGGCGCCGCTGGGTCGACCGCCCCTACCGGGCGCACGGCCTGAACTCCGAGGCCGTCATCGCCGAGTGGATCTGCACCGGATGCCTGTCGGTCGTCGGCCTCGACGTCGATCACGGCGGCGAACCGGACGAGGGGCTTCTGCGCTGAACGTCCCGATGTGCCCCAACTTGTCCGGCGGCACACGCGACGAACGGTAAAGAATCCCCCCTTGACTTGCATATTTCGGACGAACGGCGGCAGGCTTCCACTATGTCCTTAATCACAGGGACGTCCGTGGAGGAACCCGTGACCGATCAACGCGCACCGTCCTGCCCGCACCAGCCGCCGTGCCCCCGGCCCGACGCGCTGGACCGCGAGGCCGCGAGAACCGTCGCCGCCCACCCGGAGCAGGGATGGAGCCTGCTCTGCAACGGCATCGTCGTCTTCGAGGACACCGGCGAGCTGCTGCCGGACGGACGCGTGATCGCCCCGCACCGTCCCACCACCGCCGCCTAGCGGCGCCGCGCGGCCCGCGGGCCCCCGCGCCTCCTCCCCGCTTCCGCCCGCGAGGCCGCCGCACCGCTCCGGCGGTCCTCCCGCCGTGCCGCCCGGCGACCGCCCCCGCCGCGCGGCATGCGTCGGTCAGGCCGGCCCGATCGTGATCGGGACGGCGTTCAGCCACGCCATCCCGGCCAGCGGCTCCAGGTCCGCCGGATCCGGCGACGCGAGCACGTTGACGTTCGCGCCGCCCGCCGCGTTCGCCGTCCGCCAGCCGCCCCGGTGCCCCCACCCGTGCGGGACCGCGACGGTGCCCTCGGTCATCTCGTCGGTGACCAGCGCGGTCAGCTCGATCGCCCCGTGCGGCGACGTGATCCGGCACGGCGCGCCGTCCTCGATCCCGTGCGCGGCCGCGTCCTTCGGGTTGATCCGCGCCGCCTGGACGCGCCCGCCGCGCATCAGCGCGGGCGCGTTGTGCATCCAGGAGTTGTGCGAGCGCATCTCGCGGAGGCCGATCAGCCGCAGCGGGAAGCCGTCCGGCGGCTCCGGCGCCCCGGCCAGCCGCCGCACCTCGGCGGCGATCTCGGGCGGGGCGAGATGCACCCGCTTGTCCTTGTGCAGGATGCGGCGGCGCAGCGTCCCCGTCCGCTGGTGCTCGGCGAGCACGACGCCGTGCGGCGACCTCCGCAGCCGGCGCAGGCTGAGCCCGTCGCGCCTGCCGAGCACCCGGCGCAGGCCGTACCAGTCCCCCGCCGGGCCCGTTCGCAGCAGCGCGTCCACCAGGAACCGCGGCGACGGCCGGACGCCCAGCCGGTGCGCGAGGCGCTGCAGGGGGAACGTGCCGACGCCGATCCCCATCCGGCGCGCCAGCGCCTCGATGATCTCCCACTCCTGGCGGGCCTCCCCGCGCGGCGCGACGACCGGCTCCGTCCACGTCACGTACGGGGTGAGGTGGTTCTGCAGGAACGGCAGCGGCAGGTCCTCGCGCTCCAGGAACGTGGTCGCCGGCAGCACGTAGTCCGCCTTGCGGCCGGTGTCGGTGACGTAGAGGTCGATGGTGACCAGCAGGTCCAGCTCGTCCAGCGCCCCGCCGAGCGCCTCGCCGCCCGGGACGCTCAGCGCCGGGTTGCCGCCGGAGACGACCAGCGCGCGGAGCCGTCCCGGACCGGGCGTGGTGATCTCCTCGGCCATCACCCCGGCGGGGAAGGTGCCGAGGATGTCCGGGTACCCGCCGACACGCGAGCGGGTCCGGCCGTAGGTCGCGAGCCCGGACAGCCGCAGGATCTCGTCCAGCCAGAGCGGCGCGGCGCCGAACACCGCCCCGCCCGGACGGTCCAGGTTGCCGGTCACCAGCGTCACCGCGTCGATGAGGAACGCGGTCAGCGTCCCGTGCCGGCCGAGGCAGGTGCCCGTCCGGCCGTACACGACGGCCCGCTCGGCCCGCGCCAGATCGCGGGCCAGCTCCCGGACGGCCGCCGCCGGGACGCCGCTGCGGGCCTCGGTCTCCTCGGGCGGGAAGCCGTCCGCGAGCGCGCGCAGCTCCCCGGCGCCGGACGCCTGGCGCGCGCAGGCGGCGCGGTCCTGCAGCCCCTCCTCGAAGATCACGTGGAGCATCGAGAGCAGCAGCCAGGCGTCCCCGTCCGGGCGGACGGGGAGGTGCTCGTAGGCGCGGGCCGTCTCGGTCCGGCGCGGGTCGGCGACCACGACCCGCCCGCCGCGCGCCACGATCGCCGACAGGTCCTCGCGGATGCGCGGCGCGGTGATCAGGCTGCCGTGCGACACCAGCGGGTTCGCGCCGAGCATCAGCAGCAGGCCGGTGCGCTTGAGGTCGGGGATCGGGACCAGCACCGGCGCCCCGTACAGCAGCGCGCTCGCCGCGAACCGGTTGTTCACGTCCTGCGAGCCCGCCGAGTACAGGTGCGGCGACCTCAGCGCCGCCATGAACCCGTTCAGCCACAGCGGATGGCTGTAGGAGAACGTCGCCGGGTTGCCGAAGTACCAGCCGATCGACGACCCGCCGTGCTCGCGGCGCAGGGCGTTCAGCCTCCCGGCGATGCCGCCGAGCGCCTCGTCCCAGCTCACCCGCTCGAACCCGCCGTCCGGGCGGCGCCGCAGCGGATGCACGACCCGGTCCGGGTCGTTCTGGACCTCGGTCATCGCGATGCCCTTGGGGCAGGCGAACCCCCGGGACAGCGGATGCTCCTTGTCGGGGCGGATCCGGACGACCTTCCCGTCCTCGACGGTGGCCTCCAGCCCGCACAGCGGCTCGCAGATCCGGCAGTAAGTGGTCACTGACGCCATGCGTCCGATTGTGCCACCGTCACCGGATCACGTGCCGGTCGTATCCGAGCGCGACCAGTTCCTCGTACGCCGCCCACACCGCCACCGGGACCGGCATCGGCACCTGGAACCCCCGCTCGGCGTACACCTCCATCCGCTGCAGGTCGCCGACCATCAGCTCGATGAACCGACGCTCGTCGTCCCCGGTCCCGTACGCGTCGTACCCGAGGTCCGGACAGGCCGCGATCCAGTCCGCTTCGGGCCACTGTCTGCGCGCCGTGGCCAGTGCCCGCCGGGTCATGTACGGCTTGGCGACCAAAATCCCGCTCCGCAGATCGAGGCGTCCGTCAAGCAACCGTCTGGTCGCGGTGATGTTCTCCCCCGTGTTCGTGGCGGTCTCCTCCAGCAGCAGGGCGCCCTCCGGAACCCCCTGGTCGCGCGCCACACGCGCGAAGACCTGGGCCTCCGTCTCCGTCCACGCCGAAGTGATCTTGCCGCGGCCGCCGGTGACGACCACCACCGGAGCCCATCCCGCGTGCTAAAGCCTCGCCGCGTGCGCCGCCACCCGCGTGTCGTGGCACCCCAGCGCGAGGATCGCGTCAGCCTTGGAGAGGGGGCCGGTGAGCACCAGGTGATCCCAGACGACGCGGGCCAGTTCGCGGGCCCGCTCGTCGACCGCCGCATGAGACTCCACAGCGCCATTGTCTCCGGCGGCCCGCATGTCGGCTCCCATCCGATAGGTCGTCCAGGTAGCGTTCAACTGTTTTGCTACTTACGCAAGAATCATGTGGAACTCGACCGCGAAAGGACGGGGTGGTGTCGTGATCACAGTCCTGGTCCTGGTGTCAGTGGCCGCCCTGTTCGGCCTGTGCCTGCTTCGTCCCGCGGCGCCCCCTGCCCAGGACGGGCCGCCCGCCATCGAGCCCGCGTCCGCCGCCGACCCCGCTCCCGACCCCGTCGCCGACCTCGCCACCGACCCCGGCGGCGTCCATCCCGAGTCCATGACCGCCGAACTCGACCCGGGCGACGAGGAGTACCTCGCCTTCCTCGCCAACGAGCTCTGGCCCGAGGACGAGTACCTCGAACCCGAGCACACGACCGACGGCGAAGAAGAGTCCGGCGGCAGCGACATGCTCCTCTGACCCCGCCCCGGAGCGGTCAGGGGTGGGGGCTTTCGAAGAGGGCGCTGACCGACTCGCCGTTGTGGATGCGGCGGACCGCCTCGGCCAGGGCCGGGGCGATGGACAGGACCCGCAGCTTGTCGCCGCGCTCGCCGTCAGGGACGGGCACGGTGTTGGTGCAGACGATCTCCAGCACGTCCGGCTCGGCGGACAGCCGCTGCAGCGCGCCCGCCGAGAACAGGCCGTGGGTGCAGGCGACCCGGACGGTGCGCGGGCCGAGCTCGCGGAGCCGGTCCAGCAGCTCCAGGACGGTGCTGCCCTTGGCGATCTCGTCGTCCAGCACGATCACGTCCCGGCCCGCGATCTCGCCGATGACCGAGCTGATCCGCACCCGGTCGTCGGAGAAGCGCTGCTTGGCGCCGGCCGCCACCTGCGCGCCGAGCAGCCGGGCGAAGGCCGCGGCCTCCTTGGCGTTGCCGAGGTCGGGCGAGACGACGGTGGTGCGCGACAGGTCGTACTGCCGGAAGTGCTCGGCGAGCTCGCGGAGCGCGTGCAGGTGGTCCACCGGGACGGAGAAGAAGCCGTGCACCTGCGGCGAGTGCAGCGTCATCGCCAGCACGCGGCTCGCGCCGGACGCGACGAGCAGGTCGGCGACGAGCCGGCCGCCGATCGAGATGCGCGGCGCGTCCTTCTTGTCGGACCGCGCGTAGGAGTAGTGCGGCATCACGACGGTGATGCGGCTCGCGGACGCGCCGCGCGCCGCGTCGCACATGAGGAGCAGCTCGACCAGGTGCTCCTGGACGGGCGCGACGAGCGGCTGGATGAGGAACACGTCCCGCTCGCGGCAGTTGGCCTGGAGCTGGACCTCGAGGCAGTCGTTGGCGAACCGGGACACCCGGGCCGGGCTCAGCGGGACCCCCAGATGGGCGCAGACCTCGGCGGCGAGCTCGGGGTGGGCGCTCCCGCTGAACACGGCGATGTCTCGCACGAACCGCTCCTCACGTGGTCGACTCCAGCGGCCTCGCACATGCTATTTCGGCCAGGTCCGCCGCCCACGGGCGCCCCGCCCCGCCGCGCCGGGCGCGGTCAGGGCGTCAGGGGCGTGCGGCGCGGGCGGATCGTGCGGCGGCGGATCAGCCACCCGTCGCCGTCGCGCACCAGCGTGTCGTCGTAGGTGGCGCCGACGCAGCCGCGGTCCGGCAGCAGGGCGATGGCCTTCGAGACGGCGTGCGCGCGGTCCCCGTCCACGCCGGTGACGACGACGTTGGTGACGTGGTGGGCCAGCGGGTTGCGGTCGCCGAGGTCCAGGGCGGCCTGCTTCAGCGCGGCGCGGCCCTCGATCAGGCCGCCGCCGATGGCGGTCACGTCGTAGACGACGTCCTCGGTGAACAGCTCCGTCATGCGGTCGAGCTCGCCGGTGTCGGCGTAGTGGCCGTGCAGCGAGATCACATCGGTGATCGCCAGCCGGTCCTCGATGGTGGGGGTCACGGGAAT
Organism: Actinomadura nitritigenes; assembly: GCF_017573545.1. Lineage (GTDB taxonomy): Bacteria > Actinomycetota > Actinomycetes > Streptosporangiales > Streptosporangiaceae > Spirillospora > Spirillospora nitritigenes. The sequence continues at coordinate 3,079 of NZ_JAGEOK010000010.1, read as the reverse complement.
CCTCTCGGGAGGGAAAACGGGGAACTCCCCGTTTATCGGCCAGCGTAGCGAGCGGGGTCCGGTGCGGCAACGCCCGCCGCCCGCCGAACCGCGGGACACGCCGCGCGGCGCTGGGTTAGCGTTCGGCGGGGAACGCCCCCACGGCGGTCCGCGCAGAGGCAGGCATGAGCACAGGTGCGGCCGAACAGGCCGGAGACGGCTTCCACGAGGAGTGGGAGACCGGCCCCACGGTGGCCAGGATGGTCCTCGGCGCCCAGCTGCGGCGGCTGCGCGAGGCCGGCGGCCACAGCCTGGAGGACGCCGAGGCCGTGCTCCGCCGGTCGCGGACCTGGATCAGCCGGCTGGAACTCGGCCGGGCGGAGCTGCGGCTGCGCGAGGTCGCGGACCTGTGCGCCGCGTACGGCGCCACCGACCGGGCCGCGGTCGCCACGCTGCTGGGCCTGGCGCGGCAGGCGAACGCGTCCCGCTGGTGGTCCGCGTTCCGGGACGTGGTCCCGCGCTGGTACGAGCCGTACCTGGAGCTGGAGCAGTCGGCAAGCCTCATCCGCGCCTACGAGGCACAGGTCGTCCCGGACCTGCTGCAGACGGAGGCGTACACGCGCGCGCTGTTCGGTGAGCACCGGGGCGCCGGCGAGGCGGAGCGGCTCGCCGAGCTGCGGGCCGTCCGGCGCCGCATCCTGCACAGGCCGGCGCCCGCGCGGCTGTGGGCGGTGATCGAGGAGGCCGCGCTGCGGCGCGGGCCGGGTGGGCGGACGGTCGCCTTCGCGCAGTTCGAGCACCTGCTGGACGTCTGCGACCTGCCCCACGTCACCCTGCAGGTGCTGCCGCTGGCGGCGGACGCGGCGCCGCCCGTGGCCGGCGGGTCGTTCTCGCTGCTGCGGCCGCCGCAGCCCGAACTGCCCGACGTCGTGTACGTGGAACGATTGAACGGGGCGGTGTACCCGTCCGGGCCGGGCGCGGTGCCCTACTGGCACACCATGAACCGGCTCGTGCTGGCCGCCGCGCCCGCCACCGCGACGCAGGCGATCCTGTGGCGGATCCTGCGCGGCCTGTGATGGCGATACGGGCCCCGGCCGGGCCGCCCGGCTGGCAGCATGAAGCCGGACAGGTCAGCTCCCTGCCGGCAAGGGCGACCAGACATGATCGACGACGCTTCCCGGCCCGCCGGGCCGGACGCCTTCATCCGCGCGCTCAACGCGCTCTACGACTCCTGCAACCGGCCGCCGTACCGCAGGCTCGCGGAGGTCTCCGAGCACCTCGGCGAGCTCTACGGCCGGCGGGACCTCCCGTCGCTGTCGACGACCGGGATCTTCGACGTGCTCGCCGGGCGGCGCAAGCGGCTCCCCACCGCCGCCTGGGTGGCGAGCTTCGTGCTCTGCTGCCAGCGCCGCGCCTGGGAGACCGGCGTGCGCTCCGGCGATCCGGGCACCGCGTCGCTGCCCGCGTGGCAGGCCCGGCTGCGCGCCGCCCGGTCCCCGGGCCGGACCGTCCCGCCGCCCCGCCCGCCCGCGGATACGGAGAGCACGGGGCCGGGGCGCGCGCTCGCGCCGCCGGAGGGGGAACCGGTCAGGCCGGTGCGGCTGACGGAGTCGCAGCGGGCGACCGTCGCCGGGTACGGCCCGCGCGGCCGGGCGCTGCTCGATCGCGCGGCGGCCGGGGACGCCGACGCGCTCTACCGGGTCGCGGTGCTGCTCGGCACCGACCCGGCCCGCGGCGGGGAGACCGTCCCGCTGCTGATCGAGGCCGCGGCGGCCGGCCATCCCGGCGCGCTGGACCTGCTGGACGCCTCGCCCGACGGGCTGGACGCCGCGGAGGCGGCCCGCCGCGCCCACCTGCTCGGCGACCAGGCGGGCCGGGGCGGCGCGGCGGCGGACGGGGAGGCCGCGCTCGTCTACTACAAGGCCGCCGTGCAGGGCGGGCGGCTCGACGCGGCGTTCGCGATCACCGAGATCCTTCGGCACGCGGACGGGGCCCCCGGCGGCCGGGGTCCGGGCTAGGGCTTGCGGCCGACGCCGCCGTAGGCGTCGACGGGCTCCGGCTCGGTCCCGACGGTCACCTCGGGCCGCCACTCGTTCACCGGGACGACGCCGGGGTCCAGCAGTTCGAGGCCGTCGAAGAAGCGGCGGATGCCCTCGGGCGTGCGCAGCACCAGGCCGGCGTTGCCGGAGGCGTTCCACACGTCGACGATCCGGTCGGACGCCTCGCCGTGGACGACGTTCGTCCCGTCGTACATGGCGAAGTAGCTGCCGGGCGGCACCGCGTCCAGCAGCCGCCGGACGACCGCGTACGCCTGCTCGTCGTCGGTGACGAACTCCAGGATGCCCATCAGCGTGAGCGCGACGGGACGATCGAGGTCGACGGTCTCGGCGGCCTTCGCGATGATGCGGTCCGGGTCGCGCAGGTCGGCGTCGACGTAGGCGGTCGCGCCCTCGGGGGTGCTGGTGAGGAGCGCCTGCGCGTGCGCGAGGACCAGCGGGTCGTTGTCCACGTAGACGATCTTCGCGTCGGGCGCCGCGCGCTGCGCGACCTCGTGGGTGTTGTCGACGGTGGGGAGGCCCGTCCCGATGTCGACGAACTGGCGGACGCCCGCCTCGGCGGCCAGGTGCCAGACCACCCGGTTGAGGAACAGCCGGGACGCGCGGGCGAGGCGCGCCACGTCCGGGAGGATCCCGAGGATCTGGTCGCCGACCTCCCGGTCGACGGGATAGTTGTCCTTGCCGCCCAGCCAGTAGTTCCAGATGCGCGCCACGTGCGAGGTGCTCGTGTCGATCTCGGGTACGGGCCCTGTTCCGCTCATGCGCGCTCCCTCGTCCGCGGTGGACCGCCGGCACCACCATCCTGACGGCACTCCCCCGGCGGCGACAGCCCTTTCGCCGTCATCCGCCGTCCTGGGGGTCTTCCCGCGGGAAGGCCCGTCAGCCGCGGTCCGGTCGCGGGTACGAGCGCCGGGTCACTTGAGGAGCTGGCGGGCGATGACCATGCGCTGGATCTGGTTGGTGCCCTCGTAGATCTGGGTGATCTTGGCGTCGCGCATCATCCGCTCCACCGGGAACTCCCGCGTGTACCCGTACCCGCCCAA
>NZ_JAGEOK010000105.1 GCF_017573545.1 Actinomadura nitritigenes | reverse complement strand
TGCCGGATCTCGATCATCTTGCGGGTCCAGTGCAGGAGTGATCCGGGGTTGTTGACCTGGGCTTCGACGTTGACGGCCTGGTAGCCGTAGATGGGGTCCATGATGACGGGCAGGTAGAGGCGGGCGGGGTCGCATTGGGAGAAGCCGGCGTTGCGGTCGGGGGTCCATTGCATGGGGGTGCGGACGGCGTCGCGGTCGCCGAGCCAGATGTTGTCGCCCATGCCGATCTCGTCGCCGTAGTACAGGACGGGTGAGCCGGGGAGGCTGAGGAGGAGGGCGGTGAAGAGTTCGAGTTGGTTGCGGTCGTTGTCCAGGAGGGGGGCCAGGCGGCGGCGGATGCCGATGTTGGCTTTCATGCGGGGGTCTTTGGCGTATTCGGTGTACATGTAGTCGCGTTCTTCGTCGGTGACCATCTCCAGGGTGAGTTCGTCGTGGTTGCGCAGGAAGATGCCCCATTGGCAGGATTCGGGGATCTTGGGGGTCTGGGCCATGATCTCGGAGATGGGGTAGCGCTGTTCGCGGCGGACGGCCATGAAGATGCGGGGCATGACGGGGAAGTGGAAGGCCATGTGGCATTCGTCGCCGCCGGCGGCGGGGTCGCCGAAGTACTCGACGACGTCGGCGGGCCATTGGTTGGCTTCGGCGAGCAGGACGCGGTCGGGGTAGAGGCGGTCGATTTCGGCGCGGACGCGTTTGAGGTAGGCGTGGGTTTCGGGGAGGTTCTCGCAGTTGGTGCCTTCGCGGGCGTACAGGTAGGGGACGGCGTCCAGGCGGAAGCCGTCGATGCCCAGGTCGAGCCAGAATCGCAGGACTTCCAGCATGGCGTCCTGGACGGCGGGGTTGTCGTAGTTGAGGTCGGGCTGGTGGGAGAAGAAGCGGTGCCAGTAGTACTGGCCGCGGACCGGGTCGTAGGTCCAGTTGGAGGATTCGGTGTCGACGAAGATGATCCGGGCTTCGGGGTATTTGTCGTCGGTGTCGTTCCACATGTAGAAGTCACCGAACGGCCCGTCCGGATC
>NZ_JAGEOK010000104.1 GCF_017573545.1 Actinomadura nitritigenes | reverse complement strand
TGGGGTCGGGGCGCCCGGGTGCCGGATGCCCGTCTTGGCGACGGTGGGTCCTGCGGCGCGGTGGCCGCCGGTCGGCTGCTCCGGGCTGGGTGCCCGTCTCCCGTCGGTGGGTGCCGATTCCATGGTTCCTCCGGCGCCGCCCCGTTCCCATGGCCGTCGGTCACATCGGGGCGGGACCAAGGTCCATCGGGATCAGTTCATCTGCCGCCGGTCCAGACGCGCCCATTCGAGGTCCCACATCTGCGCGCGGCGGCGGTCGCAGCGCCGGCGGACCAGCAGGCAGGCCGCCAGCGGTGGTGCTTTCGCGGCGCCCACTGCCACGGCGCCGACGAACGCCGTCGTGGTGACGGTGCCGGGGTGGCCCTGCGGCCGCCGGGCGGGTTCTCCCGAGGCGTCCACCCAGATCCGCCGTAGCGTGGTCGGTGGCGGTCATCTGCGCATGGTGGGATCTCGCGGTGCTGTCTGGCCCCGACAACGCTCGGGGCGCGAGCCTTCTCGTCGTCGGCGACCGCGGCATCGGCTCCTCCCCGCGCACCCTGCGCGGTGCCGTCACCCGAGCGTCCTGCATGAGGCGTCGGCCCCCGTCGCGATCGTCCCGGGCGGGAAGCGAGGGCGCGGCGGCCGGCCTGGTCAGTCGTGGTGGCCGTGATCCCGCTCGGCGTCGGCCTTGAGTTGCGCGGCAAGCGCGGCGGCCTGGGTGCGGCGGCTCATGCCGAGTTTGGTGAAGATGCTGGAGATGTAGTTCTTGACGGTCTTCTCGGCGAGGAACAGCCGCTCGCCGATCTGCCGGTTGGTGAGTCCTTCGCCGATGAGCTCCAGGATGTGGCGTTCCTGCTCGGTGAGCCCCTTGAGCGGGTCCTTCTTCTCTTGGCGGGCGCGGATGCGTTGGAGCATCCGGGCGGTGCTGCGGGGGTCGAGGAGTGATTGGCCGGAGGCGACGGTGCGGACGGCGCCGACGAGGTCGGAGCCGTGGATCTGTTTGAGGACGTAGCCGGCGGCGCCGGCCATGACGGCTTCGAAGA
>NZ_JAGEOK010000103.1 GCF_017573545.1 Actinomadura nitritigenes | reverse complement strand
TGTACTCGGTCATGAGGTTGGTGACAGGCGGCTGATGGGTGGGTGACCGCCGAGTGCGGTGTGTGGGCGTTGGGTGTTGTAGTACTCCAGCCAGGGTGCCAGGCGGTGGGTGCGTTGGGTGTTGCTGGTGAACACCTGCTGGTAGGCCCATTCGGTGGCCAGGGTGCGGTTGAAGCGTTCGACCTTGCCGTTTTGCCAGGGGCAGTGCGGGCGGATGAGTTTGTGGCGTGCGTCCAGATCGGCCAGGGCGGCGGCGAAGTCGCGGCTGTGGCGGTAGCACCAGGCGTTGTCGGTCAGCACCCGCTCGATGCGGGTGATGCCGCGGGCGGCGAAGAAGGCGGCGGCCCGGCGCAGGAAGCCGGCCGCGGTGGCGCCTTTCTCGTCGGGGTGGATCTCGGCGTAGGCCAGCCGGGTGTGGTCGTCGACGGCGGCGTGGACGTAGTCGTAGCCGATGCGGGCGTGTTTGTGGCGGGTCAGGCGGGAGCCGCCGCGGCCGTGGGCGCGCCAGCCGCCGCCGTCGGGGATGCGTCCGATCTTCTTGACGTCGATGTGCAGCAGGCTGCCGGGCCGGTCGTGCTCGTAGCGGATGGTGGTGTGGCGGGTAGCCCGGATCGGGTGGCCGGTGAGCGGGTCGCATTCGGCCAGCCGAGGCAGGCCGTGACGGCGCAGGACGCGGGTGACGGTCCGTTCGGGCACCCCGGTCGCGGCGGCGATGAAGGCCGGGCCGCGGCGGTGGTGTTGTCGGTGGTCCAGCACGCGTTGCTCGTCGTGTGGTGCGGTGCGGCCGGGGGTGCGGTGCGGCCGTGAGCTGCGGTCGTGCAGCCCGGCCGGCCCCTCGGCGTCGAAGCGGCGCACCCAGCGATGTGCGCACTGCCGCGAGACGCCCAGCTCCCGAGCGACGTGCGCGACCGGGCGTCCCTGCACACGGACACGCTCGACCAGCAGACGACGGCCGTGGACGGTCAACCGTGCATTAGCGTGGGCCATGAAGACCTCCGAGACGGGTGAAGACGGCTATCTCCACCGCACTCGGAGGTCTTCGCTTTGATCAACCACCAACCCGGCGTGTCACCAACCTCGTGACCGAGTACA
>NZ_JAGEOK010000102.1 GCF_017573545.1 Actinomadura nitritigenes | reverse complement strand
ACTGGCCGCGGACCGGGTCGTAGGTCCAGTTGGAGGATTCGGTGTCGACGAAGATGATCCGGGCTTCGGGGTATTTGTCGTCGGTGTCGTTCCACATGTAGAAGTCACCGAACGGCCCGTCCGGATCGGTCCGCGACGCCTGGAACCAGGAATGCTGGTCGCTGGTGTGGTTCATGACGAGGTCGGCGATGACGCGGATTCCCCGTGCGTGCGCCTGCTCGATCAGTTCGACGAAGTCGCCGAGCTCTCCGAAGTCGGGAAGAATCCTGGTGTACTCGGAGATGTCGTAGCCGCCGTCCTTCAGCGGTGACTGGTAGATCGGCAGGAGCCAGAGGCAGTCGACGCCGAGCCATTCCAGGTGGTCGAGCTTGGAGATCAGGCCGCGCAGGTCTCCGTAGCCGTCGTTGTTGGAGTCGGCGAATCCGCGCACCGACACCTCGTAGAACACCGCCGTCTTGAACCAGTGCGGATCGCGCGGCGTCTCGGGGCTGAACGCATCGGGGACGGGTTCGGACGCCGCCGGGACCGCGTCCGGGGGGATCTCGGGGATGGGCTCGTCCCTGGGCACCGGGCCGGGCGTCGGGCCGGGCGTCGGGGAGGGAGGCTGTGGTTCGTTCGGTCCGCTCAACTCTCGCTGCTCCGGAACGTGAAGATGTGCGCGGGTCGAAGGTGCGGGTCCAGGTAGACGTAATTGGCCTTCCGCCACGTGTACGTCGAGCCGTCCAGCTCGTCGTGGACGCTGAAGGGACGGTCGGGGTCGTCGGGGAGGCCGAGTGCGGTGAGGTCGAGGTGGACCGTCGCCTCGCGCGGCTGGTGCGGGTTCAGGTTGACGATCGCCAGGACCACGTCGTCCATGTGCCGCTTGGAGAACGCGAGCAGTTCCGGCTGGTCGATGTGGTGGAAGCGCAGGTTCCGCAGCAGTTGGAGTGCGGGGTGGGCGTTGCGGAGGGTGTTGAGCCGGGTGATGAGGGGGGCGATGGTGGTGTCGTCGCGGTCTGCGGCTTCCCAGTCGCGGGGGCGGTACTGGTATTTCTCGGAGTCGCGGTATTCCTCGCTGCCGGGGCGGACGGGGGTGTTCTCGCAGAGTTCGTAGCCGGAGTAGACGCCCCAGGTGGGGGAGAGCA
>NZ_JAGEOK010000101.1 GCF_017573545.1 Actinomadura nitritigenes | reverse complement strand
CTAGCTGTTCTGTCTATGGAGGTTGGGGACGCGGCTGGCGGGTGGTTGGCCGTCGAGTGCGGTGTGGCCGCGGTGGTGATTGTAGGTGTGCAGCCATTGCGGGAGTGCTCGGCGGCGTTCGGCTTCGCTGGTGTAGGGCTGGTTGTAGGCCCATTCGTCGAGGAGGGTGCGGTTGTAGCGTTCGACTTTGCCGTTGGTCTGGGGGCGGTAGGGGCGGGTGCGTTTGTGGGTGATGCCGGCGGCGGTGAGGGTGTCGCGCCATAGGTGTGAGCGGTAGCAGGAGCCGTTGTCGGTCAGGACACGGGTCACGGTGATCCCGGCGGTGGTGAAGAAGGCGTGGGCCCGGGTCCAGAACGCGGTGGCGGTTTCCTTGGTCTCGTCGGGCAGGATTTCGGTGTAGGCCAGGCGGGAGTGGTCGTCGACGGCGTTGTGCAGGTAGCCGTAGCCCAGGTTGGGGTGGTTGGAGACCTTGCGGGGGCGGGTCGGGTCGCGGTGGGCCGAGGAGTGGCGGCCGCCGACCGCTCGGCCGTGCGCTTTGTGGCCGCCTCCGTCGGGGATGTTGCCGAGTTTCTTGATGTCGACGTGGACCAGGTCGCCGGGGGCGGGATGCTCGTAGCGGCGGACGGGACGGCGGACGGTGCGGCCGGTCGCGCGGTCCAGGTCCCTCAGGCGGGCCAGGTGGTAGCGGGTCAGCACGCGGTGGACCGTGGAGGGATGGACGCCCAGCAGGTAGCCGATGCGGGCCGGTCCCCACCGGCGCGCCACCCGCACTTTGATGATGCGTCGCTCCAGGCGGGTGGGGGTGCGGTGCGGGCTGTGGTGCGGGCGGCTGGAGCGGTCGGTCATGCCCGCCTCGCCCAGCTGCCGGTAGCGGCCGGCCCACCGGTGCGCGGTCGAGGTGGCGACCTGGAAGCGTTCGGCGGCCCGCCGTAGCGGCCACCCGTCCTCGACCACGCAGCGGGCCAGCCGAAGCCGTCCGGTCTCGGTCAGCGGGGCGTTACGGTGGGGCATGAGGGCCTCCTGCGGTGTCGGCGTAGATGTCGCAATCCACACCGAACCCGGAGGCCCTCCCTCATTCCAAGATCATCCGACCGTGTCCCCGCGTTCACAACCTCCATAGACAGAACA
>NZ_JAGEOK010000100.1 GCF_017573545.1 Actinomadura nitritigenes | reverse complement strand
CGCCCTATTCAGACTCGCTTTCGCTACGGCTACCCGCCACCGGTTAACCTCGCCACACACCATAACTCGCAGGCTCATTCTTCAAAAGGCACGCCATCACCAATCAGAATCCGAAGACCCTGAAGGAGGCTCTGACGGCTTGTAGGCACACGGTTTCAGGTACTATTTCACGACCCCTCACCGGGGCACTTTTCACCATTCCCTCACGGTACTGATCCGCTATCGGTCACCAGGAAGTATTCAGCCTTACCACGTGGTCGTGGCAGATTCACACGGGATTTCACGGGCCCCGTGCTACTCGGGAACACACCCAAGAGGCATCGCAATTTCGTCTACCGGACTCTCACCGTCTACGGTCGGCCTTCCCATGCCATTCGACTATCACGATGCTTTATAACTCTTTGCCAGCACGGCAGCACTGACCAGATGGTCCCACAACCCCGCACACGCAACGCCTGCCGGCTATCACACGCGCACGGTTTAGGCTCTTCCGCTTTCGCTCACCACTACTCACGGAATCACTATTGTTTTCTCTTCCTGCGGGTACTGAGATGTTTCACTTCCCCGCGTTCCCACCAACCTGCCTATACATTCAGCAGGCGGCGACACCCCATGACGGGTGCCAGGTTTCCCCATTCGGAAATCCCCGGATCAAAGTCTGGTTGCCGACTCCCCGAGGCATATCGCAGGCTCCCACGTCCTTCATCGGCTCCTGATGCCAAGGCATCCACCGTATGCCCTTAAAAACTTGAACACACAAAACGATCAAAACAAATCGCAGAGACAAAACCCCGAACACGAAACCCCACCCGAAACATCGGATGAAGCATCACATCGAGGTCTCATCAGAGATGCTCGCGTCCACTGTGCAGTTCTCAAAAAACAACCGGGCCAACCAGAACCGCACCACCGGAACGGTGATGCGGTTACAGGTCCCGCAGTCCGAGGTCACCGAGCTAACGCCCGTTTCCTCAGGACCCAACAGCGTGTCCAATCTGCCAGCCGCCCGGAGCTCGCCGTTCCCACTCCCCGAGTCACCTCGAGGCGGTACTTGCCGAGCCGCACGGCCAGCAGACTGAATAACCAGTGCTCCACATCTATGAGCAGCCACCCGACGAACATTCGCCGCCGATGATG